>NZ_CP126604.1:2400000-3600000 GCF_008364625.2 Enterobacter dykesii
AGACGCCCGTGGCAACGCGCCCGGCAAGCCGCATCCGCAAGGGCCAGGCCATCTTCGTCACGCCGGTGGTCAGCAGCGCGGAGCCTCGCCTGACCCGCCTGGGGGAACAGCCCGTGCATGCGGCCACCGCGTACGTTTACGACTGGCTGGTTGCACTCTATAGCCGCGCGATAGAGAACATTGATTACCAGCATCCGCATGATGTTCAGCCCGGTGCTCGCCGGGCTTTACAGGCGTTATTGCGCTGAGATGTCGGCCCGCAGCCATGCGGGCCATTTTCACCGCGCCATACAGCCAACGATCGTCTGCGCCAGCGCAGAAGGGTTTTCCCACGACATTGAATGCCCTGCCGCAGGAATGATTTTCACCTCGACGCCCTTTTGCTTCAGACTTTCCACATCGTCATCCGGAAGAGACTGCTCGCCGAAAATCAACGTTACCGGGCAAGGAAGTGACAGAAACTGCGCTTCCCATTCCGGTTCAACGCCCGCCACCAGGCTCGATGCACCCCGCCAGACGGCATACGGCGCATTGCTCTGCAGGCACCCGGCCCACGCCGTTTTTTCCGCGCCGAGCATGGCGTCATAGCCCTGCGTCAGAAACTGCTGCTCGGTTTGCGCCGCAATAGACCGGCTGAACATGCCCCCGCCCGCGTGAAAATTAGGCTCTGACACCATCAGGCCCTTCACGCGCGACGCCAGCAGCCCCGCCGTTTCGATAGCAATGCTGCCGCCCATGCTGTGGCCGTATAACCAAAAGGACTCCAGCTCTAGATGGTCAATCAGTTCCGCCACTACGTGCGCCTGGTCGGTGGTTTTATAGCTGTAGTGCTCAGGCTTGTCGCTGTAGCCGCTGCCGGGCAAATCGATGAGAATCGCTCTGCGCGCGCCAAACAGCGGGTCATGAACGACACGGGGATATTCATAGGAAGAGGCGCAGCCCAGCCCGTGAATGAACACCACGGGATCGCCGGTGCCGGGCAGGTCATGCCAGCGCACGGTACAACCGGCCTGCTGCGAGTAAAAACTGTTCATAAGCACTCCTTTTACGATGCACTGTTTATTTATACAGTTACCGTATCTGGAATGCCATATTCATCTTTTAAAAATGGAAGCGTGCTTCAGAAAAGCGAGACCAGCAGCGCAACGGGGAAGCTCATTGGCCAGGTTGACCCCACCAGAAAAGCGCTAAGCAGGCGGATACGTTTGCGGTCTTTAGAGAGGAACCAGGTAATTAATGCGCAGATAGAAGCCATAATTGCGTAAAAAACCAACATCTTTTGATACAACGTCATTCTGTATACCAGAGCCGAAAAAATAACCGCACGCAATATGCGTCATATGTTGATACAGATCAAGTTTTTTCGTTACAGAATAACCACTTAAAAATAATGGATAATAACAATTGAGTATCTTGCGTAACACTCATGGCGGGCGCGGGAAACGCCTGGCCGCGCATGCGGCCAGGCATGGCGGGCTTAGTGTTTGATCATCACATGCCGCACGACCGTATAATCCTCAAGCCCGTAGACCGACATATCTTTGCCGTAGCCGGATAATTTCATGCCGCCGTGCGGCATTTCGCTCACCAGCATAAAATGGGTATTCACCCAGGTGCAGCCGTACTGCAGCCGCGCGCTCAGGCGATGGGCGCGGCCCACGTCTTTGGTCCAGACCGATGACGCCAGGCCATACTGCGAATCGTTCGCCCAGGCCAGCACCTGCGCCTCGTCATCAAACTCGGTGACGCTCACCACCGGGCCAAACACCTCGCGCTGAACGATGGCATCGTCCTGTTTTGCCCCCGCCAGCAGGGTTGGCTGGAAGTAGTAGCCTGCCCCCTCTTTTTTGCTCCCGCCGGTGACAACGCGGATATGACCGAGCGCTTTCGCCTCATCGACCGCCTGACAAACGCGTGAAAGATGGGCGGCTGAGCTGAGCGGCCCCAGTTCGGTAGAAGCATCCTCCGGCGCACCCATTTTGAGGCTGGCGACCGCTGCGCCCAGCTTTTCCACCAGCGCGGCATAGATGCCCTTCTGGGCATAAATCCGGCACGCCGCCGTACAGTCCTGTCCGGCATTGTAGAAACCAAACGTCCGCACCCCTTCGACAACCGCATCCAGGTCAGCATCATCAAAGACGATAACCGGCGCTTTACCGCCCAGCTCCATGTGGGTGCGTTTAATAGAGGACGCCGTATGGCCGATGATATGTTCCCCGGTAGCAATCGAACCGGTCAGCGAGACCATACGAACTTTTTCATGCCCGGTCAGCGGATCGCCGACCGTTTTACCCCGCCCAAACAGGACGTTCAGAACGCCTGCCGGGAAGATATCTTTTGCCAGCTCTCCCAGCTTCAGCGCGGTCAGGGGCGTGATCTCTGAGGGCTTAATCACCACGCAGTTCCCTGCCGCCAGCGCGGGGGCCAGTTTCCAGGCCGCCATCATCAGCGGATAGTTCCAGGGGGCAATAGAGGCAACCACGCCCACCGGATCGCGGCGGATCATCGACGTGTGGCCGTCAAGGTACTCCCCGGCGGCCAGCCCGTTCAGACAGCGGGCGGCCCCGGCGAAGAAACGGAAAACGTCGACCACCGCCGGAATTTCATCACCCAGAGCACAGTGCAGCGGCTTGCCGCAGTTGAGGGATTCGAGCCGGGCAAACTCCTCCCCATGCGCTTCAATCGCATCCGCCAGCTTCAGCAGGCACTCGGCGCGCGTCTTCGGCGTGGTTTGTCCCCACTCCGCAAAAGCACGGTCGGCCGCCTGAACCGCCGCGTCGACCTGAGCCGCTGACGCCTCGGCAATCTCCAGCAGGAGTTCTCCAGTGGCCGGGTTATAGACCGGCTGTTTTTCTCCCTCTCCGGTTACCAGTTTTCCCTCTATCAGCAGTTGTGTTTGCATAGCATTTTCCTGTTGAATTCACTGTTATTTCCCGCTGCCGGCGATGTTCTCGCCGTCGCGGGTTAGCCACCAGGCTCCCAGAATGGGGATAGTTGTCACCAGCATCACCAGCAGTGCTACGACGTTGGTGACCGGCACGTCGCGCGGACGACCGAGCTGATTGAGCAACCACAGCGGTAACGTGCGCTCGTGTCCCGCCGTAAACGTTGTGACGATTATCTCGTCAAACGACAGGGCAAACGCCAGCATTCCCCCGGCCAGCAGCGCGGAACCCAGATTGGGCAGCACCACATAGCGGAAGGTTTGCCATCCGTCGGCCCCGAGATCCATCGACGCTTCCACCAGGCTCCAGGAGGTGCGTCTGAAACGGGCAATCACGTTGTTAAATACCACCACCACGCAAAAGGTGGCGTGTCCCACCACGATGGTGAAAAACCCCGGCTCAAGGTCAATCGTTTTGAATGCCGTCAGCAGCGCCAGACCGGTGATGATCCCCGGTAACGCAATCGGCAACAGCAGCAGCAGCGAGATCGCATTCTTGCCAAAAAACTCGCTTCGCCACAGCGCCGCTGCAGCAAGCGTGCCAAGCACGAGGGCAATCGCGGTGGAGAGCGCGGCAATCTGAAGTGACAACGTCACGGATTCAATAATATCGCCGCGCCCCGCCGCCACGCTAAACCACTTAAGCGTCAGCCCCTGCGGCGGAAAGCTGAAGGCCGCGTCTTCGGTGTTAAAGGCATAGGTCGCGATAATCAGCAGCGGGAAGTGCAGGAAGATGACGCCTCCCCAGGCTGCCACTTTCAGGAACAGCGGTGCGCGTTCAGAGTGCATCGAATGCTCCCAGACGTTTCACGAACGCCAGATAGAGTGAAATCAGCACGATGGGCACGAGCGTGAACGCGGCGGCCATGGGCATATTGCCAATGGCGCCCTGCTGTGAGTAGACCATGTTACCGATGAAGTAACCCGGCGGCCCCACCAGCTGCGGAACGATGAAATCTCCCAGCGTCAGGGAAAAGGTGAATATTGAGCCCGCGGCAATACCCGGGATCGCCAGCGGCAGAACGACGCAGCGAAAGGTCTGGCGAGGGCGCGCGCCAAGGTCGGCTGAGGCCTGCAGTAGCGAGGCCGGCAGGCGTTCCAGAGCCGCCTGGACGGGCAGGATCATAAACGGCAGCCAGATATAGACGAACACCAGAAACCGTCCCAGCCCGGAGGTGGACAAGGTGTTGCCGCCAACTGCCGGGAGCGTAAGGAGTGAGGTCAGGATCGGCTCCAGCCCCATATGGTTGAGAAACCACTGCGCCACCCCATCCTTCGCCAGCAGCAGCGTCCAGGCGTAGGCTTTGACGATGTAGCTTGCCCACATTGGCAGCATCACAGCAATATAGAAAAACGCTTTCCACTTGCCGCGGGTGTATCGCGCCATGTACCAGGCCATCGGGAATGCCAGGATGGCGCTGGCTATCGTCACCGCAATCGCCATCGTTAGCGTGCGCAGTATGATGTCGTAGTTTGCCGGGTTGAAAAGCGCCCGAATGTTCGCCAGGGTCAGATCCGGCGTGACGGCCATGGTGAAATCGTCAAAGGTGTAAAAACCTTGCCACAGCAGGGTCAGAAGCGATCCTAAATAGACGATGCCAAACCACATGAGCGGCGCGAGCAGAAGCAGGAACAGGCCAAGCGACGGTTTGCGCCAGAACAGCGCCGTCATGCGGCTTAAGCGCCCGTGCGAGGCGGGAGGATGCGTAACGCTCATAGCCATTTCACCTCTCCTCGTGCAGGCGAATCATCGCCTCGCGTGACCACGACGCCATCACCGCCTGCCCCGGCGCAATCCCGCTCAGCGGCGAGATTTCACTGAGATTAGCCTGGCTCACCAGCAGTTTGGCGCCGTCGGCGAGCTTCAGCTCCAGCCGCGTGGCCGCCCCCTGATACTGAACGGCCTGCACGATGCCCTGAACCTGAACGTCTCCGCCCTCATTAAGGCGAATATGTTCCGGGCGCAGGGAATAGCTGCCTTCCATACCGCATAGTTTCTGCGCAAGGACTGCGTCAAATACGTTGGAAGTGCCGACAAAACCGGCGACAAACGGCGTGCGCGGACGCATGTAGAGATCGCGCGGGGTATCCACCTGCTCGATGCGCCCGTTATTGAACACCGCCACCCGGTCTGACATGGAAAGGGCTTCGCCCTGATCGTGGGTGACAAAAATAAAGGTGATGCCGAGTTCCTGCTGAAGCTTCTTCAGCTCGAACTGCATCTGTTCACGCAGTTTGAGATCGAGCGCACCTAAGGGTTCATCCAGCAGCAGGACGCGCGGCTCATTAACCAGCGCCCGGGCGATGGCAACACGCTGCCGCTGGCCGCCGGAAAGTTGTGAAGGTTTGCGGGCAACGGCAAAGCTCAGGCCCACTTTTTCCAGGGCATCACGGGCCTGCGCATGGCGTTTTTTCTTGTCGATACCTTTGACCATCAGCCCGTAGGCAACATTGTCGAGGATCGACATATGCGGAAACAGCGCGTAGTCCTGAAAGACGGTATTCACATCCCGCTCCCAAGGGGGCAGTTCGCTCGCCTCTTTGCCGAAGATAGAGATCGTCCCGCCTGACAGCTGTTCGAAACCGGCGATCAGACGCAGGCAGGTGGTTTTACCGGAGCCCGAAGGCCCCAGCATGGAGAAAAATTCTCCGTCACGAATGGCAATGGTGACCCCATCCACCGCCCGTACGTCGCCGTACAGACGGGAAACGTTGTTAAACTCTACCGCGTACGTCATGTTCTGCTCCCGGGCAATTAACGACCGCCCATGATGGCGATGTAGTCCTGCGTCCAGCGGCTGTAAGGGACAAATTTGCCGCCTTCGGCGATGGGGGTTTTCCAGAACATGATTTTGTCGAACTCGTTATAACCGTTTGTTTCGCAGCCTTTATCACCCAGCAGCGTGCTGGCCTTACACCCTTCTGCAACTACGGGCAGGGAGCCAAACCATGCGGCCAGATCGCCCTGCACTTTCGGCGTCAGCGACCAGTTCATCCATTTGTAGGCGCACATCGGGTGTTTTGCCTGCGCGTGCAGCATGGTGGTGTCCGCCCAGCCGGTCACCCCCTCTTTCGGGAAGACGGTGGCAACGGGCTGGTTCTCAGCCTTCAGCGCATTCGCCTGATACGGCCAGGCGCTGGAGGCCACGACGCCTTCATTTTTGAAGTCGCTCATCTGGACGGTGGTGTCATGCCAGTAGCGGTGGATCAGCGCGTGCTGGTCGCGAAGCACCTTGAGCACGGCGGCATACTGTTTTTCGGTGAGCTGGTAAGGGTCTTTGATACCCAACTGCGGCTGCGTGGCTTTGACGAACAGCGCGGCATCGGCGATATAAATCGGGCCGTCATACGCCTGCACGCGTCCCTGATTGGTTTTACCGTCCGGCAGATCCTGTTTAGTAAAGACCACGCTCCAGCTGTCAGGCGGCGTCGGGAAGGTTTTGGTGTTGTACATCAGCAGGTTTGGCCCCCACTGATACGGCGTGCCGTAGACTTTCCCGCCGACGTTAAACCATTCCCCTTTCACAATCCGTCCGTCTAGGGTTTTCCAGTTGGGGATAAGATCGGGGTTAATGGGCTGGACGCGTTTGCCCATGATCAGGCGCAGGGAGGCGTCACCCGAGGCGGTCACCAGATCGTATCCTCCTTTCGCCATCAGGCTGACCATTTCATCCGACGTGGCCGCCGTTTTGACGTTGACCGCACACCCGGTCTCTTTTTCAAACTGGGTGACCCAGTCATAATTTTTATCCGTCTGTCCGCGTTCGATGTATCCCGGCCAGGCGATAATATCCAGCCGACCTTCCCCGTCGCCGATGGCCTTTGGTGGTTCTGCGGCTTGCGCTGTCATGATAGTCATGCCGAGCGCGCACAGGCTGCTGCGGGCAAAATGTTTGCTCATAAGAGTTACTCCTGTCGCAATGAAATTTAGCGGCAGCCGTGCCGTAAAAATATCTCCCTTATTAAACGTAGACCGCGCAAATGCGCCGCACCGTATGGCTTCAGGAAATTTCATCAAGGTGTGACAGAGGGCGCATTCCCCGTTAACTGGATTATAGACAAGGAGTTAGGCGCGAAAGACGGTATGCAGATTTCCTATGACAGGGCACTGCGAAATATTCGCAGCGCCGTCATCAGGATAAGAATTGATTATTTAAATAAGGTCGAATTGATTATTCCAGCATCGTGCTAATTAATTTTCCTAACTGAATGACCGCCTGCTCTTCTCGCTCTCCCCAGGCCCAGGAGGTATTAAACCGGAAGAACGGTGTCCACGCGTCGGAGGTGGAAAACATCTTTCCGGGAGCAATGCTGATGTGGTGCGTTAAGGCTTGTTCGCTGAGCAGCCCCGCATCCAGCTGCGCCGGAAGCTCCAGCCATAAAAAGTAGCCGCTGTCGTTATGGTGGATTTTGACGCCGGCAGGCATATGGCGCAAAAGGGACTGCCAGGCCTGCTGTTTTCGCTCGGCGAGCGTACGCCGCAGGCGGCGCAGATGGGCGTCGTAGCGTTTCGTCGCCAGATAATCCACCAGCGCCAGCTGCACGGGCGAACTGGTGGAGAGCGTGCTCATCAGCTGCAGCTGCTGAATGCGCCGCGCGTGTTTTCCTGCCGCCACCCAGCCGATGCGAAAACCGGCCACCAGGCATTTTGAAAAGGACGAGCAGTGAAGCGTCATGTCCTGACGATCCCAGGCTTTCGCCGGGAGCGGCTTTTCGCGGCCAAAATAGAGCTCGCTGTAGACATCGTCTTCAATCAGGGGGACGTTGTGCTGCGTTAACAGCGCCACAAGCTGCGCTTTTTTCGCAGCGCTCAGCGTAAAGCCAAGCGGGTTCTGACTGTTGGTCATGATCCAGCAGGCTTTAACCGGGTACTCCTTCAGCGCCTGTTCAAGGGCATTCAGGTCAATCCCCTCGCGGACGTCCGTCGCAATCGACAACGCTTTGAGCTTCAGGCGTTCCAGCGCCTGTAGCGCGCCGTAGAAACACGGGTTTTCGACGATCACCCAGTCGCCCGGCTCGGTCACCGCCTGCAGGCTGAGATTGAGCGCTTCAAGCGCGCCTGCGGTGATCACAATCTCTTCCGGGGAGATGTTCATCCCCTGCTGCGCGTAGCGACGGGCAATGGCGTGGCGGAGATCGACGTTACCCGGCGGCAGGTTCTCAATCACGCTCATCGCCGTCGCGGTTTTGCTGACGTTCGCCAGCGAGCGGTTGAGCTGCTGCAGCGGGAAAAGTCGGGGATCGGGAAACGCGGAGGCAAAAGGAACAACGGACGGGTCGCGGCTGGCCTGTAAGACGTCGAAGATGTAGGTATTAATATCCACCACTTCGTCACGCATTACCTGGGCAGGTGGAGCAGGCTGATGTGCGGTCGGGCGCGAGGCAACGTAATAGCCCGACTGCGGTCTGGCGACAATGCGCCCCTGACTTTCCAGCATCTGATACGCGTGGCCAACGGTCATAAAACTCATGCCGCTGCTCGCCACCTGCTCTCGCAGCGAAGGCAGCTTATCGCCCGGCAGCCATACGCCAAGCTCAATCTGCGAGATAATTTGTTGCGCCAGACGCTGGTATTTTTTCATCAAATTCTCCTTGTGACCGACAGTGTATATCAGCAGGAGAAAAAGAGAAGATTTAGCTAACTGTTATGGTTCGGGAAACGAATTACTTACGGTACTCGGTAACGTGGCTTTGCGCCTGACGCGCGGCGGCCAGGTGATCGAGCGTAATCATCGACGATTTGCAAAAGATGCATTTCGCGCCGAGTGGGTTTTTCTCAGACATATCAAAGACTGAGGTACGGTACTGCGAGCCATGACAGCATGGGCAGCGGAAATGAATATAAGAAGTCATAGGATTCTCCTGTGAACGTAAAAACGTAAATTACTAATGGGCCGATTGGGCAATAATGGTTTTAAACAAAACGAATCGGAAAGTAGATAAAGACCCAAGAGAGGCTGCGGAGAGGCACAACGTGATGAGAACTGCTTTATAAAACTACGTCAGATATTTATTTGGACTCAAAACCAGAGGGCCATTAACGCACGGCGCAGACGACAAGGCAAGCAGTTTTATGCGTAAAATTCATAAAAAGACGGTTTTTATTCCTCACTCGAGGTATATCAGATGGCTAAAGCATGAGCTTTAAGCCAACTGTTATGGTTAAAAATCACTTTTCTGCGTCTGATAGTCCGAACTTTGCCCCTATACCATAACAGCACACCGTTTGACATTGAGGCTGTGCATGTTTGGTTTAGATGCTTTTCACCTTGCACGGATACAGTTTGCCTTTACCGTATCCTTTCACATTATTTTCCCGGCGATCACCATCGGCCTGGCAAGCTATCTTGCCGTGCTCGAAGGGCTGTGGCTGAAAACAAAAAATCCGGTCTGGCGCTCGCTGTACCATTTCTGGTCGAAGATTTTTGCCGTCAACTTTGGCATGGGCGTGGTCTCCGGGCTGGTGATGGCCTACCAGTTTGGCACCAACTGGAGCGGATTTTCACAGTTTGCGGGCAGCATTACCGGCCCGCTGCTGACCTATGAAGTGCTGACCGCCTTCTTCCTCGAGGCCGGGTTCCTCGGCGTGATGCTGTTCGGCTGGAATAAAGTCGGGCCGGGTCTGCACTTCTTCGCCACCTGCATGGTGGCGTTGGGCACCATTATCTCCACCTTCTGGATCCTCTCGTCGAACAGCTGGATGCAGACCCCGCAGGGCTATGAGATCGTCAACGGCCAGGTGGTACCGGTGGACTGGTTCGCCGTGGTGTTTAATCCCTCCTTCCCTTACCGCCTGCTGCATATGTCGATAGCCGCATTCCTGAGCAGCGCCCTGTTTGTGGGCGCATCCGCGGCATGGCACCTGCTGCGCGGGAATAATACTCCTGCCATCCGGGCGATGTTTTCTATGGCGCTGTGGATGACGCTGATAGTCGCCCCCATTCAGGCCATGGTTGGCGATATGCACGGGTTAAACACCTTAAAGCATCAGCCCGCCAAGATTGCCGCCATTGAAGGCCACTGGGAAAATCCGCCGGGTGAGCCTACCCCGCTGCTGCTGTTTGGCTGGCCGGATATGGAACAGGAGCGCACCCGATTTGGGCTGGAGATCCCGGCGCTGGGGAGTCTTATCCTGACGCACAGTCTGGATAAACAGGTTCCGGCACTCAAAGAGTTTCCGAAGGAAGATCGTCCGAATTCCACCATCGTCTTCTGGTCGTTCCGCATCATGGCGGGCCTGGGCATGCTGATGCTGCTGCTCGGGGTGACGGCACTCTGGCTGCGCTACAAAAAACGCGTGTATTCGTCGCGCCCCTTCCTGTGGTTTGCGCTGCTGATGGGGCCAACCGGGCTGATTGCCATCCTGGCCGGGTGGATCACCACCGAAGTGGGCCGCCAGCCGTGGGTGGTCTACGGACTCCAACGAACGAAGGATGCGGTGTCCGCCCACGGTGATCTGCATATGAGCGTGAGCCTGCTGGCCTTCTTCGTCGTCTATACCTCGGTATTCGGCGTGGGTTATAGCTATATGGTACGCCTCATCCGAAAAGGCCCACAGCCGCATGAAACTTTCGCTACCGAGTCCGACGGACGTCCGGCGCGCCCGCTTTCTGCCGTCACAACTGAACATAAGGAGCAGCCATAATGGGTATCGATCTTTCCATTATCTGGTTTGTGATCATCGTCTTCGCCACGCTGATGTATATCGTGATGGACGGTTTTGATCTGGGGATTGGCATTCTGTTCCCTGCCACGCAGAACGCCGACGATCGCGACGTAATGGTCAACAGCGTCGCGCCGGTCTGGGACGGAAATGAAACCTGGCTGGTGCTTGGCGGAGCCGCCCTGTTCGGCGCATTTCCGCTGGCGTATGCAGTAATCGTTGATGCCCTGACCATTCCGCTAACATTAATGCTGATCGGACTTATTTTCCGCGGGGTGGCTTTTGAGTTTCGCTTTAAAGCCACGCCAGCCCACCGCCCTTTCTGGGATAAGGCGTTTATAGGCGGTTCCATTCTGGCAACGTTCACCCAGGGCGTGACGGTAGGCGCCGTCATTAACGGCTTTACCGTCACCGGCCGGGCCTATACCGGTGGCCCCTTTGACTGGTTTACCGCGTTTAATCTGTTTTGCGGCGCGGGGCTGGTGGTGGCCTATGCGCTGTTAGGCTCCACCTGGCTGGTGATGAAAAGCGAAAACGCGCTGCAGCAGCGGATGCGTGAGGTGTCGAAAACGCTGTTAATCGTGCTGCTGGCGTTTATTGCGGCGATCAGCCTCTGGACGCCGCTGGCGCAACCGGCCATCGCTGCGCGCTGGTTTACGCTGCCGAATCTGTTTTATCTGCTGCCGGTCCCTGCTCTGGTGGTGATTTTTAGCCTCTACCAGTGGCGCTGCCTGAATAATCCCGCCAGCCATAGCCGTCCGTTTATTCTGACGCTGGGGCTGATATTCCTCGGCTTTAGCGGGCTTGGGATCAGCATCTGGCCGCATATTATTCCACCGTCGATCACCCTGTGGCAGGCCGCCGCCCCGACGCAAAGCCAGGGCTTTATGCTGGTGGGCGCGCTGTTGATCATTCCCGTTATTCTGGTCTACACCTTCTGGAGCTACTACGTGTTTCGCGGCAAAGTTCAGCATGGGGAGGGTTATCACTGATGCAACAACCGGTCTGGAAAAGATTACTGTGGCTGGCCATTATCTGGGGCGGCAGCGTACTGGCGCTGGCTGCTGTCAGTATGCTCTTCCGCATGCTGATGACGGCGGCAGGATTTAAATCGCATTAACGTCATTCCGGGCAACCGCTGCGTTGCCCGGTACTTCTCCCCGCACTTTCAGACAAACCCCATTAACGCACGGCAGAGTATCGTTACACTGGAAAAAGATTCACGGTATTTATAGTTTGAGAAGAAAAATGAAAAAGCTCATTGCGTTAAGCGTTATCAGTCTTGTCCTTACCGGGTGTGTTAATCCGGGTAAAGCCTCCGTACAGCCGGAGCAACTTAAAAACCACCGCTTTGTGCTGGAAAACGTAAACGGTAAGGCCGTGAAGACCGCGACAACGCAACCTGAGATCGGTTTTAGCGCGCTGCCAGATATCAGCCTGGTGAATAACATCAGCGTTTCCGGCCAGATGTGTAACCGCTTCAACGGACAGGGGAAATTGTCCGAAGGCGAGCTTAAGGTTAAAACGCTGGCCATGACGCGTAAGCTCTGTACCGAGCAGCAGCTGAATGAGCTAGATCAGACTATCGGCGACATGCTGCGCAAAGGGGCGCAGGTCGACCTGACTGAGGACCAGTTAACGCTGGCGACAGCCGATACAACGCTGATGTTTAAGCGTGTAGAATAATCAGTAGTTACCGCAGCTTCCAACGGCAAGCGACTGTTCGCTACAGCGTTTGCCGTTTGGCAAGGCGCACATCCCAATAGCAGAACCATCAAGCTGGCGGGCGACAGACAGCGAACCGCCAATCATCGCGCAGTTGGCCTGACCTGAACTGGACATTGCCGCTTTCATTCCCGGCGCCACGTGGGCTGCCGTTGCCTGCTGGACTGGTTCACTGCTACATGCCGACAACAATAACGCGGCACACCCTACCCAAAATGCTGAGCGCATGCTCTCTCCCCCATGAATAATACGAAACCTATGCATAATAGGCATCACATCCCGTGTCGTCGAGAGCGGAAGTGCGTATTTATGCGCTACAGAAACAATTTCTCGCAATTTTTTCGCCAAAAGTTTGATCTACTCATTGATGGCAAGAATACCAAGGACACAAAAGCGAAAATCGTAAAATCCCCCGTTTGCTAGAATACACAGATAATATTCAGGGTTTGTTGCCGTAATACAGACCCCTATTTTTTGCGCAATGTAAGGGTGTTGTCCTATGCAAACTATTGACGGTAATGGTGCAGTTGCCTCAGTCGCGTTTCGCACCAGTGAAGTTATCGCCATCTACCCGATTACGCCAAGTTCTACCATGGCCGAGCAGGCGGATGCCTGGGCGGGTAACGGGTTAAAAAACGTCTGGGGCGATGTCCCGAGAGTGGTTGAAATGCAGTCTGAAGCCGGTGCGATTGCCACGGTACACGGTGCGCTTCAGACCGGCGCGCTTTCCACGTCGTTTACCTCCTCACAGGGATTGCTGTTAATGATCCCTACGCTGTACAAACTCGCCGGTCAGCTGACCCCCTTCGTTCTGCACGTTGCCGCGCGTACCGTTGCTACCCACGCGCTCTCTATCTTTGGCGACCACTCCGACGTCATGGCCGTGCGCCAGACCGGCTGCGCGATGCTATGCGCCAGCAGCGTTCAGGAAGCGCAGGACTTTGCCTTAATTTCGCATATCGCCACGCTTAAAAGCCGCGTGCCGTTTATTCACTTCTTTGATGGTTTCCGCACCTCTCACGAAATCAACAAAATCGTCCCGCTGGCCGACGATACTATCCTGAATCTGCTGCCGCAGGCGGAAATCGACGCGCATCGCGCCCGGGCTCTTAATCCTGAACACCCGGTTATTCGTGGGACATCGGCGAACCCGGATACTTATTTCCAGTCCCGAGAGGCCACGAACCCCTGGTACAACGCGGTTTACGATCATGTTGAACAGGCAATGAATGATTTTGCCGCCGCAACCGGCCGGCAGTACAAACCGTTTGAGTACTACGGCCATCCGCTGGCGGAACGGGTGATCGTGCTGATGGGGTCAGCCATTGGGACCTGTGAAGAGGTGGTTGACGAGCTGCTGACGCGCGGCGAAAAAGTTGGCGTGCTTAAAGTGCGTCTCTATCGCCCGTTCTCGGCTAAACATCTGCTTTCGGCGCTGCCTGAAAGCGCGCGCGCTGTGGCGGTGCTCGATCGTACCAAAGAGCCTGGCGCGCAGGCGGAACCCCTCTATCTGGATGTGATGACGGCCCTGGCAGAAGCCTTTAATCAGGGCGAGCGTGAAACGCTGCCGCGCGTTATCGGGGGGCGCTATGGTTTGTCCTCCAAGGAGTTTGGGCCGGACTGCGTGCAGGCGGTATTCAACGAGTTAAGCGAAGCGAAACCCAGACCGCGCTTTACCGTCGGCATTTATGATGACGTGACGAATCTGTCCCTGTCGTTGCCGGAAAATACCCTGCCCTCGACCGCAAAACTTGAGGCGCTGTTCTATGGTCTGGGCAGCGACGGCAGCGTCTCCGCGACCAAAAACAACATTAAAATCATCGGCAACTCAACGCCGTGGTACGCCCAGGGGTACTTCGTCTACGACTCCAAAAAAGCAGGCGGCCTGACCGTTTCCCACCTGCGCGTGAGCGAACAGCCCATCCGCTCCGCGTATCTTATTTCTCAGGCCGATTTTGTTGGCTGCCACCAGCTGCAGTTTATCGATAAATACCAGATGGCCGAGCGCCTGAAGCCCGGCGGCATTTTCCTCCTCAATACGCCGTACAGCGCAGACGAAGTCTGGGGGCGACTGCCGCAGGAAGTTCAGGCGGTGCTGAACCAGAAAAAAGCCCGTTTCTACGTGGTCAACGCCGCAAAAATTGCCCGCGAATGTGGCCTTGCTGCGCGTATTAATACCGTTATGCAGATGGCCTTCTTCCATCTGACCAATATTCTCCCGGGCGACAGCGCGCTGGTGGAACTGCAGGGTGCGATTGCCAGGAGCTACAGCAGCAAGGGCCAAGAGCTGGTCGAGCGAAACTGGCAGGCGCTGGCGCTGGCACGCGAATCGCTGTATGAGGTACCGCTGCAGCCGGTGGATGCCGCAAGCCCGAACCGCCCTCCGGTGGTGTCCGACGCGGCGCCTGATTTCGTGAAGACCGTGACGGCGGCGATGCTGGCCGGCCTGGGCGATGCCCTTCCCGTCTCTGCGCTACCGCCGGATGGCACCTGGCCGATGGGTACGACCCGCTGGGAAAAACGCAACATCGCCGAAGCGATCCCCATCTGGAAAGAAGAACTGTGTACCCAGTGCAACCACTGCGTTGCGGCCTGCCCGCACTCTGCCATTCGTGCCAAAGTGGTTTCACCGGAAGAGATGGAAACTGCACCAGCCAGCCTGCATTCGCTGGATGTGAAGTCTCGCGATATGCGCGGACAGAAATACGTTTTGCAGGTCGCGCCGGAAGATTGCACCGGCTGTAACCTGTGCGTCGAGGTCTGTCCGGCGAAAGACAGGCAGGATCCGGAGATCAAAGCCATCAATATGATGTCGCGTCTGGAGCATGTTGAAGAGGAGAAGGTCAATTATGACTTCTTCCTGAATCTGCCGGAAATCGATCGCAGCAAACTGGAACGTATTGATATTCGTACGTCACAGCTGATTACGCCGCTGTTTGAGTACTCTGGCGCCTGCTCCGGCTGCGGTGAAACGCCGTATATCAAGCTGCTTACCCAGCTGTACGGTGACCGGATGCTGATTGCCAACGCTACCGGCTGTTCATCCATCTACGGGGGCAATTTGCCTTCTACGCCGTACACCACCGACGCGAATGGGCGCGGTCCGGCGTGGGCAAACTCGCTATTCGAGGACAATGCCGAATTCGGCCTGGGCTTCCGCCTGACCGTCGACCAGCACCGCGCGCGCGTGATGCGCCTGCTGGAGCAGTTTGCCGGGCAGATCCCCGCGGAGCTCAATGACGCGCTTCACGCGGACGCGACGCCAGAAGAACGCCGTGAGCAGGTTGCTGAGCTGCGCCGCGCGCTGCAGGGCGTGACGGGGGCTGAACAGCTGCTGACCGACGCTGACGCCCTGGTCGAAAAATCAATCTGGCTGATTGGCGGTGACGGCTGGGCTTACGATATCGGCTTTGGCGGGCTGGATCACGTGTTGAGCCTGACCGAAAACGTCAACATCCTGGTTCTGGATACGCAGTGTTATTCCAATACCGGCGGCCAGGCGTCGAAAGCGACGCCGTTAGGCGCGGTAACGAAATTCGGCGAACACGGTAAACGCAAGGCGCGCAAAGATCTCGGCGTGAGCATGATGATGTACGGTCACGTTTACGTCGCGCAAATCTCGCTGGGCGCGCAGCTTAACCAGACGGTGAAAGCGATTCAGGAAGCGGAAGCGTATCCTGGCCCGTCGCTGATCATTGCCTACAGCCCTTGTGAAGAGCATGGCTACGATCTGGCCCTCAGCCACGACCAGATGCGCCAGCTGACCGCGACCGGCTTCTGGCCGCTGTACCGGTTCGACCCGCGTCGTGCAGACGAGGGTAAATTACCGCTGGCGCTGGATTCGCGTCCGCCGTCGGATGCTCTGGCCGAGACGTTAATGCAGGAACAGCGCTTCCGTCGCCTTAACGCCCAGCAGCCGGAAGTGGCCGGGCAGCTCTGGAAAGATGCCGCTGCTGACCTGCAAAAACGCTATGACTTCCTGGCGCAGATGGCGGGTAAAGCCGAAAAACCGACCAGCGACTAGTTCCTCTGCCCGGCTTGTCCGGGCATTTTTTTACCATAAAAAAAGCCCGGCGTATTCACACCGGGCGAATCCAGATAATTATTGAATATCTATTTAGTTTCCTTAATAGCATTCACGTTAATTATGGATTAATCATCTTACAGGCATATAACGCCTTCAATATTACCTTAATTAAACCCTGTTTAATAATTTCATTTTAATATAAAAACTTTTGAATCATTCATCAAATCAATGACCATTACCGCCGATTTATTCGGTTTAGATTTTACTTAGTTCGTAACAATTATATTTTATTACTCCTTCACGGGAGTGATTTAGCATGAGACAACTTTCTCATTCTGAAAGTTCAACAGGTAATTAAATAAAAACAACTGCAAAGGAATATCACAATGCAAAGAAAAGTACTGGCCCTGATGATTCCGGCTCTGTTAATGGCTGGCGCAACTCATGCAGCAGAGATTTATAATAAAGACGGCAACAAATTAGATCTGTACGGAAAAGTAGATGGTCTGCACTATTTCTCCGACGATAAAGGCGCTGACGGGGATCAAACCTATATGCGTCTGGGCTTCAAGGGTGAAACCCAGATCAACGACATGATGACCGGCTACGCGCAGTGGGAATACAACATCCAGGCGAATAATACGGAAGGGTCTGATAATCAGTCCTGGACGCGTCTGGCCTTCGCCGGTGTGAAGGTGGGCGACTACGGCTCCTTCGATTACGGCCGTAACTATGGCGTGCTGTACGACGTGGAAGGCTGGACCGATATGCTGCCTGAATTTGGTGGCGACTCCTACACCAAAGCCGACAACTTCATGACCGGCCGCGCCAACGGTGTGGCAACCTACCGTAACACCGACTTCTACGGTCTGGTGCAGGGCCTGAACTTTGCGCTGCAGTACCAGGGCAAAAATGAAGACGCCAGCAACAACCAGGAAGGCACCAATAACGGACGCGACATGCGTCACGAGAACGGTGACGGCTTCGGTATTTCTACCACCTATGACTTCGGCATGGGGATTACTGCAGGGGCCGCGTATACCTCTTCTGACCGCACCAACGAGCAGGTCATGAATACCACTGCGGGTGGAGACAAAGCGGATGCCTGGACGGCGGGCCTGAAGTATGACGCCAATAATATCTATCTGGCGGCCATGTATTCTGAAACCCGCAATATGACGCCGTATGGTGATAATACCAACGCCGTGGCGAACAAAACCCAGAACTTCGAAGTGACCGCGCAGTACCAGTTCGACTTCGGCCTGCGCCCGTCCCTTTCCTACCTGCAGTCGAAAGGTAAGGACCTGGGCAACGGCCAGGGCGACCAGGATCTGGTTAAATATGCTGACGTAGGGGTCACCTATTACTTCAACAAAAACATGTCCACCTACGTTGATTACAAAATCAACCTGCTGGATGAAGATGACAACTTCTACAAAGACAACGGCATCAGCACCGATGACGTTGTAGCGTTAGGCCTGGTTTACCAGTTCTGATGGTCAGAGCCCGCATAATTATGCGGGCTCGCTTTTTTATGACATTTGTCACAAAAGACAGTTTAAGAAAGAGATTGGTTGAGGGAAAGTTGAAAACAAGCGGGTTAAACTGCGGTGATAGCCTTTTCGTCACTAAGGATAACAGCGTTGTTTGGTCGTATATCCCTTGTCGTACTTACCCTTTTAGCATTGTTGTGGATGGCGTTAATTTTTGATTTTGGTGATATTGTCGGGCATCTCGGCGCGCTGTTAAACCATCTGGATGGCAGTTGACCGTGTTCCAGAAAATAAAAAGCCACCAGCAGTGCCGGTGGCGGGTAAACGCGTATGTCGCGTTATTTTTTCACAGGTTGAGGCTTTTTATCCCCTGACTCAGGGGCCTCACGCGGATCGTCTTTTTCAACACAGAGCATAGTTTCTCCTGTATCAGATAACCATTTTCCACTATAGCCAGGCTGATTAAAGAGTGGCCAGGCGGCAATCATGCCTGCTCTTCCCCTTTCTCGCGAAAAGAGAGATAACCAAATACCCCACTTTCCCCATCCATGGGGTGGTTAACGCCGTCCATCACCTTCACCTCTGGAAAATCAAAAGGTGAAACGTTTTCAAAACAGGCGACATTCACGCCATATTCGTTTGGGTTAGAACGCCGCTGATGGAACGTGTAGATCCCGCACACCGAGCAGAAGAAATGCCGTGCCGTTCCCGTGTTAAAGCGGTACTCGGTGAGCTTATCCTCACCTTTGGTCACCCTAATCCCTGACAACGGCGCAGAGACGACGACCGCGCCCCGCATGCGACAAAAGGAACAGCTGCAGCGCCGCGCGGTGTTGAGGCCATCAGTGAGCTCAACGGTGAACGCCACCGCCCCGCAATGGCACTTCGCATTACGTCTTTCAGCCATGGGCTATACCCCTTTTCTCACCAGCTCGGCAGCCTTAACGAAAACCTCATCTTCTACGCCATCGCCTTTTTGCCTGCCGAGCCTGACCAGTTCATCCACAATACTGTTGCGATGGATCGGTTTCTGGGCGGAAACCAGCCCAATAACGGCGGCCCCAATCGCCAGCCCCACTAATCCGGTTTGTTCATCTTTGTTTTTCATATTCATGCTCCTGGTACAACAAACAAGGTTAGCAGGAATATGGTAAAACGGAATGACGGACAAGTTCAGACAGGTATGACCTCCAAAATCGACAGATAGGAACGGGTATCTATTATTTTGTTCAGCTTCAGATTGGTCTGTTCAAACAAGACCTGATACTCAGGCTCTGTTCTTGCCCGCCCGCCATCAAAGCTAGTTAACAGAAGAAGGTCAATTTCAAATCGTCCCTGCTCATTATTTTCTTTTTTAATAAGCGGTTCAAAAATTAATAAGCGGGCGTTCTCTTTCATTGCATTTCTGCAGCACTGAAGTATCTGTACCGCCTTCTCATCAGGCCAGTCCATGAGGATATACTTAAGCAGATAAATGTCCGCTGCAGGACAGGCTTCAAAAAAGCTACCCTCTACCGTCTGCCATCGGCGATTATCATTCAATAATGACAGTCGATTGCGCGCAAGCACGTCTTTTTGATCAAACAAGATCCCTGTTAAGGTCGGATTTCGACGTAAAACGGCCAGCAATAAATTACCCAGCCCACCGGCGATATCGGCAACGACAGCGTTTTCAGGGAACAAATAGCTATCAGTAATCGCTTCATTCTCTACGGATGACATAGAGGCCATACCGGCGTGAAAAATATTGCTGCCAGTCGCCGTGTCGTCATGCTGCCAGTAATCGTAAAAAGGCTTGCCAAACAATTCGTTAAAAACGGGTTTACCTTGCAATATTTCATCCATTCTGGCCGCTGGCTGCCAGAATGTTTGGTCTGTCAGCATGAGCACCGCCGCACGCAAGGAAAATTCATGATCGGAACGCAGGAATTGTGCTGAATGGCTAAGACCGTATTCCGCTTCGGATACTTCGTTGAACACCCCACGCGAAGACAATAAACGCATGATTCGATGAAGATAATCGCAATCGACATTAAGCTCCTTCGCCAGCTGCTTAACGGATTTCTTTCCTTCAGCCAGTAGATCTGCAACGCCTAATACCGCGACAGCCCGAAGTGCTGCCTGCCATACAAAACCCATGCTTTGCTCTAACAAACACATTCCTTCTTTACGGCTGAGTAAATCCAGATTATTACGTTGTGACATTTTCTGCTCCTTACCAATAAAGATGTGTTGGACAACCAAAATCCGTTAGCAAGCGTAAGTCTGGAGTTAAGCTTTAGCCATATTAAAAATAATATTCAGCAAAGTTATTTGCTGATATTCCGTATCATTTAGCGTACAGAAATGTCAATGCGTAAATAAATAAAACCACTTGTCATTTATTTTGAATAATAAAATACGGGAATTATTATTAAGGCAATGATTTTTTCACCTAAAAAAACCGTCGTAAGACGGAATTTTAGTATTTAAAATCTCGGCGTCAGCCCATATATGGGTGTCTTAATGTTTGCCGCCCAAACCTTGATATCATTTTGAAGCAGCACGGTAAAATCGGATTTCAAATGTGTCACCATACTATTAACGCTGTCAGCGTCCAGTACTGAAAAATGCTCAATTCTGTACTCTCCCACCTGAACACAGTGATATTGTGCAGGAAGCACCTTGCCATTGACGTTAAGCTCTTGCCGGTTCGCACCACATTGTCCAGGGGATATGTAGGACACCAGCAGATTGGCCGAACGCCGGGCCGGTTGAGAAATACTCACCATGACGGGGAAACCTTCTGAGGTCTGCGTCATATCATAAAGAACGGCATTTTTTATATACCATGTATTGTATTCGCGCTCCTGAAAAGCGGACCAGGAAGGCGCAGAAATAAACGCCAGCGCCGCCAGTGTAATAGTTTGAATTCTCATGGGATGTTGTCTTCCTTGTTGGTGCATTTATTATTCAGATTGTGCAAAAAACAGCAAGCCATTGAGAATAGACCTACTACTATTAGCAGTGCTGGCGTCTAATGGTGACGAGGCGTTAAGGCTGGAGGTACTCCTCTCTCAGCAATGCATAAAGATATTCATCCCCCCACTCTCCCTTAAAAAAGACATTCTGCCGATAATGAGCTTCTCGTCGAAAGTGGAGTTTTTCCAGCAGATTTACTGCAGGCGTATTTCGTATATCCACAACGGCGATGAGCCGGTGCTTTGCGTAATGCGTAAATAGCAGCGTGATAACGGCATTGAGTGCTTCCCGGGCATAACCCTGCTTCTGATATTTCATATCAAAGGTCATACCCAGTTCAGCCTGCCTGCCCTCATCAAAAAAATGAACACCAATATCACCCGCCACTGCCCCGTCCGTTTGCCGTTCAACAATAATCTGATACCACGTATCATCGCTGTTAAACTCAAGAAGGATCTGCTGAGCATATAATTTCTCTGCATCTCGCGTCGTAAACCGCTCCCAGCTCTGAAAACGGGCAACTTCAGGCTGGTTACGGTAGCCTACAAGCTGCGACAAATCGGCAGATGCCAGAGGACGTAGTCGTAACCGGGGGGTTTGAAACGGCAACCTGTCTTCCATCTTTTTTCTCATATCACCCGTTATCTTCATTTTTCCGTATGAGCCGTCCGGATTGCCTCAAGCCCAACCCGCTGCCCGAATGACAGTTCTAATGTGTTGCCGTCAGGGTCGGCAAAAAATACATAGTAACCGACGGGATCGCCCAACTCCTCCGGTGCTTTTCTTAACACCCCTTCAGCGATTGCCATCTCCGTTTTCCCGTCGAGTTCTTCACGCGTGGCGCAGGCAATCCCCAGGTGACCAAAGTTGCCCAGCGGCGTATCAGTCACATGGTCGGCCTGCACCAGCACAAGAGCGAAAGGACGGGTACGGTCGCTTAACCATGCCACCTTTCGGGCATCGGGAATACCGGGTTCACGCAGGTGGATGACGTCCATATTGGCGTAGCGACGGTAGAAAGCGATACTCTTTTCCAGATCCCTGACCATAAACGCAACGTGGGTAAAACCAACATCGATATCTTTCATTTTAAGATGTTACTCCTTTATCAGCGCGTGGAGGCATCTTAAAAGCTCAAGTTAACTTGATGTCAACAAGCACTTCATCTGTTTCTCCCTGCGCTCGTCAGGAAGCAAAAGAAGAGAAATGGTAAGCCGTCACCATTAAGGCGATGCTGACGAAAATGCTGATAACAAAGTAGGTTTTGAAGGGCTGCTTTTGAGTTTTATGACGAAAGAGCTGTTGGCCCAAAATGGCACCAGGCCAGCCGCCTGTCGCGCCAAACACCAGCAGCGTGACTTCCGGCACCCTGCGCAAACCTTTACGCGCCGCCATTTTATCGGCGCCATACATGCCTGTCGTCAGGGCGTTAATCAGCAGAAACCAGATGATCAGCGGATGCGAGGTAACAAGGCTAGCTATTGCAGCGAAAATCAGAAGTGAATAACAAAAGCGATTGAGGGTCATAGTACGGGTTACTGGGTTGTGAAGCGGTTGCCGAGGGCGCAGTATACCCTCTCTTACGCCTGTCTCTTAAATGAAAGATTGTCTCTGTTATTTAAACACAAGATGTTGCCCCCCCTTTTATACGATGTGATAAACCTCACTCTACTTTCACCTTAACTTTTGGCTTCGACAAAAGAACTTTCACCAGTTCCTTAAACGGTGTGGGTTTGAAGAAGTAAAAACCTTGTAAAAAATTGATGTGGTTACGCGTGAGATAATCCAGCTGCTCTGGTGTTTCAACGCCTTCTGCCACAATACTGATTGACAATTTTTTTGCCAGCTCCAGTACCGAATCCAGTATAACGGTTGAGTCCGCACTGGCATTAACCCTGGCAACAAAGCTTTGGTCGATTTTGATGTAATCAATCTGCAAATCCTGCAGGTAAGACAGACCAGAATAGCCGGTTCCAAAATCATCCAGTGCAATAGCAAAACCAATCTCGTGGAGCGCATTCAGGGTCTTAACGAGATGTTCATCGACATGGAGGGGTTCTCGCTCGGTCACTTCAATGACAAGGTTAAGATCCTGATGAATAAAGCTACGCTTGTAGTGGAGACACTCTTCAACAAAAGTGGAGGCAACAATATGAGACGCGCTGAAGTTAATACCGACATGGAACCCTTCGGGTAACAAGGTAGAAATCGAATTCATATGCGATGCAACCTGACGCATTAAGCTCTGGGTTAAGGGAATGATTAAGCCCGATTTCTCAGCGAGAGGAATAAATGACGCGGGAGAGATAAACCCTGACTTCGGGTGTTTCCATCTGGCCAGCACTTCTACCCCACGCAACGTTCCCTCTTTACCGCTTACTACGGGTTGGTAGTAGGGAATAATTTCATTTCTGTAGATGGCAATACGCAGCGATTCCTCAGGCGAAATATCCTTAGAGAAATATCGCTGCAGAAGATAAGCAGGAAGAGAGGAGATGAGCAGCAGAAATAACAGCACTCCACCGGCCTGGTCGAATAGTCTCGTCAGGCTAAAAAAAGGCGGAGAGTTAAATTGAATCGCGAAAGGATAATCAGCGTCTTTTACCCTGAGTACATCTTTGTTTGCATGGGCTGGCGTCATCACATCGCCGGATTGGCCTAAGCTACGATTGCCAACCTGCAGTGAATACGCCACGCCACGTAATGGCATATTCAGCGCATCCCGGATATGGCTGTCACTGATGCTCACCATGATTCGGCTTCCGGCATGCTGTGTCTGGTATAAAAGAACCGGCAGGCCGTTGACCGTACTTTTCGCGGGAACGAGCAGCAATGTTGTTTCAGGCAGCGCTGAGCCGTTAACCAACAATACGCGGTTTCCCGGCAACGAAGAGCACCAGACCGCATCTTTTTTCAGAATAACGATCGTTCTCAGGTGTGGCTGTAACGCAGCTTCGGTGCCGAGCCGATATTGTCCTTCAGCATCGCATTCATTTTCAGCAAGTTGCATCGCTATCCGGGCTGCATCGCGGGCTTCCTTAAGAATAACATTCATATTACGGACGACGTAGCGCGCCCCTGCCAGACTGTCTGCCCGTGCAGAATACCAGACCTGTAAATTGATAATAAAAACGCCCAGCATAAAAATTGTCGTGGCTACAGCTAAATAAATCGATACACGGCGCATTGAGGATTCTCGACCAGAGTGAAGTTGCCGCTTCGATGATGCTGAAGTGATTGAATTGTCATCGTCTTAAGCATGGTTGATAAAGAAAGAAATACCATGTCAGGCGTCAGAAATATAAAAGTTACAGAAAAAGCGTGGTGTCGGTTCTGTTCCGCTGACTTTTCCTCGTTATACAACGTCACGCGCCTGGCTGCAGGCAACAGATTCACCACACAAATAACCCCATAAGGTTATATTTACTCGGCCAATATGCGCAACGCTTTGTTTTCCTGCCCACCCGTGCACAAAGGTGTAGGAAAAGCCGACTACGCTTCCTGTAACGACAGAGTTTATGCTAAAACTGTTTTAATCAAGGGTTAAGAAAGGATTGGCATGGTAAAGGTTGAGGAATTAAAAATGAAATACCCAGGCGCAGTGGCCTGGCAAATGGGTGATGGCCCGGAGCTGGCCAGCGTGCTTGCGGACCTGATTAAAAAAGGAATCAAAACGGCCACCTGCGGATCTTTTGCCTCGTACGCGCAGGATATGTCTGCTCCGCGGATGGGGAGCTACAACATAATCCTTGATGGCCAGGATGTCCCAGTCTGTGTGATCCGGCTGGTTTCAATGCGGCTGGTGCGTTTTTGCGATGTTAATGAGGAGTTCGCTCGCAAAGAGGGTGAAGGTGATTTAAGCCTTGAATACTGGCAGAAAGAGCATCAGCGATTTTTCTTCCGCGAAGGCCATTTTTCTGAAGATATGGAACTGATCGCAGAAGAATTTGAATTGGTTGAGGTGCTTTAAGCTGAGATAAAAGTGATACTTATCCCAGCGAGCCTGCACCCTTCTGATGCCCTCCCAGGTTTTTCAGGCTTTTTAAAGCTACCCTTGTCGATATAACGCATAACCCCGGCATCACTAGTCATTACCCTTAAGCCTGCATGATGTGAATCACTATAGGGCTCCAGATTTAACCCCGCTGTAAAACGTGCTGGTATTCGTCGCCGGAATCCGTACCATACGCGGCATACAATGTTTGCCCCTGCTGGCTCCGAAGGTAGTACTTAATGCAACAGAATCAAGAAATTAACAAAAAAGAACAATACAACCTGAATAAACTGCAAAAGCGACTGCGCCGTAACGTGGGCGAAGCCATTGCAGACTTCAACATGATTGAAGAAGGCGACCGCATCATGGTTTGCCTGTCAGGGGGTAAAGACAGCTATACCATGCTGGAGATCCTGCGTAATCTTCAGCAAAGCGCACCGGTGAAATTTTCCCTGGTGGCGGTCAACCTTGACCAGAAACAGCCGGGCTTCCCGGAGCACATTCTGCCGGAATACCTCGAAAAGCTGGGCGTTGAGTATAAAATCGTCGAAGAAAATACCTACGGCATTGTGAAAGAGAAGATCCCGGAAGGGAAAACCACCTGCTCACTCTGTTCTCGTCTGCGCCGCGGCATTCTGTATCGTACCGCGACGGAGCTGGGCGCGACCAAAATTGCGCTGGGCCATCACCGCGACGATATCCTGCAAACGCTGTTCCTCAATATGTTCTACGGCGGCAAGATGAAAGGCATGCCGCCTAAGCTGATGAGCGATGACGGCAAGCACATTGTGATCCGCCCTCTCGCCTATTGCCGCGAAAAAGACATTGAGCGTTTTTCTCAGGCTAAAGGTTTCCCGATCATTCCATGTAACCTGTGCGGCTCTCAGCCGAACCTGCAGCGTCAGGTAATTGGCGACATGCTGCGTGACTGGGATAAGCGTTATCCGGGTCGTATCGAAACCATGTTCAGCGCGATGCAAAACGTTGTTCCTTCCCATCTCGCGGATGTGGAGCTGTTCGACTTTAAAGGCATCAACCACGAGTCAGAAGTCGTGAACGGCGGGGACCTGGCGTTTGATCGGGAAGATATTCCCATGCAGCCAGCGGGCTGGCAGCCGGAAGAAGATGACAATCAGTTTGAAGAGCTGCGTCTCAACGTGCTTGAAGTGAAGTAAGCGATTAGCGTCTCAGAAGGACCTTCTGAGACGCTCCATTCTTTATTTCAGCAGACGTACGCGACAGGTTTTACCCTTAATTTTCCCGTTTTGCAGCTGCTTCCATGCCTTATGGGCAACCGCCTGGCGAACCGCTACGTAGACATGCGCCGGATGGACCGCAATCTTGCCGATATCCGCCCCGTCCAGACCCACATCCCCGGTCAGCGCCCCTAATACGTCACCTGGACGCATCTTGGCTTTTTTACCGCCATCAATACACAGCGTCGCCATTTCAGCCTCCAGCGGCACAATGCTGGCGCTGGCCGGTGTATTCATCCAGTTCAGCTTAATCTGCAGCATCTCAGAGAGAATGTTGGCGCGCTGCGCCTCTTCCGGTGCGCAGAAGCTGATCGCCAGACCGCTGTTTCCCGCACGCGCGGTACGGCCAATACGGTGCACGTGCACTTCAGGGTCCCACGCCAGCTCATAGTTCACCACCAGCTCAAGGGATTTAATATCCAGACCGCGCGCAGCGACGTCGGTTGCAACAAGAACGCGGGCGCTGCCGTTAGCGAAACGGACCAGCGTCTGATCGCGATCGCGCTGCTCCAGATCGCCATGCAGCGACAATGCGCTCTGGCCGGCGGCATTCAGGGCATTACAGACCGACTGACAGTCTTTTTTGGTATTACAGAACACCACGCAGGACGCAGGCTGATGCTGACTCAGCAGTTTCTGCAGCAGCGAAATTTTCCCCTGCTGCGAAGTTTCAAAGAACTGCTGCTCGATAGCGGGCAGCGCATCAACGCTGTCGATTTCAATGGTGAGC
The DNA here is from genome assembly GCF_008364625.2 of Enterobacter dykesii. Lineage (NCBI taxonomy): Bacteria > Pseudomonadati > Pseudomonadota > Gammaproteobacteria > Enterobacterales > Enterobacteriaceae > Enterobacter > Enterobacter dykesii. Next base: position 2,426,794 of record NZ_CP126604.1, read on the forward strand.
GGATTTTTCTGCACGCGCCCGCTGATGGCGGCGATGGCCTCCGGCCAGGTCGCGGAGAACAGCAGCGTCTGACGACCGGCCGGGGCGAAACGGATCACCTCGTCAATCGCATCGCTGAAGCCCATATCCAGCATCCTGTCTGCCTCATCCATCACCAGCGTTTGTAACGCATCCAGCGAGACGGTGGCTTTTTGCAGGTGATCCAGCAGGCGGCCGGGCGTTGCGACAATGATGTGCGGCGCATGCTGGAGTGAATCACGCTGCGCGCCGAACGGCTGTCCGCCGCAGAGGGTTAAAATCTTGGTGTTGGGCAGGAAACGCGCCAGGCGACGCAGTTCACCCGCGACCTGGTCTGCCAGTTCGCGGGTCGGGCACAGCACCAGAGACTGGGTCTGAAATAGCGCCACATCGATATGCTGCAACAGGCCAAGGCCAAATGCCGCCGTTTTCCCGCTGCCCGTTTTCGCCTGCACGCGCACGTCACGGCCCTCAAGGATGGCTGGCAACGCGGCCGCCTGAACAGGCGTCATCGTGAGGTAACCCAACTCGTTGAGGTTATCGAGTTGGGCGGCGGGCAGAACATTCAGGGTAGAAAAAGCGGTCACAGTAGTCTCTCGTGGTCATCTTTGCGGTCAGATGGCGCGTATCCTCGCAGATCTCGCGGTTCGATGCGACAATTTAATCGGTTCTTGATCGGGCGGCGGGTCGGGCATCGGCTGCGGACGCGGGATGGGATCGGGCATTGGCACCGGATCGGTGGGGACGGGATCGGATTGACGCGATTGTTGCAGTAGCAGAGCGTTCAGGATGCTCATCATTTTCTCCAGAATTTGCTGTCGTCCCTTTTAGGGTAGACGCTGAGAATCAGGAGGCAAAAAAAAGCCGACTATGAAGTCGGCGTCGTACGAATCAATTGTGCTATGCAGTAATTCAAAAAAGGAAGTAAGACAATATGGAGCGCAACGCCCATCGCTTGACGTTGCATTCACCTGCGGGAGTCATATTGCACCTTACGGGGTAGATGTTTATTGACTTCGCTCAATTAAAAGAGCGTTTTGATCCCGTTGAAAGCTGAAAAAAGCGTAAATTTACAGCCATTTACTACGATGCAACCACCATGCAACACCACCAATCAAAACAACTAACATCACGCAAAAGGCGGTAAAGCCGTAGCGATAAGCACCACCCGGAATTCCCCCCAGATTCACGCCAAACAGCCCGGTAAGAAACGTGCTGGGTAAAAACACCATCGCCATCAGGGACATCGTATAGGTTCTTCTCGCCAGCGACTCCTGCATCACCTGCGCGATTTCGTCCGCCATCACCGCCGTTCTGGCAATACAGGAATCAATCTCGTCCAGCCCGCGCCCCAACCTGTCGGCAATATCCTGCATTCTGCGTCGCTGATCGTCATTCATCCACGCGAGCCTTTCGCTGGCAAGACGCGCGTAAACGTCGCGCTGCGGCGTCATGTAGCGGCGCATCACAATCAGCTGCTTACGCAATAAGGCCAGAAAACCGCGGGGCGGGATCTGCTGATCGAGCAGGTTATCTTCCAGGTCGATGATTTTGTCGTGCAGTTCTTCAATAAATTCACTCGCATGATCGGTCAGCGCGTCACAGACGTCCACCAGCCAGCTGCCGCAGTCGACCGGCCCGGTGCCCTCTTTCAGATCGTTGACGATGTCATCCAGCGCCAGAACCTTTCGCTGGCGGGTCGACACAATGAGCCCGTCGTCCATGTAGACCCGCATCGCAACCAGCTGATCCGGGCGTTCATCCGTGCTGCCGTTAATGCAGCGCAGGGTGATCAGCGTCCCGTCACCCATTCGACTCACGCGGGGCCGCAGGCTTTCACCCGCCAGCGCATCGCGCACGTTATTGGGCAAGAGCGGCGTCGAGGCCAGCCAGTCAGCGCTGTCCGGGTGGGTGTAGTTCAGATGTAGCCAGCAGGGATGCGCACTATCGATCGCATCATTATCTTCCAGCGGTCGCGCACCGCCGCGACCATCCAGCACCCACGCAAAAACTGCGTCCGGAACGTTAAGTTCAGATCCTTTAATGCTTTCCACAGCGCCTCCACCTTTTTAGCTCTTCGGTGTCAGTCTAGCTTTCATCAGGGGTTAAGCAACAACTATGTATCCCATCGCGCTGAAATCGCTCAGGAATTGTACATACCAGGCGGAGGCGTAAAAAAAGCCTGGCATGCCAGGCTTTGAGGTGCTGTCAGAGCGAGTGTTCTGGCCGCTGGAGGAAAGATGGCGAGCCGCCAGGTGATGAGGACAAGGATGACCGATCGAGCCTGAAATTACGCGTTCGGGTCTGCAGCTCAATCACCTGATTACGCAGTACATCAGACGAACCGTTGAGTTCCTCTGCCATTGCCACGTTACTTTGCGTAACCCGCTCCAGCTCCGATAGCGCCAGGGTAATCTGAGAAATGCCTTTCTCCTGCTCTGAGGTTGACGCGGAAATGTCGTCCATTAAGCGGCTGACATTTCCCGAGCCGGTCACGATTTCATGCATGTTTTTCTCTGCCTGTGACACAACGCTGGCTCCCTGCGTGACGTTACTGCTGGTGACTTCAATCAGCGTTTTGATATTCTTCGCGGCTTCCGCGCTGCGGTGTGCCAGGTTTCTTACCTCTTCCGCGACCACAGAAAACCCCTTGCCATGATCGCCCGCCCTTGCCGCCTCAACGGCCGCGTTGAGCGCCAGAATATTCGTCTGGAAAGCAATGCCGTCGATGAGCGAAATAATCTCCGTCATCTGCTGCGCGCATTCGGTAATGGACTGCATATTGCTGGCGACCTGCCCCATCAGCTCGCCGCCCTTGCGCGCCTGTAACGTCGCCACATTTGCCTGCTCGCTCGCCAGGCGGGTGTTATCGGCATTGTTTTTGGTGCTCGCGGCCATTTGCTCCATGCTGGCTGCGGTTTGCACCAAAGACGCAGACTGCTGCTCGGTTTTCACCGATAGCTGAGCGCTACGTGCCGAGAGTTGATCCGATAAGGTCATGGCGGTTTGTGATGATGCCCTGATCTCACGCACCAGCGTCGCAATATTGCCGGAAAGGCTGTTTATCCCGGGAATGAGTCGGCCCGCACAGTTATTGCCAAATTCAGGGATAGAGACGCCAAGGTTGCCTGCGGTTACCTCTTCAATACTTTTCTTCACCGTATTGATCGGCGTCACAAGATACTTCGTCATATAGACCCAGAGCAAAAATAGCGCAACGAAATTGATGACATTAAGCGAAATAAAGAGAGACGTATTGCTGGAAAATAGAACAACGACACCTGCACTTACCAAAAAAAGAGAGAAAAGGAACCCGATAATAAAGGTCCTGACACTAATATTTTTTAGCATGATAATACCCACGTTTTATATTTTGGTCGGCACTTAGACTTATAGCATTGGCCCGGAAGTTTTTCATCGCAAACGACGCTTGTTTTTTGTTTCGCCGTTAGCATCCTGAGATTTGACTTAAGTAAGATAAAAAGAGCGTATTAGTGAAAATGTTCTGCTCAGCATGCTGTGATACTGGTCTCCCGCCATCTTAAGCGATAGTATCGCCCGCGGTGAGGCGACACGATCGCCTTCATATTTAAGGAGCTTTGCTACTGTTATTCGTTCTTGTTTAGCAATGCTTAATATATTAACAAGAGAATATATTTTATATTCTTAATAAGTTTTAGAGTATTAATATGACTGGTCACTTTTCACGATAAATAACTAATATGGTTTGAATGCGCATGTTCGTTGCCCAATAAAGATGTACTCGGCAGGCGAAATCGGTAACCCTCTCAGGCGTGGGATTGCATAATGCTCAATATATCGTGGGACCCTGTGTTAATCGCTATCTCTTATCTGGTGGCGTTTATCGCCTCCTTTGTGGCGCTGGACAGCGCCGGAAAGATCCCCCTCTCCAGCCGAAAGGCTGCCCTGTTCTGGCGCATTGCCGGTGGGGTCACGCTGGGCATTGGCATTTGGTCGATGCACTTTATCGGCATGCTGTCGATGCAAATGCCCATGATGATGAGCTACGACCTCTGGTTAACCCTTGCGTCACTGGGCGTCGCGGTGGTTGCATCGGCCACGGCACTTAATATTGCCGTCACGGGCAAAAAACTTTCTCCCTTTCGACTGATCTTTGCCACGGCGATCCTGAGCGCTGGCGTGGTGTCTATGCACTACATCGGTATGGCGGCCCTGATGCTGGATGGCAGCATCATCTGGGATCGCCGCCTCGTGGGGTTGTCCGTGGTTATTGCCGTTGTTGCCTCCGGCACGGCGCTGTGGCTGGCTTTCCGTCTGCGGGATAAACGTAAAGGCGTCTTTATCAATCGCATTCTCGCGGCCTTCGTCATGGGTGCCGCCATTTGTGCGATGCACTATACCGGCATGAGTGCCGCTCAGTTTCAGGAAATGGCGCACACCCTGCCGGGCGGCATCGGCGAGCTGGGGTTATCCATCTGGGTTTCGGTCACCACGCTCTGCCTGCTCGGGGTGATGTTAATCATTTCACTTATCGACTCTCACCGGCGCACTAACCGGCTGACGGATAATCTGCAGCAGCTCAACCGCCAGCTTGAGCTACAGGCGCGTTTTGACGCGCTCACCGGGCTCGCAAACCGCCACCAGATGGATCTCCGCATGCAGGATTGTCTGCGCAGCGCGCTGCTGAGCAAGAAGCCATTTGCGGTGATTTTCCTGAACGTCGATCTCTTCAAACGCGTTAACGATACGTGGGGTCACAGCGTCGGTGATGAGCTATTGATCACGGTCGCGCAGCGCATCACGGCCCGACTCACGCGTGAGATGACCCTGGCAAGGCTGGGTGGCGACGCCTTTATCCTGCTGGTGCCGGAATGTGACGACGACAGGCTCAACGCCCTGCTCACCGCGTTGCTCGAGGATGTGCGACGCCCTCTGTCTGTCTGCGGGCATACGTTAAGCACGACGATCAGCGCAGGCGTCAGCCTCTATCCGCAGGATGGCGAAACGCTGCATGAGCTGAAGCTCAAGGCGGATGCAGCCTTACATCGCGTCAAGGAAGATGGCCGCAACGGCTGGGCGATTTACCGGGCCGAGATGTCAACGGCGATCCCGGCGAAACCCGGTTTCCTGCAGGAGCTCTCTCAGGCGCTTGAACGCGATCAGTTTGAACTGTGGTACCAGCCAACCTGGCATGCGGGAGAAAAAACCATTCACGGTTTTGAAGCCCTTCTGCGCTGGCGGCATCCTGAGCAAGGCGTTGTGCTGCCTAATCTGTTTATCCCCACGCTGGAACAGACGGGCTTAATTATTCCGGTAGGTAACTGGGCCATTGAAGCGGCATGCCGACAGCTTCATTTCTGGACTGAACAAGGTTTCAGCCAGTGGACGCTGTCGCTCAACCTATCCCCCATCCAGTTTGAACAGCCGGACATTTTCCAGATCATCTCGTCGATGCTGGAAAAATATAGCCTGTCTCCGTCCCGGCTGATCCTGGAGGTAACGGAAAGCACCGCGCTTAAAAATCTCGACCGCAGCATTGAGTTACTCAACGCGTTTAATCACGCGGGGATCGTCGTCTCGATTGATGATTTTGGTACGGGCTATTCCAACCTTCTGATGCTGAGCGTGCTTCCGGCAAAAGAGCTCAAGATCGACAGAAGCTTTGTCACGTCGATGCTGGAAAATGAAAAAAGCTACAAGCTGGTTGAAACTATTATCAGTATCGCCCGGACCATGGAGATGAATGTGGTGGCAGAAGGGATCGAGACGGAAGAACAGCAGGCGGTTCTCACCCGTCTCGGCTGCGATTACCTGCAGGGATATCTTTTCTCCCGGCCCTTACCCGCCGAACAGGTACCGTGGCTACTGCTGCAGATAAACTCAGACAAACAGATTATACCCATTAATAAAATTCAAACGGATCCCGCATTTATTTCTCAAAAAAATCATGCCTGACGGGGTTAAGTGGAGTATGTTTCAAAGGATTGCACGCGAGTCAATTCTGTCATGATTGTCAGGCACATGTTGTCGATGAACAGGAAACGCCTATGTCGCAACCTTGTTTTGATGCGTTGAATGTAATTAAAACACCCGTGTGGCTCGTTTCACCCGTGTCGGAAAAGATCGTTTTTGCGAATGTGGCAGCAACGCAGATCATGGGGGATAAAACGCTCAATGACCTGCGAAAAGGGATCTACTCTGCCAGTGCGCAAACCGTCCTGTCGATGTATGTATCTGAACTGAAAACAGAGCAGGAGATCGTCGAAATCTGGACAACGAACCGGGATGGACAGGATACGCCGTTAAGCTGTCGCCTCTCGCTTGCCCACTACGCGCCCTGGGGAGATGTGATCGTTTTCGAGGGCGTCTCCCAACCAATACTCTCAGGATTGAAGGCCAGCCGTTCCGCCACCTACCGGCGGAAAAAGCAGGGTTTTTATGCGCGCTTTTTTCTGACCAACAGCGCCCCGATGCTGCTAATCGATCCGGCCCGCGACGGTCAAATCGTCGATGCGAATCTGGCCGCGCTCAATTTTTATGGTTATTCACATGATGACATGTGCAGTAAGCATACCTGGGAAATCAATACGCTGGGGCGAGATGTGATGCCCATTATGACTGCAATTGCCGCGCTGCCCGGCGGTCATAAGCCGCTCAATTTTGTTCACCGCCTTGCCGATGGATCCACCCGCCACGTTCAGACGTATGCCGGGCCCATTGAGATCTACGGTGACAAGCTGATGCTGTGCATCATCCACGATATCACCGAGCAAAAAAGGCTGGAGCAGGAGCTGGAACATGCGGCGTTGCGTGACTCCATGACGGGACTACTCAACAGGCGCCAGTTCTACGCAATTACCGATCAAAGCAACCTGAATAAACTTCCTGCGCAGCAGCAATTTAGCCTGCTGCTGGTGGATACCGACCATTTCAAAAACATTAATGACCTGTTCGGCCATCTGAAAGGCGATGAGGTGCTTATCGCCCTTTCCCGAACGCTGGAAGCCTGTAGTCGGGAAGGCGACATGGTGTTCCGCTGGGGTGGCGAAGAGTTCGTTATCCTGCTGCCGCGCACCTCTCTCGACACCGCGTTGCAGATTGCCGAGTCAGTCCGCGCGGCCGTTGCCCGCATTACGATTCCAGGCTTGCCGCGGTTCACCGTCAGCATCGGCGTAGCGCGGCACAATCAGGGTGAAAGTATTGACGAGCTGTTTAAGCGTGTGGACGATGCGCTGTATCGCGCTAAAAATGACGGCCGCAATAAAGTCCTTGCTGCATGAAACTGGAGTATCCGGAAAAGCCCCGCTACAATGCCCACCTCGAATGAATTAGCGTCAGGTGGGTAAAAGCCGCAATGGGAAAAACAGAAATAATACTCACCTTAATTATTTTACTCCTTATTATATTTGGCTTCTGGTTTATTTTTAGCGGTGAGATCTGGTATCTCGTCGAGTTTCTTGAAAATAGCCTTTACCCGACCTTCGACGCACCGTAACGCACGTTTAATCGCTTGTTTCACCTACCGAATATGTCAGGTATCTGCTTCCCTTACAGCCGCGTAAAATACGCGGCGTTATCCTCCAACAACGTTGATAACGAATCACTTATTCATTTGCTTATGTTGCCCGTGCTCTGACGGGCTTTTTTATTTCCGGCAATTCAACCACGCCAGGCTATATCTTAATCATCTTTATTGATAGAGGTGAGGAAAGATGAGCAAGAAGATCCTGATGCTGGTTGGCGATTACGCCGAAGATTACGAAACCATGGTGCCTTTTCAGGCTTTGCAGATGATTGGCCATCAGGTGGATGCGGTCTGCCCCGACAAACCGAAGGGCGACTACATCATGACGGCAATCCATGACTTTGACGGTGCCCAGACCTATAGCGAAAAGCCCGGTCACCGGTTTACCCTCAACGCCGATTTTTCCGCCGTTAAGGAGCAGGACTACGACGCGCTGCTCATCCCCGGTGGGAGAGCACCCGAGTATCTGCGGCTAAATGAGGACGTGTTAAAGCTGGTGCAGGCATTTGACGCCGCGCGTAAGCCGATTGCTGCGGTGTGCCACGGACCACAGCTGCTTGCTGCCGCGGGCATCCTGAAAGGACGAACCTGTAGCGCCTACCCGGCCTGCGCGCCTGAAGTACGTCTCAGCGGGGGACACTACGCCGCTATCGGCATCGATCAGGCCCATGTTGACGGCAACCTGGTGACGGCTCCCGCCTGGCCCGCGCATCCGCAGTGGCTGGCGAAGTTTAATGCGCTGTTAGAATAACAACGGATGAAGCGGTACCGCGTTTTGCAGACCTGGCGCGAGAGTGCGCCAGGTCTCATAAAACATCAGTGCTTCTCGATATACATCGTCCGGCTATACGCCACGTCTTCTGGGTTATTAATCGGATACCCTTTCACCCACGGTTTAATAAGACGACCGTTGGTGTACTGATAAATGGGTGCGATAGGCGCTTTCTCCATGAGGATTTTCTCCGCCATGTTATAGTCCGTATTACGCGCTTTCGCCGTGGTTTCCAGCGTCGCCTGGTGGATAATTTTATCGTAGGCCGGCTCATTGAAACGCGAGATATTACCGCTGTGGGTTGAGGTCAGCAGAGACAGGAAGGTCGACGGCTCGTTGTAATCGCCTACCCATGACGCGCGGATCACATCAAAATTGCCGGTATTACGACTGTCGATATAGGTTTTCCACTCCTGGTTTTGCAGTTTGACGTCCACACCGAGATTTTTCTTCCACATAGACGCCACCGCAATGGCGATTTTCTGGTGGTTTTCCGAGGTGTTGTACAGCAGGGTCAACTTCAGCGGACGCTGAGGACCGTAACCGGCGGCCTGGAGCAACGTTTTCGCCTGAGCGTTCAGCTCCTGCTGGGACATCTGCTCGAACGGAGAAGGTTCAGGGGTGAAACCCGCCGTCACGTCAGGGGTGAAATGCCAGGCCGGCTTCTCGCCTGTACCTAATACCTTTTCTGCCATAATGCGGCGATCGATAGTCATGCTCAGCGCAAGACGCACCCGGGCATCGGCCGTCGGGCCCTCTTGCGTGTTAAACGCATAGTAATAGGTCCCGAGCTGAGGCGGCGTATACACCTGTCCCGGAATGTCCTTCAGGAGCTTCTGATACATGTTTTTCGGGAACGATTCGGTGATATCAATATCTCCCGCCAGATAGCGCTTAGTGGCGGACGATTCCTGATTAATCGGAATGAACGTCACTTTTTGCAGGACAGTTTTAGCGTTGTCCCAGTAGTGCGTATTCGGCACGACAACCAGTTTTTCATTCACCACGCGGTCGTTCAGGACGTACGCGCCGTTACCCACCAGAGCGCCCGGTCGCGTCCACTCTTTCCCGCTTTCAACGTTCGCTTTTTGCACCGGATAGAAGGCAAAGTTCGCCGTCAGGTTGCTAAACCACGGGAGCGGTTTATCCAGCTGGACGCGTAAGGTTCTGGCATCCACCGCCGTCACGCCCAGAGTATCTGGCGCCGCTTTGCCATCAATAATGGCCTGCGCGTTGTTGATGCCTGCCAGCGCCGCAAACCAGGCAAACGGAGAGGTGGTTTTCGGGTCAACCAGACGCTGCCAGCTGTAGACAAAATCCTGCGCGGTGACGGGCGTACCGTCAGACCATTTCGCGTTATCGCGCAGGGTGAACGTCCAGATACGGTTATCGTTGCTCTGCCAGCGCGTCGCCACGCCGGGGGTCAGCTCCCCTTTCTCGTTCTGATTCACCAGCCCTTCGAAAAGATCGCGAATCACCTGAATCTCGGGTAATCCCACCGCTTTTGCCGGATCGAGCGAAGCCGGCTCGTCTTTAATATGCCTGACCAGCTCCTGTTTTTGCGCCAGTACCGTGCCCTGGGGCACATCAGCAGCGTACGAGAGTGTAGAGAGTCCGCACAGGTACAGTGCAGCGCAAAGACGCGAAACAGGATGCTTCATAAGATCCCCTTTGATGAATTCAGGTAACAAGCAGATGCGTAATTATTTGTTTCGAAAAAGAGAAATGCAAATACCTTACGCCCGAATAGTGATTTAAGGCAATTCTCAAGCGTTACGGAAACTATTTGATTAACAGCGGGTTTTGCACAACACTGCCAGTAGAGACTTCTTTATCAGGATTTCGTATGGCAACCACCCGACCACGCGCGGAGCGCGGCGCCTTCCCGCCGGGCGCTGAACAATATGGCCGCTCATTTTTAGGCGCATCGCTGATCTGGTTCCCGGCGCCCGATGCCGATCGCAGCAGCGGTTTGATCATTGCCGGCACGCACGGAGATGAAAACTCGTCCATCGTCACGCTTTCCTGCGCGCTGCGGACGCTGACGCCTTCATTGCGACGTCACCACGTCATTCTTGCCGTCAATCCGGACGGCTGTCAGCTTGGATTACGGGCAAATGCGAGGGGGGTTGACCTGAACCGTAATTTCCCGGCGGCAAACTGGCGCGCCGGAGAAACGGTTTATCGCTGGAACAGCTCCGCCGAGGAGCGGGACGTGGTGCTGCTGACGGGAGACAAGCCCGGCTCCGAGCCGGAAACGCAGGCGCTGTGCCAGCTTATCCATAAGATCCACCCCGCCTGGGTTGTCTCCTTCCACGATCCGCTGGCCTGTATTGAAGATCCTCGTCACTCCGACCTGGGCGCTTGGCTGGCGCAGGCTTTTGCCCTGCCGCTCGTCACCAGCGTGGGCTATGAAACACCCGGATCGTTCGGTAGCTGGTGCGCCGATTTGAGCCTGCCCTGCATCACCGCTGAATTCCCGCCAATTTCCTCCGACGAAGCCAGCGAAAAATACTTAAACGCGATGATGGAGCTACTGCGCTGGCAGCCTCAAAGATGAAGCACGCCGCTGGTAAAATTAAGCGCCGGTGAAACGTCAACCGCCAGCCACGTCGGGCCATCCAGATCGGCGAAACGGACCTGATTGACCAGCGGCAGCGCCGCGCCGATCGCCCGGGATGTGCAGAGCATGCATCCCAGCATCAGGGAAAAGCCCTGCGCCTGCGCTTCCGCCGCCAGGGCCAGCGCTTCTGTCAGCCCGCCTGTCTTGTCGAGCTTGATATTGACCATCTCATAGCTGCCCTTAAGCGCGCTCAAATTCTCGCGGGTATGACAGCTTTCATCCGCACAGACGGGCAGCGGATGGATAAAATTCTTCAGCGCCGCATCATCCTTCGCTGGCAGAGGCTGTTCCAGCATCGCCACGCCCAGGTCGGCCAACAGCTGGCATCGGGCGGCAAGCCCCTCGGGATGCCACGACTCGTTTGCGTCCACAATCAGCGTGGCAGAAGGCACCGCCGAGCGAATAGCGACCATCCGCTCGCTGATCAGGCGATCGTCGAGCTTCACTTTTAACAGCGTGGCCCCGGCGTCATAGAGCGCTTTTGCGCTGGCGGCCATCTGCTCCGGCTCACCAATCACGACCGTTTGCGCCGTCACGACGGACTCCGGCAGCGCCACACCCAGCAAGGACGTCAGCGATTGCTGCTGCCTGGCGGCCTCAAGGCTCCAGAGCGCACAGTCGATGGCATTGCGCGCGGCCCCGGCGGGTAAACTCTGCTGTAACGCCTCGCGCGTGAGCCCCTTTTGCAGCTCAGGCACCAGGGTCATGATATGCGCCATCACCGACGCGACACTTTCTCCATAGCGCGGGTAAGGCGTACATTCCCCGACGCCTTTAACCCCCTCTTCTTCGATTTCAACCACGACCACGCTGGCTTCACTTCGGCTGCCGCGGGAGATCACAAACGGGGTATGCAATGGCCAGGCTTCTTCATAGACCTTAACGCTTCTCATCACTGACTCCTTGCGGCCCGGAAAGGCGAAAAATTTGGTTTGCCGTGTTATCCGCTGATGGCATACACTAGCCCCGACGTTAACTATATGTAAACAGGAAGATATCTATGTCACAACTCGTTCATTTCCAGGGCAACCCGGTTGCTGTTGCAGGTTCCATTCCGCAGGCTGGCAGCAAAGCGCAGGCTTTTACTCTGGTGGCTAAAGATCTGTCTGACGTCACACTGGCTCAGTTTGCGGGTAAACGCAAAGTACTGAACATTTTCCCAAGCATTGATACCGGCGTTTGTGCCGCGTCCGTGCGTAAATTCAACCAGCTGGCGACTGAAATGGACAACACCGTTGTGCTGTGCATTTCCGCTGACCTGCCGTTTGCCCAGTCCCGTTTCTGCGGTGCCGAAGGCCTGAGCAACGTTATTACCCTCTCCACCCTGCGCAGCGCAGATTTCCTCGAGAAATACGGCGTCAGCATCGCGGAAGGCCCACTGAAAGGTCTGGCGGCACGTGCCGTACTGGTTCTGGATGAAAACGATACCGTTGTCTTCAGCGAACTGGTTAACGAAATCACCACCGAGCCGGACTACACTGCCGCGCTGGACGTGCTGAAAGCATAATAAATACTTAGCATTCTATACAACTTAATCTCAACCTCGCCGCGGCGGGGTTTTTTATTATATTTAAGCTGAATCGTTAAAGCATAAATATTCACAAATCACATTATTCATGCAATAAAAACGGCGACGCGTAACATTAACGTGATCAATAACGCATAATAATCGTTAAATTTCTCTATTTTCATCCCCAGTGAAGCACATCACATTTCCCTTTTTGCCTAAACATTAGATTTGCTTACGAAAGAAAATAATCGTTTCAGCAAAAAGGATAAAATATGAAGATTAAATTCGCTTTTACGCTCCTTGCGGTACTGATTTCTGGCCATGCAGCGGCCAAAACCTGGGTGCTGACAAGCGCTGAAAGCAGCGTAGAAAAAGGAAACTGGAAGATTTCCAGTGATGAGCTGAAAGTTAAAGATCAAACGTTCAGCATTGAGCAAAAAGTCTTACACGGTGGTAAACAGGAAGGCAGCAAAGTCATCATAATTAGCAGCAAAGATGGCCTGACGATTACCCTGAGCCCGACTCGCGGGATGAACCTTCTGCATGTAGAAGGCTTTGGAACCCGACTGGGGTGGAATTCGCCCGTTAAAGAGGTCGTTAATCCGGCATATATCAATCTTGAGAGCCGCAACGGTCTCGGCTGGCTGGATGGTTTCAACGAGATGATGGTGCGCTGTGGCTATGAGTGGACAGGACACCCGGTCACTGCGGACGGGCAAATTTACACCCTGCACGGCAGGGCCGGTAATACCCCCGTTTCGCAGGTCGAGGTTGAAATCGCCGATGCTGCTCCGCATGAGATCCGCGTTCGGGGTTTGATCAAAGAGAGCACGTTTAAAAAATCGGATCTGCAAACCATGACCGAACTGCGCTACGTTCCCGGAACCAACCAGTTCAGCCTGCATGATGTTCTGACCAACCATGCGGATTACCCTCATGATTACCAAATCATCTATCACAGCAACTTCGGCACGCCGATCCTCGAAGAAGGCGCGCGTTTCCTTGCGCCGGCGGCGAGCGTGAGCCCGTTCAATGACTACGCCAAAGCGGGCGTTAACGACTGGCAAACCTATGCCGGGCCGACAAAAGGCTTTGATGAGATGGTCTTTAACATTAAACCGCTCGCGGACAATAACCACGAAACGCTTGCAGCGGTGGTCAATAAAGCCGGAGATAAAGGCGCGTCAATCCAGTTTGATACCCGCCAGCTGCCCGTGCTGACCTTGTGGAAGAACACCGACACGCTGAAGCAGGGCTACGTCACGGGCATTGAGCCAGGCACCAGCTACGCCTACCCCGTTACGATTGAACGCGAGCAGAAGCGGGTTAAGCAGCTGCAGCCCGGAGCCAGCGCGCAGTTTGACCTGACCTATACCCTGCTGCACAGCCCGCAGCAGGTGAAAGAGGTCGAAAACAGGATTGCGTCGATTCAGGGAGAGACAAAAACAGAAATCGTTAACACGCCGATGGCGAAGGAATAACCATAAAGCAAAAAGCCTCTTTACAGAGGCTTTTTGTTATTCGTCACCTTTCTTATGATTCAATCCATACTCACGCAGCTTGTTCGCGATCGCGGTATGCGAGACGCCAAGACGTTTTGCCAGCTTGCGGGTGCTGGGATAGCTGCGGTACAGCTGCGTCAGCACTGAGCGCTCAAAACGGCTTGTGATATCATCCAGCGACCCCTCCATCGCCTCTTCGCCGACCGATACCGTCCCCGCGTCGTAATCAGGCAACAGAATATCCTGCGGACGCAGTTCATAACCTTCCAGCTGGGTCAGCGCACGATAAACGGCGTTTTTAAGCTGGCGAATGTTGCCCGGCCAGCCGTAGCGCATGAGCACCGTGCCGAGATCGGCAGACAGCTTCGGACGCGGCACCCCCTGCTCGTCGGCAAAGCGGGCGACGAACAGCTCCGTTAGCGGCATGATGTCCTGTGGACAATCGCGCAGCGGGGGAATATTCAGCGTCAGGACGTTGAGGCGGTAATAGAGATCCTCGCGGAAGATCCCCTTTTGCACCAGCTCAACCAGGTTTTTCTGGGTGGCGCAAATGACGCGCACGTCCACATGCACTTCGTGATCCTCGCCGACGCGGCGGAAGGTTCCGTCGTTCAGGAAACGCAGCAGCTTAGCCTGCATACGTGGCGACATTTCGCCGATTTCGTCCAGCAGCACCGAGCCGCCGTTAGCCTGCTCGAAGAACCCTTTCTTGCCTTCCGGCGCGTGGCCAAACAGCTCGCTTTCAACGGCATCTTCCGGAATAGAGGCGCAGTTAAGTGCCAGATAAGGCTTAGCCGCTCGCGGGCTCGCCAGGTGCACCGCGTGAGCCAGCAGGTCTTTCCCGGTGCCGGTGTCCCCGGTAATCAGCAGCGGTGCGGTCAGGCTTGCGAGCTTGCGCGCCTGATCAACCACATGGCGCATTTTCGGGCTGACGGCAATAATCTGGCTGAACGCGCCAACATCCTGGCTGGAAATGTTTTGCAGCTGGCGACCCATGCGTAACGTCGAGCGCAGCATGATCACCGCCCCGGTCAACACGCGGGTATTCCCTTCCCCTTTCAGATAGACCGGCGTGATCTCCATCAGGAAATTCTGCCCGTTAATCACCACATGCTCGCTAAGCGTGTTCTGCGGATTGCTGTCCAGCCAGCGCTGGAAGTTAAAGCCGGGGATCAGCTGCGCGGCGTTATGATTGCTGAGCTTCTCCTGGCTCTGCGCGAAAAGCTGGCAGCTCGCGTGGTTAACGCGCTCAACTTTGCTTTTCAAATCCAGGGAGAGGAACGGCTCCGGCATGGCCTCCAGCAGCGCGCTCAGGGCCAGGTGCTCACGCTCAGAGGGCATCCAGGGAATGGTGCGTACATCCGTAACGCCAGCGATACGGCGGATTTCCGCCATCAGGCTGCTGAAGGTGTTAAATTCAATTTCGGCAAAATTGAGGTAAATTCGCCCGACAGGATCGATCTCAATGCCACGTAAATCAATGCTACGTAAAACAAGAAGATCGAGTAATTCGCGGGTCAGACCGAGACGGTCTTCACAGAAGACTTCAAGACGCATGGGAAATTCACCGTTTTAAGCCAATAACAGTAAAATGATATGTCAGAACACGGTGATCGGGAAGATGGCTGTCAACAAATATTGACAGCCAGCACGATAAGTGAACAAAACCTCACGGAGCGGGTTTCTTATTGAGCGTCTCTTTGAGCTGACCGATCAGTTCGCGCCTGAAATCTCCCAGACGGGGCTTATCGCCATCGATCCACGGCAGCGGACGGCAGACCTCCATCGCTTTAATCCCCAAACGCGCCGTCAATAGTCCCGCGCCGATACCCTGCGCCGCACGCGCAGAAAGACGCGCCGCCAGATCCTGCGACATCCAGTCCATTCCCACTTCGCGCACCAGTTCACTCGCCCCGGCAAACGCGATATTGAGCAGGACCAGCTTGAACAGCCGGAGTCGACTGTAGTAACCCAGCTCTATGCCGTAAAGGTTCGCGATACGGTTGATCAGGCGCAGGTTACGCCAGGCGATAAAGGCCATATCGACCAGCGCCAGCGGGCTGACGGCAATCATCAGGGTGGATTCCGCCGCAGAGCGGCTAATCTCGCGTCGCGCCTGGGCATCCAGCACCGGCTGAACCATATGGGAATAAAGCGTCACTACTTCCCGGTCATTCTGGGTTTCATGGATGGCGGCATACCAGCGCTGAAGCGCCGGATGCGACTGATCGATTCCGGCCTGGCTGGCCAGCTTTTCACAGAACGCGCGGCCTTTGCCGGTGCCGTGACTGTGGAGCAGATCCCGCGCTTCATCACGCTCGTGCGCGCGCTGGCGCAAACGCCAGAGCCGCCGCCACTCGGTGGCAACCGATCCGATGCCCGCACCCACAATCAGCGCGCCCGCGGCACATCCGCCCAGCGCGACCCAGTCCTGAGTTTGCCAGGCATTCATCGTCCACTGCACGCCCTGCCCAACCACGCTTACGCCAAACAGCGCCAGACCAGCGGTGACCATCCTGCGCCACAGGCTGCGCTTTGGACGCAGGGCAGCTTCAACAACCGCCTCTGCCGGACCTTCCTCGACTCCGGGCTCCTCTGTCAGGGCCGGAGCAAAGTTATCAGCCTGCATGCCGCTGAACGTCTGCGCGGTTTTGAACGCCTCCTGAGGGTCCTGCTCAAGCGTTCCGGTAAAGTCTATGCGCGGTTTTAACGGTTCCGTCATCGCAATTTATCTCCAATCAAAAACTCCAGCGCCGCATCCAGACGGATGTGTGGTAATGGCCGATCGACGCTCATTGCCTGCGGGCGGAAGGCTTCAAACTGGAAGCCCTGATTCTGCCAGAAGGCCTGACCCGGCAGCCGCCCAGGCACTTCGCCCGGATAGACGGTAAGCGGTTCACCGTCGCTGAGCCGCTTACCGCGTAATGCCGGTATTTTCTCGCCGTTAAGGTCAATCAGCCCGCTTTGCGTTGCCTGCACGGACGCGAGCCCAAGGCAATCCATGGCGATCCCTTCGAAGGCGGCGTTTTGCCAGGCGTCCTGCACCAGCTGCTGCAGTAGCGATACCATATTGGCATGCTGGTCGACCGTAACGTGATCGGCCTTGGTGGCCGCAAAAAGCAGTTTGTCGATCACCGGTGAGAACAGTCGGCGAAACAGCGTCCGCTGCCCGTAGTGAAAACTTTGCATCAGCTGCGTCAGGGCAAGACGCATATCGTTGAAGGCCTGCGGCCCGCTGTTGAGCGGCTGCAGACAATCCACCAGCACAATCTGACGGTCAAATCGCAAGAAGTGGTTTTTATAGAATCCCTTGACCACTTTTTCACAGTAGTAATTGTAACGCTCGCGCAGCATCCCGGCGTTTGTGTGCCTGTCAGCCTGCGCCAGCTTCGACTCGCCCACCCCATCCACGTCCGGCCAGGGGAAGAACTGAAGCGCAGGCGCGCCCGCTAAATCACCCGGCAGGACAAAGCGACCCGGCTGAATGAAGTGCAACCCTTCCTGCTTGCACTGGTGCAGATACGCCGTCCAGGCTTCGGCAATGGCCGCCAGACGGTTTTCATCGGCCGGCGCAAGCGGGTCCAGGCCTTCGCAAAGCTGTCGCCATTTGGCCGACCACCCGGCGCGCTGCCCCTGCAACAACCCCGTCATCTGGCGGGACCAGCTGAGGTAATCCTGCGCCAGCATCGGCAGGTCGAGCAGCCATTCACCGGGGTAATCGACGATTTCAAGGTACAGCGTGGAGGTATCCTTGAAGTGGCGCATCAGGGATTCATTCGAGCGAAAGCGCAGCGCGAGGCGAATTTCACTGACTCCTCGCGTCGGCGTCGGCCACGTGGGCGGATCGCCGTAGAGCTGCGCCAGCCCTTCGTCATAGGTAAAACGCGGAATACCAAAATCACGCTGAGGGACGCGCTTCACGCCCAGCAGGCGTTCTTCCCGCACCGCGCTAAGCAGCGGCAGACGTGCCCCGGCGTGCAGGTTCAGGAGCTGGTTTACCATCGCGGTGATAAACGCCGTCTTACCGCTGCGGCTCAGCCCCGTCACGGCCAGACGCAGATGACGGTCAACGCCACGGTTCACCAGTGAATTGATTTCGTTTTTAAGTCGCTTCATCGCCGTCCTTCGTTGCCTGGAAGCCTTGAATGCATGGCTTCAGAATACAATAAATGGGGGCAGATCGTTGATTATCAATTCTTATTTATTGCTATTGCCGTTTTCTCTCCAGTAAGATGAACGGCATTGCTGTCAGTCCGGAGTGAGTAAGGTGTATGTCACCCACCATCTATGATATCGCACGGGTTGCGGGCGTATCGAAATCAACCGTTTCCCGCGTTCTGAATAAACAAACGAATATTTCTCCCGAAGCGCGTGAAAAAGTGCTGAAGGCGATTGACGAATTAAATTATCAGCCCAACAAACTGGCCCGCGCCCTGACCTCTTCAGGCTTCGATGCCATTATGGTTATTTCGACCCGTTCAACCAAAACCACTGCCGGAAATCCTTTTTTCTCCGATGTCCTGCATGCCATTACGGCAAAAGCGGAAGAAGAAGGATTTGACGTTATTTTACAAACGTCAAAAAGCAGCGAAGACGATCTGCTGAAATGCGTGAGTAAAATAAAACAGAAGATGATCAAAGGGATCATAATGCTGAGTTCACCGGCAAATGAATCCTTTTTCACCACGCTGGATGCGTATGGCGTACCGGTAGTGGTTATCGGCAAAGTTGAAGGTGAGTTTCAGAATATTTATTCCGTCGACACGGATAATTTCCATGACAGCGCCACGCTGACCGAAACCTTTATTAAAAACGGACGCCGTAAAATTGCCTGTCTGCATGCCCCCCTTGATTATCATGTTTCGATCGATCGCCTTGCGGGCTATAAAGCCAGTCTGGAAAAGCACCATATTGCCCTTAACCCGGACTGGATCAGGGACGGCGGTTATACCCATGAGAGTGCGCTTACGGCAGCGCTGGAATTGTTGTCTTCGCCCACGCCGCCTGATGCAGTATTCGCTACCGACAGCATGAAGTTACTTAGCCTCTATCGCGCGGCGGATGAGTTGAATCTGATGATCCCTGAGCAGGTGGTGATAGCCGGATACAGTGATCCGATGCTGTCTCTCATTTTAACGCCCGCACCTGGCGGCTTTGATATCCCCACCCGTAAGCTGGGGGAAGAGAGCTGCGATCTTCTTTTCAGGCGTATCGCGGGGCATCCCGCCCCGCAAAAAGTGCTGGTTGATACCCACTTTCTGTTGGCCGCATCACTTCGCTAAAACCAGGGGCGAAGTGCCCCTGGCGCGCCGTCGGTCAGAACGCGTAGTTTACGCCAACCCCCGCATAGTGGAAGCGGTCGCTCTCGCCTTCATCGTGGTTTTCCCATTCATAGGCGTATTCAAGCGTCATGGATAAACCATTGTTGAAATCGTAAGCGTAGAGGAGACCCAGTCGGTTAAAATCGTGTCCTTCACGCTCAGGATCGTCCTGCCAGTCCCAGTTCGACCAGCGATCGAGCCCCAGGCGGGTATAAGGCGTTAAGGTGGTCTGGCCTAACGAAATGGGCAGATAGGCACGAATTTCCTGAGTAGAAAACTCGCCGTTATTACGAGAACTGTCCATATTGAAACCGCGCTCTAAATAGTAATTCACTTTAGCCGCAAAGGTTTCGTTAATCGTCCAGGTAAAGCCCGTTTCGGTTTCAACGCGGCTGTCAGCATAGCCGGTTTTTTGCAGATCGTTAGCAAACTGATACATGGCAAACCAGCCGCCAAAACGCCAGTCGTCGGTTAATTTAATATCCCAGTCAGGCTGAACTTTATAGCGCTGCATATTAGCGCTGCCGTCTTTGGCGCCGTGTTCATCTTTAAAGTGATAACCATAATTACGGAAACCGCCGGTCAGACCGAAAGTAAAATCATCGGTTCCGATTAAGCGATAGCGTAATTGAAATTCAGGACGATCGAAATAGGTTCCACGGGTCATACTGCTGTAATCAACCGGCCCCTCCTGATACATCGCCAGCGAAATAGTCCACGCATCCCAGGTTGCATTAAACCACACGGAAGGTTCATATAATCCATCTTTATCGTCGCCCTGCCCCTCAACGTTTTCGATTTCATACATTGCACCAATATTAAATTCCCACTGTTTAGCTGTTTCTGATGCTTGTGCACAGCTAACTCCTGCGCACAGCACGAGCGCAGCACTTCTTAGTAGAGTACTCATTTAATTTTCCCTTTATAAGTAACAAACAAAAAAACCGGAAATTTGCATTTCCGGCGAACACCTTTCTTATCTAATAGCCGCTTCGGTTTCAGCATCGAAGAAATGGCACTTATTCATATCGAACTGGATATCGATATTATCCCCAGCGGCATAATCATTCGCCGCGCCAGCGCGAACCACCAGCTCATGACCGCCAACGCTGGCGTAGAGCATGAACTCCGCGCCGGTCAGTTCGGCTACGCTGACTTTCGCTGCGATATGCTTACCGCTGCTCTGCAGAGTGAGAATATCTTCCGGGCGGATCCCAAAGACCACGGCTTTGCGCTGATACCCTGCGGCATTCAGTGAAGCGAGCTTGTCCTCTGGAATCTTCAGACGCAGCGTTTCCGTGACGAAATAGCGATCGTCGATAGCGCCGCGAATGAAGTTCATGGCTGGCGATCCAATAAACCCGGCAACAAACATGTTTGCCGGTTCGTTGTAGACCTGCTTCGGAGCGCCGACCTGCTGAATAATGCCATCTTTTAAGATCACGATGCGGGTCGCCATGGTCATGGCTTCGGTCTGGTCGTGGGTCACGTAAATCATCGTGGTGTTGAGCTTCTGGTGCAGCTTGCTGATTTCAGCCCGCATCTGCACGCGAAGCTTGGCATCGAGGTTGGAGAGCGGTTCATCCATCAGGAACACGCCCGCTTCGCGAACGATCGCCCTGCCCAACGCCACGCGCTGTCGCTGGCCGCCGGACAGCGCGCCCGGTTTACGCTTGAGATACTCGCGTAATCCGAGGATCTGTGCCGCCCAGTTAACGCGCTCGTCGATAACCACAGGCGCAATTTTTTGCATCTTCAGGCCAAACGCCATGTTGTCGTAGACCGTCATATGCGGATAAAGCGCATAGTTCTGGAACACCATCGCGATATCACGAGACTTGGCGGGCACGTCATTCATGCACACCCCGTCAATAATCAGTTCACCCGCACTGATCTCCTCCAGACCGGCAATCATGCGCAGCGTCGTGGATTTGCCGCAGCCCGAAGGCCCGACGAAGACGATGAACTCCTTGTCTTCGATTTCGAGATTGAAATCCTTAACCACGTGGACCTGGTTATCATAGATTTTCTGAATGTGTTTCAGGGACAGTTGAGCCATTGTTAATTCCTTAGCAATACGTCCGGGATGCCCAAAACTCGGTCAGGCATTTCCAGGTCAGTTCCCGCGTTGAATGAAGTTGTAAACCCGCATGGTTCAGGCCACATCCAATCCCAACCGATAGCATTCCCGCCGCGTTGATCGCCTCAACGCCTGCAGGTGCATCTTCGATACCTATAGCCGCGTCAGGACGCACATTCAGGCCTGCACAGGCGGCGAGGAAGATCTCCGGGTCTGGCTTTGAGCGGCAAATACGGGAAGCATCGGCGCAAAAATCGAAGGCCTGATGAATGCCCAGCGCGTGCAGAATCCCCGGGGCATTCAGGGAAACGGAGGCGAGCCCAATTTTGACCTTCGCCGCACGGATATCCGCCAGCACGTCGCGAATACCGGTAAGCAGTGAATCCTCCGTCAGCGACGCCAGAGACTGGACATAGAGCGCGTTTTTCTTGGTCGCCAGCGCAAGGCGCTGCTCATCGCTAAACGTCCCCTCTTTCCCGCCATGCTTCAGGATGCGCTGAAGGGAATCCATGCGGCTAATGCCCTTCAGCTGTTCGTTAAACGCTTCGTCGAAGGTGATGCCGATTTCATCCGCCACTGCACGCCAGGCCAGAAAATGGAGGTGGGCGGTATCGGTGATCACACCGTCCAGATCGAATACAACAGCCTTAAGCGTCATGGCGCCCCTCCGTGGTAGCGGTCCCATTAACAGGTGCAAGAAAATCCTTATAAGCGCAAACTGTCCGCCCCGAAACGTGTAGCGTCTTGCCCCACAGCGTCAGCGCGGCAGGTGCCGAAGCTTCAATGGTTAACACCTCGTTTTCATAGGTGAAGTGCAGCGTTGCGTTCCGCCAGCGCAGCGGGAATGCCAGTTTTTGCCAGTGAGCTGGCAGTTTCGGCGCAAGATGCAGCTCCCCTTCTACAATCTGCACACCGGCAAAGCCCTGAATGACGCCGGACCAGATAGCGCCGGTCGCAGCGGCGTGAATTCCGTCATCGCAGCTGTGCGGG
Source organism: Enterobacter dykesii (assembly GCF_008364625.2). Lineage (NCBI taxonomy): Bacteria > Pseudomonadati > Pseudomonadota > Gammaproteobacteria > Enterobacterales > Enterobacteriaceae > Enterobacter > Enterobacter dykesii. The sequence goes on from NZ_CP126604.1 coordinate 2,449,117, forward strand.
TCGTCCCCAAGATCGATGGCGACGCCATCGCGCCAGAAGGCGTAGGCACCTTCGGTGTCACCACAGCGGGCGGTCACAATGCCGTGAATGGCCTTGCTCAGCGACGAATCATGGATCGTGCGGGGCTCGTAGAACGCCAGATTGGCGGCGCACTGCTGCGGGGTAAACCGCTCCGGCAACAGGTAGGTAAGCATCACCACATCAGCCTGCTTAAGGATCTGCATGTCGTTGACTTCCGCGCGGGAATAATCGAGCAGAATGGTCTGCTTCCCTGCTTTTGCTTTATAGCGGCTGAGATCAATGGCGGGTTTCGCCATGAAGGTATCATCCTGCGGGATCACACCGTCTGGATTGGCCTCCGGCAGCCATAAGCGCGTCAGGAACCGTGTCGCTTTCTGCGTAAAACCTTCATCCTCGCGCCCAAACATCGTCACAAACTGGCGAGCGCAGGCAACGTTGTGCCAGGCCAGATAGTTGGTATAAGCGTTGTTGTTCACATGCTCGGTATATTCGTCCGGTCCGATGACGTCATGGATTTCGAGGCGACCATTGATTTCCGTTGCGCGGCCCATCCAGAACGCGGCGGTTTCCATCAGCAGCGTCAGGCCTTCGTTTCGCATAAAGGCATCATCGTGCGTCGCCTGCCAGTAAGCGACGACGGCCCAGGCAATGTCCGCCACGATGTGGTGTTCCGCCAGCGCGGAGGCCACCTTCTGGCGCGTGCCGGTTCGGATGTTGATAGCCGCGAACTCTGGCGTCTCTTCCAGGCCGCTGGCGGCGCTTTCCCATGGGAACAACGCGCCGGGCCAGCCGTTGCGTCGAGCTTTTTCCCGCGCCCCGGCCAGGTTGAGCCAACGATAGCGCAGCAGGCTACGGGCGGTTTGGGGGCGAGTGAAGAGATGGAAAGGCAGCAGGAAAACTTCGGTATCCCAGAAGACGTGGCCTTTATACCCCTCTCCCGTCAGCCCTTTGGCGGCGATACTGCTTCGCTCATCATGGGCTGGCGTCATGGTCGTCAAATGCCAGACGGCGTAATCCAGCGCCATCTGATCCTGATGTTCCGTAGAGTCCACCTCCACCCGAGCGTCACGCCAGACCTCTTGCCAGGCACACCCCGAACTCTCAATCAACGCGTCGTAGCCTCTTGCCGAACAGACTTTAAGATCGGCCAGCGCGTTGCGGGCGAAAGACGCCTGCGACAGAGCTTTATCACTGCGATGTGCCACCCAGACGATTTTTTCAAGCGTGACAGTGTCACCCTTAGCAATCGTCAGCGAATGATGAACGCTGAGACGACGATTTTTGGCGGTGAAACAGCTGTCGCTCTTCGCTGAGAGCCGACAATACGCTGAAACAATAATCTCAGACGCGCGGTCCTGCGTTTCATATACGCCCTGCATATATTGCTGGTCGAACACTCTGACCGACACTTCATCCAGGTGCTGTCTGCCGCTGTTCGTTTGCGTTGCGTCAATGCCGGTTTTCAGCACGGCCTGCGTGGCAGCATCGAGCGGTGTAATAGAAAGCTGCATGGCTACTAAGGGCAACTGGTCCATCGACACGAAACGACGGCTCTCCAGACGATAGCGTTTCCCGTCAGGCGAGCGCCAGACGACGCTGCGACGAAGCTCGCCATTAGCAAACGCCAGCTCGCGCTGCCACTCGAGGATTTCGCCTGACAGTAGCGTGAAATTGACGCCATCCAGCTCAACATCGATACCGATGATATCCGGCAGATTGATCAGCTCAGTGGTCTCGTTGCGACCGGCACGATGATAGAGGCCCGCAAGATACATGCCTCGGGTTTGCTGGGTGTAATCTTCTTCGTGCGCAGCGCGGACCCCCATGTAGCCATTACCGCAGGCCATGATGGAGGCGTATTTATTCAGGCTGTGTGGACAAAAGCCCGGGTCGGTTAATACAGACACGTTTAGCATAACGTCACGCTTTCCCCTGTTTCTGCTGATTCATACAGCGCGGCGACGAGCTGCTGGATAACCAGCCCCTGCTCCGCATCAGCGATCATGACGGGCTCTCCCTGCACATGCCGTAGGAAGGCATCCATACTGCGCATATGACGCCGATCGTCAGCCTCTTCACGCTGCGTGAGGGTGACTAAAGTACCGGCTTCGTCGTTGTAGATGTGCGCCGGGAACAGCATGGCGCCCGCCTTTTCACCGCAAAATGCGACGTTCATGATGGATTGTTCACGGATATTGAGCGCAAACGACGTGTCCAGACGCAGAATGCCGCCGTTGCAAAATTCAATGGTGCCAAACAGGGCATCTTCAACGGTAAACTGCGTGGGATCCCACTCGCCAAACTGGCCGCTGCTTTTACGATTTCCCAGCCTCTGGAAGCTGTGTGCCGTCACCCGTTTTACCGCCGGGAACCCCAGCACGTACATCGCGGCATCGAGCATATGGATGCCGATATCAATCAGCGGCCCACCGCCCTGAAGCGTTTTGTTGGTAAAGACGCCCCAGCCGGGAACCCCGCAGCGGCGTAGCGCCTGCGCCGTGGTGTAATAAATTTCGCCCAGTTCCCCCTTCATCACAGCCTCACGCAGCAGTTGCGTATCAAGAGCAAAACGATGGTGAAAATCATACGCCAGCACTTTTCCCGCCTTGCGCGCGGCCATGCGCATCCGATCGGCCTCCTGCGGCGTCATGGCAGGCGGTTTTTCACACATCACGTGGCAGCCTGCTTCCAGCGCTGCCGTGACGTGCCCGAAATGGAACCGGTTAGGCGAACAGACGCTCACCACATCCGGCTTAACCGCCTCGAGCATCTCTCGCGTATCCTGCCATACCGAGGAAATACCATGACGTTCCGCAAACGCCCGAGCCTGTTCAGGATGGCTGTCCATGACAGCCACCATCTGAACATCACTGCGCGTGGCGTAATACGAGGCATGCACTTTATCCGCGACCTGCCCGGCGCCAATGATGGCGACGCGCAGAGGCGAAGGTGTAGAAGCACTCATCACGCTCGTCATCCTTAGCATTTACGCAAGTAAGTGAGCGAGTCCCGGTATGCCTTAGCCGGATCCTCGGCGCGAACACGGCACTCATACACCACGTAACCCCGGTAGTTATCCGCACGCAGCCGATCGAAAAGGCTGGCAAAATCGAGGCTGCCGCTGCCCGGCTGGTAGCGGTGGTTATCTGCGATGTGCACATGGCCAACCAGATCGCGGTGCTGATGCAGCGCATCCGTCAGCGAGTCTTCTTCGATGTTCATATGATAGAAATCGCCGATGATCTGCACGTGCTTCAGACCGTTCTCTTCGATATAGCGACGCGCGTCAGCCAGGGTGTTGATCATGTGATCCTGATAGCGGTTCAGCGGCTCCAGGTAGACGGTTGTTCCGGTGCGCGCCGCCACCTCATCCAGCCAGCGCAGGGAGGCGCTTACGGCTTTGCGGTCACCGTCCAGGCTGCGTGGGGAGGTCATTGGCGGCAGACGGAAGGTAAACATTCCCCAGGCAGCAGGCACGATAATGCCCTTGCCGCCCACTTCAGCCAGCGCTTCCAGAATGCGTTCAATCTGCTTTAACCCGTTCAGACGACGTTCTTCGATGAAGTCGCCGATCCAGCCATCGTATCCGCCGCAGGCGGTCGTCACCGGCAGACCGGTGGCCTTAATCGCCGCTTTAACCTCGGCGAGGTTCTCCACCAGCAGCTTGCCGTCAATTTCGTAGCCATCAAAACCCATCGCTTTGATGTACTGGAATTTCTCCATGATATTGACCGGGAAAAAGGCCTGATTTTGTGTTGCGATTTTCATGAGTTGCTTTCCTTAGCTTAAAAAGTGACGCCCATTTTGATGCTCAGTTCCGGATGCTGATCGACATACTTCATGTAGCTTTCCGGGCTAGTGGTGAAGGTGACGACCGGGTCGATGAGATCTTCACAATTCAGATAGCCGTTCATCAGCAGTTCCCAGCAGGTCTCTTCAATACGTTTGCGGTTCCAGCGCGGGTAATCCGGGTTGGGTTCGCTGCAGGCACGGGAGAAGACAATCTTCGCGTTATTGAAATGCGCCTCGCGACCAAGGTTAAAACCTTCCGCGAACGGTTTCGCGAAGGCTACGTAGGAGATGGTGCCGCCATAGGCCAGCCCGCGCAGCGCGGACTGCAGCGCATCTGCAAAGCCGCTGGTTTCGATGATCACATCCGCGCCCTGCCTCCCGGTCAGCTTTTTGATTTCCAGACCGACATCGGCGCCGATTGGGTTCAGACAGTGGTCTGCCCCATGACGACGGGCGATGTCACAGCGGTATTCGATAGGATCGACGCCGATGACAATTGACGCACCGGCTTTTTTGGCCAGCTGGATCGCAATCTGCCCAATCGCACCCAGCCCCACCACAACCACAAAATCGCCGACCCGCACGTTGGCATCACGCACGCCGCTCATGGCGAACTGCGCCGGATCGTAGCAAACGGCGTTTTTCCAGGAGGCACCCTGCGGCATTTTGCGCAGCTTGTAGTTATTCACCGCGTTAACGATCACCGTTTCCTGCAGCGGTGCGTAGCAGCAGACGCTGTCGCCGATCTGGTATTCAGTGACGTCTGCACCACATTCAATAATGTCGCCAACCACCATATTGCCCAGCTGGAACTTACCGAATTCGATCCCGCGGGCCGTCCCCTCTTCACGCGGGGTAAACATCTGCCACTCCGCGTTGAACTCCTCATCGATAAACGGACTGGCGGCGCGGAAATCCACCACTTCGGTACCGTGTTTTGGCGCGCCAAAGCGGGCGCGAATTTTCACTTCATGGACGGCAACCGGACGATCTTCATATTCCACCAGCGCCGCTACACGAGGCGCTGTCGCAACTAATTTTTTCATGACTGACTCCTTGTTAAAATTGGCCGCCTCAGCCCTTCACGCCGCCGGCGGTCAAACCACTTTTAATAAAACGTTCAGACAGGGCGTACATGATGACCACCGGAAGCGCCGTCACCAGCGATGCCGCCATCATGCGACCCCAGATATAATCTGGTGTGCTAAAGAGCGTGTTCAGCCCGACCGGCAAGGTGAAATGGCTGGCGCTGGACAGGAAAATGGACGCAAACAGGTAGTCGTTCCACGCCACCATGAAGCAGTAGACAAACACCGATACAAGCCCGGAAATCGCCAAAGGCACGGTGATGCGAAAGATGATTTGCAGGCGGTTGAGGCCGTCCATCATCGCGGCTTCTTCGATTTCGTCCGGGATGGTGTCGAAATAGCTGCGCAGCATGAACACCGCTGTCGGTAACGTCTGCGTCACCATGGTGATAATTAGCGCCAGCTCGGTGTCGTAGATCCCAAGGGCAGTGATGATTTTGAACAGCGGCACCACCAGCAATATTCCGGAGAACATGTAAACGGTGTAAAAGCTCACGTTGATCGTCGTGCGGCCCTTAAAACGCAGTTTGGACAAGGCGTAAGCCCCCAGCGTGCCGAGAAACACGGCAATCACCGAGGAGGTCAGCGACACCACCATGCTGTTTTTGAAATAGTCCACGAACGGGAAAATCAGCGGGTTAAAGATGTCGACGTAATGCTGCAGCGTCCACGCCTGCGGCAAAATGGTCGGGTTAAGCGATATCGCCTCTTTCGCGCTTTTGAATGACGTCATCAGCATCACGAAGAACGGGAATAGCGTAATGACCAGGAACACCGCCAGACCGAGGTAGAAACCAATACGGCTCAGTACGCGTTTATTTGTTGCCATTGAGGTTTACCCTTTTTCTGGTCAGCAGAATCACCGTGAAGATGATCACGAACAGCACAACGGATATCGCCGCAGCCTTACCCAAATCGTTGAAAGCGAATGCCGTTTTGTAGAGGTAGACGCCCAAAATATCGACCTTGGTCGTCAACAGGTAGACATCCGCAAACATGTAGAACATCCAGATAGTGCGGAGCGTCACCACCGTTGCCAGCACTGGCATAATCGCGGGCAGCGTAACGATTCGAAAACGCTGCCAGGCATTCGCGCCGTCCATTTCCGCCGCTTCATACAGCGACTTATCAATGGTCTGCAAAATCGCGAGGAACGAAATGAACGCGTACGGGAAGTAGCGCCAGATGGCGAACAACACCACCAGCACAAAGCTGCTGCCAGGATTGTCGAACCACAGGGGTGCCTGGTCATACAGATGCAGCAGGTCAACGCCCAGATAGTTCACAATGCCGTAGCCGTTGTTGAACATGTATTTCCACGCAAACACCAGCGAAATGGACGGGGTGACGTAGGACAAAATCACCAGTGAACGTGCCGTTTTCCGCAGACGGAATTCACGGTTAAAGAAGATCGCAACCGCCAGCCCCAACCCCGTGCTGCCGATCACCACCAGCGCGGTGTACCAGAACGTCATCCACAGCGAGTGCCAGAACGCAGCATCCCCCAGGATGCGGATGTAGTTATCCAGCCCGACGAACACCGCATCAATACGCGGGTTGAGCGGCAGACGTAAGAAACTGATTTCAATATTGGAAATCATTGGCCAGGCCACCAGGCCCCCCAGCAAAATCAGGCTGGGGGCCAACAGCAGCATGGCGAAAGGCATATCTGAACGACCAGAAAACAACGTCTTCATAATTTCCTTCCGCAGAGCGCTCCTATCGTTGTGAAATCAGATCGGTCAGACGCTTCTGGCTGTTACTAAGCGTGTTGCTGAGATCTTTTTTCCCCACCGTGACGTTATGCACCATGGAACTGATGATGCCGGACCCGGTAACATCGCCCATGCGCGTGAAGTTTTTGTCCCCCACCGCACCAAACACCTGCACATTCGGGAACTGCGCAATCAGTTCGTAAGGCAGTTGCCCAAACGCTTTAATCACATCGTTGTTTTTCCAGGTATCGGTGCCCACCACCAGCTTGTTCACCGGCAGTGCCGCGCCGGGCGACATCATGACCCAGTCGGTTGCGTTTTGAGCCTGCTCCATCCAGGTCACAAACTTTTCAGCCGCCTGAGTCTCATCTTCGGCTTGACCGGTGGTAATCGTCAGCGACGTGACCATGCCGTAAACAGCAGAAGAGGTTTCTGTTGGGACGACGAAGCCCAGGTTTGCAGGGTTTCCGTCCTGGAATACCGCCGGCAGGATGTAGGTGGAGTAAACTGCCATCGGCGCAGAACCGTTCATGAAGGCATCTTTGATCTCCATGACGTCGTTTGAACCCGGCATGGTGGTCGCGGCCAGTTCTTTGTAAAACGCCAGGGCTTTTGCCATATCAGGGGTATCGATGTCGACGTTCCCTTTGGCATCAAAAACGTTCGCGCCGCCGGAAAGCGCAAACTGGGAGAATGCCTGCTCCGTCATCACGCTTTCCGCGGTGGGCAGCGCAATGCCGTAACGTTTTTTGGCCGGGTCGTTAAGACTCTGGCTGGCTTTCAGCAGCTGCGCCCAGTTATGCGGCTCCTGAATACCCGCCGCAGCCAGCGCATCTTTGTGATACCAGACGCCCGATAGCCAGGCGCTGACTGGCACCCCCGTCCAGGCAGAACCGTCTTCCGTACGAACCACGCGCAAGATGCCGTCATAGAAGGTATCCTTGCCTACCGCGTTAATGGCTTCGGCGATGGCTTTGCGATCCAGCAGCTGTTCCTTGTCCATAACTTTCGCGTAGTCATGGCTGACTTCAATCACCTCTGGCAGCGCGCCCGTTCTGGCGAGCGTAATAACCTTGGTGTTGTAAGCATCCTCTTCTACCGGCACCTGTTTCACCGTGATGCCGGGGTTCTCTTTCTCGAACTTTTCGATAAGCTTCGTGATAACCGCCTGGCGCTCCTGCTCAACTGACGAGTGCATAAACTCAATGGTGACAGCTGACTTTTTGTCGTCCTTGCACCCTGATAACAAGGCGCACGAAACCAGTGCTGATATCAGCACAATTCTGGGCATTTTCATTTTTAAGGTCCTTTTTAGTTTTCTTTAATCCACAACACCTGCCATGGATATAGGGTCAGCGTTTTATCCGTAATATCTTTCCCGGAAATCAACTCCGTTCCGGAATGAATATCGGATTCCACCGTTTGAATGCCGTCACTGAAATTAAACAGCGCCGTTACTTTCTTACCACAATCCGCCACGCGAACGATTTTTAAAACATGTTCACCTGGCGCACTGAAATAAGCCTCGCTGTCAGGATGGAATGCCTTTTCCGCCCGACGCAGCGCAATTAACTGGCTTAACGAGCGATAGACCTGAGAGCGTAGGCTATTTTTATCTTCAAGCTCGCCATCAATTTGTCCTGCAGTGTATTTCTCACGATTAATCGCACGGTTGTATCCCAGGCGTTCAACACCTGCATAATCATTACGCGAGCCAAGAATGCTCTGGATATAAACCGCGGGCACGCCGGGGAAGCTTAAAAGGACGGCATGCGCCAGAATAAACCGGGCAATCCGTTGGCTATCAAGACTGTCACGCGGACTTAAAGCATCCAGATAGGTCACATTAATTTCATAAGGACTGCGTGTGCCATCCGGGTTATTTTTCCAGTTAACCAACGCGCCTTCAGCCTGAAGTTTTTCCACAAGCGAGAGGATTTCCGACTCGGGTAAAATTCCGCGTAATGGATTCAGACCAATCCCGTCATGCGAGGCCAGGAAGTTAAACCAGGTGGTTTTCGTGGAAGGCAACGTCAGCGACGCTGCCCACTGGCTCAGCGTCCGGACGTCCTGAGAATGTACCGCATGCAGCACCAGCGGAGGCAAAGAGAACTGATAAACCATCTGCGCTTCATTTTCACCGTCACCAAAGTAAGCAACGTTATCTTTATGCGGAACGTTCGTCTCGGTAATAATCACCGTTCCAGGGGCGACAGCCTCGGTAATGGCGCGGAAAAGCTGGATGAGCTGATGGGTTTGCTCAAGGTGGATGCAGTTTGTTCCGGGTATTTTCCACATGAAGCCCACCGCATCCAGACGAATGTATCGCGCCCCTTCAATCAGGTAATGCAGCAGCACGTCGACCATCGCGATCAGCACCTGCGGAGAGGCGAAATTGAGATCGACCTGGTCCTCGCTGAAGGTGGTCCACAGGTGTCGCACGCTGCCATCATGCAGCGTGAAAGGCGTAAGAAGCGGTAAGGCACGCGGACGCGTCACCGCGGATAAGTCTGTTTCAGGATCGACAGAAATAAAGAAATCTTCATATCCTGGCATTTGCTTCAGGTAATTAGCGAACCATTTGCTTTTGGCCGACATATGGTTGCATACGAAATCGAACATTAAACTGGCTGACTGTTTTAATTCGAAAACGTCTCGCCACGTTCCGGTTTTCGGTGCAACCTCATGATAATCGATAACAGAAAATCCGTCGTCCGAAGACCATGGATAAAAAGGCAAGAGATGGACATGAGAAAAAGAGTGAGCAAGCCATCTGTTATAAAAACGTGTAAAAACCGGTAGCGCCTTCTCCCCTTTCGCTGAAAACTGATCGGCATAGGTGATCAGGACAACGTCTTTTTCATCCCAACCCGTTTTACGTTTTTCCGTAATAACAGAAGCGGCATTTCCAATATTTTCCAGCAGCACATTAAGATGGGCGTCAGAAAACGTTCCCCCGTAAACAAGATTAATGATTTCTTTAATTTTTGGATTCATTTCATTTCCCATGGTAGCGGTCCCACGGAGTGGCAATCTACTCCCATGAAAAATATCTGTCAACGGACCAGGAAAGAGAAAAAGGTGATTGCAAAGCAGCTCGGCGCAATATTGTGAGCTGCCGCAAAGAAAGAACGGGGAAAAGAGGAAATGCGGTTATCCGTCGCCAGTCCCTCCCCCGTCAGGGAAAGGGCTAACGCCAGCAGGAATTATTGGGATAAGTAGCGGCGAGAAAGCCGTTTTGCCACCTTTTGCAGCAGCGGTTCGAGCGCCACGGCCAGCACCATTCTGACCGGTTTGCGGGCAACGGATTTAATTGCCCAACCCGCCACACCTGCCGGGCCGAACCGTAACGCGGTCAGCAGGACCAGTTTACCTGCGATTTTCAGGCCGGGTTTTACCTTCTGACCGGCCTGTTGCCAGTGTTGTTTCATCTCATCTCTCTCTTAAAGCTGACGAAAGCGACTTCTCAGCGTAAAGGTATCCGACGTGACATAGCGTTCCATTTCCCGTAGCCGCTTCTCACCGGCGGCGAGTTGCTCATCAACGGCATTGAGAAGATCGCTGCTGGTCGGGGCTCCCTCCGCTGCCAGTTCTCCGTCCGGCATTGGGTCAAGGACAAACGACAGGACGATGTATGCCACCAGGGTAATAAACGCCAGGCCAAAGAAGATCGATAGCACCGCGACCACGCGGACCAGTTTTACCGGAACATCAAGATAGTGAGCCAGCCCGGCACAAACGCCGCGCACCATGCCCTGCTGTGGAATTCGCCACAGCTTTTTGTTCAGATTCAGTCCAGACATTAACGGTCCCTCCAGTTTGGATGCTCAGCATCCAGGATGGCTTCCAGCGCCTGAATGCGCTCGCGCATTTTGTTCGCCTCGTCGGAAAGCTGCACCAGACGCTGTTGTTCACTCTGGGAGAGTTCGCCCCGAGAAGAACGGTTGCTGTAGTGCAGCCATAGCCAAATCGGCAAAACGAACAGCACGAAAATTGTCAGGGGAATGGCCAGAAAAAGCGCGCTCATGTGTACTCCTTGTCTTATGAGGCGGCACGCTCAGGTGCCGCAGGAATTATTATTGGTTGTCTTGCTTCATTTTGGCTTTCAGTGCCGCCAGCTGCTCGCTGATTTCATCATCAGCCTTCAGATCGGCGAACTGCTGATCCAGCGACTTCTGCTTGCCGATGCCGTGGCTTTCGGCTTCCGCTTCCATGTGGTCGATACGACGTTCAAACGATTCAAAACGCGCCATCGCTTCATCAAGCTTACCGCTGTCCAGCTGACGACGCACGTCGCGGGAAGAGCTTGCCGCCTGGTGACGCAGGGTCAGCGCCTGCTGACGCGCGCGGGTTTCGTTAAGTTTATTTTCAAGCTCACCAATCTCTTTCTTCATACGGGTGAGCGTGTCATCCACCAGCGTGACTTCATGCTCGAGCGTCGCGACCATATCGGCCAGCTTCTGTTTTTCGATCAGCGCCGCACGGGCCAGATCCTCTTTGTCTTTACGCAGCGCCAGTTCCGCTTTTTCCTGCCATTCGTTCAGCTGAGCGGTTGCCTGTTCAATACGACGCGTAAGCTGTTTTTTCTCCGCCAGCGCGCGGGCGGAGGTTGAACGCACTTCAACCAGCGTGTCTTCCATCTCCTGAATCATCAGACGTACCAGCTTCTGCGGATCTTCCGCTTTCTCAAGCAGTGAGTTGATATTGGCGTTCACGATGTCGGCAAAACGAGAAAAAATACCCATAATCAAATCCTCATAGTTCTGTTATCGGGCTATGCCCTGCTGTACTGATAATACAAACATCGTGCCAAGTTTTTATCTTATTGATTTTACTGATCATGATTGATTTTTACGCGATGAAGAACTATTCTTCCCTGGTGAATATCGCTAAGGAGTGGTTAATTTCATCATGCCCGGATACAAAGACAATTTACTCGGCGAAGCAAACAGCTTTCTCGAAGTGCTGGAACAGGTCTCTCGCCTCGCGCCGCTCAATAAACCGGTGCTGATCATCGGTGAACGCGGAACGGGGAAAGAGCTGATAGCCAACCGTCTGCATTACCTCTCCGGGCGCTGGGATGGCCCCTTCATTTCCCTTAACTGCGCGGCGCTGAATGAAAACCTGCTCGACACCGAGCTCTTCGGCCATGAAGCGGGCGCGTTTACCGGTGCCCAGAAACGCCATCCCGGACGCTTTGAGCGCGCTGACGGCGGTACGCTGTTTCTGGATGAGCTGGCCACCGCGCCCATGCTGGTGCAGGAAAAACTGCTGCGCGTGATTGAGTACGGCGAGCTGGAGCGCGTCGGCGGTAGCCAGCCGCTGCAGGTTAATGTGCGCCTGGTGTGCGCCACGAACGCCAACCTGCCGGAGATGGTGGCGGAGGAGAAATTCCGTGCCGACCTGCTTGACCGCCTGGCCTTTGACGTCGTTCAGCTTCCTCCCCTGCGCGAGCGCAGAAGCGACATCATGCTGCTGGCAGATCAGTTTGCGATTCAGATGTGCCGCGAGCTCGGCCTGCCGCTGTTCCCAGGCTTCAGCGATTATGCGCAGGAGACGCTGCTGGCTTACCACTGGCCGGGAAATATCCGCGAACTGAAAAACGTCGTGGAGCGTTCCGTCTATCGCCACGGCAGCAGCGAGACGGAGCTGGACAACATCATTATCGATCCTTTTCAGCGCAGCGCAGCGCCACTGTCCGCACCAGCGTCTTCAGGCGATGTTCCTACTCTCCCCCTTGATTTACGCCAGTTTCAAAACGATCAGGAGAAACAGCTGCTGGAGCAAAGCCTGAAGACGGCGAAATATAATCAGAAACGGGCGGCTGAACTGCTTGGTCTGACCTACCATCAATTGAGGGCATTGCTCAAAAAGCATCAAATGCGCTGACAATATCAGCACTTACCTGCAGACATTTTTACGAAGCAGGCGTAAGTGCGATACACTTTGCAGATCGAACCTAAAAACCTTAAAAATTATGCGTCTGGTTTTATCGTCCTTTTTTGCACTTGGTCTGTTTAGCAGCCAGGCCTTTGCCGCGCCCGGGCAAACTCCCCAGCCTGACATTCGTGACAGCGGCTTTGTCTATTGCGTAAGCGGCCAGGTGGATACCTTCAACCCGCAAAAAGCGGGCAGCGGCCTGATCGTGGATACCCTGGCCGCGCAGCTTTACGACCGTCTGCTTGATGTTGACCCATACACCTACCGTCTGGTGCCTGAGCTGGCGGAAAGCTGGGAAGTGTTGGATAACGGCGCAACCTACCGTTTTCACCTGCGCGATGACGTCGCGTTTCAACGCACGCCGTGGTTTACCCCCACGCGCAAGCTGAATGCGGATGACGTGGTCTTCACCTTCCAGCGCATCTTTAACCGCAACCATCCGTGGCATAACGTTAACGGCAGCAACTTCCCCTATTTCGACAGCCTGCAGTTTGCCGACACCGTCAAAAGCGTGCGCAAGCTGGATAACCGGACGGTTGAATTTACGCTGACGCGCCCGGATGCCTCCTTCCTCTGGCACCTGGCGACCCACTATGCGTCGGTCATGTCCGCTGAATACGCGGCGAACCTGACGAAAAAAGATCGCCAGGAGTTACTCGATCGTCAGCCGGTCGGCACCGGTCCGTTCCAGCTGGCCGAATACCGCGCCGGGCAGTATATTCGCCTGCAGCGCCATGAGCATTTCTGGCGCGGCACCCCGCTGATGCCGCAGGTGGTAGTGGATCTCGGCTCTGGCGGGACAGGACGTCTGTCAAAACTGCTCACGGGTGAATGCGACGTGCTCGCCTGGCCCGCGGCCAGCCAGCTCACCATTTTGCGCGACGATCCGCGCCTGCGGCTGACGTTACGTCCCGGAATGAATATCGCTTATCTCGCCTTTAACACGGATAAGCCGCCGTTGAATAACCCTGCCGTACGTCACGCTCTGGCGCTGGCGATTAACAACCAGCGTTTGATGCAGTCGATCTACTACGGCACGGCGGAAACCGCCGCCTCAATTTTACCGCGCGCCTCGTGGGCCTATGACGGTGAAGCTAAAATTACGGAATACAATCCGGCAAAAGCACGTGAACAGCTGAAGGCGCTGGGGGCGGAAAACCTCACGCTGCAGCTTTGGGTGCCAACCAGCTCTCAGGCGTGGAACCCGAGCCCGCTCAAGACCGCCGAACTGCTGCAGGCAGATATGGCGCAGGTGGGCGTCAAAGTGATCATCGTACCGGTTGAGGGCCGTTTCCAGGAGGCGCGCCTGATGGACATGAATCATGATTTAACCCTGACCGGCTGGGCGACCGACAGTAACGATCCGGACAGTTTCTTCCGGCCGCTACTGAGCTGTGCGGCGATAAATTCGCAGACCAACTACGCCCACTGGTGTAACCGGGAGTTTGACGCCGTGCTGCAAAAAGCGCTGGCTTCCCAGCAGCTGGCCTCACGAATCGACGCCTATGATGAAGCGCAGAAGATCCTTGCCCAGGAACTGCCGGTGCTGCCGCTGGCCTCTTCCCTGCGTCTTCAGGCCTATCGTTATGATATTAAAGGTCTGGTGCTGAGTCCGTTCGGCAACGCCTCGTTCGCCGGCGTGTCGCGTGAAAAAGAACAAGAGGTGAAAAAACCATGATTATTTTTACCTTACGTCGGCTCCTTTTGCTGCTGGTGACGCTCTTTTTCCTGAACTTTGTCGGCTTCAGCCTGAGCTATTTCACGCCCCACGCCCCGCTCCAGGGGTCGTCGCTGTGGGATGCCTGGCTGTTCTGGTTTAACGGGCTGCTGCACTGGGATTTCGGCGTGTCCAGCATTAACGGCCAGCTGATTTCCGAGCAGTTGAAAGAGGTTTTCCCGGCCACGATGGAGCTGTGCATTCTGGCCTTCGGCTTTGCCCTGATGGTCGGTATCCCGGTGGGTATGCTGGCCGGGATCTATCGCAACAAATGGCAGGATAAGTTTATCAGCGCCCTCGCCCTGTTAGGCTTCTCCATCCCGGTATTCTGGCTGGCGCTGCTGCTGACGCTGTTCTTCTCGCTGACGATGGGCTGGCTGCCGGTTTCGGGTCGCTTTGACCTGCTCTATACGGTTAAAACGGTGACGGGTTTTGCCATCATCGACGCGTGGCTGTCCGATTCGGTGTGGCGCCATGAGATGATCGTCAGCGCCGTGCGCCATATGGTATTGCCGGTGCTGACGCTGGCGGTTGCGCCAACAACCGAAGTGATCCGCCTGATGCGCCTGAGCACCATTGAGGTATTTGACCAGAACTACGTCAAAGCCGCCGCCACGCGCGGGTTGTCCCGCCTGACCATACTGCGCCGCAACGTCCTGCACAACGCGCTGCCGCCGGTTATTCCGCGTCTGGGGTTACAGTTTTCCACCATGCTGACGCTGGCCATGATCACCGAGATGGTCTTTAGCTGGCCTGGCCTGGGACGATGGCTGATTAACGCCATCCGCCAGCAGGACTACGCCGCGATTTCTGCGGGCGTGATGGTGATTGGTTCGCTGGTGATTATTGTTAACGTGTTGTCCGATATTCTGGGTGCCATGGCTAACCCATTGAAGCATAAGGAATGGTATGCCTTACGATAGCGTATACAGTGAAAAGCGCACGCCTGGCGTGCTGCGTACCGTGTGGCGTAAATTCTATGGTGACACCACGGCGATGATCGGCCTTTACGGCTGCGCCGGCCTGGTGTTGCTTTGCGTCTTTGGCTCGTGGTTTGCGCCGTACGGCATCGACCAGCAGTTCCTTGGCTATCAGCTGCTGCCGCCGTCCTGGTCGCGCTACGGTGAAGTCTCTTTCTTCCTGGGAACGGACGACCTCGGACGTGACGTGTTGAGCCGCCTGCTGAGCGGTGCAGCCCCGACGGTGGGCGGCGCATTTGTGGTAACGCTCGCGGCAACGATCTGCGGGCTGGCGCTCGGTATTTTTGCGGGATCCACCCATGGCCTGCGTTCGGCGGTCCTTAACCACATTCTGGATACGCTGCTGTCGATTCCATCCCTGCTGCTGGCGATCATCGTTGTTGCCTTTGCCGGTCCGCACCTGTCGCATGCCATGTTCGCCGTCTGGCTGGCTATCCTGCCCCGCATCGTGCGCTCGGTTTACAGCATGGTGCATGATGAATTGGAAAAAGAGTACGTCGTTGCCGCGCGTCTGGACGGCGCGACAACCTTTAACATTCTGTGGTTTGCCGTGCTGCCCAACATCGCCGCCGGGCTGGTCACCGAGATCACCCGCGCTCTGTCGATGGCGATCCTGGACATCGCGGCGCTCGGCTTTCTCGACCTCGGTGCACAACTGCCGTCGCCCGAATGGGGTGCGATGCTCGGCGACGCGCTGGAGTTGATCTACGTGGCACCGTGGACGGTCATGCTGCCGGGGGCGGCCATTATGGTGAGCGTGCTGCTTATCAACCTGCTGGGCGACGGTATTCGCCGTGCAATTAACGCGGGGGTGCAATAATGCCGCTTCTTGATATTCGCAACCTCACCATCGAATTCAAAACCGGTGAAGGCTGGGTTAAAGCCGTCGATCGCATCAGCATCACCCTTGCGGAGGGTGAAATACGCGGGCTGGTGGGGGAATCCGGCTCGGGAAAAAGCCTGATTGCCAAAGCTATCTGCGGCGTGGCGAAAGACAACTGGCGCGTGACGGCAGACCGTATGCGTTTTGACGATATCGATCTGCTGCGCCTTTCCCCCCGCGAGCGGCGTAAGCTGGTCGGGCATAACGTCTCAATGATTTTCCAGGAGCCGCAGTCCTGTCTCGACCCGTCCGAACGCGTGGGTAAACAGCTCATGCAGAACATCCCCGGCTGGACCTACAAAGGCCGCTGGTGGCAACGCGTTGGCTGGCGCAAGCGTCGTGCCATCGAGCTTTTACACCGCGTCGGGATCAAAGATCACAAAGATGCGATGCGCAGCTTCCCCTATGAGCTGACCGACGGCGAATGTCAGAAAGTGATGATTGCCATCGCGCTGGCAAATCAGCCGCGTTTGCTGATTGCGGATGAACCGACGAACGCGATGGAACCCACCACGCAGGCGCAAATCTTCCGCCTGCTGTCGCGTCTCAACCAGAATAACAACACCACCATTTTGCTGATCAGCCATGACCTGCAAATGCTCAGCAAATGGGCGGATAAAATTGACGTCATGTACTGCGGGCAAACGGTCGAAACCGCGCCGAGTGAAGACCTGATCACCGCGCCGCACCACCCGTATACGCAGGCGCTAATCCGCGCTATTCCGGATTTTGGCAGCGCGATGCCGCATAAAAGCCGCCTGAATACCCTGCCGGGGGCGATTCCGCTGCTGGAATCCCTGCCGATAGGCTGTCGTCTGGGGCCGCGGTGCCCCTACGCTCAGCGTAAATGTATCGAGACGCCACGCCTGACCGGGGCCAAAAATCATCTATACGCCTGTCATTTCCCGCTGAACATGGAGAGAGAGTGAAATGGTCGAAACCTTACTGGAAGTCCGCAACCTGAGTAAGACCTTTCGCTACCGCACGGGGCTGTTTCATCGTCAAACTGTCGACGCGGTGAAGCCGCTGAGCTTTACGCTGCGTGAAAAACAGACTCTGGCGATCATCGGCGAGAACGGTTCCGGGAAATCCACCCTGGCGAAAATGCTCGCCGGCATGGTTGAACCGACTGCAGGCGAAGTGTTGATTGACGATCATCCTCTGACGTTCGGCGATTACTCTTTCCGCAGCCAGCGCATCCGCATGATCTTCCAGGATCCGTCTACCTCGCTTAACCCGCGCCAGCGCATTTCGCAGATCCTCGATTTTCCGCTGCGTCTGAACACAGACCTGGAGCCGGAGGCGCGCCGTAAGCGCGTATTTGAAACCCTGCGTATGGTTGGGCTGTTACCGGATCACGAAAGCTACTACCCGCATATGCTGGCCCCCGGCCAGAAACAGCGCCTGGGACTGGCGCGCGCGTTGATTTTGCGGCCAAAAGTGATCATTGCGGATGAAGCGCTTGCCTCGCTGGATATGTCGATGCGCTCGCAGCTGATTAACCTGATGCTGGAATTGCAGGAAAAACAGGGGATCTCGTATATCTACGTCACCCAACATCTGGGAATGATGAAGCACATCAGCGATCAGGTGATGGTCATGCACCAGGGCGAAGTTGTCGAGCGCGGCAGTACGGCGGATGTGATGGCCTCCCCGCTGCATGAGCTGACAAAACGGCTGATTGCCGGTCATTTCGGTGAAGCATTGACCGCCGATGCGTGGAGAAAGGACCGCTAAGCGCGACGCTCAACACAAATCACCCCACTAAAATAAGGATTAAATAGCCTGCGTGCGCTATTTAATCCTTTAATTTTTCGTCTCCATCCCTGCTCCATATTTTAAGCAATATCAATCAACAGTTCTTCTCCAGAATATCCGGACATTACGGAGGAGAAGAAATGAACACCGCCACTTACGTTCTAAAATACACAGAGTATCTCATTAGAAAATGCCGTTCATTTTTAATGACGGACCTGCACTTTCATACCGTGAGGCTTAAGAGAACATCCGGTAAAACCCCTGACATTAACTCGCCCACGACGTTGAGTGAAAAAATATGTCATCGCCTGATCTATGACCATAATAACTTCTACACAATGCTTGCCGATAAACTCGCCGTTCGGGCATACGTTTCCTCCAGAACAACGCGCGTGAAAACGGTGCCATTAATTGGCGTTTATACCCGGCCGTCGCAGATTGATTTTTCAGTTCTTCCTGATAAATTCGTCCTTAAGTGCAACCATGACAGCGGCAGCACAATAATATGTACAAACAAAGCGCAATTTAATGAAAAAGAAGCGTGTAAAAAGCTGAGCCTCGCGTTAAAGAAAAATCTTTACTACACGACGCGCGAATGGCAGTACAAAAACATTACGCCGAGTATACTTTGCGAGCCGTTCGTCGATCTCTTCGATGATGTTGACAGAAATACAACGCCCGAAATGCTGAGGATCCATTGCTTTCACGGCGTAGCACACTATGTTGAAGCGGATTTTACGGATGATAACGGCAAAGGGTTTATCAACGTTTATGACAGGCACTGGAACTTACAACCCTTCCGGATGGAATATCCGAATACTTCAGCAACGCCTGGCGAACCGCTCTTGTTCCGTCAGGCACTATTGGCCTCCCAGGAGCTGGCGCATGGAATTGACTACTGCCGCGTTGACCTTATGCTAAAAAAAGATGAAATCTATTTCAGCGAAATAACCTTAAGCCCAAGACGCGGTAAACTGACGATTACCCCGCAGGAATGGGATGCTAAGTTAGGAAAAATATGGCATTTATCGCCGGCAGGCAGATTTGACCTGCCGCTTAAGCTCACGAGTCGGGCCAGGTGAGCTTAAATATCGAGTGGTTTTGCGTCGATAAGGTATAGGTAACATCGCCACCATGAGCCAGCATGATGGCTTTTACCACCGACAAGCCCAAACCACAGCCTTCCGGGTTCACATGTCTGGCGCCATTATCGCGCTGAAAGGGCTGAAACAGGAAATCATGAAACTCTCTGGGGATGCCCGGTCCCCCGTCCTGAATAAGGATATAATTGCCTTTATCAGAAACGCCATTTTTCACGATGAGCATCCGCGAGGTTGAATAGTGTAAGGCATTATCAAATAAAACGGTCAGGCACTGATTGATGCGTAATGGATCGAATACGCATTGCTGCTCCCTCAGGTCTGCATTGACGGTAAACGCCTTACGGCTGAACTCGGGCATGAACGTATCGAGTGCGTTCTGTATTGTCCCTTTGAGATCCGTTCGGGACGGATATAACGTATATCCCGCCCCGCCGTCCGAGCTGATAACCCGCAGATCTTCAATCAGACGGGTTAACCCTTCCGTCTGTTTGAGAAGATTATT
The DNA here is from genome assembly GCF_008364625.2 of Enterobacter dykesii. Classification (NCBI taxonomy): domain Bacteria; kingdom Pseudomonadati; phylum Pseudomonadota; class Gammaproteobacteria; order Enterobacterales; family Enterobacteriaceae; genus Enterobacter; species Enterobacter dykesii. Next base: position 2,468,616 of record NZ_CP126604.1, read on the forward strand.
AAACAGCACCGGGTCCGGGATGAAAACGCCGTCAACCAACCCCTGAAGCCGTCCGCGTAGAATCGTGACCGGGGTTCTCAGCTCATGCGCAATAGCGGCATTCCAGGATTTCCTCTGAATATCCAGCGTCTGTAATTTTTCCGCCATTTCATTGAAATCCGTCACCAGGTGATTGATTTCACCCAGCCGGGAACTGGTGCAGAATGCCCGGGCGTCCAGATCGCCCTGAGAAATCTTTTTCAGGCTGGACGCTACCGCGTTTAGCGGGGTGAGTATTCGCGATGAAAGTTTGACCGTGAAAAAGAGAGCGATAATCAGACTGATCGTTGTCGCGGTCCCAATCCATACCCAGTCCCACATCGTCATCTGCTCGTCATCGCCCGCAGCAGCGCCGCCCGGGAGATGATCCAGAATAAAGGAGTAAAAAAACCAGGAGCCGAGTATGGCGATGGCAATGATCGTAAACGTCAGCAACAGCATATACGTTAAGATTTGACGACTCAGGACAGACTCTTTGTTCATTTCTTTTCCCCAAGCCGGTAACCCATGCCTCTGATGCTCTCGGGAACACCGTAAAGGCCTGCAAGCTCCAGTTTTTTACGCAACTTGCTCATATGGCTGTCGACCGTTCTGTCGAGCGTATCCCCTTCCGGCAGACACGCGTTGAGTAGCTCTTCGCGGGAGCAGACCTTTCGCGGGTATCTCACCAGGTACGTGAGCAATTTAAATTCGGTCGTCGTTAATACCGGGGAGACAACCTCTGCTCCCACGGTGACTTCCACGTAGAAGTCATCCGGATAGACCGTAATAAACGGCGTTCTGAGCGGCTGGGAACCTGCCTGCTGAAGCGCGGGTTTTGTCCTGCGCAGCACCGCCTCAACCCGGGCGACAACTTCAGAAGGGTTGAAGGGTTTGATCACGTAATCATCCGCGCCCAGCCTCAGCCCCATGAGCTTATCGACATCCTGATCGAGAGCGGAAACCATGATGACGGGGACAACGCTTTCCTGACGAAGCGTCGTAAGTACGCTCCAGCCGTCACATACGGGCAGGTGAATGTCCAGCAATATGAGATCCGGTTTATGGAGACGATTGAGCGCTATGGCCTGTTCGCCCTGTCTGGCTCGGAGCGTTTTCATTCCCGAACGCTCTAAGTAGCTCATCAGTATATCGGCGATTTCGTCTTCATCTTCAACAACAAGGATCAGCGTATTTTTGTTCATATTATCTCCGCGGGTGAAATCCCTTTAAGCACGCTATCAGATATCTTTAGCACAATAAGACACAGCCTCCGGGAAAAAGTGCCGTAGTCACGAAAATTTCCCCGCTGATTTAAATTCCCGGTTATTTCTCCACACAGCCTACACATTCCGTCAATAAAGACTCGACAATGCGCGTTCAAAATCGCTATTGGGGCATAACCCGTTGTGCATTGCGCGCTGCAAATTACCACTGTTTCTTAAAGATTTTATGAAGTTGGCTGAAATAATGAACATGGAACTTTCTAAATATTTCTCTCCTAAAAAGCTGGGCATATATTCCCTGTTCCTGCTGCTGTCGTGGGGATTACTTTATACCTGGCTGGTACTGGTACACAAAATGGATGAAAAAGTCGCCTCGACGCTGCTCTCTTCACCCATTATTTATGGCTGCATCGCATTGTCGGTGGTCTCTCTGATCATCCAAAATAAAGCCGGCGCGTTGACTGAACTGCTTGTCATCGCCTTCTGGCTAATAGTTATTTTTGTTTATCTCATTATTACGTTCACCGTGCTGTTAAACACAATGCCCGATATTGAGGATCTGCTCTTTTACTACGAGTGTTATTTGGTCATTTTTTTTGGCGGAGCGCCGCTGTACCTGATTATGAGAATGATTTGAGCCCTTGCTCCACACGTTCTCCACAAACCGCCCATTTCCGCTAAACAGGTGCGCGGTAGACTTTCTACCTCACTCTTTTGCACAAAAATAACCCAATGCCTCATTTTTTTATTGAACGCCCCGTTTTTGCCTGGGTAGTGGCGCTGTTTATCGTCCTGACGGGTCTCCTGTCTATTCCCCGTTTACCGGTTGCGCAGTATCCGGCGGTGGCACCGCCGGGAATCATTATTTCCGTCAGTTACCCGGGGGCCAGCCCCGATATCATGAATACGTCGGTGGTGTCGTTAATAGAGCGCGAAATCTCTGGCGTCGATAACTTGCTCTATTTCGAATCCTCCAGTGACACAACCGGTTCGGCATCGATTACCGTCACGTTTAAACCGGGTACGGACATCAAGCTGGCGCAGATGGATCTGCAGAATCAGATTAAGATCGTCGAGCCTCGTCTACCTCAGGCGGTAAGGCAAAACGGCATTAACGTCGAGGCCGCTAATTCTGGATTTTTAATGATGGTGGGGCTGAAGTCCGCGACGGGTCAATTTGAGGAAGCCGATTTAAGCGACTATTTTGCCAGAAACGTCAGTGACGAGCTTCGTCGCGTGCCCGGCGTAGGGAAAGTTCAGCTGTTTGGCGGCGAAAAAGCGCTGCGCATCTGGTTGGATCCCATGAAGCTCCACGGCTACGGGCTTTCGGTAAGCGATGTTCTTACCGCCGTTGACCAGCAAAATGCCCGTGTTTCGCCCGGTAAAACGGGAGATGAGCCAGCGTCTGCAGGACAAGGGGTAACGTATCCCATCACCGTGAAGGGACAGCTCTCCTCGGTAGAGGCGTTCAGCAATATCACCCTGAAATCTGACGCATCCGGCGCCCGCCTGAAATTGTCCGACATTGCGCGGGTTGAATCTGGCCTGCAAAGCTACGCCTTTGGTATCCGTGAAAATGGCGTGCCCGCAACGGCGGCGGCAATCCAGCTCTCGCCTGGCGCCAATGCGATGAGTACGGCTTCCGGCGTACGGGCGCGCATCGACGAGCTTTCCCGGGTGTTACCTGAAGGAATGGCGTTTACGGTTCCCTTCGATACCGCGCCGTTTGTGAAACTTTCTATCATGAAGGTTGTTCAGACATTTGTAGAAGCGATGGTTCTGGTCTTCCTGGTTATGCTGCTGTTTCTGCACAAGATACGCTGCACGCTTATCCCGGCGATTGTTGCTCCCGTCGCACTGCTTGGCACCTTCACGGTGATGTTACTGAGCGGCTACTCCATCAATATTCTGACGATGTTCGGCATGGTGCTGGCGATAGGGATTATCGTTGATGATGCCATCGTGGTCGTTGAAAACGTTGAACGGCTGATGGAGGAAAAATGCCTCTCCCCGCGTGACGCCACGCGGCAAGCCATGCAGGAAATCACCCCGGCGATTATAGGCATCACGCTGGTGCTTACCGCCGTCTTTATCCCCATGGGGTTTGCGGAAGGATCCGTCGGGATTATCTACCGACAATTTTGTATTTCCATGGCGGTTTCCATACTGCTGTCCGCGTTTCTTGCCCTGACGCTGACGCCGGCCCTGTGCGCAACGTTACTCAAGCCGCATAAGGCAGAAAAGAGCGGAGGCGGAAGGTTCGCAGTCGGGTTTAACGCGCGCTTCCGTTCGCTCACCGCCTGTTATGAAGCCGGGCTGGGTGCCGTTCTGAAGCGAACCGGGCGTATGCTGCTCCTGTACGCTGCGCTTTGTGCTGCGCTGTTTCTGGGATTGTCTTCGTTACCGTCGTCTTTTCTGCCGGACGAAGATCAGGGCTACTTTATGTCCTCCATCCAGCTGCCTTCTGATGCCACGATGCAGCGTACCCTCAACGTGGTTAAAAAATTTGAAGAGGAAAGTGCGGCCCGGCCGGATATTGAAAGCAACATTATGATCCTGGGGTTTGGATTTTCAGGTTCAGGACCAAATTCGGCTATGGCCTTCACTACGCTGAAAGACTGGAAAGATCGGCAGGGCTCGACGGCCCAGAACGAAGCCGACCATATACAGGCCAGCATGGCGAACGTCTCTGATGCCGTCACGATGAGCCTGCTCCCGCCAGCCATTTCGGATATGGGCACCTCGTCGGGCTTCACCTGGTACGTGCAGGACAGAGCGGGACAGGGCTACGAGGCGTTAAAGCGCGCTGCCGACGCGCTGGTCCTGCAGGCCAACCAGCGCCCTGAACTGAGTGACGTGTATATAGACGGGCTTCCGGAAGGAACAAGCCTTGCGCTCCAGGTGGACAGAGAAAAGGCGGAAGCGATGGGCGTCTCATTTGATGAAATCAACCAGACGCTCTCCGTCACCCTGGGCTCAAATTACGTCAATGACTATACGAATAACGGCCGCGTTCAGCAGGTGATTATTCAGGCCGATGCGCCATACCGAATGCAGCCTGAGCAGATACTGGCATTATCAGTGAAAAACCGGATGGGACAGATGGTGCCGGTATCAACGTTTGCCACGCTTTCCTGGAACGTTGCGCCGCAGCAGCTGACGCGTTATCAGGGATATTCGGCTATTCGCATTACCGGAAATGCGGCGCCGGGAGCATCCAGCGGCACCGCAATGAAGGTTATGGAGAGTTTGTCCAGAGATTTACCTCAGGGCATGGCTGGCGAGTGGGCCGGGAGTTCATTGCAGGAGAGAAAATCGGAATCTCAGCTTCCGGGCCTTATCGTCCTGTCGATACTGGTCGTGTTTATGGTGCTGGCCGCCCTGTATGAGAGCTGGTCTATTCCATTTGCGGTCATGCTGGTCGTTCCGCTGGGTCTTATCGGCGCGGTGATCGCGGTGTCCGCCGCCGGCATGACGAATGACGTTTTCTTCAAGGTTGGCCTGATTACGCTTATCGGCCTATCGGCCAAGAACGCCATTCTGATTGTTGAATTTGCGAGGCAGCTCCATCGCCAGGGGCAGCCCCTGCTGGCGGCAACCGTTCATGCCGCCGGCCAGCGCCTGCGCCCCATTCTGATGACCTCGTTAGCCTTCACCTTAGGGGTTGTTCCGTTGATGCTGGCCAATGGTGCGAGCGACAGTACGCAACATGCCATCGGTACCGGCGTATTTGGCGGCATGATTAGCGGTACGCTTCTCGCCATTTTCTTCGTGCCGGTTTTCTTTATCGTCATCGCGCGCTTCATCGACAACCTCAGGAAAGCGTGAATCCCCGTGCGGGATCGCGCTTCCTCGCTGGTTGGATGAGGTGAACCTGTTGCCGGGTGATATACTGGACGAATGCTGAAATTTTGAGCCCCCGCGAGTCCGCGGCGCTTTCTTCGGGGCAGGCGTCTTCGGAGAAGAGCGAGAAATATCGTGACACAAGGGGCTGTGAGTGGGCTATAATTTCGAGCTAATTTCGAATGATTTTGAAATACTGCCTGTAACGCTATGAATTACAAGGCAAAATTAGCAATGAATATAAGGATTAAAGCTATGGGTTTTCTTTCCGGTAAGCGCATTCTGGTGACTGGCGTTGCCAGCAAACTGTCCATCGCATACGGCATCGCACAGGCAATGCATCGCGAAGGCGCTGAGCTGGCGTTCACCTACCAGAACGACAAGCTGAAAGGCCGTGTTGAAGAGTTTGCCGCGCAGCTGGGTTCCAGCATTGTTCTGGAATGTGACGTTGCACAAGACGAAAGCATCGATGGCATGTTTGCTGAACTGGCAAAAGCATGGCCGAAATTCGACGGTTTCGTTCACTCCATTGGCTTCGCTCCTGGCGACCAGCTGGACGGCGACTACGTGAACGCGGTTACCCGTGATGGCTTCAAAATCGCTCACGACATCAGCTCCTACAGCTTCGTTGCGATGGCGAAATCCTGCCGCGCGATGCTGAACCCGGGCGCAGCCCTGCTGACCCTGTCCTATCTGGGCGCTGAGCGTGCTATCCCTAACTACAACGTTATGGGTCTGGCAAAAGCCTCTCTGGAAGCCAACGTACGCTACATGGCGAACGCAATGGGCCCTGAAGGCGTGCGCGTTAACGCCATCTCTGCAGGTCCTATCCGCACCCTGGCAGCTTCCGGTATTAAAGATTTCCGTAAAATGCTGGCACACTGCGAAGCGGTTACCCCGATTCGTCGTACCGTTACCATTGAAGATGTGGGTAACTCTGCAGCATTCCTGTGCTCTGACCTTTCCGCTGGTATCTCCGGCGAAGTGGTTCACGTTGACGGCGGCTTCAACATCGCTGCAATGAACGAGCTGGAAATTAAATAAGCTGTGACTCTCTTCCCGCACGGGAAGAGAGTTTTCCCCCCGCACCACCCCTTCGTTATTCCGTTCTGCTATTTGTTATCACCTAACAATATTTTTCCCTTTATCTGCCTTACGCCAGGATATTGATCGCCATTTTGAGATCAAGGAACGCACATGGAACAACGCCGTTTTTCCGGCAAAGGCCACTGGTATCACGAGACCCAGTCGAACCACGCGCAGACGGATGTTCTGCCTCTGGTGCCCGAAGCCGCTAACGTCGACGATCGTTTTTTGCTCGATTTAGCCCTGCCTGATGAGATTGTCGCCGCCTGTACTGGCTGGCTTACCCCTGCCAGAGCCTTGTGCCACCAGCTGTTTCCGCTCTCGATTCCCGTGAACCGCCTGCATACGCTCAGCGCATACGATCGGCTCAGCACCGCGCTAACGGTCGCCCAGGCCTGTGGTGTTCAGCGGCTTTGTAACCATTACGCCGCCCTCCTCGCCCCGCTTCCCGGCCCGGACTCCTCGCGCGAAAGTAACCGACGTCTGGCGCAAATTACGCAGTATGCCCGCCAGCTTTCCAGCTCCCCTGATGTTATTGATGACAAAGCGCAGAACCAGCTTGATGAGGTTGGTCTGTCAATCTATGACATTGTGGTGATTAACCAGATTATCGGCTTTATCGGCTTTCAGGCGCGCGTGGTCGCGGTTTTTCAGGCGCTGTTAGGACACCCCGTTCGCTGGTTGCCGGGCCATCATATTCAGCCGCACACGCTGCCCGCGAGCCACGCCGCCTGGGTTCCGCTTTTGCCCGTCGTCGAGCTGCGCTATGCGAGCGCGCATCAGCTTGAGTCGCTGTCCCGCTGGCAGGCAGAACCCGCGCTGGAGGCCCTGACGCCGGTCCTTTGCCACGAGCCGTCGCTGCTCGACCTGACCGGAGAGATCCTGTTAAACACCCGCGACGCGATCCCGCTGACGTCCCCCGCACTTTCGGCGGCGGTCGAACTGCTGACGCGCTCTCCGGACCGCTTCAGCGCCGCGCAGTTTACCCCGCTCACGGATCAGGGGCTCCCCGGCGAACATGCCATCATGCTGCTTACCCGGAGCGCGTTTGACGGCTGGCTCAATCGTTTGAAAGTCGCGTTTGGTAAAGAGGAATAACCATACTAATTACCCAAAGAGCGCTTGCTGAGACAGTGAGAATCGCGTAAAACTGTCAGCCGCTCAATGGCTACGAAAATAGAACATTATGTTTCAGGACAACCCGCTGCTAGCGCAGCTTAAACAGCAAATGCATTCCCAGACGCCGCGTGCAGAAGGGGTCGTAAAAGCCACGGAAAAGGGCTTTGGCTTCCTTGAGGTTGACGCGCAGAAAAGCTACTTCATTCCGCCTCCGCAGATGAAGAAAGTGATGCATGGCGATCGCGTCATGGCCGTCATTCATACCGAGAAGGACCGCGAGTCTGCCGAGCCGGAAGAACTGATCGAACCGTTCCTGACCCGTTTTGTGGGTAAGGTGCAGAGAAAAGACGATCGTCTTTCCATCGTGCCGGATCATCCCCTGCTGAAAGATGCCATTCCCTGCCGCGCCGCCCGTGGCGTTGAGCATGATTTTAAAGAAGGTGACTGGGCCGTAGCAGAAATGCGCCGTCATCCTCTGAAAGGCGATCGCGGTTTTTATGCTGAGCTGACCCAGTTCATCACCTTTGGTGCCGACCATTTCGTGCCATGGTGGGTCACGCTGGCACGCCACAATCTTGAAAAAGAAGCGCCGAACGGCGTAGCGACCGAGATGCAGGACGAAGGTCTGACGCGCCGCGATCTCACCGCGCTGGAGTTTGTCACCATCGACAGCGCCAGCACGGAAGATATGGATGACGCGCTGTATGCTGAAGAGAGCGCCGATGGCAAACTGCATCTGACCGTCGCCATTGCCGATCCAACCGCCTGGATTGCCGAAGGCAGCAAGCTTGATGACGCGGCGAAAATCCGTGCGTTCACCAACTACCTGCCGGGCTTCAACATTCCGATGCTGCCGCGCGAATTGTCAGACGATCTCTGCTCGCTGCGTCCAAATGAAGTGCGCCCGGTCCTTGCCTGCCGCATGACTATCGCCGCAGATGGCGCGATTGAAGACGATATCGAGTTCTTTGCCGCCACCATCGAATCGAAAGCCAAGCTGGCCTACGATAACGTCTCCGACTGGCTTGAAAATACCGGTAGCTGGAAACCTGAATCCGACGCCATTGCCGCGCAAATCCGTCTGCTGCATCGCATCTGCCTGAACCGCGGCGAGTGGCGTAAAACCCATGCGCTGGTGTTTAAAGATCGTCCGGATTATCGCTTTGTTCTGGGCGAGAAAGGCGAAGTGCTGGACATCGTGGCCGAACCGCGACGCATTGCGAACCGCATCGTTGAAGAGGCGATGATTTCCGCCAACATCTGCGCCGCACGCGTGCTGCGCGACAAGCTGGGCTTTGGCATTTACAACGTCCACACCGGGTTTGATCCGGCGAATACCGAAGCGCTGGCGGCCCTGCTGAAGAATCACGATGTGCACGTCGATCCGGAAGAAGTGCTGACGCTGCCGGGCTTCTGCAAGCTTCGCCGCGAACTGGACGCGCAGCCGTCGGGTTTCCTGGACAGCCGCATTCGTCGCTTCCAGTCCTTCGCTGAAATCAGCACCGAGCCTGGCCCGCACTTTGGTCTTGGCCTCGAAGCTTACGCCACCTGGACATCGCCGATCCGTAAGTATGGCGATATGGTTAACCACCGTCTGCTGAAAGCGATTATCAAAGGTGAAACCATTGCCCGTCCTCAGGAGGACACCACGCTGCAGATGGCCGATCGTCGCCGTCTGAACCGCATGGCCGAGCGTGACGTTGGAGACTGGCTGTACGCACGCTTCCTGCAGGATAAAGCCGGTACGGATACCCGTTTCGCCGCAGAGATCATCGATATTAGCCGCGGGGGTATGCGTGTCCGTCTGGTCGATAACGGTGCTGTCGCGTTTATTCCTGCGCCGTTCCTGCACGCGGTTCGTGACGAAATGGTCTGTAGCCAGGAAAACGGTACCGTGCAAATTAAAGGTGAAACAGTTTACAAAGTCACCGACGTGATTGACGTCACTATCGCCGAAGTTCGCATGGAAACCCGCAGTATTATCGCGCGTCCTGTCGCCTGATAACCGGTTCAATTGTCGGTCATTTCCTCTCCGGAAAGGCCGACAATTTTTCTTTTTATCCCCGCCACAAAATCATTATTTTTCCTTACTATTTTCAGTATCCCTTCGCCCAAACCCGCCATAATTATCTACAGTAAAAGAGTGTTGTTTTATTCGGTTATGTGAATTTCTATACGCTCCGTACCCTTTTTAACCTGACTCGTTTTATTATAAGAAAGCAGGGAAAAACAACAGGTTCACTTCGGTTTTGCCGCTGTTTCTCAACGGAAAAGTCGACAGCAAATGAATAATTTGTGCGCTTATGAACAGCTGCGGGAGAAAACATGATGGACGATCTGGAGCAGAATTTGCTGTTTCGCTACATGGGCACTCACAGCCCGTGGTGGCGCCTGTCAGCTGACAGCAACGCTCTGCACCTTTCCACCAGCGAAAATGCCGATGTCACTCAGGTCGTGGCGCTGGACGATGAACAGGCCGATCTCATCCGTCATTTAACCGTTATTACCTCCAGCATTTCCATGACGCTCTCGTTATTCGGGGAAGACCTCCCGGTTCATCTTGTGGGCCGTAAGATTACCCGCAACGAGTGGGCAGGCACCGCTTCCGCCTGGAACGATACGCCCTCCGTGGCGCGCGATCTGGCTCAGGGGCTCTCTTTCGCGGAGCAGGTTGTATCAGAGGCCAACTCCGTCATTGTTATTCTCGATAAGCACGGCAATATTCAGCGATTTAACCGGCTTAGCGAAGAGTACACCGGCCTGAAAGAGCAGGAAGTGATTGGTCAGAACGTGTTTAAGCTGTTTATGAGCCGCAGCGAAGCGGCAGCCTCAAAGCGCAATATTACCGGTTTTTTTCGCAACGGCAGCTCCTATGAAGTCGAACGATGGATCAAAACGCGTAAGGGTCAGCGGCTGTTTCTGTTCAGAAACAAATTCGTCCACAGCGGCAGCGGTAAAAATGAAATTTTCCTTATCTGTTCCGGGACCGATATTACCGAGGAGCGCCGCGCTCAGGAGCGGCTGCGCGTGCTGGCCAATACCGATACCATCACCGGCTTGCCAAACCGCAATGCGATCCACGACCTGATTTCTGACGCCATCGCCAGCCGCGGCGATACGCAGGTTGGCGTGGTGTATCTCGATCTGGATAACTTTAAAAAGATCAACGACGCTTACGGGCATATGTTTGGCGATCAGCTTTTGCAGGCTGTCGCTCTCGCGATTTTGAGCTGTCTGGATGAGGAACAGGTTCTTGCGCGTCTTGGCGGCGATGAGTTTATCGTCATGGCCACCAATACCTCTCAGGGCTCTCTGGAGGCGATGGCGTCACGCATTTTAACCCGTCTTCGCCAGCCGTTCCGAATCGGTCTGATTGAGATCTATACCGGCTGCTCTCTGGGTATCGCCCTCGCCCCGCAGCACGGGAACGACCGGGAAAGCGTCATTCGAAACGCCGATACCGCCATGTACACCGCCAAAGAGAACGGCCGGGGCACGTTTTGCGTCTTCTCACCCGAGATGAACCAGCGCGTGTTTGAGTATCTCTGGCTGGATACCAACCTGCGTAAGGCGCTGGATAACGATCAGCTTCTGATCCACTATCAGCCGAAAATAACCTGGCGCGGGGAAGTCAGAAGCCTTGAAGCGCTGGTCCGCTGGCAATCACCAGAACGCGGCCTGATCGCGCCGCTAGAGTTTATCTCTTATGCCGAGGAGTCGGGTCTAATTGTGCCGCTGGGCCGCTGGGTGATGCTTGATGTGGTTCGTCAGGTGGCAAAATGGCGCGATAAGGGAATAAACCTGCGCGTGGCAGTGAACGTCTCTGCACGCCAGCTGGCCGATCAGACCATCTTCAGCGACTTAAAGCAGGCGCTGAAGGATCTGAATTTTGAATACTGCCCGGTCGACGTCGAGTTGACCGAAAGCTGTCTTATCGAGAATGAAGAGCTGGCGCTGTCCGTGATCCAGCAGTTCAGCCGACTCGGGGCGCAAATTCATCTGGATGATTTCGGTACCGGCTACTCTTCCCTTTCTCAGCTGGCCCGCTTCCCTATCGATGCCATTAAACTCGATCAGGCTTTTGTCAGGGATATTCATAAGCAATCCATTTCACAGTCGCTGGTGCGCGCCATCGTCGCGGTGGCACAGGCGTTAAATCTTCAGGTGATTGCTGAAGGTGTGGAAAATGCAAAAGAAGACGCCTTTCTGACCAAGAACGGCGTCAACGAACGGCAGGGTTTTCTGTTTGCTAAGCCGATGCCCGCTGCCGCATTCGAGCGATGGCTAAAACGATATCAAGCGCGAAATCAACGTTAACTGGCTTTATGCAGGCCCGCCGCGTGATGGCGATTTTGCAGCGTCACCAGTCGCTCCCCCCCGTGAGGCCGCAGCATCATCCAGACCCTGTGACGCTCCGCTTCGCAATAACCTGACATCTGCATGAAGGGGATTAAATTTATCACTTACGTTTAAGTAATTTAGTTATTGTATTTTTTCCCTTCTCTTTTGATCCTAATTTCTGCATCATTGAAAATATTAACTTTTCGCGCCTGGGGTGAGATTATGTCGACTATTGACGCACAAGCTGTAGCACAACGAATTGATACCGTGCTGGATATCCTGGTGGCGGGCGATTATCAATCTGCTATCCGGAATCTCGAGATCCTGAAGTCTGAACTTCTTGCTCAGAATGGTGCTGACAATGCGCCAGAAAACAGACAGCCAAAAGCGCCGTGGGAAGTTTAACCCCACCGTCTCCGACCTCGTTTCGCTTTATTAAATGGATGCTATGAATTCCCGACAACAACTCATTTTGCAGATGGTCATCGATCAGGGACGCGTAAGCGTAGTCGATCTCGCTAAAACCACCGGCGTTTCTGAAGTCACCATCCGTCAGGATCTTAATCTGCTGGAAAAACAGAGCTATCTGCGTCGTGCGCACGGATATGCGGTCCCCCTGGACAGTGATGACGTTGAGACGCGCATGATGAATAACTACGCGCTCAAACGTGAACTGGCGGAATTTGCCGCATCCCTGGTGAACAACGGCGAAACCGTCTTTATTGAAAACGGCAGCAGCAATGCCCTTCTGGCGCGCACGCTTGCCGATCAAAAAGACGTTACCATCATCACCGTCAGCAGCTATATCGCGCACTTGCTCAAAGAGACGCGCTGCGAGGTGATTCTGCTCGGCGGTATTTACCAGAAAAAAAGTGAAAGCATGGTAGGCCCGCTGACCCGTCAGTATGTTCAGCAGGTACATTTCAGCAAGGCCTTTATCGGGATTGACGGCTGGCAGCCGGAGACAGGTTTTACCGGCCGGGACATGATGCGCTCTGACGTGGTGAATGCCGTGCTGGAAAAAGAGTGTGAAGCCATTGTGCTGACCGATAGCTCTAAATTTGGCGCCGTTCACCCATACACGATGGGCCCGGTTTCACGCTTTAGCCGCGTGATTACCGACGAACGGTTGAGCGATGCGCACCGTAATAAGCTGGAAGATGACGGGCTGATCGTCAATATTATTAAAACGACCGCCTGAGTTCCCTCCGCGCCCGAATTTCGGGCGCATACGCCCTTCTTTCTCTGAGATGATTCCTGGTACTTCTTTAAGAGTTTTTACCTGTTTAACCTGCATTAAAGTCGTAAAATTAATGTTAGCGATATAACAGGAAGTGACTATCACCTGCGTGATTACGTAACGCCTGCGCGACCAGCTTTCACGGAAAACAGAATTAAGTATTCGATTCGTCTATACTTAACGTGTACATCTTTCCGTGAATCGATAATTCAGGAGAAAGTATTATGACCTTAACCAGCAAAAAATTAGCCGCCGCTGTTCTGGCAATCACTGTAGCAATGTCCCTGAGCGCGTGCTCTAACTGGTCTAAACGTGACCGTAACACCGCTATTGGTGCCGGTGCCGGTGCTCTCGGTGGTGCAGTATTAACGGATGGTAGTACGCTGGGTACATTAGGTGGCGCTGCTGTCGGTGGTATTATCGGTCACCAGGTTGGCAAATAATTATTATCTAAGCCTTCCCCGGTATTGCGATATTTGAACGCATTTCAGGTCTGACATACGCACGTATATAATACGAGCCACGGCATTTGCCGTGGCTCATTTATTTTAACCGCCTGCCAGTTTGACTTTCATACCTTTGGCTTCCAGCAGAGATTTTATTAAATCGCGCTTGTCTCCCTGGATTTCAATAATGCCGTCTTTCACGGCGCCGCCGCAGCCACATTTCTTTTTCAACTCGGCCGCCAGCTTTGCAAGTTCAGCATCATCCAGGTCAATGCCGGAGATGAGGCAAACCCCTTTCCCTTTTCGTCCACTGGTTTGACGCTGGATCCGAACGATGCCGTCCCCCTTAGGACGTTCCACTTTCGCTTTCGGCTCGTCTATACGCCCGCTATCGGTTGAATAGACCAGACGGCTGTTGGAATCGGTCATTAGGCCCCCTTTTTCAGCGATGCGTTGATAGCCTTAAGCGTCTCAGCCGGGTTGGCAGACTGCGTCACCGGACGCCCGATGACCATGTAGTCAACGCCAGCAGCCAGCGCCTGCTCAGGCGTCATAATACGGCGCTGATCGCCGACTTCGCTGCCTGCAGGACGGATACCCGGCGTAACCAGTTTAAAATCCTGGCCCAGCGCTGATTTGAAACGTACCGCTTCCTGCGCGGAACAAACAACGCCATCCAGGCCGCAATGCTGCGTCAGACGCGCGAGACGTTCGGCATGCTCGGCGGGTGACAACGTCACGCCCAGGTCGCGAAGATCGTTTTCGTCCATACTGGTCAGCACCGTGACCGCAATCAGCAACGGTGCATCTTTACCGAACGGCAGAAGCGCCTCACGGGCGGCCGTCATCATTCTTGCCCCACCCGATGCGTGGACGTTGACCATCCATACACCCAGCTCTGCGGCTGCGGCAACGGCGTGCGCCGTGGTATTCGGGATATCGTGGAATTTAAGGTCGAGGAAAACGTCAAAGCCGCGCTGCTGAAGATCGCGAACGATTTGCGGTCCAAACAGCGTGAACATCTCTTTGCCAACTTTCAGACGGCAGTCGCGAGGGTCGATGCCGTCGACAAACGCCAGTGCAGCGTCACGCTTATTGTAATCAAGCGCAACAACAACAGGAGAGTCCGTAATTACGCGGGAAGTGGAGGATGTAACAGACGTCATGACCAGCCCTTTTCGTCTATGGGCGCGCAGCGGCGCGGAACAGATAAACGGCCAGCATTCTACCTGCCGACGCCGTAAATTGACAGGATCCATTTACGCGCCTGCCAGGCCGGCAAACCGCACGGAGTTCGGGACAAGGGAAAAATCATGAGTATGTTGTAACTAAAATGAGGCGTTTTAAAAAATTACTGCCCGTCCAGACCGCGGATTGGCTTGATGGTGGACCAGGCGCGGCAGGAAGGACAGTGCCAGTAGAGCGTATACGCGGTAAAACCACACTTCTGGCAACGATAGCGCGGCTTGCTGCGCACCTGCTCGCCAACCATATCGCGCAGCACCATCAGGCTCTCTTTGGCTCGCCCTTCTTCGGCGTCATTCAGGTGGTAATCCATCAGCTTGTGGAATACCCGCATGGTTGGATGGCGCTGCAGCTGGCGCGTAATATAAACCTGCGCGGTGTCGCTTCCCTCATACTGCTCAACGACGTCAGAGAGCATCAGTTCAGCGGTGGCGCCAGTATTCTCTTCCACGCAGCGACGCAGGAACGCTACCCACTCTTCCTGCTTGTCCAGCTGTTGATAGCAGGTTTGCAGCATTTCCAGCGTTTCACTGACCAGCTCTTTGTCCTGGTCGATAACCCGCAGCAGGCTTTCAACGGCTTTGGCGTAGTCGCCATTCGCCATAAAGACGCGCCCCATCATGATGGAGATGCGCGCGCTGTTGCGGTCCGCGGCGGCGCCTTTCTTCAGCAGCGCCATGGCTTTATCCATGTCGTCGTTGCCCATTTGCTGAAGAGCAAGCTCACAGTAGAAATGGGCGATCTCAACGCGCTGCTTATCTTTACCCAGCTTCACCAGACGTTCAGCGGTATCAATGGCTTTCTGCCAGTCGCTGGTGGCCTGATAAATCTGCAGGAGTTGCTGCAATGCCCCGATGCGAAAATCTGTTTCATCAACCAGCTGCGCGAACATATCTTCAGCGCGATCGTACAACCCCGCGGCCATGTAATCCCGCCCCAGCTGTTGCACCGCCAGGAGACGTTGATCGTAGGTCAGCGAGGCGCTTTCCATCAGGGTCTGGTGAATACGAATGGCGCGATCGACCTCGCCGCGCGAGCGGAACAGGTTGCCCAGGGTGAGATGCGCTTCAACCGTCCCCGTATCCTCTTTCAGCATATCGAGGAACAGGTCTACCGCTTTGTCCTGCTGATTACTCAGGAGGAAGTTCACCCCCGCAACGTAGTCGCGGGAGAGCCGGTTGGCCTCATCCTGTTTTGTTTGTTGCGCACTTCTGCGGCCCATATACCAGCCATAGGCTGCGGCTACAGGCAAAAGCAGAAACAACAACTCCAGCATAGTCGATTATTCCTTCACGACCGGCACACCAGAGCTTTCCGGGATGTCAGACGCAGGGGCAATATTATTTTCGAGTCGCTTAATTTTACGTTCAGCGCGCGCAAGAGAAACACGGACTTTCAGCCAGAACAGACCGCAAACCAGCCAGCCAATGGCAAAGCCGGCAGCAAATAGGACCGCCAGCAGGCTCGAGACGCGATACTCACCCTGAGCCAGCAGATAGTTAAACGTCACCTGCTGATCGTTTTGTGCACCCAACGTGACTGAAATGACAAAAATCGCCAATACCAGTAAGAAAATGAGTAAATATTTCACATTACTTCCCGTTATGTGGTTCAAGCGAATAAAGTGTGTTCAACCCACCGCAATCAGCCTTATAAACTACCATTTTAGCGACGAGCGCGAAACGGAAAAAGTGACGCGCAGGTCATGGATCTATGGGCAAAATGCGGAATATCAACCGTCAGGCGTCTGTCTGGTCCCTTTCGGCTATTTCTTCTTTCTCTTCTGGCGGTGGCGTTAGCGGGCCGCAGAATCGTTCAGTGAGCCAGGTCGCCATCATAATCAGCAGCCATGAGATGAGCGTGGCGACGACCAGGTCCCGAGGCCAGTGCATCCCCAACAGCAAGCGGCTGCCCATAACTCCCGTCGCCCAGACCAGTAAAATCACGATAGTGATCGTTCGACGCCTTGGCCAAAGCAGCCCAACCCCCAGCAACGCCCAGCTGGCCGCAAACATGGTGTGACCGGAAGGAAACGCGAACCCGGTCTCTTTCTGCCAGTGTTTACGCAAGAATTTCGGGATATCCTGCTGTTCCGCAAGCTGTTCTTTCACCAGCGCACCGCGATCTTTACGCTTTAAATTGTAGAACTCATCCACCGGAACATGATGCGTTTTTTCCAGCCAGACGACAAAAGGACGCGGTTCCTGAACGCGATCTTTAACCCAGGACTTCACGCCCTGACCGACAAGGATAGCGCCCCCGAGTATCGCAAAGAGCATCAGCGCCGCCCGCAAACGAAAGCGGAGGCACCACAGAAACCAGGCGCAGAGGAGTACGTGGGTAATTATTCCCCACGGCTGGGTGACCGTTTCCGTTATCCAGTATAACGTTTTCAGCCACGTGGCGTTCTGCCCGGGCTGCCACATCCAGCCTGAAAGCCATACGGCCAGAGGCATAATCAGTAAAATGGCCGCACCTGCTGCCGTACGTCTGGCGATTGAAAGCATGTCTTCTCCTTTTTCGCTAAGCGTCACAATCATAACCGAAATTAATCCTCCGGGTGGATATGTCGGATCGTGCGTTTAACGTTCATATAGCATGGTGCCCATTAGGCGAACCTGCTGAGCTTGTGGCAAAATGAACTGATACAGAAAGCAAAACAGGGCAAAGGCACGAAACGTGTCAGCCTACTCTGGAGAATCACATGCAGCTTAAACGTGTGGCAGAAGCCAAACTGCCAACCCCATGGGGCGATTTCCTGATGGTGGGTTTTGAAGAACTGGCAACCGGACAGGATCATGTCGCGCTGGTGTATGGCGACATTTCAGGGCAGACGCCGGTGCTGTCCCGCGTCCATTCAGAGTGTCTCACCGGCGACGCGCTGTTCAGCCTGCGCTGTGATTGTGGTTTCCAGCTGGAAGCCGCCCTGTCTCATATTGCAGAAGAAGGCCGAGGTGTGCTGCTTTATCACCGTCAGGAAGGTCGTAATATTGGTCTGCTGAACAAAATCCGCGCCTACGCGCTTCAGGACCAGGGCTACGATACGGTTGAAGCAAACCATCAGCTTGGCTTTGCCGCTGACGAACGCGACTTCACCTTGTGCGCCGATATGTTCAAGCTGCTGGGCGTGGACGAAGTTCGACTGCTGACCAATAACCCGAAAAAAGTGGAGATCCTGACCGAAGCGGGGATCAACATCGTCGAGCGCGTACCGCTGATTGTCGGCCGTAACCCGAAAAACGCCCACTACCTTGATACCAAAGCCGCCAAAATGGGCCATCTGCTGAAAGAGTGATGCTAAAAAGCCCGGCACGAGTGCCGGGCTCGTTTCATCAATCCAGCATCTTACGAATCACATAATGTAAAATGCCGTCGTTCTGGTAATAGGTCAGCTCGGTTGCCGTATCAATACGGCACCGGCAATCCAGCACCTCGGTTTTCCCGTCTGCCCGCGTTAACTTCACCGGCACCGTTTTCCCCGGCTGCAGGTTTTGCAGACCGCTAATCTCAATCTGCTCTTCCCCGGTCAGTCCCAGCGTTTTACGGGTCACGCCCTGCGGGAACTCAAGCGGCAGGATCCCCATGCCGATCAGGTTCGAGCGGTGAATACGTTCGAACGATTCGGCGATGACCACGCGAACGCCAAGCAGACGCGGACCTTTCGCCGCCCAGTCGCGGCTGGAGCCGGAACCGTACTCTTTCCCGGCGATCACCGCCAGCGGCGTACCTTCCTGTTGATATTTGACCGCCGCATCATAAATCGAAACCACTTCCGTACCCGGCAGATGGCGGGTCATCCCCCCTTCCACGCCCGGTACCATTTCGTTACGAATGCGTATGTTGGCAAAGGTCCCGCGCATCATGACCTCATGGTTGCCGCGACGCGAGCCGTAAGAGTTAAAATCGCGGCGTTCGACGCCCCGGCTCTGCAGATAACGGCCTGCCGGGCTATCGGCTTTGATACTCCCCGCCGGAGAGATATGGTCGGTCGTGACGGAGTCGCCCAGCATCGCCAGTATGCGCGCGCCGTGAATATCCTTAAGCGGTGCCGGCTCGGCCAGCATCGCATCAAAGAACGGCGACAGACGAATATAGGTCGAGTCATCCTGCCAGTCGTAGGTATCCGAGCCCACGACGTTGATGGTTTTCCACTCCGGCGTGCCTTCAAAGACCTCCGCATACTCTTTGCGGAACATCTCGGTTGAGACCTTTTCAACGGCCAGCGCGATTTCACGCGAAGATGGCCAGATATCTTTCAGGTAGACAGGATCGTTCTTGCGATCGTGACCAATCGGATCGGTCGCCAGGTTGATATTCATGTTCCCTGCAAGGGCATACGCCACAACCAGCGGCGGCGAGGCAAGCCAGTTGGTTTTCACCAGCGGGTGTATACGCCCTTCAAAGTTTCGGTTACCGGACAGAACCGCGCCTACCGTCAGGTCACCCTGCTTGATCGCCGTTTCAATCGGTTCAGGCAGCGGGCCGGAGTTACCAATACAGGTCGTACAGCCGTAGCCCACGAGGTTAAAGCCCAGTTCGTCAAGGTACGGCGTCAGTTTGGCCTGCGCCAGGTAATCCGATACCACTTTGGAACCCGGTGCCAGCGAGGCCTTGACCCATGGCTGAGGTTTTAGCCCAAGCTCTACCGCCTTTTTCGCCAGCAGACCGGCCGCCATTAATACGCTGGGGTTCGAGGTGTTGGTGCAGGAGGTAATGGCCGCAATCACAACCGCGCCATCCGGGAGCTGATACTGATGTCCGTTCAGAACATAGTTGACCGGACGGTGATCTTTCTGCGCCACGTTCACTTCCAGTGCATTGCTGGCGGCAAAGGCTTTTGGCACGTCACTCAGCGCAACCCGATCCTGCGGACGTTTCGGTCCGGCGAGGCTCGCCTCAACGCTTCCCATATCGAGTTCAAGCGTGCTGGTGAAGACCGGTTCATCGCCCGGGTTTCGCCACATGCCCTGCGCTTTGGTATAGGCCTCGACCAGCGCAACCTGCTCTTCGCTGCGCCCGCTAAGGCGCATGTATTCCAGCGTGACGTCATCGATGGGGAAAAAGCCGCAGGTTGCACCGTATTCCGGCGCCATATTGGCAATGGTGGCACGGTCGGCCAGCGGCAGCGAATCCAGTCCGTCACCGTAGAATTCTACAAACTTGCCCACCACACCATGCTTACGCAGCATCTGGGTGACGGTGAGCACCAGATCGGTGGCGGTAATGCCTTCAGACAGCTTGCCGGTGAGCTTGAAGCCCACCACGTCAGGGATAAGCATGGACACCGGCTGGCCGAGCATGGCCGCTTCCGCTTCGATACCCCCAACGCCCCAGCCCAGCACGCCCAGACCGTTGATCATGGTGGTATGGGAGTCCGTGCCCACCAGCGTGTCCGGATAGGCGACCCACTCTTTATCCTGCAATTCACTCCAGACGGCTTTACCCAGATATTCAAGGTTCACCTGGTGACAAATACCGGTACCCGGCGGGACCACGCTAAAACGGCTGAACGCCTGCTGCCCCCACTTCAGGAACACGTAGCGCTCGTGGTTGCGCTCCATCTCCAGACGCACGTTCTCGCCAAAGGCGTCGTCATCACCAAAGCGGTCAACGGTTACGGAGTGGTCAATGACGAGGTCAACAGGGGAAAGCGGATTCACTTTTGCCGTATCTCCGCCGAGACGCTTAACGGCCTCGCGCATCGCGGCTAAATCAACGACGGCAGGAACACCGGTAAAGTCCTGCATCAGCACCCTGGCCGGGCGGTAGGCGATTTCTCTGTCGGCATGGGCATTTTCGAGCCACCCTGCCAGCGCCTGGATATCATCGAGGGTGACAGAATCACCGTCCTGCCAGCGCAATAGGTTTTCCAGTAATACTTTCAATGACTTGGGTAAACGCGAAATGTCCCCAAGCGTTCTGGCAGCCAGCGGCAGGCTGTAGTAATGCCAGGTTTTATTTTCTGCCTGTAACGTGTCCTTACTGGCTTCGCGTAGGGTTAACGACATAAGCTCCTCCTTAATCACAGAGATGCCCCGACAATCATCAGGGCCGTAATTAAAGATAACACAAAGATGTCGTAACGTTTTGATAACAACCCAAATTGATAAATTTAGGATTGGTCCAGAAAGGAAAAACAAAAAACCCCGCCGTAGCGAGGTTTTACAATTTAGTGGAGGGCCAACCAGATGAGCTGACTCCAGAACAGAATCGACACGGTAAAAACGCCGATCCATGACCAGTATTTGTGAGACGTCATGTTATTCATCATAGGGACACCAGGCATTATTTATTAAAAGTTCCGAGGTAAGTCCTCAGTGCTATATTGCTGATGTGTATTTATTAAAGAGTACAAAAGTGCAGAGTCGATATTCAGACTATTTGCATCATTACGCAATTAACTAAATTATTGTTTTTTGGGTTCGTCTTCTGCGAACACATCAATAAACGCTTGCTGCTGCGGCGTCAGTTTCCAGGACGCGGGTACAACGGTCGCAGGAGCTTTACGCCCTCTGTGGCCATTGTCACGATGCTGACACATCTGTTTTACCGAAGCTGTACGTACCGTCACTGCCATATTTAACCCCAATATTTCCAGGCCAGGAGAGCAACCACCACCCAAAACAGGGTAGAGACGAGAAAGACCGCCAGCCAGGCTTTACGCTTGAGCGCAGGATCCCTTTGCGGTTCTTCACTTCCTGAAGGCATTGCTAACCTCATACAATCGATATCGCTTATCATTTAGGACCAAACAATTGGTACAATTAATCATCTGTTGAGATAAATCCTAAAGAAACTTTAGCCGAAAAGCCAGTGAATTTACGCACCGGGAGGTATGAAATATTCAATCTTTTGACCAGAAATAAATAATTGAAAAGAAAAATTTGCGAAGGCGTAAATTAGTTTCTACTTTTGTCGCCAATTCACGACATTATAACCATACGAATTAAATGGATAATGACATTATATGACAGGGGATACGTAGATGATGATAATTCTAATTTAGCTTTGAGGCGTTATTTCGGTATCTTTCCGTAAGGGAAAGATACCGGGTGTGATTATTTTTCGGGGAGTTTGATGTCTTTAAACATCTCTTCAATATCTTCATTTGAGCGTAATGCCACGGCGGTATCCACCACGTCACGCGTTAAATGAGGGGCAAAGCGCTGAATAAAATCATACATATAGCTGCGCAGGAAGGTGCTGCGACGGAAGCCAATCTTTGTGGTGCTATGGCTGAAAACATCATGCGCATCAAGACGCACCAGGTCAGGATCTGACACCGGATCCACCGCCATGCTGGCAATAACGCCCACTCCCAGACCAAGCCGCACATAGGTCTTAATCACGTCGGCATCCGTCGCGGTAAAGACAATGCGCGGCGTTAACCCTGCCCGGTTAAAGGCCGTATCAAGCTCGGACCGTCCGGTAAAGCCAAACGTATACGTTACCAAAGGATATTGCGCCAGCTCTTCGATAGTGACCGACCCTTTACCCGCCAGGGGGTGATCGGGGGTCACCACGATAGAACGGTTCCAGTGATAGCATGGAAGCATCACCAGATCGTCATACAGGTGGAGCGCTTCCGTGGCGATGGCAAAGTCTGCATTACCCTTGGAGACGGCTTCAGCAATTTGCGTTGGCGAGCCCTGGTGCATATGCAAAGAGACGCGAGGATAACGCTCGATAAAGCCTTTAATTACACCGGGAAGCGCATAGCGCGCCTGGGTATGCGTCGTGGCAATATACAGCGAGCCTTTATCCGGCCAGGTGTGTTCCCCTGCCACTGACTTAATCGCATCGACTTTGGAGAGGACTTCCCGCGCAATGCGGATGATTTCCTGCCCCGCAGGCGTCACCTGAGTGAGATGCTTACCGCTGCGGGCAAATATCTGGATACCTAACTCGTCCTCCAGCATACGAACTTGTTTGCTGATGCCCGGTTGCGAGGTATACAACCCCTCGGCGGTAGAAGAGACGTTAAGGTTATGATTCACCACCTCAACGATATAACGAAGCTGCTGTAATTTCATGCCAGACCATCCGATTTAGCGCATGCGGTCAATCGCTTAAGACGATTTAATAATAAGAAACAGGTTAACTATAACCACTATATCATTTATAGCCTGACTGTATAGTACGGAACAAAAAATAATAACAAGGCAATAAAAAAGGGCCGGAAATCCGGCCCTTTTACAGGTAAGTTACGGTAAGGGAAGATTATTTCTTGCCTTCAACCCATTTGCCATCGACAAAGAAGGCTGACCATCCGGTCGCTTTACCCTCTTTCTCGGCCGCAACATACTGCTGCTTAGTTTTACGGCTAAACCGTACCACGGTTTTGTTGCCTTCCGGATCCTGCTGTGGCGCATCGGCCAGATAACGCAGTTTCTCAGGCAGACGATCGCGGAAGCGATGCAGCTCTTCCACCAGCGGCGCGCGCGTTTCACGCGATTTCGGGAAGGTGTTGGCGGCCAGGAAGACACCTGCGGCACCATCACGCAGCACGAAGTACGCGTCGGATTTCTCGCACGGCAGTTCTGGCAGCGGAACCGGATCTTCCTTCGGAGGAGCCACTTCGCCGTTACGCAGAATTTTGCGCGTGTTTTTACACTCGTCGTTGGTACAGGCCATGTACTTACCGAAACGCCCCATTTTCAGGTGCATTTCAGAGCCACACTTCTCGCACTCCACAATCGGGCCGTCATAGCCTTTAATGCGGAACTCACCCTCTTCGATCTCATACCCGTCACACGTTGGGTTATTACCGCAAACGTGCAGCTTACGTTTTGGATCGATCAGGTAGCTGTCCATTGCCGTGCCGCATTTTTTGCAGCGGCGTTTGGCACGCAGAGCGTTTGTTTCCGCATCATCACCTTCCAGCACGTTGAGCACTTCGTTCTCAGGCACCAGGTTGATAGTGGTTTTGCAGCGCTCTTTTGGTGACAGGGCATAGCCGGAGCAGCCAAGGAACACGCCCGTGGTTGCGGTGCGGATCCCCATCTTGCGGCCGCAGGTTGGACAGTCGATGCTGGTCAGAACCATCTGGTTTGGCAGCATACCGCCCTCTTCAGGGTCTTTTTCCGCTTTTTCAAGCTGGTCGGTAAAGTCGCTGAAGAAGCTGTCGAGGACCTTTTTCCATTCCGCCTGATGGCTGGCAACCTGGTCGAGGCTGTCTTCCATTTGCGCGGTGAAATCGTAGTTCATCAACTCGCGGAAGTTTGCTTCCAGACGGTCAGTGACGATCTCACCCATTTTTTCCGCATAGAAACGGCGGTTTTCAACGCGCACGTAGCCACGGTCCTGAATGGTCGAGATGATGGATGCGTAGGTCGATGGACGACCAATACCGCGTTTTTCCAGCTCTTTCACCAGGGACGCTTCACTGAAGCGCGCAGGCGGCTTGGTGAAGTGCTGTGCCGGAACCAGATCGACAAGTGACAGCTCGTCACCTTTGTTTACGGCAGGCAGCGTTCTGTCTTCATCACCTTTACGCAGCGCAGGCATCACCTTCGTCCAGCCGTCGAAACGCAGGATACGACCGCGCGCTTTGAGACGGAACTCGCCCGCGCCAACGGTCAGCGTGGTGGAGTCATACTGCGCTGGCGTCATCTGGCACGCCACGAACTGGCGCCAGATCAGCTGATACAGCTTCTGCGCGTCGGCTTCCATGTCTTTCAGCGATTCCGCTAACACCGAGACGTCAGAAGGACGAATCGCTTCGTGCGCTTCCTGGGAGTTCTCTTTGCTGGCGAACTGGTTAGCGCTTTCCGGCAGGTATTTCTTACCGAAGTTGTCGCTGATGTAGCCACGCACCATGTTGACCGCGTCCTGGCTCAGGTTGGTTGAGTCGGTACGCATATAGGTGATGTAGCCCGCTTCATACAGGCGCTGAGCCATCATCATCGTCTTCTTCACGCCATACCCCAGACGCGTGCTTGCAGCCTGTTGCAGCGTGGAGGTAATAAACGGCGCACCTGGCTTGCTGCTGGTCGGTTTGTCTTCACGTTCCAGCACCTGATAACGTGCTTTTTCCAGCAGCGCGACGGCGGCCATGGTCTGGTCGCGGTTTTCCGGACGGAAAGGCTTGTCGTTGTGATGGCTCACCTGCAGCGGCAGAGCGTCACCGCCCGGCGTGGTCACATTGGCATCGACTTCCCAGAACTCTTCCGGCACGAAGGCTTTAATTTCGCGCTCACGCTCAACGACCAGACGCACGGCGACGGATTGCACACGCCCTGCGGACAGGCCACGGGCAATCTTCTTCCACAGCAGTGGAGAGACCATGTAGCCCACAACGCGGTCCATAAAGCGACGTGCCTGCTGTGCGTTTACGCGGTCAATGTTCAGTTCGCCCGGCTTCTCAAATGCCTGACGAATCGCATTCTTCGTAATTTCGTTAAACACTACACGGCTGTAGCGTTTGTCATCACCACCGATCACTTCCCGCAGGTGCCACGCAATGGCTTCCCCTTCGCGGTCAAGGTCGGTTGCGAGATAGATGTGGTCTGCTTTTTCAGCAAGCTGCTTCAGCTCGTTAACGACTTTTTCTTTCCCGGGCAGCACTTCATATTGTGCATCCCAGTTATGCCATGGGTTTACACCCATGCGGTTGACAAGCGCGCTACGTTCATCCTTTTTAGGCTTTTTAGCCCCTTTGGTGGAGGTAGAGTCTGCGCTCTTTTTGCTGGCTGAGCCACTGGTCGGCAAATCGCGGATATGACCGACGCTGGACTTAACCACGTAGTCATTACCCAGATACTTATTGATCGTTTTGGCTTTTGCCGGGGACTCAACGATGACGAGAGCTTTACCCATATTCACCTTTACCTAATTTAATTCTTCCAGGAATACGCCGCACGTTGATTTCCCTTCCGCTGACGACGCGCCAATGATATTGCGACTGCGTCAGGAGATATCAACCCCTTTGACTTACCGGACGTTAATGAGAATACGCCCAGGTGATTGAGTTTTCGGGTATTTTTCTCACATCTCGTGTAATTCGTGACGAATTCCCGGTTGAATGTCAAGCAATTCTGTTGCCAGAATGACGAAAGCGCACACTCTACCTGATAAAATTCGTTACGCAACTTTATTAGCATGCAAAAGCAGATCCCGCCAGCCAGGACCCTGCACCTTATCCCCTCACATTACAGGGAAAATTTGCCCCCAAAGCGCCCTCGGCGTAGACTATTGTCACTGTTTAAGGAGTGGATTATGCAGAATACGACCCAACCTATTGACCGAGCCTCTCTGCTTATCGAAGCAAACAAGCTTATCCGTGACCATGAAGATACGCTGGCGGGCATTGAAGCCACCGGCGTAGAGCAGCGTAATGGTGTGCTGATTTTCAGCGGCGAATACTTCCTTGACGAACAGGGTTTACCGACCCCGAAAAGCACCGCCGTGTTTAACATGTTTAAATACCTGGCGCATACGCTTTCCGAGAAATATCACTTGGTCGATTAATGCAAAACGCGAGGCATATGCCTCGCGTTTTTGTTTACAGCAACGGTTTTTGTCCGCGCTGTAGCCAGCGCAGCAGCAGGCGGTCCGCGCTTTCTGCGGCACTGTTGGTAAAGCGGTCAAGGAGTCGCTTACGCTGGGTAAAGCGCACGCCCACCAGTTCCCGGCCTTCCATCAGATTGAGCAGCAGATCGTCGCTGGTTCCGACTTCATCCACCAGCCCTTTCTCCTGCGCCTGGACGCCGTACCAGTGCTCGCCCGTCGCGACCTGTTCAATATCGAGCGTTGGGCGCATACGGTGTACAAAATCTTTAAAGAGATGATGCGTTTCGTTGAGATCTTCGCGGAACTTTTGACGCCCTTCTTCCGTGTTTTCCCCCAGCAGCGTCAGGGTACGTTTGTACTGACCCGCCGTGTGAAGTTCGATATCAATCTCTTTATTTTTCAGGAAGCGGTTAAAGTTCGGAATTTGCGCGACCACGCCGATCGAGCCAATAATGGAGAACGGCGCGGCAACAATTTTGTCCGCCACGCAGGCCATCATGTAGCCACCGCTCGCCGCCACTTTATCCACCGCCACGGTCAGCGGGATCTGTTTTTCACGCAGGCGCTGCAGCTGTGAGGCGGCCAGTCCGTAACCGTGAACCACCCCGCCCGGGCTTTCAAGGCGCACGACAACCTGATCCTGCGGTGTCGCCACGGCCAGAACGGCAGTCACTTCTTCCCGCAGAGAAGACACTTCATGCGCATCCATACTGCCTTTAAAATCGAGCACATAGACGCGTGGCGTGGCCTTATCCTGCGGCGCATTGAGCTTTGCTTTTGCCTTTGCCGCTTTGGCTTCCTGTTTATGCTTTTTCTTCTGCGCTTTCTGCCAGAGTTTCTGTTGATGACTATCAAGCAGCGCCAGAGACATCTCTTCCTGCATCTCTTTATACTGCTCGCTCAGGCGGGTGATGCGTAACTCCCCACGCTGACGCTTGCGCTGCGTCAGGTTGACAATCAGAACGGCTACCACCGCAATGGCAACCACCACCGTCGCGATTTTGGCCAAAAACAACCCATATTGAGAAAGTAATTCCACGCGTTCCACCTTGATTTAACCACGAATCTTTCACGGCAGTGTACAACAGCCCTGCCCATGCGTCTCGCTCGTGACATTACCTCTGCGAGCCGCCTTCAGGAATCCCCGGACTGGAGTTTAAATATTTGCAAATTGTTAATTTTACAGTAATGCGTCCTGTAGACTGATTGAATTATCAGGCGAATTCGGGCATAAAGCCGAAAAGTCATTATAAAGGCGCCATTGCGTCACCGGTCGCCTGAGGAGTCACCGTGCATTATCAACCGCAAAAAAATCTGCTGCAAAACCGGATTATTCTTGTCACCGGTGCCAGCGACGGGATTGGCCGAGAGGCAGCCCTGACATACGCCGAATATGGCGCCAACGTCATTCTGATCGGGCGCAACGAAGAAAAACTGAAAAACGTCGCTCAGGAGATTGAGGCCGTATGCGGCACGCCGGCCCCGTGGTATACGCTCGATTTACTGACCTGCACGCCTGCGGTGTGCCAGGAATTAGCCCAGCGCATCAGCGCTCACTATCCGAGACTCGACGGCGTGCTGCATAACGCCGGTTTGTTAGGTGAAGTGCGTCCGATGGATGAACAGGATCCGGATATCTGGCAGCAGGTGATGCAGGTCAACGTCAACGGCACGTTTTTCCTCACGCAGGCATTGCTTCCTTTATTACTCAAATCCGAGTCTGGCTCACTGGTCTTTACCTCCTCCAGCGTAGGTCGCGAGGGGCGCGCAAACTGGGGTGCTTATGCCGTATCAAAATTCGCCACCGAAGGCATGATGCAGGTGCTGGCGGAGGAGTATCAGAGCCGTCATCTTCGCGTGAACTGCATCAACCCGGGCGGTACGCGCACCAAAATGCGCGCCAGCGCGTTCCCGAGCGAAGATCCGCAGAAGCTGAAAACCCCGGCAGACATTATGCCGCTCTATCTCTGGCTGATGGGCGACGACAGCCGCCGCAAGACCGGGATGACCTTTGATGCCCAGCCGGGCCGTAAACCGGGAATTTCGCAATGAGTGAAGAACGTCATCAGCAGCGCCAGCAGCGTCTGAAAGAACAGGTCGATGCACGCGTTGCCGCAGCCCAGGACGAACGTGGGATCGTCATCGTTTTTACCGGCAACGGAAAAGGGAAAACCACCGCCGCATTCGGCACGGCGACGCGCGCCGTTGGACACGGTCAAAAAGTGGGCGTGATCCAGTTTATCAAAGGCGAATGGCCCAACGGTGAGCGGAATTTGCTTGAGCCTCACGGCGTTGAGTTTCAGGTGATGGCGACCGGTTTTACGTGGGATACTCAGAATCGGGAAACGGACACCGCAGCCTGTCTCGCCGTCTGGGAGCATGCAAAGAGAATGCTGGCCGATCCCTCGCTGAATATGGTTCTGCTGGATGAGATCACCTATATGGTCGCCTATGACTACCTGCCGCTGGAAGCCGTGCTGGATGCTCTGAAGAATCGTCCTGTACACCAGACGGTTATCGTCACGGGGCGCGGGTGTCATCGGGAGATTCTGGAGATGGCCGATACCGTCAGCGAGCTGCGTCCGGTCAAACATGCGTTTGATGCAGGCATCAAAGCGCAAATTGGAATTGATTACTAAAGAAAAAAGCCCGGTGCGTTCACCGGGCTTTTATATTAACCGTTGTTGTTACGGCTGCCGGAGCGGCGGCTGCTGCTCACCTGGCTGTGGCGCTTCACCGCGCGACGGATCTGATTCGCCTTCATGCGACGACGATCTTTTTCCACCGCCACTTTTGAGGTGGTTTCCGGCGTCAGGCCGACAAGCTCGCGCAGGTAGTTGGTTTGGGTCAGATCCAGTTCGGTATACCCACCGCGCGGCAGACCTTTCGGCAACAGAATGTCGCCGTAACGGACACGGATCAGGCGGCTCACCTGGACGCCTACCGCTTCCCAGAGACGACGCACCTCGCGGTTACGGCCTTCGGTCAGGGTCACGTTGTACCACTGGTTAATGCCTTCCCCACCGGTAAACTTGATGGTTTTGAACGCCGCAGGACCGTCTTCCAGCTGAACGCCACGCGACAGATCGCGCAGTTTATTTTCATCAACCTGGCCAAATACGCGCACCGCGTATTCACGTTCCACTTCACGGCTTGGGTGCATCAGACGGTTTGCCAGTTCACCATCGGTGGTAAACAGCAGCAGACCGCAGGTGTTCACGTCCAGACGACCGACGGCAATCCAGCGAGCGCCACGCAGTTTAGGCAGACGGTCAAACACCGTCGGGCGACCTTCCGGGTCGTTGCGGGTGCACAGCTCGCCTTCTGGCTTGTAGTAAGCCAGCACGCGGCAGATCTGTTCAGCGGACTCTTTCACGGAGATAAGATGACCGTCGATGCGGATCTTCAGCCCCGGTACGATTTCTACGCGGTCACCCAGCGTGGCGATTTTACCGTCCACACTCACGCGGCCCGCTTCAATAATGGCTTCGATTTCACGGCGTGAACCGTGGCCGGCACGCGCCAGCACTTTCTGTAACTTCTCGCTCATTGAGCTTCCTCAGGTGTCGCCTTCACAGGCGTCGAATCAGGTCAAAAGAGGGCTGAGCCCTGCTTTGATGGCCGCGTAGTATATCTGCTTATACCTTTACAAGAAAGGCTTTACATCGCCCACGCCTTCACGAATCACTTCCGGTGCATCTTCGGTTAAGTCGACCACGGTGGTCGGCTGCTGGCCGAGATAGCCGCCGTGAATAATCAGCTCGACCACCTTCTCCAGACGATCTTTGATCTCTTCCGGATCGGACTCGGTAAACTCGCTGCCCGGCAGCATCAGCGAGGTAGAAAGCATCGGTTCGCCGAGGGTTTCCAGCAGCGCCTGCGCAATCGGGTTAGACGGCACGCGCATGCCGATGGTTTTACGTTTTTCCTGCAGCAGTCGACGCGGTACTTCCTTCGTGCCCTTCAGGATGAAGGTGTAGTTGCCCGGCGTGTTGTTCTTAATCAGGCGAAACGCCACGTTATCAACATACGCATAGGTCGACAGCTCAGAGAGATCGCGGCACATCAGGGTAAAGTTATGGCCGTCCGGCAGCTGGCGAATACGGCAAATGCGCTCCATTGCCCCTTTATCTTCAATTTTGCAGCCCAGCGCATAGCCTGAATCGGTCGGGTAGACAATCACGCCGCCTTTGCGGACGATCTCCACGGCCTGGTTAATCAGGCGTGGCTGCGGGTTATCCGGATGGATATAGAAAAACTGACTCATACTTCCCTCTCTTCAATTTGCTGCGGCTGTTCCCAGAGCTGCCAGACCGGCTCAACGCCAGCGGGCAACCAGAGCTTGCGCCCCAGTTCGATCCACGCGCAGGGCTGATGGAAATCAGAGCCCTGTGACCCAAGCAGGCCGAACTGGCGGGCATAGGTCGCGAGCTGCGCGCGCTCGTTGGGCGCCTGCTGACACTGGGCGACTTCCATCGCCTCGCCACCGCATTCGGCAAAGTGTGCCAGCAGCCTTTTCAGCCATTTAGCAGAAAGATTATACCGCCCCGGATGGGCCAGCACGGCCTTACCGCCAGAATGATGAATCACATCAATAGCTTGTTTTATTGTATACCACTGTGGTGGAACGTATCCGGTTTTCCCGCGCGCCAGATACTTTTTAAAGACATCCGCCATGTTCGTCGCTTTGCCGGCTTCAACCAGAAAACGGGCGAAATGACCGCGGGTGACCGCCCCGCCGTTCGCCATCTTTTGCGCGCCTTCCAGCGCGCCCGGAATATGCGCTTTTTCCAGACGCTCGCCGATCATCTCTGCGCGCTGATTGCGGCGCGTTTTTTGTTCTTGCAAAAATGCCGTAAGTGCCGGATGGTCTATATCGATATTCAGGCCAACAATATGAATCTCATGATTTTCCCAGACGGTCGAGATCTCGACGCCGGACACCAGATTCAGCGCCAGCCCGCTGCGGGCAATCTCGGCGCGCGCCGCCGGAATGGCATCTGTCGTATCGTGATCGGTTATCGCCAGCGTGCCGACGCGCATTTCAACGGCGCGATGAACCAGGGCTTCGGGTGTCAGCAGGCCGTCAGAGGCCTGAGTATGGCTATGTAAATCATAAATAATGGCGTAGGTGGTATCGCTCAAAGCACTTCCCGTAACAGGTTGGAGACATCCGAAAACACCATGATACCGACTTAACGCGAAATTCTGAAATCAAGGGTTGACAACTGGCCATCGAACTAGTTAACTAGTACGCAAGTTCACACGAGAAAGGTATCTGAAAATGACAGCACATTTCGCTCTTCACGGCTGGTGGCGCACTTCCTGATCTTCGGGCAGTGTCACGCGTCTGCGAAATGCAAACAGATACCCGCCCGCTACCCAGCGGGCTTTTTTTTGAACAAAATATGAGAACAACAACATGCAAACAGCCAAACCTCATCTCGAACTGTTGACCTGCGAGGCGGCCTATCGCCACAACCCGACCGCGCTGTTTCATCAGGTGTGCGGGGCTCGTCCGGCAACGCTGCTGCTTGAGTCTGCGGATATCGACAGCAAGGACGATCTCAAAAGCCTGCTGCTGGTCGACAGCGCGCTGCGCATTACCGCTTTAGGTGACACTGTCACCATCAAGGCATTATCAGACAATGGCGCATCGCTGCTGCCGCTGCTGGATGCCGCTCTGCCGTCAGGCATTGAAAATGAACGTCACCCGGAAATGCGTATTCTGCATTTCCCGCCGGTGAGCCAGCTGCTGGACGAAGACGCGCGCCTCTGCTCCCTGTCCGTTTTCGATGCCTTCCGCCTGCTGCAGAACCTCGTCACCGTGCCGGAAGACGAGCGAGAGGCGATGTTCTTCGGCGGGCTGTTTGCTTACGACCTGGTTGCCGGTTTTGAAGATTTGCCGGAAACCGAGCAGGGTAATCGCTGCCCGGACTATTGCTTTTATCTGGCCGAAACCCTGCTGGTGATCGACCATCAGAAACAATACACCCGCATTCAGGCCAGCCTGTTTACGCCTTCAACTGCTGAGAAAGACCGTCTTGAGCATCGTATCGCTCAACTGCAGCAGCAGATGACGGAAGCGCCGCCCGCGCTGCCGGTGCAGCGTGTAGAGAAAATGACCTGCGACGTTAACCAGACCGACGATCAGTACGGCGCCGTGGTTCGCCAGATGCAAAAAGCGATTCGCGCCGGGGAAATTTTCCAGGTCGTGCCGTCCCGTCGCTTCTCACTGCCCTGCCCGTCTCCGCTGGCAGCCTACGACGTGCTGAAGAAAAGCAATCCCAGCCCGTACATGTTCTTTATGCAGGACAACGACTTCACGCTGTTCGGCGCCTCGCCGGAAAGCTCGCTGAAATATGACGCCACCAGCCGTCAGATTGAGATCTACCCGATTGCCGGTACCCGTCCGCGCGGACGTCGCGCCGATGGCTCGCTGGACCGGGATCTGGACAGCCGCATCGAGCTGGAGATGCGTACCGACCACAAAGAACTCTCCGAGCACCTGATGCTGGTTGACCTGGCGCGTAACGATCTGGCACGCATTTGTACTCCCGGCAGCCGCTACGTGGCGGACCTGACCAAAGTCGACCGCTATTCGTTCGTGATGCACCTCGTCTCCCGCGTGGTCGGCGAGCTGCGCCACGATCTGGACGTGCTGCACGCCTACCGCGCCTGTATGAACATGGGCACCCTCAGCGGCGCGCCGAAAGTACGCGCCATGCAGCTGATTGCCGCCGCCGAAGGACGCCGTCGCGGCAGCTACGGCGGCGCGGTGGGTTACTTCACCGCCCACGGCGATCTCGATACCTGCATCGTAATCCGCTCCGCCTATGTCGAAGACGGGATTGCCACCGTCCAGGCGGGTGCCGGGATTGTTCTTGATTCCGTTCCGCAGTCTGAAGCTGACGAAACGCGCAGTAAAGCCCGAGCGGTCCTTCGCGCCATTGCTACCGCACACCATGCACAGGAGATTTTCTGATGGCTGACATTCTGCTGCTCGATAATATCGACTCCTTTACCTACAACCTGGCAGATCAGCTGCGTGCGAATGGCCATAACGTCGTTATCTATCGCAACCACGTTCCGGCCCAGACCCTGATTGACCGCCTGGCCACCATGCAAAACCCGGTGCTGATGCTCTCCCCGGGGCCAGGCGCACCGAGCGAAGCGGGCTGTATGCCGGAGCTGCTGACCCGTATGCGCGGCAAGCTGCCGATAATCGGCATCTGCCTCGGCCATCAGGCGATTGTTGAAGCCTACGGCGGCTACGTTGGCCAGGCAGGTGAAATCCTCCACGGTAAGGCGTCCAGCATTGAACATGACGGCCAGGCAATGTTTGCCGGGCTGCCGAATCCGCTCCCGGTCGCGCGCTACCACTCGCTGGTCGGCAGCAACATTCCCGCCGGGCTGACGATCAACGCCTCGTTTGAAGGGATGGTAATGGCGGTACGTCACGACGCGGATCGCGTTTGCGGAATGCAGTTCCATCCGGAATCGATCCTGACCTCCCATGGCGCCCGTCTGCTCGAGCAGACGCTGGACTGGGCGTTGCAGAAGCTGGAGCAGACCAACACCCTGCAGCCGATTCTGGAAAAACTCTACCAGGCTCAGACCCTGAGTCAGCAGGAGAGCCATCAGCTCTTCTCCGCCGTGGTTCGCGGTGAGCTGAAGCCTGAACAGCTGGCGGCAGCGCTGGTGAGCATGAAGGTGCGCGGCGAAAGCCCGCAGGAAATCGCCGGTGCCGCCACGGCCCTGCTGGAAAATGCCGCCCCGTTCCCGCGCCCGGACTATCAGTTTGCGGATATCGTCGGTACCGGCGGTGACGGCAGTAACAGCATCAATATCTCCACCGCCAGCGCCTTCGTGGCGGCGGCGTGTGGGTTGAAGGTCGCGAAACACGGTAACCGCAGCGTTTCCAGCCGGTCAGGCTCGTCCGATTTGCTCGCGGCATTCGGCATTAATCTCGATATGAACGCCGAGCGTTCCCGCGAAGCGCTGGATGACCTGGGCGTCTGCTTCCTGTTTGCGCCGAAGTATCACACCGGTTTCCGCCATGCGATGCCGGTTCGTCAGCAGCTTAAAACCCGCACGCTGTTTAACGTGCTTGGCCCGCTGATTAACCCGGCGCACCCGCCGCTGGCGCTGATTGGCGTTTACAGCCCTGAGCTGGTGCTGCCGATTGCCGAGACGCTGCGCGTGCTGGGCTATCAACGTGCCGCCGTGGTGCACAGCGGCGGTATGGATGAGGTTTCTCTTCATGCGCCTACGCTGGTGGCCGAACTGCGCGACGGTGAAATCCTCAGCTACCAGCTTGAAGCCGCTGACTTTGGTTTAACCCCGTATCATCAGGAAGCGCTGGCTGGCGGGACGCCGGAAGAAAACCGTGACATTCTCACGCGCTTATTACAAGGTAAAGGAGAGGTCGCCCATGAGGCCGCCGTTGCTGCCAACGTCGCCATGCTGATGCGTTTGCACGGTGAGGAAGACCTGAAGGCCAACGTTCAAAAAGTTCTGGATGTACTGCGCTCCGGTGCAGCTTACGATCGCGTTACCGCACTTGCGGCAAGAGGGTAAAGAATGCAGACCGTTTTAGCGAAAATCGTTGCCGATAAGGCCATCTGGGTGGAAGCCCGCAAGCAACAGCAGCCGCTTGCCAGTTTCCAGAATGACGTCGTCCCGAGCAGCCGTCGTTTCTATGACGCCCTGCGGGGTACGCGCACCGCGTTTATTCTTGAATGCAAAAAAGCGTCCCCGTCCAAAGGCGTTATTCGTGACGATTTCGACCCGGCGCGTATTGCCGGCATTTATAAGCATCACGCGTCAGCCATCTCCGTGCTGACGGATGAGAAATATTTTCAGGGCAGCTTCGATTTTCTGCCGATCGTCAGCGGCATCGCGCCGCAGCCGATCCTGTGCAAAGACTTTATTATCGACCCGTATCAGATTTGGCTGGCGCGCTTTTACCAGGCCGACGCCTGCCTGCTTATGCTCTCGGTGCTCGACGACGAGCAGTATCGCCAGCTTTCCGCCGTGGCGCACAGCCTGAACATGGGCGTGCTGACCGAAGTGAGCAACGAAGAGGAGCTGGAACGCGCGATTGCGCTGGAAGCCAAAGTGGTCGGCATTAACAACCGCGATCTGCGTGACCTGTCGATTGACCTTAACCGTACGCGCCAGCTGGCGCCGCGTCTGGGGTCTGGTGTTACGGTGATCAGCGAATCCGGTATTAACAGCTACGCTCAGGTGCGCGAGCTGAGCCACTTCGCCAACGGATTCCTGATTGGCTCCGCCATGATGGAACATGACGATCTCAATGCGGCTGTGCGTCGCGTGCTGCTGGGTGAAAACAAAGTCTGCGGCTTAACCCGCGAACAGGATGCTCAGGCCGCGTATGAAGCCGGGGCGATTTACGGCGGGCTGATCTTTGTGGACTCCTCTCCTCGCGCGATCAGCGAAGAGCAGGCGCGTAAGGTCATCGCCGCGGCTCCGCTCAGCTACGTGGGTGTTTTCCGCAATGCAGATATTGCAGACGTTGCGGCCAAAGCCGACGCGTTATCCCTGAGCGCGGTGCAGCTCCACGGCGATGAAGACCAGAGCTATATTGATGCCCTGCGCGCCGCGCTGGCACCGCAGGTGCAGATCTGGAAAGCGCAACGCGTTGACGATACGTTGCCCCCGCGTAACCTGAATCACGTGGATAAATACGTCCTCGATAACGGCCAGGGCGGAACCGGCCAGCGTTTTGACTGGTCGCTGCTGAACGGCGAAAAGCTGGACAACGTTCTGCTGGCGGGCGGATTAAGCCCGGACAACTGCGTAGAAGCCGCCAAAACCGGCTGCGCAGGCCTCGATTTCAATTCAGGCGTAGAGTCCCAACCGGGTATCAAAGATGCCAGCAAGCTGGCCTCGGTTTTTAAAACTCTGCGTGCATATTAAGGAAGAGAAGATGACGACATTACTTAACCCGTATTTTGGTGAGTTTGGCGGGATGTACGTCCCGCAAATCCTGATGCCCGCGCTGCGCCAGCTGGAAGAAGCGTTTGTCAGCGCGCAGAAGGATCCTGCGTTTCAGGCGGAATTTACCGACCTGCTGAAAAATTACGCCGGTCGTCCAACCGCGCTGACCAAATGCCGCAATCTGACGGAAGGCACCAAAACCACGCTGTATCTGAAGCGTGAAGACCTGCTGCACGGCGGCGCGCATAAAACTAACCAGGTGCTGGGCCAGGCGCTGCTCGCGAAACGTATGGGCAAAACCGAAATCATCGCCGAAACCGGTGCGGGTCAGCACGGCGTGGCCTCTTCGCTTGCCAGCGCCCTGCTCGGCCTGAAATGCCGCATCTATATGGGGGCGAAAGACGTTGAGCGCCAATCTCCGAACGTCTTCCGCATGCGTCTGATGGGGGCAGAAGTGATCCCGGTGCACAGTGGCTCCGCGACGCTGAAGGATGCCTGTAACGAAGCGCTGCGCGACTGGTCTGGCAGCTATGAAACCGCACACTATATGCTTGGTACCGCGGCTGGCCCGCACCCGTTCCCGACTATCGTGCGCGAATTCCAGCGCATGATCGGTGAAGAGACCAAAGCGCAGATCCTCGAAAAAGAGGGTCGCCTGCCGGATGCGGTGATCGCCTGCGTTGGCGGCGGATCTAACGCCATCGGCATGTTCGCAGACTTTATCGACGACACCAGCGTGGGTCTGATTGGCGTCGAGCCAGCCGGTCACGGCATTGAATCGGGTGAACACGGCGCGCCGCTGAAGCATGGCCGCGTGGGGATCTACTTCGGGATGAAATCCCCGATGATGCAGACCGATGAAGGCCAGATTGAAGAATCTTATTCTATCTCTGCCGGCCTCGACTTCCCGTCCGTCGGGCCGCAGCATGCGTATCTGAACAGCACCGGTCGCGCGGACTATGTCTCCATTACCGATGACGAAGCGCTGGAAGCCTTTAAAACGCTGTGCCGCAGCGAAGGGATTATCCCGGCGCTGGAGTCTTCCCACGCCCTGGCGCACGCGCTGAAAATGATGAAAGACAATCCGGAAAAAGAACAGCTGCTGGTGGTGAACCTTTCCGGCCGCGGTGACAAAGATATCTTCACCGTTCACGATATTCTGAAAGCACGAGGGGAAATCTGATGGAACGCTACGATAACGTATTTGCAGAACTGAAATCCCGCCAGGAAGGCGCGTTCGTTCCCTTCGTCACCCTGGGCGACCCGGGCCCGGAACAGTCGCTGAAGATTATCGACACCCTGATTGAAGCCGGCGCCGACGCGCTGGAGCTGGGTATTCCGTTCTCTGACCCGCTGGCAGATGGCCCGACCATCCAGAATGCGACGCTGCGCGCATTTGCCTCCGGTGTGACGCCGACCCAGTGCTTCGAGATGCTGGCGGCGATACGCCAGAAGCACCCGACCATTCCGATTGGCCTGCTGATGTACGCCAACCTGGTGTTCAACCGCGGTATC
Organism: Enterobacter dykesii; assembly: GCF_008364625.2. Taxonomy (NCBI): domain Bacteria; kingdom Pseudomonadati; phylum Pseudomonadota; class Gammaproteobacteria; order Enterobacterales; family Enterobacteriaceae; genus Enterobacter; species Enterobacter dykesii. The sequence continues at coordinate 2,506,169 of NZ_CP126604.1, forward strand.
GATGAGTTTTACGCCGAATGCGCACGCGTGGGCGTCGACTCTGTTCTGGTCGCCGACGTGCCGGTTGAAGAGTCCGCCCCGTTCCGTCAGGCGGCGATGCGCCATAACGTCGCCCCGATTTTCATCTGCCCGCCGAACGCCGATGACGAACTGCTGCGCCAGATTGCCTCTTACGGACGCGGGTATACCTACCTGCTCTCCCGCGCGGGCGTGACCGGTGCCGAGAATAAAGCGGCGTTGCCGCTGCATCATCTGGTGGAGAAGCTGGCCGAGTACCATGCCGCGCCGCCGCTGCAGGGCTTCGGGATTTCATCCCCGGACCAGGTCTCCGCAGCGATTGACGCGAAGGCGGCAGGTGCCATCTCCGGCTCCGCGATTGTGAAGATCATCGAGAAGAACGTGGACAAGCCAGAGCAGATGCTGGCCGAGCTGAAAGCGTTCGTAACGTCAATGAAAGCGGCGACGCGTAAAGCCTGACCCCTCTACCGTCTGGCATCCCTGCCAGACGGTTCCCCCTCCTTCCCCACCTTCTACAACGGATTACCTCAAAATTGATCCCGTCGATATTTTCGGCGTTAATGGCTTTCCATTCCGGCGTGCACGCGTATGATCTGGACTCTTTTTTATCTCTAATCCTTCTGAGTTCAGAGGCTTATTCATGTCATGGCAATACTTCAAACAGACTTACCTGGTTAAGTTCTGGTCACCTGTTCCGGCCGTTATCGCGGCAGGCATTCTCTCTACCTACTATTTCGGCATCACCGGCACCTTCTGGGCCGTGACCGGCGAGTTCACCCGCTGGGGTGGTCAATTGCTACAGCTCGCAGGCGTACATGCCGAGGAGTGGGGTTACTTTAAACTCATCCATCTGGACGGCACACCGCTGACCCGCATCGACGGGATGATGATCGTCGGCATGTTCGGCGGCTGTTTCGCGGCGGCGCTGTGGGCAAACAACGTTAAGTTGCGGATGCCCAAAAGCCGCATTCGCATAATGCAGGCGGTAGTCGGCGGTATCATTGCCGGGTTTGGCGCCCGCCTGGCGATGGGCTGTAACCTGGCCGCTTTCTTTACGGGGATTCCTCAGTTTTCGCTTCACGCCTGGTTCTTTGCTGTCGCCACGGCCATCGGCTCTTACTTCGGTGCAAAATTCACCCTGCTACCGCTGTTCCGCATTCCGGTGAAAATGACAAAAGTCAGCGCAGCGTCTCCGTTAACCCAGAAGCCGGACCAGGCGCGTCGTCGTTTCCGCCTCGGTATGCTGGTCTTTTTGGCTATGGTCGCCTGGGCGCTTTGCACTGCGATGAATCAGCCCAAACTCGGCCTGGCGATGCTGTTCGGCGTGGGTTTTGGTCTGCTCATTGAACGCGCGCAGATCTGCTTTACGTCCGCGTTTCGCGATATGTGGATCACCGGCCGCACGATGATGGCAAAGGCGATTATCGCCGGGATGGCGGTCAGCGCCATCGGCATCTTCAGCTATGTTCAATTGGGCGTCGAACCGAAAATCATGTGGGCTGGGCCTAACGCCGTGATCGGCGGCCTGCTGTTTGGCTTCGGGATTGTGCTAGCTGGCGGGTGTGAAACCGGCTGGATGTACCGCGCCGTCGAAGGCCAGGTGCACTACTGGTGGGTGGGTCTGGGAAATGTTATCGGCTCGACGATCCTGGCGTACTTCTGGGACGATCTCTCCCCGGCGCTGGCCACGAGCTGGGACAAGGTCAACCTGCTGAGCACCTTCGGCCCCCTTGGCGGCCTGCTGGTCACCTACGCCCTGCTGCTAGTGGCTTTTTTACTGGTTGTCGCACAGGAGAAACGCTTCTTCCGTCGCGCGAGTGTTAAAACAGTAACCCAGGAGAATGCTGCATGAAAGAGATCGTGCCCGATTACCGTCTGGATATGGTCGGTGAGCCCTGCCCTTATCCGGCTGTTGCCACGCTTGAAGCCCTACCGCAGCTCAAAAAAGGGGAAATTCTGGAGGTGGTTAGCGACTGTCCGCAGTCCATCAACAATATTCCGCTGGATGCGAAAAACCACGGCTACACGGTGCTGGATATCCAGCAGGATGGCCCGACCATTCGCTATCTGATTCAAAAATAATCGCTAAGGGCCTCGTCGGAGGCCTTTATCGCATTGAATTATAAGACATCTTGATCCACGGCAAAAACGCGATTTTTAACTTAAGTAAAATCTCATTTCTCTTTTGAAGGAGGTTTTCGCGGTTTGATGTATTTACGAGCTTTACTGGTTTTCGCCTTATTGATTCCCTTCCATGCGCTGTCCCTGAATTTCTCTTCCACCTTCCTGCGCCTTAATTGTCCGCAACGAGGACTTGTCGAGGTCATTCTGCACGTTTATGACCATACCCAGGAACGATGGCACGGTCATTTTGAAACCGGCGCGGGACATAAACGTGCGGGTGATACCGAAATTATCCCGTTTGCCAACGGCGATATTCTCTTCCATTCCCTGTCCAGCGACGCTTTCAGCTATTTATATGATGGGGAAAAAATCTTGAGGCACTGCGTAAAGCTTGATGAGCGGCCGGTTTATCCGTCGTTTTGAAGTGAGCAAAGCAAACTGGCCACCCTGTGGCCAGTTTGACGGGGGATTAGAAACGATAACCCGCAGAGAACATAAACACCCACGGATCCAGGCGAGTATTGATACTTTGCTGCTGACCGCCCGCCTTGAAGCGTACGTCCGTATCAATATCCATGTACCAGACCGAGGCGTTGATCAGCCAGTCGCGGTTAATCAGATAGTCCAGACCGACCTGCCCCGCCATACCCCACGAATCTTTCAGGCTGAGATCGGTCAGACCGGCCTCTTTACCGGTATCGTTAAACTTCTCGTCAAAGAAGGTGGTGTAGTTTACACCGGCGCCAATATAAGGACGCACCTTGCTGCTGGCATCGCCAAAGTACCATTGCGCCATCAGCGTTGGCGGTAAATGGTGAACCGTAGCGATATCACCCGTTGCGCCCAGACCTACGCGATGACGGAACGGCGTTGCAGCCAGAAGCTCAACACCAACGTTTTCCGTCGCCATATAGGTGAACGTTAACCCTAACTGGGTGTTATTACTGACGTTAAAACCGCCCATACCCAGCACGTTATCCGAGCCTTCAGTTGGGCGAACCGTAGCCGAACCGGCACGAATAAAGAATTCGCCTGCTTCATGCGCGTACGCGCCGCCAGAGAGACTGCTTAATACAAGGGCTGCCACCGCTAATTTTTTCATATCCGCTCCATCGTTGTGGTTTTAATCGCGGATGAGAATATACTCACAAATGAGTAATAAGTGATCTGCCACAGATCACATTAAAACCAGTAAGTTAACATTCATTGATCTGGGTTAATTTTTTGTGGCGTACCGAAAAGCAATAAGTTGTTTCCATGTCAATTTTTGGCATTTCACGGTTACAAAATTTTCCCTTTTCCCCCTCTTGCTCTTCCTCTGACGGCTGGATAATTTATCGCTCTCACAAGTTGATTTGATGCGTTCTTCTTTTGCAGGTGTGCCATGAGTGATATTAACCCGTGCATGACGTGCGGAGCCTGTTGTGCGTATTTTCGAGTCTCTTTCTACTGGGCCGAAGCCAGCGATGGCGGCGGTACCGTTCCGGTTCATCTTACTGAGCCGTTAACGCCCTTTCTGCGCTGCATGAGCGGCACAAACCAAAAGCAGGCCCGCTGCGTGGCGCTACAGGGTGAGCCTGGGGTCTCTACCCGGTGTTCTATCTATGATGACCGGCCCAGCCCGTGCCGGGAATTTGCCATGTCGGGGGAAGATGGCCAGGTCAACGAAGCCTGCAATCGGGCCCGGGCGCGCGTTGGATTACCACCGCTTTACAAAGATATGCTTTTCCATACAAGCCTTGATGCTGCCACAGCAGGTGCATCCGGTGTACAATTGCCGGCTAATTAACACCTGCAATACTCAAGGAGAGTGCATGTCTATCACGGCGAAGTCTGTCTACCGTGACACGGGAAACTTTTTCCGCAATCAGTTCATTACCTTTTTACTGATCGCGTTGCTTTGCGCCTTTATCACGGTGGTGCTGGGCCATGCCTTCTCACCGAGTGAAGAACAGATTGCCAGCCTGAGCCAGGGCGACCATCTTGCGGGTAGCGTGGGGTTGTTTGAGCTGGTGCAAAACATGACGCCGGAACAGCAGCAAATCCTGCTGCGCGCTTCTGCCGCGTCCACGTTCTCAGGCCTGATTGGTAATGCGGTTCTGGCGGGCGGCGTTTTGCTGATGATTCAGCTGGTATCGGCGGGTCACCGGGTCAGCGCCTTACGAGCGATTGGTGCCAGCGCGCCGGTCTTACCTAAGCTGTTTATTCTGATCTTTTTAACCACCCTGCTGGTGCAGATGGGGATTATGCTGGTCGTGGTGCCGGGCGTATTACTGGCTATCGTGCTCTCATTTGCCCCGGTGATGGTGGTGCAGGATAAGATGGGGATTTTTACCGCAATGCGCAGCAGCATCAGGCTGGCATGGGCGAATATGCGTCTGGTGGCGCCCGCCGTGATCGGCTGGCTGCTCGCCAAAACGCTCCTGCTGCTGTTTGCACCGAATTTTGCGGTATTAACGCCAAACGTTGGCGCCGTGGTGGCGAATACGCTGAGCAACCTGATTTCAGCGATACTGCTGGTCTATCTGTTCCGCCTGTATATGTTAATTCGTCAGTAATCCTGAGGCGGGGGCATCGCAGCCTCCCGCCCCGCTCAGAAGATGGAATCACAGAATGAAGCAGTTTCTTGATTTTTTACCGCTCGTGGTCTTTTTTGCTTTTTATAAGCTGTACGACATTTATGCCGCGACCACTGCGCTGATCGTTGCAACGGCTGTGGTGCTGATCTACAGCTGGGTTCGCTATCGTAAAGTCGAAAAAATGGCGCTGATCACCTTCGTCCTGGTCGCCGTATTCGGTGGGCTTACTCTGTTCTTCCACAATGATGAATTTATCAAGTGGAAAGTGACCGTCATTTACGCGCTGTTTGCGGGCGCGTTGTTAATCAGCCAGTGGGTCATGAAAAAGCCGCTGATCCAGCGCATGCTCGGCAAAGAGCTGACGCTGCCTCAGGAAGTCTGGTCCCGTCTGAATATCGCCTGGGCGGTCTTCTTTATTCTCTGTGGTCTTGCCAATATCTATATTGCCTTCTGGCTGCCGCAGAATATCTGGGTCAACTTTAAGGTCTTCGGCCTGACCGCGCTGACGCTTATCTTCACGCTGTTAAGCGGCGTATACATCTATCGCCACATGCCGCAAGACGACAAGCACTGATTAATGACTGACCAGAACGTCAACGACAGGCGTTCTGGTCTATTCTCTCCACTGTGAAATCATAGTAGCATCCCGCCTGAAGTCTTCCGTTACGAGTTAAAACAATGACAACAACTAACGCCCCGCAGGGCGAACTGGTTTTACGCACACTGGCAATGCCCGCTGACACCAATGCCAATGGCGATATTTTTGGCGGCTGGCTGATGTCGCAGATGGATATGGGCGGCGCAATTCTGGCAAAAGAGATTGCCCACGGGCGCGTGGTGACTGTGCGAGTGGACGGCATGACCTTCCTGCGCCCGGTTGCGGTGGGAGATGTGGTTTGCTGCTACGCACGCTGCGTCAAACGCGGCAACACCTCTATTTCAATCAACATTGAAGTATGGGTTAAGAAAGTCTCTTCGGAACCCATTGGGCAGCGTTATAAGGCCACCGAAGCGCTGTTTATTTATGTTGCAGTGGATAGCGAGGGTAAACCTCGTCAACTTCCGCAGGCCTGATCGACAGGCAAAAAAAAGCCTCCATCAGGAGGCTTTTTTTTATTCCATCTGCGCCCCGCCGTTCAGGCGGAAAACAATATTCACAATCAGTCCGTTGCCCGGTTTCCCGGCCTCATAGCGCCATCTGCGCATCGCCGATTTCACTTCGCGCTCAAACATATTAGAAGGCTGAGCGGACAATATTTCCACGTTATCCACGCGACCATCGGCAGTAACGTCAAATTTAACCCGTACGCGGCCTTCAATACGCAAGGCCTGCGCTCGCGCCGGATACTGAGGCTGGTTGCGACTCAGCGCGCGCGGACCCGCAGGGGCACTGATTGTCGGCTTAGGCGCGGCTGCGGTGTTATTCATCACCGGACGCGAAGGCGCCGCATTCTCCACCGTCTGGGTCGCGCGCGGTTCAACCGGACGTTCCTCGCGTTTCGGACGATCCTCGACCTTTTTCACCGGTTTTGGCTTCGGCTTAGGTTTTGGCTTCGGTTCAGGCTTGTGGATCACCACCGGGGCTTCCTTCGGTGGCTCCGGAACGGGCTCGGGTTCTGGCTCCGGTTCAGCCACCGGCTGCGGCGGCGGAGGGGCAACCTGCGGCGGTTCAAGATCCGCTGGCGATACCATCGTCACGGAAATCGGCTGCGCGGGCGCGGGCATTTCAATAACCTGATGAACCGAGGTATACAGCAGACCCGCCACAACGGCACCGTGAATCACGACAGAAAGCAGCGTCGGCCAGGGAAAGCGGCGAGGTAAATCAAGGGTCATCGAAGTCATAATCATCAACGTTAAAAAACCGAACACTGATTTTAAATGCAAATAGCAATCATATTCAATAAGACACTTTGTTCTGACGCAACTTTAGCGCATGAGAGGCCAAAAAAGGCGCATTCAGATCAGGGTATTAACATTGTTTTTATTTTACATTGCAGTCGTTTGCCCTTTCACATAACGTAACTGACACTTTTACCGGTTAAGGAGCTTCGCCGTGTTTTACGTGATTTACTCTGAAGATGTTGCTGATTCGCTCGAAAAACGCCAGTCTGTGCGCCCTGCACACCTGGCACGTTTGCAGCTGCTCCAGGATGAAGGTCGTTTACTGACCGCCGGCCCCATGCCTGCAGTAGACAGCAACGATCCGGGCGCCGCCGGTTTTGCCGGCTCCACTGTGATTGCTGAGTTTGAATCCCAGGAAGCCGCTCAGGCATGGGCTGACGCAGATCCGTATGTTGCAGCGGGTGTGTATGCAAAAGTGACGGTCAGACCGTACAAGAAAGTGTTTTAAATCAATCGGGTAAATGTAGGGTAACAAACTAACGTTGCATTGCCCTACTACCTTTTTGAATGAAAAAAGATATAATCCATTCATCTCTTTTACTTAGAAAGTTTTGTTATGGATTATATCTTATTAGTATTATTATTGGCCGTTTGTTTTGCTAATGCTGCATTTATCAGAATCAAATCGATTGTGGTGGTAATTGCATTACTTATATTTGCTTTCTGGTATATATCAAATATGTTTACCGGAAATGGTGTAAATGATGCAGTTTATTATCATCTGAGAAGTGATGTTCACGGGACGTCTATTGATGATATATTGCCTAAAGTTTTTGCAGCCAGCATATTTATTTTGATTTCTATGGCGATATTATTTGCGTCGTTCAAATTTCGAAAAAAATTACCACGACACAATGTCACATTCTTTAACTTTTTATTTATTACATCCCTTTCACTTTTCGTTTTTCAATCTAATGCAACCCAAAATATATACAATTCGCTTCAGAATTTGTCCTATGGGAATGGGGTGAAAGTGGCCAGGCAGTATAACAGCATTGATTACAAGATGAATAAAAAGTACAATTATGTTTTTATTTATGCTGAGAGCCTTGAACGCTCACTGAGAAACATTGATGGCATCAATTATATTCCACAAATAAGTAAACTTGCAGATCAATATCTTGAATTCACTGACATACGTCAAATTCCGGGTATGGGGTGGACAATGGCAGGAATGGTCAATACCCAATGTGCTATCCCACTAGTCCTCCCTCAGGGTAATTCAGCGAATAATATGTCTCATTTCTTGGGTGGGGCTGATTGCATTGCAACGCATTTGAAAAAAAATGGATACACTACGGAATTTATACGTGGGAGTGATAAAGAATTTGCTGGAGGGGATAAGTTCTTTTCTCAGCATGGCTGGATTTATCAACATGATAAACAATATTTGCTTAATCATCTCGTAGTAAATCAAAATGAAATTAGTGGATGGGGTGTTCATGATGATTCGCTCATTGACTATGTATATAATGAATTTGAAAAGTTATCGACCTCAAAAAATAACTTTCTCCTCTCATTCTTAACCGTCAATACTCATCCGCCAGCAGGTACCTATTTATCTGCTTGCGATGGATATATTAATGCTGCCATCAGTAACCCTATGTTTAAATCAGCAAGTTGTTCTGATTATCTTGTTGGTACATTTATTAAAAAAATCATCAACTCAGACCATTTTGACAATACAATCATTGTTCTTGTTTCAGATCATTTGATGATGGCTAACGCTGCCAGTAAAGAGCTTGACAGCATTCAGGACAAGCGCAGGAACAATTTTATTATTATAAAAAAAGGAATTAAACCTACTAAAATCGCCAAACCAGGAACATTACTGGATGTCTGGCCGACTATACTTGACGTCTCTTCGGCTGATAAACCTGATTTTGGATTTGGTCACAGTTTACTTCGCAATGAGAAAAGCCAGATATTACAATCATGGGAAAACTCTAAAAACATTAGTGATTATCTAGGGTTTTCGTCTTCACTATAGAATTACCCTTCCCTAAATGACAAATTCTCATTTAAAGATGGCAAATTGACAATTGGCCAACAAGAATATAAATGGCCTCTCTTCGGATCCGCTGACAAGAATAAAAACATCAAGAGCATTTATTTTGAAGCCTTTGCCTTAAACGCGCAAAGAATTACTGCCGAAGATAACATTCTTTTTTATATAAATGATTGTTCAGTAACATCGAAAAGTAAACAAGGATTATGTGGTTATGAACTAACACATAATAGTACGACACAGTACCAAATAAATGAAAGCGGTATTTTCAATAGAAGAGAACTTAACGTTGCATCTCCTTTGTTTTCTGAGGGACTTATCGGTATTTCGTCTGGGCCACTTAATGTCCAGACAGGCATTAATGATAATATTCAAGAGCAAACCATGCCATATGGGGTTAATTTTTACAAACTGGAAGGAGAAAATAATAAACTTAAACTCCTCGCCAATTTTAACACATGCAATAACGTTCCAGTTGATGTGAATGCAGTAAAAAACTTGATTGGTAAAGACAGTTCGACTCTCATCATTGCTTCAAATGAGTCTGTTTTTTGTATACCTTATGAAACCAGACCATCAGTTAATGAATTATTGCGCTCGAATGCGGCTACTCACCTGACCCCCAGACAGCAAATTATAGGAACTTATACTAAAAATGATACTAAATTCATTTTAGGGAGCCCTGATATCCCATTAGATGTGTTTATAAACAAAACAAATTATAAGCTGAACGAATTATGTACCATTTTTAAAGACTGTAGCTAATTTTTATAATCTGTTGAAAGGCTCCCTCAGGAGCCTTTTTAAACACTTCAACCAAATGAAATAAAAGGATTTATTTCATGCCACGTCCACTCATTGACCACATCGATACTTAAAGCCCCGCAAATGCGGGGCTTCTTATAGCGAATAATTAATAAGTTAATATAATAGTATCAGCAATCGTCTAATAAACCTGGAAGATACTTATTTATAAGGGCTAAGTGCTGTGTTATGCGTGATCCAATCAATGTCCCAGGGATATTACCTTTTTCTTTTTTATATTCAATTGTTATAGCAGAAAGTTTAGGTCTCTCTATTTTTGGTTTAATACACAACTTATTTAAATCAAACGAATTAAATTTAAAAATAGCACCACCACTGAAGCCTTGCGGTGTCGGAGAAAGAGTAAAAATGCCATTTTTAAGAAGATTTTTTTCGTATGCCAAAGAGAGATGCCATTCTCTATCAATACCTAACAACTCATAGTCTTCTTTGAGCAACTCCCTAGAGCCAAAACTTTCACGTTTACAATTGATAGTGCTGTTACGTAACTTAGAATTTTTTGAATAAAATCCACTAACTATATACGAGTGGTCGAAACTGTCCGAGACCGTTCTATCAAGATCATCATAGTTTAAAGCAAGTTTTTTTATGTTATCGCTTATCGAATCTTGTATATGAAATACTGATGAATCGTAAGGATCATCATTATGCGTTCCAGATACCCCCCTTGCTGTACTGAACCTATCACCTTTAAACGTCGTTACCCTCTCTTCACCTTCACACGACATTAATAACTCATGTTCACCTATAGCATCAAATACATGCGATGCAGAAAACACGAAGTACTCACCTTTTATATTAACAAATACACCACTTCCAATTTGCTCAGGCCGACTTTCATGTTTCAATGGAAACAGAATTGCATTAACAGATTTTTCAATCTGAAGTGTATTATCCAAACATATTGCAAAATGTGTTTGGATGCGCCCTATTACTTTCTTTGTAAGCGGATTTTTGAGATCTATTTTTTCTTTCATAACACTTCCCATTTAGTAAACACAAAGCATAATAAAATTGCTCACTTAAGTATATTTTGTTGATTGTATGGATGCGATAAATACAATGCCAATATTTTAACAGTTAATTACATTAACACAATTTATCACCACAGAAAACTATTGATTTTATTTAAAATAAACCAGGCGTGTTGGGGATAATTAATTTGAGTTAAGTCTGTTTTGCATTTTACGGTATTAAATTATACCGCAAGTGCAAACTAATTATTATCAAAAACCCGCATCTGCGGGTTTTATGAAGAGTCACATCCATTGAATCTGTTGCTGTCCTGACCTAGACGGGTGCGGTGCTGCTGGTACTACCACCCCCGGCGATACGATAAAGCGCTCGACCGTTTCGGTGGTCACAAATGTCGCGCTGCAGTTGATGTTTGTGCACTGGTGATAGCGCTCTTTGGTCGTGTCGGTAAAATAGCGACTTGTGCGGGCGTGAGCGGCAAAATGGCATTTTGGACAGTGAAACATGGCGAGCACCTCATTTAATTTCCGATGTGTTAATTTACTCAATTTTTCCTTATATAACAAATATTTAAAAACAAATCACTGCATTAATTCTTCGCTTTCGCACTCCACATCCGAAACCTTAACCTCAAGCTCTAAGCCCGTCGTGTAGCCGTTGCTGTTGAGGTTATGCACCACCCGGCTGATTATCCACGCCTTCTCGTCTATGACGCGCTTAAACCCTTTCACCACGATTGGCGTTTCAGGAAATAAATCTGCCCGGCCGATCGCCAGCGAGATTGAAAACTCCGCAACACTGCGCTGCAGCTTGTCCCACTTCGCCTGAGCGGCGCGCATGGCCTGCGCCTTTGTCGCGTAAATGGTCGTCAGCTCCAGCACGTTGTCAGCCTCACCGGCCATATACTCACCCTCGCGCGCTTCCTGCTCTTTTTTGGCTTTGGCCTTTGCCGGGGCTTTGGTCGCTTTCGGGTGCTGCAGCGCGCGGAGGTGTTTCTCTTTGGGCTTTCTCTTGAGCTTCACCTTTTGCTTTTGCGGCTTCGGGTCTTTGGTGTGCAGCCATTTTGCCGTCACGCCGGTATAGGCTTCCCGGTCAGCAATGGCAAACTGATGACGATCGCCGTCGCCGCGCTCAAGCGTCATCTGTGGAATGGGCTTTCCGCTGGCCGTCTTACCGCTCCCCGCTTTCAGGAATAACAGTTTCCCCGCTTTTACCGAAACCGCCGCACCGTTCCGGTCAGCCAGGCGGGAAAGAAACACCGCGTCCGATTCCTGCGACTGGTCAATGTGAGGCACGGCGACGGCTTTCAGGGTGTCGGCCACGCTGGCCGTCAGCTTATTGCGTGCCGCAATCGTCTCGACAATTTGCCCGAGCGTGGTGTCATGCCATGACTGTTCCCGGCGCGAGTTCAGCGACCCGCGAAAATCAGCGCTTCGCCCCCTGATGGTCAGCGTATCAGGCGCGCCCCTGTGCTCGATTTCGTCGACAGTGAATGTCCCTTTTTTTATCAGCGCTGAATCCTGCCAGCCTAACCACAGCGTCAACGTTGCGCCGCGCGGTGGCAAAGCTATCTGACCGTCAGTGTCATCGAGCTCGATATCGAGCTGGTCGGCCTCGAATCCGCGATTGTCGGTCATGGTCAGGCTGATAAGGCGGTCACTAAAATCCTGCGTGATATCGTCGTTATCCAGCTTGAGCATAAACGCCGGGGCTATCTTCGCCCCGGCCTGAATATCCATTCCCGTAATCATCCCGCCAGTCCTCCCAGCCAGTCACCGGCAGACGTGACCAGATTGTCGGCCTGCGTTTTCAGGTCGCCATACATGGCCGCCAGCGATTTATCGACCCGCTTAAGAGAAAGGCTAAACTCGATTTTTCTCGCCGCCCCGTCGCTGAATAGCTCGGTGTGCGTATGCGTCACTTTGTCGATGACATACATGCCGTGGATCATGCCCGTTCCGTCAATCAGCGGCCACGCGCGCCCCTCGTCGGCCATCAGCTCGATGGCGGTCAGTGACAGGCGTCCGCCGGTAATTTCGGGATAAAGCACGCCCGACAGCGTACGCGTGGTTTCCCCTTCCCCGAGATACTGGTAAGCCGGTGGCTTTCCTATACGGTCGTTTGACGCCCAGCGGTAATCCTTCGAATACTGCATAGACTGATAGGGCAGCGTGCGGCGCTCAAACACAAATAAACCTAAAACCATTAACATGCTTTATCCCCCTCAGTCATGACGCATACTTGAGCGCTGACGCGCACGGTTTTCACGGTCGAGTTTATCGACAGCCTCACGCAGTTGACGGTCGAGGTCGCTGCCCGGCGCAATGCCACCATTCAGGTTAATGTTGTATTCTGGCTTGCTCTGGTCGACGTAAGTCTTACCCGTGGGCGCAGTTACCGGCTGATACTGATAGCCTCCATATGTTGAAGTTGCCGGAATATAAGACCCTTTTTGCGAGCCGGTGGCAGCATTGGCTTTTGCGGCCTTCTGGTCAAGGTCGCTTGATTCTTTATTGATAACCCCGAGCTTTTCCAGTAACCAGTTAACGCCGGTACGCAATGTATTAAAGCTTTTGAGCGGTAACATCAGCGCTTCGGCCAGCATCTTACCGAACATCACACCCGCATTTTTGCAGCTGTCGAGCGTCTCCTGCGTCGACTTAACCGGTGCGATCAGGTCTTTAAACCACTGCCACGCCGCTTTAAGTTTGTCACCCAGCCAGTCAAAAACCGGCTTTAACGGTTCGAATAACTCCACTACAGGGGCAAAAGCCTGCTTTATCCCCTCCATTACGCCTGAGAAAAATGCGCTTATTGGCTCCCAGTATTTGCGGATGAGCAGCGCACCGGCGATGATGGCAACGCCAATAGCCACAATCGGCCAGGTAAGCGCCCCGAGCACAGAGACAATGGCCGCCCCCATTGCGGCCAGATTTGCACCGAGAACACCGGCAGCGGCCATAATCACGTTGAAACCCGTTACCACCGGCCACGCTATCAGGCCAATCCCACCCAGTACGCCAATCAGCGCCAGCCCACCACCTGCAATTAACCCGATGGTTGACGCAAGTGTTTTGTTATTGGTGATCCAGCCGTCGAGCTTTAAAACATATTTCGTGGCGGTTTTAGTGAGCTCACGCAGTGAGCCCTCCTGCTGGTCAAACAGGTCAGTACCGACGGCCTCATAGGCTGACTGGAATTCTTTGAAGTCACCGCCGAGGTTGTCCTGCATGATTTTAACGAGCTCAGCGGTTTTCCCGTCCGAGGCTTTAAACGCCGCCGTGAGCTGGTCGAGCTTGCCGCTAGATGCCGCGGTCATCAGTACCGCCGCCGCCGAGCTGGCTTCCTCACCAAAGATGGTTTTCATGTACTCGCCTTTCTGGCTTGTTCCGAGATTATTTTTCTCAAAACTGCGCTGCATTTCTTTCAGAATGGCGAATATCGGGCGCGTGTTGCCCTTGCTGTCAGACGTTTTAACGCCGAGCTCTTTGATTGCCTCGTATGCCTTACCGGTCGGAGCCTGCAGGCGACTCAGGACGGCACGGCTGCCCGTCCCCGCCATCGAGCCGGTGATTTTGGCGTCATGGAGCGCGCCGACCATCGCGGCGGTCTGCTCGATACTGACCCCGGCATTTTTTGCCACCGGCGCAGCATAGGTCAGCGCGTCGCTCAGCCCGTCAAAGTCAGCGGCCGTTTTGTTCATGGTCATCGACAACACGTCGCCGATGTGTGCGATCTGGTCGTTTGACATCTGAAACGCGGATTTCATACCCGTCAGCAGCGCGGCGTTTTCTTCCATCGAGCGACGGTTAGACAGCGCCATATTCAGCGTGACCGGCGTCGCCGCCTGAATCGCTGCGGCATCCCCGCCGCTTTTCGCAATGATAATCTGCGCGCTCGCCGCATCATCTGCAGACGCAGCGGTATTGTCCCCGAGCTGGCGTGCCTGTTTGCGCAGCGCCTCCATCTCGGGTGACTGTTTATCAACGCCGAGCACGGCCTGCAGCTCAGAGTTTTTCTGTGCAAAGTCATAACCGGGCGTGAGTAATTTCACTCCGGCCATTGTTCCCGCCGTGGCGATACCGACGCCCGCCGCGCCTGCCGCTGCAGCGCCTCCGGCAAGGGATTTACCGGCCTGATAACGCTCTTTAACGCGACTGAGTCGCGCCTGCTGTTGACTGACCCGCGCCAGCGCCTCGCGCTGCCGGTTAAGTTGCGCGGTCGTCTCACTGATGCTGGTTTTCAGTCTGCGCTCATCCGCCGATAGAGTACGGGTGTTAATCCCGGCCTGCGCGAGCTCGGTGCGCTGGCGCTGTACCGACTGCCTGAGGCTGTTGTATTTGAGCTGCAGGTCAGCGGCGGATTTCTTTGCCGCCTCCATCGCGCGCGCCTGCGCGGTTGTCGGGTTCTGCGTGTTTTTAAACTGGACGGCCAGCGCGGCGGCTTCCTGTTTCGCCTCGTTAAGCGACTGGCCTGTCACGGCAAGCTGTGCGCTCGCTTTCCTGAATCCGTCAATTCGGCCAGCCTGCGCATTCAGGTCGCGCAGGCTGTTTTGAGAAGTGCGGATGTCGCCGGCAAGGGTCTTGCTGGCAGTCTGGATAGCTTTGAGCGGTCGGCTTGCCCGGTCTACTGCGTTCAGCAGTACCTCAATCCTGACGTTATTGCTCATGGTGGTGTCCGCTTCGCTGCAGCGCCTTTTCGCGCCATGTAATGAGCTCGGTCACGCTCAGGGAATTCAGCTCTGATGGCGGCCAGTGAAATATCACCGCGATATCCGCCATCAGGTCATCGACCGTAAGGTTATCCGGGAAGGTCAGCGAGCCGAAGACGGCGACAAAAAACCGACCACCTTACCGGCGAACAAAATCAGGTCTGACGCTTCCAGACGCATAACCTCGGGCTCGGTCAGCGCCGGATACGTCATGCGCGGCAGCACCTTAATCAGCGCATCGACGTCAGAGTTTGCCAGCGAGGCCAGACTCACACCGCGCAGAGTACCGGCGTTGGGTTTGGACACGGTCACCTGTTCGATTTTTTGCTCACCGCGCATGATTGGATTATCGAGGATCACAATGTTCGGGTTTTCGGTTTCGGTGGTGGCGGTTTCGTTGATGTTTTCCATGATGTTGCTCTCTTTGAATGTGAGTACGTGACCGGCCAACCTGCCTGACCGGTTAACGGGTTACAGGCCAATCGCCCGGCGGTGCTCAGCGAGACGGTCGACTCCGTCGACTTTCATCACCATGTTGACGACGTCAATCTCGATGACCTCCTTGCCGTCAATCGTGAGCTGGTAGTACGCGCACTCGGTCGCGATTTTGGTCGTGCCGCTTTCGCCCTGTTTGTTTTCGCCGCCGTCGTACTCCTTGTGACGGCCACGCATGACCACCTCAACGGCGGAAATTGCGCCGGTGTCATCGCGCTGGAATGAGCCGGTGAAGCGCAGCGGCACGCTGTCGGCACCCGGTGACGCGTACTGCGCCCACAGCTCAACGTCAGGCAGGCCGCCCAGCGTCCACTCAAGCGACAGGGCGTCGTCGTCGAGGCCGAGGTCAATAGACACCGAGCCCGGCATACCGCCGCCGCGATATTTCTCAAGCTTGCGGGTCAGCTTTGGCAGGGTGACGGATTCAACGACGCCCATGTAGCTGAGACCGTCGTTAAACATGTTCAGGTATTTCAGTTTGCGTGGTAACGCCATGCTCTGAGCTCCTTAGCTGTTGACCGAGTCTGAGAGGTCTGCCAGATAGGTATCGGTGATGCGCTGGCGCAGGGTCAGGTTTTCCAGCGGCGGGACGGGGGTGTAGTCGTAATCGATATACAGCTTCCCGGCTTTGAGGGTTTCCACGCTGTTTGACTCCGGGTCGTACCAGCAGGAGCCGTCAACGATATAGCCGTTATTTTTCAGCTCGCGGAATTTGGCATTGATACCGGCGACGATGTCGCGGATGAGCGTTGCGGAAACGGGCTTATCCATCGCCCACGCGTGCGCCTCTGCCATCGTGTCGGCCAGCACCTGCGCCGTGCGGGTGTAGTTTTCAAACACGAATAACGGATCGTCCGAGCAGGTGCGGTTGCCCCAAAACTTAAAGCCGTCGTTGCGGATGAGCGTTGTCACCCCGGCCTGATTCAGCAGGTTGGCGTCGGTGGCCTGCTCCTGCAAATCCCATGAGACCGAGGCACTGACGCCGGTGACGCCATTCACGCCAACGTTTGACAGCGTTTTGTGCCAGCCGATTGTCTGGTCGATTCTGGCGCGCAGGCCGAGCGCGCGGGCGGTCGCCCATGCAATATCGGTTTCGTTCGCCGTGGTGTCCCATGCCAGAAAATCAGGGTGAATGACCATAAGCTCGCGCTGGCTGAAATTCTCACGGTATTTGATGGCGTCGGAAATGGTCTTGCAGCCCCACGCGCTCACGTAGCCGAATGCGCGCAGGCTCTGGCAGGTCGACGCAAGCGCGGTCGCCACTTCCTGCGTGTCCAGCCCCGGCACGCCGAGAATGCGCGGCTTAACACCGGTGACGGTTTTCGCCGTCAGCCCCCCGGGCGAGGTGTTAAGCAGACGAAAGTCAGGCATCAGCGCTGCCAGCGCCAGCACGGCGGCCACACTGCATTTTTTAACGATTGATTTCACGAATAGCCCCTTTATCGAGTCCGAGCGATGTCAGATAGAGGTACGTTTTGCGCTTAAACCAGTAGTTCGTCAGCGCGGTAAAAATGGCGCATCCGCCTCCCACGTAAAGCGCCATCTTTTCGGGGGACATTGCCCCGACATACGCCAGCCCCACGGCCAGCCAGTAGGCGATAAACGTGGTGATTTTTTCCATGCTCAGTCCCATAGATTCACCGTTTCGGTTCTGGCCGCGCTCTCGGTCTCGGGCAGCTCTACTGCCGTGCCGTGTGGCAGGATCACACCGAGCTCGGACAGGCCGGGATTAGCCTTTAAGACGGTTTCGACCACGCCCTCAGTACGCCCGTAATACCGGGCGCAAATTGCGTCGAGGGTGTCGCCCTGCAGCGCATACGCTTTCATCAGATTTGCCCCACAATGCAGCGCGCTTTGTCCTGGATGCGCGCCACAGACCAGCGCATATCCCGCCACATTTCATCGATAGTGCTGTCGATGCTGTCGGCTTTTTTATCCCCTTTGCCGGTCGCATCCACGCCGCGAAAACGTTCATAAAGCGTGGCCGTCGTCATCGAACACACGGCGTTGAAGTAGTGGAAAACGCGCACGCTCTCGCCGTCGAGCTCGTCGGTCGGGACATCCGCCAGCGTGGCGTAACCGGCATCGAGCTGACTTTCGCGCCAGTCGCTCAGCTCCGCGTTAGTCTCCGCAATGGCGGTCTTAATCGCCCGGCGCAGGCGCACGGGGGAAACGGTCTGCTCCAGTCTCATTTCTTCCCGCACGCGCTTCGGATCAACGTCAGGAAAAAACGGGGTGTTTTTGATTACCGGCTCGCTCACGCCCGGTGGCGGTATCACCACGCCCGGCACATCCTGCGGCTCTTTTTTTGGCTCAATAATCAGCGTCGTCATGACAACCTCGGGTAATGGGTGGGCGGTGGACGCCGGTCGCAGTCAGGGCAATTGATACCCGCATTGACCGGCGTGCCGCCCGGCTCGGGGAGCGCTCGGTTAACCTGCGGCTTTTGCCGCCTTTGGTGGACGCCCGCGCCGTGCCGCTGGTTTGGCGGCAGGTTTGCGCGTGCGCGGTTTAGTCGTTTGGGTTTTCGGTGCCGGTTCGGGTTTTGGTCTGAGCTGACGCTCTAACTGCTCGATATCCTTTTTCACCCCGATAGTGCTTTCTAACTGGATCGCACGCTGCAGGTGCGCCAGCGCCTCGGGCAGTTGCTCCGCATCACGCAGCACGTAGCCGGTGATTTTGTGCAGCTTCGCACGCACGATATCGGGCATATCCGCGCGTTCAGTCAGCGCGATAGTGTCGAGCAGGTTCGCCAGATTGACCGGCTGCTTTGCCGCCAGCAGGCGCTGCGCTGCGAGCGCGACCTCTTCGGCCAGCAGGCACGGCGTCGGACGGCGACCGACCGGCATGGTGAGGCCGTAGGTCATGGCGTAACGGGCGATTTCCAGCGCCCCGGCGATATCGTCGGCATCGAGACGCCAGAGCATCACCGTCATGACGATGTCATCCTGTGCGCCTTTGCCGTTTTCGAGGACGCCAGCGACCCACGGCAGGTAGAACGGCAGCAGCTCGCGCTTTTTCGCGGCTTTGCGCTCTTTAGAGCTGATTTGTTTTAGCGTGCGGTTGTCTGCGGCCAGCTTAACGAGCATCTGCTCATAGGCAGTTGCGTTGCGCAGCGGGACGGCAGCCCGCTGCGCTGTTTCAGAGGCCGAGACCCGCATCATGTGACGCGCTGCGGGACTCGTCATGGCTTACTCTCCGCTTTCCGGTGCTGCAGGTGCGGTGAAGTCACCGAGCTTGATGTTTTCAATCAGGCAACCGGCGGCGTAAGCCTCGACCACATAGTCAACATTCATTGAATCGTAGTTTTCGATGCGGTCTTTCTTCGGGTTTTCGATGATGCTGCGACGGTGCGCGTCATCCATGAAGTAGACAGACAGGTTGTCGAGACGCGTCACCATCAGCGCATCTGCCGGGAAGTAAGGCACGCGCACGGCTGGCAGGTTGCCGATTCGCTTCTGGCTGATGATGATGTCAGCGGCCAGCGACTCGGTGTTTGCCTGCTCTTTGTTGACGATCGGGAAATATTTATCCGCCATCAGCTTACGGCCAGTGATGACAACCAGCTCCGGGTCATCCTGATAAATCTCGTCAATCCGGTTTAAAACACCTTGCACCTGACGGAGTTCGGCACGTGTAAGGGGTCTGTCGCGGCCAATGGCCTCTTTAGTGACGTTATTCCAGGGATAAGCACCAACGAATGAATCACTGGCGCCCTTCAAAAATGGTGGTGGTGGCGAGGGGGCAATACGCCCCCGAGATTCGATGGACATACTATTTAAAGGCGTCCAGACATTGCTTCCCCAGGCGTTCAATTCGAGCTTCCCAAGCTGAGAAGCCAATAAGATCGCTGGTCAAAAGGTCATGCAATACCAGGCCTGAGATAAGCTTAGGGATAGTCGGGTAGTAACCGACAACGTCCAGCCAATCCTTGCCTTTGTTCTTCCCGGATGTTGCGGTCTTCTTCTCCTGCAAAATGAATTGATAGCGGTCACTGGTGATGACGTACTGGTTATTAATCTCGATGCGTATGCTCATTCTGGCTTCCTTTTAAAAGTGGTTAGCCTGCTCAATTGAAAATTGAGTTGTGCAAATTTGCCGACTCTTGACCTAATAACTCGATAATCTCGGTACGATTGAGCTCAGACTTGCTGATATGCGCGATAAGCCCGTCAAATCGAGAAGAGAAACGTGTCGCGAGGTCGCGCTGTGCTTCGTTTACTGCCTGCTCCAGGAGAGCGGAAAACTGGACTGACCCCGCCCCGGTAGACGATCCTGCCCTATAGTTTGAGCATAGGAGGAGCGTATGGGCACACCACGATTTACACCTGAATTTAAGGAAGAAGCCGTCCGTCAGATAACAGAACGCGGTTATTCCGTTGCCGAAGTATCCGACCGTCTGGGCGTTTCTGCACACAGCCTCTACAAGTGGCTACGGGCTATCAAACCTGATAACAGCGAACAGCATGCCCGGGATTTACTGGAAGCCAAAAGCGAGATCCTGAAACTCCGGGCGCAGCTAAAACGCACCGAAGAAGAACGGGATATCCTGAAAAAGGCCGCGCGGTACTTTGCAAGGGAGCCCGACTGAAGTACCGCTTTATCAATGAACACCGCACTGTATGGGGTGTGATGACGATGTGTCGGGTACTGAATGTCGCCCGGGCCGGGTTCTATGCGTGGCTGCACAACCCGGTCTCGGTGCGTGATAAAGATAACCAGCGTCTGCTGATGCTTATCCGCGACTCATATTCACTGAGCGGAGGCGTATACGGTTACCGGCGGGTTCATGGCGACCTGAACGAAATCGGGGAAACCTGCGGCAAAAACCGGGTGGGTCGTATTATGCAACAAAACCGGATCAAAGCCGTACGCGGCTATAAAGCGCCGCGTCGTATCGCCGGCCGGCCTTCAGTGGTTGCCCCTAATCGCGTGCAGCGGCAGTTTACTGTTGTCCGGGCCAATCAGGTCTGGGTCACAGATATTACTTATATCCGCACCTGGCAGGGCTGGCTGTATCTGGCGGTGGTTATCGATCTCTTCGCCCGTAATGTGGTCGGCTGGTCGATGAAGCCCACTCTCTCACGCGAACTGGCACTCGACGCGCTGATGATGGCCGTCTGGCGGCGAAAACCGGACGGCGAGGTCATCGTGCACTCAGACCAGGGCAGCCAGTACGGCAGTGACGACTGGCAGCGCTTCTGCCGGGCTAATAACCTGGCCCCGAGCATGAGCAGGCGTGGCAACTGCTGGGATAATGCGGTGGCCGAATCGTTCTTCAGTTCGCTGAAAAAAGAGCGGATCAGAAAACGCATCTATAAAACCCGGGATCTGGCCCGGGCCGATATCTTCGATTACATTGAAGTGTTCTACAACCGGGCCCGGCGCCACAGTCACCTCGGCGGCCTCAGTCCGGAGGCCTTCGAACAGGCCTCATCGTGAGGACAGAATTTGTCTACGGGCGTGGGGTCAGTCCAAACATGCCATCTGGTACTGTGTTTTGTGTCTGCATTTGCCTATCTCCAGACAAAAGGAGTCCCCACGCTGTAAGGCGCGTAATAAAACGAATCCAGATTAATTAATGTAAATACTGCTCAGGTTTTACCGAGGTTAAAATGGTAGGTGCGTACTCAAAAAGGCTAAACAGCTCTCGCAGCGCGCGGAAAAGTTTGTCGCGCCAATAACAGCCCTCTTCATTCAAACGCCAGTGCGGCATCATAAATTCCTGCTCTGTCAGTCCCGCATGAAGAAACAGTGATCGCCTTTGGCTAACGGTCAGGCGGCTGATGAAAGTTGCTTTTGACACGCCAAGTTGGCGGTGCCGGGCGAATGCATTTCTCAATTCATCAAGCGCGCAAACAAGACGCTCACGATCGGCTTCGGTCATTTCCTCTAAGCGCATGACAGAGTGGCGCTGTTTTAATTGAGCGTGGAAACAAACCGTAAGACGCTCCCGCTCCATCATCTGATTGTAAAAATCGCAAGTGTCCTGCCAGCGAGGCTGAGCCAAATACTTGCAGACCAGACCGCGAAGCGCTGTTGGTTGTTTCTGGATCACGTCCAGTGTCATTACCGTCATAACCACAGTCCTCTCTTTTTGACCAGACGGCGAACCTTCTCGATAACGCCCGGCTTACGGGTTCGGATGATTATGCCCTTGCGGCCGCGACCGTGAGTGATGGTGAAGTTGATCGGATTAGGGTTTTCTCTTCGAAGCAACTGTGCAATACAGCGAGGCTCTTTCATAAATTCTCCTTAGGGAGTCGGGTTTTAACCATGCCCGACACATGGCCTTGTGATAGGATCGAATCGCCAAAAACAAGCCAATCACATGAGGTATTTCATGACTAATCAACAAAATGATGAATTAATTGCCACTCTAAAATCAGCCATTGCATTGGTTAATTCTTCCTCTGATGCGATCTCTAATCGTGAGAAGGCTGAGGAAATCAACAAACTGTCAATCCAGTTGAGAGAGGCAGTTCAATCTAAAATGCCTGTCACGCATAAAAGCTTTTTAGATATCAACTAAGCTCAAATAATGGTGGGGTTTGCCATAACCCCACGTTCTTTTGCTAAAAATTCTAGATACAGACCTGCAATCTCCTCATAGGCAACATCAAGTTCAAAAACTTCTCCCGACGTCAGATGCACCTCAACTTTGTCGGCTGTTTCAGTGCGCTCACGGATAGCGGCCACGCTTTTTAAGTCGATCAGCACCCGCATACCATTAGTGATATGACGAATGCAGCCATGCTTTATTGGTTTTGACATGCAATTTCTCGATTGAATTTGAATGGATTAGATGAATTTAATCACCGTGAAGGTTGACCTAAGCCGAGCCACATCAGCCAACCATCGCGAATTTCTTTAGGACGGCTGTCATAAGCCATCTTCATTCCTTTGTTCCATGCAGGCAGGTAGACCCAATATTCCCCTGCTCTACCGCTTGTTGATTGTGGGTCAGTCATCTCAACTACTGGCAGCTTTCCTTTCTCAATCATTCCTTTTACGGCAGCAGGAGTTTTGCCTATCAGACGCGCAAACTCCTGATACGGAACCGCGTCCGTGCTACTTACAAGCTGGTTGTTCATCTGTTACGATTCTCCTTTAGTGCATTTAATTGCTCATAAAGGGCTTTAATTGCCTATAGCTAAACCCCATAAAAAGGAATTAATTTCCTTATAAGGGAATAATCATCGTATGGAGGATTTATGTCAACCCCGATAAATGAAAAAATAAAACTCATAAGGGAGTCAGAACGCTTAAATAGAAAGGAAATCAGTGAGTTAACTGGAATAGCATATGGTTCATTTTGTGGATACGAAGCTGGGGATAAAAAACCGGGTGTCGAGCCCATAATGAGAATCCTTCAACATCCTCGTTTCACCAAGTACACCTTATGGTTTATGACTGACCAAATAGCACCCGAAGCTGGGCAGATTGCACCGGCTCTCGCGCACTTTGGGCAGCAGACAACAACGTCACCCCACTCAGACCAGAAAACTGGCTAACCATTTACGGCGCTTATTTGTGCAGTAAATGCGCAGTGAGTTTTTGCTATTTAAATCAGGAAATTGAAGTACGCAGTAACATCATCGGGAGGCTTTATGTCTGTTAAAAAGCTCGATGATGGTCGATATGAAGTGGACATTAGACCGACCGGGCGTAACGGAAAACGCATCCGTCGGAAGTTCGACAAGAAAAGCGAGGCGATGGCTTTTGAAAAACATACTCAATATAACCATCACTCAAAGGAATGGCTTTCAAAACCAACGGACAAACGCCAATTGTCGGAACTGAAAGAGTTATGGTGGAAGCTGAAAGGTAAACATGAGGAGCACGGTCAATCGTATCTCAGGAAAATTGAGCGTTTCGAAACGATGACCGGAAACCCGTGCGCTTTCCAGATCACCAAGAGCCTGATAACGCAATATTGTGCTCAACGTCGGGGTGAAGGTATTAAGCCAACTACCATCAACCGCGACCTGATCACGCTAGGTGGGATGTTCACAACCCTGATTGAGTCAGAACTGTATAACGGTGAGCATCCATTCAGGGGATTCAAAAAACTGAAAGAGCAGACAGCCGAAACGGGCTATCTCACTCTTGAGGAAATTGACGCCTTACTTGCTGCGCTCTCAGGTGATAATCGTAAAATTGCGGTTTTGTGTTTGAGTACCGGAGCAAGATGGGGAGAAGCTGCGCGATTGAAGGCGGAGAATGTGATTCATAACCGGGTGTCTTTCATTAAGACGAAAACCAACACACCGCGCACGGTCCCGATCTCTGATGACGTTGCGGCTTACGTAGTCGGCAAAACACGAGGTTTTCTGTTTCCTGAGGCCAGTTATGCTGACTTCAGGCGAACCCTCAAAGAGGTTAAGCCCGATTTACCGGCCGGACAAGCAACACATGCGCTACGACACTCTTTCGCGACGCACTTTATGATTAACGGGGGCAACATCATCACACTGCAGAGGATCTTAGGTCATACGAAAATTGCGCAGACAATGGTCTATGCGCACTTCGCTCCTCAGTACCTGCAGGACGCGATTTCGCTTAACCCGTTGAAGGGTGCTAATGGTGGTCAGAATGTCCACAATGTGTCCACACCCTAGCCGCTTTTTATGGCTTTTGACTGCTAGTAGTAAAACGTGAAGCCTTGTCTGGCGCGGCTTTCCAGTTACGCCAGACATAAAAAAGGCTCCCTCAGGAGCCTTTCTAACCATCAATGTAGCGATGCCAACCTCGCAGCAAACCCGACAAACAGCAGCCCTATCAGCCCGTTCCCCAGCTTTGCCAGTTTCTTTTTCGTTTTCAGATAACGCGTGACAAACGTGCCTGAGAAGATCAGGAAACTCATATACATGAAGCTTATCAACTCCAGCGTCGTCGCGAGGATCAGGAAAGAGGTGCCGGTGCTCTGCGCATTCACGTCAATGAACTGAA
This sequence comes from Enterobacter dykesii, assembly GCF_008364625.2. Taxonomy (NCBI): domain Bacteria; kingdom Pseudomonadati; phylum Pseudomonadota; class Gammaproteobacteria; order Enterobacterales; family Enterobacteriaceae; genus Enterobacter; species Enterobacter dykesii. The sequence continues at coordinate 2,530,761 of NZ_CP126604.1, forward strand.
CGAAGAACGATACGTAGAACAGAATCGCTTTGGGATTGGTCAGGCTTAATACCAGCGAACGTTTCATGATCATACTGGCCGGTTCAGGGCCGCTCTCATGCGCGTTTTTCTGGCGGTTCACCACCGACCAGAGCATTTTGCCGCCCAGCCAGAGCAGATAGAAAGCTCCGAGATAGCGCACGATATTAAACAGTACCGGCGTGGTCTGGATTAATGCTGCGACGCCCGCCCAGGCCAGAAACATCAGCACCGCATCGCCGATAAATACGCCTGTGGCGGCAAGATACCCTTTTTTAACGCCGTGACCGATCCCGGTTTTTAGCACAAACAGGGTATTCGGCCCTGGCACCAGCACGATAAAAAACGCGCCGACAACATACGTCCAGAAATTCAGTACGCCAAACTCCGCAAACACTTCTCCCTCCTTTTGCTCAATACAACAGGAATATCGCTGCAAATACGCTATTCCTAAAAAATCAGATGCTATAAAATCAGCGGGCACCGGTTACGGTGCCCTCATGGATTCAGATATCCTGGACTGCGAACAGCAACGCATTGCGATGCCGGGTCAATCCACATTTTCTGATGGCGTGAATACGCATATTGCGGCGGGATTGTGCTTCCAGCCAACGAGCCTTGCGACGACTCACCTGTCGCAACATGCGCCAGCGCCCTACTTCTGTTCTACTGCGCTTCATGTCTACAACTCTTTCTCTAACACTTTTTCTCTAAAAGAAAGGCCATTATAAACCCAACCCGGCAGCAAACCAGCGCTTTTACCTGGCGTTTTTATTTGCCAGATGAATCCTGATGCGTACACTCATAACAATACGCTTTCAAAAGGATTTTTTTACCTATGACAACCTTCTACACCGTGGTGAGTTGGCTGGTCATTCTGGGATACTGGCTGTTAATCGCGGGTGTGACATTACGCATCCTGATGAAGCGCAGAGCCGTACCCTCTGCCATGGCCTGGCTTCTGATCATTTATATCCTCCCGCTGGTGGGAATTATTGCCTATCTCTCTTTCGGTGAGCTTCATCTGGGTAAACGCCGCGCCGAGCGCGCCCGTGCCATGTGGCCCTCCACCGCGAAGTGGCTGAACGACCTTAAAGCCTGCAAACATATCTTTGCCGAGGAGAATAGCAGCGTCGCCTCCTCACTGTTTAAGCTGTGCGAGCGCCGCCAGGGTATTGGAGGCGTTAAGGGCAATCAACTGCAGCTGCTGACCTCGTCCGACGACGTCATGCAGGCGTTAATCCGCGATATTCAGCTGGCTCGTCATAATATCGAGATGGTTTTTTATATCTGGCAGCCCGGCGGGATGGCTGATCAGGTCGCTGAGTCGCTGATGGCCGCCGCGCGGCGCGGCATTCACTGCCGCCTGATGCTCGACTCCGCGGGTAGCGTGGCATTTTTCCGTAGCCCCTGGGCCGGCATGATGCGTAATGCCGGGATCGAAGTGGTTGAAGCGCTGAAGGTAAATCTCCTGCGCGTGTTTCTGCGCCGGATGGATCTCCGTCAGCATCGCAAAATGGTCATGATCGATAACTATATTGCCTACACCGGTAGTATGAATATGGTTGATCCGCGCTTCTTCAAGCAGGACTCGGGCGTAGGTCAATGGGTGGATTTGATGGCGCGAATGGAAGGTCCGATTGCCACCTCGATGGGCATCGTTTATTCCTGCGACTGGGAGATTGAAACCGGCAAACGTATCCTGCCGCCACCGCCGGACGGCAATATTATGCCGTTTGAAGAGGCCAGCGGTCACACCATTCATACCATTGCTTCAGGGCCGGGCTTCCCGGAGGACTTAATTCATCAGGCGCTGCTGACGGCAACCTACTCGGCGCGTGAATATCTGATCATGACGACGCCCTACTTTGTCCCCAGCGACGACCTCCTGCACGCGATTTGTACCGCCGCGCAGCGCGGTGTCGATGTCAGCATCATTTTGCCACGCAAAAATGACTCCCTACTGGTGGGCTGGGCCAGCCGGGCATTCTTCAGCGAACTGCTGGCCGCAGGTGTAAAAATTTACCAGTTTGAAGGCGGATTGCTCCACACCAAGAGCGTTCTCGTCGACGGTGAGCTGAGCCTGGTGGGCACGGTCAACCTGGACATGCGCAGCCTCTGGCTTAACTTTGAAATCACGCTGGTCATTGATGATGCCGGCTTTGGCGGCGACCTCGCAGCGGTGCAGGATGATTATATCTCCCGCTCGCGGCTGCTGGATGCCAGACTGTGGGTAAAACGTCCGCTGTGGCAGAGAATTGCCGAACGACTGTTTTACTTCTTTAGTCCGTTGCTGTAAAACGTGCCCAACGATGTTAAACAGGTAGTCATCATGGAAATGGATCTGAACAATCGCCTGACCGAAGACGAAACGCTCGAGCAGGCCTATGACATTTTTCTCGAACTGGCGGTTGATAACCTCGATCCCGCAGACGTGATCCTCTTCAATCTGCAGTTCGAAGAGCGCGGCGGCGCCGAATTGTTCGACCCTTCAGAAGACTGGGCTGAGCATGTGGATTTCGACCTGAATCCGGACTTCTTTGCCGAAGTGGTGATTGGGCTGGCAGATGAAGACGGCGGCGAAATTAACGATATTTTCGCGCGCGTTCTGCTCTGTCGAGAGAAAGACCACAAGCTGTGCCATATTCTCTGGCGCGAATAATAAAAAAGGCTGCGATTGCAGCCTTTTTTATTTACTCCGGTAATTTACTGCCGCAGCGGTGACAAAACCGCGCGTCGTGTTGATGTTCGCCCTGCTGGCAATGAGGACACTTGCGCTGCTGCTTGCGGCTCTGAAAGGCGCTGCTCATGTGTGTGGTAATAAGTCCCGTCGGGATCGCAATGACCGAATAGCCAATCAAAATCAACACAGATGCCACGATGCGGCCCAGTGGCGTATGGGGCGTAATATCACCGTAACCCACGGTCGTGACGGTCACAATGGCCCAGTAGACGGACGCATTGAGCGTCGTAAAGCCATATTTGGGCCCTTCTATTAAATACATCAGCGCGCCAAAAACAATCATGACGATGGCAATAAACGAGTAGAACAAAATAAGCTGATGCCGGGCGCTGACGATTGCGCTCCAGAACACGCGCAATGATGGCATAAAGCGCAGTAATTTTAGAATACGTAAGACGCGAATAACGCGCATCGCTCGCCAGGCAAAGACATAGCTCAGGCTGATTTCCGGCCACAGCCACATGACGTAGAGCGGCAGAATGGTGGCTAAATCAATAAATCCCCAGAAGCTGAAAACATATCGGGCCGGGTTTGGCCAGGCAATCACTCTGAGCAGATATTCAGCGGTAAAAACCAGGGTAATCGCCAGCTCAAGCCAGACAAAGATATGCCATTCGTCAAACGTCAGGTGGTATTGCGTCCCGGCACCCGATTCAATAAAGATGACAACCACGCTGAGGAGCGCAAATAAACCGCACAGACCTTCAAAGCGTCGCCCGGAAACCGTTTCAGGATCGAATAAAAAATGATATAGCCGCCGACGGGCTGACGTGAATAAACGCGACACAGTAACCTCGCAAAAAATAAGGGCTGACATCATGTCAGCCCTTGCGATTATAACGGGTCTACTTTCAGGCAGGAAACCGCATGTCGGAAACTGCCTTCGAGAACCGGTCGCGTTTTTGCACATTCCGGCCCGGCCATTGGGCAGCGCGTGCGGAAGACGCAGCCTGACGGTGGGTTAATCGGTGAGGGTAATTCCCCTTCCAGAAGCTGGATGGTTTTATTCTTTTCCAGATCCGGATCGGGGATCGGCACCGCGGACATCAACGCTCTGGTGTAGGGGTGCAATGGATTATGGTATACCTCGTCATAGGTGCCCAGCTCCACGGCATGCCCCAGATACATCACCAGCACGCGGTCAGAAATGTGTTTCACCACGGCCAGGTCATGCGCGATAAAGATCAGCGACAGCCCCATTTCGCGCTGCAGCTTCTGCAGCAGGTTAACCACCTGCGCCTGAATGGACACGTCCAGCGCGGAAACCGGCTCATCGCAGATAATCAGCTTCGGTTCGAGGATCAGCGCACGGGCAATACCAATACGCTGGCACTGACCGCCGGAGAACTCATGCGGATAGCGGTTGATGAGGTTTGGCAACAGGCCGACTTTCATCATCATCGCCTTCACGCGATCGCGCACTTCCTGACGAGACATCTTTGGATGATAGGTCCGCAGCGGCTCGGCAATAATCTCGCCGATGGTCATACGCGGGTTTAATGATGCCAGCGGATCCTGGAAAATCATCTGGATATCGCTGCGCACCTCGCGCCACTCGTCGGGCTTCATGCCCAGCAGATCTTTACCCAGCCAGGCCACTTTACCGTCGGTGGCTTTGACCAGGCCGATAATGGCTCGCGCAAAGGTCGATTTCCCGCAGCCGGATTCACCCACCACGCCCAGGGTTTCCCCTTCGTACAGGCGCAGCGTGACGCCATCCACCGCTTTCAGGGTCTTCGGCGGCTGCCAGAACCACTGTTTGCCGTCTTTAATATCGAAATGCACCTTAAGGTCAGCAATTTCGAGCAGCACGTTGCGTTTTTCATCTAATGCGTTCATACCAGCTCCTCCTGCGGCTTAAAGCAGGCGCGCAGACGGCCTGGTGCAAACTCTTCCAGCGGCGGAGCGCTGTTGCAGATTTCCATCGCGTGCGGGCAGCGCGGCTGGAACGGACAGCCTTTCGGCAGACGCAGCAGGTTTGGCGGGTTGCCCGGAATGGTGAGCAGGGATTCCCCTTCCGCATCCAAACGCGGCACCGCATTCAACAGACCAATCGAGTACGGGTGCGCAGGCTGATAGAAGACATCGCGCGCTTTGCCGTATTCCATGGTACGACCGGCGTACATCACCAGCACTTTGTCGCAGATGCCGGCCACCACGCCCAGGTCGTGAGTAATCATGATAATCGCCGTGTTGAACTCGCGCTTCAGCTCGTTCAACAGGGTCATGATTTGCGCCTGAACGGTAACGTCCAGCGCGGTGGTAGGTTCATCGGCAATCAGCAGCTTTGGCCGGCACAGCAGCGCCATCGCAATCATCACGCGCTGACGCATACCGCCAGAAAATTCGTGCGGGAACATGCGCATACGCTTACGCGCTTCCGGCATTTTCACCGCATCGAGCATTTTGACCGACTCTTCAAAGGCCTCCGCTTTGCCCAGGCCTTTGTGCAGCATCAGGACTTCCATCAGCTGCTCGCCTACGCGCATATACGGGTTCAGCGAGGTCATCGGATCCTGGAAAATCATCGAAATCTGCTCAGCGCGCAGCTTGTTCAGCTCGTGTTCCGGCAGGTTAAGGATTTCACGACCGTTGAATTTCGCGGAACCGCCAATAACGCCGTTTGCGGCCAGCAGGCCCATCAGCGCAAAGGCGGTCTGGGATTTTCCGGAACCGGATTCCCCTACGATCCCCAGCGTTTCACCCGCGCGCAGGTTGAAGTTGAGATCGTTGACGGCGGTAACATCCCCGTCCGGCGTTTTAAAGGTCACGCGGAGGTCTTTCACATCCAGCAGAAGATTATTCTGCTGTTGCGCCTGTGGCGCAGTGGCCGTTTCAATAATTGTCATGACGGCGCTCCTTAACGGTCTTTCGGGTCGAGGGCATCACGCAGGCCATCGCCGATAAAGTTAAAACAAAACAGGGTGACGACCAGGAAACCCGCCGGATAAAGCAGCAGCCACGGTGAAACTTCCATCGAGTTTGCGCCATCGCTCAGCAGCGCGCCCCAGCTGCTCAGAGGCTCTTGTGTACCGAGACCCAGGAAGCTCAGGAAAGATTCAAACAGGATCATGCTTGGTACCAGCAGTGAGGCATAAACCACCACCACGCCCAGCACGTTAGGAACGATGTGGCGAACCACGATATTCCCGGTGGACACACCGCCTACCTGCGCGGCTTCGATGAACTCTTTGCGTTTGAGGCTCAGCGTCTGGCCGCGAACAATACGCGCCATATCCAGCCAAGAAACCATCCCGATAGCCACGAAGATCAGCAGGATATTCTGGCCGAAGAAGGTCACCAGCAGGATGACGAAGAACATAAACGGGAAGGAGTTCAGGATTTCCAGCAGACGCATCATTACCGAGTCAATTTTGCCGCCGAGGTAGCCGGAAAGTGAACCATAGAGCGTACCCACGATCACCGCGACCAGCGCGGCAGCAATACCGACCATCAGCGAGATACGGCCACCGATAGCGACACGCACCAGCAGGTCGCGTCCCGAGGAGTCCGTGCCAAAATAGTGGCCTGATTCCATATCCGGCGCGCTGGACATCATGCCCCAGTCGGTGTCGAAATAGGTAAATTGCGACAGCATTGGCGCCAGGGTCACAAACAGCGCGATGATCACCAGAACAACCAGACTGGCAACCGCTGCACGGTTGTGCATAAAGCGACGGCGCGCGTCCTGCCAGAGGCTACGACCTTCTACTTCCAGTTTTTCACTGAAGTTTTCCAGCGCCTCGCTGTTTTTCTTACTCAACATCATGGCGTGCTCCAGCGTTAGTAACGAATTTTCGGGTCGATGACGGCGTACAGAACATCGACGATAGCGTTAAAGAGAATGGTCAGCGCACCGACGAGAATGGTCAGGCTCAGCACCAGCGAATAGTCGCGGTTGAGCGCGCCGTTAACGAACAGCTGACCAATGCCAGGCAGGCCGTAGATTGTTTCGATAACCATAGAGCCGGTGATGATCCCAACGAATGCCGGTCCCATGTAGGAGAGCACGGGCAACAGCGCCGGTTTGAGCGCGTGGCGGAAGATAATCCGACGCATCGGCAGCCCTTTAGCGCGCGCGGTACGAATGAAGTTCGAGTGCAGCACTTCGATCATTGAACCACGGGTGATACGCGCGATACTGGCGATGTACGCCAGAGATAATGCCACCATCGGCAAAATCATGAACTTCAATGCCCCGCCGTTCCAGCCGCCGCCAGGCAGCCACTTCAGCGTGATGGCAAATATCATCACCAGTAATGGCGCGACAACGAAGCTGGGTATCACTACCCCGGTCATTGCCACCCCCATTACGGCATAATCCCATTTGGTATTTTGTCTGAGCGCGGCGATAACGCCTGCGGTGACCCCGAAAACGATGGCCAGAATGAATGCCGCAGCACCTAACTTAGCCGAAACCGGGAAGCTGGACGCGACCAGGTCGTTAACGGAATAGTCTTTATATTTAAATGACGGTCCAAAATCGCCGTGGGCCAGCTGCTTCAGGTAATTGAAGTACTGGGTGGAGATAGGATCGTTCAAGTGGTATTTCGCTTCGATATTCGCCATGACTTCAGGCGGCAGCGTACGCTCACCGGTAAATGGACTGCCCGGCGCAAGACGCATCATGAAGAAGGAAATCGTGATGAGAATAAATAGCGTTGGAATCGCTTCAAGACAGCGACGTAGGATAAATTTCAACATTGCCCGTACCTTCTGGCGTGTGCCTATATTATGTGACGTTGGTTAGACACCGTGGGGCGAGCATGCCCGCCCCACTCATTGCCATTAATGCTTGATAATATACAAGTTTTTAACGTAGATATTATCCATCGGGTCTTTACCGGTATACCCACCTACCCACGGTTTCACCAGACGGGCGTTAACGTAGTAGTAAACCGGAACGATCGCGGAATCTTTATCCAGCTGCTGCTCGGCTTGAGAGTACAGTTCTTTACGCTGTGCTTCGTCAGTGGTTTTCAGCGTGTCGGCGATCAGCTTGTCGAACGCTGGGCTCTTATAGTGAGCGGTGTTGTTCGAGCTGTCGCTCAGCATGGTGTTCAGGAAGGAGGTCGGTTCGTTATAGTCCGCACACCAGCCAGCACGAGCCACATCAAAGGTGCCCTGATGACGGCTGTCGAGGAAGGTTTTCCACTCCTGGTTCTCCAGCTTCACGTTCGCGCCCAGGTTCTTTTTCCAGATTGAGGCAACGGCGATAGCCAGTTTTTTGTGCAGATCGGAAGTGTTGTAGAGCAGGCTGAAGGTCAGCGGCTTATCTGCGGTGTAGCCCGCTTCGGCCAGCAGTTTCTTCGCTTCCGCGTTACGCTGTTCCTGAGTCTGTTTGAACCACTCTGGCTCGGTCAGTTTTGCGCCATCGGTGTATGGAGGGGTATAGCTGTACGCTGGCAGATCGCCCTGGTTTTTCACTTTGTTCACGATGATATCGCGATCCAGTGCCAGCTTCAGCGCGGTACGGACACGTACGTCGGTGAACGGTGCTTTCTGGTTGTTGATTTCATAGTAATAGGTGCACAGGTACGGATCGACGTGAACTTCTTTAGGGATCTCTTTTTTCAGTTTCTGGAACAGTTCAATCGGCATGTTGTTATAGGTCATGTCGATTTCACCGCTGCGGTAGCGGTTAACGTCAGTCACTTCGGACGAAATTGGCAGATAGGTAACCTGATTAATAACGGTTTTAGCGTTGTCCCAGTATTGCGGGTTACGCTCAAGCACCATACGCTCGTTGACCACCCAGTCTTTCAGCTTGTAGGCACCGTTAGTCACGATATTGGCAGGCTGGGTCCATTTTTCACCAAATTTTTCCACGGCGGATTTTGGTACCGGAGAGACGGACGGGTGAACCAGCAGCTTATAGAAGTACGGAACAGGTTCGCTCAACGTCACTTCAAAGGTATTGGCATCGATCGCTTTTACGCCCAGGTCGGTAACAGGTTTTTTGCCCGCGATGATGTCATCAATATTGGCAATGTGGCCATATTGCAGGTAGCTCGCATACGGAGAGGCGGTGGTTGGATTCGCCAGACGCTGCCAGCTATAAACGAAATCTTCGGCTGTGACCGGTGTACCGTCGGACCATTTCGCATCTTTACGCAGATGGAAGGTCCAGACTTTGAAATCTTTGTTTTCCCATTTTTCTGCAACACCCGGCGCCGGGTGGCCGTCTACGTCTGTCACCAGCAGGCCTTCGAACAGGTCGCGGTTAACGTTAGACTCAGGAACACCTTCAATTTTGTGCGGGTCAAGAGACTGAACTTCCGCACCATTGTTACGCACCAGCGTCTGTTTCTCCGCCAGTTGAACACCTGCAGGAACGTCCGCAGCCATTGCAGCGTTGCCCGCGATTAGCGCAGTTAAAATCCCCGCCGCTACCAGATTTTTTTTTGTGATGATGGACATTGTGTTGGTACTCCACTCATTATAATGACTGGCCTTCGCCAGCTGTGTAATCCCCTGTTGGGGCCTGTACAGCGCAGGAGTTTTTTTTTGCTGCTGTCAGGTTCTTCTTTTACTGCTTGCTATCACCGACTTTTTTATTACTGACCGCTCGTATGGCCGTCTTGCGTCGATTCTTAACAGGCCTCCCCTGTTTGAGACCTGCGATGGATATCTGAGAAGAGAACCATATGAAAATAATTCTCATCTGCTTGTTTTATGCTGCAAAATATTAGGCCGGAAAGTATCAAATGGCGTAAACGCGCGCCAATACATTTTGCAAATTTGTTAAGCAATTCTCTTTTACGGTGAGTACCGCATCGTTGAGGGCAGCCCTGCCAGACATCGAACATCAATAAAAAAGCATGACATTCAACAAGATAGAGAAAATTTTCTCTACACGCGCGTCGCTGCGCTATCATCGAGTGATTTTGTACAAAAATTTAACAACTGGTTATTATTTAGCACATTCATCTAGGGGAATGTTGAATTTACTAATATCATTTCGGTTATCTCTCAGCAAGCCCCAGAGTATCATGTGAGTAAAATAACAGATCGATCGAAGGTTTTCTGCGCAGGCGGGTTTGGCGGGAATTAATAACTTATTGAAATACAAGCAATGAACATTATTAGTAGAATTTATTATGATATGTGAGCATTTCAACTTTAGTTATAGGATTTACCGATAATGACGTAAAAAAACGGAGCCGTGGCTCCGTTCTTTCATACGAAATATCAGTGCAGCAAACCGGGGAAAATGCTTTTAATTCCCGTAACGATGAATTCAATCCCTAACGCCATCAACAGCAGGCCCATAATACGCGTTATGACGTTAATGCCCGTCTGCCCCAACAGGCGCACCAGCCAGGGCGCCATGCGGAATACCCCCCAACAGCAGAGCGCGAAAATGGCAATGGCGACGGAAAAACCAATCAGGTGCATCAGGCTATGGTAACGCGTGCCCCAGACAATGGTTGAACTGATGGCGCCAGGGCCAGCCATGAGCGGTAAGGCCAGCGGCACCACGCCAATACTTTCGCGGATGGCGGTTTCTGACTTCTCCTGCTTGTTCTGTTTATCCTCGCCCAGCTTACCGCTGATCATTGACATGGCGATGGTCACGACCAGAATCCCACCCGCTATGCGGAAAGAGTCAATCGAAATCCCGAAGAGCTGGAGAATGGCGTCACCCAGAAAAAGCGAGGTGAGCAATATGATAGCCACTGACAGGTTAGCGGTGAGGTTGGTCTTATTCCTTGCCGCCGCCGTCTGGTAACTCGTCATACTAATGAACACAGGAATGATCCCCACCGGGTTGACCAGGGCAAACAAACCAATAAAAAATTTAAAATACGTTGGAAAATCAAAGAGCGTTTGGATCACGTTTTGCTCCGCTTATACACATGCCCGGGACTGACAATTTGTCATGAGAAATCGCGCTGAAGATACCCTTTTTATCAGCATACTTCACTCGAAATCTGTGGCAAAACGTTATCATTTCAGGATGTTAAACATATGTATAATCAATGATAGCGCTGCTTCCATTACTTACGTAATTATTTAACACTTGAAAAATCTCAACGAAATAACCCTGCTGAAAGGTATCAGCTTGGGGGAAAATTGACGCAGATCATGATTTCCGTACTCAGAAGTGAGTAATCTTGGTTACGCCCCCAGGGAGATCACCTGACAAAAAGGGATGATGCTAAGGTAAGGCTCTTTTAGTAAATTAGTGTGCAGACGCAGAAAGTAACTCTTTGTTTTACTTTGTGTTACGCAAGTCGTATCGGCTCTGTCTATACTGTGTGACGTATCGAGCGCTGGTTTACTAAAAGAGTTTAAACATTATCAGGAGAGCATTATGGCTGTTACTAATATCGCTGAACTGAACGCCCTCGTCGAGCGCGTTAAAAAAGCCCAGCGTGAATATGCCAATTTCACCCAAGAACAGGTTGATAAAATCTTCCGCGCGGCCGCACTGGCTGCTGCAGATGCTCGAATCCCTCTCGCTAAAATGGCCGTTGCCGAATCCGGTATGGGTATCGTAGAAGATAAAGTGATCAAAAACCACTTTGCTTCTGAGTATATCTACAACGCCTATAAAGATGAGAAAACCTGTGGCGTGCTGTCTGAAGACGACACCTTCGGTACCATCACCATCGCTGAACCTATCGGCATCATCTGCGGTATTGTTCCGACCACTAACCCAACGTCTACTGCTATCTTCAAATCACTGATTAGCCTGAAGACCCGTAACGCAATCATCTTCTCTCCACACCCACGTGCTAAAGACGCGACCAACAAAGCTGCAGATATTGTCCTGCAGGCGGCGATCGCTGCTGGCGCACCAAAAGATCTGATTGGCTGGATCGACCAACCTTCCGTTGAGCTCTCCAATGCGCTGATGCATCACCCGGACATTAACCTGATCCTGGCAACCGGTGGTCCAGGCATGGTTAAAGCCGCATACAGCTCCGGTAAACCTGCGATCGGTGTGGGCGCCGGTAACACCCCTGTTGTTATCGACGAAACCGCTGACATCAAACGTGCCGTTGCGTCTGTACTGATGTCTAAAACCTTCGATAACGGCGTGATCTGTGCATCTGAACAGTCTGTTGTTGTTGTCGATTCCGTGTACGACGCTGTTCGTGAACGTTTCGCCAGCCACGGCGGCTACCTGCTGCAGGGCAAAGAGCTGAAAGCGGGTCAGGACATTATCCTGAAAAATGGCGCATTGAACGCCGCTATCGTAGGTCAGCCGGCTTACAAAATTGCTGAGCTGGCAGGCTTTACCGTTCCGGCAACCACCAAAATCCTGATCGGTGAAGTGAAAGTTGTCGACGAAAGCGAGCCGTTTGCACATGAAAAACTGTCCCCAACGCTTGCCATGTACCGTGCGAAAGATTTCGAAGACGCGGTAGAGAAAGCCGAGAAACTGGTTGCCATGGGCGGTATCGGTCACACGTCTTGTCTGTACACCGACCAGGACAACCAGCCAGAACGCGTTGCTCACTTCGGTCAGATGATGAAAACTGCACGTATCCTGATTAACACCCCTGCTTCTCAGGGTGGTATCGGTGACCTGTACAACTTCAAACTCGCACCTTCCCTGACTCTGGGTTGTGGTTCCTGGGGTGGTAACTCCATCTCTGAAAACGTTGGTCCAAAACACCTGATCAACAAGAAAACCGTTGCTAAGCGAGCTGAAAACATGTTGTGGCACAAACTTCCGAAATCTATCTACTTCCGCCGTGGCTCACTGCCAATCGCGCTGGATGAAGTGATTACTGATGGCCACAAACGTGCGCTCATCGTGACTGACCGTTTCCTGTTTAACAACGGCTACGCTGACCAGATCACCTCTGTGCTGAAAGCGGCCGGCGTTGAAACTGAAGTGTTCTTTGAAGTTGAAGCTGACCCTACCCTGAGCGTTGTGCGTAAAGGTGCTGAGCTGGCTAACTCCTTCAAACCAGATGTGATTATTGCACTGGGTGGTGGTTCCCCAATGGACGCCGCGAAAATCATGTGGGTCATGTACGAGCACCCTGAAACCCACTTCGAAGAACTGGCGCTGCGCTTTATGGATATCCGTAAACGTATCTACAAGTTCCCGAAAATGGGCGTAAAAGCGAAAATGATCGCGGTAACAACCACTTCCGGTACCGGTTCAGAAGTTACGCCATTCGCGGTAGTAACGGACGATGCAACAGGTCAGAAATATCCACTGGCTGACTATGCACTGACCCCAGACATGGCTATCGTTGATGCGAACCTGGTTATGGAGATGCCGAAGTCACTGTGTGCGTTCGGTGGTCTGGATGCGGTAACTCACGCCCTGGAAGCTTACGTTTCTGTGCTGGCATCTGAGTTCTCTGACGGTCAGGCTCTGCAGGCGTTGAAACTGCTGAAGGAAAACCTGCCAGCGTCCTACAACGAAGGGGCTAAAAACCCGGTAGCACGTGAACGCGTTCACAGCGCAGCAACCATCGCCGGTATCGCGTTTGCGAACGCCTTCCTGGGTGTTTGCCACTCTATGGCGCACAAACTGGGTTCTCAGTTCCACATTCCTCACGGTCTGGCGAACGCCCTGTTGATCAGCAACGTTATCCGTTATAACGCTAACGACAACCCAACCAAGCAGACTGCTTTCAGCCAGTACGACCGTCCGCAAGCGCGTCGTCGTTATGCTGAAATCGCAGACCACCTTGGTCTGAGCGCACCGGGCGACCGTACTGCCGCGAAGATTGAGAAACTGCTGGCATGGCTGGAAAGCCTGAAAGCTGAGCTGGGTATTCCTAAATCTATCCGTGAAGCAGGCGTTCAGGAAGCTGACTTCCTCGCTCATGTCGATAAGCTGTCTGAAGATGCATTCGATGACCAGTGTACTGGTGCTAACCCGCGCTACCCACTGATCTCCGAGCTGAAGCAGATTCTGCTGGATACCTACTACGGTCGTGAATTCAAAGAAGGTGACGTTGCCGCTGTGAAAACAGAAGTTCCTGTCATCAAAGCTGACAAGAAAGCGAAGAAAAGCGCTTAATTGACCGCAGCAGATGAAAAACCCGCCTTATGGCGGGTTTTTTTATGCCTGAATAATGAGGCGGATGTTATTTTCTGTTGTCGTGCTGAATCGCCGTCAGCGAGCCTACAGCTAGCGCTTCTTTATAATGCTTACGACAGACCGAAACATAGCGTTCATTACCGCCTATCACCACCTGCTCACCATCTGCATAAGGTTTCCCGGCCTGGTCGAGGCGAAGCACCATGCTGGCTTTGCGACCGCAGAAGCAGATTGTTTTCAATTCGACAAGCTTATCCGACCAGGCGAGCAAATACTGGCTACCGGCAAAGAGCTCACCGCGGAAATCAGTACGCAGGCCGTAACACAGCACGGGAATATCGAGCTCATCGACCACCTCTGAAAGGGCATGAACCTGTTCACGCGTCAGGAACTGGCACTCATCTACCAGAACACAGTGAATGGGCTTAACAGCGTGTTCTGTGCGAATGTCCTCAAACAGATCGGTTTTCGGGTTAAACAGTCTGGCAGGCGACGAGAGCCCTATTCTGGAACTTACCTTCCCTGCGCCAAAGCGATCGTCAATTTCAGCCGTATAAACAACGCTACGCATCCCCCGCTCCTGGTAATTGTACGAGGATTGCAGCAACGCGGTGGATTTCCCGGCATTCATAGCCGAATAGTAGAAATAAAGTTGTGCCATTGGCCGTAAAACCCCAATCAATGTGTAATATTCCCGATGATTCATTGTACCATAATTTGTCTGGTCATCAGCGATGTAGCACGCAAGGGAAGCGTTTCAGCGCGGAGTTCACAACCTTCTTTTTGTGAAAATAGCCCGTTAAAACATGAAGTAAACCCCTTCAATCCGGCCAATATGTTATATGTTCAGCCAAACATAACACTGCTTTTTATAGTGGAATCCCCGTTCTTTAAAATTCACTATTTATTAACTATTTCAGTCTTAACATCACGGCGCGGAACTAATACAAAAGGCTGATATTTCTCCGCCGCAACTATAATTCCTGCGGTAAATGTCACAAAAAAAAGAGGCAATCGGCCGGGTTCAGCCGGGTTAGCTGATAACAAACGAGACTGTGGGGTGATGAAATTTAAGTTAGCGTAATTAATAATAGCGGCATTATTTAGTATTTTTTGAATTCCTTACATTCCTGGCTATTGCACAACTGAATTTATGGCTCTATTATTAGGTCAACAAACCACCCCCCATTATAAGTTTGAGATTACTACAATGAGCGAAGCACTTAAAATTCTGAACAACATCCGTACTCTTCGTGCGCAGGCAAGAGAATGCACCCTCGAAACGCTTGAAGAAATGCTGGAAAAATTAGAAGTTGTAGTTAATGAACGTCGTGAAGAAGAAAGCGCAGCAGCTGCTGAAATCGAAGAACGCACTCGTAAACTGCAGCAATATCGTGAAATGCTGATTGCTGATGGTATCGATCCAAATGAATTGCTGAACAGCATGGCTGCAGCTAAAACCGGTACTAAAGCCAAGCGTGCTGCACGTCCTGCTAAATATAGCTACGTTGACGAGAACGGCGAAACTAAAACCTGGACTGGCCAGGGCCGCACTCCTGCTGTTATCAAGAAAGCCATGGACGAACAAGGTAAACAGCTGGACGACTTCCTGATCAAGGATTAATCCAGCAGTATTCAGAAAAATCCCGCGTAATGCGGGATTTTTTTTAACCTAAATTTGGCGCAAACATCCCCTTACATTCTGTCATAAAGCATTATTTGGCAATTTTAATAACTGTACTTAGAGACAGGTTTCAGAAGTGTTTAGGGCATAAAAAAACCGGTGGGCAGCGCCTCACCGGTTTCGGACATATGTAACCGTGGCTTATTTCTTAATACCTACGCTCTCTTTGAGCCAGGTTTTAAATTCTTCACCAAGAGTATTGTGGCGAATACCATATTCAACGAACGCCTGCATATAACCAAGCTTATTACCGCAGTCATGGCTCTTACCTTTCATATGGTAAGCCTCAACGGTCTCTTTCTCGATCAGCATATCAATGGCATCCGTCAGCTGAATCTCATCACCCGCTCCTGGAGGCGTTTTAGCCAGCAGAGGCCAGATTTCAGCGCTCAGGACATAGCGACCTACAACGGCCAGGTTTGAAGGCGCTACGTCGGCTTTAGGCTTCTCTACCACGCCAACCATTGGCACGCTTTCGCCCGGCTCAAGGTTAACGCCTTTGCAGTCAACCACACCGTATGCCGTCACGTCTTCAACAGGCTCAACCATAATCTGGCTGCTACCGGTTTCGTCGAAACGTTTGATCATCTCTGCCAGGTTATCCTGGGAAAGATCGGATTCGTATTCGTCCAGAATTACGTCAGGCAGAATTACCGCTACAGGCTCATCACCTACAACAGGATGTGCACACATAACAGCGTGGCCCAGACCTTTAGCCAGGCCCTGACGAACCTGCATAATGGTAACGTGTGGCGGGCAAATAGACTGAACTTCTTCTAACAGCTGACGCTTAACACGTTTTTCCAGCATGGCTTCAAGTTCAAAGCTTGTATCGAAATGGTTTTCGATAGAGTTTTTAGATGAATGCGTAACCAGCACAATTTCGGTGATGCCGGCTGCGATACATTCATTAACGACATACTGGATTAATGGCTTATCAACCAGAGGCAGCATCTCTTTAGGAATTGCCTTAGTTGCTGGTAACATCCTGGTCCCCAATCCCGCTACCGGGATGACGGCCTTTCTGACTTTCGAATTTAGGGCAGCCATTCAAATTCTCCTGAGCTGTTCAAGTTTTGAACTTTTATGCAATAAATAACGCGTTGAGTATATCAGCCTCGCCCCGCAGTCCGGGTCTGAAAAGAACGCGTTGCCGATCAATTAGGACAAATACGCATGAATCTGGGCAGCGATAGTAGCACTCCCCGTAAAACACAGGTAAAGCAATCTTAAAATTAAGATCCAATTGCTTATTCCGTGGACAACATTAAGCGTAGCCGTCCCCCGGCGCCCCAAATTTGGCACTGCCAGGAGGAACAGCGGTGGCTAATTTGATTAAGATAAGCCGTGCCCAATGTCCCAAGCGGCACACCGTTACTCACCTCAATATGATGTTCACCGGTATTCAGTGAAGCGTTGAGACCTGCTGAGACGAGGATCAGATTTTTTAAACCGCTGTGGTAATAGCCGACCAGCAGCGGGAACTGTCCAGGTAAATTGGCCTGACGAAAAAGCTGGTTTACCTGTTTGAGTAAACTGCCTAACTCCGGCAGCCGTTGTCCCTGATGCGATAACTGTTCCTGCAACAAACCATTAAATAGCGCGCGAAGAAGCAACGCGGCTAATACGCCATTATCCCCCGCACGGGTGACATCCAGAGAATAAAACGCAAGGTCGGAATCAGATAATGGTGCGATATCCAGCACGAGTCCCGGCTGGTCAGCCGCCACTAGCTGGCGATAATTTACGCGGCAATGTGAAATAGTTTGCTGTACAGGCGGCTGAAGTTCTTGCAACAGTTTCGCCGCAGCTGGAGGATCACTCACCAGGGCATCCCAGTCCTGGAAAAGACGCTCCTCTTCCTCTACCCGGGAATTAAACATATTCGGATAAAGGCACGCTAAGACCGTTTCTCGCAGCCGGTTCAGATCCTTGACCGGTTTAAGCAGAATATCCTGTACGCCAAGACGCAATGCTTTGGCGATATCCGCCATATTCTCTGTGGCAGAGATCACCAGAATCGGCGTCTGGTTACCTTCGTTACGCAGATGTTCAACCAGCTTCAGTCCATTCATGCGCGGCATCGCAATGTCGCAAATCATCAAATCGGGCGTAATGCTGATCATTTTTTCCAGGGCGTCGATACCATCTTCAGCCAGTGAAGTGATGGCTCCCAGCGATGATAACCACGAATCCAGTAGCGATCGGAAAACGGGCTCGTCTTCAACAATCAAAATGTGTTTTCCGGCCAATGGCTGCGTCATGGTTCCTCCCCTGGCTGACAGTAACTAAATAGTGGCATGCGATCGGCACTATCGCCTGTCAGATTTTGCTGAAGTAGTCAAAAAAAGGTGCTTAACGTGCGGTCTGCACAAAAGGCAACAATTCGTCCATTTTCTTTTCGACGGCTAACGAGCCCGCTGCGATGGCGGCCTCAGCCCTATGGAAATCAAGAGTAGAGATTTGCGGACAGTACGGCTGAATAAGAATATCCGGAGGGTCGCCTGCCATACGATTGCGCTTGAGGCGATTCTCCAGAACCTGGATTGACGTGGTCATGATTTCTATCGCCGTCGGCGCGGCAACCGAGCGTCGCGCAGCCATACGCCCGATTCTGCCGCGCAGGCGCTCATGCCAGGCCAGTTTCTCGCCCTCGGCATCTTCGCTCTGGAGATTGACCGGCATGAGGTCCTGTTGCATCAGGTGGGCGTCGTGCTGCAGGTCGACGGCAATCACGATATCCGCCCCCATTGCACGAGTCAGAGAGATGGGAACCGGGTTCACGACGCCCCCGTCGACAAGCCAGTAACCGTTGTGTGGGACAGGTGCCATGAGCCCCGGCATGCTGCAGGAGGCGCGCACGGCAAGATGGATATCCCCTTCGGTTAACCACAGTTCGCGTCCCGTGCTGAGGTTCGTCGCGACGGCGCCGAAGGGCATCTGACAATCCGTGAAGTCTTCGAGAGGCATAACCTGACGGAACTGGTTAAAGACGCGTTCGCCGCGCAACAGCCCGCCACGCTGCCACGAGAGGTCCATCAGACGCAGGACGTCCCAGTAGCTGAAGGAACGCACCCATGTCTCAAGTTCAGGAAGCTTCCCGCACGCGTAAGCGGAGCCGACAAGCGATCCTATTGAACACCCTGCGACAATATCTACGCCAATGCCCATCTTGTTTAAGGCATTAATCACGCCGATGTGTGACCATCCCCGGGCTGCACCTGAGCCCAGCGCCAGTCCAATTTTTACCTTTCTCATTAGCCCTGTTTTACTTCCCCTGGATTCCTGACATAGCGTCAACGCAACAGCTCAGTTAACATAGTGCTACCCGAAGCGTTTTACGCCTTTATTTTTTGTTCCAGGAAGAGAATCGTGTCTCAACTCTGCCCTTGTGGTAGCGCTCTGGAGTATAGCCTATGTTGCCAGCGATATCTGTCTGGCGATCAGGTTGCACCAGACCCGTCACACCTCATGCGTTCACGTTACACTGCTTTTGTGATCAAAGACGCAGACTACCTGATTAAAACCTGGCATCCCTCCTGCCACGCTGCCGAATTCAGACAGGACATCGAAGCCGGCTTCGCGAACACGCAGTGGCTCGGCCTTACCGTCTATGATTCCGCAACGGGCAGTCACGTTGATGAAGGTTACGTCAGTTTTGTCGCCCGTTTTAACGAGAATAATAAACCGGGGGCCATTATCGAGCGTTCCCGGTTCTTAAAGGAAAGCGGGCAGTGGTATTATATTGACGGAACACGCCCACAGTTTGGTCGTAACGATCCCTGCCCGTGTGGTTCAGGTAAAAAATTTAAAAAGTGTTGCGGGCAGTAATGCCTGACAACCCAGACTTCGCAAATACAAACAGGATTTCCCGGCGATGCAATCATTACAACGTAAAGTTCTGCGCACCATCTGTCCCGATCAAAAAGGGCTGATCGCACGAATTACCAACATTTGCTACAAACATGAACTGAATATCGTGCAGAACAACGAGTTCGTTGACCACCGTACCGGCCGCTTCTTTATGCGTACTGAACTCGAGGGTATTTTCAACGACACCACCCTGCTTGCCGATCTCGACAGCGCGCTTCCGGAAGGCTCCGTGCGCGAACTGACCCCAGCCGGTCGACGCCGCATCGTGATCCTGGTGACCAAAGAAGCACACTGTCTTGGCGACCTGCTGATGAAAGCAAACTACGGCGGTCTGGACGTGGAAATAGCTGCCGTTATTGGCAACCATGAGACGCTGCGCACGCTGGTCGAGCGTTTTGATATTCCGTTTGAGCTGGTCAGCCATGAAGGCCATACCCGCGAAGAGCACGACGATCTGATGGCCCGGGCCATTGAAGCGCATAACCCGGACTACGTGGTGCTGGCGAAATATATGCGCGTGTTAACGCCATCCTTCGTGGCGCGTTTCCCGAACAAGATCATCAACATTCACCACTCGTTCCTGCCGGCCTTTATTGGCGCGCGTCCCTACCACCAGGCCTACGAGCGCGGCGTGAAGATCATCGGTGCGACCGCACACTACGTGAATGACAACCTGGATGAAGGTCCAATCATCATGCAGGACGTGATTCACGTGGACCATACCTACACGGCCGAGGACATGATGCGTGCAGGGCGTGACGTTGAGAAGAACGTGCTGAGTCGTGCGCTGTATCAGGTGCTGGCGCAGCGTGTCTTTGTCTACGGCAACAGAACCATCATTCTTTAATCTTTCGGAAAATGAATTGATTAGCTTTGCACCTTTACGGATAAAAAGCAGGCAAACAGCTTCATTTACCTAAAGGAATGCTTTACAGGGGCGTCTCATTTGATATGATGCGCCCCGCTTCCAGCAGGAAGCAGGCCAGTAAAAGCATTACCCCGTGGTGGGGTTCCCGAGCGGCCAAAGGGAGCAGACTGTAAATCTGCCGTCATCGACTTCGAAGGTTCGAATCCTTCCCCCACCACCATCTCTCAGCACGACCTCAAAATTTGAATTACCCCTGGTGGGGTTCCCGAGCGGCCAAAGGGAGCAGACTGTAAATCTGCCGTCATCGACTTCGAAGGTTCGAATCCTTCCCCCACCACCATCACTTTCAAACGACTCCAAACCTTACGTGCGCACCATGCATCATGCATTTCCGTAACGGGGAAGCCTTCGTAGGCGCGGCCGCCACCCGGCGACAGAAGCCAGAAGTTTACATCGGCGGCAAACGACGCTTCACCGGTGAACTTTTCACAATCGACGTATTGCACTGGGCATGCTCCGCCAGGCCGTCCAGCAGCACATCCAGTTGCTCTATCGAGCGCACCACCAGCCTAATCACAAAGCAATCTTCCCCGGTGACTTTGTCGCTCTCAATACACTCCGGCATCGCCTGAATGTATTTATCCACCTTATGCAACAGCCCCGGCAAAGGCCGCACGCGCACCAGCGCCTGCAGGGTATACCCCAGCGCTGCCAGATTCACCCGTGCGCCATACCCCTGAATCACGCCGCGCTCTTCCAGCCTCTTCAGGCGTTCTGCCGTGCTGGGGGACGTCAGACCGATGCGTCCGCTGAGCACCTTCAACGACATGCGCGCATCCTCGACCAGACAGGCTAAAATTTGCCGATCGATATCATCGATAAGGTATTCCATTCTTTTCACCTAATTTTTAAAAGTGATTTCTTCCTTCAACCTTATATCAATCCTGTAAAACCCGACAGCGATTTTCGACAATAGGGTCATTAATCAGGAGGTGGATGATGCGTGATTTACAAAAAGGCGTCGGGCAGATGAGCCTGGCGATGTTAATTTCCGGCTCTATCGGCGCGTTTGTTTTGCTCAGCGGTCTGCCGGTGACGGAAGTGGTGTTCTGGCGCTGCCTTATTGGGGCAATAGCGCTTTTCATTTTTATCCGGGTAAGTCAAAAACCCTTTAGCCCCCTCACCCGTACTACTCTACTGCTGGCTATTCTCGGCGGCGTAGCGCTCGTGGTGAACTGGCTGCTGCTCTTCGCGGCCTATGAACGGATCTCGATTGGCCTTTCGACCGTGGTGTATAACACCCAGCCGTTTATGCTGGTCCTGATGGGGATGTTTTTAGGCGAGCGCGTCAGCCTGGTGAAATGGGGCTGGCTATTCCTCGCCTTTGGCGGCGTGGTGATCTTGCTCTCCAGCGAGCTGACCGGCGCGCACGGCGGTGAATGGCTCGCCGGAATCGGTCTGGCGATGGCCGCGGCTTTCTTCTACGCGGTCACGGCCATTATTGCCCGTAAACTCAGATCCGTTGCGCCGCAGCATATTGCCTTTATCCAGGTGCTGGCGGGCGTCGTGATGCTTTTGCCGTTTGCCAGCATGCCGTCATTTTCCGGTGATTTTCCCTGGCCTACCCTGCTGACGCTGGGCATCGTCCATACCGGCATTATGTACCAGCTGCTCTACAGCGCTATCCAGAAGCTGCCTACGCCCATTACCGGCTCCCTGTCGTTTATCTATCCGGTGGTGGCGATCGTTGTCGATAATCTGGTGTTCGGACACTCGCTGAACCTGACCCAGCTGGCGGGCGGCGCGCTGATCCTGTTTGCTGCCGCGGGCAATAACCTGGGCTGGGGCGAAAAAAAACCCCGCGAGTGCGGGGTTGGTATCAAAACGACGAATTAGCGGCGGGCGCGCACAATCTGGTATTTGCGCGTCAGGTACTCCACCGGCGCGCTCCAGATATGCACCAGACGAGAGAACGGGAACAGCACAAACAGCGTCATACCCAGCACAAGGTGAACGCGGAAGATAAACGCCACGCCGTCCAGGTGCGCGGAGGCTCCGCCGTGGAAGGTCACCACGGACTGTGCCCACCCCACCAGCTTCATCATTTCGCTGCCGTCCATATGCTGCGCCGAGAACGGAATGGTCAGCAGGCCCAGCGCACACTGCACCATCAGCAGGGAGAGGATCAGGATGTCCGCTGCGGTCGTGGTCGCACGCACGCGAGGGCTGAACAGACGACGTTTCAGCAGCAGCAGGCCTCCCACCAGAGTCATCACGCCGCAGGCACCGCCGGCGATCATCGCCATCTTCTGCTTCACCTCAATCGGTAGCCACGCTTCATACATCCAGTGCGGCGTCAGCATCCCGAGGAAGTGACCGGCAAAAATCCCCAGAATACCGATGTGGAACAGGTTAGAGCCCACATGCATCCCTTTGCGGTCCAGCATCTGGCTGGAGGCCGCACGCCAGCTGTACTGGCCGTAGTCGTAACGCAGCCAGCTTCCCACCAGGAACACGGTGCCCGCGATATACGGGTAAATGTCAAAGAAGAACATATTCAGGAAGTGCATTAGTGCCGTCCTCCGTTAGAGATATTCAAATATTGCGGGGCAACCGCGCCGGCAAAGCGACGCTGGTGAGCGGAGATTTCAGACTCGCCGCAGTTCTGGTCAGCAAAGAATTTCACCTGCTCTTCTTCCCAGACCGCATCCAGCGCCTGTGGGGTATCGTCGCGGGCTTCATCCGCGATTTTCTCCGCCACTTTTTCACTGTCGACCGCGGCGTTGGCCAGCTTCACCAGCAGATCGAACAGCACCGCATAGCGGCTCTCGCGCTGCTGAAGACGCGCGCCGAGCAGCGCCAGGATCGGCGCGATGTCCTGCAGACCGCCCAGCGCCTCCTCTTTCGGCAGCTGCGCCAGGTACTCCAGATAGAGCGGCAGATGGTCCGGCAGTTCGCGGCTGTCGAGCTGCAGGCCGTGCTGTTCATACTGGGCCATCAGGTCCACCATCGCCTGACCGCGGTCGCGGGATTCACCGTGGACGTGTTCAAACAGCAGCAACGAGGTCGCACGCCCCCGGTCAAACAGCTGGCTGTAGTCCGACTGGGCATCCAGAAGGTCGCGCGCCAGCAGATCGCGGAGGAAAACGCCAAGCCGCTGGGCATCGTCTTTATCCAGGTTTTCAGATGACGCGAGTGCATCAAAGAGTTCCTGCTGATGCTGCGCAAGCGCAGCATCCGGGTACTCGAGCAGACGCGAAACAATGACGAGTTCAATCATTGGTGCGGCTCCGTTTTGCTGGTCACATCCATGGCATCGATGCGGCGGCTGTTGAACAGGTTAAATTTGCTGTCTGACCCGTGGCAACCGTCGCCAAAGGTAAAGCCACAGCCATTTTTTTCCGGGAAGGCTTCCCGCGCCAGCTCACGGTGGCTGCTCGGCACCACGAAACGGTCTTCGTAGTTGGCAATCGCCAGATAGCGGTACATCTCCTGCGCCTGCGCTTCGGTCAGACCGACCTCTTCCAGCGCGCGGGTATCGGTCACGCCGTCTACGGTTTCCGCACGTTTGAAGTGACGCATCGCCAGCATACGCTTAAGCGCGAGCAGTACCGGCTGGGTATCCCCGGCGGTCAACAGGTTCGCCAGGTACTGAACCGGAATGCGCAGGCTTTCAACGTCCGGCAGGATGCCGTTGCTGCCCAGTTCGCCCGCATCAGCCGCGGACTGAATCGGCGACAGCGGCGGTACGTACCAGACCATCGGCAGGGTACGGTATTCCGGGTGCAGCGGCAGCGCGAGCTTCCAGTCCATTGCCATTTTGTACACCGGTGACTGCTGCGCCGCGTCAATCACGCTCTGCGGCACGCCGTCCTTCAGCGCCTGCTCAATCACCTTCGGATCGTTCGGATCGAGGAACACGTCCAGCTGACGCTGATACAGATCCTTCTCGTGCTCGGTGCTGGCGGCGTTTTCAATCGCGTCCGCGTCATACAGCAGCACGCCGAGGTAGCGAATACGGCCTACGCAGCTTTCTGAGCAGACGGTCGGCATTCCGGCTTCAATACGCGGGTAGCAGAAGATGCACTTCTCAGACTTGCCGCTCTTCCAGTTGAAGTAGATCTTTTTGTACGGGCAGCCGGTGATGCACATACGCCAACCGCGGCACTTGTCCTGGTCGATCAGCACGATGCCGTCTTCTTCACGCTTGTAGATGGCGCCGCTTGGGCAGGTCGCCACGCACGCCGGGTTGAGACAGTGCTCGCACAGGCGCGGCAGATACATCATGAAGGTATTTTCGAACTGACCGTACATCGCCTTCTGCATGTTCTCGAAGTTCTGGTCTTTGGCGCGCTTCTCGAACTCGCCGCCCAGAATCTCTTCCCAGTTTGGACCGCTGGTAATTTTGTCCATGCGCTGACCGGTGATCAGCGAGCGAGGACGGGCGATCGGCTGGTGCTTGCTTTCCGGCGCGTTGTGCAGGTTCTGGTAGTCGTAGTCAAACGGCTCGTAGTAATCGTCGATGCCCGGCAGGTGCGGGTTAGCGAAGATTTTACCCAGCAGCATCGCGCGGTTACCCATGCGCGGCTGCAGCTTGCCGTTGATTTTACGGATCCAGCCGCCCTTCCACTTCTCCTGGTTTTCCCAGTCGGTCGGGAAGCCGGTGCCCGGCTTGCTTTCCACGTTGTTGAACCAGGCGTACTCCATACCTTCGCGGCTGGTCCAGACGTTTTTACAGGTGACCGAGCAGGTATGGCAGCCGATGCATTTATCCAGATTCAGCACCATGCCGACTTGTGAACGAATTTTCATTTTACGCTCTCCTGTACCTGGTCATTACCTTCGCCGTCTAACCAGTTAATGTTCTTCATCTTACGTACCACCACGAACTCATCGCGGTTCGATCCAACGGTGCCGTAGTAGTTAAAGCCGTAGGCCAGCTGCGCATAGCCGCCGATCATGTGGGTCGGCTTCGGCGTAATGCGGGTCACGGAGTTGTGGATCCCGCCGCGCTGCTCGGTAATTTCTGACCCCGGCAGGTTAACGATGCGTTCCTGCGCGTGATACATCATGGTCATCCCGGCCGGTACGCGCTGGCTCACCACCGCACGCGCCGTCAGGGCACCGTTGCTGTTGAACACTTCGATCCAGTCGTTATCTTCGATCTCCAGGTCTTTGGCGTCCGTTTCGCTCATCCAGACAATCGGACCGCCGCGAGACAGGGTCAGCATCAGCAGGTTGTCGCTGTAGGTGGAGTGAATGCCCCATTTCTGGTGCGGCGTCAGGAAGTTCAGCGCCTTCTCCGGGTTACCGTTCGATTTCGCGCCCATCACGGCTTTCACGGAGCGGGTGTCGATTGGCGGACGGTAGACCAGCAGGCTTTCACCGAAGTCGCGCATCCACTGGTGATCCTGATACAGCGACTGACGGCCTGACAGGGTGCGCCATGGGATCAGCTCGTGAACGTTGGTGTAGCCCGCGTTATAAGACACGTGCTCATCTTCCAGGCCTGACCAGGTCGGGCTGGAGATAATCTTGCGCGGCTGCGCCTGAATATCGCGGAAGCGGATTTTCTCTTCCTCTTTATTCGTCGCCAGGTGCGTATGGTCGCGACCGGTAAACTCGCTCAGTGCCGCCCAGGCTTTCACCGCCACGTGGCCGTTGGTTTCCGGGGCCAGGGTCAGGATCATCTCTGCCGCATCAACCGCCGTGTTCAGCATGGGCTGGCCTTTCGCCGGGCCGTCCGCTTTGGTGTAGTTGAGCTTGCGCAGCAGATCCATTTCGCTCTGGGTGTTCCAGGCGATCCCTTTCCCGCCGTTACCGATTTTCTCCATCAGCGGGCCGATAGAGGTAAAGCGCTCGTAGGTTGCCGGATAGTCGCGTTCAACCGGAATAATGTGCGGCGCGGTTACGCCCGGGATCAGGTCACATTCACCTTTTTTCCAGTCCTTCACGTCCAGCGGCTGCGCCAGTTCGGCGGCGGAGTCGTGCTGAATTGGCAGGGTCACCACGTCGGTCTCTTTGCCGAGGTGCCCAACGCAAACTTCGGAGAATTTCTTCGCGATGTCTTTGTAGATATCCCAGTCGCTTTTCGATTCCCACGCCGGGTCAACGGCCGCGGACAGCGGATGAATAAACGGATGCATATCCGAGGTATTCATGTCGTCTTTTTCGTACCAGGTCGCGGTTGGCAGCACGATGTCGGAGTACAGGCAGGTGCTGGACAGACGGAAGTCGAGCGTCACCACCAGATCCAGCTTGCCGTCGAGACCGTTATCTTTCCACTCCACCTCTTCCGGCTTCACGCCGCCCTGCTTGCCGAGATCTTTCCCCTGGATACCGTTTTCGGTACCGAGCAGGTATTTCAGCATGTACTCGTGGCCTTTACCGGACGAGCCCAGCAGGTTGGAACGCCAGATGAACAGGTTACGCGGATGGTTTTTACCGTTCTCCGGCTGTTCAGCCGCGAAGCGGATGGAGCCATCCTTCAGGGATTTCACGGTGTAATCCACCGGTGACATGCCCGCCTGCTTCGCCGCTTCCGCAATACGCAGCGGGTTAGTGCCCAGCTGTGGCGCAGACGGCAGCCAGCCCATGCGCTCGGCGCGCACGTTGAAGTCAATCAGGTGGCCGCTGTAGCGGGATTTATCCGCCATCGGCGACAGTAGCTCCTGCGCGGTGACCGTTTCGTAGCGCCACTGGCTGGAGTGGTTATAGAAGTAGGAGGTGCTGTTCATGTGACGTGCCGGACGCTGCCAGTCGAGGGCAAACGCCAGCGGCTGCCAGCCGGTCTGCGGACGCAGTTTTTCTTGGCCGACGTAGTGTGCCCAGCCGCCGCCGCTCTGACCGACGCAGCCGCAGAAGATCAGCATGTTGATCAGACCGCGATAGTTCATATCGAGGTGATACCAGTGGTTCAGACCCGCACCGACGATGATCATCGAACGGCCGTGCGTTTTGTCCGCGTTTTCAGCGAACTCACGGGCGATACGGGTAATGTGCGCGCGTGGCACACCGGTGATCTGTTCCGCCCATGCCGGGGTGTAGGCCTTCACGTCGTCATAGCCGGTTGCGCAGTTTTCATCGCCCAGACCGCGCTCCAGACCGTAGTTCGCCATGGTCAGGTCATAAACGGTGGTGACCAGCGCGGTAGAACCGTCGGCCAGCTGCAGGCGCTTAACCGGCAGCTTGTGCATCAGAACGTTTTTCAGTTCGACCTTGTTGAAGTGCTCGGAACCTTCGCCGCCGAAGTACGGGAACCCGACCTCGGCGATCTCGTCCTGGCTGCCCAGCATGCTCAGGCGAAGCTCCGTCTCTTCGCCGGTGGTGCCGTTGCGTTGCTCAAGGTTCCACTTGCCCTTCTCGCCCCAGCGGAAGCCGATAGAGCCGTTTGGCGCCACCAGCTCGCCGTTGCTGTTATACGCAACGGTTTTCCACTCAGGGTTATTTTCCTGGCCCAGCGAATCCACCAGATCGGCCGCGCGCAGCGTGCGGCCCGCGGCATAGTAGCCCTCACGCTCTTCCAGCATCACCAGCATCGGCATGTCGGTGTAGCGGCGAACGTAGTCGGTGAAGTACTGGCTTGGCTTATCGAGGTGGAATTCACGCAGCATGACGTGTCCCATCGCCATCGCCATCGCGGCGTCGGTACCCTGTTTCGGCGCCAGCCACAGATCGCAAAGCTTGGCGATTTCCGCGTAATCAGGGGTGACCGCCACGGTTTTAGTGCCTTTGTAACGGACTTCGGTAAAGAAGTGCGCGTCCGGCGTGCGGGTCTGAGGAACGTTTGAGCCCCAGGCGATGATGTAGCTGGAGTTGTACCAGTCCGCAGACTCCGGCACGTCGGTCTGCTCGCCCCAGGTCTGCGGAGACGCAGGCGGCAGGTCGCAGTACCAGTCGTAGAAGCTCAGGCAGGTACCGCCGATCAGCGACAGATAGCGCGCCCCGGAGGCGTAAGAGACCATCGACATCGCCGGGATAGGCGAGAAGCCCGCCACGCGGTCAGGACCGTAGGTTTTAACGGTGTAGACGTTGGAGGCGGCAATCAGCTCGTTTACCTCTTTCCATGAGGAGCGAACGAAACCACCGCGACCGCGAGCCTGCTTGAAGCTTTTTGCTTTGTCCGCGTCTTCGATGATGGACGCCCAGGCATCAACCGGATCGCTGTGCTGCGCTTTCGCCTCACGCCACATTTTCATCAGGCGCTTACGCATCAGCGGGTATTTCAGACGGTTGGCGCTGTAGAGATACCAGGAGTAGCTGGCACCGCGCGGGCAGCCGCGCGGTTCGTGGTTTGGCATATCCGGGCGGGTGCGCGGATAGTCGGTCTGCTGCATTTCCCAGGTCACCAGACCGTTTTTAACGAAAATCTTCCAGCTACATGAGCCAGTACAGTTCACGCCGTGGGTCGAACGGACGACTTTGTCATGCTGCCAGCGCTGGCGGTAACCGTCTTCCCAGTCCCGGTTGGTATCCAGAACCTGGCCGTGCCCATCGGCAAAAGTTTCACCCTTCTGTTTGAAGTAGCGAAACCGGTCCAAAAATTTGCTCATCGGGTATCTCCTGTGTGGAGCCTGTGGCTCTCTAAATCGACATTGCTGATTTGTAGCGAAGGTAACGCCCTGAAAGAGGGGGAGAATTGATAACGATCAAGACGAGGAGGGACTTTCCGGGGTGGGGCTACACCAAATACCACCAAAGCGGTATCCTCAAAAATTTCATATCACCATGAAATATATAATTATTTTTATTTTATCGTACAAAAAGCCAGTCAAAATTTAACCTCTCAGGTATTAAGGGGTAGACCTACCTGCAAAGCGATGGCGATCGCAGTGCCGCCGCAGGCGTCTACCGTAAAAGCCGTGAGTATGTTGTAACTATTATTCAGGCTAAAAAAAAACGCGGCCCGAAGGCCGCGTAAACGGATAATCACACTTACTTATTTTTCTTGGTATTTCGGCCATATACCAGCCACGTAATCACAACGCAGGCGATATAGAAGACGAGGAAGACTTTCATGGCACCGGCCGGAGAGCCGGTCAGGTCCAGAGAGATACCGAACGCTTTCGGGATAAAGAAGCCGCCAATCGCGCCGATGGCAGAGATAAAGCCCAGCGCCGCGGCCGTATCCGTCGCCGCTTCGCGCATGGCCTGCTCTTCGCTCCCGCCCTGCGCCTTCACGCGATCCATCGTCAGCTTACGGAAGATCACGGAGATCATCTGGAAGGTAGACGCACTCCCGAGCCCGGCCGTCAGGAACAGCACCATAAACACGCCGAAGAAGGCGATGAAGTTACCGCCCTGTCCGTCAGCGGGCAGCGTCAGGAACAGCAGCGCGCAGAAGACCGCCATCACGACGAAGTTCACCAGCGTCACGCGGGTACCGCCGAGACGGTCAGAGACCATACCGCCCAGCGAACGCGCCAGGGCACCGATAAACGGTCCGAAGAAGGCGAATTGCAGGATCTGAATCTCCGGAAACTGGGTTTTCGACAGCATCGCGAAGCCCGCCGAGAAGCCGATAAACGAACCGAAGGTGGCCAGATACAGCAGTGCCATCACCCAGAGGTGTCCGCGCTTCAGCACCGGCAGCTGTTCGCTCAGCGACGCCTTCGACGCGGACAGGTCGTTCATAAAGAACCAGGCTGCGAGGGTGAAGACCACCAGGAAAGGTACCCAGATCCAGGCGGCGTTCTGCAGATAGAGGGAAGAACCATCCGCCTGCTCAACGCCACCGCCGCCAAAGGCCGCGAAAATAGAAACGGAGATCGCCAGCGGGGCAATGAGCTGCATCACGCTGACGCCCATGTTCCCCAGGCCGCCGTTAATGCCCAGCGCACCGCCCTGCTTCGCTTTCGGGAAGAAGAAGCTGATGTTCGCCATGCTGGAGGCGAAGTTCGCGCCCGCAAAACCGCACAGCAGGGAGATAATCACGAACACGCTGAACGGCGTAGAGGTATCCTGCACCGCGAAGCCGAGCCAGACGCAGGGAACGATCATGATACCCGTACTGAACGCCGTCCAGCGACGACCGCCAAACACCGGCACCATAAACGCGTAAGGTACCCGCAGCAGCGCGCCTGACAGTGACGGCAGCGCGGTCAGCATGAACAGCTGATCGGTCGTAAACGTAAACCCGACTTTGGGCAGGTTGACCGCCACCGCGCTAAACAACATCCATACGCAAAACGCTAATAACAAACACGGCACGGAAATCCACAGATTCCGGCTTGCTACACGATGGCCGCGCTGTTGCCAGAACGCCGGATCCTCTGGA
This sequence comes from Enterobacter dykesii, assembly GCF_008364625.2. Lineage (NCBI taxonomy): Bacteria > Pseudomonadati > Pseudomonadota > Gammaproteobacteria > Enterobacterales > Enterobacteriaceae > Enterobacter > Enterobacter dykesii. The sequence continues at coordinate 2,561,240 of NZ_CP126604.1, forward strand.
CGCCAGTCTGTAATAACGGCACCCTTTTCCCTTTCGGGAGCGGATGAGTGACTCATAGACACCTCTGATTCTCGAATGATGCTGCAAACATTAGGGTTTTAGGGCGGCGGTAAGTTGATATAAATCAAAGGAAAAGTGGGAGGATTTGCGGCGTAAAATAAAGCCTCACCCTTAGTGAGTAGGCTAATTCGGTGAAAAAGACGTGGTTTTTCACGGCACTGACGATTCCAGACTACCCCCACCTCCTTCCCCCTACTCCGTTGGCAATTTAGGGGTAATCCTTTATTGGTATGGGTATACTCCAGGGTATGCACCAGAATAGCGCCATTCCTGCAAGCAGGCCACGTCAGGAGCACGCCACCTCTATGTTAAAAAGATGTTTATCTCCGCTGACGCTCGTGAATCAGCTCGCTCTGATTGTTTTGCTGTCCACCGCCATCGGCGTGACCGGCATGGCGATCTCCGGCTGGCTGGTACAGGGAGTACAGGGTAATGCGCATGCCATCAACGAGGCAGGCTCGCTACGCATGCAGAGTTATCGCCTGCTGGCGTCGGTTCCCCTGACGCAGGACGATCGGCCCCTGATTGATGAAATGGAGCGCACGGTCTTCAGCCCCGAACTGGAAAACGCCGCCATCCGCGCCGGTCAGCAATCCCAGCTTAAAGCCCTTCAGGGCTACTGGCACACCCAGCTGCAGCCAGGGCTGAAACAGGCGCGCAGCACGGAAACCGTTGCGCAGGACGTGGCGGGGTTCGTCTCACGCATCGATGCGCTGGTCTCCTCTTTCGACCAAACCACAGAATTACGCATTGACCGGGTGGTGATGGTGCACCGCGCCATGGCGCTGTTTATGGGGCTGCTGCTGATCTTCACCATCGTCTGGCTCCGCGCGCGGCTGCTGAACCCGTGGAAACAGCTGCTGGCGATGGCCCGCGCGGTGACCGCACGCGATTTTACCCAGCGCACGCACATCAGTGGGCGCAACGAGATGGCCATGCTCGGCCAGGCGCTCAACACCATGTCGGCAGAGCTCTCCGAGAGCTACTCGGTGCTGGAACAGCGCGTTCAGGAAAAAACGGCCGGGCTGGAGCAGAAAAACGAGATCCTTTCCTTCCTGTGGCAGGCCAACCGTCGTCTGCACATGCAGGTACCGCTATGCGAACGTCTCTCTCCGGTGCTGAACGGCCTGCAAAATATGACCCTGCTTCACGACCTTGAGCTGCGCGTCTACGACGTGGAAGACGAAGATAACCATCAGGAATTTACCTGTCAGTCGGATATGTCCTGCGATGACAAAGGCTGCCATCTTTGCCCTCGCGGCCTGCCGCCGCTGACGTCCGGCGGCACCACCCTGAAGTGGCGCCTGACCGACAGCCACACCCAGTACGGTATTCTGCTGGCAACGCTGCCAGCCGGGCGTCACCTGAGCCACGACCAGCAGCAGCTGGTTGATACGCTGGTCGAACAGCTAACGGCCACGCTGGCGCTCGACAGGCATCAGGAAAAGCAGCAGCAGCTGATCGTCATGGAAGAGCGCGCGACCATCGCCCGCGAGCTTCACGACTCGATCGCCCAGTCGCTCTCATGTATGAAAATGCAGGTGAGCTGCCTGCAGATGCAGGATGCAGAGATGCCCGAAAGTAACAAGCAGCTGCTTAGCCAGATCCGCAACGAGCTGAACACCTCCTGGATACAGCTTCGCGAGCTGCTGACTACCTTCCGTCTGCAGCTGACCGAGCCGGGCCTGCGTCCGGCGCTGGAGGCCAGCTGTCACGAATTTAGCGCCCGGCTGGGGTTCCCGGTGAAGCTGGACTACCAGCTGCCGCCGCGGTTTGTCCCCTCCCACCAGGCCATACATGTACTGCAGATCGCCCGTGAAGCGCTGAGCAACGTGCTTAAGCATTCCGGCGCGACGGCGGTAACGGTCACCGTCAGCCAGCACAACAATCAGGTGAAGCTCACGGTTCACGACAACGGCCGCGGCGTGCCGGAAAATGCCGAACGCACTAACCACTATGGTTTAATTATTATGCGAGACCGCGCCCAAAGCCTGCGCGGTGATTGCCAGGTTCGCCGGAGAGAGACGGGTGGCACGGAAGTTGTGGTCACCTTTATTCCCGAGAAACCGCTTACAACTGCTCAAGGAGAAACCCATGACTAATCAGGAACCGGCATCCATCCTGCTGATCGACGACCATCCGATGCTGCGTACTGGCGTGAAACAGCTGGTCAGCATGGCGCCCGATATCACCGTGGTTGGCGAAGCCAGCAACGGTGAACAGGGTATTGAGCTTGCCGAATCCCTCGATCCCGACCTGATCCTGCTCGATCTGAATATGCCCGGCATGAACGGTCTGGAAACCCTCGACAAGCTGCGGGAAAAATCGCTTTCCGGGCGCATCGTTGTCTTTAGCGTGTCAAACCATGAAGAGGATGTGGTCACGGCGCTGAAGCGCGGCGCGGATGGTTATCTGCTCAAAGATATGGAGCCGGAAGACTTGCTTAAGGCGCTGCAGCAGGCCGCGGCAGGCGAGATGGTTCTCAGCGAAGCCTTAACGCCGGTGCTGGCCGCCAGCCTGCGCGCCAACCGCGCCACCTCTGATCGCGACGTCAGCCAGTTAACCCCGCGCGAGCGCGATATTCTTAAACTCATTGCCCAGGGGCTGCCGAACAAAATGATCGCCCGCCGCCTGGACATCACCGAAAGCACGGTCAAAGTACACGTGAAGCATATGCTGAAGAAAATGAAGCTCAAATCCCGCGTTGAAGCTGCGGTGTGGGTGCATCAGGAACGCATTTTTTAAGGATTACTCCTCCGGCAGAAGCTTCCAGCGCGGGTCGTTGTCCGGTAACGCGACCAGCGGCTGCACGACGGTCAGCACGATCTCATTGGACGAGACGCGTTGGCCCTTCTCATCTTCCACCACCGCCGACAAGTGCCAGCGGTTTGTCGCCCCTTCACTGTCATCCCAGGCAGGCATAATCACGCTCCAGCCGTGACTGCTGTTGCTTTTGGGCGGCGACGTCAGGCTCAGCGCCTGCGTATCCCCCTGCCAGTGGATCTGACGAATGCCGTGCGTGCTGCGAACCTGAAGCTTCAGCATAACGGTCTCGCCCCCTTTCAGATCCCACGGCGGCGTCGCCAGCCAGACGGACAGCGTTTTACGCTGGCGGAACTCCATCACCGGCAGGCTATTGCGCTCCGGCGAGTCGTAGCGGCTTCCGCGCAGGGAGCGCGTGGCGGCGACTTCACCGGCGGAAAGCTGCTTCACCAGCGGCACGCCAAAACGATAGTTGAGCTTCAGCCCGAGGTTATTCTGGCTCGCGCCACTTTCGCCCTGCTTGTGCGCGGCGGTCAGTGTGACCAGCGGTACGGGGGTATAGTTAAGCCCCAGATTCACCGCCACCGGATTGTGATAGCCGGTTCCGCTGTTGAAGAGATCGACGTTATCGCCGAAGTATTGCTCGAAGCTCACGCTGGTATTCAGATGATGGAACCACGGCAGCCAGGCTTTCGCGGTGACGTCATAGCCGCGCGCCATCCGCTGCTCCTGGACGTCAGAGCGGTCGCGCCAGCCGGCAAAGGGCTGATAATAGTTTGCTGACAGGCGCAGATTTTCCCCCCACGCTTCTGCACCCAGCCCGGCACGCTGCAGGTTTTCGTCCAGCAGGTTATCGTAAAAGGTGTTGTAACCCAGCAGCCATTTCCCGGCGATCCAGCGCTGACCGATTCCAGCGTTACTCACCAGACCATCCGTCTGCTGGGTCAGGCCAAGCTGGCTCCAGCTCAGATAACGGTTGTTATCGTTCCAGGGGATAAACCAGCTCCCGCTGCTGCCGTTAAATTTGCCATCGTTATCCACCAGTAGGTTCACGCTGGCGTTCCCCCAGGGCGAAAGCCAGGACTCAATCTGCTGGTTCACTTCGCCGCTCACCGCGTCGCGCACCTGGCCAAACGCAAACTGACGCGCCTGCTCGCCCGTTGTCAGGCCGTTGTCGGTCATGCTGGCCTCACCGAAGGCTTTCGCCATTTCGGCCAGGTGTTTTTCCCCCTCGCCCGTTGGCGCCGCCATGCCGAGGTCGGGTAAACTATCCCCATTATTATCAAAGGGATTTTGCGCCTGCTGCATAAAGGAATTCGGCGCACCGTGAACGGCTCCGACCGTAACAAGGGAGAGTAATAACAGCAAACGAATGCGGGACGATACAGCCATCAACGTCGTAAATAAGAACCTGTGTTTATGAATAAACTCCTATTATGTTAACGCGATAAGCCTTGAAATGCAGTTCTGGCGGACATTTCAGGATTATCCTGAAACAGCCCTTTCAGCTCCGGCACGCAGGAGCCACAGTTCGTACCACAGCGCAGCGTCGCCCCCAGCGCGGTGACGGAATCACATCCGCCGACGATCGCCTCCCTTATCGTATTCTCTCCGACGCTGAAACAGCTGCAGATGATGCGTCCCGGATCAGCCGCCTTCCCGACGCTCTGTCCGTTCAACAAGGCGTGGCGTTCTGCGAGAAGCACGGGTGGGGAATGAAAAGCGGCTTCAATCACCGCATGCGCCAGCGCCCTTAACGCGGTGCCCTCCCAGAAGCCCAGCATCAGCCGGCCTTCATGCCAGGCCAGCACGCTGCTGCGTTCACCGGTTTGCGCAACCTGCAGCTGCCAGCCCTGAGCGCTGGCGTATTCCATTACCCACGACAGCAGCGGTTGATCGCCCGCCACCGTCAGGCGTGAGGCTTTACGCCACCAGTAAGCCGAAGAGGGCATTTCCGGCCATTCCCGGGCATAGAGTTCCCCCTGCCAGGCGGGCTGCCAGGGCAGGATCCTGACGGCGGTTTGTTTACTCTCCGGCTGGCCCGAAACCGGATCGCAGCGCCCTTCCACCAGCGCATTCACCTTTCCCTGGCGGGCAAACCCGGCGTTCCAGTGCATCGGGGCAAACGCCTCGCCTTCCCGTATCCCGTCGCTGATGCGCACTCTTGCCACCATCACGCCGCGCGGCGAGCTGATGCGCGCCAGCTGGCCGTCGCACAGGGAAAAGCGAACGGCGTCTGCGGGGCAAATCTCAACAAACGGTTCGGCGATATGCTGCATCAGCCTCGCCACGTATCCCGTTCGGGTCATGGTATGCCACTGATCGCGGATGCGCCCCGAGTTGAGAATCAGCGGGTATAACGCGCTGACCGTCGCGCCGTGCGACAGAGGGTTAACGGGAACGATGTTTCGGCACGGGAAATCCCCCGTCGGCCACTGCCAGGGCTCAAGCTGATCCCACTCCTCACGGGTTAGCGCAGCCAGTTCATGAAGATTCAATGCCCGCGCGCCGTCATTTTCAAAGGCCGTCAGCGCCGCATGTTCGCAAAAAATCTCGTGCGGATGTTGCCAGGTAAAGGCCTCGCCGTAGCCCAGCCGTTTCGCCATCTGGGCGACGATCCACCAGTCCGGCTTCGCCTCGCCCGGCGCGGGCAGAAACGCGCGCTGGCGCGAAATGCGCCGCTCGGAATTGGTCACCGTGCCGTCCTTCTCTCCCCAGCCCAGCGCCGGAAAACGGATATGGGCGAATCGGCTGGTGTCGGTATCCTTCATCACCTCAGAGATCATCACCAGCGGGCAGCTCGCCAGCGCCTGACACACCGCGTGGCTGTCCGGAAGCGACACGGCGGGGTTAGTGCCCATGATCCACACCGCCTTCACCTCGCCGCGGGGAATGGCGTCAAACAGCTCCACCGCCATCAGGCCCGGCGTCTGCGCCAGCCGTTCCGTTCCCCAGAAACGCGCCACCCGCGAGAGGTCGTCCGGCTCAAAGTTCATGTGCGCCGCCAGCTGGTTCGCCAGCCCGCCCACTTCCCGTCCGCCCATCGCGTTTGGCTGTCCGGTCAGCGAAAACGGGCCGCAGCCCGGACGGTTGAACTTCCCGCTGGCAAGATGAACGTTAATGATGGCGTTACACTTGTCGCTGCCGCTGGCGGACTGGTTGATCCCCATCGTGTAGAGCGTAATCGCGCGATGCGCGGTGACAAACCAGTCGTAAAAGGTAGCAATCTCCTCTGACGGAAGGTCGCAAAACGCCGCCACGCGGGCAATCGGCCACTCCTCATCACCCTGGATCAGATTGAGTAACCCGACAAACAGCCCGGCGTCGCTGCCGGGGGCGAGCGCCAGATGCAGATCGGCTATATCGCAGGTGGCGGTGCGGCGCGGGTCAATCACCACCACCTTCATCTGCGGATTGCTGTGCTTTGCCTGCACCAGCCGCTGATACAGCACCGGATGCGTCCAGGCCGCGTTCGAGCCAGCCAGCACCACCAGATCGCTGTTTTCCATATCCTCGTAGCCGCACGGCACCACGTCTTCACCAAAGGCGCGCTTGTAGCCCACCACCGCCGAGGACATGCAGAGCCGGGAGTTGGTATCGATGTTTGCCGCACCGATAAACCCTTTCATCAGCTTGTTGGCGGCATAGTAATCTTCGGTTAACAGCTGGCCGGAGGCGTAAAACGCCACCGCCTGCGGCCCCCATTTATCGATAATCTCCCGCAGGCGCTCCCCTGCCGCGTTCAGCGCCTGCGCCCAGTCCACCTCAAGGCCGTCAACGACCGGGCGCAAAAGCCGCCCCTGTAACCCCGTCGTTTCCCCCAGGGCCGATCCTTTCACGCACAGGCGGCCCAGGTTCGCAGGATGGGTTTCATCTCCCCGAACGCTGACCGCTTCACCTTCCACGCGGGCGACCACGCCGCAGCCCACCCCGCAATAGGGGCACGTTGTCCGGGTTTCCGTCATGAGGCCTCCGCACGCATCATCAGGGCATCATTTCCAACCCACACTTTGCCATTTTCAATTTTCACTGGCCAGGCGCGCACCGCGGGTTCGCCGTTCTCTACCTGACAGCCGTCGCGCAGGCGAATGCGCTGCTTGTAGAGCGGTGAAATCACCACCGGCTCGCCCGCCGCATCGCCAAGAATGCCGCGTGAAAGCACGTTCGCATCGCCGCCCGGCTCCCGATCGTCGAGGGCGTAAACGGTTTTGCCAAAGCGGAAGAGCGCAATCGGCTTACGTCCAAGCCGCGCGCCGATGCCCGCCTGCTCGGGGATATCGTCGATGCCGCAAATTTCCTGCCAGCGCTTGCTTTCATCCGGCGCGGTGTCGTTCACCGTCGTGCGGAACAGCGCCAGGCGGTTGGGATCGCTGAGCGTGGTCTGCCATTCGCACTGGTAGGTTTCCACCACCCGGGCCATCTCCTGCTCCAGCTCGTGGGCGATGCCGAGGCTGTCGTTGAGGATCACCTCCCGCAGATAGTCGAGACCGCCTTCCAGGTTGTCCATCCAGGTGCTGGTGCGCTGCAGGCGATCCGCCGTGCGGATGTAAAACATCAGGAAACGGTCGACGGTGCGGATCAGCGTTTCGTCGTCCAGATCGCTGGCGAAGAGATCCGCGTGGCGCGGCTTCATCCCGCCGTTGCCGCACAGGTAGAGATTCCAGCCCTTATCGGTGGCGATGACCCCCACGTCTTTACTCTGCGCCTCGGCGCACTCGCGGGTGCAGCCTGAGACCGCCATTTTGATTTTGTGCGGCGCGCGCAGGCCCTTGTAGCGGTGCTCCAGCCGGACCGCGAGGCCGGTGGAGTCCTGCACGCCGTAGCGGCACCAGGTCGACCCGACGCAGGATTTCACCGTGCGCAGGGATTTCCCGTAGGCGTGTCCGGTTTCAAAACCGGCCTCCACCAGCGCCTGCCAGATTTCTGGCAGCTGTTCGAGGGTGGCGCCAAACAGGTCGATACGCTGTCCGCCGGTGATTTTGCTGTACAGGCTGTAGCGTTTCGCAATCTGCCCGATGGCAATCAGCCCGTCGGCCGTCACTTCCCCTGCGGGCATGCGAGGCACGATGGAGTATGTGCCGTCCTTCTGGATGTTGGCGAAGTAGCGGTCGTTGGTGTCCTGCAGCGGCAGGTGCGCCGGTTTCAGCAGATACTCGTTCCAGCAGGAGGCGAGTACCGACCCCACCAGAGGCTTGCAGATCTCGCATCCGTGCCCCTGTCCGTAGCGGCTAATCAACTGGTCGAAAGTGCGGATATGGTTGACCCGCACGAGGTGGTATATCTCCTGGCGCGAGTACGGGAAGTGCTCGCAAATGTCCTTTTTCACCTCCACGCCCTGCTCCGCAAGCTGGAACTCCATCACCTGCTTCACCAGCGCGCTACATCCCCCGCAGCCGGTCGCCGCTTTGGTGCACTGCTTAACGGCGCCGATATCCGCCGCGCCCGCGCTCACCGCCCGGCAGATGTCGCCCTTACTGACGTTATGACACGAACAGATCTGCGCGCTTTCCGGCAGCGCCGCCACGCCCAGCGCTTTTGGCGCGCTGCCTGACGACGCGGGTAAAATGAGCGTTTCCGGCTCTTTCGGTAGGGCTATCCCGTTGAGCATCATCTGCACCAGCGTGGCGTACTCGCTGGCATCGCCCACCAGCACGCCGCCGAGCAGCGTTTTACCGTCGTGGCTGACCACGATTTTCTTGTAGACTTGCTGCGGGCCGTGCGTCCACTGGTAGCTCAGCGCCCCCGGGGTGCGCCCGTGCGCGTCGCCGAACGAGGCCACGTCCACGCCGAGCAGCTTGAGCTTAGTGCTCATATCCGCGCCGGTGAAGGTTTTATCCTCACCCGCCAGCGCGGCGGCGGCCACCCGCGCCATCTGATAGCCGGGCGCGACCAGTCCGAAGATTTTCCCCTCCCACAGGGCGCATTCGCCGATGGCCAGCACGTCCGGATCGGAGGTCTGGCAGCCGTCGTCAATGCAGATCCCGCCGCGTTCGCCGATAGCCAGCCCGCTGCTGCGCGCCAGCGCGTCCTGCGGACGAATGCCCGCCGAAAAGACCACCATGTCCGTTTCCAGCTGTTCGCCATCGGCAAAGCGCAGTACCAGCCCGCCGTCCGCGGTGGCGATCTCCGTCGTGGCTTTACTGGTGTGAACGCCGACGCCCAGCGCCTCGATTTTCTTGCGCAGCATCGCCGCGCCGTCGCTGTCGAGCTGGACCGCCATCAGGTTGGGCGCAAACTCCACCACGTGGGTTTCCAGCCCGAGCTGCTTCAGGGCATTCGCCGCCTCCAGTCCGAGCAGGCCGCCGCCTATCACCACGCCGCGGCGCGAGCCCGCCGCATGTGCAGCAATGCTGTCCAGGTCGTCAAGGGTGCGGTAGACAAAACAGCCCGGCAAGTCGTTGCCCGGCACGGGTGGAACGAACGGGTATGAGCCGGTCGCCAGCACCAGCTTGTCCCAGTGGGTCTCATGCCCGCTGGCGGTGCGCACCACGCGCGCGTCGCGATCGATAGCGACGATCTGCTGCGACAGGCGCAGCTCAATGCCGCTGTCGGCAAAGAAATCCCCCTCCACCAGCGAGAGCGACGCCGCGCTGCGGCCGCCAAAATATTCCGACAAATGCACGCGGTCGTAGGCGGCATAGCGCTCCTCGCCAAAGACGACGATCTGATACTGCTGATGCAGATTGCGCTTAACGCAGTCTTCGAGGAAATGATGGCCGACCATACCGTGCCCAACCACCACCAGAGTAGGTTTTGTCATAGCATTCTGTCCTGCAACCTGCGGTTGCGTAGTGAAACGATCGAACAGCCAGTCCGCGTGGGCGGGCGCAGCCGTTGCCAGTAAATCGGTAAACGTTGCCGCGCTGCGGCAGTCGCCCATCAGCAGCGCGCCAGCCAGCGCCCCCTGATGGATCAATAAACGACGATAGTGACGGGTCAGCGGATCCCATGCGCTCCAGACCACGTCGCCCTCCTGCTCCGCCGCGCGACCGAGGCTGAACAGCTCCACGCCCGTCACCTTGAGGCGCATCCCGCTGTCGGTCAGGGTAAACGGCGCGGTAGCGTCCCCGGCCAGCCGCGCGGCGAGGATTTCCGCCTGCGCCAGGCAGGGGGCGACCAGGCCAAACGTCTGCCCGTCAATTTCGCAGCACTCGCCGATGGCGTAGACGTTCGGTTCGGAGGTTTGCATCTGGTGATCCACCACGATGCCGCGCGCGCAGCGAATGCCGCTGGCCTGCGCCAGCGCGACGCTGGGCTGCACGCCGGTCGCCAGCACCACGCGCAAGGCGGCGACGCGGCGTCCGTTGAGCAGCGTCACGCTATTTCCGCCCACCGCTGCGATGCCTGAGGCGAACTCACAGCGCACGCCCCGCGCCGCCAGCGCCTCTTCCAGCAGCATTCCCGCCTGCCGATCCAACTGCTGCTCCATCAGCCACGGGCCGCGATGAACAAGCGTGACGTTGTCACCTGATCGCGCCAGCGCCGCCGCCGTCTCAACCCCGAGCACGCCGCCGCCCAGCACCACCGCCGGACCGGCGATCGCCCGAATGGCCCGCGTATCCTCCAGGGTGCGGAACGTGAACACATGCGGCGCATCGCAGCCGGGGATTGGCGGAATAAAGGGCGTTGATCCGGTGGCAAACACCAGCGCATCCCAGCCCAGCGTGCGGGCGGTGGTTTGCACTTCCCGCGCGTCCACGTTCACGGCGATCGCCTTTTCGCCCCGCAGCACCGTCACGCCGCGTTCCTGGTACCAGTCGTCATCCTGAAGGGAGATGTCTGCAGCCTGCTTTTCACCGCCCAGCACCGGCGAAAGCTGGATACGGTTATAGGCATGCTCCGGCTCGTCACCGATGACGGTGATTGCGAAACAACCGGCAGCACGCGCGGTGAGCGAGGCAATAAGCCGCGTGGCCGCCATGCCATTTCCGATAATGACCAGTCGCATCAAAGCCCCCTCATTACGCCGCTTTCGGCTGCTTTTCATAGAGGAAATGAAGGATCTGCTGGCGCATGTGGTGATAGCGGCTGTCGTCGGCAAGCTGCACCCGGTTGCGCGGGCGCGGCAGATCGACGCGCAGGATCTCCCCGACGGTGGCCGCCGGGCCGTTGGTCATCATCAGCACGCGATCGGAGAGCAGCACCGCCTCGTCCACGTCGTGGGTAATGAGCACGATCGTGGTGTTCAGCGCCTGCTGGATCTGCATCACCGAGTCCTGCAGATGCGCGCGCGTCAGGGCATCGAGCGCGCCGAAGGGTTCATCCATCAGCAGGACTTTCGGCTTCATCGCCAGCGCGCGGGCAATACCGACGCGCTGCTTCATGCCGCCGGAGATCTCCCCCGGGCGCTTGTGCAGGGCGTGCCCCATCTGCACGCGGTCGAGATTGTGTTCAATCCACTCCCTGCGCTCCGCCTTGCTCATGCTGTGGCGGAACACGTGATCGACCGCCAGGGCCACGTTGTCAAAGCAGGTGAGCCACGGCAGCAGCGAATGGTTCTGGAAGACCACGGCGCGCTCCGGACCCGGCCCGGCGATTTCGCGGTTATCGCAAATCAGACCGCCTTCCGTCGGCAGGGTAATACCGGCGATGAGGTTCAGCAGCGTCGATTTGCCGCAGCCGGAGTGACCAATCAGGCTGACGGTTTCGCCCTCGTGGATATCAAAAGAGACGTTCTGCAGCGCCAGAAACTCGCCGCTGGCGGTGGAAAAACGCTGGCTCACGGCCTGGACCTGAATTAATGGTTTCATATTCGCTCCTTATTTTTCCTGCCAGCTAAAGCGGCGGGCGATCAGCATCAGCCCCTGCTCCAGCAGCAGCCCGACCACGCCAATGATGACGATGGCGATGAGAATGTTTTCGACGTTGAGGTTGTTCCACTCGTTCCAGATCCAGAAGCCGATGCCTAAACCTCCGGTGAGCATCTCGGCGGCGACGATCACCAGCCAGGCGATGCCGATGGAGAGACGCACCCCGGTCAGCACCGCGGGCAGCACCGCCGGGAAGAGAATGCGGCGCATGATGGTCCACTCGGAAAGCTGCAGCACCCGGGCCACGTTGAGGTAGTCCTGCGGAATGCGGCGCACGCCTTCGGCGGTGTTGATCACCATCGGCCAGATGGAGCAGATAAAAATGGTCCAGCTCGACGCGGGCTCCGCTTTCTGGAACAGCAGCAGGCCTATGGGCAGCCAGGCCAGCGGGCTAACCGGGCGTAACAGCGCGATCAGCGGGCCGAACATGCGAGAGAAAAAGGTGAAGCGGCCAATCAGGAAGCCGAGCGGGATCCCGGCGAGCGCGGCCAGGCCAAAGCCCACCGCCACGCGCTGTAATGAGGCGAGCACGTTCCAGCCGATGCCCATATCGTTAGGCCCGTCGCGATAAAACGGATCGGCGAACAGGGTGATGGCGGAATCGAGCGTGCTGAGCGGCGTCGGAAAACCTTTGCTGTTAATCGCCGCCAGCTGCCAGAGCACGGCCAGCAGTCCCAGACCGAGAAACGCAGGGATGATGCGCTGAAGGACCGCGTTGATCCGACGCGCAAACGTCGGCGTACGGCGGCGAACCTGCACCGGAGGCAGGACAATCACCTCCCCACTCTCCGGCGTCTCGTGTGAATTCGTCTTTTGCAGATGCTGCATAATCAGGCCCCTTTACGGTGAATGGCGAAACGGCTGGCGTATCCTTCCGGGTCGGTACCGTTCCAGACGGTGCCGTCCATCAATGTGCTGCTGCGCAGTGGTGAAGTCGGTGTGGTAATGCCCCCCACCGCCGCGGCGGCATCCTGCCAGACCGCCGTCTGGTTAATGCGCTGCGCGATGCCCGCGTAGTCCGGCGCGGATTTGAGCAAGCCCCAGCGGCGGAACTGGGTTAAGAACCACATGCCGTCGGAGAGATACGGGTAGCTCACGGCCCCCTCGTTGAAGAAGCGGATCGGGTGCGCGTCCTGCCAGCGCTGGCCCAGGCCGTTGTCGTACTCGCCGAGCATGCGTCCGGTGAGATACTGTTCCTTGCAGTTGAGCCACGCCCGGCGGGAGAGGATCTGCGCGGTCTCGCGTTTGTTTTCCGGGGAGGCTTCGATCCAGCGCGCGGCCTCCATCACGGCGCTCACCAGCGCCCGCGCCGTGTGCGGGTTTTTCGCCACCCAGTCGCGGCGCGTGCCGAGTATTTTTTCCGGATGGTCGGCCCAGATGGACTGCGACGTGGCGGCGGTAAAACCGATTCGGTCGTTGATGGCCCGGGCGTTCCACGGCTCGCCGACACAAAAGCCGACCATGTTGCCAATGCGCATGTTCATCACCATCTGCGGCGGCGGCACCACCACCGTGCGCACGTCGTCAAAGGGGTTAATGCCCGCACTGGCCAGCCAGTAGTAGAGCCACATGGCGTGCGTCCCGGTCGGGAAAGTGTGCGCGAAGGTGTAGGTGCCGGGCGCCTGCTGCCCAATGAGCTTTTTCAGCCCGTCCAGGTCGCGAACGCCCTTATCCGCCAGATCGCTTGAAAGCGTAATCGCCTGGCCGTTCTGATTGAGCGTCATCAGGTTCGCCATCTGCTGCGGCTTGCCGGCGATGCCCAGCTCCAGGCCGTACAGCAGGCCGTAGAGAATGTGCGCGGCGTCGAGCTCGCCCGCCACCAGCTTGTCGCGCACCGCCGCCCAGCTCGCCTCTTTGGTGGGCACGATGGTAATACCGTATTTTTTATCAAAGCCTTTCAGCGCTGCGATAACCACCGGGGCGCAGTCGGTCAGCGGGATAAACCCGATGCGCACCGTTTCCTGCTCCGGTTTATCCGAGCCTGCCGCCCATGCGGCCTGCATGACACCCGGTAACAGCATTGCGCCACTCGCCAGCACGCTGGCCTGCAAAAAACGCCGTCTCGACAAATCCGCCATGACCACTCCTGAAAAAAAACCAAAAAAAAAGCGCCCACGGTGCCGAAGCACCAGTGGACGCCTTTATCCCGAAGACGCATGCGCCGCCGTTGGCGCATCGTCAAAAATGGTTAATCCGATAATGCAAAGTGAATGCCAGGTTTTAACCCGCTGTTTCCAGGGCGCTAACCGAACTCCCCTCGCCTGCACGCACCTTAATCAGGCACAAAATGCCCGCTGACCGTGCAGCTACTCCTTTGGTATTACCTGCCATAAATTCTTCACCATCAGCAGCGCGCGGGCGATATCCACCATCCTTTGGTTCTTGTCCATCGCCATTTTGCGCAGCGCCGTCCAGGCCTGTTCCTCACTCATATTCTGGTGGGTCATCAGCACGCTTTTCGCTTTATCAATGACTTTGCGCTCTTCAAGCGTGTCGCGCAGCGACGCAAGCTGGCGCGAGAGCTGTTCTATCTCGCGTGCCTGCTGGCGCACCAGGGTGAGCAACGGTTTTTCCGGATACTGTATCAGCGGATCGTCCCGCTCATCGGCGGGAGGCACGTACTCATCGTTACGGTAAATACGCTCCTCCACCGCCGTCATCAGATCGGCGATGAGCGTCTCCTCCAGCGTGCGCAGATGCTCAAGGCGCGCGGTTTGCAGAGCAAACCAGGCCAGAGCGGTAAGGCCATCATCCGCGGCAGGCTGGCGGGTACAGGCTACGCGCCGGAGTTGCTCCGTTTCACGATCGGGCTGGCAGTGCAGGGAAAAGGTGGTCTGGACGTCAGCATGGCTGTGCGAAAGAAAGATCTCAAAGCAGGCCTGCTGCCCGTCGATGCGGTCAACCAGCCTCTGGCGAGTCACATCATCGAAAAAGCCCTGCGTGAAGCCAATTGCCCCCAGGGCCCGTTCCTGTCCCGCCAGCTCTTTCCCCTGCATCAGGCTATAAAGGGCAACAAAACGCCCGGCGATTTGCGGATCGTCAATGCTGTCATTGAGCTGCGGCACGATACTGAGCAGATGGCGAAGCATGCGGGAGTAATGTTCCATCGCCTGCGGCGCCGTTACCGTTTGCTGAATAACACCGTCGCGCAGCGCGGGAAGCATATCAAGGTTCTGAAGCGCGCCGCCGATACGTTCACAGACGCTACTTCCCGCTATCGGCGACTGTTTTTCAAGAATGGCATAAAGTGCAGCGAGGTTTTCATCCACCAGCGCCCGGCTGGCTTTGCATTCGGGGGCGTAAAGCTTACCCTGTGAGCAGAGCCAGACGTTGGACGCCCCACGCTCGCACTGTAACATGTGCACCAGTTGGCTAATGCCGTGCACAAGTACGCCCAGCTGTGCCAGCTTGCTGAGCTGCTCCCGGCGCATCATCCTTGCGCGCTCGAGCCATTCGGCAGCGCCTGGCGAAATGCCAGCCATTAATGTCATGCTTACTCTCCAGAATAGCGAAACTCGGGAAAGCTAAGCAATATTCGTGCCTTTCTAAGAACAGGAGTCAACATGCAAAATATTGTGATCGTCGCCAACGGTGCGGCTTACGGCAGCGAATCCCTTTTCAACAGCCTGCGCCTGGCGATTGCGCTGCGTGAAAAAGAGAGTGGCCTGGCGTTACGACTCTTTTTGATGTCGGACGCGGTCACCGCGGGGCTGAAAGGTCAAAAACCGGCAGAAGGCTATAACATTCAGCAGATGCTGGAGATCCTCACCGCGCAAAACGTGCCGGTGAAGCTGTGCAAGACCTGCACCGACGGCCGTGGCATTACCGGTCTGCCGCTGATTGATGGCGTAGAAATCGGTACGCTGGTTGAGCTAGCCGAGTGGACGCTGTCCGCCGATAAAGTATTAACTTTTTAATAATAAACTCGTAAAAATATTATTTTCTTATGGACGCGGTTTCAGCATCAAGTTTACCTGCGGGGTTGCCGATAGGCATGGAAACAACACAGCAGGTATTTCACTTATGTTCAGATCGATTCGTGCACGCATCATCGCGACGACGGCAGGCTGTCTGGTCGTCGCCCTTCTCCTTAACACCGTTATCAACTTCCAGGTCACGCGCCAGGATAACCAGCAGTCCCAGCGCGATATTCTGACCAGCACCAGCGCCAGCCATAACATGGCGATTGCCGACTGGGTAAAAAGCAAGATGTCGGTGATCGCCTCCGCGCAGACCGTTGCGCTGAGTGACGACCCGGTTCCGGTGTTTAAACAGCTTGCGCAGGCGGGTGGATTCACCAACGTCTATGTTGGCTACGCCAGCAAAACGGCGAAATTCTCTGAACCGGCGGGCGTTCCGGCGGACTATGACCCCACTATTCGCCCGTGGTATCAGCAGGTGGTCAGCACGGACGGTCCGGTTGTCACCGCGCCCTACGTTGACGCGGGGACCGGTAAACTGGTGGTCACCTTTGCGGTGCCGGTGAAAGAAAATGGCACGCTAAAAGCGGTGGTGGCGGGCGATGTGGCGATGGACAGCGTGGTGGCTAACGTGCGCGGGATCCATCCAACCCCGGCCAGCAGCGGGCTGCTTCTGAACAGCGACGGCAGCGTGATTGCCGCTAACGATCCGGCTCTGACGCTGAAACCGTTTGGTGAGACGATCAAAGGCATTGATTTTGCTGCGCTGAAAAGCGGTAACCTCGTCGACGGAACGCTGAACGACGCTGAAAAAACCTTCGTGGCGACAGCCGTGCCGGGCACAAACTGGCTGTTAGTCGTCGCGCTCGACAGCGGTGACGCCACCTCCGGCATGCGTTCCCTGCTTAAAGCCTCGGGGATTTCGCTGGTGATCCTCGCACTGCTGAGCGGCGCCATTGTGCATTTCCTGATTGCCCGCTTGCTCAAGCGCTTGTCCGACATTCGCGACGCGATGCACAACATTGCTAACGGGACTAACGATCTGTCCCAGCGCCTGCCGGACAGCGGCGAAGATGAGGTTGCGCAGATTGCGCAGGCCTTTAACGCCTTCAGCGATAAGCTGTCGGTAGTGATGGTGCAGCTCCGTGACGCCAGCGAATCGGTGAAAAACGCCGCGCAGGAGATTGCCGCAGGTAACCAGGATCTTTCCGGACGTACCGAGCAGGCGGCATCCAGCCTGCGCGAGACGGCCAGCGCCGTGGAGCAGATCACCGCCTCCGTGACCCAGTCGAATGAATCGGCGGCAGAAGCGAACGATCAGGCGAGCAAAGCCTCAGCGGCCGCGGCGCGCGGCGGCGAGGTGGTATCGCAGGCGATCAGCACCATGCAGTCCATTGAAGTCGCGTCGGCTAAAATTGGCGATATCACCAGCGTGATTGACGGCATTGCTTTCCAGACCAACATCCTGGCGCTGAACGCCTCCGTCGAGGCGGCGCGTGCCGGTGAGCAGGGGCGCGGGTTTGCCGTCGTAGCTGGCGAAGTGCGTAACCTGGCGAGCCGTAGCGCTCAGGCGGCGAAAGAGATCAAATCCCTGATCGATTCCACCACCGACAGCGTGGCGACCGGCTCCCGCTACGTGCATCTGGCGGGGGAAAGCATGGATGAGATCCGCTCCAGCATCGGCAGCGTCTCCGGCATCATGCGCGAAATCTCCATCGCCACCAGCGAGCAGATGAAAGGGATTCATGAGATCAACCACGCGGTGACCCATCTCGACAGAATGGTTCAGCAGAACGCCGAGCTGGTGGTGGAATCCGCCGCCGCCGCGGGCGCTCTGCAGAGCCAGGCGGGCGACCTTGCTGAAACCGCAGGCCATTTCCGCATTTAATTTTCTTCTGGCGCGGGTTAACCGGGTAAAACACGCGCCAGCTGAATGCTTTCAGGTATTTTGTCATTTTTGTTTAAACGTTATGCCATTTTTTGATCAAAATCAGCATCCCACCCCCTCCCCTTTGGTGTTATGCCATGAGTGAATTGTGAACAATATCACGCTCGGGATGGGCAAAATCGACGGGGTAAAAAATGGCACTGGTGAAGACAAGTTTGAAACTGTTTGGCGGGGATACGGTCGTGGTACGTTGCTCAGAACGCTGCCGCATTCATCTCATGAGTTCAAAAGCGCAGAAGCAATCGCAGGCGGATATTCTGACGGTGCAGGATGACAAGGCGTGGCTGACCGTGCCTTATACTGGCACCTGGGATGTGCTGATCGACAGCCACAGCCAGTCGCTGGAGCATTCGGTTAGCTACGTTGCCGCATAAAACGAACGCCCGGTTTAGCCGGGCGTTTTTTCAGGCAAAACCCGGACGTAGCGGGTTATTAAGCAGGTTCCCTTCCAGCAGCGCCTTCACCTTCGCCACCAGCTCATTCAGACAATCGTCCTGCATCCCGAGGCGGGTCAATTCCTGATCGAGGGAGAAGAGATACTGCGCGTTGGTGCCCAGCGGCCCGCTCGCGGCGGCAATCAACGGGGCAATCACCTGCGTGCGGGTATCCGCTTCATACAGCGGATGGCGCGGGTCCATAATAAACACCAGCGCATTGACGGTGCGTCCGTCGTCCAGTTCCAGCTTGCACCAGCTCGGCATATAGCAGCCGGTGATCATCTCGCGCTTCCAGAGCAGCGTAAGCTCCTCTTCCAGCGTGGCATCAGGCAGGCGATACGCCACGCCCGTGGTGCGCCCGCCCTCTTTCAGTGCAAGCATGCGCCCCGGCTGGCACGCGCTACCGCGTCCGGCCGTCAGGCGCAGGCAAAATGCGCGATGCCAGCCAGGCAGCGTTCCCGTTGCCGATTCGACAAATTCGAGCGCCGGGTTCCACATCAGGGAGCCGTAGCCAAAAATCCATACCGGGCCATCATCCGGGCGGCAGGCAAGCGTGGCAGCGAGCGACGCCGCACGTTGTTCAGCTGACCAGAGAAGCGATTCCTCAATAGCACCAAATGCCGTCTTACAATCTGCCTTCATTAAGAAATCACGCGTTAACACTTTACACCTCCGCCACTGCATGCTTCCTTGCGACATCTGTAATTCGCCTTCCCGGCATTTTTTTGCTGGTCATTTTGCCAGCAGTTAAATAACGATAAGCAATTAGCGGACCAGTTGCAATACAACGGAAGTTCAACCGCCTGAAAAGTCAAAATGAAGGCAGCGAATCATTTCACGGCTATTTCTTTTTATGCCATTTATCGTCGTCTCCTTTCTCATATTCATGTTTTACTGCGGCCCAGGCGACCTTGTGGGCCGTCTCTTCACGGCTGGCATCATCCCGGCGATCGTCCTTGTCTTTGTACTGATCCCAGGCGCTGTTAAACGCCTCTTTGTAGATATCCTGCGCGTGAGCGGGCAGCACGTTTTGCACGTTATCCGGTAATTCACGTTTCGCTTTATAGGGCATCACTAACCTCTCTTCTGGTTAAAGAGATAAGTGTGGACGACGATACGCCATGGTGCCACCCGACAATAATTTATGAATACATTACATTTTTAATTTATTGTTATTTAATGATTAATAAATAAAAACACCGCATTATAGACATCAAGAATGAAAATAATGACAAAGGGTAAAATTAAGTAAAAAATAAAGGGTATTTAACAGAGATCTGTTAGTTTAATGACCTCAAAAATCTATCTATAATTACAAGCACCTGCATTGATGGAGAAGCACATGACAGCAACACACGAGGCGGTAAAGACCCGCCACAAGGAGACGTCACTCATTTTCCCGGTTCTGGCACTGGCTGTGCTGCTCTTCTGGGGAAGCAGTCAGTCACTGCCAGTGGTGGTTGGTATCAATATTCTTGCCCTGGTCGGCATCTTAACCAGCGCATTTAGCGTTGTTCGCCATGCGGACGTCCTGGCCCACCGTCTGGGCGAGCCGTACGGATCGTTAATTCTCAGCCTTTCCGTTGTTATTCTCGAAGTCAGCCTGATTTCCGCGCTTATGGCGACCGGCGATGCCGCGCCGACGCTGATGCGCGACACGCTCTACTCGATCATTATGATAGTGACGGGCGGCCTGGTGGGCTTCTCTCTGCTGCTGGGCGGGCGCAAATTTGCGACCCAGTATATGAACCTGTTCGGCATTAAACAGTATCTGATCGCCCTCTTCCCGCTGGCGATTATCGTGCTGGTCTTCCCGATGGCGCTGCCGGGTGCAAACTTCTCCACCGGTCAGGCGCTGCTGGTCGCCCTGATTTCCGCCGCGATGTACGGCGTGTTCCTGTTGATTCAGACCAAAACGCACCAGAGCCTGTTTGTGTACGAGCATGAAGATGACGGCGACGATGATGACCCGCACCACGGCAAGCCGTCGGCCCACAGCAGCGCGTGGCATACGGTTTGGCTGATCGTACATCTGATTGCGGTGATTGCCGTCACCAAGATGAACGCTAACCCGCTGGAGACGCTGTTAACCGAGCTGAATGCGCCGGTGGCGTTTACCGGCTTCCTGGTGGCCCTGCTGATTCTGTCGCCGGAAGGGCTGGGCGCGCTGAAAGCGGTGTTGAATAATCAGGTGCAGCGCGCAATGAACCTGTTCTTCGGCTCCGTACTGGCGACGATTTCACTCACCGTCCCGGTGGTAACGCTGATTGCCTTTATGACGGGCAACGAGCTGCAGTTTGCGCTGGGCGCGCCGGAGATGATTGTGATGGTCGCCTCGTTGCTGCTGTGCCAGATTTCGTTCTCAACCGGGCGTACCAACGTGCTGAACGGCGCGGCGCATATGGCCCTGTTTATTGCGTATCTGATGACGATATTTGCGTAATTTTATCCGGTGCGGGCTGAGGCCCTCACTCCAACCCTCTCCCACAGGGAGAGGGAAAACAAAAAACCCGCCGAAGCGGGTTTTTTTATTAGTTGCTGGTATCCAGCTCGTCGAAGCTCTTCACCAGATCGTCAATCGCTTTGATCTGCTTCAGGAACGGCTCCAGCTTGTCCAGCGGCAGCGCGGATGGGCCGTCGCATTTCGCGTTAGCCGGATCCGGGTGCGCTTCAATGAACAGGCCTGCCAGACCAGTCGCCATGCCGGCGCGCGCCAGCTCGGTCACCTGGGCGCGACGGCCGCCGGACGCGGCGCCGAACGGGTCGCGGCACTGCAGAGCGTGGGTCACGTCGAAAATCACCGGAGACTGGCCGGAGACATTTTTCATCACGCTGAAGCCCAGCATGTCGACAACCAGGTTGTCGTAGCCGAAGTTTGCGCCACGGTCGCACAGGATCACCTTGTCGTTGCCACCTTCGATAAACTTATCGACGATGTTACCCATCTGCCCAGGGCTTACAAACTGTGGTTTCTTCACGTTGATAACGGCACCAGTTTTCGCCATCGCCGCAACCAGGTCGGTCTGGCGAGCCAGGAATGCCGGGAGCTGAATCACGTCCACCACGTCTGCCACCGGTTGCGCCTGAGAGGCTTCATGCACGTCGGTGATCACTTTCACGCCAAAGGTCTGCTTCAGCTCCTGGAAAATCTTCATCCCTTCTTCCAGGCCCGGGCCACGGTAAGAGTTGATGGAGGAGCGGTTGGCTTTGTCAAAAGAGGCCTTAAACACGTACGGGATGCCCAGCTTCTGGGTCACGGTCACGTAGTGTTCGCAGATACGCATGGCGAGATCGCGGGATTCCAGCACGTTCATGCCGCCAAACAGTACGAACGGCAGGTCATTTGCTACCTTGATATCACCAATGCTAACCACTTTTTGTTTCATAGGATCGCCTTATTCAGGTGTGAATCGGAATTAAGATTAATGCAGTGTAATTTGTTTGTGCGAGATCGCGTTGATCTGCGCACGAATCATTTCGCTAATGGGGTCTTCCGGACACTGCTCGACGAAATAATTCAAATCGTTCAGCGCCACGTGCTCACAGTCGAGCTGCGCGTAGATCAGCCCGCGATCGCGAATTTCGTACGGATCTTCCGGGTTGAACTGCAGCAGCACTTCGCTGGCGCGCAACGCCAGCTCCATCTGACGCTCTTCCATTAACGCAGACTTCAGCGTATCCAGCAGCTTGCGGATCACTTCTGCGTTATCCGCCTCGTCGAGATCTTCGTTGAAGAGTTCAGCCACCGGGCTGATATTGCCTTTCAGCCACACGTCCAGCGTATGTTCATCCAGCGTGTCGCCGTTGAAAGGATTAATGAGCCACATTTCGCCGTCCAGCCACTCTGCACGCAGGATCATCTGCGTCGGGAAAATGACCGGGACCAGCGGAATATCCAGACGGTGCGCGACCCACAGCAAAATAGAGCCCAGCGCCACGGCGCTGCCCTGACGATTTTTTAAGACCTGGTCCAGCCATAACGCGTCAGACAGGCGATACACGCCCCGCGTGTCGCAGAAACCCCATTCGCCGTAGAAAAGCTCCAGCAGCTTCTCTAATTGCCAGTCTTGCGGGCGAGCCTGATTAATCTCTTCACGCGCCAGGCTGACCAGATTCTCCAGCTCATCGTAGACAAACTGCGACGTAAAATCGTCGCGAATCATCTCAGAAATCAGGATCATGCCATCGCAAAGCGGCACTTTATTAAATTCGAAATCGGCTAAGGACCTCATGACTTACCCCAGTAACGACTGAGCGAACAATGACGCTCAGGCGCGATAAAACTCAAAACGATGTAGATGATAACGCCAAACAGCTTTTCAGTCAGCCATGCGCCTTTATCAGTAAATGGCAGATAGCCTGTTTTCATGGCCACTGCCCCAGCGTCAGGCGTTCGTTGCCGCCGTAGTCGCGGCAGGTTTCGACAGCGGCGTAGCCAGCTTGCGTAAACAGTGCACGCACGGCTTCTCCCTGCGTCCAGCCATGCTCCACCAGCAGCCAGCCGCCGGGAAGCAAATGTTTACGTGACGTTGTCACAATGTGATCGAGATCGGCTAATCCCGCGTTGGCGGCCACGAGCGCCGTCAGCGGTTCGAAGCGCACGTCTCCCTGGGCAAGGTGCGGGTCATTTTCGTCGATGTAGGGAGGATTGCTGACAATCATCGCAAATGAGCGATTCTCCAGCGCGTTGAACCAGCTGCTATGCAGCACCGTCACGTTGCCGAGCCCGAGACGTTGCACGTTACGCTGCGCCAGCGCCACCGCATCGGGCATTACATCCACCGCCGTCACCGTACAGTCGGGCCGCTCGGTAGCGAGCGCCAGCGCGATAGCCCCGGTGCCGGTACCAAGATCGAGAATGCTGCAGGCCGCCGCAGGTAAACGCGCCAGCGCCTGCTCCACCAGACACTCGGTGTCCGGACGCGGGATCAGCGTCGCCGCCGAGACGTACAGCGGTAACGACCAGAACTCACGCTCACCGACAAGGTGCGCCACCGGCTCGCCGGTTTTACGGCGAGCAAGCAGCCCGGCGAGCTGCGCTTCCTGTTCCGCGGTCAGTTCGGTTTCGCCAAAAGCCAGCAGATACGTGCGGGCTTTACCCGCCACATGCTCAAGCAAAATCTCGGCGTCGCGTTTCGGGCTTTCGCTTTCTGAAAGCTCACCGGCAGCCTCGCGTAACCAGCGCTGAAAATCCATTATTCCTGCTCGGACAGCGCCGCCAGCTGGTCGGCCTGGTATTCCTGCACGATAGGCTCAATCAGCATATCCAGCTTGCCTTCCATCACTTCGTCCAGACGGTACAGCGTCAGGTTGATGCGGTGGTCGGTTACGCGGCCCTGCGGGAAGTTGTAGGTGCGGTTACGGTCGCTGCGATCGCCGCTGCCCAGCAGGTTACGGCGCGTAGACGCTTCCGCCTGCTGGCGTTTCGCCATTTCGGCTGCGTGGATACGCGCGCCCAGCACGGACAACGCTTTAGCTTTGTTTTTGTGCTGGGAACGCTCGTCCTGACATTCGACGACGATGCCGGTCGGCAGGTGGGTAATACGGATAGCGGAATCGGTGGTGTTAACGTGCTGACCGCCCGCGCCAGAGGAGCGGAACGTATCAATACGCAGGTCCGCCGGATTGATGTCCGGCAGTTCAGCTTCCGGCAGCTCCGGCATCACCGCAACCGTACAGGCGGAGGTGTGAATGCGGCCCTGAGATTCGGTAGCCGGTACGCGCTGCACGCGGTGACCGCCGGATTCAAACTTGAGACGACCGTACACGCCGTCGCCGCTGATCTTGGCGATAACCTCTTTGTAGCCACCATGTTCGCCTTCGTTGGCGCTCATGATCTCCACGCGCCAGCGACGCGATTCGGCGTAGCGGCTGTACATGCGGAACAGATCCCCGGCAAACAGCGCCGCTTCGTCACCGCCGGTACCGGCGCGCACTTCCACAAACGCGTTACGCTCATCGTCCGGATCTTTCGGCAGCAGAAGCACCTGAAGCTGCTGCTCCATCTCTTCAGAACGCGCTTTCGCATCCTGCAACTCTTCCTGCGCCATCTCGCGCATTTCAGGATCGTCGAGCATCATCTGCGCGGTTTCGATATCTTCCTGAACCTGTCGCCAGTCGGTAAAGCATTTAGAAACATCACTTAACTGCGCGTATTCACGCGAGAGCGCGCGAAAACGTTCCTGGTCCGCAATGGTCCCGGCATCCCCGAGCAGCGCCTGTACTTCTTCATGGCGCTCGTGCAGAGCTTCCAGTTTAGCGACGATAGAAGGCTTCATAGGCGTAAGTGCACCTTGTCTTAGAAAATGGGTATAGGGCGCTATTCCAGCCCGAGGCTGTTGCGCAGAATAGTCAGGCGTTCATCATCCCCGTCACGGGCGGCCTGCTGAAGAGATTTGGTTGGTGCATGGATCAGGCGGTTGGTCAGTTTCCACGCCAGGTCCTGCATAATCGCATTTGCGTCGCCGCCCTGTTCAAGGGCTGCTAACGCTTTGGCAGTCAGGTCATCACGCACCTGTTCCGCCTGCCCGCGGTACTCGCGGATGGTCTCGCTGACGCTTTGCGCGCGCAGCCAGGCCATAAACTCACTGGTTTCCTGCTCGACAATGGTTTCCGCCTGAACCGCCGCCGCTTTACGCTGAGCAAGGTTGTGCGAAATGATGCTTTGCAGGTCATCCACGCTGTAGAGATAGGCGTTAGGCAGCTTGCCCACTTCCGGCTCAACATCGCGCGGGACGGCGATATCCACCAGCAGCATCGGCTGATTACGGCGGGACTTCAGCGCACGCTCCACCATCCCTTTCCCGATAATCGGCAGCGGGCTGGCGGTAGAGCTGATAATAATGTCCGCCTCTTTCAGGCGTTCATCGATGTCGCTCAGGGCTACCACCTCTGCACCCACTTCATCCGCCAGCACCTGCGCGCGTTCGCGAGTGCGGTTAGCGATAATCATCTTTTTCACTTTATGCTCGCGCAGATGGCGCGCCACAAGTTCGATGGTTTCGCCCGCCCCCACCAGCATCACGGTGACGGTAGAAAGGGATTCAAAGATTTGGCGTGCAAGGGTGCAGGCCGCGAAAGCAACAGAAACCGCACTGGCACCAATGTCGGTTTCGGTTCGCACACGCTTCGCCACGGAGAACGACTTCTGGAACATGCGCTCCAGCTCGCTGGCCTTCAGATGTCCTTTTTGCGAATCCGCAAAGGCTTTTTTTACCTGACCCAGAATTTGCGGCTCGCCCAGCACCAGCGAATCCAGACCGCTGGCGACGCGCATCAGATGGCTGACGGCATCGTTGTCCTGATGCCAGTACAGGCTGTTGCGCAGCTCGTCTTCATTGAGATTGTGGTAATCACATAGCCAGCGGATCAGCGCTTCGTGCAGGTTGTCCTGCTCTTCCACGCTTAAATACAGCTCGGTACGGTTGCACGTCGAGAGCACCACGCCACCCTGCACCATAGGCTGTGCAAGAAGGCTATCCAACGCCAGGTCAAGCGTATCCGGCGAAAACGTTACGCGTTCTCGCAGCGAAACCGGAGCCGTTTTGTGGTTGATGCCGAGTGCTAATAGGGTCATGTTGAGCGGGAGTAGTACCAGCGTTAATAAGGTTAGCAGAACGCATCATACAGGATGCGCGAGATCAATAAAAGGGACTGCCCCCTTTCGGAGTAATAGGTTACACAACCCTTTGAGATAATTTGAACGTAGACGGTAGCCCCCTTCGACGCTAGCATTAACAGTTATAACTGCAACGTATCTCAAGGATTTGTCCTCATTATGACCCGACTGATTCGCCTGCTGCCGCTGGCAGCACTGGTTCTGACCGCCTGTACCGTCACCCAACCAAAAGGCCCGGGCAAAAGCCCTGATTCACCGCAGTGGCGTCAGCACCAGCAGGACGTCCGTAATTTGAACCAGTACCAGACCCGCGGCGCTTTCGCTTATCTCTCTGACGAACAGAAGGTTTATGCCCGCTTTTTCTGGCAGCAGACCGGTCAGGACAATTACCGCCTGCTGCTGCTGAACCCGCTGGGCAGCACCGAACTGGAGCTTATCGCCAAGCCGGGTGAAGCGCAGATCACCGATAACAAAGGCCAGCACTATACCGCGACCGATGCCGAAGAGATGATTGGCAAGCTGACCGGGATGCCAATCCCGCTCAACAGCCTGCGCCAGTGGATCCTTGGCCTGCCGGGTGATGCCACCGACTACACCCTGGACGATCAATATCGTCTGAGCCAGGTGAACTACACCCAGAACGGCAAAACCTGGAAAGTGGTGTACAGCGCCTATGACAGCAAGAGCAAACCGTCGCTGCCATCGAATATGGAACTGACCCAGGGCAGCCAGCGCATCAAGCTGAAAATGGACAACTGGATCGTTAAATGATGACCCACTGGCCCTCTCCGGCAAAGCTGAACCTGTTTTTATACATTACCGGCCAGCGTGCTGACGGTTATCACACCCTGCAGACGCTGTTTCAGTTTATTGACTATGGCGACACGATCTCCATTGAACTGCGCCAGGACGGGCAGATTTGCCTGCTAACGCCGGTCGAAGGCGTGGCGCATGAGGACAACCTGATCGTGCGCGCCGCGCGTCTGCTGATGAAAGCTGCGGCGGAATCAGGACGTCTGCCCGCGGGAAGCGGTGCGGATATCCGTATCGAGAAGCGCCTGCCGATGGGCGGCGGTCTGGGCGGCGGCTCATCCAATGCAGCCACCGTGCTGGTTGCGCTGAACCACCTCTGGGGCTGCGGGCTGTCGCAGGACGAACTGGCAGCCCTGGGCCTGACGCTGGGGGCGGATGTTCCGGTGTTTGTGCGCGGTCATGCGGCTTTTGCCGAGGGCGTGGGGGAAATCCTCTCCCCGGCTGAACCGCCGGAGAAGTGGTATCTGGTTGCCCATCCTGGCGTGAGTATTCCGACGCCGGTCATCTTTAAAGATCCTGACCTGAAAAGGAATACCCCGATTCGGTCAATAGAAACGTTATTAAATTGTGAATTCAGCAACGATTGCGAGGATATCGCAAGAAAACGTTTTCGCGAGGTTGATGCGGTGCTTTCCTGGCTGTTAGAATACGCGCCGTCGCGCCTGACTGGTACAGGGGCCTGTGTCTTTGCTGAATTTGACACCGAATCCGCCGCTCGTCAGGTGCTTGAGCAAGCGCCGGTTTGGCTGCATGGTTTTGTAGCACGCGGGATGAACACCTCCCCCCTACAGCAAGCCATTCTGGCGCAGACTGAGTTTCGGTGACAACGTCACCCTGTTCCAGACGTTGCATCGCGCTCTTTAATACACCGCCTGGATAGCCTTCGCCTGGCCCGCACAGTTTGCGGCGAACGCTATCCACCACTGGACGCATGCCTGAGGTTCTTCTCGTGCCTGATATGAAGCTTTTTGCTGGTAACGCCACCCCGGAACTAGCACAACGTATTGCCAACCGCCTGTACACTTCCCTCGGCGACGCCGCCGTAGGTCGCTTTAGCGACGGCGAAGTCAGCGTACAAATTAACGAAAATGTACGCGGTGGTGATATTTTCATCATCCAGTCCACCTGTGCTCCAACAAACGACAACCTGATGGAACTGGTTGTTATGGTCGACGCCCTGCGTCGCGCTTCCGCAGGCCGTATCACTGCTGTAATCCCTTACTTCGGCTATGCCCGTCAGGACCGTCGCGTCCGTTCCGCGCGTGTGCCAATTACCGCTAAAGTTGTCGCTGACTTCCTGTCCAGCGTCGGCGTTGACCGCGTACTGACCGTTGACCTGCACGCTGAGCAGATCCAGGGCTTCTTCGACGTTCCGGTTGATAACGTATTCGGCAGCCCAATCCTGCTGGAAGACATGCTGCAGCTGAACCTGGATAACCCAATCGTGGTTTCTCCGGACATCGGCGGCGTTGTACGTGCCCGTGCTATCGCTAAGCTGCTGAACGATACCGACATGGCAATCATCGATAAACGCCGTCCGCGCGCAAACGTTTCTCAGGTGATGCACATCATCGGTGACGTTGCTGGCCGTGACTGCGTTCTGGTTGATGACATGATCGATACCGGCGGTACGCTGTGTAAAGCCGCTGAAGCGCTGAAAGAGCGTGGTGCCAAGCGCGTATTCGCTTACGCGACTCACCCGATCTTCTCCGGTAACGCGGTAAACAACCTGCGCAACTCCGTCATTGACGAAGTGGTGGTATGCGATACCATTCCACTGAGCGACGAGATCAAAGCACTGCCAAACGTGCGCACGTTGACCCTGTCCGGGATGCTGGCCGAAGCGATTCGTCGTATCAGCAACGAAGAATCCATCTCAGCAATGTTCGAACACTAATCGAACACGGCCAAAAAACCCGCTGCGGCGGGTTTTTTTGTCTCCGGGTTTTATTTGTATGATTAATGCCTCCTTCACCTGCCATTCACATGACAGATGATGCGCATACGGATGATAGATAATTGTGAAAAACGTAGCCTCCTCACATGTTCTGCCCTTTCGCGCCCTCATCGACGCCTGCTGGAAAGAGAAGTACAACTCGTCACGCTTTGTCCGTGACCTGATTGCCGGGATCACCGTCGGCATTATCGCCATCCCGCTGGCGATGGCGCTGGCGATTGGCAGTGGCGTTGCGCCGCAGTACGGTCTGTACACCTCGGCCATTGCCGGGATAGTCATTGCCCTGACGGGCGGTTCGCGCTTCAGCGTTTCCGGCCCGACCGCCGCCTTCGTGGTGATCCTCTACCCGGTTTCGCAGCAGTTTGGTCTGGCAGGCCTGCTGGTCGCCACCCTGATGTCCGGCGTCTTTTTGATTTTATTTGGTCTGGCCCGCTTTGGTCGCCTGATTGAATATATTCCCCTTTCCGTGACGCTGGGGTTCACCTCGGGGATTGGTATCACCATCGGAACCATGCAGATCAAGGATTTCCTCGGCCTGCAAATGGCTCACGTTCCTGAACACTATCTGCAAAAAGTGGGGGCGCTGTTTATGGCGCTGCCGACGACCAATCTGGGCGATGCCGCCATCGGGATTGTGACGCTGGGCACGCTGATCGTCTGGCCTCGCCTCGGTATTCGTCTGCCGGGCCATCTGCCCGCGCTGCTGCTGGGCTGCGCGGTAATGGCTATCGTTAATATGTTCGGTGGTCACGTCGCGACTATCGGCTCGCAGTTCCACTATGTTCTGGCGGACGGCTCACAGGGTAGCGGCATTCCGCAACTGCTACCGCAGCTGGTGCTGCCGTGGGACATGCCCGGCTCCAGCTTCACCCTAAGCTGGGATTCCCTGCGCGCCCTGCTTCCCGCCGCCTTCTCTATGGCAATGCTGGGGGCGATTGAATCCCTGCTCTGCGCCGTCGTTCTGGACGGTATGACCGGCACCAAGCACAAAGCCAACAGCGAACTGGTCGGTCAGGGATTGGGCAACCTCGTCGCGCCGTTCTTCGGCGGAATTACCGCAACGGCAGCCATCGCCCGTTCTGCGGCCAACGTGCGCGCGGGGGCAACGTCACCCGTTTCGGCGGTTATCCACTCCGTGCTGGTGATTCTCGCCCTGCTGATCCTCGCCCCGCTGCTCTCCTGGCTACCGCTTTCCGCCATGGCCGCCCTGCTGCTGATGGTGGCATGGAACATGAGCGAGGCGCACAAGGTGGTGAACCTGCTGCGTCGCGCGCCGAAAGACGACATCATCGTGATGCTGATCTGCATGTCGCTGACCGTGCTGTTCGATATGGTTATCGCCATCAGCGTCGGGATCGTGCTGGCTTCCCTGATGTTTATGCGCCGCATCGCGCAGATGACGCGCCTCTCCCCGGTTAACGTCGAGGTGCCTGACGATGTGCTGGTGCTGCGCGTGATTGGCCCGCTGTTCTTCGCCGCGGCGGAAGGTCTGTTCAGCGATCTGGAGTCCCGCATCGCGGGCAAACGGGTTGTGGTGCTGAAATGGGATGCCGTACCGGTGCTGGATGCCGGCGGCCTGGATGCCTTCCAGCGCTTTGTGAAACGTCTGCCGGAAGGCTGCGAGCTGCGGGTGAGTAACCTGGAATTCCAGCCTCTGCGCACCATGGCGCGCGCGGGCGTGCAGCCGATCCCTGGCCGACTCTCCTTCTACCCTAACCGTGAAGCCGCGTTAGCGGATCTGTGAGTGACCTGATGCAGAGAAACGTCTCTGCATCATCACCCCGATCGCCTGCTGGAGCCATGCAAGCACGGCAGGCGTCATCCAGGTTCCTTTCATCAGGTGCGGCTCCTGCTGCATGGCAGCGCGAAACTTTTGCTGAGTTTCCGGGCTGGTGCCCGCGTAAGACTGGAACAATGCCAGCCAGTTTTCAGCCAGCTTTTGCGCCTCCTCCGAGGCGGGATCGGTATTTTCCCGCTGCGCCTGATGCAGTTTCGCCACCAGCGGCGGCCACTCCATCATACGGTCAAAGTAGTGTGCACGGGTAAAGGCTATCTCTTCGGCAGTGAGATACTTCTCCCATATGCAGAGCTTAGACTCCGCAAACGCGCGCGTGATGTAATCCGTCATCTCCGGCGTGATGCCGGTCTGCGCCTGCATCTGCGGTTCAACGCTGTGCATCTCGTTCAGCCGGGTGAGAAACTCCGGCTTGCCCGCCGTGTCTTGCTCCAGGCGTTCCATCCAGCGCGTCGCCAGATCCATCGCCCGCACGTCCGTAGCGGGTATGCGCTGCTCCAGTAGCGTGTTGGCCTCTGCAACCAGCCCTGACCAGATAGCCGCCAGCGCATCCTTCTGCACCGCAAACGGCAACTGCTGTAACTCTTCTTTGCTAAACCAGCGATCGTACATATTCATTAACTCCAGAGTCTGTAGCCAGGATTCCAGATCCGGCGTCGCATCGTCGAGAAGCCCGGTTCGCAGCTCCACCAGCCGGTCGCGCAGCGTATGTATGCTGCGCAGCTGTTTATCCAGCAGCGTGATTTGCGCATCGAGTAGCTCGGTTAACGACAGCGACTCCTGTTCCAGGAAATCCCTGATTTCAGCAAGTTCCAGCCCTGCTTTTGCCAGCGCCTGGATCATATGCAGACGCTGGACATCCGCCAGGTTGTATAGCCGGTAACCTGCCGCGCTCCTGGCAGAAGGCAGCAACAACCCTGTTTGCTCATAGTGGTGCAATGTCCGCACGGTGATCCCGGCGCGTTTCGCCAGCTCACCCACCTGAATCAACATAACTGCTCCTTTTTCTTTGCCAGTGGCGCCACTCTGGAGCCTTACGTTACGTGAGGGTCAACCCTTGATGCAAAAAAAAACGACTCCCTCGGGAGCCGTTTCGGCGTTCTTTATCAGGCACTAGCTGTGCTTATGCTGATCGCGACGACAGCGTTTGTCGTAGTGGCGCACCCACCAGTATTTATCGCAGACCTCCTCATGTCCGCTCACGCGCGCCCCGGCGAGCCACAATACCGCACCAACGAAGATGCTCAATATCGCCCCATGCGCGAAGTATTGCGGGAGGTCAATCTGAGGTAACTGGTTTAAGATGGAATAACCCACGCCGCCTACCATCACGAACAGCCCCAACCCCATCAGCACGTTACCGAGTAACGAAGCGTTTTTGCGTTTCATGTGTCACCTCCGGAACTTTGGGTTGTCAGGGGAAAAGCCCCTAATCCTTGTGTGTAAAGTATAGACAACGCCCCTTTTATGAGTTGCGTGAATGATCACAATTACAGATAAGTCCCAAACAAAAGTTTACAAATAAGACTTTGAACAGCTTGAAATTCTAATTGTTCAAACCAGAAATTATTCGTATTTCGGAGGGGAGATTGCAGAATTTTGTCAAGCGGCGCGCCAGACAGTAAACTACGCGCCAGATCTGGAACCCATTAGGAATTGAATCGTGACGATTAAACTGATTGTCGGCCTCGCCAACCCGGGCGCAGAATATGCGGCCACCCGCCACAACGCCGGGGCATGGTACGTCGATCTGCTGGCCGAGCGGTTACGTGCTCCCCTGCGTGAAGAACCTAAATTCTTCGGGTATACCTCACGTATTAACCTTGCTGGCGCGGATGTTCGCCTGCTGGTGCCCACCACCTTTATGAACCTGAGCGGCAAAGCGGTGGCGGCGATGGCGACGTTTTATCGCATCAATCCGGATGAAATTCTGGTCGCCCACGATGAGCTGGATCTCCCGCCCGGCGTGGCAAAATTCAAGCTGGGCGGCGGGCACGGCGGCCACAACGGCCTGAAAGACATCATTAGCAGGCTGGGCAATAACCCGAATTTCCACCGTTTGCGCGTTGGAATCGGCCATCCGGGCGATAAAAACAAAGTTGTCGGTTTCGTACTCGGTAAGCCCCCGGTTTCAGAGCAGAATCTGATTGACCAGGCGGTAGACGAAGCGGCGCGCTGCACTGAAATCTGGATGAAAGATGGGTTAACCAAAGCGACAAACCGCTTACACGCTTTCAAAGCGCAATAATCCGCCCGATCCGGCTTTTTTACCGCGCGTCATGCGGGTTACGTGTATAATAGGCGTAGTTATTTACTTTTCATCAATCGGTTAACGTTAACGGATTGATTATCAAGATATTAAGGTGATTTAGAAATGGGATTCAAATGCGGTATCGTCGGTCTGCCAAACGTGGGCAAATCCACCCTGTTTAACGCGCTTACCAAAGCGGGTATCGAAGCGGCGAACTTCCCGTTCTGTACCATCGAACCTAACACCGGCGTTGTGCCAATGCCGGACCCGCGTCTGGACCAGCTTGCGGAAATCGTGAAGCCGCAGCGCATTCTGCCAACCACCATGGAATTCGTGGACATCGCGGGCCTGGTAAAAGGCGCGTCCAAAGGTGAAGGCCTGGGTAACCAGTTTCTGACCAACATTCGTGAAACCGAAGCGATCGGCCACGTTGTGCGCTGCTTCGAAAACGACAACATCATCCACGTTAATAACAAAGTGGATCCGGCTGACGACATCGACGTCATCAACACCGAGCTGGCGCTCTCTGACCTCGACACCTGCGAACGCGCGATTCACCGCGTGCAGAAGAAAGCCAAAGGCGGCGACAAGGACGCGAAAGCGGAACTGGCTGCGCTGGAAAAATGTCTGCCACAGCTGGAAAACGCGGGCATGCTGCGCGCGCTGAAAAACCTGACTGAAGAAGACAAGGCGGCGATCAAATACCTGAGCTTCCTGACCCTGAAGCCAACCATGTACATCGCCAACGTTAACGAAGACGGTTTCGAGAACAACCCGTACCTGGACAAAGTGCGCGAAATCGCCGCGGCGGAAGGTTCTGTGGTTGTTGCCGTGTGCGCTGCCGTTGAATCCGACATCGCCGAGCTGGACGACGCCGACCGTGAAGAGTTCATGGCCGAGCTTGGTCTGGAAGAGCCGGGCCTGAACCGCGTAATTCGCGCAGGCTATGAGCTGCTGAACCTGCAGACCTACTTCACCGCTGGCGTGAAAGAAGTGCGTGCGTGGACCATCCCTGTAGGTGCAACTGCGCCTCAGGCGGCCGGTAAGATCCACACTGACTTCGAGAAAGGCTTTATTCGTGCGCAGACAATCGCGTTTGAAGACTTCATCACCTATAAGGGTGAGCAAGGCGCGAAAGAAGCAGGCAAGATGCGTGCGGAAGGGAAAGATTATATCGTTAAAGATGGCGACGTAATGAACTTCCTGTTTAACGTCTGATTCGTCTTGAATGAAAAAAATCCACGCCCTGGCGTGGATTTTTTTATTCCGGGGTTAAAACACATTTTCTAATAGTTCTGTTTTCATGCTGGGTTCAAAGGGAATGATTTCAACAGTCGCAAGCTTTAACGCCTGAAAAGGATCCTCTCGCAAGCGCTCCTCAAGAGAGGCAAGACTCTCACACTTAGCGAGAATGACCCCACCGTTTCTTGGGTTCCGTCTACCGGACGCCAGGAAAATCACCTCTGCGTACCTTTTTTTAAGCCACTCAACATGAGCAGGTATCGCTGCGTCAATCTCTTCGAGTGGTTTGATATAGGTTAAAATGACAATGTAAACCGCGCTCATCCTTTGCCTCTTAGCTCTGTTTTAAACCGCTTGTTGGAACTGCTTATGCAGCCCTCTTTTGCCACCGGTTATTGTTATGATTTTTTGGTGCTTTTGATGTTAATACGCAGGGCCCGATAGAGACAACGCGTTACGCTTCATATCCAGGAATAAAACCAATCATGCCAGCCGTTTTGCTTTTCCGCATAGCTACAGACCACAACCACTTGCTTTGACAGGTTGAAAGTTAAGTAATAGAAAGCTGCACCTTCAGGAGGCGCAGACCAAAATAGTTTTTCACCCTGCGCATTGAAGATGGTCAAAACGGTTGGTAATGGCTTTGGCTCGCTTAACGCAAAGACTAACTGGCGTGTCGAGTCGACCATTGTATAGTCTAAAAATGGCATACTAACCAGTATGTTACGTTCACCACATGCCCATTGAAGCAGGTCATTTTCTTTAATACAAATGAGATTTTCAATCATTGATAAACCTCAAATTACTTGATAACTATAAACCTGCGGGTTACCATCGAGTTTTACAAAGAAATCAACTCTATAATAATAGTCAACGCACTAAATAAAACGATAACTTTTTTCAAATATTAAAATCTAGAAAAGTTTCAATTTTAAATGAAAGAGCATTGTTTAACATTAAATTAATTAACTTTCCACGCACTATAATAAGATATTATCCTTATGAAAAGAAAGGCTTGTTTTTTCCTTCTCTAGTCTGAGTGGCTATAATAACCTCATAAGCATCATTTTCACTTTTCTGTGCTTTCAATGCCTCTTCCGGAGTAATTTTCGACTCCTTTTTAATCATAGCAATAGTTCCGGTATCATATTGGATAAAATATTCACCATTTCTTTTGATTATGTCAACACCAAAATCTGTAAAAATAACTTCATTCATTTTTCACACCTCTATTTATTTATAATTGGTGTAATCAAAGCATCACCGATAGGTGTTTAATCTATTACGGCCTCAGGGATGCCTCCCGACGTCTTACCACCAGGAATCCAAAAATCTTTGCCAGTTGTTGATTTAATATTTTATTGCCATACATTGAACAACTGCTTCCATATCTGCTGTTCCTCAATTGTAGGGACTCTATAATCCTGAGTCTTTCGCCTATATTTCATAAAACATGAATCTATAGCTCGAATAGCCACCATTTTTTCTTTTCGACAATCATCTAAAATAGATTGCATATCCTGTAGACAATTAGAATCAAGAATATATTTTTGAAAAAACAGTTCCAGAAAATCTAACACTTCATTATAAGATTGTAAATTTATCATGGTTCCTCTGGCAGAATATCAATCTTGTCGAAATTAATAACTCTATTTTCAGCATGCAGCTGTTGAACATTACCTTGGCCGTATTCAGGGTATGCCTTAGTAAACGGTTCAAGTGGCGCTCCTGGTCTATCGCCGAACATTCTCGGGGTTCGCACTTGCGGAACACCATTTTCATATAATTGAAGCGTATCAAACTCAGCTCTAAGACGTCCATCACTCCATGATTTATCCAAAGGATCAAGTGGATTCAATTTATCTGCTCCTTTGATCTGGAATGCATCTCTTACTGTGCGACCGGAGTCTAATTTATCAAAACCAAAACAATTGACTGGTGCGGATTTGGATTCAAATGTTTTAGGCACCCATGCGTTAATAGTACCGTCATCCTCAAGATACCTCAGATGTCATAGCGCCAGCGAATGCCGTTCAGCTGCGTCAGGCGGTTCTGTGTGACCTTCTCAGTAGACCCTTCCAGCGGGTTACCGGCAGCGTCCCGTCCTGAACGAGCAGGCGCCCGGCGCTGTCGTACTGCCAGCGGTACCAGCTGAAAGGGTTATCGTCCCGCTCTTCCCGGACCAGGTTATTGCGGTAGTCGCAATCCGAGCAGAGAAACCAGCGGCGCATCGCTGGGTGCGAAAGGTAAAGATTACATCATTAAAAATTACGATGTGATGAACTTCTTTTTTTATGTTCGATTTGTTTGAAAGAAAAAAATCCACGATTTAACGTGGATTTTCCCAATATACTGAACTAAGTTGTTTAATAAATAAAAAATTATAGCATAAATATGCTATTACTTTCTTTATCCATATCTAGGCTTCCTAACGCTCCAAGATCTAAAGAATAAATCTCATCAGTACCTTTGCGCAAATTCAAAAAGTACCCAAGATCACCATCTTGACCAATCAATAAAACGTCAGGCTCAACCTCTTGAATTGTATATGTATTATTTCTTTCAAGTAAATCAAAACAATTGAAAACATAAAGCTGGTCACCATTTGCTCGTTGAATTTCATAAGAGTCAGTGTCCTTGACGTTTTCAATCATAAAGCGCTTATATTCAGAAGGTAAAGACATGCGCATGAGTTTTTCAATTTCATTTAGCTGAACAATTAAATCCTGTTTTTCCATATCAACTTACCTTTAAGCCAATAAGTTATATATAAAATAAATATTATTGCTATTAGACTCTCTCTATTGATCGAAATATTTATACGAATCCCTAATCGATTTTATTGCCTGCTGTTTTGGAACACCTGAATCAATCATTTCTTAGTAACTGATATGAAACTCTTGTTTCAGCGTTGCATCCTAATCTCCAGGCGAAGCTCCACGGGTTCGCTGAGTAGAACATATATTAGCATATAGACTACCTGATGCGGATTTAAGTAACTTGATTGTTGCGAACCCGCGGCTGGGCGATGATTTCCGTCAGGCGGTTGTGCGTGACCTTCTCTTCAGATCCTTCAAGCGGGTTACCGTCCCGCTTTTCCTGTACCAAGTTATAGCGGTAGCAGTAATCCCTGCGGCTGATCCCCGCAGCGATGCCGTCGCCCAAGGCGGTCTTACTCGCTGCGGGGATCAGCCGCCACTGGGGGCTTTTCTCAGGGTAGAGTTGTTCGTCGCGAGTATACTGACAGCTTATTGAAGACAAGGGTAAGCAAGGCGCGAAAAAAGCAAGCAAGCAAGATGCGTGCAGAAGGAAAAAAGAATAGTGTTAAAAATGACTACGTGGTGAACTAATTAATTATTTAACATTTTTTTGGATGAAAAAATCCACGCCAGGGCGTGGATTTTCATTCAGAGATAAACACCCTCTTCTAATGAGTTTTCAGTAAACGTTGCTTTTGTAAAGGAAATTAGCACATCTGAACCATGCTTTTTATATTTAACCTCGTAACTACCTGGCTCTAAAGTAATAAACTCGCCTGAAATAGCATCTGAATCATCTGGCTCCAGATCTCCGCCAGTGACATCTTCTCCCGCCCCTATGAAAACCTTTCCCGTAGGTACGTTTAAAAATAACGATCCGGTATATTCACCAATATCATTTTTAATATCAACTTTATAGTTACCATCATCTCCAAGATTGAGAAATAACACATTCCCTTTATTTATTTCTTCAACTTCATCTTCTGGAAGACTCCACCAATCTGCATCATCATTTATCCTATGCTTTAATGACATCAAATCATAAATTACTAATGTGGCAGTATCCGTCTGTATATTAATGGATTTATTCATTTTACCCCCCCTACTGAAATATTATTTCACTGATGGCGTCTCCGGGCTGAAGCCCCGCCTTTCTGCCTGCATTTTTCAAAGAACTACCGACACTTTTATTAATAGTTTCATTCAGCATTTGTAATCTTTGTGTAGGCGAACCTCCAACAATTAAATCAACAGGATGATCAGCGTTTAACTTACTTAGATCAGGTGCTGAGCCAAACATTTTTTCAAAGCGCGCAGAAACAGCCTGCCTGTAAGAACTTTGCAAAGATGAAATCCTAACCTCATGGGTGCCCGGAGACCAAACTAACTCTCCTCGTTGAGCCGCTCGGTTTAAGGCATTCATTTTTTTCATAAACTGTCTTTCAAGGAATTTTCTCTCGGTTGAAGACAGCTTTGTGCTGCTTAAAATCTTCGGTTTATTGACAGTTAAGCGGGTACCTCCAGAACACCTACTCAACCCCCACGGATCCACCCACCCCAGCGCATTCGGCGCATACTGGTAAAGGTTTATCCCCCCCGCCAGCCCTATCGGGTCCTGCTGCGTAAACCGTCCGCAGTCTGGGTCGTAATACCGGAACAGATTGTAGTGCAGCCCTGTCTCACGGTCCAGGTATTGCCCCTGCATGCGCAGGTTCTGAGAATATCCTGATACCTGCGTCTCGCTTTCCCGCAGCAGCTTGCCCCAGGCGCTGTTTACCCCTTCCCAGCGCACCTGCCCTTCGATATCCGTCATCCGCTCCGGCGTGCCGTTGGGCTGGCAGTGGAACCAGAAGATCTCCGGAGCATCCACGCCATCAATACGCGCCAGCGGATCGAAGCTGTCCTGATCGCTGTAGACGTAGGTCAGCGGCACATCCCCGTGCACCTCCTGCAGCAGGCGGAAGCCTTCCCAGACAAACCGGGTGGTGACCGGCTTGCCGGTTGGCTGTCCGCCCAGCATCTGCCGTCGCGTTTTGCTGATGCGGCGACCAAGCGGATCGTAGCGGAAGCTTACCTGCGTCTGCGGTTTGTTGCGGTCCCGCGGCTGGCTGATGACCTCCGTCAGGCGATGTTCGCCGTCGTAGCGGTAGTGCCAGCGGGTCTGGCTGTTATCTTTCTCCACGGTGCGGCCGTGGATGTCATAGCGCCAGCGAATGCCGTTCAGCTGCGTCAGGCGGTTGTGCGTGACCTTCTCAGCAGATCCTTCGAGAGGGTTACCTGCAGCATCCCAGCGCCACTGCTCCTGGCCGGGCAGCGTACCGTCCTGAACGAGCAGGCGCCCGGCGCTGTCGTACTGCCAGCGGTACCAGCTGAACGGGTTATCGTCCCGCTCTTCCCGCACCAGGTTATTGCGATAGTCGTAATCCCAGCGGCGGGACCAGCGGCGCGGCGACGGGCGCTGGGCATTGCCGGTAAAGACGTCCCGGCGGTGCAGTCGGCCGAGGCGGTCGTACTCGCTGCGGGTGGTCAGCAGCCACGGGGGCTATTCTCAGGGGGGGATATTCGTCGCGAGTATAACGACCGCTAAGGGTAAGCAATGTGCAAAAAAAGCAAGCAAGATACGTGCGGAAGGGAAAGATTAAGTCGTTAAAGATAGCGATGTGAAGAACTTCTTGTTTAATGTTTGATTTGTTTTGAATGAAAAAAATCCACGCCTTGGCGTGGATTTTTTGCGCGTGATCTATCAATAGATGACTAGTTTGCCCGCTGGCCAAGTACCTGACCATCCACAGGGCATATGCCCAGCTTCATAAACATTAATTAATCCGTCAAAAAAGAATGGCTCTTGAAGAAAATTACTATACGCATCTTCAAGCAAGTAATTCACAAGATCCCATTTTAACGTCTCAGTCATTGAGCCTTTCACTGACTCCGGGAGGGTTATTTTTGGGATAATATCATTCTCTACAACATTCTTGGCTTCTTTGACCAAAGAATTCCAATATTGATATTTGTTAGTGTGTTTTTTTGCGAGATAACCCGTTATTTCATTACCAGCCGCCAGGGTGGCTCTTTCCCATTCATCGCTATTCAGCCCTTTTATAAATAAGCTAAAGGACTGAACTTGTATAACACCAGTGAGTGTCGTTGCCACACCAAGATTAACAAACCAATTAATATTATTTAACCTATATATTGCTAACCAGGATATCTTCATATTTTAACCTGATTTATTTTACCTAGGAACCTAGGTATGTTCATAACTCCAAGCAGCCATGCTGCTTTATAATAAAGCTCTATGAGCTGCGTCACAGAGCTTTATTAACAATATGAATATCAAAATAACAGCAATCGAATTAAATAAATCGATTAAATTTTTAAGTGTACTTTAAGAAAGATCCTCTTCTGCTACTAATTCGTTAACAAAGTTAGCAAATGAATTTGTCAGATATCTTTGAAGTTTTGTGTGATTCTCGTGCATAGTCAAATCCTCATCAAAAGAATCTGTAGCAAAATATACAATTGAGTAATTATCTAAATTCAGGCAGAAGAAATTCCCTCCCCAATCATTTGCGAAAGGAAGCAGGTTTTTAGGAATCACTTCCCTATCCACCATGCTGATATAGCAACCGTCAATTAAAGAGCCAGGGGCATTATTTGTATGACTATTATAAACAAACGGCTTAAACGCAGCCACCTCTATTGGCTCAAAATCTTCATCACCGTCCCACCAACTTTTCTCTGGGGTGCCACCATTAAATTGCAGATAATGTGAGACAAAATCATCCGGAAGAGTAATAGATAATTTATCTTCCGCTTTAGCAATATCTGCACGTCCAATATTTTTTTCACAGTTACTGAAATGATTCATTGATTTATACCTCACTGGTGACAGTTTGCACGCAATTTTTTCGGGACTCGCCCCTTCAACCAGCCTTTAGAATGAGAAACAGCAATGGCTTCTTGGGAACCATATTTTACGCCAAAATATTTCTCGAATTGTGAGACTGAGCCTTTATGTGGGAAAGTAGCTTCATGCGCAGAAGTTTTTACTAATTGCATTGTTGTCCTTCCTGTGGCTGGGTCAAAATCATCGACATGATGCCATGTATATCCGGTTGCTTCGCTTTTAGAAATACCGGCTGCCTTGAAAGCCTCGGTGAAATCTCTATCTCGAGTTCCTTGCATTGTAATAGATACAATATTCTGTTTCGTTCCATTGATAGGGAAAAGATCTGGACTTCCTGTAAAGTCAACTCCCTTTAATGCTAACCCCCACGGATCCACCCACCCCAGCGCATTCGGCGCATACTGGTAAAGGTTTATCCCCCCCGCCAGTCCTATCGGGTCCTGCTGCGTAAACCGCCCGCAGTCCGGGTCGTAATACCGGAACAGATTGTAGTGCAGCCCTGTCTCACGGTCCAGGTATTGCCCCTGCATCCGCAGGTTCTGAGAATATCCTGATACCTGCGTCTCGCTTTCCCGCAGCAGCTTGCCCCAGGCGCTGTTGACCCCTTCCCAGCGCACCTGCCCTTCGATATCGGTCATCCGCTCCGGCGTGCCGTTGGGCTGGCAGTGGAACCAGAAGATCTCCGGAGCATCCACACCATCAATACGTGCCAGCGGATCGTAGCTGTCCTGATCGCTGTAGACGTAGGTCAGCGGCACATCCCCGTGCAGCTCCTGCAGCAGACGGAACCCTTCCCAGACAAACTGGGTGGTGACCAGCTTACCGGTTGGCTGTCCGCCCAGCATCTGGCGTCGCGTTTTGCTGATGCGTCGCCCGAGCGGATCGTAGCGGAAGCTGACCTGCGTCTGCGGTTTATTGCGGTCCCGAGGCTGGCTGATGACCTCCGTCAGGCGATGCTCACCGTCGTAGCGGTAGTGCCAGCGGGTCTGGCCGTTATCTTTTTCCACGGTGCGGCCGTGGATGTCATAGCGCCAGCGAACGCCGTTCAGCTGCGTCAGGCGGTTGTGCGTAACCTTCTCTGCAGATCCTTCGAGCGGGTTACCGGCAGCGTCCCAGCGCCACTGCTCCTGTCCGGGCAGCGTGCCGTCCTGAACGAGCAGGCGCCCGGCGCTGTCGTACTGCCAGCGGTACCAGCTGAACGGGTTATCGTCCCGCTCTTCCCGCACCAGGTTATTGCGATAGTCGTAATCCCAGCGGCGGGACCAGCGGCGCGGCGACGGGCGCTGGGCATTGCCGGTAAAGACGTCCCGGCGATGCAGTCGCCCAAGACGATCGTATTCGCTGCGGGTGGTCAGCAGCCCCTGAGTGCGGCTGGTCTCCCGGTGGAGTTCGTCGCGGGTAAAATCGGAGACCGACAGCTTATCAAGAACAATGCTGAGCAGATGCCCGCTGCCGTAGTAAAACTGCTTGAGCTCGCGGCCGTCGGGCAGCGTGACGGAGGTCCGGTTGCCCAGCGCGTCA
Organism: Enterobacter dykesii; assembly: GCF_008364625.2. Lineage (NCBI taxonomy): Bacteria > Pseudomonadati > Pseudomonadota > Gammaproteobacteria > Enterobacterales > Enterobacteriaceae > Enterobacter > Enterobacter dykesii. The sequence goes on from NZ_CP126604.1 coordinate 2,603,044, forward strand.
TACTCCCACGCCAGCTCGCCGTGCTCGCCCGCCTCGCGCGTGACGCGACCGAGCGCGTCATACTCAAAGGCGAGCTCCTGCTCTGCTTCGGTGGTCCACGCGTCGGCTGCAAGCGCAGGATGCAGCCCAATCCGGCTTAACAGCCCGGACGGCGTGTAGTGATAGCGGGTCTTCCCCTCCGGCGTGGTGCGGGCGACCAGCTGGCCGCTCGCGCTCCAGGCGAAGGCGTGGGTGATGGCCTCCGGATGACCGGCGGCAAACGTGCGCGCTATCGTGCGCCCGCAGGCGTCGTAGCGATACTGCGAGGCTACGCCATCGAGCCCTACCTCTTCCAGCAGCAGCGAGTCCGCGCCCCAGCGGAACTGATATGCTTCGCCGTTTTCGTTTTCCAGGGCAATCAGACGCCCGCGGCTGTCCCAGCGGCGGCGTACCTCTTCACCCTGCGTATTACGGGTGGCGGTTAAGCGCCCTGCCTCATCATATCTGAACTCACTCTCTTTACCGTCGGCGCCCGCATGCTTCACCGGCAGGCCACGTTCGTTCCATTTGAGCGATTCCGTCCAGCCTTCCGGGCGATCGAGCTGCACCGGACGCCCTGCGGCGTCGTAGCGATAACGGGTCTCTTCCCCGTCGGCGCCAGTCTCGGCCACCAGCCAGCCCAGCGGATGGTAGCGGTAGCGGGTAATACGCCCGGAACAGTCCGTCGAACGAACGATCTGCCCGGCCTCGTTATACTCCTGGTAGCGGCTCTTTCCGGCGGCATCAACCTCTTCAACGACCTGGCCGAACGCGTCCCGGCGCAGCTGCGTGGTCTGCCCCATCGGGTCCACCACGCGCTTCAGCCCGTGATGTTCGTCGTACCAGAACCGGGTGGCGCTGCCGTCGGCTTCGATAATGGCCGCGGGAAGCGCGCGGTGCTCCAGCCAGGCGGTGGTGCGGGTATTGCCGTCAGCGTCGATCTCCTGAACCCGGTTACCCATTTCGTCGTAGACGAAGGTAACGGCATTGCCGAGCGGATCGATGCGGCGCGTCAGAAGCTCGTTGTCGTCCCACTCGTAGCGCCAGTTTTCACCGCGCTCGTCAACGTAGCGGACAATCAGATTCTGCGCGTTCCAGTAGTGGCGGCGCGTCTGGCCGTCGTAGTGCTCGACGGTCGTCAGCCCGGCGGCTAAATCGTAGTTAAAGCGGCACCCGTCGCCGGTGCTGGTGCGGTTTTCCACCACGCGCCAGTGATCGAATTTTTTCCAGCGGTATTCGCTCTCCAGACCGCCAGGCATCCGGTGCCAGACCATCAGCCCGTGCTCGTTATAGCGGTATTCACGCGTCACCACGCCGGAGGCATCCGTCGCGCTCGCCAGCTGTCCGCGCGCGTCATAGCCCCACTGCATCAGCGGCCAGGTTTGGCTGCCGTCGAAATGGCTGGCAGCGGTAACGCGCTGCGGGAAACGTTCATCGTCATAGCGCAGGGTGACGTCTATCGCCCGCGGCTCGTCGTGAAGGCCGACCAGCCTGCCGTGCTCGTCCCACTCTATCAGCAGCGCGTTGCTGTATTCGTCGCTGAGGGAGGCCAGACGCAGGATAGATGGATTCGCCCGGGTCGGTTTATACAGACGCCACACCGCACCGTCATCGTCGGCAATCGCCACGTCGCCGTTCTCATTACGGCGGATGATAATGCCTTCGCTGATGCTGTAAAACGCACGGTCGACAGGCGGCAGTTCAAAGCTCAGCTCGCGCCCGGTTTCATCGAACCAGGTCGCATTGTTATCTTCCAGCGTGAGATAGCTGTCAAAGATCGTTGCCCAGCCCAGGCCGAACAGCCCTTCGCGGGTGGTCAGGCTGTTGTAGCTGCGCTGCCAGCGAAGCGGGAAGCGCCCCGGCAGCGAGAAATCGAGCTCGTCGTCGTCATTCAGCACCTTCACGCCGGTGGCGGCGTGAACCGGGTGCGAGGAGCCAAACACGGCATTCACCGCCATATCGGCCAGCATCCCGCCGCCGGCCGCCGCCAGCGCACAAGGCATGTTTTTCAGGATCTTACCCGGACGCCCTCGCAGCAGGGAGAGCGCAATCATCCCCAGCGCCAGACCCGGCGTTTTACCGCTTTTGATATCGCGGACCGTGAGCGTGTCCCCGCCGATGATCACGTTCGGGGAGACGTCGTCGGAAACGGTGCCTTCGCAGGTGGTGCGATCTTTCGCGCGCACCGCGGGCTGCCCGTTGATAAAGACACTTTTAGAGCCTTCCGCCAGATACTGCGGCCCGGAGTGCTTTTCGCACGCCACCTTGTCTTCTTCCAGCGGTGAGGTTCCCGCGGCGGCAGAGGCCACGCTCGGCTGCCACATTTCGCTGCCAAACTGTCCGGCGGCGGAAAGCAGCATGCCCGCGTAATCGGCAAAGCTGCCCGGCGACTGCGGCTCAGGGGACGGCGTATCGGCGGGCGTCAGCGTGCCTGCCGCCCGCGCGGCGGGGATTGCGTTGGTGAGAACGTTGCTGGAACCAGTAGTGATTTTACCCGCAGGCGACGGCGGGAAAAGCGCATTGCCTAACCCCTCAGCGGCGTTGCTGATATCGTCGGTGATCCCCGCCACGTTCGCCAGCACGCCACCGATAATCCCGCTTAACAGACAGCTGGATCCAATTGCTGCCACGCCTGCAGCTGCTGCCCCGGCCCCCAGCAATGGCGCCGCTACGGTTGCTGCTGCGCCTACCGCCGCGCCGATCACCGCATAGGCGGCACCTTCCGCCACAATGCTGGTGATGTCAGCAAAAATGCTGGAGTGAATAATCTCGTCGCCCTTACGGGCCGCGTTGTTATCGCTCATGCCTTACACATTCCGGTTGTCGTTTAGCGTCAGACTCTGCTTAAGCGCGCTCCAGCGCACCTCGTCCTCTTCGGTGAACGCCCTGAGTGCCGAGAGGGTAAAAATCATCAATACCGGTTTGCCCGGCGTCTGCACGGCCAGCTGTTTTTGCCACAGGCGCTGCCCGTTACGGTCAAAGGTGGTCTCAACTTCCAGCCCGTTAATTTTTCCGTCAGGCCCGGCTTTTACGTTCCGGAATTCGCTCTGGGCAATTTCGCCCATCTGCGGACGCAGCACATCCCACTGGCGGTGGAACTCTTGTTCATAGTCGCTGCCATCGGGGATAACGCCGCGACTGACCACCACGGACAGCCCGCTTTCGTCATCGCGAATAATATTCATGCTGTTATCCTGCCAGGCAGCAGGAAAAAGGGAAAACGAACCTTCCTGGAGGGTGTATTTCATAAGTGAACTCGGGATGATTAATATTGTGAGAAACAAAAAGGCCAATCCATGCTGGCCCTTTGGCTGGCTGTTTTATTATTTACGCCATTGACCTGACTGTTCGACTAAAACCTGGCTGCCTTTGCTGACAACCAATTTCGCGGGTGCATACGTCACGGTGTAAGCGATATCGCCATTCTTGTACGTTGAGCCGATTATTTTACCTGCAGAGTCGTGCAACGTTTTTCCCTTTAAGGAGATCGTACTGTTATCACTTTTGCGCACGCCGAGATAAACCATCTGGTCACATTCGCTATCGAAATGGCCGCACCTGTTAATAAGAGAAATAGCGAACTTTTCGGTGTCGAGCTTTCTGGTTTCAGCGTTATGAACCGAAGCGGCTTTATGTAACGTATAACGCAGCGGAGCATAGTAATTTCCATTTTGAGGAGGAGTGGCTAAACGCCATTCCATTTCATCCCCCTTTATTTCCAGAACAGCACGTCCGCCTGTGCCGCCAAACGATGAGTTGAATTCAATATTGGCACGATTGCCATCGATCGTACCGGTAAGATTACGCTCATCATCTTCCGGGCAATCTATGCGGTTTCCTCTCTGGGAGATATAGCAATAAGACCCGGTGATACGGTTGCCTGATTCAGCTAACCGCAGGGTTAACGTCGAGTCGCTCCCGAATTCTCCAGCCCACTCCCCGTCAAACGCGAGGCCTGACTGGCTGTTCGTTGCAAAATGCATCGCATTGAATCTGGCGGCCCACTGCTGAATATCGGCATTTATAACCGGGCTATTATCAGAAGACTGGTAATGAATAACGTCCGACTCCGGAACCACCCAGGCCGCAAAGATTTTGCCGTCAGGATTGATGACCAGCGCGGACGCATTCTCCTGGTAGAGATCCTTTAGCCAGCCTTCAACAAACAATCCGCCACCTGTGGTGGTATGCGGTTCACCAAAGACATCAAAGTTATCAATAAAGGTCTGGTAATGATTTCCCAGCAACACCCTGAGATTATCTGTCACTTCGCTGTCGTTAACGATGCGGCTAACCGTATCGAGCTTATTGTATTGCGATAATACAAGCGCCGATGACGTTTCAAAGACGCCTGTCCATAAAGCGGTGAACAATACGACTGCCAGATATTTTTTGGTCATAAATCACTCTGAAGAACCATTGTCATAATTCATTGTTATTTTTACAACCTTACTGTCTTTAACCTCAAAAGAGAGTAATTTCTTACCCAATTCATAGGAAACCCACAGCTCCCCGGAATCATTTTCAACCTGGCCATCGCCGTATGCATTGTTCAGTGCTCTGATTGTTGAACCCACATGAACTCCACGCGGCGTAAAAATATCTGAGGCAGTCAGCGTAATCTGGGAGACGATATAATCATCAACGCTTCTTTCCGCTTTATCCCACCAGAGGTTGGAAGTGAATATTGCTAAACCAGCCTTTTGATGCTGGAAGAACTTATATTGGGTTCCGTCAAAAGGAACCTCACCGACAAAATGGCCTTCAAGCGGCACGTCAATTTTACGGGCAATATCAGGAGTCCATCTGTCGCCTAATGCGACAGGCTGGCCTTTAACCTTGACGGAAAAATCCTGTTTTGTCAGAACGGGCGACATAGCTTCTGCCAAAACCACATTGCTGCTCAGACAGATAAACATCAGGGCAGAACAAAGAAATGTCGGAGTGTGTTTTTTCACATTAGTTGTCATTCAATGAATATTTATTGCGCTTCTCACCACTGGAAACACCGCCAGGACATGGGAGCAGCGTTTCTTATTCGGCGCTTATGACGACTGAGCCCAGACAGTCAGGATTTTTCACGGTGAAACTGAAGCTCACCTTTTGTCCATTCATATCTTTTGGCGCTGTATAGCTGGTCACTTCGTTCTCCGAATGGCCGCGCGGATAATCAGTTAACCTCAGCTGCGGATAGCGCTTTTTAACGGTATCAAGCGTTATGCATTGACCTGAGGAGGATGAAAAATTCAGTAAAGGCGCCATGCCATCGTTATCATTGCTTAAACGTAACCCAATTGCGGTTATGTTCGTTCCATCAGCGAGTTTGATATCGTCGGCATTGTAGAAATTGATATATTCATTTTGCCTGGTCATTTTAAACGATAACGGCGCATTACTAAGGGTTGTAACGGATAACGTCTTAAGCGATGCACTCATCCCGGAAATGAACATCCAAAGATCCTTTTTCTGCGCATCTCCTCCAGCCATTCCCGTCGTTAGTAACGCGATAAGCACCGCACCTGCTTTACTCATCTTTGGCCGTAAATTTCGCCTGCACCGCCGCATCAATATCCCCTTTATGTCCGGAACCCGGCGCCGTGGTGCCCGGTTTTGTACCAGAGGTATTCAGATGCAGCTTACCGCCCGTGGTGATATACCCATCCCCTTCCACGAAGAAGTTAAACTCTTTGCCGATGAGGTTAATCTTGCCGTTAGCATTCAGCTCAATGGCGCTCTCGCCGGAGACCAGCCGCAGCTTCGTCCCGGAAGCAATGACGTACTGTTCCACCGCCGCATCCAGCTTGCCTTTACCCGTCAGGATCTCGGTTCCACCCTTCACGGCCTGAGTCTGGTTCGCTTCCACGCGATGTAGTTCATTTTTCTTGACGTAATGGCTGCGCGCCCCGCCGACGCTGTGCGTTTCATCGTTTTTAACGCTGGTGTCCATGTTGCGCTCGGCCTGGATCCACACCTGCTCTGCGCCCGCTTTATCCTCAAAGCGCAGGGCGTTGGCGTTGTCGACGGAACCGTCTTTTGTGCGGCTCATAAAGCCCATCTGCGTCGCCGCAGCCGGCAGCGCCCACGGCGGCATGCTCGCGTCGTTGTACACGCGACCGGTGATAATCGGACGGTCCGGGTCGCCGTTGATAAAGTCCACCACCACCTCATCACCCACACGCGGGATCTGCACCCCGCCGTAGCCCTGGCCCGCCCACGCGCTCGACACGCGCACCCAGCAGGAGCTGGTGTCATCGCCCTTCGCCAGGCGGTCCCAGTGGAACTTGACCTTCACGCGACCGTATTTGTCCGTCCAGATACTCTCGCCCTCCGGCCCGACCACCTTCGCGGTCTGCGGGCCGTAGGTGCGCGGCCACGCCGTGGACTGCGCCGGGCGGTACACTACCGCCGACGGGATGACCGTAAAATCGGTGCGGTGAAGGGTTTCACCCTCGCCGCTGGCGTAGCGGTTCTCTTCGAAGTGATAGCCCGCCGCCGTCACCAGATACTCCCCGTTGTCGCTGAAGAACGGCGCGTTGGTTAACGTGAAGGTGTGGCCCGGCACAATCCCCGCCGCCGTGGCGGTGGCCTGAATCTGCTGATGCTCAACCTGCCAGCGCTCCTGACGGATGCGGGCATAGAACTCCCCGTGCCCTTTGTCCACAAAGCGACCCGGCCAGTCGTACACGTCGATGCTGCCCGGCTTCGGCGACGCCGGATTCTGCTGGGCCTGGAACAGCCACGCGTTCGGCTTGCGGAAGTCATAGTCGTCGAGGCTGTAAATCCCCGGCGTCACGCTGTCCTCCAGCGCCCACTGGCTGATGCCCTCCTCATCCGTACTGCCGCCGGACGGCGTCTGGTGGTAAGGAATGACCTCATAGCCGCTGAACGGCTGATGCTGCGTGGCGGCGTCGGTGAGCACCAGGGTGTGCTTGTCCGCCTCATGGCGGAAGTGATAGGCAATCCCCTCCAGCTCCATCAGGCGGCTGATGAAGTCCAGGCTCGACTCCTGATACTGCACGCAGTAGTCCCACACCCGGTAGCTGCCGGTGAGTTTATCCTCAACGTTGACCTGATGCTCAGCCAGCAGGGTTTTGACAATCTGCGGCACCGTCTGCCCCTGGAAGATACGCAGGTTGCGGTCGCGCTTCATCGGCCACAGGTCCGGCTCCACCGTCAGCTGGTACACCGCATAGCGGGTGCCCGTCAGTTCGACGGCGCTGACCGCCACGCGGGTAATCTTGCCGTTAACATAGCGGGACGTCAGCAGGTTCTGCGTCGGGATGGTCACCGTGACCGGCTGGCCCAGCAGCTTGCTGCGGTCAATGCGCGCGTCCGTGCCGAGCACGGTCAGCGTCAGCGCGAACGACTCGGACATCGCCTCGCGGCCCGTCAGTTTCCAGAACAAAAGCCCCTCCACCGGGAGCTGAACGGTAATTCGGTTGAGCATAATCTTTATTCCACTATGGACTAATCTCGGTGTTCATTGAGATATTTTTTAAATCGTGCTTATTTAAGCCATAAACCTGAAAACATAAGGACGCTACCCAGGGAAACGACGCTTTTAGCAACGATAAGTAAGCCAGGCGTAACGACGCGTGTTATAGACGATATTGCTTCATAATTTTCAGCATTGTATTTTTTGTGCCCTCCTGTAATCCCGGAAAAGATCGTGCAGAGCAGCACAACGGTAATCTTTAAACCCCATACGCACAGGAAAGACATGGAAAAGATAATCGAATAGTGTTTCGCCGTTGCGACGGAGAATAATGACATTGACTGAGCGAGCCATTTCAACATAAAACCAATAACAACCGTAGCCACTAGCACCAGAACGAACATCAACCCAGCAAGGAACCATTGTTTTTTGCTGAACAAATCTTTTCCATTCCAGATAAGCGCTAGTGCCCAAACCAGAAAGAGAAGAAAGAAAAACCAATGCATCTTAACATTCCACATTTATATATCATATCATTTTCGGCATCCATCTAACCTATTCGCATCAGACTGTTTTGCCAAACCAAACCCAATAAGCGCACTAACAGCACGATCTCGCAATTCTGCTAGTGAGATGTTACATAATGGTGTTAAGTCCCATTATTTTTTGTGTATCGCAATCAAAAGATGATTCTAATAGTTTGTCATTATATTTATACTGCATTTTCTGCTGACCTGAAAGATTGCTAACAGGTAAGTACTTACGATATCTATCTACATATTTTAACAACACATTCAAATTAGCATGTAAATCAATCACCATTCACCCATAATAAAATATATTTAATATGAACGCTAAAATTCATCAGGGTATTTCATTTTAAGATTTTGTTGTTTTATTCTGTAATTGGCATCAACCTCATGCGGGAGTCTAACCTTTAATCCTCGGCGGATTTGATCAACAATAAACCAGGCATCCGACAACCTTTCAAAAAACAACTCATCCGAATTATCAAACTCCTTCGCTGCATACATACCGAACGTCATCTTCCATAATTTCGCCTTATCCTTTTCCTTGCCTTCGATTAAATCCCGTAGAAATAACAATTGTTGCACAATAGAGTCGTACATTTGTAAAAGCGAGGAATTAGGATTGAGATTTTTGACCTCAGCACATCTCTTCTTTGCTAAAGTTAATGCTTTTTCAACATAATCCAAGACTGTTATTTCATTCATTATATTGAGTTAAATTATTAGATGAGAATACGTTTATTATATCCTACCACTTCCACTTTACAATATTAATCACCGCCTTTTATTTAAGAAAATAAGAGAGGCAAGAGGACAAATTAAAAATCACCTTTTATCAATGAGTGATTATCATTAAGAATGGCACGCTACAATAGCCGTGCAATAGGAATCATACAATTATAAAAAATTGTCCTCAGGTGCTCTATCGAATAACTCACCTGCCATTGTGGCGATACGTTCGTGTTGCACGAGTTTATTTTTCCACTCTTGGGGAATACCGGAATAACCATATAATGCTCCAGCTATTTGCCCCGCCGCCGCCGCAACGCTGTCAGCGTCATCGGCAAGATTGGCGGCCAGCAGAATTGCATCGCGGAAATTATCCGTATTCCATACCGACCACATCGCGGCCTCAAGCGTATCGATAACATAACCACTTGAACGAATCTCATCGCGAGTTTTTTGCTTATACTCACCCGCGTTAATGATCATTACACGCGCGCATAATGGGAAAACATGAGGCGAAAAAGCTTGTTCTTTTTGATAACCATTAATTAAATAGTGCAATACTAATCCGAGAAATTGACATGCATTAATTGACTCTACTGCACCATGAGTTGCTCGACTCTGAGCCTGGGATTCGAAGTAAATCGCACGCAACGATTTTCGACGAAAGATAGATACCGGGGCTTGACGAATAACACCAGCATTACCAGTCGTGTGCTTTTCTGTATTACCATACCAGGAAGGCCCAACGCGCATATACTCTCCAAGCGCAAATCGTGTCGTGTTCCCTATGTCAAAACAACGACCATTACTGCTATTATCCCCATTTAGGTACCATTTCAGGAGATATTGTCTAAGTACATCGGTATGCATTCTGTTTTCTGAAAGATAAGTTTCCGCCAGACATAATGCCATGGACGTATCATCTGTCCATTCCCCAGGTTTTAATTGAAAAGGCCCACCGCCAATCATATCCACTACATGTTCACTGTCTCTTTTCTTAAACTCAAGAGTAGTGCCGACTGCATCCCCAACAGCCAAACCCACCAGCGCCCCAAGCGCTTTATCACGTGAAACATCTTCAGTTGTGACTAAAGGCAATGTTACATCCCATGGGAGAGATGAATTCGACGTATCTATACTATTGCTTCTTATTCCCCTACGGAAATTAATTGGCATGTAGATATGATAACGATCGGCGTAATGATTGATTACTGAGTCTTTGCTGTGAAGATCTTCCATCATGCATTCTTTAAAAACGGATTAATCCAGAGAAACTTAACATGGATGTTATAAAGCATCACTTCCTCTTATTTCCCCGAGAAATCAAACTGCTTAATTACTTTGCATATGGAGATTGATAGCAAGTATTTATTATAGTCAGAGTAAAAAAAATCTTTAGACATCAGCATAATCACATTTAAACCTTTCATCAAAAATTACTTATCACTTGCGATATCTTTTTTGCCTTTTCAGGTACTCTACGTCTTGCTCATGCGGAAGAATGATCTTTAATCCTTGCCCCATCTGCGAAGCAATATAATTAGCATTAGACAAATGCTGAGCAAGTTCTGCATCGGTGGTATCAAACTCTTTGGATGCAAGCACTCCAAGATTCAATGTGTGCAATTTACTTTTATCTTTTTCAGCACCAGTTAGAATAGATTTAATATAATCCAACTGATTCTTCGCCATAACATATAAAGAAAATGTAGGATTTTTTTCTAATCGATGATTTATTGCATCAATAGCATCATCGATATAATCCAGCGCGGTGTAATTTTCTTTACTCATGAGTCACCTTAAATATATCCTTTTCGCTTGAAAGCATTTGTATTGCCCCACCTTTTGTCTGATAGGGTACATCTTTCACTGACCAAGTATCAAGCGCGGGCAAAGAAGTACTACGTAACATCTCGACTTTTTGCTGTGAAACATAAGGTTTTGCTACTTTATCAACAACTTGATCAGTGCCATAAATGGTACCTTTTGGATTGATGCCCAACTCTGTTGGTTTAACATCTTCTCGAAGAGCATACCAGTTTCCCTGTCGACCACCTGGCACCTGGTTTTGATAGAGTGTTTTATTTCTATTTATCGTTTCAACACTCACTCTGTTTGTATAATCAATACCATTATCAAAGTCACGAATCTGTTGTGGTGTGAACCCCTTAGATTCGAGCCAGTTTCTTGCCAGTTCTTTATTTCCTCTTGCTGTAATATCCCTATTGAGATCACCCGTGCGTCCAAATTTTTCATTAAGTTCAGCTCTTCGGGCCGAGATATTTGGCTTAACCGGTTCGAGAACAGGCTTACCAGCCCGCCACGCATCAAACCTTGCCCCGCCCTTCATGCCAGCCCCGCCGCCGATAACCGAGCCGATCAGCATCCCCCATTTCTGACCGTCGCTACCTTCGCCAAACAGCATTCCCCCCGCAAAACTACCGACTGTCCCACCGCCCATCGCACCGAGGGTGCTCAGAAGTGCGATTGCCGGACTGGCCAGCACCGCCATCGCTCCTGCACCAACGGCGAGCATCGTCCAGTTCACCCATTCCGGGATTTCAGGACTTATTTCATCGGTCTGGACCTTGCTTCCGCCGATGATAACATTACGCGATCCCTGGCTAATTTCAGCGCTGCATGTCAACTTATCGCCCGTGCGAGAGGCGGGAAAGTTGTTGATGTAAACTTTTATCGAACCTTCCGCAACCCGTTGCAGGCTACCGCTGTGCTCATCACAGTCTCCGGCTGACAGATGAGCGCGGATAGCCTTTCGGCTGTTGATAAAGACATTGGGTGAACCTACTTTTAGCGTACCGGTAGTCTGGCGTGGAGCCCATGACATACTGCCGAGGAGCTCCCCCAAGCCACCCGCAGCACACGCCCCAGCCGCAACGGCGGAAACAGCAACCAGCGCGGTCCCTCCGGTGACGACTACGGCAGCTGCACCCAGAATTGCCCCACCAACCAATCCTGCGATCATCCAGCCTTTTGAGGCTGTATGAGCAATCTCATCATCTACGCGAGCGGCCAGACATTCGGACATAACTATTCGGCTCGCTGTGCCATCAGATACCCACGTATCCGATCGGGTGTATTAAGTTGGTCAGAACCAGAGACCTGGCGGCATACGGAAAGCTGTGAAAGCAAGTGATGTGATTTGTCTGAGGAAGCCGTCCAGAGCGCGTAACGAAGGGGTTGGCTGTCCGGAACGGGTGCAATACTGAGTGGTTTACCCTGCTTTTCAAAAAGCAAATATTGCCCCTCTTTCGCCCGCTGAAGCGAAAGGTGTCCATACAGTTCCTGAATGTTTTCAAAGACACTCAATACCTTACTCTCACTATCAAGCGCAAAAAATGGCCCCTGGCTGTCGGCAGCAAGCATTTCCCGGGTTTCAGTCTGAGCCGGTTTGTGGAACTTAATACTGCGGATAATTTCCTGATATTGATTATGATAATAATCGCTAAACTCGCCCGGGCAAGTACCGATATAACACACCATCTTTTGGCCGCCAGGATGGTCACCGAGCAAAATAACGGTCTGCCTCTGGAAAATGATCGCATTATCATTTTTGAACTGATAAAAAAGCTCAACCGCCGGGAGACCATCAACAGAGGTCATCTGAGAGGATTCGAGACGAAAGTCGGGCACCGTAATTTCCAGTTCACGTACCAGACGAGTTGCCGCATCATGGACTTTGTCTTCGTTTTTAGCACTTGCACGAGAAACAACAAAAGTAAACTCGCTGGCTCCGTTATCACTCAGGGTAAATAAATTCATGGTTCTGTCTTTAAATACATCGGGTAAAGCAAGGGATGCTTCCTGAAGAATATATTCAGCCATTCGGGTTACTCTTACTTATTGCCATTAATAACAAAAAAACTATCCACTTCCTGCTGGATTTCACCCTGAAGGGATGCGCCAGGCGGATCGATGACATTTTGTCCATCATCAGGGTTCAAGTGTAATTCGCCGGAAAGCGTATTAATTTGCGCATTCTGTTTCGCAGTAAAGTTAAAGTTATTACCAATGATATGGACGCTGCCGTCTTTTGATAGCTCGATGGCGCTTTCACCACATTCCAGTCTCAGCGTATTTCCTGCGGAAAGTATAAAATTATTAACGACTTTATCGTTTCGACTGTTCCCCGTCAGGCATACCACATCACCTTTAATCCCTGATTTCTGATTTTTCGCTACCCGTAAGGTTTCATCTTCGCCAACAAACTGGGTTCGATTTTTTTCAGTAGAATGTGTTTCGTCGTTTTTGACGTTAATATCAAGATTGCGCTCGGCCTGGATCCACACCTGCTCTGCACCCGCTTTATCCTCAAACCGCAGGGCGTTGGCGTTGTCCACGGAACCGTCTTTTGTGCGGCTCATAAAACCCATCTGCGTCGCCGCAGCCGGCAGCGCCCACGGCGGCATGCTCGCGTCGTTGTACACGCGACCGGTGATAATCGGACGGTCCGGGTCGCCGTTGATAAAGTCCACCACCACCTCATCACCCACGCGCGGGATCTGCACCCCGCCGTAGCCCTGGCCCGCCCACGCGCTCGACACGCGCACCCAGCAGGAGCTGGTGTCATCGCCCTTCGCCAGACGGTCCCAGTGGAACTTCACCTTCACGCGACCGTATTTGTCCGTCCAGATACTCTCGCCGTTCGGGCCCACAACCTTCGCGGTCTGCGGGCCGTAGGTGCGCGGCCACGCCGTGGACTGCGCCGGGCGGTAGACCACCGCCGACGGGATGACCGTAAAATCGGTGCGGTGAAGGGTTTCCCCCTCGCCGCTGGCGTAGCGGTTCTCTTCGAAGTGGTAACCCGCCGCCGTCACCAGATACTCCCCGTTGTCGCTGAAGAACGGCGCGTTGGTTAACGTGAAGGTGTGCCCGGGCGCAATCCCTGCCGCCGTCGCGGTGGCCTGAATCTGCTGATGCTCCACCTGCCAGCGCTCCTGACGGATGCGGGCATAGAACTCCCCGTGCCCTTTGTCCACAAAGCGACCCGGCCAGTCGTACACGTCAATGCTGCCCGGCTTCGGCGACGCCGGGTTCTGCTGGGCCTGGAACAGCCACGCGTTCGGCTTGCGGAAGTCATAGTCGTCGAGGCTGTAAATCCCCGGCGTCACGCTGTCCTCCAGCGCCCACTGGCTGATGCCCTCCTCATCCGTACTGCCGCCTGACGGCGTCTGGTGGTAAGGAATGACCTCATAGCCGCTGAACGGCTGATGCTGCGTCGCGGCGTCGGTCAGCACCAGGGTGTGCTTGTCCGCCTCGTGGCGGAAGTGATACGCAATCCCCTCCAGCTCCATCAGGCGGCTGATGAAGTCCAGGCTCGACTCCTGATACTGCACGCAGTAGTCCCACACCCGGTAGCTGCCGGTGAGTTTATCCTCAACGTTGACCTGATGCTCAGCCAGCAGGGTTTTGACAATCTGCGGCACCGTCTGCCCCTGGAAGATACGCAGGTTGCGGTCGCGCTTCATCGGCCACAGGTCCGGCTCCACCGTCAGCTGGTACACCGCATAGCGGGTGCCCGTCAGTTCGACGGCGCTGACCGCCACGCGGGTAATCTTGCCGTTAACATAGCGGGACGTCAGCAGGTTCTGCGTCGGGATGGTCACCGTGACCGGCTGGCCCAGCAGCTTGCTGCGGTCAATGCGCGCGTCCGTGCCGAGCACGGTCAGCGTCAGCGCGAACGACTCGGACATCGCCTCGCGGCCCGTCAGTTTCCAGAACAAAAGCCCCTCCACCGGGAGCTGAACGGTAATTCGGTTGAGCATAATCGTTAATCCATATGGCTTATGCGATACAAAGGATTTCTGTAACAAACCTGCCGTGCTGAATACTCTTCAAACCCAGGCATTTAATTTATGCAGGCTGTTTTTTATTAAAATAAATCAGCGAATAGATCTTTAAAAATTCCGACAACACAAACAACCCCAAATTTAGCCAAACATTCGAAACACCAAACATGCTTACTAATACAGGGAATAGTGGCACTGAAAATCTGAACGAGATGAGGCGGAAAACTTCCTGAAACAGTGCAAATTTAATTGCGTAGGTCTTTCTTTTAAAGAAAAACCAGGCTGATGCAATAAGCGATAGTAAAAGAATCAGATCTAAAATGAAAAAGAGCGTTACCAGTCCGCCGCCCGAGACATCGTTCGTCAGGCTGTTAAAAGCCATAATATCTGAAATAAACGGAACTCTATCCTGCCGCAGTGCATTAATGCAGTAAAGTAAGACCGCCAGAACATCCATACATCCCCAGAAATACCATAACTTACTTTTTAAACTCATAATCTTCTTCTCTTACTCCTGGGATCCAATGCCATGATTTACCGCCAATAGCCCAGGCATCATCCCCTTCCTGATACTTTTGGTAAATAGAACGCTTTTCTCCATAACGTCTGATGACAGACTGTTCAGAGAGTAATGCCCGCGAAGTGCTATCCAACTCTGCGGGTAAAGGGGTCCATTGTTGAATTTTGTCACGTGAGGTATTCATATAATCTTTACCGTCCGATCCAAAAACTCGCCCCTCATCCCCCATGCTTGTTAAACGGTTTATCACCATTACCAGAACATTTTTCGTGCCATGATAATCATTGTCTACCGTTTTCCAGTATCCCGGACCATAGTGAGCCGTTAGAGGAACAAATGTATCTCTCGTTGGCGCGGGTTTGCCGAACAGAGCAACATTATTACGATAACGCTCAAGGACATAATTTATATAAGCAGAGTTATAACGCGTTTCATCAACACAAAATAACTCTCCTGATTCTGATATGAAAAAAGGATAAGTCGCCTTTGTCCGTTGCCGCCGGTCAATTAACACTACTGCACCCGTGTCAATTAAGCGCTCGATCTTATTAAGATTTTGTGCATACAGCGGATCAAAAACCGCGTTAGGATTAAATTCGTAGCGATGTCGTAACGTCAAACCCTCTATGCTGTGGAAAGGATTTGACACCCCGCGCACCACAACAAACTCGCGTCCTACATCGCTCCGGGCATAAACAGGAGAGACAATCTTTTCAAATTCCTTTGGATGAAGCCTTTGGTTTCGAAGATCGTACACTTCCATAAAATCTCCTGTTTATCTATTTACGGATTCACCAGCCAGGTGCCCGGCTTGGTAATATCCAGCGTCTGGCCACGCGTTCTTCCGTTGCCCTGCAGTTCAATCTTCACCTCACCGGCCGGCAGCTTGAGTGATGCATAGCCGTTGGTCGCCGGACGCAGCGCTTTTGGCTCGCCGTTCACTTTCAGCGTTTCGCCGTCGAGGATGCGGATATAGACCAGCGCAACAGGGCTCTCGACAGGCTGCGGAGTCTGCTGGGCAGTCGCCTGCTCGTTAACCTTCGCCGTTTCCGGCTTCACGTCCGGCGCGTTTGCGGCGGTCTCAGTCGGACGCGTCTCTGCCGGCGCCTGTGCAGCCTGCTCGGGAGCATCGTTACCGCTGCTGAACAGCATCGCCCCGGCGACAATACCCACCAGCACGCCTGCGGCAACCATGCCCGGGATCTTGTAGCGGCGCCAGTCGAGCAGCGAAGCCGGTTTTTCGTCTTCGACCGGAACCAGCATCGTGCCGGGCTTTTTCGCCGTCAGCACGTCGTTAATCCCGGCGACCGGCATCTCAATCAGCGCGGCGAACTCGTCGATTGACTGCGGACGGTCCTCCATGTGCAGCGCCAGCGCGCGGTCGATGGCCTGCAGCAGCGGAATGGAATAGCCCTGCGGCATAATTTCCACCAGCGGTTTGCAGGTATCCTGAATCGAGCGCACCACGCTGACCGGCGGCGGAGAACCCACAATCAGGGTACGCAGCACCGCGCCGAGGGCGTAAATATCCGTCCACGGGCCCTGCTCGCTTTCGTTGTCGTCGGTGTACTGCTCGATCGGCGCAAAGCCCGGGCGCAGCATGGTTTCCGTTTCGTCGGAGAGGTTACCGATGGTGCGGCGCGCGGAGCCGAAATCAAGCAGCACCGGCAGGCCGTTATCCTGGATCTGGATGTTATCCAGAGAGATGTCGCGGTGCAGGTAGCCTTCGTCGTGGATGGTCTTGATCGCACCGAACAGCATCGGCAGCGTGCGGCGGATCCAGGCCTCGTTAATCAGCTCCGGCTTTTCTTCGCGCAGGCGCGAAAGCGTGGTGCCGCTGTAAAACAGCGTCCCCATGTAGGCCGTGTCGTTTTGCACCCAGAAACGCAGAACGTGCAGCAGGTTCGGGTGGTTAAAGCGCGCCAGCAGACGCGCCTCCTGAATAAAGCTGTTCAGGCCCGCTGAAAACGCTTTGCCAAAACGCTCGCTTCGCAGCACCAGGGTCATGTCGTCGCCGCGCACGGCGAGCGAGGAAGGCATAAATTCTTTGATAGCGATAGTGCGTTCGAGCTGGTGATCCCACGCGCGATAGACGATGCCAAAACCGCCGCCGCCGATCACCTCTTTGATTTCAAACTCGTTGAAGCGGTACCCGACCGGGAGCGCGTTTGGGACAGTCCGATTGTTATCATTATCCGTCATCTTTTACAGTTCTCTTGATGATTATTACGCGGCAAACTGACAGTGAAACTCGCCCTGCTCGCAGGTGACGTGCAGACGTCGGTACTGCTCGTCGCTGCGGCTGGCGGTAAGTAAGATCTGGCTCATCTGAGGCAGCAAGGTGTTGGTCAGAATAGCATCCACCATGCGGCCGCCGGACTCCACCTCGGTACAGCGCTGAACAATCTGTTCCACCACGCTGTCGTCAAACTCAGAAATAATGCTGTGATTCTCTTCCAGACGACGCTGAATGCGCTTGAGCTGCAGGCGAACAATCTGCCCCAGCATCTCGTCGCTGAGCGGGTAGTACGGCACCACCAGAAGGCGGCCCAGCAGCGCCGGTGGGAAGACCTCCAGCAGCGGCTGGCGCAGAGCGCCGCTTAACGCGTCAGGCTCCGGCATCAGCTCCGGATCGGCGCACATGGCGCTAATCAGCTCGGTGCCCACGTTGGAGGTCAGAATAATGATGGTGTTACGGAAATCGATGTGGCGCCCCTCGCCGTCTTCCATCCAGCCTTTATCAAAGACCTGGAAGAAGATCTCGTGGACGTCCGGGTGCGCTTTTTCAATTTCGTCCAGCAGCACCACGCTGTACGGGCGGCGGCGTACGGCCTCGGTCAACACGCCACCTTCACCATACCCTACGTACCCCGGAGGCGCACCTTTTAAGGTGGAAACGGTGTGCGCTTCCTGGAACTCGCTCATGTTGATGGTGATAACGTTCTGCTCGCCGCCGTAGAGGGATTCGGCGAGCGCCAGCGCGGTTTCAGTTTTACCGACGCCGGACGGGCCACACAGCATAAAGACGCCCACCGGTTTGTTGGGATCGTCCAGCTTCGCCCGCGAGGTTTTCACGCGGCGGGCAATGAGATCCAGACCGTGACGCTGGCCGATAACGCGCTGGTTTAGCGTGTCGGCGAGGTTGAGCACCGCGTCGATCTCGTTTTTCACCATCCGGCCCAGCGGGATCCCGGTCCAGTCAGAGACCACCGCGGCAACCACGTTTTCATCCACCGCCGCAAACAGCAGCGGTTCATCGCCCTGCAGGGCGTTCAGCGCCTGCTGCTGTTCCGCCAGCTGGCCGCGCAGCTCAGCGCTATCTTCCTCGCCCGCCGCGAACAGCGCCGCGCGCAGGCGAATGATCTCCTGCACCAGGCTGCGCTCTTCTTCCCAGCGCCGGGACAGGGCTTCGCGTTTTGCTTCATACGCGTCGCGGACGGCGAGTAAAGCGGTCACGCGATCGGCATCACCGGCCCCCACGCGCGCTTCGCGTTCAGCAATCTCAATTTCCACATCCAGCGCGGCAAGGTGGCGCAGGCAGTCTTCCAGCTGCGCAGGGGGGGCGCTCTGACTAACCGCGACGCGGGCGCAGGCGGTGTCGAGCAGCGCAACGGCTTTATCCGGCAGTTGACGCGCCGGGATGTAACGATGCGACAGCTTCACCGCCGCGCTGACCGCTTCGTCGAGCAGCAGCACCTGGTGATGCGTCTCCAGCGGCGACACGGTGCTGCGCAGCATCAGAATGGCTTTCGCTTCGTCCGGCTCGTGAACCTGCACCGTCTGGAAACGGCGGGTCAGCGCCGGGTCTTTCTCGATGTATTTTTTGTATTCCGCCCAGGTGGTGGCGCCGATGGTGCGCAGTTGACCGCGCGCCAGGGCGGGCTTCAGCAGGTTCGCCGCATCGCCGGTTCCCTGCTGGCCGCCTGCGCCAATCAGGGTGTGGATCTCATCGATAAACAGAATGATCGGCGTGGCGCTGGACTGGACCTCATTGATTAACGCCTGCAGACGGGCCTCGAACTCGCCTTTCATGCCTGCGCCTGCCTGCAGCATGCCAATATCCAGCAGCCACAGCTGAATATTTTGCAGCGGCTCCGGCACGTCGCCGTCGGCAATACGCAGCGCCAGCCCTTCCACCACCGCCGTTTTCCCGACCCCGGCTTCCCCGGTCAGCAGCGGGTTGTTCTGGCGGCGACGCATCAGGATATCCACCATCTGGCGGATCTCCTCGTCGCGCCCGACAACCGGGTCAATCTTCCCTTCGCGGGCGCGGGCGGTCAGGTCCTGACCGTACTGGGCCAGCGTCCCCTGCGCCGCCGGTACCGCACCCGCCGGTGAGTCGACGGCGGCAGCAGCCTGTTGCGTCTCTTTGCTGTTGGCGCAGATAGCGTCGAACTGCTCAATCAGCACCTCGACGTTAAGGCGGGTGAACTGCGACGAGATGCTTTTCAGCACGTTCGCCAGGTTCCAGGTTTTAAGCATGCCGATCAGCAAATGGCCGCCGCGAATACGGCTGACGCCAAACTTCAGCGATCCAAACACCCAGGCGCGCTCCACGGCGCTGTCGATATGCTCGGAGAGATCGGAAACGGAACTGGCGCCACGCGGAAGGACATCCAGCGCCGCAACTATATCGCGCGTCAGCTGCTGTTCATCGAGGGCAAAGTGGCGGATGACCTGCTGCAGATCGCCATCCTGCTGCTGCATCAGCTGATGCAGCCAGTGCACCAGCTCAACATAGGGGTTGCCGCGCAGCTTGCAGAACGCAGTGGCGCTTTCCAGAGAGGTAAATAACAGCGTATCCAGTTTGCCGAAAAGCACGGCACGGCTAATTTCTGACATGTTAGTTTCCATTAACAATGATTCGGTATACGGAAGGATTACCGCTCTGCGCGATACACCAGATCGCCACGCGGGACGGGCTGCGGCTGAAGGCCCAGCCAGGTGTTATAGCCTAATCGCCCATTGCTGCCGAGCGTGGTGCCCTGCACCGCGTCTTCACGCAGGATCACCCGCGTTTCCCATTCAAACTCCACCCCGGCGTACTGACGCACCCAGTCGCGCAGCTCGGTGACCCACGCTTCCCCCGGCAGAAAACGGTTGTACTCCTCCGCGCTCAGCGGGCCAATCTCGATGCGAAACTTATGCTGCACGTCGCGGACGGCGACGCCGAGAAAGGCGGAATCCCCCATGCGCGGCATGCGGCGCCCTGCTCCCAGCTTCGCCTGCTCGCGCGTGGAGAGCGGCATCCACTGCGGCACGTTGCTGACCAGCTTAACCGGCGCCTTAAAATAGCTGCGCAGGATCTTCTCCAGTCCCTCCGGATCCCGCCCGTGGCGGGTCAGGTGTCCGGCGTGGGTAAATCGCGCGTGCGAGCTCAGGCTGCCTTTGTTCATCTGCCCCGGCTGGCCCATGCCAATCAGCGACGCCAGATACCCCTCAAAGCGCCTGTTATCAGCGCGATCCAGAGAGACCGCCGGCTGCGCATCCGCCCAGGCGCGGTAAAACAGCAGCGTCAGGCGATGATGGAACAGGTCGGCAAACGCGCTGAGGCTGGTGTCCTGATGATGATAAATACGCTCGCG
This sequence comes from Enterobacter dykesii, assembly GCF_008364625.2. NCBI lineage: Bacteria > Pseudomonadati > Pseudomonadota > Gammaproteobacteria > Enterobacterales > Enterobacteriaceae > Enterobacter > Enterobacter dykesii. Next base: position 2,623,668 of record NZ_CP126604.1, read on the forward strand.
GGCGTATTCGGTCATGTGGACCGGCAGCGGGCCGTTCGGGCCAAACAGGCCGAAGCTGAGGATAGACACCTCGTGCAGCCCGCTCACCTCCCGCTGGCGGACCTGAGCCAGCGTCGACGGCGCAAAACTCATCGACGGCTGCTGGCCGATGCGCAGCGGTTCAAATTTCGGCAGCGGCGCGCGTCCCAGCGGGTAGCGCTCGCCGCCCTGGGCATCAATGCGCCTTAACAGCTGAAACAGATCGTAGCGCCAGGGCGTCTCACGGACTCCGTGCCAGAACGCGTCCGGCAGCCGGGTCAGGCGATGCACGCGCAGCGGTGCAGTGGCAGCGTCACTCATATCAGCGCCCTTTTACCCATGCGCGGCGCCCAGTAGCCAATCTCGCCGCGCTGCTGACTCTTCAGGGTGAATTCCGTAAAGCTGTTGATGGATACCAGGCGGGCAAAGAGACGCTCCATCACGCTGCCAAAGAGCCACGGGCTGGCGCCGGAAAAGGCTCGCTCATCCACCGTCAGGGTAATGCCGATCCCGCGGGCGAAAACGACCGGGCCGGGTTCGGGCACGCGGCGGTGAACCGGCTCCAGCACGCAGTGGCGTACCCCCTCCACCTGACGCGCCACGGGCGTTTCGGCCAGGTTGGCGTACAGCCCTAACAGCTGGCGCAGCGCGGCCGCGCCGTCTTCGTTTTCGCTGTCCATCAGGCTGAGGTAGTTCATCTGCAGCTGGCTGATGAGCCGCCAGGTGCTGAACCCTTCCGCCAGCGCCGGACGCGGTGGCGTCGGCCCTTTACGCAGGGTGAGGGATTTCACCGGCATGGAGTCGGCTACAATGAACTGCCCGAGCTCCTGCTGCAGCATCAGCGGCAGATCGCGGCTGGTGCAGAGCACCTCGGCAGAGATATAGCGCAGGTTTTCCTGCCACGGAGCGTGCTGTTCATCCACCAGCGAAACAAACACCTCCGAGCCGATATAGCCGGTGCGGGTGCCGTAGCGCAGGGCGTGCTCGGACAGCACGCGCTGTTCGCGGCGCAGGGAAAAATAGGCCCCGTAGTTGCCCGCATCGCCGCTCCAGGTGCTCCAGAATGGACGAAACGTCTGGTCATCGCGCTGACCGTCCGCGCTGCCATAGATTTTTTTGACCGCGTAAATTTCATAATCCAGCGGACGAATGTTATCGACGACCAGATGGTATTCATGCTGGCCTTCATTCAGCTTCTGACGCGCCGCGACCTTTGGGAAAAGGTTGATGACCGGCGTACAGTGCAGCGCCAGATGGCTGGCATCGACCACCCGCTCCAGCTGTTCATCCGACTTATCCAGCAGAATGAAGATGTCGAAGGCTTTTTCGCCTTCACAGCGCTGGATAAGCTTGCCCAGACCGCTCAGGCTAATGAAGCGGAAGCGGGCCGGAAACGCAAAGTACTCCTGCAGCAGGCGATAGCCGTCAAAGTTGCGCAGATCGTCCGGAAGCAGCGCCTGGTCAGGATCAAAGCCCTCCTGGCGCAGCGCGTCCGACGCCAGCAGCTGTCGCTGCGGCTGCGGGCTGACCGTCTGACAGACGATCCCGGCGTGGTGCTCCATCACCAGCTCCAGCAGCTTCAGCGCTTCAATGTCCGGACCGCCGAGGAAGAATTCCAGACGGTCGAAATCCAGGTGCCCGAGGTTTTGCGGGCCGTCGCAGGCGATGCGGATCCGCAAGGCGCTGCCGATCCCCTGCTGGCTCAGCCCCAGCTGCGCCAGCGGCAAATCGGCTGGCACGCCGCCCAGTTCGACCTTGTCGATTTTTAGCGGCAGCAGGTTGACCTCGTGCGCCGTGGTATAGCTGCAGGTCACGCCGGTTTTTTTCAGCGCCAGGCTGTCCATCATGGTGCCGCGCGGCACAATGAAGCCCTTGCTCAGGTCGCCCCGGCTGCTGTCGGGCTCAATCTCCGCGATCGCCATCGACGGCGTGGGCGCGAGATAGTTAGGCGCAATCATCTCCAGCAGACGCTGGGAGAAGCGCGGAAACTCCGCGTCCATTTTCATCTGCACGCGGGAGGTCAGGAAGGCGAAGCCCTCCATCAGACGTTCGGTATACGGGTCCGCCACTTCGATGCCGCGCATGCCCAGCCGTCCGGCGACTTTTGGGTAGCGTTCGGCAAACTCGGCCCCCATTTCGCGCAGGTAGGCCAGCTCGCGGTTGTAATATTCGAGCAGTTTACTTTCCATGATTACCCCGCATCTTTCAGTTCAAAATGGCCGTTTTCCAGATCGACATCGGTACGAAACAGAAACTCCAGCGGGTACGGCACGCACCATAAACGCCCTTTGATCTCGATGGAGAGCACGTTGTGCAGATCCAACGAGGAGGTATCCGACACGCAGCGGACCTGCAGCCCCTGCGGCAAAATGCGCGGCTCAAAATTGATGATGGCCTCGGTGAGCTTGCGCTGGATATCGTGCCATTCGATATCCGACATTCTCTTTCCGGCCAGCGGCGCGACGCCGAAGTTGACCACCGAGCGGTTCACGTGCGGCAAGGCGCTCAAGTCGCCGGAGGCATCGTGGTTGATGGTGTTAAACAGCCACTGCAGATCGCGCAGGACGTTGCGGCGCAGGGCGGCGTGGGTGATCAGATTGCTGTTGGCCGACTCGCGCTTTTTGTCCGGGTCGTTATCGGTGAGACGATCCAGCAGCGAGGGCTGCATTTTGTCGCGCGCCCCCACCTTCTCCTGCTTGCTGCGGGCTTGCCAGCCGCTGCGCAGCAGATCGCCTTCGCCAGCGGGATTACTCATCGGCTCCATCCGTCGCAAACGTCACGAGGCTTAAGGACAGCAGCGGGTATTCGCTTTGCTCGCTTAGCCAGGCTTTCTGGCCCCTGCCTTCGTACAGGGTGCCGTCTTCGTCGAGCGGCTGCCATTCGGTGGTGCGGCCCAGCTTGACCGCATCAGTGGCATCGGCTGCAAACGGGTAACGCGCCGGGATCTGACACACCTGCTCCGTCCCGTCCGTCAGGCGCACCAGCGCGTGACGCCAGACCAGATCGGTCACGCTGGCGGGCGCCTGGAAACGGAACTCCGCGATGGCGCTGAACGGCAGCCAGAAATAACGGCCGTTCACGATGGTTTCGCAGACCGGGCCGAGACGGGCATCGCCATCCATCAGCCACTCGAAAGCCTGCGTTTCCTCGTTTTCGAGGATAATCTGGCCGGCAGTAGCCTCAGCCCGATCGAGGGCTTCCAGACGCAGCGCCCGGGCGCGCTCGCCCTCCTCGCTCAGCGCCGCGGCCAGGGTCGTCAGCCACGGCCACTGGGTTTCTGGCATGGCCGGACGCGCCTGTCCCGCCATCACCTGGGCGCGCTGCAGCTCGCCCTGAATGGATTGCTCCAGCAGCGTGACGGTGGGCTTCGCCTGCGGCTTCAGCGCCAGCCAGCTTTTCAGCTGGGTCAGCGCGCGCGTCCAGTTGCCGCTGAGGGTTAAAAACTGCACGAACGCGGCGCGGAGGTCGGCATCCGCCGGACGGGCTTTGATTTCAGCTTCAAGACGCGCCAGCGCATCGCTGAGCGACTCGCCCGCCAGGTGTTGATAGAGCGTATTCATAGCCATTCCTTAATTCGCCGCGCGCCATGCGCCGATGGCCGGGTCGCGCAGCTGAGGACGCAGGGTGTCAATCAGGACGATATTCAGCGGCGTGCCGGGTGCAACCCAGGCGCTCCAGGTTTTTTTCACCGCCGCAATACGCGCCTGCAGTTTTGCATCGTCGCTGGCGATTTCGCGGGAAATCTCCACCGCTACGGTGCCGTTGCTTTTCCAGCTGTTCAGGGCGCTATCGTAAGGCAGGATCATCCAGCTCTGGTCGCTGTTTGGGGTGCTAAATACCATGCGCTCTTTGTTGACGGAGGTGATCAGCGCGTTTTCAGGATCGGCGCTTTGATTCAGCCCGGTCACCGGGAAGCCGTGGATGTAGGTCACCGCCATCTCTTTCTGTCCGCCGTTGCGGGACTGCGAAACCACGGTGTGTCCGCTCAGCCAGCTGCCGTTACCGCAGCGGGTGGTGTCAGAATCTGGAATAAAGAGCGCCGGAGCGGAAGCGCCACCTTCCCAGAAGGTGCGCAGGTGGCAGCCGTCCTGCAGGGTAAATTCCTGCCACGGCGTGCGGTCAGCGGCAACCGTGCGGGAAGCCACGTTCTGGTCCGGCGGCAGCAGCGCGCCGCTGGCTGGGGTTGCGGTGACGGTCGCAGCAGGCGCGGCCTGCTCCTGTTTCACCACCAGCGCCCAGTCCTGCGCTTTGCCTGCCGTACCCTGCGCCAGCGTGGTACCCGCCGGATCGTTGAGCGTCCAGCTAAGCTTATTCACTTTGCTGCACTGGTGTTCCAGCAGGGAGCCAAGGCGCGGCACAAAGTTCTCCAGCACGGAGACGTCTTTCTTGCCGTTCGCCACAATGCGCAGCGCCACCTCAGGCTTACACCAGCTCTGCGGCGTGTTGTCTTTGATGTTGTCGATCCAGATATCCAGCTTCTGCGCAGGAGACTGCACGATGCGGAAATTCTCAGCCTGCGCGGTGGAGGTGACCGCCAGAAGTGCCAAACCCGATAGCCAAAGTTTCATATCGTTCCTTGTGTGTCTAATCAGTTCCGCAGGGAAGAAATTGTGCTGCGTCAGAGAGTGTGTGCAGCAAAGTGGTGTCCTGAGGGTTGCCCATCCATACCGCCAGGGCAGTATAGTTATCCTGAGCATTCCCCTCCTGTTCGCCATTCTTTTGAATGATTTGGTTCATTAAGGTCAGCCACTCCTGCGGCGTATTGACCATATGCAGCGACTGCTTCATTTGCTCTTCGCTAACGCCGTGCCAGAACCCGTCGGTGCAGAGTAAGAATGCATCGCCGTCTTCAACCTGCACCACGTCGCTGTAGCTCGCTTCCGGCCCGCCGTTTTCAATCCCGAGCGCCAGATAGAGCAGATTGCTGTTCAGGTTGTCGGTCTGGTGTCCGGCATCTTTCATCTGCTGCACCAGGCTGTGATCGGTGGTCACATGCCACAGCCATCCCCGGCGAAACAGGTACAGGCGGCTGTCTCCGGCGTGCGCCCAGTAGGCCAGCCCGTAATCACGGTCAATGAACAGGCTGACCAGCGTCGTGCCCATCCGGCGATAGTCCTGAACGGCCTGCTGTTCGCTGAGGATGGTGCGGTTCGCCGTCTGCACGTAGTCGCGGATGTGCTGCGCATTAAGATGTTTGTCGCCATCGAAGCGGGAGATAATGCTGTTGCGGGCCAGCTCTGCAGCCACCTCACCGCCCGGCAGGCCCGCGATGCCGTCGCAGACGACAAAGCAGGCCGAACGTTCCCCTATGGTTTCTCCCGTCTGATCCTGGTTGCTGGCGCGCGTCCCCTGGCGGGAGAGAGAAGCCGTTGCGATATTCATTTGTCTTCCGATCCGCTCTGTGAGTCTTTGTACTGATTCACCTCCATGTCGTACGCATGAAGGAAAGCCTCGCCGAACAGGGTGTGGAAGTCATCCTCAATCTCGCCAGCCGTCTCGCCATAGCTGCGAACAAAATAGTCCCACAGGGCGGCTTTGCGGCTGCCCGGCAGCGCCAGACGCGAGGTCATCCCGTTCTGCTTCGCCTGCTCTTCCAGCTGTTCCGGGTTAAAGGACTGCAGCATCGCGGCGATAATGGCGCGGATACCGGAGATCATGCCCAGCTGGTGCGCCTGCAGATCGATCAGCGCGTCGCGCACGGATTTGGTCGGCGGCATAAAGCCCGGCATCGGGGTGCCGAACATCTGGATCAGCACGGTTTTGCCGGTCGGCAGCAGCTTGAACGGGTTGTTGGCATCGTCCAGCACCATGGTCATGTCGGCCTTCACGCCCCGCTTGAGGATGGATCGCGAGGAGAGCAGCGCCACGGTCCCCTGAGAGAACATGCCGAGGATCTGCCCCAGCTGACGCATATTTTCACGGTCAAACTGCGGGACGGGCTGCATTTCGCTCAGCCCCATCCCCTCCAGCAGCGCCTCCAGCAGCTCGCCCTGCAGCACTTCGCCCTTATCACCGCTGTTTGCCGTGGCGGCTGGGGCGGCGGCGTTATTAACCGGGTCAATGCGCAGACGGCCTTTCGGTGCCTGAGCGCTGCTGCGCGCCACAGCCTGCGGCGTTGGCATGGTGAAGCCAGCGTAATCTGGTCGCGCGGGCTCTTCTTCAGCACGCGGATCTTCCTGCGGCTCAGGGGCGAACAGCGGAGAATCGGCCAGCACGTCCTCTTCCTGCTCGGGTTCAGGCACTGGCGCAGGCTTTTCGGCAATAATGTCATCCGGATGGGTTAATGGCGCGCCGCCCATCAGCCCGAGCGGGTCGTCATTACGCGCGGCTGGCGCGCTGGCCTTACCGCCAAACAGGGCCAGCGGATCGAGCTCGTCCGTCGCCTCGTCTTCTGGCTTCACGGGGCTATTCTCGCCCGGCGGCACCAGCGTTGACGGGGTGACGTCGTCAAAAATACTCTCTTTTTTGAACAACGCTTCGTCGCTGAACAGCGTGTCCGGGTCAACGTTCTTACGCTCAAGCTTTGGATCGCTGTCGTTAAACATCGCCAGCGGATCTTCCGCGTTACGCTCCGGGGTCGCAGGCTGGGAGAACGGATCGTGCGATGCAGCAGGCTGCGGTTTTGTACGGTTGCTGGAGATGCTGTCGGAGATGGAGAACTCCTGCATCAGGCTATCCCAGATTTCCGTTGGCACGGCGGTTGGCTCGGCCTTCCCGCGCGGTGCGGCGCTCGCCGGCTTCGGTTGCGGAGCGGGCGCGGACGCGGCTGCCGGACGCGCCTGCTGATGCATACTGGCCGCCATACGGCTCACGGGCTGGGTATCGTGGATCAGTTCGGTGACTTCGATACGGTAGTCATCAATACCGAGAATGTCGCCATCCTGCAGCTCAACCTGACGCCCTCGCTCCAGCGGAATGTCATTTAATACCACGCGGGTGACGCTGCCACGGTTGGTCACGCGGCATTCGCCCTGGGCGTCAACGTGAACAATGGCCTGCAGACGAGAGATGGTGCGGTCATTGTCCGGCAACACCAGATTGTTATCCGTACCGCGCCCAATGGTGCCGCCCGGGGCGTAAAAATCACAGCTGCTTTGCGGCGGCTGATGACCGGGTTTCGTAGAAATAATCGTGAATCGCATGGCGTATTCCTGCTGGTATGATTAGCGCTCAAACGCTGCCGCTCTCGGGGCGAGAACGGCGGCGTTTGAGAAATTGAATATCAAAAACTATTTAATGAAGGTAATAAAATATAATCCAACAATGAGCCATAGAGTGAATATTAACGCCTGTAACTTATAACGGCGATGTAATTTTAGCATCCAACCAATTCTTTCTTCAGGTAACGACTGTACATATTTATAAGCATCTTCCTGAACAAGCCTTTCACGCGTGAATTTCATTTCAACGCCTTTATAAAGGCGGACAAACCAGATTATTTTTTGATAATTGGCCAGCGAACCAAAAAAAGAAGCATAGTTGGTTACAAGATCCAGATCATATCCCTTGCGCCGATAGTCTGAAAGTAACTGATTATAATCAGCCTCGTGTTTTTTGAAATAACGAGAACTGAACAGATCCATAATTACAACAACCAGCAATAAAACGACGATAAGAAATAATGATAAATTCTCTATATTCACCATATTTTATCCATCATATACTCAGTCGCTCCGCCCGCTATCTCGCCACCAACGTATCCACCAGCAGCAGCCCCAACAATGGAGCAGGCGAGCAGTCCTACGCCCCCCGTCGCAACACCAAGCGCAACGCAGACACCAGCACCTGCCATTGCTCCGTATTTACCACCGTAAATACCCCCTGCCAGGCTTGCACCAAAGCTGCTGTATTTTTTCACAGCGACTTTAGAGCAACTCTGCTCTCGTCCTACGGTGCAGGCATTGTAAACTTCATTAGTGGTATTTGCACCTGCAAAACCTATTGCAAGCCACCCTCCCGCTTTAAGAAAACGAGCGGCCTTAGAGGCATTATCGATATAAGTTGAATAACCACGAATAGAGGCGACCCCGGCTGTACTCCATTCATGTACAATGGATCTGCTTGACAAGCCTAATGCATGCTTCAATTCGTTATAGGGTTTCATCTTTAAGGTCAGTCGGGACAATTTGTTTAATAAACCATCCAACTCAGAAAAGAGGCGCTGACGCTCAACAAAAAACTGTTGGCTTATCAATGTCCCTTGTGCTCTGTACTGATTCTGGTAAGCCAATTCAATGGATTTAAGTTTTTTTTCTATTTCACTAAAATATTTTTCACCTGCATCAGCAACGACACCAAGGGACTTATCCATAAAATTAGTGACTGCAGCTATGGTACTAAAATGTTGATTAAAGAAATTCGCTTCACCAGAGTTAAGATCGGCCAGAGCACCGTTGACTTTCTTTTTAGCGAGCTGTAATTGCATAAGCTGCACAGAATTATTACTTCCCGGCGGATCAAGAATCAACATCTGCCCAGGTTTTGACCACTGCGCATCACTATTAACCTGCATGAAATAACGTGCAGCATCACTATTTGGATCGTTGAATAAAAGCCTTGCCTGGAAATCCAGGGTTCCGGGCTGCTGAACAATACAATATCCCGGATTAACTAATGATTGACTAGCCATATTCATTCCCATTGATTTTTACAAAAACGCTCACAAATAAGCATACACATTTAAATAAAAACGGAGTTGAATTAGTATCCAAAGGTTGACACTTTCTTAAAAACATCAACATTTGAAAACGCTCCTATTCTATTCTGGCTAGCGATAATTCGCCTCTAGAATTTACACTGAGAATAAAGCGAGCCGCATATCGAACAAATGAATTAATCATAATGACCGGGGAAAACTCCCCGGTCACATACGCAGTTACGCTTCTTTGTTTTCTTTGATGTTCCAGCCAGCGCTGCTTTCAGCACCTTTACCACCAGACGTGGTCTGCTCCCAGTACTGCTGTTTCACTTTCGCAGCCTGGAATGCATAGGTCACACCAACGGTATCGCCGTTGTCTGCACCGGTGTACTGAACAGAGGTGACCAGCACATCTTCCAGCGTGATGCGGGAGTATTCCACCTGCTGGCCGCCGGCTTTACAGACGGACAGCTCAACTTTGGTCAGGTGTTTACCGCTGGCGCAGTGTTTCAGGATAGCGGTGGTGGATTTGTCGATCAGCGCGTTAACGTGCAGGTCGTTAAAGTTAACTTTACCGGCACCGCCGCCACCGCCAACGCTCATATTACCTGGCTGGGAAGCACCCCAGGAGAAGGAGGTAATATCAGTCCAGCCGGTGTGGTTAGAATCTTTAGATTCGCCCGTAACACCCTCGACCTTCAGAAACATATCAATAGCCATAATATCTACTCTTCGTGGATGAACAATATTGCTTTCGAAAAAGCACTTATATGGCAAACAGGAAAGCATGGGGCTGAATAAAACCGTCCATATTTTACCTCTGCCTCATATCAAATGACCCGTGTCATTTGACAGTCTTACATTCCCCCTGAATGAACGGAAAGAATGTGAAGCCTTTACTACCGGGCGTTATTCTGGAATCGAATAAGCCCGGCATTACCGGGGATTAATTTTTGAATTCTTACGGACAGTGATGTTTGGGGAAAACTGGATAACCACCGCAGCGGTATTTTCCCCCTCCCCCCACCCTCTCCCTCAGGGGAGAGGGGGCGTCCATGTCTTCATCACGCGTCTTTCGTCTTCAGCGACGGCAGTTTAGATACCAGACGCAGGGAAACGGTCAGACCTTCCAGCTGGTAGTGAGGACGCAGGAAGAACTTCGCGGCGTAGTAGCCCGGGTTGTCTTCAATCTCCTGCACCTGCACTTCCGCAGCGGCCAGCGGTTTACGGGACTTGGTCTCCTGAGAGGAGTTCGCCGGGTCACCGTCGACGTAGTTCATGACCCAGTCGTTCAGCCAGCGCTCCATCTCTTCGCGCTCGCGGAAGGAGCCGATTTTGTCGCGCACGATGCACTTCAGATAGTGTGCAAAGCGGCAGCAGGCGAACAGGTACGGCAGACGAGAGGCCAGACGCGCGTTGGCGGTGGCATCCGGGTCGTGGTACTCGGCCGGTTTTTGCAGCGACTGCGCGCCGATGAAGGCGGCAAAGTCGGAGTTTTTGCGGTGAACCAGCGGCATAAAGCCGTTTTTCGCCAGCTCGGCTTCACGACGATCGCTGATGGCGATCTCGGTCGGACACTTCATGTCCACGCCGCCGTCATCGCTCGGGAAGGTGTGGCACGGCAGGTTTTCCACCGCCCCGCCGGACTCCACGCCGCGAATCGAGGTGCACCAGCCGTACTCTTTGAAGGAGCGGTTGATGTTGGCGGCCATCGCGTACGCGGCGTTCGCCCAGGAGTAGCTGTTGTGGTTCGCGCCGTCGGTCTGCTCCTCAAAGTCAAAGCTGTCGACCGGGTTGGTGCGAATGCCGTACGGCAGGCGTGACAGGAAGCGCGGCATCACCAGGCCCAGATAGCGGGCATCTTCGGATTCACGCAATGAACGCCAGGCGGCGTATTCGGTGTTCTGGAAGATCTTGGTCAGGTCGCGCGGGTTAGCCAGCTCCTGCCAGGACTCCATCTGCATCACGCCCGGTGCGGTACCGGTGATAAACGGACAGTGCGCCGCCGAGCCGATGCGCGCCATTTCGCCCAGCAGCTCAACGTCCTGCGGGCTGTGGTCGAAGTAGTAGTCGCCCACGATGCAGCCAAACGGCTCGCCGCCGAACTGACCGTACTCCTGCTCGTAGATTTTCTTGAAGATCGGGCTCTGGTCCCAGCCCACGCCCTTGAAGCGCTTCAGGGTGCGGCCCAGCTCCTGCTTGGAGATGCTCATAAAGCGGATCTTCAGCATCTCGTCAGTTTCAGTGTTGTTCACCAGATAGCTCAGACCGCGCCAGGCGCTCTCCAGCTTCTGAAACTCGTCGTGGTGAATGATCTGGTTTACCTGCTGCGACAGCTGCTCGTCGATACCGGCGATCAGGTTCTGAATGGTGCGGTAGGTGTCGTTCGAGAAGGTGACGGTATTTTCCAGCGCCTGCTGCGCCAGGGTTTTGACCGCGCTTTCTACGGCTGAACGGGCCTGATCGGTTTTCGGGCGGAACTCTTTGTTCAGCAGCGCGCTGAACTCATCCTGGCTGAACGCCTGACCCGCCTGCTGCTCGTGTTGTTGAGTCTGGTTGCTCATCGATTATTCCTCGCTACCTTTTGCGCTTTCGTCATTTTTCGGCAACTGGCTCAGGGATTTGAGCAGCGTCGGATCCTGCAGAATTTTAGCGATCAGCTCTTCCGCACCGTTTTTGCCGTCCATATAGGTCAGCAGGTTGGAGAGCTGGGTACGCGCTTCGAGCAGCTTGTTCAGCGGCTCAACCTTGCGGGCCACCGCGTCCGGCAGGAAGTCGTCCATGCTGTCAAAGGTCAGATCCACGTTGAGCTTACCTTCGCCGGTCAGGGTGTTATCCACCTGGAACGCCACGCGCGGCTTCAGCGCCTTCATGCGTTCGTCAAAGTTGTCGATGTCGATTTCGAGGAATTTACGCTCGTCGACGGCCGGCAGGTTTTCCACCGGTTTGCCGACCAGATCGGCCATAACGCCCATCACAAACGGCAGCTGAATTTTACGTTCTGCACCGTAGATCTCTACGTCGTACTCGATCTGCACGCGGGGGGCACGGTTACGTGCGATGAATTTCTGCCCACTGTTACTCATTGCCATGATGTTCTCCATCAAAGATGCGCGGTGAAGGTAAAACGACAGGCTCCATGCCTGACGTCATAATGCCTGGACGCGCTATTCGCGGCGCCCAAAGATGTTTTCCAGTTGGTTAACGCCGTCTGGCGCCAGGTCGCGAATAATGTCCATAAAGTTAAGTTCTGACAGCCGCTGCACCCGTTCAATCATCAGCGGTGCGGGGTGGCTCGGTTCGTACTGCGCAAAATACTGCTTCGCTTTTTCCAGCATCAGCTGCGCGTCGGCGCGGCTGGTGACCTGAACGCTGCGCCAGTCGGTGACCGGCTGAGCGGGCTGCGCTGCCGCCGACTGCTGCTCGGCCAGGGGTTCAGCCTGCGCCTCACGGTTCGGCAGCAGCTTGCTGATGTCGGTTACCTGACACGCGCTGGCGACCAGTCCGACGGTTTTCAGCAGCTGCTCCATCTCGGGCACGCCGCTTTCACCGAGATGCCCGGTAAGCAGCTCGCGAATCGCCAGCAGACGTTCGTTAATGACGATAACCGCTTCAGTTCCCGGCTGGTCGCCGCGGGCCAGCTCGTCAATCAGCCGTGGACGGCCGCCGGGATAGTCCGGGCATTCCGTCTTGCTGCCGTCCAGCAGGGCCTGAGCATCCCGGAGCGAAATTTCATCGCCGTTTGAACGCAGAAGCGAGGCGTTTCGCACGGCGACGGTGAGGTCGGATTTATCGCTCAGCCCCGCCAGGGCATTAATGCGATAGAACGGATCGGTTTCGCCATACTCTTCCAGCAGCGGATAGAGCGTCTCCCAGTAACGGGCGATCGCCTCCTGCACCAGCAATAATCCGTCCGCGTAGCCCGCCAGCCCGCGGCGGCGCGTCCAGGCATGGGTTAACGCCAGCAGTACGCGAAGATCTTTGGTGCGGGTCAGCAGGCTGGTGGCGTATTTTTCCACCGTGTTCCAGTCAGCGGGCTCTGCCGGGATAATGGTGTCGCCAAACTGCTGTTCCGCCTTCCCAAGACTTGCCTGATTCATCGCCTGGAAGTCGGCGTCGTACTCCAGGTTTTCGCCGCAGGGTTTTTCGGGACTGATTGGCGCGAGAAATTCTTCGATATTCATGAGATCCCTGCTTATTCAAACATGGGCGGATAGAGACCGTGACGCCCCGGACGGGCGCCCCCTGCCGGGTCGAACAGCAGGGTGAAAAGCTGCCCGGTAAAGTTACCGCTGTGCACGTGGGTGTACAGCGGGTAGCCGTCGCAGCGGTTGGTCCACCAGTAGCTGGTCTGACGCAGCGGATCAAAACACTCGGCCGCCTGAGGCCAGCCCAGCGTGCTCTGGCCGTCCTCGTCATAACCAATCACATCAAGGATGTCGGATCGCTTTTGCGGCTCGACGGGCTGCGGCGCCGGGATGGTCATCAGCATCTCATCAAGCTGCGAGGCGGAAAAACTGTTGCGCACCGCGTGCAGCCCCAGGCGCCCAATCTGCTGGTACCAGCTTTCGGCCTGGCTGAGCAGGCTGGTCGACCACTCTGACGGAGCGAAGCTCAGCTGAAGGCAAACCGGGTACTGGCGGCCAACGCTGTCGCGGCCGGGCAGCAGACAGCCCATCTGGATCATCTGGCTGCCCAGCATGGGCGGTACCACAAAATTCCAGACTGGCGCTTTGTGAAACTGGCGCTCGCCGCTGCGCTGCTCTTCCTGCTGCCAGGCCAGCAGACCGACCTGGAACCAGTGTGACCACTGGCGCTGTAAAGTGTCAGGAAAGCGACGCTGCAAAAAATCTCCGGCGCTGGGTAATTTGCCATACCAGCTGTAGCGGTTCATCGCAGGGGTATTCGTCATACGGCTGTCCTTGCGGTTATGGGCATGAGAAACGGGGAAGCTGGAACGGGTTACGAATGCTGTTTGGCGCAAACTCCAGCGTGACCTGATGTCCGTCGACGCTGAAGGTGGCCTGACGGCTCAGGCTACCCGCGCCCGGGCTGGTGCTCGCTTTATCAAAGAAGCGGTTGAGCGCCCAGGCACCGTTGGTGACCAGCGTCGCCGTGCTGCCGTTCGCCAGCCCCAGCTGCATGCGTACCTGGTTGGTGCCGCCCGGCCCCGGCCAGTTCATGATCTGTACGGCCTGCGGACCGTGGCTGTAGCGCAGCAGCTGGCCGTCAACGTCCAGCGTCAGGTTCAGAATGCTGTTATCCATTCGCACGGTGCGAACCGTCACCTTGAAGGACGGCGTCGTGGCGCCATTAGCAAAGAAGGCGTCGCGAATCGACTGGGCCTGCTGGAACGGTCTCAGCAGCCCTTCGCTTCCCGGCAGCGTTTTCCCGTCGATGCCCGGCATAAAGCGCCAGTTTGCCTGCGTGGTATCCACTTTATTGGTCAGATTGTCGCGGAAGAAAGCGTCCATCAGCCCGGTTCCCGGCGCAAACATGCGCGCGAGATCGTCAGGCGTAACCTCGGTGCTGGCGCTGCGCACCAGCGGGTAACGGCCGGCGATTGCCTGACGGCAGAAACCGCCCACCTCAACGTTAATCCGCTTCCGCACGTTTTCGAGGTCGCGGCGCTGGGTATCGCTGCTGGCGCCCACCGCCATATTGCTGAACATGGTTTGCAGCCCGCCCGGCAGACGACCGGCGCTGGCCTGCAGGCGGCTGATCGCCTCGCCGCCCGGTGCCGGCATGCCGCTGTTGGCCGCGTCCTGGACGGCGGTCAGGTAGCGATAAAGCTCATCCACCTGCTTGAGAAAATCATCAAACACGATGGTCTTCCCGCCCTTCTCCAGCGGCTGCGCCAGCTCAATCATCGGCGCGTAGTGGTCGGTCACCAGCTGCTCTGGCGCCTGGGTGACCACGGCGGCCTGCGTCGGCGCTGCGTCGTTGTTGCTGAACAGGGCTTCCAGCGTGCGGGTGGCGCGGTTGCTCTGATCCTGCGCTTTGCCCGCATCTTCCGGCGCTGGCGCGTTGCGCGACAGCGTCAGGACCTGGCTCAGGTTCTGCACCAGACGGCGCAGAGGCGAGTTTGCGCCGGAGAGCAGGCGCGCGGTGTTTATGCGCTGGGAGAGATCGGCGCTGTTATTGAGCTGAATGTCGGCGAGAAAGCTATCCCAGTTAGCGATAAAGTCGCGCATGTAGAGCTGGCGCACGGCGTTATCGATCTGCTGTTTATCTTCCTGCGCCGTCGCGGCCCCCAGCACCCAGGCGTCGTCCTCGTGCAGGGCGGTGGTTACGCTGTCAATCTGGCCGTTAAAGCTTTTCCAGTAACCGTCCGGCGTATACAGACCCGGTACGCCTTCGCTTACCGGCTTGCCGCTTTTGCGTGAAAACACCAGCTCGCTCTGCGGTCCGCCCAGGTCGGAAAGGGAGACCGGCTTCAGGTTCTCATCATGTTCCAGCAGGCGTTTGAGGCGGCCATAGACGCGCGTGGAGAGCGGCTGCTGGCCGATCATCGCTCTTTCGCGGGCAACCAGAGATTCATCCTGCGCGTACGGCGAGGCCTGAATTTTCGGTTCCAGCAGCTGCGTCAGGTGCCATTCAAGCTGCTGTAGTTGCGCCTTCGTAACGTTCTGCGGCAGATTTCGCTGCAGGTTGAGCATCACCCACGAATGCAGGAATTTGCCGTCGTAGTGCTTCGGCTGATACAGCATCTGATAGGCTTTCAGCGCTTCATAGCTGTATTCCACATCGCTGCCGTTGTCGTTGCGAAGCCAGGTGGTGATGTGCATGGCGACGGCAGGCAAAAGCATCTGATCCAGCGCTTTCTGGTACAGCGACTGCGAGGCGTCGCTGACGTCATCTCCGCGGTAGAGCCCCATACGGCGGGACACGGGCGGATCGTTCACATCAAACGCGTCGCTTTTCGGCAGGTCCACCAGACCGTTCAGCAGCGGCAGCAGATCGAACAGGTCACGCTGGGTCTGGTTCTGCAGCGCCTTGCTCTGCTGGTCCAGCAGCGGCACCTTCGCATCCACCTCTTCCAGATAGGCCTTATTTTTGGCATAGCTGGTCAGCCACAAACCGCCGAGGATGACCAGCAGGGCCAGCAGCGCCGCGTAGCCGGACCAGATCACCGCCCGGTTGCGCAGCTCCCACCAGCGGTTTTCGCCCGCGATCCCGGCTTCCTGGAAGATGACGTTTTGCAGGAGGTTCTTAATGAAGAAACTCTGGCCTTTTGCCCCCGGGATCGGCGCTTCTTTGCTGACCGAATCCCAGTTATCCGCCTCACCCCCTTCCGGCAGCGACAGCGCGCGGTTCAGTTCGCCCATCACGCGGTCGAACGGCATGCCTTCCTGCGTCCCGCTGGCGAAGTAGATCCCGCGCGGAGAGAACTCGGTTTCGAAGTTGGAGCGGGCGAAGACCGTGCTCAGGTAGTCCGCCAGCAGCGGGCGCAGCGCGGCGAACTCCTGCGGGAAGAGATACGCTTCGGCGCGGGTTTTCGCGTCGTGCTCTTTCAGCATGGTTTCCGGCAGCCCGGCATCGAGGCGCTGCTGCAGCAGAGAAAACTCCTGCTGGAAGTTGCCCATCAGGTCGTAATCGGCGTGTTTGGTTTGCTCCCACGGCAGGGTAAAGCCCCAGATCTGGTCGCGCTGCGCTTTGTCGTAGTCGGCAAACCAGGCGCGGAAGCCTTTAAGCAGGTCGGCCTTGGTCACCATCACGTAGACCGGGAAGCGAATACCCAGCTGTTCATGCAGCTCGGACAGACGCTGGCGCAGGTTCACCGCCTGCTGGCGGGACGCCTCGGCGGACTGGGTGAGCAGGTCAGAAATGCTGATGGTGATGATAACGCCGTTAATCGGCTGGCGGCGGCGATACTTACGCAGCAGGTTGATGAACTCCAGCCATTCGCCGGCGTCCTGCACCTGCTCGCTCTCCTGGGTGGTATAGCGGCCCGCCGTGTCCAGCAGGACCGCCTCATTGGTGAACCACCAGTCGCAGTTACGCGTGCCGCCAATGCCCCGCAGCGCGGTCTTACCGAAGCGATCGGCCAGCGGGAACTGTAGCCCGGAGTTGACCAGCGCCGTGGTTTTACCGGATCCCGGCGCGCCGATAATGACGTACCACGGCAGCTGATAGAGATATTGCGTGCTGAAGCGCTGCGTCCACTGGGCGCCCTGGCCCGCCTTGCTGAAGTGCGCTTTTTTCAGCATCTGCGCGGCTTCATCAAAGCGGCTGGCGAGGATCTGCTCCTCGCTGTTCAGTCGCTTCTGCGGATCGGCGGCTTCCGGGCTGGCGGTATTCTCTTTGAGCTTGTCCATCAGCTTGCGGTTCAGCCAGGCGTTGTACAGGCGCGGCAGAATGTGGCCCTGCGCCCAGAGCAGATAGACCACGGCAATGCTGATAATACGGTTCTGTTCAGACTCAAGCGGTCGGGTGTCCACGATGGACAACAGGGGACCAATCATCCAGATCACCGCCGCAAGCGCCGTTACGCCGAGGAAGCTCCACAGAATGCGGTTGGTCAAAATGGAAAGAAGTGTAGTCAGCATCCTTAGTTTCCTTGCGGCAATCCGTTCAGCTCAGCCTGAGTGTTTTCAGGCGACACCAGCAGAGTAATTTCCACACGGCGGTTACGGGCGCGATTTTCAGGCGTCGTGTTCGGCGCCACCGGGTTAATCTCGCCCCGCCCTTCCGCTTTCACGCGGCCAGGCTGAGAGAGGCTTCCCTGCAGCATTTTCTGTACCGAGCGGGCGCGTTCCAGAGAGAGTTCATAGTTAGAAGCAAAGCGCGCGCTACGGATCGGCACGTTGTCGCTGTAGCCCACCACCAGAATTTTGCCGCTGACGTTATTCATCGCCTGCGCAATACGGTTGATGACCGGTTCATAGCGGTCACGCACAACGGTTGAGGCAGAGGCAAACAGCCCGTCGCCCTTCAGGATCACGACGCTGCGATCCGCTTCGTCCTTCACCGCGACCAGGCCAGCCTCGATTTCAGGCTTCAGGAAGCCGCGCAGGTTCAGCACCGCCGGAAGCTGACGGGCCGGCTGCTGGATAGTGGTTTCCGGCAGCTGGGACTGGTAAATCTTCGCCAGCACCGGGTTGGTGTTATCGCCAAGGCGCCAGTTAAGCACGATATAAAACAGACAGGCGATAAACCCGGCTAGCGCCACGCAGGCCCACAGGGGAACCATCGGCCGCCAGAGCTTGCGCAGCACCGGACGATCTTCCGGATGGGGAGAAAGCGGCGGCGGATAGCTGCCGCGCACGCCGCGGATCATCTGCCACAGCCGCTGCTTGATGGTTTCAAGCTGCGTGCGGCCATTATCCAGCACCCGATAGCGTCCTTCGAAGCCCAGCAGCAGGCAGTAGTTGATCATCTCCAGCAGCAGGATATGCTCGCGCGGGTTCTGCGACAGGCGCGCCAGCAGCTGGAAGAACTTCTCGCCGCCCCAGGTTTCGTTGTGGAACGTCACCAGCAGACCATTGCTTGACCAGACGCCGCTGCTGCCCCAGGGGGTAAGCGCGGCAGCCTCATCGAGCGCCGTACACAGGCAGTAGCGTGCCCCGACGATCACTTCGTAGGGCAGCCCCGCCTGCTGGCAGCGGACTTCGAAACGGCGAATTTCATCGATCAGGCGCTGGCGTAGCGCCACCTGATCGTCATGGGAGACCGAATGACGGATCTGCGGAATCGCATTGAGCAGCGGATTGGCGGCCGCCACCAGCTGATTGTTGCTACTGGCCCCGGTAAACGCGGCATCGCTGCCGGTGTCCTGTCGTTCCTGCATATTAAGCGCTCGCTTTATTATTCTGTCGGGCTACGGATGGCCCAAAACTCCATATCCAGCCCCGGGAACTCCCCTGCAAGGTGCAGGGCGAATGCGCCGGACTTATCCATCTCGTGCCACAGCTCGCTGCCCTTCTCCAGTTCAAAGTAGCTGTAGCCGGCATGCCACGGGATCTGCGGCGGCGCGACCGGCATGGCGCGCAGCATAATGCCCGGCAGCTGAAGCTGAACCAGATCGCGGATTTTCGAGACCGGCGCGACCTTCATCTGTGCCGGGAAATGGGTTTGCAGGTGTTCGCCTGGCACATTGGCTTTTACCGCCAGCACGAAGCCGAACTCGCGCACCATGCTGGTTTCAGGCACCGTGGCGATGTTCAGGCCGTGGGAGCGTTCGTTAAGCGGCAGCTGAATCGCGTGGTCTTCCATCACCAGCGACAGTCCCTGACGCAGCATCAGCATCAGCTTGCTGAAGCAGTTAGCCAGATCGTCATGATCGTAAATCGGCAGCACGCTTTCGGCGGTACGCTGGGACGTCCAGGTGGCGAGCTCGGTCGAAAACGGCAGCCAGCTGCGCCAGAGCGTTTCCGGATGCAGCAGCGGGAGGGTTTTTAAATGAGAAACCTCGCCCAGATGACGGTTAACCAGCGACAGCAGCGTGAACTCAATCAGTTCGGAGGTGTTAAAGCGGCCAGGCTGGCGTAAACGACCGCCAATCTGCTGGCTGCGCTGGACCAGCAGGCCGTGCAGATCGTTGATCATGCTGTAGATCTGCGGGCTGTTGTTGGCGTTGAGCATCGGCGGGATGTAGCTGTTATCGAGCCGCACGTGGTTGTCGTTACGTTTCTCCGTCACAAACGCCACGCCGATGGCGGTCCATTCCGCCGTGAGGTCTTTTTCCAGCATCAGGGTCAGACGCAGACGGCCAAACTGGACGGTGGCATCCCCCACCGACATGGCGTTGTCGTCTTCCACCTCTTGCTCGAAAGCGATGAAGCGCGCCAGCGAGGCCGGCTCTTCGCTAAAAATCACCTCTTCTCTCTCGCCACGACGAACCGGCAGCGCGAGCACCACCTTTTCGTTGGTGAGATTGTCCGGAATTTTCAGCGGTACAGGACCGTTGCGCCCGTTACGGACCTGGAAAAAGGTGCCGTCCGGCAGCAGGCCACTGCAGTAGCTCAGGGCAACGCATCCCTGACGCAGCATCGCTTCATCCAGTTCAACGTCAAGAAAGCCCCAGAGATACGACCGCTGCAGCGCGCCCCATTCACGAACATGGTTGAGCAGATAGCTTTCAGTCCGCTGAAAATGGTGTGGACGCAGGAACATGCCTTCGGTCCAGACGACCTTTTCTGCTTTCGTCATGATGATGTGTTTCCTGTGTTGAAGCGCGTTACTGGCTGATGACCCGAATGCCGTTCACGTCGAGAAAAACGTTGGCCTGAAGTTCATCCGCGGACCATTTCCAGAACTGGTAGATATGATTTTCGCCAGGCACGGGCAGAGGGAGTGAAACGCGCCATTTTTTGCCATCCAGCACCTGATACTCCGCCATCACGCCGATGTAGCGGGCCTCCGGAGAGCTTTGTCCGCTGAGGGTTTTGGACAGCTGTCCCGGCATCAGGAAGAACACGTCGCTGTTCAGCAGATTCGCGCCAAGCGTGGCTGACGCGTTGTTCTGCAGGGAGTAGAAGTCGCTGGACATGAAATCCGCATCGGATTTCAGCAACAACACCCGGACCTTAAGCGGCGCAGATTCATTGATTTGTGGATGAGCCTGAAACTGCAGATTGTAGCGGGAGGGGTCGCTGTGTGAAGACGACGTACAGCCACTGACCAGGGCAAAAATCACCGCGTAAAAGAATAACCACAGCTTATGAAAATTTTTATTATTCATAAAAATGCGCTCATGCAAGCCGTTTAGTTCAGGATCCAGGTACCGTTAGCGCTGTCTTTGCAGGCTTTGCTGTTGCCGTCGACGTCGACACAGGTCGCTTTTTTACGCGCCTTCGGACGAATAGCCTGTTTACGCACGGCGGCGTCGTACAGGTCGGCCTTGATCACGGCGCGCATCGGGACGTAACCAATCAGCTGATCGTTACCTTCATCGGCAAGCGCCATCCAGTAGTGTTCAACCTGCCCCAGCACCACGTAGGTTTTTCCGGTCTCGAGATTACGGATAACTTTGCCGCCGAAGTCAGGACGGCTCATCAGGGAGGCCGGATACATGGCGCGATACGGTTCGTTGACCGGGTTGAACTCCGCCGGCGGCGTGACAGCGTGACGGTGGGTTAAGGTTACGCCGTTGACCTGGCTGGTCTCGATCGTATCGTCGTTGATCACAGGTTTCTGCGGCGCTTTACAGCCCGCCACCGCCATTACAAACAGAAGTGAAAACAGTACGCGCATTTTCATATGCTTTTCCGTAGCGATATTTTGATGATGAAGATAAGGGAGTGAAGTTTGACTTAAGTGCTATTGTTAAAATAGCCAGGATATTTTCGGGGCGTTACTATTTTAAGGGCATAGCTACCGCACGAGCCCTTCAGAATAAGGCCCAGTGTCTTCCTGACATATTTTGACAAACGGTAAACAAGTTTACATGAGCTTCGCCTCAATTCAATATTTACCGCTACGTAACTGTTGGTAAATGAAGCAGTCGGAAAATTATAGGATTAATCCTATGAAAAAAAGCCGATACGACCTACACGCTGTTATTTTTCCACCACATTACCACGCAACCTAATGTTTTATAAAGAAAAAGAACAAAAGAGAACCACTTTCATTAACGCAATACTGCTATTATCGCCACTACCATAATTAGTAGAATTCGCGTATTGGTGAGGTCAGCAGAATATATGAACCATGAATTATTTGTTGCACTAACAGGGTATCTTTAATATTGAATGCACCCGACAACGTGAATGTGGCTATTTCACTTATGTTGCACGACGTTAATTTTACGCCTCAAAATAACTTTATATTTCGCGTTGTGATAATTACCCTGTCAGGCATAAATTATATCCATTAATCATTAAGCCTGAGTTAACCATCCTGACATTATCGCAGCCAAAAATGCTCGCAATAGCCCGCCAGCTGCGACCCGTGTTTATTGCTGCCGCCCACAGCCTTCATTCGAAATTTTATTGCTGCTACATCCTCTCCTGCTCGCTCTATCTATCTTGCCTACCGGGCGATAGATAAGATTTATTATTAAAATGATAAAAAATCGTTATAATTTCTTTAAATATTTAAGCATCAGATCCGATAAGACGCTGTAATAAAACGAATTTAAGATAAAGCATTTTTCCGCACCGCATGCGCGTAGCCATCCGGTGGTCATTGCTTTCGCTTATTGGCTTGTACAGCGCTTTTATGGGTTCAGACGTTGTGTGACCGAACAGATCAGGAGTGGGTATGAATAAGAAAAGACGCTCGGTGCCGGGTATCAGACACTATGACGGTCCTGCCGGAGGCTGGGGTGCGTTAAAAGCGACGGCCATCGCGGTACGTACCCAAATGGATACCCTTGATGCTCCCGCCACGCTGCTGCGCACCAACCAGCCTGACGGTTTTGACTGCCCTGGCTGCGCGTGGCCTGATAAGGAACATAAATCGACGTTCCAGTTCTGCGAGAACGGCGCGAAGGCGGTGACCTGGGAAGCCACCAGCAAACGCGTTACCCCCGCGTTTCTGGCCGAAAACAGCGTCTCCTCGCTGCTGGCTAAATCGGACTTTGAGCTGGAAGGCTACGGTCGACTGACGCATCCCCTGCGCTATGACCGGGCGAGCGATACCTTCCGGCCCGTCGACTGGGAAGAGGCGTTTGAACGCATCGGCGAAGTACTGCGCGGGCTCGAACCGGACCAGGTCGAGTTCTATACCTCCGGACGCGCCTCTAACGAAGCGGCGTATCTGTTCCAGCTCTTCGCTCGCGAATACGGCACCAATAACTTCCCCGACTGCTCGAATATGTGCCACGAGGCCACCAGCGTCGGTTTGCCGCGTTCGATTGGCATCGGGAAAGGCACCGTCTCGCTGGACGACTTCGATAAGACCGAGCTGGTGATCTCCATCGGCCACAACCCCGGCACCAACCATCCGCGTATGATGGGGACCCTCCACGAGCTGGCCCGTCGCAACGTGCCGATTATCGTCTTTAACCCGCTGCGCGAGCGCGCCCTCGAACGCTTTGCCGATCCGCAAAGCGTGATTGAAATGGCGACCTACGGCTCCACGGATATCGCTTCGACCTATTTCCAGGTGAAGGCCGGGGGCGATGCCGCCGCGCTGAAAGGCATAGCCAAACATCTACTGGAAATGGAGGCCGAACGCGGTGACGTGCTGGATCACGCATTTATTGCCGAACACACCCAGGGCATTGAGGACTTCGCCGCCGATATCGCGCAAACCCGCTGGGACGAGATCGAGCGCGAGTCGGGCCTGAGCCAGGCGGCGCTCAAAAAGGTGGCCGACGCCTATGCGAAATCAAATGCCACCATCATTACCTACGGGATGGGGATTACCCAGCACAATAAAGGTACGGCAAACGTTCGCCTGATCGCCGACCTGCTGCTGCTGCGCGGGAATATCGGCAAGCCCGGCGCGGGTATCTGCCCCCTGCGCGGCCACTCTAACGTTCAGGGGAACCGCACCGTCGGGATTAGCGAGAAACCTACCCCGGCCTTCCTGAACCGCCTGAAGGACGTTTTCGGCTTTGAGCCACCCTCTCACCACGGACACGATGCGGTGCAGGCCACGCAGGCGATGATCGACGGCCGCGCGAAGGCGCTCATCTGCCTTGGGGGTAATTTTGCAGTGGCGATGCCCGATCACGAGCGGGGTTTTCCGGCGATGGGTAACCTGGATTTGAGCGTGCACGTCGGGACCAAGCTCAACCGTACCCATCTGCTGGTGGGCAAAGAGACCTTTATCTTTCCGTGCCTCGGCCGCACCGAGCTGGATCTCCAGGCCACCGGTCGTCAGTCCATTACCGTCGAAGACTCCATGTCGATGGTGCATGCCTCGTCCGGCAAGCTGAAGCCCGCCTCACCGTTACTCCTCTCGGAACCGGCTATCGTCGCCGGCATGGCGAAAGCCACGCTGCCGGAAACCCGCGTGGACTGGCTGACGCTGGTTGAGGATTACGACCGGATCCGCGATCTGATCGAGCAGACCATTCCGGGCTTTGAGAACTACAACGCGCGGATCCGCGTTCCCGGCGGCTTCCGCATGCCGCTGCCGCCAACGCAGCGTATCTGGCCAACGGCGACGGGAAAAGCGATGTTCTCGGTGTTCGACGGCGTTCACGAGAACGCCAGCGGCGAAGGTGAGCACGTTCTGCGCCTTATCACGCTGCGCAGCCACGACCAGTACAACACCACCATTTACGCGCTGGACGACCGCTACCGCGGCGTGTTTGGCCGCCGCGACGTGCTGTTTATGAACGAAGACGATATGGCGCAGTCAGGCCTGGAGCACGGCGACCGCATCGATATCGAAACCGCCCTCCCCGGCAGCGTTCAGCGTCTGAAGGACATTACCGTGGTGGCGTACAACATCGCGCCGGGCACCGTCGGCGCCTATTACCCGGAGGCCAACGTGCTGGTGCCGCTGGATTATCTGGATAAGGACAGCGGTACGCCGTCGTATAAATCCGTTCCGGTTCGCATCACCCTGCGCTCGAAAGAGATCCGCATGCTGTAAGGCTGTTCGCGCAGAGAGAATGATGGATATTAAACAGTTAAAATATTTAATCGCACTCGACGAGACCCGCCACTTTGGTAAAGCGGCCTCGCAGTGCAACGTCACCCAGCCGACCCTCTCCATGCGCATACGCAGCCTGGAAGAGGAGCTGGGGCTGGTGCTGATTGTGCGCGGGCAGCGCTTTGAAGGGTTTACGCCGGAGGGTGAACGCATCCTCGCGTGGGCCCGCGCCCTGCTGGCGGCGCATGACGGGTTACAGGCGGAAGCCGCGCTGTGTAAAGGCCAGGTGGTGGGCGAACTCCGTCTGGGGATGGTGCCGCTGGCGAGCGTGGATCCGATGATCTTTATTCGCCAGCTAACGCAAAAATACCCGGAGCTGACCTACAGCCTCTATTCCATGTCCTCCGCGCAGATTGCCGATGGCGTCAGCCGCAATCAGCTTGAGCTGGGAATTTGCTACCTCAACAGCATCGACACCAGCCTGTTTGACATTATCCAGCTGCCAAAAACGAAGATGGGCCTGCTGCACGACGTCCGCCATTTTCAGCTCGGCCAGGCAACGCTGACGTGGCACGACCTGACGGATTTTCCGCTGGGGTTCCTGACCAAAGGGATGCATTACCGGGCGCATATGGAGGCCAGCTTTAAGTCTGCAGGCATCGAACCGACGTCCGTTTTCGAGAGTGACTCGACGTTTCAGATCATCCAGGCGGTTCAGAGCGGCGTGTGCTGCGCCGTGATGCCGCTGAACAACGGGCTGGAAACACTCAACAGCAACTTCAGGATTGTCCCCATCGCCGACGCGAACATTGAGGCTCCCGTCGGCCTGATTATGCGCAGACAGAAGCCCGTCTCCTCGCTGGCGCTGCGCTGTTTTACCGACGCGCAGGCGATTTATCACGCCAACAATGAGGCGTAGGCCTGGCGCGTCACCACGCTAAAACCGTCAATCAGCACCGCGCCGCACACGGCCCGGTATTCCGGCGCATCCACCAGCTCGTGAAGCGCATCGCGAATGGCGTTAAGCGTTTCAGGCGAGGTGTTAGGCGAGGTAATCAGCGGCAGTCCCGGCGTCAGCGGGGTGCGGTCAATGACCGCCAGCCCCGCAAGCCGTTCCGGCTCATGGCGCTGCAGCAGTGCCCAGGTCACGCAGTCGATGGCCGCAATATCCCCCGCCCCGCGTTTCACATCAGTCAGCGACTGCCGATGGCTCCCGCTGAAGGACGTTTGCGCGAAAAAGGGACTGCCGCTCGCCAGGGGAGCCACTATTTTTCGCAGCGCATTGTAGCCGGACTGGGAATCCGGGGAATTACAGACCGCCCGGCGTCCGCGAAAATCCGCCAGCGTCAGGTGCCGATCCTCCTCGCGCACCGCCAGAAAGCTGCGGTACTGGATCCCTTCGCAGCCCGGCGCCGCGTAGTGAAAACAGCCGACCACCTGCACGTCCGGGAGCTGCGTGACCAGCGGATAACCGCAGGTCTGGCTGAGGATAAGCGCAGTCTGTTGCCAGTGGATCAGCAGATCGGATTCCGGCCAGCCGGGGTCACGATCGACGGACACACCGCGCGCGGCCAGCAGCCCCTTTACCGCCAGCCAGAGCGCGCGGGTATCGGCGCGATCCACGGCATACATGGGAAACGCCAGCAGGTTACTCATACCCTTCCCCCTGTTGTTTTGCAGGATGAACGGTGACGTCGACGGGTCTCACCCAGAACCGGCGCAGCCATTCACCATAGCCTCTGACGAGAAAACCGTGGTTTCGCTCACGGTACGCCTCCCGGTTTTGCTGGTAGATCGCCTTCAGCCCGTACCAGGGAACGCCCGGCAGATCGTGATGTACTGAATGGTAGTTGAGATTCAAAAACAGTACCCGCCAGAATAACCCGGCCTCGTTAATGACGGAGCGCGCCAGCGGATCGTCCGCCGCGCGATGTTCGAAAAACGATCGGACCTTGGTCAGCGCCAGCGCCGGATAGCTGACGGCCAGAACGAACCAGACGGGTGAAAAACCGACGTGCGCCATCCAGGAGAAGAGTGTCGCAAGCAGCGTGATGTGAACCAGCCACATCGTCATCGCCCGCAGATGAAGGTGACGAAACGCCGCCAGGGCGCTGCCCAGCGTCTGCAGGATATCCAGCAGCGGCGCCAGCAGAAGCCGCCCGGCGAAGGTATTTCGGGCCCGGATCAGGCGCTTCTGCCAGAGGGAAAAGCGCGCCCAGCTCGCCTCGGTAAAATAGTACGACTCCGGGTCATCCACCGGATGGGTCAGGCTATCGTACCGATGGTGGGCCAGATGGGAATCCCGGTAGAGGCCATAGGGATACCAGACCGCCAGCGGGAGCGTGCCGAACAGCTGGTTAAGCCAGGCGAAACGCGTGGGGTGCCCGTGGATCAGCTCATGCTGCAGCGACATGTACCAGGCGGTAAACCCGATGAGCAGCAGCGTGGCGGGCAGCAGGCCGAGCGTTTGCCAGAACGCCAGCGCGCCAAACCAGCCCGCATAAATCGTGAACATTACCAGCCAGGTAGGCAGTTCGCTTCGCCATATAAAACCCGATGCGAGATGGCGGATTTGTTCGCGTTGTTGCGGATGTAAATAGAGGGAGCTTCTTTGACTCATTCCTTCAGACGCCGTTTCGCCAGAGATAATTCTCTGACGATCGGGGATAACGCCTGAAATAACAAAGAACTTAAATCGCTTTGCTTTGCCAGAAACGTGGGGGTCATGCGTTTCTTGACTTATTCTGTAATAAATGTACTTTTCAGGACATGAAAAAGATTCTGATTATTGTTCCCGACGGCGGCATGCTGTTTGAAGCCGCCGGTATCGCCGATATTCTGATGCAGGCCAACCGGCTGCATCCGGAAGGGCTTGCGCAGCCGCGCTACCGGATTATCATCGCCACCACGCAGCCTCACCAGGTGATCCACGGCCAGTCCGGCATGAATTTGCTGGCGGACTATCGTCTGCCGGAGCTGGATCCGCGTGAACCGCTGGACACCATTATCATCACCGGACGCGGCATGAACGAGCAGGAGAGCACGGCGGTGGTGGACTGGCTACACCTCGCTGCGCCGCACGCCCGGCGGGTAGCCTCTATCTGCGGCGGCGCGATGCTGCTGGCCCAGACCGGCCTGCTGGACGGTCGCCGCGCGACCACCCACTGGCGGCTGCTGGAGACGATGCAAGCCCAGTATCCGTCAATCCAGGTCGAAGGCGGCCCGCTGTACATTCAGGATGGCCCCATCTGGACCTCCGGCGGCGTGAGCTCCGGGTTCGATCTGACCCTGGCGCTGGTGGAGGACGACTACGGATTTACCCTCGCCCGCGACGTGGCGCAGGATATGGTGATGTATCTGCGCCGTCCCGGCGGCCAGCTGCAGTTCAGCCGTTACAGCCTGCAGCCGCCCGGTGCATCGGGCCCGATAAGCGAACTGCAAGCCTGGATCCTGCAGAACCTCACCGCCGACCTGTGCGTGGAAAATCTGGCCGAGAAAGCGGCAATGAGCCCGCGTAATTTCACCCGCGTGTTTACCCGCGACGCGGGCGTCTCTCCGGCCCGCTATGTGACCGAAGCGCGTCTGGCCGCGGCCCGCCAGCTGCTTGAGCAGACCCATGACTCCCTTGAGCGCGTTGCCGAGCAGAGCGGGTTTGGCACCAGCATTAATTTGCGCCGCATCTTTGAGAAACAGCTTCACCTCACGCCCGGCGAGTACCGCCAGCGCTTTCACTGCCGCAAGATGGCGTAATCTGATCCTTTTTTGTCGTTTACGCCAACCGGCCCGACGCCTACAGTGACTCCAGACAACAGAGATAAGGAGTGCACCATGGTTAAGGTCGGTATTAACGGTTTCGGCCGTATCGGACGTAATTTCCTGCGCGCGGCGCTGGGCAACCCGGATCTGCAGATTGTGGCCATTAACGATCTGACGGACAGTAAAACCCTCGCCCATCTGCTGAAACATGATTCCCTTCTGGGCAAACTTCCCGCCCCGGTGGAAGCGGCAGACGGCGCGCTGCAGGTCGACGGGCAGCGAATCGCCGTATTTAGCGAACGCGATCCGGCGAATATCCCGTGGCGTGATGCCGGGGTAGACGTGGTGATTGAGGCCACCGGCTTCTTTACCGAGCGGGAAAAAGCGGCGGTGCATATTACCCACGGCGGCGCTAAGCGCGTCATCATTTCCGCTCCCGGGAAGAACGACGACCTGACGATTGTGATGGGGGTCAACCATGACCAGTACGATCCCGCCCGACACGCGGTGGTGAGCAACGGGAGTTGCACCACAAACGGTCTGGCGCCGGCCGCTCAGGTGCTGCATCAGCAGTTCGGGATTGAGCATGGCCTGATGAATACCACGCATGCCTACACCAACAGCCAGGCGCTGCATGACCAGCCGGAGAAAGATCTGCGCGGCGCACGCGCGGCGGCGCTGTCGATTGTGCCTTACTCAAGCGGCGCGGCAAAAGCGCTGGGGAAAGTGATCCCTTCCCTTGACGGCAAGCTGACCGGGTACTCCCTGCGCGTGCCGGTGCCGGTGGTGTCGATTGTGGATTTAACGGTAACGCTGAGCCGTAACGTAACCGCCGAAGAGGTGAATGACGCGTTCCGCAACGCGGCCGCCAGCGGGCCGCTGAAAGGCATTCTCGGATACAGCGATGAACCGCTGGTCTCCAGCGATTACCAGGGCGACCCACGCTCCTCAATTATCGACGGGCTTTCCACGCTGGTGATTGGCGGGAACATGGTGAAGATCCTGGCGTGGTATGACAACGAGTGGGGCTTCTCTAACCGCCTGGTGGATCTGGCGGTGTGGATGGATAAGAAAGGGCTGTAAGCCCGTAGCCGGGTGGCGTTCGCGCTCACCCGGCAATAATTCACTCTGCTTTCACTTTCACGCCCATAAACACAATCACCATCGCCGTTACCAGCAAAAGACCGCTGCCCGCGAATACCCCGCTGGCGCCGTTGAGATCAAATACCGCGCCGCCCCCGGCCGCACCGGCACTGATTGCCAGCTGAATTGAGGCCACCAGCAGCCCGCCTGCACTTTCGGCTTCATCCGGAACGGTGGTAGCAAGCCAGGTTGACCAGCCCACCGGAACCAGGCCAAATGCAAAGCCCCACAGCGCGACCAGGAACCCGTCCAGCATCGCCAGATGACCAAAGGCGACCATCATGAGCGCGAGAACGCCCATCGCGAACGGCACCAGCGCCAGCGTCAGGCGCAGATTACGTGCCAGCAGATGCCCTGCAACGGATGTGCCGACAAAGTTGGCGAGCCCAAAGCCCAGCAGGATCAGCGAAATGGTCTCCACGCTCGCCTGCCCCACCGTTTCCAGGAACGGGCGCAGGTAGGTAAAGAAGGCGAAATGGCCGCTGAAGATCAGGATGGTCGCCAGCATGCCGCCGATCATCCCCGGACGACGCAGCACGCGGAACAGCGTACTCAGGCTGCCGCTGCTCTCCGGCTTCATGGACGGCAGCACCCAGAGCTGCCACAGCAGCGCCAGCATGCTCGGCAGAATGCAGAGCACAAAGACGTTGCGCCAGCCGATCAGGCTGCCCAGATAGCTGCCCAGCGGCGCCGCGACCACCGTGGCAATTGATACGCTGGAGAAGATCACCGCCAGCGCCTTCGGCACTTTATCCGCCGGAACCAGACGCATCGTTGTGGCCGTCGACATCGCCCAGAATCCCCCGATGGCTACCCCCAGCAGCAGGCGCCCCATGAGCAGGACGTGCAGGTTGGGCGCAAAGGCCACCAGCAGGCTGGAGATAATTTGCAGCACCGAGAAAAACATCAGCACCCAGCGGCGGTCGATACTTTTGGTCGCCGGGGTGATCAGCAACCCGGTGAACAGCGCCACCAGCGCGGTGGCGGTGACGGCCTGTCCGGCCATTCCCTCGGTCACGCCCAGGCTCGCGGCCATGGGCGTTAACAAACTCGCCGGCAGAAATTCTGCCGTAATCAAACCAAACACCCCCAGCCCCAGTGAATAGACGGCCCGCCAGGCGGGTTTTGCAGGCGCTACCGCCTCGCTCGCCGCGACACATGAACTCATCTGTTGATCTCCCGTTATAAAAATGTGACTACTGTCGCAAAAGAATAGAAGGTTCACCCTGGACGATCTATGACATATAATCTCCACTTATTGATTATTCGTCCGGAGTTGCGCCATGACCGTCCAGTCACCCGATCTGATCAGCGAACTTTTACGCGGCATGCGCCTGTCAGGCGTGAAATACCGGCGGATTGAAGCCAGCGCGCCGTTTGGCGTCGCGTTTCATCAGGCGCCCGGCCGGGCGCAGTTTCATTTTGTGAGCCACGGTAGCGCTATGCTGCGCATGGAGAGCGGTGCAACGTTCGAACTGAGCGGTGGCGACGCCCTCTTTATTCCCGGCGGGAATTCTCATGCTTTGCTCTCTGACGAGCAGGCCACCATTACGCCCATCAACGCCTTCCCGAGCGAGCCTATCTGCAGCTCGGTGTGTGCTATCACCTGCGAGCCCTGCCCGGAAAGCGAGAACACCCTCATCTTTAGCGGGTGCATGGATTTTGAGCTGGGCGGGATGCAGCCGCTGATCAAGGCGATGCCGGAAGTGATGATGGTCAGCCGGCTAATGTCCACCTGGCCGGAAATTCATCCGCTGCTGGCGGCGATGGAGCGGGAATCCGCGGCGCGTCAGGCAGGGTATGCCGGGATCCTTGCGCGCCTTGCCGACGTGGTGGCGGCATTAATCGTGCGCGGCTGGGTTGAAGGCGGCTGCGGTAAAGCCACCGGCTGGGTGCAGGTTCTGCGCGACCCGCGCCTGAGCCGGGCCATTTACGCCATGCACCAGCAGCCCGGCCTGAACTGGAGCGTGGCGGATCTGGCAAAAGAAGCGGGCACGTCCCGCTCCGTGTTCGCCGAACGGTTTCTGGCCGCGACGGGAACCACTCCGGCAAAATATCTCAGCGAGCTGAGGATGCGGCTGGCGATTCAGTACATTCGGCATGAAAGTCAACCCATTGAAACCGTCGCGCTGCGGCTGGGATACGGCTCTCTGGCGGCCTTCAGCCGGGCATTCAAGCGCATCATCGGACATGCGCCAGGCACGCTGCGGGAAGCCAGCCAGACGCCGGAAGAGGTCTGACGGGCAAGCAATTATTAACGCGAAGCGGGCAATATTCGTCTAAGGTTTTCAGGTGATTGACAACAGCGGTCACGCTGTTTAGTGAAGACAGGAGACGAACTAATGATAAGACCTCGTACACTACGCCCCGCGTTTTTGCCCCTTGCGTTAGGCGGCGCGCTGCTCGGCGTAACGACATTCGGTTATGCCGACGATACCCCCGCAGCCCAGACAACCTCACCCGATATTTTGCTGGGCCCTCTGTTTAACGATGTGCAAAGCGCCAAACTGTTTCCCGATCAGAAAACCTTTGCTGATGCCGTCCCCAAAAGCGACCCGCTGATGATTCTGGCGGATTACCGGATGCAGCACACGCAGTCCAGCTTTGACTTACGCCACTTTGTCGAGATGAACTTTACGCTCCCTGCGGAAGGGGAAAAATATGTTCCGCCTGCTGGACAAAGTTTACGTGAGCACATTGACGATCTCTGGCCCGTACTGACGCGCACCACGGATAAAGCCAGCAACAAATGGGATTCCCTGCTGCCGTTACCCAAACCTTACGTTGTGCCCGGCGGACGTTTCCGCGAGGTCTACTACTGGGACAGCTATTTCACCATGCTGGGCCTGGCAGAGAGCGATCACTGGGACAAAATCAGCGACATGGTGGATAACTTTGCGTATGAGATTGATACCTTCGGCCACATTCCCAACGGCAACCGCAGCTATTACCTGAGCCGCTCCCAGCCACCGTTTTTCTCAATGATGGTTGAACTGCTGGCAACCCACGACAGCGATGCGCTGAAGAAGTACCGTCCGCAGATGGAGAAAGAGTATGCCTACTGGATGGACGGCGTCGACGCCCTTCAGCCAGGGCAGGCTAACAAACGCGTGGTGAAACTGGATGACGGCGCGATCCTCAACCGCTACTGGGACGACCGCGACACCCCGCGCCCGGAGTCCTGGCTTGACGATGTGAATACCGCGAAAAGTAACCCTAACCGGCCTGCGACCGAGATCTACCGCGATTTGCGTTCCGCCGCGGCCTCGGGCTGGGACTTTAGCTCCCGCTGGATGGACGATCCGCAAAAGCTCGGCACCATCCGGACCACCAGCATTGTCCCCGTGGACCTGAACGCCCTGATGTTCAAGATGGAAAAACTGCTGGCCCGGGCAAGCCAGGAGAGTGGCGACGCCGCCAGCGCAAGCAAATACGAGGCGCTGGCAACGGCCCGTCAGAAAGCCATCGAGAGCCACCTGTGGAATGATAAAGAGGGCTGGTACGCGGATTACGATCTGAAGAGCAAGAAGGTACGCAATCAGCTCACGGCGGCCGCCCTCTTCCCGCTTTACGTGAAGGCGGCGGCGCAGGATCGGGCCGATAAAGTCGCCGCGGCAACCTCGTCGCGCCTGCTGAAGCCGGGCGGTATTGCGACCACCACCGTCAATAGCGGCCAGCAGTGGGATGCGCCAAACGGCTGGGCCCCGCTGCAGTGGGTGGCGGCGGAAGGGTTGCAGAATTACGGACAGGAGAAGGTCTCGACGGATGTGACCTGGCGCTTCCTGAAGAACGTTCAGCACACTTATGACCGGGAAAAGAAACTGGTCGAGAAGTATGACGTGTCGACCACCGGTACGGGCGGCGGCGGCGGAGAGTATCCGCTGCAGGACGGCTTCGGCTGGAGCAACGGCGTGACGCTGAAGATGCTGGATCGCGTCTGTCCAAAAGCAAAACCGTGCGACAGCGTGCCGGAAAATCAGCCTGCGGCGAATGAGGAGGCTGCGCCGGTGAAAGCTGCGGCGCAGTAAGGGTATTGCCGGGTGGCGGCTACGCCTTACCCGGCCTACATTTTGAACTCACAGGGAGTGACTTAGAAACTATAGCTCGCCCCTAACTGATACGTCCTGTCACGCCCAATCCAGCAGTTGGTCGCATCGTAGCAGGTGAGCGTCTCTTTATTGGTGATGTTCTGCGCGCTGGCTTTAAGCGTTAGCCCTGCCAGCGAGGGCAGGATTTCGCCCATCCGGTACGAGGCCGCCAGGTCGTACTGCGTGGTGCCGCCCAGTTTACCCGCATCGTTTGCCGGAGAGATTTCCATCGGCCCGGTGTAGCGTGCGCCCGCTCCCAGCATCAGTCCTTTCAGCGGCGTGTTTTCAAAGGTGTAATCCCCCCAGAGGTTGAAGGCATTCTCCGGCACCTGCGTTGGACGTTTGCCTTTGTATTTGTCATCTTCCCGGTTGATCGCGTGGGTGTACGCATAGTTGGCAATCAGCGTCAGGTTGTCCGTCGGACGGCTGATGGCGGAGAGCTCTGCCCCTTTGGATTCCACTTCCCCGGTCTGACGATAGTTCAGGAAGCCCGGATCGGAGGTGACGACATTTTTCTGCCGGATGTTAAACACCGAGGCGGTAAAGGTGGTGGCGTAGTCGGCCAGCAGATATTTCACCCCGCCTTCCACCTGCCTGCTGGTGGTCGGTTTGACGTCTTTCGCCACGAGCGTGCCCTGCGGCGACACCGGCGCAAAACCTTCTGAATAGCTGATAAACGGCGAAATCCCGTTATCGAAGGCGTAAAGCGCGCCCAGGCGTTTGGTGACGCGATCCTGCGATACCCAGGCTTTATCACCGTTTTGCAGGTAGTTGGTGGTAACGGAGCGGTAATCGTCGTAGCGCAGGCTGCCCAGCAGGTTGAGGCCGCCAAATTCCACTTGGTCCTGCAGGTAATAGCCGTTTTGCTGGTAGCTGAGACGGTTTTTCTGGGCGGTATAAAGCCCCAGCGCGCTTTCCTGGATCTGCGAATAGTCTGGGTGACGCATATCGATGCCCGGCGTGGCCGACGCGTAACGATAGTGGAAATGGGAGTTCAGCTTCTGATAGTCGAATCCGGCCAGCAGATGGTGTTTCCACTCGCCCAGCGCAACGGTTTTAGTCACCTGGTTGTCGATGTTAAAGCTCTTAAGGTCTTCATCGGTGGTATAAGCAAAGCGGTTAAGCTGGTACACCTCGCTTCCCGTCCCTGTCGCGTAGACGCTGCGCTGGTGGGTATCGACGTCGAAATAGCGCGCTTTCTGATTAAAGCCCCAGCCGCTGTCAAACTCATGTTCAAAGCTGTAGCCCAGCATCCACTGACGCTGCTTAAATCCGCTCCATTCGTCTCCGGCATAATCGCGCTTGCCCGCATATTTCGAGTGCAGGTAGGCGAGCGGCAGCGGGTTAGACGGCGTCAGGCTCGGGGTGTTTTGCGCCAGCGCGTCCAGGGTGAGGCGGGTTTTGCTGTCGGGCTGCCAGGTGACGGACGGCGCAACCAGGTAGTTTTCATACCGGGTGGTGTGCGGCTGATCGTCGTTTTCCGTGGCTTTGCCCAGCAGACGGTAGTTCCAGTCGCTGTCGGCAATCTGCCCGGTTGAATCAAGATAGCCCTCTTTCAGATTACGGTTTCCGGTGTTAACGCCGATTTCGGTTCTGGCTTCCCGCTGCGGTTTTTTACTTTGAATATTCACCAGCCCGCCCGGCGAACCGCCGCCGTAAAGGACCGATGAAGGGCCTTTCAGGATATCAACGCTGTCAATCAGCAGCGGATCGATGCGCGCTTTGGTATTACCGGTGACGTTATAGGGCAGCTGCAGCCCGTTATAAAACTCCTGGTCGACGGTAAAGCCACGAATTTTATACTCGCTCATGTAGGAGGTATTCCCCCGCACCTCGGTTGAGACGCCCGGGGCATAGCGCAGAATTTCATTCACCGAATTCGCGTGACGCTTTTCAATTTCCGGCGCAGAGAGGGTCGTGATGACCTGCGGCGTTTTACTTTCGGCAACGGCCGATTTCGTGGCGCTGTTCGTCCAGGCCGGCAGCGCGCTGCCCTGCTCTGAGTCCGTGACGACGATGGTGGATTCTTCGGCGTACGCCGGGACCTGCAATGCCAGCGTGACGGCCCCTGCCAGAGCGCAAAGCGTAAAACGTGAGGTATTCATAATGTCGTCTTGTTGTTGGATGCAATACGGAACGACAATTATTATCATTTAGATTAACAAATCAATACTCCGGCAAAAAAAACGGCCCTCCGCAGAGAGCCGTTTACGTCAATTTATGCTCGTCGCAGTAACCTGAATATGCCCAGCACCACAATGGCACCCACGACAGCGACCAGAAAACTGTGCAGGTCGAAACCACTTATGTTGCCTCCAAAGCCAAACATCGTCGCCAGCCAGCCGCCCACAACCGCACCAACGACCCCGAGTACACAGGTCAAAATAAAGCCGCCGCCATCGTTTCCCGGCATGATCAGTTTAGCGATAGCGCCAGCAATAAGACCAAAGATAATCCAGGCGATGATACCCATAGCGATGCCCTCTTGCAGGTTTAACGCGTGCGCAGAAAACCTTCTGCACAGCTTACGTAAGTATAGGTCATCGCCGGAAAACCATTTTCATCTCACCGACTTATCTTTGGTTAAACAGGCAAAAAAACTCACCGGTTTGTATTAAGTTTCATTGCAGATTGCCGATAACGCTAAGACAGTCCGTCATCTATCAAGGAGCCATCCGGCGTGAGTCATTACAGTGAGCAGTTCCTCAAGCAAAATCCGCTGGCTGTATTAGGGGTATTACGCGACCTGCAAAAAGGTGAAGTGCCGCTGCGCATCAGCTGGTCGAATAATCAGTTCATCAGCAAGATCCTTGACGCCTCGCAGGATCGGCTGGTGATTGATTTAGGCAGTCAGGAGTATGAAAACCGCGCAGCGCTAAAAGCGGAGAATATCGCGGTGATGGCCGAAACGCAGGGCGCCAAAGTAGAGTTTGTCCTGTCGCGGCTGGAACTGAGCGAATATCAGGGACTGCCGGCTTTTGTTACCCCGCTTCCGACCAATCTCTGGTTTGTTCAGCGTCGTGAATATTTCCGCATCAGCGCCCCGCTCCACCCCGCCTATTTTTGTAAGGCCAAAATGCCGGACAAAAAAGAGATCCGCTTCCGCCTCTTCGATCTGTCGCTCGGCGGCATGGGCGCGCTGATGGATACGCCGAAACCTGACGGGCTGGTAGAGGGCATGCGGTTTACGCAAATTGAACTGGATATGGGGGGCTGGGGTCGCTTTTATTTCGATGCACAGCTAATTGCGATTAGCGACCGCACCGTCGTGGACAGCAAAAATGAAACCATCACCACCCCGCGTCTGAGCTTCCGTTTCCTCAACGTCGGGCCCGGCGCAGAGCGTGAGCTTCAGCGTATTATCTACTCCCTGGAGCGGGAGGCGCGGGAACGCGCAAATAAGGTCCTGTGAAGAAATCGGGCAGCGTGATCGCCGCCCGTCTGCGGCATTACATGGCATCCATCGCTTTCTGCACTTTCCAGATATAACGAGGCGCCTGTGGTGCCGGGTGATTTTTCGCCACATGTTCAAAGAATTCGTCTTTGTCCATGTCGTTAATCTCTTCTATCGCCTCTTTGCGGTCAGAGGAGAAGGTTCTGAGCAACGCGCCGGCACCGTTAACGTAAGACACCACCAGCGCGTACTGCATCACCTCTGGATCCTTAATCCCCTTCAGCACGCCATGCTCCATAATGCTCAGATAGGCCGTGCCCATTGAAATGTTGCGTTCCGGGTTTTTCAGCTCGCTGGTCGACGGCTGGCCGCTCCAGCCCATGTAGCGGTAAACCTCTCTCCCCGCCGTTGACGCTTTAAGCTGCATCAGCCCCACCGCGTTGGATTTGCTGACAAGCGTCGGATTACCGCCGGACTCCACCGCAATGATCGCCGTGATGAGACGCGGACTGACGCCCCAGGCCTTCCCGGCTTGCTCACTGATCGGCATCCACTGCATGGCCCGTTTCACCGGCACTTCCGGATTCCAGGGCGGATTTTGATAATCATGTTTGGTACTACAGCCAGCGAGCAACACAATCAAAAAAGCAAACCATCTCAATTTCACGTCATCTATCCTTATAGCCGGTCATCGCGGTGCGCCGCCTCTTGAAGCAGGCAGCGTATAAGCGGCATGATATAGACAATTAGTTTCTCATTCAGCAAGGAATTGCCATGTCTCAGTTTCATCTCATCGCGCCGTCGGGCTACTGCATTAACCAGGACGCGGCGCAGCGGGGCGTTCAGCGTTTGCTGGAATCTGGCCATCAGGTAGAAAATCAGACGATTATCCCCCGCCGCCAGCAGCGTTTTGCCGGCACCGAAGCGCAGAGGCTGAATGATATCAATAGTCTGGTGAGCCTGACCGGCGAAAACCGGATTGTGCTTGCGGTGCGCGGTGGATATGGTGCGAGCCGGTTGCTGGAGAGCATTGACTGGCAGGGGCTGGCGCTGCGCCAGCAGCAGGATCCGCTGCTGATTTGCGGCCACAGCGATTTCACCGTCATCCAGCTTGGGCTGCTGGCCCTGCATAACGTCATCACCTTCAGCGGCCCGATGCTGGCGGGTAACTTCGGCGCCCCGGAGCTGGATGCGTTTACCGTGGAACATTTCTGGCGCGCGCTGCGCAATTCCACCTACAGCGTGGAGTGGCAAGGCAACGGACCGCACTGGGAATGTGAAGGCCAGCTCTGGGGCGGCAACCTGGCGATGCTGGTCTCGCTCATCGGCACGCCGTGGATGCCGCACATCGAGGACGGCATTCTGGTGCTGGAAGATATCAACGAACATCCGTTCCGCGTCGAGCGCATGCTATTGCAGCTTTATCATGCCGGTATTCTTGAACGCCAGTCCGCGATTGTGCTTGGCAGCTTCAGCGGCTCTGCCCCGAATGACTATGACGCAGGTTACTCCCTTGAGACCATGATCGACTTCGTTCGTTCGCGGCTGGATATTCCGGTCATAACCGGTCTGGATTTTGGCCATGAGCAGCAAACCGTGACCCTGGCGCTGGGGGCGCACGCCACACTGTTCCATAATGATTCCGGCAGCCGGCTGACCATCAGCGGTCATCCTGTCATAAAGGCATAAAAAAGCCGTTATACCCCCTTAATAAAACGCTGTTGCCGTTGTTAATATGTTAGGGTTTTAGTAACAGCGTTAACATTGAGGTGGGAGTAAGAGAACATTGGATGCCGCAGCGATAATCAGCCTTTTCATTTTGGGTTCCGTCCTTGTAACCAGCAGTATTTTATTAAGTTCATTTTCATCGCGTCTCGGCATACCTATTCTTGTCATTTTCCTCGCCATCGGCATGCTGGCCGGCATTGATGGCATTGGCGGTATCCCATTCGATAACTACCCCTTCGCCTACATGGTGAGTAACCTTGCGCTGGCGGTGATCTTATTGGACGGCGGGATGCGCACCCAGGCGAGCTCCTTCCGCGTGGCCTTAGGGCCAGCGCTGTCGCTCGCTACGGTCGGCGTATTGATTACCTCTGGCCTCACCGGAATGATGGCCGCGTGGCTTTTCCATCTCAATATCATGGAAGGTTTGCTGATTGGCGCGATCGTGGGCTCAACCGATGCGGCAGCGGTGTTTTCCCTGCTCGGCGGAAAAGGGCTTAACGAACGTGTCGGCTCCACGCTTGAGATTGAGTCCGGCAGTAACGATCCGATGGCGGTATTTCTCACCATTACGCTTATCGAGATGATTCAGCAGCATGAAAGCGGGCTGAGCTGGATGTTTGCTTTACATATCCTGCAGCAGTTCGGCCTGGGGATTGTCATCGGACTGGCGGGGGGCTATCTGCTACAGCAGACGATCAACCGTATCTCGCTGCCCGCGGGGCTTTACCCCCTGCTGGCGCTGAGCGGCGGCATTCTCATTTTTGCCGTCACCACCGCAGTGGACGGCAGCGGTATTCTTGCGGTCTATCTCTGCGGGTTCCTGATGGGCAACCGCCCTATTCGCAACCGCCATGCCATTTTGCAGAACTTCGACGGCCTGGCGTGGCTGGCACAAATCGGCATGTTTCTGGTGCTGGGCCTGCTGGTCACGCCATCGGACCTGCTGCCGATCGCCGTTCCGGCGCTGCTGCTGTCCGCGTGGATGATCTTCTTCGCCCGTCCGCTGTCTGTATTTGCAGGCCTGCTGCCGTTTCGCGGCTTCAACCTGCGCGAGCGGGTTTTTATTAGCTGGGTGGGCCTGCGCGGCGCGGTGCCGATTATCCTTGCTGTGTTCCCGATGATGGCCGGTCTGGATAACGCGCGGCTGTTCTTTAACGTGGCGTTCTTCGTGGTGCTGATTTCCCTGCTGTTCCAGGGAACCTCGCTCGGATGGGCGGCGAAAAAAGCCAAAGTGGTGGTCCCGCCCGTGGGCTGGCCGGTCTCCCGCGTGGGGCTCGATATTCACCCGGAGAACCCGTGGGAACAGTTTGTCTATCAGCTGAGCGCGGATAAATGGTGCGTGGGAGCCTCGCTGCGCGATTTGCACATGCCGACCGAAACGCGCATTGCCGCCCTGTTCCGCGATAATGTCCTGCTGCACCCTACCGGCAGCACCCGCCTGCGCGAAGGGGATATTCTCTGCGTGATTGGTCGCGAGCGCGACCTGCCCGCACTGGGCAAGCTGTTCAGCCAGTCGCCTCCGGTAGCGCTGGACCAGCGCTTCTTCGGCGATTTTATTCTGGAAGCCAGCGCCAAATTTGCGGATGTGGCGCTGATTTACGGTCTGGATGAAGGTGCTGAAGACGGTGATAACCCGCAAACGCTGGGTGAAATCATCCAGCAGCGGCTTGGCGCTGCGCCGGTCGTGGGCGATCAGGTGGAGTTTGCCGGGATGATCTGGACCGTTGCCGAAAAAGAAGATAACGCGGTGCGGAAAGTCGGTTTGAGGCCGATGGATGAGGAAGTGGAGTAGTTTTTTTGCCGGGTGGCGCTAACGCTTACCCGGCGAAGATAGGTTACACCGTCACAACCGGCACTCTTGGTGCCAGCGCGCACATCAATTCGTACCCCACCGTGCCCGCCGCGGCAGCCACGTCATCAATTTTGATTTCGTTGCCCCACAGTTCGACAGGGGAACCAATGCCCGCCTGCGGGCATGGCGTCAGGTCAACGGCCAGCATATCCATAGATACGGTGCCCACCGTTCCGGTGCGAACCCCATCGACCCACACCGGCGTGCCGGTCGGCGCGATGCGCGGGTAGCCGTCGGCATAACCGCCCGCCACGATGCCAATCCGCTGCTCGCCCTTTGCCCGGTAGCGGCTGCCGTAGCCCACCGTGTCCCCGGCCTTCAGCGTCTGCACGCCAATGATTTCACTGCGCAGGGTCATGACCGGCTTGAGGCCGCTGTTGGCGATATCCTGCCACTGGCCTGAGGGAGACGCACCGTACAGAACGATCCCCGGACGCACCCAGTCATAGTGCGCCTCGGGATGCCACAGCGTGGCCGCCGAGTTCGACAGCGAGCGCGGGCAGTCCAGCCCTTCTGCCGCCTGCTCAATGCGGACCATGGCATCGGCAATACCGTCGGTTTTTTCCGCGTCGGCAAAATGCGCCATCAGCGTCATTTCGCCCACGTTCTTCATGGCGCGCAGCTGCTGCCAGACCGTATGCACCCGCTCAGGCTGAAAGCCCAGGCGGTTCATGCCGCTGTTCACCTTGAGATAGATATCCAGCGGAGCATGGAGCTTCGCATCCTGGATCGCCTTAATCTGCCAGTTGCTGTGAACGCTGGTGGTCAGCCGGTACTTATCCAGCAGCGGCAGATCGTCCGCATGGAAGAAGCCTTCCAGCAGTAGAATCGGCCCTTTCCAGCCGCGCTCGCGCAGCAGAATAGCCTCTTCCAGATTCAGTAGCGCAAAGCCGTCGGTCGCGCTCAGAGCGCTCCAGATACGATCGATACCGTGGCCGTAGGCATTCGCTTTCACCACCGACCAGACGCGCGCGCCGGGGGCCGCCCGACGAACAATTTGCAGATTATCCTTCAGGGCCTGCAGGTTGAGCTGGGCCAGAACAGGACGGGACATGACAACTCCTTAGCTATGCGCGCCGTGCAGGTGCTGTGGACGCGAAGGCGTAAACCCCGATTGATAGCGCGCGGCGCTTAAATCGTCAAACGGAATTGCCGGCGTGCGCCCGGAAATCAGGTCGCTCAGCAGCTGGCCCGATCCGCAGGCCATCGTCCAGCCGAGCGTGCCGTGTCCGGTATTGGTCCACAGATTTTTATACGGCGTACGGCCCACGATCGGCGTACCGTCCGGGGTCATCGGACGCAGGCCGGTCCAGAACGTCGCCTGCTCAACAAAACCTCCGCGCGGGAAGAGATCGCCTACGACCATCTCCAGCGTTTCACGACGCGGCTGCAGCAGTTCGGTGTTGAAGCCGACAATCTCCGCCATGCCGCCTACGCGAATGCGGTTGTCGAAGCGGGTAATGGCGATTTTGTAGGTTTCGTCCAGAATGGTCGACACCGGCGCACCGCTCTCTTCTTTCACCGGAATGGTCAGCGAGTAGCCCTTCAGCGGATAAACCGGAATGTCGAGAATGCCTTTCAGCATGGCGGTGGAGTACGAACCAAACGCCATCACGTAGGCATCGGCTTTGATCACCTCGTCGCCGCACTTCACGCCGTAAATTTTTTCGCCTTCCGACAGCAGCTTGTCGACAGAGGTGTTGAAGCGGAACTTCACCCCCGCCTGCTCGCACATCTGCGCCAGACGTTGCGTAAAGAGCTGGCAGTCGCCGGTTTCGTCATTCGGCAGGCGCAGGCCGCCGGTCAGCTTATGCGCCACTTCCGCCAGCGCCGGTTCAACCCGGCCAAGCTGGCTGGCTTCCAGCAGCTGGTACGGTACGCCGGCATCTTCCAGCACGGCGATATCGCGGGTGGCATTTTCGTACTGTTGCTCGGTACGGAACAGCTGCAGCGTCCCGCCCTGACGGCCTTCATATTCAATCCCCGTCGACGCGCGCAGCGCTTTCAGACAGTCGCGGCTGTATTCCGCCAGGCGCACCATGCGCCCTTTGTTCTCCATATAGTGCCGGGTGTCGCAGTTGCGCAGCATCTGCCACATCCACTTCAGCTGGAACTGCGTGCCGTCAAGGCTGATGGCCAGCGGCGCGTGGCGCTGGAACATCCATTTAATCGCTTTCAGCGGAACGCCCGGCGCAGCCCACGGTGCCGCATACCCCGGAGAGATTTGCCCGGCGTTTGCCGCGCTGGTTTCAAGCGCCGGACCGGATTCACGATCGATAACGGTTACGTCATGTCCCGCCTGACTTAAATACCAGGCGCTGGTTACCCCAACGACACCACTTCCCAGTATGACAACACGCATAGCCACTCCATTATGTGCAAAAGAACAATCTTCTAATTACAGATTGATAACCTAGTTGAAAATATTATTCAACATACGACTTTTTTATGGTGACTTACCTCACACATCCCCCAGCATCAGGGGATAGTGCTAATTTGGGATCTCCTGCTGCGCGTTATTTTTAACCAGCATAATATGCTGAGGCATACCGTTTTTTTGCCGTATCAAAAACGCGAAATCGCAAAGAAAAAATTTCTGCCCCAGCACGCTTTTTAACACGTTGATCTATGCTTGAAAGGAGGCTCTCCAGACAGAGAGAGCACCCACAACGAGGGCGCGCTAATGGCTACTATTGATTCCCTGAACAAGGACAACACACGTCTGAGCGATGGACCCGACTGGACCTTCGAGCTGCTGGATGTTTACCTCGCCGAAATCGACCGGGTCGCAAAGCTGTATCGTCTGGATACCTATCCCCATCAGATTGAAGTCATTACGTCCGAACAGATGATGGACGCCTACTCCAGCGTCGGGATGCCGATTAACTATCCGCACTGGTCGTTTGGTAAAAAATTTATTGAAACGGAACGGCTGTATAAGCACGGCCAGCAGGGGCTGGCGTATGAGATTGTGATTAACTCCAATCCGTGTATTGCCTATTTAATGGAAGAGAACACCATTACCATGCAGGCGCTGGTGATGGCGCATGCCTGCTACGGGCATAACTCCTTTTTCAAGAATAACTACCTGTTCCGCAGCTGGACGGATGCCAGCTCCATCGTCGATTACCTGATCTTCGCCCGTAAATACATTACCGACTGCGAAGAGCGCTACGGCGTGGACGAAGTGGAAAAACTGCTCGACTCCTGCCACGCGCTGATGAACTACGGCGTGGATCGCTACAAACGCCCGCAGAAAATCTCCCTGCAGGAGGAGAAAGCCCGGCAGAAAAGCCGCGAAGAGTACCTGCAAAGCCAGGTGAACATGCTGTGGCGCACCCTGCCGAAGCGTGAGGAGGAAAAAACGATCGCCGAGGCGCGTCGCTATCCGTCCGAGCCGCAGGAAAACCTGCTCTATTTTATGGAGAAGAACGCCCCGCTGCTGGAGCCGTGGCAGCGTGAGATCCTGCGCATCGTGCGCAAGGTGAGCCAGTATTTTTACCCGCAAAAGCAGACGCAGGTGATGAACGAAGGCTGGGCGACCTTCTGGCACTACACCATTCTCAAC
The DNA here is from genome assembly GCF_008364625.2 of Enterobacter dykesii. Taxonomy (NCBI): domain Bacteria; kingdom Pseudomonadati; phylum Pseudomonadota; class Gammaproteobacteria; order Enterobacterales; family Enterobacteriaceae; genus Enterobacter; species Enterobacter dykesii. The sequence goes on from NZ_CP126604.1 coordinate 2,667,345, forward strand.
CATCTGTACGACGAGGGAAAAGTGACCGAGCGGTTCATGATGGAATTCCTCCACAGCCATACCAACGTGGTGTTCCAGCCGCCCTACAACAGCCCGTGGTACAGCGGGATTAACCCGTATGCGCTTGGCTTCGCCATGTTCCAGGACATTAAGCGCATCTGCCAGTCGCCGACGGAAGAAGACAAGTACTGGTTCCCGGATATCGCCGGTTCTGACTGGCTGGAGACGCTGCATTTTGCGATGCGCGACTTTAAGGACGAGAGCTTCATCAGCCAGTTTATGTCGCCGAAGATCATGCGTGATTTCCGCTTCTTCACCGTGCTGGACGACGACCGCAACAACTATCTGGAGATCTCCGCAATCCATAACGAAGAGGGGTACCGTGAGATCCGCTCTCGCCTCTCTTCCCAGTACAACCTAAGCAACCTTGAGCCCAATATTCAGGTGTGGAACGTCGATTTGCGCGGCGACCGCTCCCTGACGCTGCGCTATATCCCGCACAACCGCGCGCCGCTGGATAAAGGACGTAAAGAGGTGCTGAAGCACGTGCATCGCCTGTGGGGGTTTGACGTGCAGCTGGAGCAGCAGAATGAAGACGGGAGCGTCGAGCTGCTGGACCGCTGCCCGGCGCGGTTGAATACGCTGTAGAGTCTGCTGTGCCGGGCAAGGCGTAGCCGCCACCCGACGAAAAAAAACCTCTCGTATGAGAGGTTTTTTCTTTTAGCGGGTCTGAATCGCTAAATCACCCGGCAGCGTTTTCTGCATACGGTGCCAGATTTCACCGGAATCGTGACCGTAGCGGCGCACCGTCTCATAAACCTGATCGTGCAGGCCTTCGGTACAGAGCTTGCTCAGCTTATGGTAGAAGCCCAGCGCCAGGCTACGCGCTTCCGGATTGGCAAAGTAGTGGCGGCCAATGCGGGTGTAAAGCCCTTTCATACCGTTGAGGATCAGGCCGTACACCGGATTGCCGGAGGCAAACGCCAGGCCGCGAAACACGTTGTAATCGAGGGTGGCAAATGCATCGGCATGATCTTCCACCTCGTTCGCTGTGGCCAGCACCGCAAGGGCGTCTTCCGGATGCTGACGGAAAGCGGTACGAATAAAGATCGTCGCGATGTTGGTGCGAACGGAGAGCAGATTATCAATGAGCTGCGGCACGCTTTCATGGTCAAGACGCGCCAGCGTTTCGAGAATATTCAGCCCGGACGTTTCCCAGAAGTTGTTCACTTTCGTAGGCTTACCGTGCTGGATCGTCAACCAGCCATCGCGCGCCAGCCGCTGAAGCACTTCACGCAGCGTGGTGCGAGTGACGCCAATCAGTTCAGAGAGTTCGCGTTCAGCCGGAAGAATGGACCCCGCAGGGAAACGATTATTCCAGATGCTTTCAATGATGTACTCTTCCGCGAAACCCGCCGGGCTCTGCGCCTTAATGACCATAGTGAGATTTCCATTACACAGCTTTAGCAAATTGGACTCATCATACCAGAGGCATGCAGTGGCAGGTAGCGCGGCAAAGAGAGAAAAGAGGGATCGCCGTTTCATTTTTGTGAAATTTACAATGCCGCCTTATCCGCCTCCGGGCCGCGATTTTTGCGTATACTGATGTTTTGTCTTACTTGACGGGAAGGACGTCTGTTGTGGAAATTTCTTTTGGGCGCGCGCTATGGCGCAATTTTTTAGGTCAGTCTCCTGACTGGTATAAGCTGATACTGCTGGTTTTCCTGGTCATTAATCCCATCGTTTTTATTGTGAATCCCTTTATCGCCGGCTGGCTGCTGGTGGCGGAGTTTATCTTCACCCTGGCCATGGCGCTAAAATGTTATCCCCTGCTGCCGGGCGGATTGCTGGCGTTTGAAGCCGTCGTCATCGGTATGACCAGCGCCGGGCATGTCAAAGCAGAGCTGGCGTCAAATCTCGAAGTGCTTTTGCTGCTTATGTTTATGGTGGCGGGCATCTACTTTATGAAACAGCTGCTGCTGTTCATCTTCACGCGCCTGCTGCTCAGCATTCCGTCAAAAATGTTCCTCTCGCTGGCGTTTTGCCTTGCCGCCGCCTTCCTGTCGGCCTTCCTGGATGCGCTGACGGTCGTTGCGGTAGTGATCAGCGTCGCGGTTGGGTTTTACGGTATTTATCACCGCGTGGCTTCCTCTCGCCCTAATGAGGACCTGCAGGATGACAGCCACGTCGAGGCGCATAATCGTGACGTGCTGGAACAATTCCGCGCGTTTCTGCGCAGCCTGATGATGCATGCCGGCGTGGGTACCGCCCTGGGCGGCGTGATGACCATGGTGGGCGAGCCGCAAAACCTGATCATTGCCAAAGCGGCGGGCTGGCACTTCGGTGAGTTCTTCCTGAGAATGGCGCCGGTGAGCGTACCGGTGCTGATCTGCGGGCTGGCGACCTGTCTGCTGGTGGAGAAGTTTCGCCTCTTCGGCTACGGGGCGCAGCTCCCGGAGCCGGTACGTCAGGAACTGCATAAATTCGATCTGCAGAGCCGAAGCCAGCGGACGCGCCAGGAGACGCTACGACTGATTGCTCAGGGGATCATCGGCGTCTGGCTTATCGCGGCGCTGGCGTTCCATCTTGCAGAAGTGGGGCTGATTGGGCTGTCAGTCATCATTCTCGCCACCACCTTTACCGGCGTGACGGACGAACATGCCATCGGCAAGGCGTTTACCGAAGCCCTGCCGTTTACCGCCCTGCTGGCGGTGTTCTTTGCCGTCGTGGCGGTGATTATCGACCAGCACCTGTTCGCGCCGATTATTGCCTTTGTATTACAGGCATCACCGGATGCTCAGCTCTCGCTGTTTTACCTGTTTAACGGCCTGCTCTCGTCGATCTCAGATAACGTCTTTGTCGGGACGGTCTACATCAACGAGGCCAAAGCGGCCATGGAGCAAGGCGTTATCAGCGCCGGACAGTTTGAGCTGCTGGCCGTGGCGATCAATACCGGCACCAACCTGCCGTCGGTAGCGACGCCAAATGGCCAGGCCGCCTTCCTGTTCCTGCTGACCTCCGCCCTCGCGCCGCTCATACGTCTTTCTTATGGCAGGATGGTGTGGATGGCGCTGCCCTATACGCTGGTGCTCACGATCGTCGGATTGCTTTGCGTCAAAATTACCCTCATTCCCTGTACGCAATGGCTGGTACAAGCGGGTATACTTGCGGCGCAGTAAACTATGCATCTCGGGCAGTTCGCTGCCCGTTTGCCTTTTCGCACGATAAACATCCAATTACGTTTTATTTCGCCAGGTACAGGTGGCGCGAAAAACGAATTCGTTTACACTGCGCTTTCTAAGCATGTTCCAGGGAAATGATTATGTTGAGATTTTTAAACCAGTGCTCCCGCGGTCGCGGAGCGTGGTTGTTAATGGCCCTGACCGCCTTTGCGCTGGAAATGGTCGCGCTGTGGTTCCAGCACGTAATGGGTCTTAAACCTTGCGTGCTGTGTATTTACGAACGCTGCGCGCTGTTCGGCATTATGGGGGCAGGCCTGGTGGGTGCAATTGCCCCTAAATCGCCGCTTCGCTATGCCGCTATTGCCATCTGGATTTACAGCGCCTGGAAAGGAATTGAACTCTCCTGGCAGCACACCATGATGCAATTGCATCCTTCACCGTTTATGACCTGCGATTTTGCCGCCCGCTTCCCGAGCTGGCTGCCGCTGGACAAATGGCTGCCGCAGGTGTTTGTCGCATCCGGTGACTGCTCCGTTCGTCAGTGGGAATTCCTGACGCTGGAGATGCCGCAGTGGCTGGTGGGTATTTTTGCCGCCTACTTCGTCGTGGCGCTGCTGGTGCTGATTGCCCAGCCTTTCAAACCGAAGAAACGCGATTTGTTCGGAAGGTAAACGCAAAACGGCAACCAAGGTTGCCGTTTTTAGCGTTTGCGCCCTCTTCCGTTGGAGAGGGTTGGCATGAGGGCATCAGGCCGCACAAGCACAATAAAAAACCCGCCCTGGCGGGTTTTTTAATCTCAACGGGTCGGGTGGTTCATGATGTGATCTTCCCAGTCACGCACCTCGGACTCTTTCACCGCAATGTGGCGCACAGAGATACGCTCGCCGTGCATCGCCGCTTTTGACCCGGTCAGCAGAGGGTGCCAGTTCGGTAAATCTTTGCCTTCCGCCAGCAGGCGATACGCGCAGGTATGCGGCAGCCATTCAAACGTCGGCAGATTATCCCGGGTTAACTTGATGCAGTCAGGCTCAAATTCAAACCGACGCTCATAGTTGCGGCACTGGCAGGTTTTAATGTTTAACTGCTTGCAAGCAACGTTGGTGAAGTAGATTTCATCCGTATCTTCATCCATCAGCTTGTGCAGGCAGCACTGCCCGCAGCCGTCGCACAATGATTCCCATTCCGCGTCAGTCATGTCGTCGAGAGTTTTGCTTTGCCAGAAAGGGATGTCGTTCATCAGGATGTCCACACGTCAAAAGAAAGCGCACCTTATAACGAGTCTGGCACGTTGTTGCAAGTTTTGCCGCCCTCTTCAGGCGGCAAGATGGGGTTACAGCACGCGGGTTTTCAGCGACAGGCCGTTAAAACCGACCTCTAACTCGTCACCGCTGAGTAGCGGGCCAACGCCTTCTGGGGTTCCGGTCAGGATCACATCACCCGGTTTCAGGGTAAAGAAGCGGCTCATGTAGGCGATCAGGGGCACAATCTTGTGGATCATGTCTGCGGTGGTGCCCTGCTGGCGGATCTCGCCGTTAACCTTCAGGCTAAGCGGCGTGTCCTGCGGATCGCCGGTAAATTCGCTTACCGGCACAAACGCCGAGATCGGGCAGGAATTATCAAACCCTTTGGCCTTTTCCCACGGCTGCCCGGCTTTCTTCATTTTGCTCTGAACGTCACGCAGGGTCAGATCCAGCGCCACGCCGTATCCGGCAATCGCTTTCTGAACATGTTCTTCTGAGGCCTGGCGCAGCGTCGCGCCGATCAGCACGGCAAGTTCCACTTCGTGATGCACTGAACCCAGCCCCTGCGGCAGCGCCAGCGGCTGGCGGATATCGCAAAGCGCCGTTTCAGGCTTAATAAACAGGACCGGCTCTTCTGGCGTCGCGCTGCCCATCTCCTGAATATGTTTTGCATAGTTGCTGCCTACGCAAACCACTTTGCTGACGGGATAATCCAGTAATGCACCTTGCCAGTTATGATGTTGATACATGGTCGACCCCTAAACGGTTGATGTGTTGTGCCCAAAAGCAGTTGAGACTATTTTTTGCCGTTCGCCTCAAGATGCTGTTTTAATAAATTCTCGGGTGGCGGTGGAAGCTGTAAATAATAGCCCTGCTCGGCTAAGGCCGTTTTCACTTTATCCAGATCGGCATTAATCAGTTTCTTACGACCATCAAGCGGCAGCAGCATCGCCAGCTGTGGTCGGCCAAAGTTCTTCATTAATTCTTCAGGCACGCGTGAAAAATCGTCTTTCTTTTCGACATAAAGATAGGTCTGGTCACGGCTTGTACTTCTGTAGATCACACAAAACATGTTTTTACTCTGAATTAATGGGTGGTTGCTTGCCTCAATATACTCCTGACTATAACATGCCTGATACTCTTCGGAATATCGCAGCGAGTGGTTGCGGTTAATAGCAAATTGAGTAAGGCCAGGATGTCAAACACGCCCATCGAGCTTAAAGGCAGTAGCTTCACCTTATCAGTGGTACATTTGCATGATGCAAAACCCGAGGTTATTCGTCAGGCGTTAGAAGACAAAATCGCCCAGGCTCCCGCCTTTCTAAAGCACGCCCCTGTTGTTATCAACGTCAGCGGTCTTGAGGCTCCGGTTAACTGGAAGCTTCTCCAGCAGGCCGTCTCCTCGACCGGACTGCGTATCGTGGGCATCAGCGGCTGCAAAGATACTGAGCTGAAAGCGGAAATTGAGCGTGCGGGGCTGCCCCTTCTGAATGAGGGCAAAGAAAAAGCCTCGCGTGCGGCACCCGTTGCCGTGCAAACGCCCCCTCCTGCGGTTCAAAACGTTACTACCGTCACAAAAACGCGAATGATTGATGTGCCGGTTCGTTCCGGTCAGCGCATTTATGCACCAAACTGTGATCTGATTGTTACAAGCCACGTCAGCGCTGGCGCTGAGCTGATTGCAGATGGCAATATTCACGTATACGGTATGATGCGTGGACGTGCGCTCGCCGGTGCAAGTGGCGATCGAGATGCGCAAATATTTTGTACTCACCTGACGGCGGAACTGGTGTCCATCGCAGGTGAATATTGGCTGAGCGACAAGATCCCAGCCGAATTTTATGGCAAAGCGGCTCGCCTGCTTCTGGCAGACGACGCGTTGACCGTTCAACCGTTGAATTGATCCCTTTTTAACAAGGAATTTCTATGGCACGCATTATTGTTGTTACTTCGGGTAAAGGAGGCGTTGGCAAGACCACCTCCAGCGCGGCCATCGCTACTGGTTTGGCCCAGAAGGGAAAGAAAACCATCGTTATCGATTTCGATATCGGTCTGCGTAACCTCGACCTCATCATGGGATGTGAGCGTCGCGTCGTGTATGACTTCGTGAACGTCATTCAGGGCGATGCCACGCTGAACCAGGCGATGATCAAAGACAAGCGCACCGAGAACCTCTACATTCTCCCGGCTTCTCAGACGCGTGACAAAGACGCCCTGACCCGTGAGGGCGTGGAAAAGGTGCTCGACGATCTGAAAAAAATGGATTTCGACTTCATTGTCTGCGACTCCCCTGCGGGCATCGAAACCGGTGCCCTGATGGCGCTCTACTTCGCTGATGAAGCGATCATCACCACCAACCCTGAAGTTTCATCCGTGCGTGACTCAGACCGCATTCTGGGGATCCTCGCCTCTAAATCCCGTCGTGCGGAAAATGGCGAAGACCCGATTAAAGAACACCTGCTGCTCACTCGCTACAACCCGGGCCGCGTGAACAAAGGTGACATGCTGAGCATGGAAGACGTGCTGGAGATCCTGCGCATTAAGCTGGTGGGCGTTATCCCGGAAGATCAGTCCGTGTTACGCGCCTCTAACCAGGGCGAGCCAGTGATCCTTGATACATTGGCAGATGCAGGTAAAGCTTACGCCGATACCGTTGACCGTCTGCTGGGAGAAGAACGTCCTTTCCGCTTCATTGAAGAAGAGAAGAAAGGTTTCCTCAAACGCCTGTTCGGAGGATAAGTTATGGCATTACTGGACTTTTTTCTCTCGCGGAAAAAGAACACCGCCAACATCGCAAAAGAACGTCTGCAAATTATCGTTGCGGAGCGTCGTCGTAGCGACGCCGAGCCTCACTACCTGCCGCAGCTGCGCAAGGACATCCTGGAAGTGATCTGTAAGTACGTGCAGATTGACCCGGAGATGGTCACGGTGCAGCTGGAACAAAAAGACGGGGATATTTCGATTCTGGAGCTGAACGTTACGCTCCCGGAAGCGGAAGAGTCGCGTCCGTAGGTTTGTGTTTTCATCGCCCCGGTAAGCGCAGCGCCAACGGGGAAATATGCCGGGTATATCGCCCGGCATATTTTTTTATCGCGGATAACCGTCCAGCAGCGTATTCAGACGATCGGCCATCAATTCCCCGCGCCAGCCCGCCATCATCTCCGGCACGCCATTCTGCGGCTTCAGCTTCCAGTGCCAGTTCAGCAACTGGTTAATCTGACGACGTGAGGCGAGCAGTTCCGCGCCCAGCTTGCTTTCGGTTGCAACTGCCTGCACCAGCGCTTTGATATCCTTAAAAGCCTTGCGATAGCCCGGCATGTCCATCAGGTTCAGCAGCGGTTCCGGCAGCGCGTCTTCCGGCAGCTCCTGCGCTTTTGCGACCAGTGCCAGCAGGGTTTTACCGTGGAAGCGGATCTCGCTGCCCGAAAGGCCAATGCTGTCCAGCTCGCCCAGGCTGCCCGGCATATAGCGCGCCACCGCCCAGAGATGCTCTTCTCGGACGACGAAGTTAACGGCCAGATCGCGCTCGCGCGCTTTACGCAAGCGCCAGTCTGCCAGCAGCTGCAGGCATGCCAGCTGACGCGTGCGCAGCTGCCAGGCGTTGGTGATATCGCGCCAGGCCTCTTTCGGATCAACCACTTCCTGGCGACGCTGCTGGGTCATACGGCACTCGTCCAGCGCAGCAGCGAGCCAGCCGGAGGCTTCTGCCTCTTTCATCAGCTGTCCGGCAATCGGCAGCAGGTAAAACACGTCTGCCGCCGCATACTCCAGCTGACGCTCGGTAAGCGGACGCGCCAGCCAGTCTGTACGGGATTCGCTTTTATCCAGCGTCAGGCCCGTATACTCCTCCACCATGGCAGCAAAGCCCCATGAGAGCGGACGATTGCTGAATGCCGCGAGGATCTGCGTGTCAATCAGCGGCTGGGGCATGATGCCAAAGGTGTTCAGAAAGACTTCCAGATCTTCACTGCCTGCGTGCAGGTATTTCGTCACGGCGGTATCAAGCAGCAGGTCACGCATCGGCGTCCAGTCGGTAATGCCGAGAGGGTCAATCAGCGAGACGTGTTTACCGTCGTACATCTGAATCAAACCCAGCTGCGGATAATAGGTCCGGGTACGGACAAACTCGGTATCCAGGGCAATGGCAGGAAAGTCGCGCGTTACTTCGCACAGCGAAGCCAGCTCGTCGTTGGTCGTGATCATCTGGTAATTCAAAACGGGTTCTCTTTTGTTTGCGCCCATAAAAAACGCCGGCTTAACCGGCGTCTGGGCGATTAGCGTGAAGCTCAGGCCTTATTGTCTACTTTGCCACGGGCTTCGTCACGTAATTCTCGTCGTAATATCTTTCCGACGTTGGATTTCGGCAGCTCATCGCGGAATTCCACCAGCTTCGGCACTTTATAGCCCGTCAGCTGACGACGGCAGAACGTTACCAGCGCCTCCTCCGTCAGGGAAGGATCTTTCTTGACCACAAATATCTTCACCGCTTCACCGCTGCTGCCGGAAGGGACGCCGACCGCCGCCACTTCGAGCACGCCGCTGTGCTGCATAACCACGTCTTCGATCTCATTCGGATAGACGTTGAAGCCGGAGACCAGAATCATATCTTTCTTGCGATCGACGATGCGAAGGAAGCCTTCTTCATCCATTACCGCAATATCACCGGTGTGCAGCCAGCCGTCTTTGATGATTTCGTCGGTCGCGTCGGGACGCTGCCAGTAGCCCAGCATCACCTGCGGACCTCTGACGCACAGCTCACCCGGCTCACCCGGCGCGACTTCGTTATCGTTATCATCGACGAGTTTCGCCTCCGTGGAAGGAACCGGCAGGCCAATGCTTCCACTGTGATAGTCGATATCGTGTGGGTTGACGCTGACCAGCGGCGCGCATTCCGTCAGCCCATAGCCCTCCAGCAGATACTGGCCGGTGAGCTTCACCCAGCGCTCGGCCACCGCCTGCTGAACCGGCATGCCGCCGCCCGCAGAGAGATGCAGCGTGGAGAAATCCAGCTGCTGGAACTCTTTGTTGTTAAGCAGCGCGTTAAACAGGGTATTAACCCCGGTCATGGCGGTGAAGGGATACTTCGCCAGCTCTTTCACCAGGCCCGGGATATCGCGCGGGTTGGTGATGAGGATGTTCTGACCACCCAGTTCAATAAACAGCAGGCAGTTCATGGTCAGCGCAAAGATGTGATACAGCGGAAGCGCGGTGATCACCACCTCTTTGCCCGGATGCAGCAGCGGCCCGTAGGTGGCGTTCACCTGTTCAAGGTTTGCCAGCATATTGCGGTGGGTAAGCATGGCCCCTTTGGCGACGCCGGTAGTCCCGCCGGTGTATTGCAGAAACGCAAGATCTTCCGCGACCACTTCGGGTTTCACATACTGCATACGGTAGCCCGCATGCAGCGCGCGGCGGAAGGAGATGGCGTCCGGCAGATGATATTTTGGCACCAGACGCTTGACGTATTTGACGACAAAGTTAACCAGCGTGCCTTTGGCGGTAGAGAGTTGATCCCCCATGCGCGTCAGGATGACGTGTTTAACCTGGGTTTTGTCGACCACTTTTTCCAGCGTATGGGCGAAGTTGGACACAATGACAATCGCGGCCGCGCCGCTGTCGTTCAGCTGATGCTCCAGCTCGCGCGGGGTGTACAGCGGGTTAACGTTGACGACAATCATCCCGGCTCGCAGGATACCGAACAACGCCACCGGGTATTGCAGCAGGTTTGGCATCATCAGCGCGACGCGGTCCCCTTTTTGCAGCCCTAGCCCTTCCTGCAGATACGCCGCAAACGCGCGGCTACGCTCCTCAAGCTTACGGAACGTCATCACCTCGCCCATATTCACGAATGCGGGCTGGTCCGCGTAGCGCCTTACCGAGTGCTCAAATAATTCCACCAGGGATTGATAACGGTCAGGATTGATCTCAGCAGGAACATCTGCGGGATAACGGTTAAGCCAAACCTTCTTCAATGCATCACCTCTGAAATGATTGTTCGTCGTCATCACAACCCCGATAATAAACAGTTTGTTAACATTATATTAACTCAGCGTACCAGTTTATTAATTGTTCAGATTTAAGGTTGCGAAGCGCGTCACTCTTTTTTTTCGTTTTATCCATAAAAAAACAGAGACAGCGGCTGAGCCGCTGTCTCTTTTCTAACAATAACAGTAAGTTACTCAGTAACGATCGTCTGAACCTGTGCTGGTCCCGGGTTATACCAGCCCCAGCCCGGGTAGCCGTAACGATAAGGATGTGGACCCCACATCCACGGATCCATCGGCTGAGGCGGCATGACTACCTGCTGTGCCAGCCGCCAGCGTTTATACCCGTTGACCTGCATGGTCATAAATTTATACGGCGTGCTGCCGATTTTGCCCTGTACGGCGCCGGTAATCGGCCCGACAACGGTCACCAGCTGTCCGCGAAAATCGACCGGATCGAGGAACCCGCTGACGTCCGCATAGATACGTCCGCGAGAGGCCTCACCCAGTACCGGCCGCGCGCCGCTGTCCAGCGGAACGGTGGCGATCTCGAGACGGGTTTTCCCCTGCTGGTTTTGTACGTCGATGACCTTACCGCCAAAGCGCGCTTCCTGACCGACGTACAGCTCAGGGGCATTCATCACCCGAACCAGATCCTGCTGTGGCGTCGGGCTGCTGCCCTTAATCGCATCAGGAACGGAAACGCATCCGCTCAGTGCTATGGCTACTGCGCCTGCCATAATAAGGCGTACTACTTTAGTCTGAACCGCCATGATGCGACTCCTTTTTCTCAGTTCCTGATACTGAGATTCACTCGCGGCCCGGAAGTTTCTTCCACGCGACGGTGTTTCGCAAATAAACCGGCTCCGCCTGTTCAACGGCCACGGTTTTTCCTGCTGCGAGCAGCTGGCAGGCAATCGGAAGCATATCTTCCGCAGCCGGCAGCAGCATGTTGCCGTCCACCAGCGTCACCCCGGTGTCGTTCGCCATGTCAGGCCACGCCGGCCAGCCGGTGCCGACGGTTGCCCACTTACCGGAGAGCTGTTGCAGCCGCTCAGTGACCGCTTCCGGCTTGAGCACGGCTTCCGTCTCTTCACCGTGCCACACGCCCTGCTCGTCGCGGGTGTATTCGGCCCAGTAAACTTCCCCCATGCGGGCATCAATCGCGGCCAGAACGCGCGTTGCCCCGGTCATGCGCCATGCGCCCTGCGCCATGGTGGCGAGGGTTGAGACGCCGATCATCGGCAGTTCGGCGCCCAGCGCCAGCCCCTGCGCAATGCCAATCCCGATGCGTACGCCCGTAAAGCTGCCGGGGCCACGGCCAAAGGCCAGCGCGTCGAGGTCGGTTAAGGAGGTGTTGCCCTGGGTTAAAATGGCTTTTACCAGGGGCAGAATGCGTTGGGTGTGTTCCCGGGGGCACTCTTCGAAATGGGCAGAAACAGCACCGTCGTTCAACAGAGCGACAGAGCAAGCCTCTGTCGCGGTATCAATAGCCAGAATTCGCATCAGTCGTCGCGCTCTCGCAAGGGTCAGTCACAAAATGGCGCGCATCTTAGCACACTCCGGGGTAAATTACTCCGCCGTTGGATTTGCCAGGAAACGCACCGCGCGTTTTATGTCCCGCGTCCGCGGCGCGGGCGGCAGGCTTGCAAGGAAGGTCGCCCCGTAAGGGCGCATCACCAGCCGGTTATCGCAAATGACCAGCACCCCGCGATCGGTAACGTCGCGGATCAATCGCCCTACCCCCTGCTTGAGGGTAATCACCGCGTCCGGGAGCTGTACCTCATCGAAAGGATCGCCCCCGCGCAGACGGCAGTCTTCCATGCGCGCCTTCAGCAGCGGATCGTCCGGGGAGGTAAACGGCAGCTTATCAATGATCACCAGCGAGAGCGTATCGCCGCGCACGTCCACCCCTTCCCAGAAGCTGCTGGTAGCCACCAGCAGGGCATTCCCGGCGCTGACAAACTGCTGTAACAGCTGGCCTTTACTGGTTTCACCCTGCAGCAGCACCGGCAGCGTCATGGTGGCGCGGAACTGCTCGGCGAGGTCACGCATCATGGCGTGAGAGGTGCAGAGCATAAAGCAACGGCCGTTGTTGGCCTCGATCATCGGTTTTAACATCGCGGCCAGGTGGCGCGCCGCACCCGGCTGGTTCGGCAGCGGCAGATTACGAGGCACGCAGAGCAGCGCCTGTTTTTCGTAATCGAACGGGCTCGGCAGGAGCAGAGATTCCGCCTCCTCAATGCCAAGACGTTCCGTGAAGTGATGCAGATCGTCATTCACCGACAGGGTTGCCGAGGTGAAGATCCAGCTTCCCGGTTTTTGCGCCATCACCTCTTTAAATTTATCCGCCACCGTCAGCGGCGTGAGCGCCAGCGTGAAGTGCCGGGAGGTGCACTCATACCAGTAGCTGAACCCCGGCTGGTTAATCTCTTTCAGCCGTTTGAGCCGCCCGCGATACAGCGTGGCGCGTTCGAAGGCCGCGTCCAGCAGCGCGGAACGGCCAAGCGACAGCTTTGCCACGTCATAGCAGAGCTCCAGCGCGTCATCGAGCAGCAGCAGCGCGCGCTGGATGTTTTTGTCCGCCAGCAGCTCGCGCAGGTTACCGCGATAGCCCGGCTCGCCGAGCTGCAAGCGGAAATCCTGCACGCTCTGCGCCAGACGGTCGGCGCACTTCTGCAGCTGCTGGGTATCTTTGAGTTCGGTCCGGTAGGCAATGGTGAAATCTTTCGCCAGATCCTGAAGCTGGCGGCTGGAAAGCGACTGGCCGAAATACTGGCTGGCGATGTCCGGAAGCTGGTGGGCTTCATCGAAGATCATCACGTCCGCCTCCGGGATCAGCTCGCCAAAACCGCTGTCCTTAACCACCATATCCGCGAGGAACAGATGGTGGTTCACCACCACCACATCCGCGTCCATCGCCGTTTTGCGCGCTTTTACCACAAAGCAGTCTTTATACAGCGGGCAGTCGCTACCGAGGCAGTTGTCGTTGGTGCTGGTCACCAGCGGCCAGGCAGGCGAGTCTTCCGGCACGCTCGCGCAGGTGCTGATATCACCCTCTTCGGTCTGGTTCGCCCAGGCGCGAAGGATAATAACGTCGCTGAGGGTTTGCACCGGCAGGTCGCCGCCCGCCAGCGCCTGCTGCTCAAGACGTTCCAGGCAGAGATAGTTGGAGCGCCCCTTCAGCAGGGCCAGACGCCCCTTGTATTTCAGCGCTTTCGCCACCGTGGGCAAATCGCGGCTGTAGAGCTGATCCTGCAGCGCCTTCGATCCGGTGGAAATAATCACCTTCTTCTTCGCGCGCAGCGCCGGTGCAAGGTAAGCATACGTTTTACCCGTGCCGGTTCCGGCTTCGACCACCAGCGGCTGAGCCTTATCGATGGCGCGTGCAACGGCGTGCGCCATCTCGCGCTGAGGCTCACGGGGCTTGAAGCCGGGAATAGCCTGCGCTAATTGACCTTCAGGGGAAAAATCGTCTGCCACGGTGCTCTCTCACTGTATTTTTGCACAGGGGATTATGTCAGCCCATCCTCTCCTGTGCCACCCCAAATAGTGACGACACGAGAACAATATGGCAGTCTTGCCGCCTGACGACGAAAAATAACGAGGAAACGTTTATGACAATTGTGCGCATTGATGCCGAAGCCCGCTGGTCTGATGTGGTGATCCATAACCAGACGCTCTATTACACCGGCGTACCGGCTAACCTGGACGCGGATGCGTTCGAGCAGACGGCTAACACTCTGGCGCAGATTGACGCGGTGCTGGAAAAACAGGGCAGCGACAAATCCCGCATTCTGGATGCGACGATTTTCCTGGCAAACAAAGACGACTTCGCGGCGATGAACAAAGCCTGGGATGCATGGGTAGTGGCGGGTCACGCGCCTGTACGCTGTACCGTACAGGCCACGCTGATGAAACCGGAGTATAAGGTAGAGATCAAGATTATCGCGGCGGTTTAAGCCCGATTACTCTTCATCTTCATCTTCATCCTCGAAACGCGCCACGATCCGCTCGCCGGAATGACTGGCGCGAATCTCCTCTGCGACAACGGTAATCGCCTGTCCGCTGCTCATCCCCTGGGACATCAGTTCCTGAATTCGCTCAACCGCTTTCTGCTGCTGTTCATGGCTCAGAGAAGGTAAACCTGCAAACATCGTCAACTCCTGCTAAATTATTCGCGCTAATTATTTCACGCTGCCCGGTAGTATGCCACACATGAACATGCGCTTCCCCACTGTTATGACCTTGCCCTGGCGTGCAGACGCCGCTGAATTCTGGTTTGCCCGCCTGAGCCATCTGCCGTTTGCGATGCTGCTGCACTCCGGTCATGCGGACCACCCCTACAGCCGCTTCGACATTCTGGTGGCCGATCCGCTGAAGACGCTGACAACCGATGATCTGTCACTGACGGACGATCCGCTGCTGCAGCTGCAGCAGGCCATTAACGCGCTGGGCTTATCTGCCGCGCCGAACCCGGATCTCCCTTTTCAGGGGGGCGCGCTGGGCCTGTTTGGGTACGATCTGGGTCGCCGTTTCGAAACGCTGCCGGAGCATGCGCAGGCTGATATTTCCCTGCCAGACATGGCCGTGGGGCTGTATGACTGGGCGTTAATTGTCGATCACCTGAAAAAAACGGTTTCCCTGCTGAGCCATCATGACGTACAGGCGCGTCGGGCCTGGCTCAAGGCGCAACAGCCTGCACCGGCACAGACGTTTACGTTGACCTCAGGCTGGCGCTCAAATATGAGCGCAGCGGAGTATGCCGAAAAATTCGCCCGCGTTCAGGCGTATCTGCAAAGCGGTGACTGCTACCAGGTTAACCTCGCCCAGCGTTTCCAGGCAACGTATCAGGGAGACGAGTGGCAGGCATTTACCCGCCTTAACGCCAGCAATAAGGCACCGTTCAGCGCGTTTGTCCGTCTGGAACAGGGGGCCATACTCAGCCTGTCACCCGAGCGCTTTATTCATCTTGCCGAGGGCACGATTCAAACCCGGCCGATTAAAGGCACTCTGCCGCGTCTTGCGGATCCCGACGCCGATCGCCAGCAGGCGGAAAAGCTTGCCGCCTCGCCGAAAGACCGCGCCGAGAACCTGATGATTGTCGACCTGATGCGTAACGATATTGGCCGCGTCGCTGAACCGGGCAGCGTGCGCGTGCCGGAGCTGTTTGTCGTTGAACCGTTCCCGGCGGTGCATCATCTGGTCAGTACCATTACCGCGCGTCTACCCGCCTCTCGCACCGCCTGCGATCTGCTCCGCGCCGCGTTCCCGGGCGGCTCCATCACCGGCGCGCCGAAGGTGCGAGCGATGGAGATCATTGATGAGCTGGAGCCGCACCGCCGCAACGCCTGGTGCGGCAGCATCGGCTATATCAGCCTGTGCGGCACCATGGATACCAGCATTACCATTCGCACGCTGACGGCCTGCGACGGAAACCTTTACTGTTCAGCCGGGGGCGGCATTGTTGCCGACAGCCAGGTAGATGCGGAATATCAGGAAACCTTTGATAAAGTTAACCGTATCCTGAAACAACTGGAGTAATCACGGGTGGAAAAAGAGAACCTGACGCTGGAAGACTTTTTATCTCGTTTTCAGCTATTACGACCGCAGGTTAACCGCGAGGCGCTCAATCAGAGACAGGCGGCCGTGCTGATCCCGGTCGTGCGTCGCGCGCAGCCGGGCCTGCTGCTCACCCAGCGCTCCCCCCATTTACGTAAGCACGCGGGTCAGGTCGCCTTTCCGGGTGGGGCAGTTGACAGCTCCGACGCCTCGCTGATTGCCGCCGCGCTGCGGGAAGCGCAGGAAGAAGTTGCCATTCCACCGGAGGCGGTTGAGGTCATCGGCGTGCTGCCGCCCGTCGACAGCGTTACCGGTTTTCAGGTCACGCCAGTGGTGGGCATTATCCCGCCGGGCCTGCAGTATCACGCCAGCGTCGATGAAGTCTCTGCGGTGTTTGAAATGCCGCTTGATGAAGCCCTTCGACTGAGTCGTTACCACCCGCTGGATATTCAGCGTCGTGGGCATGACCATCGGGTCTGGTTATCCTGGTATCAGCATTATTTTGTCTGGGGCATGACGGCGGGCATCATTCGTGAACTGGCGCTGCAAATCGGCCTGAAACCTTGACTATACTTTACATTCCATCCTTTTTCGCAGGTTTGCGATCCGCGTCGCGCTATTAGCAAAACCCATCGTTAACCATTAGTTTAATTCATGTGAATAGTTAAGCCGAGGTCGGTGTTCCCTCTTACACTATGCGCAGTTATAACATCGTTACTGGAACCCCGGTAACCCTGTCAGGAGTGTGAAAGTGATTAGTATATTCGACATGTTCAAAGTGGGAATTGGCCCTTCGTCTTCCCATACTGTTGGCCCAATGAAGGCCGGTAAACAGTTCGTCGATGATCTGGTCGAAAAAGGATTACTGGAAAGCGTTACCCGTGTCGCCGTGGATGTTTACGGCTCGCTGTCATTAACGGGTAAAGGCCACCACACCGATATCGCCATTATTATGGGTCTGGCAGGCAATATGCCGGATACCGTTGATATTGATGCCATCCCGGCATTCATCCGCGACGTGGAAGCACGCGGCCGCCTGCTGCTGGCAAACGGCCAGCAGGAAGTCGATTTCCCGCAGGATGACGGCATGCGTTTCCGTAGCGACAACCTGCCGCTGCATGAAAACGGCATGACCATTCACGCCTGGAGCGGTGAAAAAGAGATCTACAGCAAAACGTACTACTCCATCGGCGGTGGCTTCATCGTGGATGAAGAGCATTTTGGCAAAGATAGCGTCGGCGACGTCAGCGTACCGTACCCGTTCAAATCGGCTACCGAGATGCTGGGCTACTGCAAAGAGACCGGTCTTTCACTGTCCGGCATGGTGATGCAGAACGAACTTGCCCTGCACAGCAAAAAAGAGATTGAAGACTATTTTGCGAACGTCTGGCAAACCATGCGCGCCTGTATCGACCGCGGGATGAACACCGAAGGCGTTCTGCCGGGTCCACTGCGCGTACCGCGTCGTGCCTCTGCCCTGCGCCGTATGCTGGTGACTACCGATAAATTCTCCAACGACCCGATGAACGTGGTCGACTGGGTAAACATGTTTGCCCTGGCGGTTAACGAAGAGAACGCCGCCGGTGGACGCGTCGTGACGGCGCCAACTAACGGCGCCTGCGGTATCGTTCCGGCAGTGCTGGCGTATTACGATCACTTTATTGAGCCCGTGACGCCGGACATCTACATCCGCTATTTCCTGGCGGCAGGTGCCATCGGTGCGCTGTACAAAATGAACGCCTCCATCTCCGGTGCGGAAGTGGGCTGTCAGGGTGAAGTGGGCGTTGCCTGCTCCATGGCGGCGGCCGGTCTGGCAGAGCTGCTGGGCGCAAGCCCTGAGCAGGTCTGCGTGGCGGCGGAAATTGGTATGGAACATAACCTCGGTCTGACCTGTGATCCGGTCGCGGGCCAGGTGCAGGTGCCGTGCATCGAGCGTAATGCGATTGCCTCCGTGAAAGCGATCAACGCCTCACGTATGGCGATGCGCCGCACCAGCGAACCTCGCGTATCGCTGGATAAGGTGATTGAAACCATGTACGAAACCGGCAAAGACATGAACGCGAAATACCGCGAGACGTCCCGCGGTGGCCTGGCCATTAAGGTGCAGTGCGACTAATACTGCCTTTCGCCCATCTGCAACGGATGGGCGAATTTCCCTTTTCTTTCTCGTCTCCTTCAGCTTTCCCCACTACACTTTTACTGTTGCGTCCGGCTTTTGTGGCTGGTGGCTTATCAGGCGGCCGTTCATGCAAACTGCACAAACGATCATTAAAAACTATCGCCGAAAACGCGTTATCGTCTGTGTCACGGTTGCGTTCCTCACGCTCATCCTGACGTTAGGCATTCGCTTTATTTCACAGCGCAATGTTAACCAACAGCGGATCCTCGATTTTACCAGCCACACCGTTCGCGCCCTTGATAACGTCCTGCTTTCTTTAGAGAACCGCCGCAGCGTGCTGCAGCCCCTGGTGGGGCAGCCCTGTCCGCAGGCGCACCTGGCGCTGCGAAAGCAGGCCGCCATTTTGCAGACGGTACGCTCCATCGCCCTGATTAACGAGGGTATCCTGTACTGCTCGAGTATTTTCGGGAGCCGCAACGTGCCCGTTCGCGACTTCCTGAAGGAATTACCCGCCAACACGGCAAAGCTGATTTTATCGAGCGATCAGTGGCTGCTTAAGGGTAGCCCGATATTGATCCAGTGGTATCCCGTCTCTCAGGACGGTGAAGCAGGCATTATCGAGATCATCAATATCGATCTGATCGCCAAAATGATCCTCGAGCCCCAGCGCCCGCTCATCAATGACGTGGCGCTGACCGTAGGCGATCGCTTTCTGCGCTATGGACAACGCGTCAGCGACAGCCTGACGTTTGATGAGGAAGGCTCGCTTTTCCGGCAGTCATCAACCCGAAATCCTTTTACCATTACGGTCAGCGGGCCAGGCCCTGGAGAATTAGCCTTAAAAAGCCTGCCAGCCCAGCTGCCTCTCGGGCTGATGCTCAGCCTGCTGCTTGGCTATCTCGCGTGGCTGGCAACGGCAAACCGGATGAGCTTTACGCGGGAGATCGATATGGGCATTGCGGCGCGGGAATTCGAGCTTTTCTGCCAGCCGCTGGTGAATGCCCGTACCCAGGCGTGCACCGGCGTAGAGATCCTGCTGCGCTGGAATAACCCCCGTCAGGGTTGGATCACCCCGGAGGTGTTTATCCCTCTGGCAGAAGAACATAACCAGATTGTCCCCCTGACCCGCTATGTCATCGCCGAAACGGTGCGCCAGATAGGCTACTTCCCTTCCAGCACCGGTTTTCACATCGGTATTAACGTCGCCGCCAGCCATTTCCGTCGCGCGGCATTGATACAGGACCTGAACCGCCTCTGGTTCAGCGCCGGTCCGCGCCAGCAGCTGGTGATTGAACTCACGGAACGGGATGCGCTGCTGGATGCGGATTATCGCATCGTGCGCGAACTGCATCGCAAAGGGGTGAAGCTCGCCATCGACGATTTTGGTACCGGGAACAGCTCCCTCTCCTGGCTTGAAAAGCTGCACCCGGACGTGCTGAAAATCGACCAGTCGTTTACCACCGCCATCGGTACCGACGCCGTGAACTCGACGGTGACGGATATGATTATTGCGCTGGGACAGCGGCTGAATATTGAACTGGTGGCTGAAGGGGTCGAGACGGAGGAGCAGGCGCGCTATTTGCGCCGCCATGGAGTACCTGTTCTGCAGGGGTTTTTCTATGCGCGGCCCATGCCGCTACGGGATTTTCCGAAGTGGCTGGCGGGAAGCGCGTCCCCGCCAGCGCATCATAACGGGCACATCGTGCCCTTAATGCCGCTGCGCTAAGCCGACTTACTCATCTTCGTCGTGGGTTGATTGTTCTTTAACAATGCGAACCATATCAACGCGATAGTCGTTGGCTTCAACGATCGTAATGTGCAGCGGCGAAAGCTCGATCACATCGCCGACGCGCGGGATTTGCCCGTTAACGGCGATAACCAGACCGGCAACGGTCGCGATGTCTTCTTCATCGTTGATCACGTTTTCCAGCCCCAGCGTGTGCGAGAGCGCGTGCAGGTCGGTGGTACCTTTAACCAGCCAGCCTTCACCGTCGGCAACGATCTCTGGCGTTTCGTCGGCATCCGGGAATTCACCGGCAATCGCTTCAAGCACGTCCAGCGGCGTCACCAGCCCCTGCACCACGCCAAACTCGTTGGTGACGATAACAAAGCTACCGCGCGCGCGGCGCAGCACCCCGAGCAGGTTGATCGGATCCAGCGTTTCCGGCACGACAATCGCAGGCGACGCCGCAGCAACGGCTTCCACGTTGACGCCCTCTTCCAGGGCCACCAGCATCTCTTTCGCCCGCACGACGCCTATGATCTCATCCAGCTCTCCGCGACACACCGGGAACAGGCTGTGCGGAGAAGAAAGCAGCTGCTGGCGAATTTCATCGACGCTCAGGTTTGCATCAACCCAGCTGATCTCCCCGCGCGGCGTCATGATACCGCGCAGCGAACGGGAGGCCAGGGAGAGCACGCCGTTGATCATGTAGCGCTCTTGTTCCACAAACGCCCCTTCCGGGACCGGAACCGGGTTATGGTTTTCGGAATCAGACTGAACGTTCACCTGACGACGACCGCCCATCAGGCGCAGAATCGCATCTGCAGTACGGGCACGCAGCGGCTGATTCGACTGCTGCTTAATAAAGTTACGACGCGCAATCTGGTTGAACAGCTCGATCAGGATCGAGAAGCCAATCGCAGCGTACAGGTAGCCTTTCGGAATATGGAAGCCAAAACCTTCCGCCACCAGGCTCAGACCAATCATCAGCAGGAAGCTCAGACACAGCACGACCACCGTTGGATGCTGGTTGACGAAGCGCGTCAGCGGCTTCGAGGCCAGCAGCATGACCGCCATCGCAATGACGACAGCCGCCATCATTACCGGCAGATGATTCACCATGCCGACCGCCGTGATCACCGCATCCAGCGAAAAGACCGCATCAAGCACCACAATCTGCAGCACCACCACCCAGAAGCTGGCATAGCCTTTACCATGCCCATCATCGTGCTGACGGTTTTCCAGCCGCTCGTGTAGCTCTGTCGTCGCTTTGAAAAGCAGGAATATCCCCCCGATCAGCATGATTAAATCACGCCCGGAGAAGGTGTAATCCATGACGGAGAACAGCGGTTTGGTCAGCGTGACCATCCAGGAGATGACGGAGAGCAGCCCCAGTCGCATAACCAGCGCCAGCGAGAGACCAATCAGACGCGCTTTATCACGCTGTTTTGGCGGCAGTTTGTCCGCAAGAATGGCGATAAACACCAGGTTATCAATGCCGAGAACAATCTCCAGCACCACCAGCGTGAGCAATCCCACCCAGATTGACGGGTCCATTAAGAATTCCATGACAAGCTCCTGCTAAAGGAATGACGAAACGGTGCCCCACTCAACGTGGGCAAAACAGAGGTAGATAAAGTCGATACGTGGCGAGGATCGCCGGTGAATAAGGCGCGAAATGGCCTGGCAGATGACTGACGTCGGTGACGGTCCATATAGTGGGCTGTAGCCCTATACTCCTGAACAATTAAACGGAGGCTAAACATATCAGAGACAATGTGTTTTTAGCAAAGATTTACGTTCCTTTGCAAAGTTCTGTAACACAGCGGCTTTACGCTACGGATAAATCTGTAACGCGTGGCTAAATTACGGATCTTCATCACATAAATTATTTTTTCACTATCTAAAATAATTCGCGGAAGTCTTAGTTTTTTTGAACTCTAACCCTTATCTGAATCGATTCGGTTCGCCAATACGATTCTCAGTACGACTGCCTGGCAGACGTATTAATGATAATAAAAGGAGGTAGCAAGTGACCATTGCTATTGTCATAGGCACACATGGTTGGGCTGCTGAGCAGCTACTCAAAACGGCAGAGATGCTGTTGGGCGAGCAGGAAAACGTCGGCTGGATCGATTTCGTTCCCGGTGAAAACGCCGAGACGCTGATAGAGAAGTACAACGCTCAACTCGCGAAGCTGGATACCAGCAAAGGCGTGCTGTTTCTCGTTGATACATGGGGCGGCAGCCCGTTCAATGCCGCCAGCCGCATTGTCGTCGATAAAGAGCATTATGAAGTTGTCGCCGGGGTTAATATTCCCATGCTGGTGGAAACCTTCATGGCGCGCGACGACAATCCGGCGTTCGATGAGCTGGTGGCGCTGGCCGTTGAAACCGGTCGCGAAGGGGTAAAAGCCCTGAAGGCGCAGCCGGTTGAAAAACCTGCCCCTGCGCCTGCAGCGGCACCAAAAGCGGCAGCACCGGCAAAACCGATGGGTCCGAACGATTACATGGTCATCGGCCTGGCGCGTATTGATGACCGCTTAATCCACGGCCAGGTCGCCACGCGCTGGACCAAAGAGACCAACGTTCGACGCATTATCGTGGTCAGCGACGAAGTTGCCGCCGATACCGTTCGTAAAACCCTTCTGACTCAGGTTGCTCCTCCTGGCGTTACCGCGCACGTGGTGGACGTCGCCAAGATGATCCGCGTTTACAACAACCCGAAATACGCGGGTGAACGCGTGATGCTCCTGTTCACTAACCCGACAGACGTTGAGCGCATTGTTGAAGGCGGCGTGAAAATCACCTCCGTGAACATTGGTGGTATGGCCTTCCGTCAGGGCAAAACGCAGGTCAACAACGCCATTTCAGTCGATGCGAAAGATATCGAAGCATTCAACAAGCTGAATGCACGCGGTATTGAGCTGGAAGCCCGTAAGGTTTCCACGGACCAGAAACTGAAAATGATGGATTTGATCGGCAAAGTTGGGAAATAAGCCCGCGCCGGTTCTCATATAAAGTTTATGTAATAGGAGAAGTGCAATGGAGATTACCACTCTTCAGATTGTGCTGGTGTTCGTCGTCGCATGTATTGCGGGTATGGAATCCGTACTTGATGAATTTCAGTTCCACCGCCCTTTGGTGGCCTGTACGCTGATTGGGGCCGTTCTGGGTGACATGAAAACCGGTATCATCATCGGTGGTACCCTGGAAATGATCGCCCTGGGCTGGATGAACATCGGCGCGGCGGTTGCGCCCGATGCCGCTCTGGCCTCTATCATTTCGACCGTTCTGGTTATTGCCGGTCACCAGAGTATTGGTGCCGGTATCGCCCTGGCGATCCCGCTGGCTGCAGCAGGCCAGGTTCTGACCATCATCGTTCGTACTATCACCGTTGCCTTCCAGCACGCGGCGGATAAGGCGGCCGAAAACGGCAACCTCACGGCACTGTCGTGGATCCACGTTTCATCCCTGTTCCTGCAGGCGATGCGTATCGCGATCCCGGCGGTTATCGTGGCGATCTCTGTTGGTACCAGTGAAGTGCAGAGCATGCTGAACGCCATTCCAGAAGTGGTCACCGGCGGTCTGAACATCGCGGGCGGCATGATCGTGGTCGTTGGTTATGCGATGGTCATCAACATGATGCGCGCAGGCTACCTGATGCCGTTCTTCTACCTCGGCTTCGTGACCGCGGCCTTCACTAACTTCAACCTGGTAGCACTGGGAGTGATTGGTGCGGTGATGGCGATTCTCTACATCCAGCTCAGCCCGAAATATAACCGCGTCGCGGGTGCCCCAGCGCAGGCTGCTGGTAACAACGATCTCGATAACGAACTGGACTAACAGGTGAGCGAAATGGTTGATATGACAAAAACTACCACCGAGAAAAAACTCACTCCGGGTGATATTCGTGGCGTGTTCATCCGTTCTAACCTGTTTCAGGGTTCATGGAACTTCGAACGTATGCAGGCGCTGGGCTTCTGCTTCTCCATGGTACCGGCAATCAAACGCCTGTACCCGGAAAACAATGAAGCGCGCCGTCAGGCGATCAAGCGTCACCTGGAATTCTTTAACACCCATCCTTACGTAGCGGCTCCGGTTCTGGGCGTAACGCTGGCGATGGAAGAACAGCGTGCGAACGGCGCAGAGATTGACGACGGTGCTATCAACGGTATCAAAGTCGGCCTGATGGGTCCGCTGGCCGGTGTCGGTGACCCTATCTTCTGGGGTACCGTGCGTCCGGTCTTCGCGGCGCTGGGTGCCGGTATCGCGATGAGCGGCAGCCTGCTTGGCCCGCTGCTGTTCTTCATCCTGTTCAACGCCGTGCGCCTGCTGACCCGTTACTACGGTGTGGCCTACGGCTACCGTAAAGGGGTGGACATCGTTAAGGATATGGGCGGCGGCTTCCTGCAGAAACTGACTGAGGGGGCGTCAATCCTCGGCCTGTTTGTCATGGGGGCGCTGGTTAACAAGTGGACGCATGTGAACATCCCGCTGGTGGTCTCGACCATCACCGGTCAGGATGGTCAGACGCGCGTCACCACCGTGCAGACGATTCTGGACCAGCTGATGCCTGGCCTGGTACCGCTGCTGTTGACCTTTGCCTGCATGTGGCTGCTGCGTAAGAAAGTCAACCCGCTGTGGATTATCGTTGGCTTCTTCGTCATCGGTATCGCGGGCTACGCTGTCGGCCTGCTGGGTCTGTAAGTTTCAATGCTATAGACCGGGGGCTTGCCCCCGGTTTTTTTATCTGGAGGATGAATGACTGTCACGGACATCGTACTGGTTTTATTTATTGCTGCCCTTCTGGCTTACGCGATCTATGACGAATTCATCATGCCCCGCCGTCACGGCGAGACGCTGCTCTCCCTTCCCCTTCTGCGACGCGGGCGCGTGGATGCGTTTATCTTCGCGGGTCTCATCGTTATTCTTATTTACAATAACGTCACCAGTCATGGTGCAATATTAACCACATGGTTATTATGTGCGCTGGCATTAATGGCGGTTTATCTGTTCTGGATCCGCACGCCGAAAATCATTTTTAAATCCCGCGGATTTTTCTTCGCCAATGTGTGGATAGAATATAACCGTATTAAAGAGATGAATTTATCCGAAGACGGTGTGCTGGTGATGCAATTAGAACAACGCCGCTTGCTTATTCGGGTGAAGAATATTGACGACCTGGAAAAGATCTACAAGTTACTCGTTAAAACTCAATGAGTTAAATATATAGCAATGGCTATATTCTGTGTTTATCTTGCGCAAGAAATATAGCCAAAGCTATATCCATTTCGTTAATTTATTCTCTATTTGTTAACGATGCTTTTACGCTTAAAGACAAATGAAAATCGTTATCAATAAGCATTTTAAATAATGCCTCTTCGCTGTTGTTTTATATTCTCAAAATATGTTAAGGTTGCGCCCGTCGTTGGGGAGTAGCCGATTTCCTGTTCTCAGGAAATGTACGTGTCAACATACTCGTTGAAAAACGTGGCGCGTACGGTTCGCTGACAGCACATCTTGTGTGCGGCGCGATCAGGCGAGACCATAGATACATCAACTGCTGTTTACTGGGGGCAGTGATGTGTCATATGGATATCCCCGGTCTGGACGCTGTTATGAATATCTCCGCTACGATCCTCCTCGCTTTTGGCATGTCCATGGACGCATTTGCTGCTTCCATCGGAAAAGGCGCCACGCTCCACAAACCTAAGTTCTCAGAAGCCCTGCGTACCGGCCTCATTTTTGGTGCTATCGAAACGCTTACGCCGCTTATCGGCTGGGGATTTGGCATGCTCGCCAGCCAGTTCGTACTGGAGTGGAACCACTGGATTGCCTTCGTACTGCTGGTGTTTCTCGGTAGCCGAATGGTGATTGAAGGTTTCCGCGGCGGTGATGATGAAGACGAGGAGCCGCAGCACCGCCACGGATTCTGGCTGCTGGTCACCACGGCGATTGCCACCAGCCTTGATGCGATGGCCGTCGGTGTCGGTCTGGCATTCCTGCAGGTCAATATTATCGCCACCGCGCTGGCCATCGGCTGCGCAACGCTGATTATGTCCACGCTGGGCATGATGGTCGGACGGTTTATCGGCCCGCTGCTGGGTAAACGCGCCGAGATCCTGGGGGGAATTGTGCTGATTGGCATTGGCGCCCAGATCCTCTGGGCACATTTCGCCGGTTAATCTTCGCGCTGCCAGACGTGGATACTGAAATCCGTCTGGCAGTTAAATGTAGAGTGTGTAGCTAGCGCTTCCCATACTTCTGGTTTTGCCCGCCATGCGAACGGCGTCATCTGCAGCAGCGCGGTGGCCTCTTCGCCTTTCAGCGTCATTTCATACGCCACGGTTTGCTCCTGCTTAAGGGTAAAACCGGACAGCTGTTCAGAGTGAGGGGCATGCAGTCGCACTTCGTCGTAGATCAGCCCTTTCAGCTCCATAAGATGACGCGGGCCAGGCGTTACGGTGACTACCCATCCGCCCGGTTTCACCACGCGAGCCAGCTCTTCCGCCTTGCAGGGTGCGTAAATGCGGATAACCGCATCCATGCTGGCATCGTCAAACGGCAGCCGATGGCTGGATGCCACGCAGAACGTCACGTCAGCGTAACGCTTTGCCGCCGCGCGAATGGCCACTTTCGACACGTCCAGACCGAATGTCAACGCGCCCTTCTCACGGGCGATCCCGGCAAACCGTGCTGTGTAGTACCCTTCCCCGCAGCCGATATCGAGCATGGCGGTGGCTGAACCCGGCAGAATGTCATTCAGCAACTGCGCGACGGTCTCCCGCAGCGGCAAATAGTGCCCGGCATCCAGAAACGCGCGACGCGCCTGCATCATCTCTGCACTGTCGCCTGGATCGCGGGAGCGCTTATGCTGCACGGGCAGAAGATTCACGTAGCCTTCTTTTGCCACATCAAACTGATGCCCCTGCGGACAGGTATAGCTTTTATCTGAGTGCGTCAGGGGGGCGTGGCAAAGAGGACAGCTGAAGGACATGGTGACTCCGGAGCATAATCAAAGGGCGAAGTGTACCGCTATTCGCCCTGGTTATAAACGCCCGGTTAACGCATAACGATAAGGTGATCGGAGCCCGCCGGTAACCCGTCAGGTTTCACATTCTCCAGACGCAGCACGTTGCCCATAATCTCGCTGAAGACAGGCGCGGAAACGGCCCCGCCGTAGTAGGCCCCATTTTGCGGATCGTTAATGACCACCACCAGAGCGAAGCGCGGATCGCTGGCAGGCGCAACGCCGGCCGTATAGGCGACGTATTTATCGACGTACTTCCCGCTGTCGTCAATTTTCTTCGCCGTACCGGTTTTCACCGCCACCCGGTAATCACGAACGGCGGCCTTAACGCCCCCGCCGCCGGGCAGCGCAACGCTCTCCATCATGTGCTCCACCTCGTGCGCAATCTCTTCCGGCATGACGCGGTGCCCGATAACGGGTGGATCGATACGCGTAATCGAGAGAGGTCGCTCAAGCCCGAAGCCGCCAATCGTGGCGTAGACGTGCGCCAGCTGGAGCGGCGTCACCATCAGCCCGTAGCCGAAGGCAAAGGTCGCACGATCGAGCTGGCTCCAGTATTTACGATTTGGTAACAGCCCCGCGCTCTCGCCCGTTAAGCCAAGCCCCGTATTCGTGCCAAACCCAAAGTTTCGATAGGTATCAATAAGATGCTGGACAGGCATTGCCAGTGAGAGGCGGGACACGCCGGTGTCGCTCGATTTTTGCAGGATCCCGGTCATCGTCAGTTCAGGATAATAGCCCACGTCGCGGATACGATGCCCGTCAAGGGTATACGGGTGAGTGTCAATCACGCTGTCCGGCTGGACCAGGCCCTGCTGCAGGGCCGTCATCAGCACCAGCGGCTTGACCGTCGAACCGGGTTCGAACGTATCGCTGATCGCGCGATTACGAAAATCGTTTATCGTCGCACCTTCCCGATTATTGGGGTTGAAATCCGGATAGCTCGCCATGGCGAGTATTTCCCCGGTTGGGATATTAATTAATACCGATGCCCCAGACTCGGCCTTGTTCCAGACCACGGCGTTATCGAGCGCATCTTCGGTGATGGTTTGCAGCCGCTCGTCAATACTTAAGTGGATGTTATGCGCCGGTGCAGGCGCCACTTCCGTCAGGTTTTCAACCACGCGACCGTAGCGGTCTTCCCTTACCTGCCGCACGCCCGGCTTACCGGTCAGCTGAGCGTTAAAGCTTTTTTCCACGCCTTCAATGCCCTGCCCGTCAATATTGGTGAAGCCAATCAGGTTCGCTGCCACATGGCCAGCAGGATAAAAACGGCGGGATTCATCGCGTAAATTAATGCCGGGCAGATTCAGCTTATCGATCCACTTCGCCTGTGCGGGATCGACCTGACGGGCAAGATAAATAAAACGCCCCTGCGGGTTGGCGTTGATTCGTGCCGAGAGTGTGCCCAGGGAGAGATGCAGCGCGTTTGCCAGCGCCTGCCAGCGTTCGTCAATGCCAACGCCCCCTTTTGCCAGCACCGTTTTAGGATCGGCCCAGACGGCCCGGACGGGCACGCTCACCGCCAGAGGGCGACCTTCGCGATCCATTATCATGCCGCGCGGCGCATCAATCGCCAACTGGCGGAGGGAGCGCATATCTTCCTGCTTCACCAGATTGTCAGGCTTGATGATTTGCAGCCAGGCAACGCGGCCCAGCAAAAAAGCCAGACTACAAAAAATAGCTAAACAGAGCAGCACAAAACGCGCCGGCGTGAAATTTCCAGCGGTCGTTATCAATTTCTTCTTCACCTGAACCCCAGGACTGTTAAACAACGCCCTGATTTAACGGGAAAATATGGGTTAAAGGTGGCAAAACAGTGCTACTAACCTCGCAGCTTTGCAACAAGTTACTAACAAGACCGCCAATGGTAATATTTTGAAAGATAAAGGACATAAAAAAGCCCCGCGTTATGCGAGGCTTTATGTCTGAGATTGAAGTGCCAGGCGCTTCAGTCAGCAGCGGTTCGATCAGATAGCAGTTACGTTAACTGCAGCTGGGCCTTTCTGGCCGTCCTGAATTTCGAACTCAACGTTCTGGCCTTCAGCCAGAGTTTTGAAGCCGTTACCCTGGATTGCAGAGAAGTGTACGAACACGTCTTTGCTGCCGTCAGCAGGAGTAATGAAACCAAAACCTTTAGACTCGTTGAACCACTTAACTTGACCTTTAATCTTTGCCATTTTGCAAAATTCCTTAGAGTGTTTTCTTAGCCCGCAGGCATTAACTGAGATAAAACTGAGACATTACTGCATGAGGCACTAATATAAGGTTCGGCAGAGAAGCGGTATTCAACGACAACGTGTTTACTCAGGACTTCTTTACTGAAAATGCCACACATAAACAGAACTGTACCTCGTTTGACCCAAAACGTGTTATCACACACTATGTTTAATATGGCAAGCCATTTTTAAACATGTCTCGATCCGCCGCACAAATTCGAACAGTGCCTGTCAGGTTTTGCACAATTATGCGCATCACTTACAGACAGCTCTGCTGCGTAACAAAGACCCAGCGTTGCTTTCACAAGCGCTGTAATCTAAGACTTTTTTAACATAGCTCAATCATTACGAAGCGTCCAGCAACCGGGAAAAGAAATCTTACGTCCTGATTGAGTTAGAACAATTTGTGAAAACTTATGCTTAAATCATTGTAACGCGACCAAATTGTTTCAGAGAAAAAACACTGTTAATAACCCGCCCTGAACTGTATTAAAATGCACCAACTAATAAACAGTGTTATGCACCAAAATAATGAAATTTTTATGACTCTGCATCAAAAGAAGGCAAGCAAAACGTTTCGATTAAAATAAAACATTCCTTCACGGGTTTACAAACAGAATATATGCACTACTTTATCGCTTCGTTTATAAGGATAAATATTCACCAATTTTCAGTATCCTGAAAGAATGATTAACTGGTGCTAAATTATCTAGCGCTTCAGTTAACTCCCGCACAGGTTCATCGAGGGCTTCATCTGCCAGTTCAAACACGCCCCAGTGAATGGGAAACGCCAGAGGACAGCCCAGCTGCTGCCACAATGCCACCGCAGATTGCGGATCCATATGATGGACAGCCATGAACCATCGAGGGGCATAGGCACCAATCGGTAACGCGGCAGCATCGATATGGCCCAGGCGTTCAGGTATCAACAGCAGCTCGGGCGAATACCCCGTATCTCCGCTGAACCAGAAACGATGATGTCGACCTTCCATAACCCAGCCACACCATAATGAGCGATTGCGGTTCCATGGCGTGCGCATACTCCAGTGCTGTGCCGGTACGGCAGTCAGCGTCATCCCCTGCCAGGTGAAGCTCTGCCACCAGTCGAGCTCAACCACGCGTTTTGCTCCCCGGCGGCGAAACCAGTCGGCCAGGCCCAGCGGAACAAAAACACTGACGTCGGGAAAGCGTTTGAGAATACGGCGAATGGTCGCATCATCAAGATGATCGTAATGATTATGGGAGATGACGACCGCATCAAGCTGATTGAGTTGATCGACTGACAGCGCGGGAGGCGTTTTGCGCTGGGGTCCCAGGAAAGGCAGCGGAGAAGCGCGCCGTGAAAACACCGGATCGGTAAGGATGATATTGCCGTCCAGCTGCATCATCACGCTCGCGTGTCCCAGCCACCACACCCCATCTTCATGAGGTTGCGTAAGCTCAACCGGTTGCCACCACTGTTGGATAAAGTCTTCATAACCCAGCGCGGGTGGCTTCGGTAAACCGGCTTCTTTACGCGCTTTACGCCAACGGTCAAGGTCGCCGGGTTGATGTCCGACAGGATCGGTATTACGAAAACCGTTCGGGGTGTGATGTTTCAGGGAGGGGTCATACCAGGGATTTTTCCAGACCACAGCCACCTCCCGGACAAAAAGATTAACGCTCAGCCACCAGGCGGATAAAGTCGTCTTCGTCTTTGTTATCTTCAGCGACCGCGTCTTTCGGCGCGTCTTTCTCTTCCGGTTCGTTAGCCTCACACAGACGGCGTAGCAGCGCATTCTGACGTTTTTGCTGATCGAGCAGCGCTTCCAGCAGTTCAATCTGCTCGTTAGTACGGGAGCTGGCGCGGTTCACAAAAAACCAAATGACCAGGCCCACAAGCAGAACAACCAAAGAAATCATCAGGGATGCCATATTCAGCAGCCCTGAATTCAGTAACTCACCCATTTCACCACCTCAATAAAAACGTCTATTTTACCACTGGCGCGAAGGAAGGAAATCACCTTGAGAAAAAATGCGTATTACCACGGAATAAACTTATTAATTGCGCAAACGCCGCTAAAAAACTGTACATCCTGATCGCACATCACATTGATCGTCTGCGTCCATAACACCACGCATGCTATCAGCACGATAATCAGAATTACCCAGCGTATTTTTTTCACTCCAGACTCCGTCTAAAAACCTGATGTAACAAGGTTATCATGCTTATCTTAAACAGGGACTAACTGTACCGCCATCGCGCTTTTTTCAGAATCCTGCACTTGTTTCATGGTGTAAACCGTTTACGCTAGCATTATGATAACAACGACAAAAGAGGTTAATGATGCGCTTCATCATTCGAACAATTATTGCTCTGGCCATCGTCTGGATTGGCCTTCTGCTCACGGGTTACGGTGTGCTAGTGGGAAGCACCGAAAACGCAGCCGGGTTAGGGATTCAGTGTAAATATTTAACGGCACAGGGCGTCAGCACTGCGCAATATCTGCATACTGACAGCGGGATCGTTGGCTTGACCAACTGTCCGGTCCTGCGTAAGACATCCGTCGTGATTGATAATGGCTAATCGGCCGGTGATATGGCTGATATAAAAAACGCCGCAAGAGATGCGGCGTTTTTTTATGCGAGCAGAGATTAAAACGGGTAGTCGTGATAGCCCATTTGTTCAGAAATCTTTCGTGCGGCAGTGTGCAGAATAGCCACATATTCATGCAGGCGCTCTTCGGAGAAGCGTAAGGTTGGGAAGGAGATACTCAAGCCTGCGATCACCACCCCAAAGCGGTCAAACACCGGAACGCCGATGCAGCGCAGCCCCTCTTCCTGCTCTTCGTTATCTTCGCCATACCCCTGCTCGCGTACGCGATCGAGCACCGTTAACAGCGCGTCCGTGCTGGTAATGGTTCGTGAAGTACTTTGCTTGTATTCCACGCCTTCCAGGATCTGCTTCACTTCCTCACGATCGCGCCACGCCAGCAGAACCTTACCAATCGCGGTGCTGTACAGCGGGTTGCGACGACCAATGCGCGAGTACATGCGCAGATTGTACATGGAGTCGATTTTATGGATGTACACAATGCTGTCTTCATCCAGCGCACCGAGATGGATTGTCTCTTTGGTCAAGCGAGAGATTTCACGCATCTGAATATCAGCGCTACGGATCAGGTCAACATTTTGTAGCGCACGGGCGCCCAGCTCAAACAGCTTCAGCGTCAGAGAGTATTTTTCAGATTCGCCTTCCTGGGCTACGTAGCCCAGCGACTTCATGGTTTGTAAAAAGCGATATACGGTGCTTTTAGACATCATGACGCGCTGCGACAACTCTGTAATACCTATTTCACGCTCTTCCCCCAGCGCCTGTAAGATGCCAAACACCTTCAGCACGGAAGAAACAGAATCTGGCTGTTTATCCAAATCCGCAATAGCCATTTACCACCTCATAGAGAGTGTTTTATAAAAATCAGAACCGGTTTTTATTATAAGTTCCCGTCATGTCACCTGCAATCAATCCGCGTTTACTTCGTTACAAATCTGCGACATATCGCGGCTGTAACAATGCTAAAATAGTTATCATGAGAATAATTTCACGCTGAGCTTTTTTAATCCTAATGGAAAAAACCCTTTCCGATGGCCTGCCTTTACCCCAGCGGTACGGCGCTATAGCGACCATCATTATCGGTATCTCAATGGCCGTCCTTGACGGCGCAATCGCGAACGTTGCCCTGCCAACCATCGCCAGCGACCTGCATGCCTCTCCCGCCAGTTCGATATGGATCGTCAACGCCTATCAGATTGCGATTGTGGTTTCCCTGCTCTCGTTCTCTTTCCTGGGCGATATGTTCGGTTACCGTCGGGTGTACCAGTGCGGTCTGGTGGTTTTCACCTTCACGTCGTTGTTATGCGCCCTTTCAGTTTCACTGCATACCCTGACGCTTGCCCGCATAGCGCAGGGTTTTGGCGGCGCGGCGCTCATGAGCGTAAACACGGCGTTGATCCGCTTAATTTATCCGCAGCGTCATCTGGGGCGCGGCATGGGGATAAACTCGTTTATTGTGGCCGTCTCTTCCGCCGCCGGGCCAACCATTGCGGCGGCGATCCTTTCCGTTGCGTCATGGCAATGGCTGTTCGCCATTAACGTGCCGCTGGGTATCGTCGCTATATTCTTTGCCCTGCGCTTTCTACCTGCTAACGGTCCCAAAAGCACCATGCCGCGCTTCGATGTGGCGAGTGCGGTGATGAATGCCCTGACCTTTGGCCTGCTGATTACGGCGCTGAGCGGCTTTGCGCAGGGACAGTCTCTGATGCTTACCGGCGCGGAGCTCATCGCCCTGCTGGCGATCGGCTTCTTCTTTGTTCGCCGCCAGCTCACTCTCCCCGTGCCTTTACTGCCAGTCGATCTGCTGCGTATTCCCCTCTTTTCCCTCTCCATTTGCACGTCCGTCTGCTCGTTTTGCGCCCAGATGCTGGCCCTGGTTTCTCTGCCCTTCTTTCTGCAGAGCGTGGTCGGCCGTTCAGAAGTGGAAACCGGCCTGCTGTTAACCCCCTGGCCGCTGGCGACAATGGTGATGGCGCCGCTGGCAGGTTACTTAATTGAACGCGTCCATGCCGGTTTATTGGGAGCGTTGGGGCTGGCGGTGATGGCGACAGGCCTTTTCGCGCTTGCTCTGCTACCGTCATCGCCAACGGATCTGGACATCATCTGGCGCATGATCCTGTGCGGCGCGGGGTTTGGCCTGTTCCAGTCCCCTAACAACCACACCATTATCACCTCCGCCCCGCGCCATCGCAGCGGAGGTGCCAGCGGCATGCTGGGGACCGCACGCCTTCTGGGACAAAGCAGCGGCGCAGCGCTGGTCGCCCTGATGTTTAACCTTGCCGGGCAAAACGGCAACCATGTTGCGCTTCTCACCGCAGGTGCCCTTGCTTCCCTCGCGGCGGTCATCAGCGGCCTGCGGGTGACCCAGCCCAGGGTTCAGGCATAAAAAAAGCCGGGCGGAGTATTCTCCTGCCCGGCTTATTAGGGTTCTTAGCGTTACTTCAGGTATTCCCCACTGCGCAGCGCTTCGATACGTTTATCCAGCGGTGGGTGAGACATAAACAGCTCGCTCAGCGATTTGGATTTACCGTTAATGCAGAAGGCCATCATGCTGTTCGCTTCCTGCGGCTCGTAGCTGGTTTTCAGACGCTGCAGGGCGGCAATCATCTTCTCACGACCAACCAGCTTCGCCGAGCCGGCATCCGCGTGGAATTCACGGTGGCGGGAGAACCACATGGTGATGATGCTGGCCAGAATACCGAATACCAGCTCCAGAACCATCGACACGGCAAAGTAAATCAGCGGGTTGCCGTTGCTCTCTTCGCCTTCGTCACGGTTGCCACCCATAAAACCTGCCGCGATCTGCGCCAGAATACGGGAGATGAAGATCACGAAGGTGTTCACCACGCCCTGAATCAGGGTCATGGTCACCATGTCACCGTTTGCGATATGGCTGATTTCGTGGGCAATAACCGCTTCGGCCTCGTCACGGCTCATGTTTTGCAGCAAACCTGTGCTGACGGCAACCAGTGACGCATCGCGACGGGCGCCCGTGGCGAAAGCGTTGATGTCCGGTGCATGATAAATCGCTACCTGCGGCATGGCGATCCCGGCCTGGCGGGATTGCTGAGCCACCGTATTCATCAGCCACTGTTCCATGTCGTTACGCGGTTGTTCAATAACCTCACCACCCACCGATTTCAGTGCCATCCACTTCGACATCAGCAGGGAGATGAACGAGCCACCAAAACCAAACAGCAGCGCCATAATCAACAGACCCTGAACGCTGCTCGACTGAATTCCTGTCAGGCTTAGCACGAGCCCGAAAACCACCATAACCGCCAGGTTGGTGAGCAGGAAGAGCGCGATTCGCATCATAATTTTCTTTTTACCTCAGTTTAACAAAACGCACTATGCGATTACCCACATCGTATGGGTATTGCGGCTATTTTCAAGCATCCGGCGGGCGTAAGTCACCAGAAAGACACAACTTTACACAATTGGAAATCTGGCTGACGGAAGGATGCAGAACAAAAAGAAACAGGCACAATTTCTTGTGCCTGTTGGGAGGTTATTTTGCCGGAGCGGGCTGTACGGCAGGTTTCTCTTTTTCCTGATTCGCCAGGTCGAGAGCGATATGCACCGTCTCGTCCAGATACGGATCCGGCTCCTGGTAATCTTTTGGCAGATCGTCCAGTTTCTTGAGCAGAGGCTTGCCTTCGCGCTTGAAGCGATCGTTGATACGCGCCAGGCGGGTTGCATCGTCTTCGTTGTTCTCTTTCTCACGCTGAGCGTAGTTAAGAGAAACGATATTCCGCTTATCTTTCAGGGCATTGAATCGTGCAATGTCCTTCATGATGTACTGGAACTCCGGATCTTTCGCGATACGGTCGTTATGCGCTTTCAGCAGTTCAGGGCCAAATTGCGTCATATCACCCGCTTTCACGTAGGTCGCGGCATTGATGCTGTCCCACGGCAAGGCGTTATCTTCAAACTTCTCGCCGGTTTCGGTCTCTTCCGTGCCTGTCGGCATCATGATGTCCGGCGTTACACCCTTACGCTGCGTACTCCCGCCGTTCACGCGGTAGAATTTCTGAATGGTGTACTGAACCGAGCCCAGCGCAGGCCATTCCGGACGCAGCATCTGATCGTAGATACGATTCAGAGAGCGATACTGCTGAACGGTACCTTTCCCGAAGGTTGGCTCACCGACGATCAGCGCGCGACCATAGTCCTGCATTGCAGCGGCAAAGATTTCAGACGCGGAAGCACTGAAGCGGTCAACCAGGACCACCAGCGGGCCTTTGTAGTAGACCACACCGTCGTTGTCGGCATCTTCACGCACTTTACCGTTGTTATCGCGCACCTGAACCACAGGACCAGATGGAATGAACAGACCGGAGAGTGAAACCGCTTCCGTCAGCGCCCCGCCGCCGTTACTGCGCAGGTCGATGATAATGCTGCTGACGTTCTGCTTTTCAAGCTTCTGCAGCTGAACCTTCACATCGTCAGTCAGCCCCACGTAGAAGCCAGGAATATCCAGAACACCCACCTTCTCTTTACCCACGGTTTTCACCGACATTTTCACCGCGCGATCTTCCAGACGGATACGCTCGCGGGTCAGGGTAACGATACGGGTTTTGGTGCCTTTACCGGCAGGCAGAATTTCCAGACGAACCTTGCTGCCTTTCGGACCTTTGATCAGCGCAACCACGTCATCGAGACGCCAGCCGATCACGTCGACCATGTTCTGGCCTGTTTGTCCTACACCCACAATGCGATCGCCTACGCTAATCGCTTTGCTTTTGGATGCCGGGCCACCCGCGACCATGGAATTGATCACCGTGTAATCATCGTCCATCTGCAGCACCGCGCCGATACCTTCCAGAGACAGGCTCATCTCGGTATTGAACTGTTCGGTGTTGCGTGGAGAAAGATAGTTGGTGTGCGGGTCGATTTCGTGCGCAAAAGCGGTCATCGCGAGTGAGAAAACATCCTCACTGTTGGTCTGCGCCAGACGACGAATGGCAAATTTGTAACGACGCGTCAGCGTGTCACGGATCTCTTTTTCGTCTTTGCCGGTCAGCTTAAGACTCAGTTCGTCGTATTTAACTTTACCGTCCCACAGCGCGTTCAACTCGGCTTCATCTTTCGGCCAGGGTGCTTTACTGCGATCCAGATTAAAGGTGTCAGTACCGGTGAAGTCCATCGGACGTTCCAGCACTTTCAGCGCGTACTGATAGCGTTCAAAGCGGCGCTTTTGCGACAGGTTGTAGAGATCGTAGAACAGATCCAGCTTGCCTGAACGCAACTCGTCACCCACCTCGGATTTGCGCTTAGCGAACTGCTCGACATCGCTGGCGAGCAAAACGTTATGGCTGTAATCCAGCAAGTTCAGATAGCGGTCAAAGATTTTGGCCGAAAAGGCCTGATCGAGATCGAACTGACGATAGTGCGAGCGGGTAAAACGTGAGGTCACGCGCTCGCTCACCGTCGCGTGCTGCGTCTCTTCCTTGAGCACCGGAATTTGATCAACACGCGTGATATCGTCCACTGCAAAAGCGTGACCTGTTATAGCAAACAGGCCCGCCAGCGCGGTGAGCTTAAAAAAAGTGTTCATGCCAGGCTTGGCCTCCGTTTCAGAACAACAAGTGTTCTGCGCGTACAATCATTGACATACCAGAAGTCAGCTGTACACGAACGCCATCTTTGGTGATTTCCAGTACGGTGGCGTCCATAGCATTGTTACCCGCTTTAACCTTCAGTGCCTGACCTACGCTCAGGGCGTTAATGTCAGAAACCGGCGTATGGCGCGGCTCTTCACGAGGGGCACGCGGGGCTTTTGCTGCTGGTTTGTCTGCACGCGGTTTGCGATCGTTATTATCGTGACGACGCGGCGCAGGGCGTGGTTTACGCTCACGACGAGGCGCTTCTTCCTGGCCGTTTGCCGCTGCGGCTTCGCGTTTTTTCGCCTGCTGTTCTGCACGTTGTGCCTGAACGCGTGCTTTGGCTTCTTCAAGCTGCTTACGCGCGTGCTCAACGTGCTGCTCGTCCAGCTCACCACACGGGTTGCCGTCGAGATCCACGCGGGTCGCGCCAGGTTTGATACCGTACAGGTAACGCCAGCTCGAAGTATAAAGACGTAAGGCGGAACGCAGCTGAGTTTTGCTGAGGTTCATTTCCCCTTCAACACGCGCCACCAGATCCTGAAAAATACCGACTTTCAGGGGACGAGCTTCACCTTCCGCGCTGAAGCACTGCGGGAAACGCTCGGCCAGAAATGCGATAACTTCTTTACTGCTATTCAACTTAGGTTGATTTTCCATGAAATTTCCTGATTACAACGGACGTTGCCAACAAGCGCAGGCATGAACAGGCGTCATTATAATGACGCTATCAGTAAATGCTACGTTATCCGTTGATTATCCTGCGACGCTCGCAAAGAATTTTTGATAATCGGTTGCAGCGAGTACGTTTTCCAGATTCGCCACCAGCTCGCGCAGCCCCTGTTCGTCCTCGGTTGTAAAGCGACTGAAGACCGTGCTGTCGATATCCAGAACGCCAATAATCTGATTTTTGACCACCAGCGGCAGAACGATTTCAGAATTACTGGCGGCATCACAGGCAATGTGTCCGTCAAACGCATGAACGTCTTCCACACGCTGTACCTGATTCTCGGCCACCGCCGTGCCGCATACGCCACGCCCCACCGGGATACGCACGCAGGCCAGTTTGCCCTGGAACGGGCCGAGCACCAGCGTGTCACCTTCAAGGAGGTAAAAGCCTGCCCAGTTCACGTCAGAGAGACGTTCAAACAGCAATGCGCTAGTATTTGCCAGAGTGGCTAAGAAGCTGGTCTCACCCGCCATCAATGCCTTAAAATCGCGGTTAAGATCCGCGTAGAATTCTGTTTTGTTCATTATTCAATCACTTAGTTGTCTTACAAATTTACCGCATAGCCTATTAAAATAAGCATTAAATGCGCTCATGCTCAAGATGAATCCGTTCATGAGTTATTATAACTTTCAACAATACTTATTTGTGCGCAGCTGATGGCCTTAAAAACAACCAAAATTACGCCGACAAGAAAGATAACTGTCCATACGGTAAGCGAAGCTTTGCCACGTGCACATTATCAGCGTTGCCCCCAGTGCGATACGCTTTTTATGTTGCCGAAGATGAAATCGCACCAAAGTGCCTTTTGTCCGCGCTGCGACGCCAAAATTCGCGATGGCCGCGACTGGTCGTTGACCCGCCTCGCCGCCATGGCCGTCACCATGCTGCTGCTGATGCCCTTCGCCTGGAGCGAACCGCTGCTAAAGCTCTACCTGCTTGGCGTACGTATTGACGCCAACGTGCTGCAGGGTATCTGGCAGATGACCCGTCAGGGGGATCCCATCACCGCTGCCATGGTGCTGTTCTGTACCGTTGGCGCGCCGCTGGTGCTGGTCGCCGCCATTGCCTATCTTTGGTTTGGCAATATTCTCGGCATGAATCTTCGGCCGGTACTGCTGATGCTGGATAAGCTCAAAGAGTGGGTGATGCTGGATATTTATCTGGTGGGCGTAGGCGTTGCGTCAATAAAGGTGCAGGACTACGCCTTTTTGCAGCCCGGCATCGGACTCTTTGCTTTCATCAGCCTGGTGTTGCTGAGCATACTGACGCTTATCCACCTGAACGTTGAACAGCTCTGGGAGCGATTTTACCCTCAGCGCCCCGCCACGCGTCCTGATGAAAATCTGCGCGTCTGTCTGGGATGTCACTATACCGGCTTGCCCGACGCGCGTGGGCGCTGCCCGCGTTGCCACATTCCGTTGAGACTGCGGCGCAACAACAGCCTGCAAAAATGCTGGGCCGCGCTGATCGCCTCCCTGGTGTTTCTGATCCCAGCCAACATGCTGCCGATTTCCATCATTTACGTGAATGGCGGGCGTCAGGAGGATACTATCCTCTCCGGGATTATCTCCCTTGCACACAGTAATGTCGGGGTGGCTGCGATCGTTTTTATTGCCAGTATTCTGGTTCCCTTTACCAAAGTGGTGGTGATGTTTACCCTGCTCATCAGCATTCACTTTAAGTGTGAACAAGGCTTACGGACCCGCATTCTGCTGCTGCGGTTCGTCACCTGGATTGGCCGCTGGTCAATGTTAGATCTGTTCGTGATTTCGCTGATGATGTCGCTCATCAATCGCGACCAGCTACTTGCTTTTACAATGGGACCCGCGGCTTTTTATTTCGGCTCTGCGGTGATATTGACTATTCTTGCTGTGGAATGGCTGGATAGCCGCTTACTTTGGGATGCACATGAGTCAGGAAACCCCCGCTTCGCCGACTGAAGCGAGAATTAAAACAAAACGCCGCATTTCGCCATTCTGGTTGCTGCCCGTCATCGCCCTGATGATTGCAGGCTGGCTGATCTGGACGAGCTATGAAGATCGCGGGAGTACCGTCACCATTGATTTCCAGACCGCCGACGGCATCGTCGCCGGGCGAACGCCCGTTCGCTTCCAGGGAGTTGAAGTGGGTACGGTTCAGGACATCTCCCTTGGAAAAGGGCTGAACAAGATTCAGGTGCGGGTCAGTATTAAATCTGACATGCAGGATGCCCTTCGCAGCGAAACGCAGTTCTGGCTTGTCACGCCAAAAGCGTCTCTGGCAGGCGTGTCAGGGCTGGATGCGCTCGTGGGCGGTAACTATATTGGCATGATGCCGGGTAAAGGAGAGCCGCAGGATCACTTTGTCGCCCTGGATACACAGCCCAAGTACCGCCTCAACAACGGCGATTTAATGATCCATCTGCAGGCGCCGGATCTCGGTTCTCTGAACAGTGGCTCACTGGTCTATTTCCGCAAAATCCCGGTTGGCCGCGTGTATGATTACGCGATCAACCCGAATAAACAGGGCGTCACCATCGACGTGCTGATCGAGCGTCGCTTCACCAATCTGGTGAAAAAAGGCAGCCGCTTCTGGAACGTCTCCGGCGTGGATGCGGACGTCAGCCTGAGCGGTGCGAAAGTGAAGCTGGAAAGTCTGGCCGCGCTGGTGAATGGTGCCATTGCCTTTGACTCCCCGGAAAACTCAAGCCCTGCCACCGCGGATGACTCATTTGGATTGTACGCTGACCTGGCGCACAGCCAGCGCGGCGTGATCGTCAAACTCGCCCTGCCCGATGCTAAGGGGCTAAAAGCCGGTTCAACGCCGCTGATGTATCAGGGGTTGCAGGTTGGTCAGCTCACCAAAATGACGCTCAACCCGGGCGGCTCGGTCACCGGCGAAATGACGGTCGATCCGAGCGTGGTCGATCTCCTGCGCGAGAAAACGCGTATCGAAATGCGCAGTCCAAAGCTCTCCCTGAACGATGCCAGCCTCAGCACGCTGTTGACCGGCAATACGTTTGAGCTCATCCCCGGCGAAGGTGAGCCCAGCAATAGCTTCGTGATTGCCCCGGCAGATAAATCCCTGCTGCAAAAGCCGGGCGTAGTGACCGTCACGCTGAATGCGCCAGAAAGTTACGGAATCGAAGCCGGTCAGCCGTTAATTTTACACGGCGTGCAGGTCGGCCAGGTGCTGGAGCGTAAGCTCTCCGCGAATGGCGTGACCTTCTCGGTCGC
This sequence comes from Enterobacter dykesii, assembly GCF_008364625.2. Taxonomy (NCBI): domain Bacteria; kingdom Pseudomonadati; phylum Pseudomonadota; class Gammaproteobacteria; order Enterobacterales; family Enterobacteriaceae; genus Enterobacter; species Enterobacter dykesii. The sequence goes on from NZ_CP126604.1 coordinate 2,708,551, forward strand.
CATCGATCCGCAGTACAGCGACCTGGTGCACGGTGACAGCAAATTCGTGGTGAACAGTCGCGTCGATGTGAAGGTGGGACTGGACGGCGTGGAGTTCCTCGGTGCCAGCGCCAGTGAATGGGTTAACGGCGGCATCCGCATTCTGCCTGGCGATAAAGGCCCCGTTCGCGACAGCTATCCGCTGTATGCCAACCTGGAGAAAGCGGTTGAAAACAGCCTCAGCGATCTCCCTACCACCACGCTGACATTAAGCGCCGAGACGCTGCCGGACGTACAGGCAGGATCCGTGGTGCTGTATCGCAAGTTTGAAGTCGGGGAAGTGATCACCGTTCGCCCGCGTGCGGACGCGTTTGATATCGAACTGCATATCAAGCCGGAGTACCGCAAGCTGCTGACGCCAAACAGCGTCTTCTGGGCCGAAGGCGGCGCGAAAGTTCAGCTTAACGGTAACGGGCTGACCGTGCAGGCCTCCCCGCTCTCACGCGCGCTGCGCGGAGCGATTAGCTTCGATAACCTCAGCGGCGCGGGCGCGAATCTGCGTAAAGGTGATAAGCGTATTCTCTTCCCGTCCGAAACCGCCGCACGCGCCGTGGGTGGACAGATTACCCTGCACGCGTTTGATGCCGGCAAGCTGGCGGAAGGTATGCCAATCCGCTATCTCGGCATTGATATCGGGCAGATCCAGAAGCTGACGCTGATTACCTCGCGCAACGAGGTGCAGGCCACCGCCGTGCTGTACCCGGAATATGTGCAGACCTTCGCCCGCACGGGTTCGCGCTTCTCGGTGGTCACGCCGCAGATCTCGGCCGCGGGCGTTGAGCATCTCGATACCATTTTGCAGCCTTACATCAACGTGGAGCCGGGCCAGGGCAATGCCCGTCGTGATTTCGAGCTGCAGGAAGCCACGATCACCGACTCGCGCTACCTTGGCGGCCTGAGCATCGTGGTGGAAGTGCCGGAAGCCGGCTCGCTGAGCATCGGCACCCCGGTACTGTTCCGCGGCATTGAGGTGGGTACGGTCACGGGCCTGACGCTCGGTACGCTCTCCGACCGCGTGATGGTGGCGTTACGCATCAGCGAGCGTTACCAGCACCTGGTCCGTAATAACTCGGTATTCTGGCTGGCATCCGGCTATTCGCTGGACTTTGGCCTGACGGGAGGCGTGGTGAAAACCGGCACCTTTAACCAGTTCATTCGCGGCGGTATCGCGTTTGCCACGCCGCCGGGCACGCCGCTGGCGCCGAAAGCGCAGCCGGGTAAACACTTCCTGCTGCTCGAAAGCGAACCGAAAGAGTGGCGCGAATGGGGTACCGCCCTGCCGCGTTAATCTGCAAGGCTCCGGTGTCAACGCACCGGAGCCTTTATGTTACACTGCGCACCTGAACTTTTCCCTGTGGTGTGCCCGTGGCTCAAAACTCCGTATTTCTTCCTGAACAATTCCTGGCGCAGATGCGCGAGGCGCTTCCTTCTCACCTGTCGTTAGATGATTTTATCGCCGCCTGCCAGCGTCCGTTACGCCGAAGTATTCGCGTCAACACGCTGAAAATCAGCGTCGATGATTTTCTGGCGCTGGTCTCGCCGTACGGCTGGCAGCTTACGCCGGTACCGTGGTGCGCTGAGGGGTTCTGGATCGAACGTGATGACGAAGCCTCCCTACCGCTGGGCAGTACCGCTGAGCATCTGAGCGGCCTGTTCTATATTCAGGAAGCCAGCTCGATGCTGCCGGTTGCCGCCCTGTTTGCCGATGGCAATGCGCCTGAGCGCGTGATGGATGTTGCCGCGGCGCCCGGCTCAAAAACCACGCAAATTGCCGCCCGGATGGGTAACCACGGGGCGATCCTCGCCAACGAGTTTTCCGCCAGCCGCGTGAAGGTGTTGCATGCCAACATCAGCCGCTGCGGTATTCATAATGTTGCCCTGACGCACTTTGACGGACGCGTGTTTGGCGCCGCTTTACCGGAAGCCTTCGATGCCATTCTGCTGGACGCGCCCTGCTCCGGCGAAGGGGTGGTGCGTAAAGATCCCGACGCGTTAAAGAACTGGTCAGTTGAGAGCAACCTTGAGATCGCCGCCACGCAGCGCGAGCTGATCGAGAGCGCATTTCACGCCCTGCGCCCAGGCGGCACGCTGGTCTATTCAACGTGTACCTTAAACCGCGATGAAAACGAAGATGTCTGCCTGTGGCTGAAAGCGAACTACCCGGAGGCAGTTGAGTTCCTGCCGCTTAACGATCTGTTCGCCTCGGCACAGGAGGCGGTCACGCCGGAGGGTTTCCTTCACGTGTTCCCGCAGATTTACGACTGCGAAGGGTTCTTTGTGGCGCGTCTGCGTAAAACGCAGGCGGTTGCTCCCCTGCCCGCGCCTAAATTCAAGGTCGGCAACTTCCCGTTTTCCCCTCTTAAAGGTCGCGATGCAGCACAGCTTGAAGCCGCCGCTAAAAAGGTTGGGCTGGTATGGGATGAGAGCCTGCACCCCTGGATGCGTGATAAAGAGATCTGGCTGTTCCCGGCACAGATCGAGCCGCTCATCGGAAAGGTCCGTTTTTCACGAATCGGGATCCGCCTGGCGGAAGTGCATAACAAAGGCTATCGCTGGCAGCATGAGGCCGTAATCGCCCTTGCCGGAGGCGAGAATACCTTTGCCCTGACGCATCAGGAAGCAGAGGAGTGGTACCGTGGCCGCGATGTCTATCCGGACAGCACCCCATCAGGTGACGAAGTAATAGTGACGTATCAGGGATATCCGCTGGGTCTGGCAAAAAAGGTCGGCTCAAGGCTGAAAAACAGCTACCCGCGCGAGCTGGTTCGGGACGGTCGGCTGTTTACCGGTAACGATCGCACGGATTGATAAAAAGCGCATTTTTTTACTGGCGATTTTGCTCTCTTTGTCTACGATCAAAAATGGGTGGCCACACTGGTCATACCAGATTTTGACAACCGACCCGGAGAGCACTATGACGAAAACCAGCGTGCGTATTGGCGCTTTTGAGATCGACGACGCAGAGCTGCGCGGCGAAGCACAAGGCGATCGAACGTTAAGTATTCCCTGCAAATCCGACCCGGATTTGTGCATGCAGCTCGATGCATGGGATGCAGACACCAGCGTCCCGGCAATACTTGATGGCGAACATTCTGTCCTTTACCGTGAGCATTACGATAGTAAAACCGATGCCTGGGTCATGCGTCTTGCCTGACCTAAAGAGAACCCGCCCGAAGGCGGGTTATTTATTACTGCAGCTGCGCCAGCGTGAAGTAACCGTCGAAAACTGCCCCCGTATCAATGTAGTGAAGATTATTAAAATCATACCTTCTGTCGAGGGGCGTATGCCCAAACCAGAAATGATCCGCGCCGCTGATGCCCTCTCCTTTGCCCACCATAAATCCCATCAGCCTGTCGCGGTTCCATAAAACGCGCTGGGGACTAACCGGTTTTTGCCACCGGTATTCCGCGGCCGGATAATCAGCATGGGCTATCACATTCAGACCGTTCGCACAGGTTATCTCGATGATATGCGGTAAATCGCGACAGGCATTGAGCAACGATAGGGCCAACTGTTGCTGGTCGCGTTCAAGATGCGAAAACCATATTCCGCCATTCATCGTCCAGAGTGAAAAATCGTTATTATCCAGACTGTCGAGAGCCATTTGCTCATGGTTTCCCCGCACGGCACGAAACCATTTTTCATGAATTAACTGCAGGCATTTAACGCTATCAGGGCCACGATCGATCACATCCCCGACTGAAATAAGTAAATCCTCATATGGGTTAAAATGACGGCGTTTAAGCTCATCCATAAGCCACTGGTAACAACCGTGTATATCGCTGACAACCCAGACGTGACGCCACATCCCACCTTCAATTCGCTGATACATAGAACCTCCTTTAAACAGTATAGCCGCCGCAGAAAAGGCGACAGACAGGCGCGGTCGTCACGAAGTGAAACAAACGGTAAACCAAACAGAAATAAAGATCCTCGCGCTATTAATCCCTTTTTATTGGCTCTTTAGAATAAGGGTATAAAAAAAGAGGGGTCATCACGTGTCTAATACGCACCTGCATAACGATGTTTTTTATCCGCATCGCACAAATATTATTTCCGAGCTGGTGAACGGCAAACGCGTGCCGGGGCCGATCTGGCGCAAACGCGAATATCGCCTGAAGTTCCTTTTACGCTCGCTTCTGTTCTGGTCTTCCACCCATCGCATGCTGGAAGCCCTTTCGGGGCGCGACGATTTTGACAGACTGCTGGCCTCTCAAATTACGTTGCCCAGCAAGACCCACCGACAGTATCTGATGCGCGGCCTGACGGCTAACGATCGCGCCGACGCTATCGTCAACCATTACTCCTGGATTGATAGCCTGAAAGAGAGCGGTCTCGCTCAGGCCCTGAGCAGCCCACAGGAGCAAGCCGTTGTGCATTTCCATGCCAAAGACGGTGTAACCTATACGGTCAATGCATCCTCTGCCGGGAAAGCCGAGCGCGAAGGCGAAAGCACGCTGTGGCTCCGCGACAACGAGGATACGCTGCTGGCCAGTCTGACCTTTAGCGTCGCGCGCAGTAACGGTCAGCAAGTCATAGTCATCGGCGGGCTTCAGGGGCCCCGTCGCTGCGTATCGCGAGATGTCATTAAACAGGCCACCCGCGCCTGCCACGGCCTGTTCCCTAAGCGCGTGTTAATGGAAGTTCTTTTTCAGCTGGCTGCGCAGTCATCTGTCCGGGCGATTTTTGCCGTCAGCGATGAAGGGCACGTTTTCCGCGCGTTGCGATATCGCCTGAGCAAAGGCCGCCATTTCCACGCCAGCTACGATGAATTTTGGGCATCACTGGACGGTAAAAAGCTTTCGGCCTTCTGCTGGCAGCTGCCGCTGCAGATGGAGCGTAAATCGCTTGAAGAGATTGCCAGTAAAAAACGTGCCGAATACCGCCGTCGCTTTGAGCTGCTCGATGAAATAGAGGCATCCGTTAAGTCCCATTTTTAAGCCCGGCTGGCGCCTTCGCCCACTGCATAGCGGATGCATTCTGTTTAAAAGAGGAATGATAAAGCAGTGCACTCTTGCACAGGGCGAGTGCGCTCAGTTAGCATTGCGCGAAATGATACCGGCGAATGCGTTGGGAAAAGCGCAATGTGGGCGCAAAAAATGAGGGACTTCGGTAATGATCTATGACTGCTTCTTATATTACGATGAAGATATGCTTCTCGAAATCAGGCTGAACACGCTCGCGGACGTTGTCGATCGCTTCGTTATCGTTGAGTCAACGCATACCTTTACCGGTAAAAAGAGGCAGCTGCATTTTGACATTAATAAATACAGTCAGTTTAAAGATAAAATTATCTACGTTGTGCATGATAAAGAACCGATTACGAAAGCCGCTGAAGAATCTCATCCGGCCCGAGAAGTGATTCCGGGTCTGCCAGAGGGTATGGTGGTGGATGCGTGGGCAAATGAAGCCGCGCAGAGGAATGCCATCATGCAGGGTTTGACGCATGCCAACGATGATGATTTGATTTTAGTTTCCGATGTCGATGAGATATTTTCACCCCAGGTGGTAGCATCGATAAATCCCAAAAAGCTCTGCACCACTATTTATCAGAATTTCTATAATTATCAGTTCAACCTGCAGGTTTTTAATACTGATAACACGCCAAGAAAATGCAAATTACCGAGAGCCACACAATATAAAAATCTCGTTAGTTTCTTTGGCGGCGAACCTGAATCATTCAGGAATCTTAAACGCACCCGAAGCGTTAAAAACTGGTCCTGGCTAAAGTGGAACTGGTTCAAGATTAACAACAGCATCATTGAAAATGGTGGCTGGCATTTCTCTTGGGTAATGACACCCGAGCGCATCTCAGAAAAAATGTCGACCATATCCCATACCGAATACGATCTTCCTGAGTTTAACAACCCGGAACACATCATGAAGGTCATTAAAAACGCGGAAGATATCTGGGGGCGCGACAGGACGTTAATCAAGCAAGAGCTAACGGTTGAAAACTTCCCGGAGTACATTGTCCGCCACAAAGACAAATTCAGCGCGTTCATTATTTAACTTACGGGTTGCCCTTTCGCACCGCAGAGGGCGTTTGCTCAGCGGTCGCTCTACCACAAAATTTTAACAAAGATCCCAAAAAACCCTGGACGCACGCGGTCATGAGTATGTTATGGTTTAGACAGGATATGGAATGTTCGAGAAAGTTTCGGGTAAGTTAGAGTCAACACCGAACAATGCTTTGAAAAACATACAGATAAAAAGAGACCGAATACGATTCCTGTATTCGGTCCAGGGAAATGGCTCTTGGGAGAGAGCCGTGCGCTAAAAGTTGGCATTAATGCAGGCTAAGTCGCCTTGCCTTTTAAGAATAGATGACGACGCCAGGTTTTCCAGTCCACAGCTAAAGCGGTCGGAAAAAAAGCGCCAGAGCATCATTAAAAGTGAAAAACCGCAGTGCTTTCGCAAGCATCTGCGGTTTTTTATTGGAAACCCGAACGTTAGCAGAGCTTGTCGGCGCGCTCAATAAACGGTGCCAGACTCATTTTTTGTCCCGGATGCGACGGGTCATCGATCTGAATAATGCTAATCGGCTGGCCGCTGCTCTTGCCGCTGGCTACCTGCTGCTCTGCGTTATCATTCAGCGGGTATTGCACCAGCGTGCTCGGGTTGATGGCATACAGTGCATGACCAGGACGGCAGGTCAGCATCACCTCTTCGCGATTGAACGCCCATTTGTCCTTACCCACTTCAAAACGGCTGACGGTGATAACCTGCGGTGCGGCAAGCGCGCTTCCCGTACAGGCCAGCAATATGAGAGAAAGTACTGTCTTTTTCATATGATATTTAACCTTGTCAGAAGGGTTCCCAGGTGGCGAACAGACTGACCGTTGCCAGCACCAGCGCTCCCAGCACCACTTCTGCCTGTGTCATCCTGATAAAAATCTGTTGTGCTCGTCCGCTCTCCGGACGAAACCGTGGCACCAGAAAATACCGATTTGCCAGCGCAATTACCACCATCAACGCCACCAGCGCACATTTGAACAACAAAAACCGCACGTAGCCAGCCTGCCAGGGAATATGGACACCCAGTATCATGAGCGTATTTATCACGCCGGTGAGCAGCACGCCCGCAACGGCGTAATGCCCCACGCGCGAGAAACGCATCATGGTAAAGATGGCGGCATTCTGCCAGCGTCCTTTCGCCAGGCGCATGCAGAACAGCAGAGGCAGTAATCCGCCGAGCCAGGTGGCGGCGCAGATCAGGTGAATAGCATAATTAAGACGCTGCAGCGCCCCCATCGGACCGTCGTTCATCGCCGCGTGCCCTACCCCAGCCAGCAGGATAAGCTGTCCCATTGCGAGCAGCAGCAGCCGCGAACCTTTCAGCGGTGCGAGCCATGCTGCGCCGACCGTTATCGCAGCGAGGATCATTTGCCACAGCCAGACGCCGCCAAAACGGGTTCCCATCACGCTGAACCAGACCTGTGGCGCAAACACATCTCCCCAGCCGTTGCCCATCAATCCGCCCTGCAGCATAAACATCAGGACCGCAGCCGCCAGGCTCACTAAGGCCGCCACTTTCTGCTGCGACTGGAAGCGCCGGGACATCAGACGGTGGAGAGAGGAAGGCGCAAACCAGACGCTGTAAAGCGCGTTGCCAAAAACAAGCATCAGCGCCCCGAAATGGATAAAGCGCAACCCGATATAACACAGCGCCAGCATGCTATTTCACGCTAAAGTGATAGCTGCCTTTGGTTTTATGGCCGTCCACGGAGACCACGTGCCAGTCTACCTGGTACGTCCCTGACGTCAGCGTTTGTTCCAGCGGCACGGTGAGTTGCGCTTTGTTCTGTTCGTCGCGCGTGGCGGTTCCCGTTTTGATGACCTGCTTTTGTGCATCCGTCACCACCACACCGCTAAATCCCGGTTCGATGCCTTCTGAAAAATTCAGCGTAAGTGCCTGCGGAGCGCTCGCCACGCTGTCCGCTGCCGGGCTCTGCTGTTTAAGATGTGCATGTGCCAGCGCGGAGGGCGCCATCATTATCGAGGCTACAAAAACCAGTGCGCATACCGCGCGGGAGGTGGAGAAACCCATCGCAATCATTCCTTTTTGTTATGTCTGTATGCTAAAGAATAACTCTGTATAATAAACGAGTCGAGGATCATCCTGCCTCCGCTTGTCATCGTCGTGCAATCGCGGTAACGTTGCCGCCGCAGAAAAAGGAGAAGGTAATGAAGATCAATCTGGCCGCCCTTCCGCAGGACGAGATGGATAAAGTGAATGTCGATCTCGCTGCCGCTGGCGTCGCGTTCAAAGAGCGTTACAACATGCCCGTCGTGGCTGAAGTCGTGGAACGGGAACAGCCCGCCCATCTGCGCGACTGGTTTCGCGAAAGACTCATCGCCCACCGCCTTGCCTCGGTCAACCTCTCCCGTTTACCGTACGAGCCTAAAGTTAAATAAGCTTAACGAGTCGTTACACTTCCTTACGCGGAATCTGGCAGGATAAGAAAACCCTGATTATTTTAGGTGTATTCTTAAATCTCTGCGACTCAGTGTATAAGGAAGTCACGATGTCACATTGGAATATAGCGGCAGCCCAGTATGGCGGGCTGCATCAGACTGTAGATGACCATGTTAAGCACCACCTGCGCTTCATCGCCGAAGCAGCACGGCAGCGGTGTGATCTGCTGGTTTTCCCTGAACTCTCATTAACGGGCTCTGGCGCTCCGACGCTACCTCCCCCACCCGATGACGCGCAGCTGGAGCCGCTGCTTAATGCAGCACATTTTTACCAGATTACCGTCATTGCAGGACTCCCTCTGGAACAGGATGGGCAGCGCCAGAAAGGCCTGGTGCTGTTTTCGCCTGCTCGCCATCGCATTTTGCGCTATCCGCAAGGGCGCGGAGCCAGCCTGGTGCCGGGGGACAAGCACCTTAGCATCCTTGATGCACATCCCGATTCTCCCAATCTCGATCCCAGAGCAACGCTTGTTACCAGCTGCCAGTCGGTGGGGGATAATCGCTGGCGGCAGTCCATCAGTAACCTGCAGCGCTTCGCGCATAAATATGCCATTGCGGTGCTGATGGCGAACGCCTGCGGCGGCAGCGCGCTGTGGGATGAAAAAGGCCAGCTGATCGTGCGCGCGGATAAGGGCGAGCTTCTGGTGACCGGCACGCTCGGCGGAGAGGGTTGGCAAGGCGATATCATTCCTTTAGGCTAGGCGTTTTAAGCTCAGGAGTTTTCAATGCTGCGCGTCATCGATACCGAAACTTGCGATCTTCAGGGCGGAATAGTGGAAGTGGCCTCTGTCGACGTGGTTGATGGTAAAATCGTCAACCCCATGAGCCATCTGGTGCGTCCCGATCGCCCCATCAGCCCTCAGGCGATGGCTATCCATCGCATTACCGAATCGATGGTGGCGGATAAGCCGTGGATCGAAGAGATCATTCCCCACTACTACGGTAGCCCGTGGTACGTCGCGCATAACGCCAGCTTTGACCGCCGGGTGTTGCCTGAAATGCCGGGGGAATGGATTTGCACCATGAAGCTGGCGCGTCGTCTCTGGCCGGGGATTAAATACAGCAACATGGCGCTGTACAAGTCCCGCAAGCTCAGCGTCCGTACCCCTGAGGGGCTTCACCATCACCGCGCGCTGTATGACTGCTATATCACCGCCGCGCTGCTGATTGATATTATGAATATCTCTGGCTGGACACCGGATGATATGGCGACGATCACCGGACGTCCCGCGCTGCTGACCATATTTACCTTTGGTAAATATCGCGGAAAGCCGGTGTCCGAGGTGGCGGATAAAGATCCGGGCTATTTGCGCTGGCTGTATAACAACCTCGACAGAATGAGCCCGGAGCTGCGCTTAACGCTGAAACATTATCTGGGCGATGCTTAACGCTCTGCACGGCCTGGCAGCGTTTCCTGCGCCAGGCCTATTAAAAAGGCATATTCCAGGGCAACGCCTTCGTACGATTTAAATCGGCCCGATTTACCCCCGTGTCCGGAATCCATGTCGGTACACAGCAGCAGCAGGTTGTCATCGGTTTTCAGCTCTCGCAGTTTCGCTACCCATTTTGCCGGCTCCCAGTATTGCACCTGAGAATCATGCAAACCGGTGGTGACCAGCATATGCGGGTAGGCTTGCGCCTCCACGTTATCGTACGGGCTGTACTCTTTCATATAGCGGTAGTACATCTCATCCTGCGGATTTCCCCACTCCTCAAACTCCCCGGTGGTAAGGGGAATGGATTCATCGAGCATAGTCGTGACCACATCGACAAACGGTACCTGCGCGACAATCCCCTTAAAGCGATCGGGACGCTGGTTGATGACCGCCCCCATCAGCATGCCGCCCGCGCTGCCCCCCATGCCAAAGCATAGCTGCGGAGCGCCGTAGCCCTGCTCAATCAGCGCATCACAGACGTCGAGGTAGTCATTGAAGGTATTTTTCTTTTTAAGGAATTTCCCGTCTTCATACCAGTTCTGGCCCAGCTCACCGCCGCCGCGAATGTGGGCGATGGCGAAAACAAAGCCGCGATCGAGCAGGCTTAACCGACTGCTGCTGAAATCGGCATCCATGCTTGAGCCATACGAGCCATAGCCGTACACCAGGATCGGGTTTTTGCCTTTCTGGAAATGGCCTTTGTGATAGACGAGCGAGACCGGGACCTCAACGCCATCGCGAGCGGTAACCCACAGGTGCTCGCTGCGGTAGTTTTCGGACTCAAACCCTTTGACCTCGGTCTGTTTAATCACTTGCCGCTGCCCGGTATCCATATCCAGCTCAAACAGGGTGTCCGGCGTGGTCATGGAGGAGTAGCCGTAGCGCAACCGCGACGATTCGGGTTCAGGGTTGAAACCAATCCACGTCACGTAGGCCGGGTCATCGAATGCAATCCCCACCACTTCCCGGGTTTTTCGGTTGATTTGCCGGATACTGGTCAGCCCGCGCTGACGCTCTTCCACCACCAGCCAGTCGGTAAAGAGGGTGAACCCTTCCAGCATCACCTGATCCCGCGCGGGGATAAGCACCTCCCACTTGCGCTCATCGCGCACTTTGGTTTTATAGAGACCAAAGTTTTTGCCCTCGCGATTGGAGCGCAAATAAAAGCTGTGCTGGAAGTGATCCAGGCTGTACTCGTGATCCTTGCGGCGCGGCAGGAAACAGAGCGGCTGGGCGTCCGGCAGTTCGGCATCCAGCAGCAGAACTTCCGACGTCGTCGCGCTGGCAAGGAAGATAATCACATAGTGGCGTGAGGAAGTTTTATGCAGGCTGACATAAAACGTTTCGTCTTTCTCTTCGTAAACCAGCTCGTCGTCAGCGGAGTCCGTTCCCACGGTATGTCGCCACACCTGGTAAGGGAGCAGCGTTGACGCGTGCTTTTTGACGTAGTAAACCGTCTCGGAATCATTCGCCCAGACAAAATCCGGGGAGACGTTTTCCAGCATTTCCGGATACCAGTTGCCGGTGTCCAGATTGCGAAACCGCAGGCCGTACTGGCGACGGGAGAGGTAATCCTCCGCCAGCGCCATCACCGCGTTGTCAGGGGAAATGGACATGCCGCCCAGGGTATAAAACTCGCTGTGGGCGGCGCGCTGGTTGGCATCCAGCAGAATATCCCACGCATCCCATTCGGCGCTTAACACCGACTGACGCTGGTAAATAGGATACTCATTGCCGGGCTCGTAAATATGGCGATAGCGATAGCCATTTTTGGTCCAGGGCGCGGAGATATCGCGCTGGGGAATACGCTGCACCATTTCATTCAGCAGCTGGTCCTGAAGCGTCTGCTGGCTGGACATGACCTTGCGGCCATAGTCGTTTTCCTCGTGCAGGTAGTCGAGTACCTCTGGCCGGGAGCGAGAATCGTCCCGTAGCCAGTAATAGTTGTCTATACGCGTATCGCCATGCGTGGTGATCGCATAAGGAGTACGTCGGGCTTTCGGTGGCATGTCATCATTCTTTTTCGTTTTACACCCTATAAGGTTGGCAAAACCCACGCATGATGCAAGCGAAACAGGGTCGCAACGGCGAGAACTATCCCTGTAACGCCTGTTTTTGCTCCCGGATGTCCCGCTCAATGCCTTCACGCACGTCTTGTGGGATCTTTAACGCATCGCCCAGGGCGTTAAGGTAGCTCCGCTCCATAAAGTGATCGATATCGATGGCGGCGCAGCTGAGGAAATAGAGTTCAAGCGCCTCTTCCTCATTTTTCACGCTTTGCGCCAGACGCTGCGGCTCCAGAGGCTGCTCGATGGCCTGCGCCACCAGCGTTCTGCCCTTCTCTTCAACGCCGGCTTCACGCAGCTGCTGCTCGATCGCCGCTCGCTCTTTATCGTCAATATGCCCGTCACTTTTCGCGGCAAAAACCAGCGCAAGAATGAGCCGCTCGGTACGCAGATCCAGCGGCGAGGTGTGCTCGCCGTAATGCGGTTCATCGCTGTGCGCGGTCCTAACTCTGTCCTTGTATTTATTCCACAGCACGGTGCCCGCGATGGCGCCCCCACCGGCCAGCAGTGCGCCTGTCCCGTACTTAGCCAGCAGCTTGCGCGAGGATTTATTCGCGACCAGCAGGCCTGCCAGCCCGCCGAGCGCCCCGGGTACCAGCAGTTTGCTGAGGTCCCGTTCGCCAGACGATGTTTTCTGCCCTAACAGGGATTGCAATTGATTTAACCAGCCAGACATGGTTTCCCTCACTTAACGGTGAACATATTCCACAGCGTAAGCGAGCGGGCGTCAGGAAATGTCTGGACGGGCTAAAGAAGCGCAAATTTCTTCTCCCTTCACCTGGCCATGTACAAGACAGACGCAAACGTTTTCGTTTATACTGCGCGCAACTTTTTCAGGGGGATTGTTATGATTCGTTTAGGAACTGCGCTGCGACCTGCAGCGACGCGAGTGATGCTGTTGGGATCGGGCGAGCTGGGAAAAGAGGTCGCCATCGAGTGCCAGCGTTTAGGTGTGGAAGTCATTGCCGTAGACCGTTACGCCGACGCCCCAGCCATGCACGTCGCCCATCGTTCTTATGTGATTAACATGCTGGATGGCGACGCCCTTCGCGAACTGATTACGCGCGAGAAACCTGATTTTGTCGTGCCGGAAATTGAAGCTATTGCCACCGATACGCTGATCGCCCTGGAGCAGGAAGGCCAGCGCGTGGTGCCCTGCGCGAAAGCCGCAAAGCTGACCATGAACCGCGAAGGCATTCGTCGCCTCGCGGCGGAAGAGCTGGAATTGCCCACCTCGAGCTATCGTTTTGCTGGCGATAAGGCCGCGTTTCTGCAGGCCGTCGAGGAGATTGGCTACCCGTGCATCGTTAAGCCGGTGATGAGCTCCTCCGGTAAAGGACAAAGCTTTATTCGCGACAGCAGCGCGCTGGATAACGCGTGGGATTATGCCCAGCAGGGTGGCCGTGCCGGAGCCGGACGCGTGATCGTCGAAGGCGTCGTGAAGTTTGATTTCGAAATCACCCTGCTGACCGTCAGCGCCGTTGACGGAGTCCATTTCTGCGACCCGATTGGCCACCGTCAGGAAGATGGCGATTACCGCGAATCCTGGCAGCCGCAGCAGATGAGCGCCCTGGCGCTGGAGCGTGCTCAGGAGATCGCCCGTAAAACCGTCCTGGCGCTGGGCGGCTATGGCCTGTTCGGCGTGGAGCTGTTTGTACGCGGTGATGAAGTGATTTTCAGCGAAGTATCCCCTCGCCCGCATGACACCGGCATGGTCACGCTGATTTCGCAGGATCTCTCCGAGTTCGCCCTGCACGTGCGCGCCTTCCTCGGCCTGCCCGTCGGCGGTGTTCGTCAGTATGGTCCGGCCGCCTCGGCGGTGATCCTGCCGCAGTTAACCAGCCAGAACGTCACGTTTGATAACGTCGACGGGGCGGTGGGCGCAGGATTGCAGGTACGTTTGTTCGGCAAGCCGGAGATCGACGGAACTCGCCGTCTTGGCGTGGCATTAGCTACCGGGGATAACGTTGACGACGCCGTGGCGAGAGCGAAAGCGGCCGCTGCGAGCGTCAAGGTAGAGGGATAAAAAAACGGGCCAAAAGGCCCGTTTTTCATGCTGCGATTAACTTACTGTTTCGCGCCTTCAACCGCTTCGCGAGCCAGTTTGGTAATGCGATCCCAGTCGCCCGCTTCCAGCGCATCCGCCGGAACCAGCCATGAACCGCCGATGCACAGCACGCTTTTCAGCGCCAGGTAGTCACGGTAGTTGGCAGGAGAGATACCGCCCGTCGGGCAGAAGCGTACCTGCGAGAAGGGACCCGCAATCGCCTGCAGCGCTTTGGTGCCACCGTTTGCTTCAGCCGGGAAGAATTTGAACTCTTTCAGACCGTAGTCCATGCCCAGCATCAGTTCAGAGACGGTGCTGATGCCAGGGATCAGCGGAATGGTACCTTCGGTGGCGGCTTTCAGCAGCGGCTCGGTCAGGCCCGGGCTGATGGCAAACTGCGCGCCCGCTTCGGTCACTTCAGCCAGCTGTTTTGCGTTCGTCACGGTACCCGCACCGATGATGGCGTCCGGCACTTCTTTCGCGATAGCGCGGATAGCATCCATCGCGCAGGCGGTGCGCAGGGTCACTTCCAGAACGCGAACGCCGCCCGCTACCAGCGCTTTCGCCATCGGTACAGCGTGCTCCAGCTTGTTTACCACGATAACCGGCACGACAGGGCCAGTGGTCAGGATTGCTTCTGCACTTGTTTTCCAGTTTTTCATCAGAGTTTTCTCTCGCCAGATCGTTAAAATCAAGTCGTCTTAAAACGTAATACAGGTTGCGCCCTGCTCCGCACCGGAGAGTTTCTCACGCAGCGCGCTGAACATTTCGCGTCCGGTCCCCACGCGCGATGCGCTCAGGTCAGGAATATGAGGCTGACGTGCCGCCAGCTCGGATTCATCCACCAGCAGGGTTAACTCGCCCGTCTGGCCGTTCACGCGGATCATGTCACCGTCGCGTACTTTCGCCAGCAACCCGCCGTCGTAGGCTTCAGGCGTCACGTGGATGGCTGAAGGCACTTTACCGGATGCCCCGGAGAGGCGTCCATCAGTGACTAACGCAATTTTGAAACGGCGGTCCAATAATACACCAAGTGGTGGCATAAGTTTATGTAATTCTGGCATCCCGTTGGCTTTAGGCCCCTGGTGACGCACCACCACCACGCAGTCTTTATCAAGAAGACCGGCGTCAAAGGCGGGTAATACGTCATGCTGGCTTTCAAACACCACCGCCGGCGCTTCGATAACCTGGTTCTCTTCCGGTACGGCAGAGGTCTTCATCACCGCGCGGCCGAGGTTGCCGCTCAGCACTTTGGTGCCGCCATGAGGAGAGAACGGTTTGTCGATGGTGGCAATCACCTGCGCATCAAGAGAGGCGCTCGCCCCTTCACGCCAGTCCAGCTCGCCGTTGTTCAGCCACGGCTCCTGGGTGTAGCGCTGCAGGCCAAAGCCCGCCACGGTATTCACGTCTTCATGCAGCAGTCCGCCTTTCAGCAGCTCGCGCATCAGCAGCGGTACGCCGCCTGCGGCCTGGAAGTGGTTGATATCCGCCGGACCGTTCGGGTATAGGCGCGCCATCAGCGGCACCACGGAAGAGATCTCAGAGAAGTCATCCCAGTTAATCAGAATGCCCGCCGCACGCGCCATGGCCACCAGATGCATGGTGTGGTTGGTTGACCCCCCGGTTGCCAGCAGCGCGACAATTCCGTTGACGATGACTTTTTCGTCGACCATTTTGCCCATCGGCATCCATTCGTTGCCGTTGCCGGTCAGACGCGTAACCTGACGGGCCGCGGCCTCGGTCAGCGCCTTGCGCAGCGGCGCATCCGGCTGGATAAAGGACGAACCCGGAAGCTGCATCCCCATAAACTCCACCACCATCTGGTTAGTGTTAGCCGTACCGTAGAACGTACAGGTCCCCGGCGCATGATAGGACGCGGCTTCCGCCTCCAGCAGCGCCTGACGGTCTGCTTTCCCTTCCGCATACAGCTGGCGAATACGCACTTTTTCTTTGTTCGGCAGACCGCTCGCCATTGGGCCGGACGGGACGAAGATCGCAGGCAGATGCCCAAACGACAGCGCCGCCATCACCAGGCCCGGGACAATCTTGTCGCACACGCCGAGGTACAGCGCGCCATCAAACATATTGTGTGACAGGCCCACCGCGGCAGACATCGCAATTACTTCGCGGCTCAGCAGGGACAGCTCCATGCCGTCCTGCCCCTGCGTCACGCCGTCACACATAGCAGGTACGCCGCCCGCCACCTGGCCCACCGCATTCACGCTGTGCAGCGCGTTACGGATGATAGTGGGATAGACCTCATACGGCTGGTGGGCGGAAAGCATATCGTTATAGGAGGTAATGATGGCGATATTGTTACGCAACATGCTTTTCAGCGACGCTTTATCATCAGGCTGGCAGGCGGCGAAGCCGTGCGCCAGGTTCCCGCAGGCCAGCTGAGATCGGTGGACGGTGCTGCTCTTTGCCTGTTCAATCCGGGCGAGGTAGGCCGAACGGGTCTCTTTCGAGCGCTCGATAATGCGCTGTGTTACGCGTAACAGTGTCGGATTCATAAAAGCTCCTCTAAATTATCTGTCCGGCTCGGGAGTTTACAAAGTCGCTGGCAGTTGTTAACAACGCTGAAACGCTTGCTGTCCGGAGCTCAGGGGCAAAATCACTTCCGGCAGTGTAATAAAAAAAGCTCCGCGGGTGAATCCACGCGGAGCTTAAAAGTTGAAAATTGTGCCACTAGCTGTGTTAGATCATGTTACCGGTAAAATAACACTTTCGAGCTAGAGGATTATCTTACTCAAATTCGTTCCAGGAGCGGCCATCGCGGGTGATCATCGCCACCGACGCGACAGGTCCCCATGTACCCGCCTGATACGGTTTTGGCGCATCCTGATCGGCAGCCCAGGCTTCGGTGATGGAGTCGACCCATTTCCACGCCTCTTCCACCTCATCGCGGCGCACAAAGAGCGCCTGGATACCGCGCATGGTTTCCAGCAGCAGACGCTCGTAAGCATCGGCCAGGTGCGTCTGATTGAAGGTTTCGGAGTAGCTCAGATCCAGCTTGGTGGTCTGCAGGTTGTGTTTATGATCCAGCCCCGGCACTTTGTTCAGGATCTGGATATCCACCCCTTCGTCCGGCTGCAGACGAATGGTCAGTTTGTTCTGCGGCAGTTCCTGCCAGGACTCTTTGAACAGGTTCAGTTCCGGGTTTTTGAAGTAAACAACCACTTCGGAACATTTGGCCGGCAGACGTTTACCGGTGCGCAGGTAGAACGGAACGCCCGCCCAACGCCAGTCGTCGATATCCACGCGGATCGCCACGAACGTCTCGGTGTTGCTGGACTTGTTCGCGCCCTCTTCTTCCAGGTAGCCCGGCACTTTTTTGCCTTGCGCAAACCCGGCGGTGTACTGGCCGCGGACGGTCTTCTCACGCACGTTGGAGCGGTCGATGCGGCGCAGTGACTTCAGCACTTTCACTTTTGCGTCACGGATGCTGTCAGCCGTCAGGTCAGACGGTGGAGACATGGCAATCATGCACAGAATTTGCAGCAGGTGGTTCTGGATCATGTCGCGCATCTGACCGGCCTGGTCAAAGTAACCCCAGCGACCTTCAATCCCGACCTCTTCCGCCACGGTGATTTCCACGTGGTCGATAGTGCGGTTGTCCCAGTTATTCACAAACAGGGAGTTAGCGAAACGCAGCGCCAGCAGGTTCAGTACCGTCTCTTTACCGAGATAGTGGTCGATACGGTAGACCTGGCACTCTTCAAAGAACTCGCCCACCTGGTCGTTGATTTCACGGGAGGTTGCCAGCGACGTCCCTAGCGGCTTCTCCATCACGACGCGCGCCGGTTTGGCGTTCAGTTTGGCTTCGCCCAGACCTTTGCAGATGGCGCCGAAGGTGCTTGGCGGCATGGCGAAATAGTTAATGGTGACACGGTTTTTCTGATCCAGCATCGCGCCTAAGCGGGTAAACGCGCTGACGTCATTGACGTCCAGGTTGCAGAAATCGAGGCGTCCACTCAGGGTATCCCACAAACTTTCATCAATTTTTTCTTTCATGAAAGTTTCGAGCGCCTCGCGGACGACTTTGGTATAAGCGTCCTTGTCCCAGTCAGCGCGCCCGACACCCAGGATACGGGTATCCGGATGAATTTGGCCCGCTTTCTCCAGTTGATACAGGGAAGGCAGCAATTTTCGGCGTGCAAGATCGCCTTTCGCGCCGAAAATGACCAGGTCACATGCCTGGGCTGTTTGCGTTACCGCCATGTCATTCTCCTCAGTTGGATCACCTGGTACTTCTGCCAGGTATCGTTGTAATTTTATTACAATGCACTGTACTGCTTTTACGTCATTCCCGAAACCATTAGCGCTTATCGTCGCGTGCGATAACGCGATTTTCCCCCCTTTGGAGGATTACGACGGCGCAATGACGCAACAACCGTCGTTTCTTTGCGCAACAGGGTCACAGCAAAACCCGACACCGATCAAGTAATGAAAAAAAACAACAACATTATCTTGTCGATTGTTACCCTTAATGGAAGCCACAAGGGTAATATCGGCTAAATCGAATCACGATTTCATCAATTTATGAAATCGTTTACACCCATGAGCGTCCTGTTAACATGAACATGCTGGAAAAAATCCAGTTTCAACTGGAACACCTTAGCAAATCCGAGCGAAAAGTGGCCGAGGTCATTCTCGCCTCCCCCGCTCAGGCGATTCATTCAAGCATCGCCGCTCTGGCACAGGAAGCGGGTGTTAGCGAACCGACGGTCAATCGCTTTTGCCGCAGCCTCGAAACGCGCGGCTTTCCTGATTTTAAACTGCATCTGGCACAAAGTCTGGCTAACGGCACCCCATATGTTAATCGTAATGTGGATGAAGACGACAGCGTTGATGCCTATACCGCGAAAATTTTTGAATCGGCTATGGCTTCGCTTGACCACGTGCGCCAGTCTCTGGACATGAGTTCCGTGAATCGCGCGGTGGATTTGCTCACCCAGGCCAAGCGGATTGCGTTCTTTGGTCTCGGGTCGTCGGCAGCCGTGGCGCATGACGCCATGAACAAATTTTTCCGCTTTAACGTCCCGGTTATTTATTCCGATGACATTGTGCTGCAACGCATGAGCTGTATGAATTGCAGTGAAGATGACGTCGTGGTACTGATTTCGCATACCGGCCGCACCAAGAGTCAGGTAGAGCTGGCGCAGCTGGCCCGTGAAAACGATGCCATGGTGATTGCCCTCACCACGGCAGGCACGCCGCTGGCCCGTGAGGCGACGCTGGCGATCACCCTCGACGTGCCGGAAGACACCGACATTTATATGCCGATGGTTTCCCGTCTGGCGCAGCTCACCGTGATTGACGTGCTGGCAACCGGTTTTACCTTACGCCGGGGCGCAAAATTCCGGGATAACTTGAAGCGGGTCAAGGAAGCGCTGAAGGAATCGCGTTTTGATAAAGAATTGCTTATAAAGAGCGATGTTCCCTGATAGTTGATAACGAAGACGTAACCAATAATTACGATGTAACGATTTACGGCATTCGGTCCCCTCTCCGCTGCCTTGCAGCAGATGAAGGCCGATTCAATGTTCACGCAACACCAAAGTTGTTTCAGTCAACGGAGTATTACATGTCCAGAAGGCTTCGCAGAACCAAGATCGTAACCACCTTAGGCCCGGCTACCGATCGCGATAATAATCTTGAGAAAATTATCGCCGCCGGCGCCAACGTGGTGCGCATGAACTTCTCTCACGGTACGCCAGAAGACCATAAGTTACGTGCCGATAAAGTGCGTGAAATCGCAGCCAAACTGGGCCGCCACGTTGCTATCCTCGGCGATTTGCAGGGTCCAAAAATCCGCGTATCAACCTTTAAAGAGGGTAAAGTTTTCCTCAATATCGGCGACAAATTCCTGCTTGATGCCAACCTGGGCAAAGGCGAAGGCGATAAAGAGAAAGTCGGTATCGACTATAAAGGCCTGCCGGCTGACGTGGTACCTGGCGATATCCTGCTGCTCGACGACGGTCGCGTACAGCTGAAGGTGCTGGAAGTTCAGGGCATGAAAGTGTTCACCGAAGTCACCGTCGGCGGCCCGCTCTCCAACAATAAAGGCATCAACAAACTGGGTGGCGGCCTCTCTGCTGAAGCGCTTACCGATAAAGACAAAGCGGACATCGTGACGGCTGCGCTGATCGGCGTTGACTATCTGGCGGTCTCCTTCCCGCGCTGCGGCGAAGATCTGAACTATGCGCGTCGCCTGGCACGGGATGCAGGCTGCGATGCTAAAATCGTCGCGAAAGTTGAACGCGCCGAAGCCGTTTGCGATCAGGATGCCATGGACGACGTGATCCTCGCCTCTGACGTGGTGATGGTTGCGCGCGGTGACCTGGGCGTGGAAATCGGCGATCCTGAGCTGGTCGGTATCCAGAAAGCGCTCATTCGTCGCGCACGTCAGCTGAACCGCGCGGTGATCACCGCCACGCAGATGATGGAATCGATGATCACCAACCCAATGCCAACCCGTGCAGAAGTTATGGACGTGGCTAACGCCGTGCTGGACGGCACCGATGCGGTGATGCTCTCTGCGGAAACCGCTGCGGGCCAGTATCCGGCAGAAACCGTGGCCGCCATGGCGCGCGTCTGCCTGGGCGCTGAAAAGATCCCAAGCATCAACGTCTCTAAACACCGTCTGGACGTGCAGTTCGACAACGTGGAAGAAGCGATTGCGATGTCTGCGATGTACGCGGCAAACCACCTGAAGGGCGTTACCGCGATCATCACCATGACCGAATCTGGCCGCACCGCGCTGATGACCTCTCGTATCAGCTCTGGCCTGCCGATCTTCGCCATGTCCCGTCACGAACGCACCCTGAACCTGACGGCGCTGTACCGCGGCGTGACGCCGGTTCACTTCGACAGCACCAGTGACGGCGTAGCTGCGGCACACGATGCCGTAAACCTACTGCGCGACAAAGGCTATCTGGTGTCCGGTGATATCGTCATTGTGACCCAGGGCGACGTGATGAGCACCATCGGCTCAACAAACACCACGCGCGTCATGACCGTCGAGTAATAACGCCTATGTTAAAAAGCCCTCTCCAGATGGAGAGGGCTTTTTTTATTTCTTCGGATAAAGATCTTTGCGTTTATAGGGCTCTGTTTCACCTGGCTTACGCGTTTTAAGCAGCTTCAGGATCCACGTGTACTGTTCGGCATGCGGCCCCACCAGGATTTCCACCTCTTCGTTCATTCGACGCGCGATCGTGTGGTCGTCCGCGGTCAGCAGATCGTCCATCGGCGGACGAACCTCAATACTCAGGCGATGCGTTTTACCGTCATACACCGGAAACAGCGGGATCACGCGGGCACGACAGACTTTCATCAGGCGACCGATCGCGGGAAGCGTTGCTTTGTAGGTCGCAAAGAAATCGACAAACTCGCTGTGTTCAGGGCCGTGGTCCTGATCCGGCAGATAGTAGCCCCAGTAACCCTGACGCACCGACTGAATGAAGGGCTTAATGCCATCGTTACGCGCGTGCAAACGTCCGCCAAAACGACGACGCACCGTATTCCAGACAAAATCGTAGATTTTATTTCCCTGGTTATGGAACATCGCCGCCATTTTCTGGCCCTGAGACGCCATCAGCATCGCCGGAATATCAACGCCCCAGCCGTGGGGGACAAGGAAAATGACTTTCTCGTCGTTGCGGCGCATCTCCTCGATGATGTCCAGCCCTTTCCAGTCAACGCGATCGACGATTTTATCCGGCCCTTTCAGCGCCAGTTCAGCCATCATCGCCATGGCCTGCGGCGCGGTGGTGTACATCTCATCAATGATTGCCTCGCGCTCGGCGTCGCTTTTCTCAGGAAAACAGTAATAGAGGTTGATCTGCGCGCGACGGCGGGCGCTCTTGCCTAAACGCCCGGCCAGACGGCCAATTTTCCCCAAAACGGGATCGCGAACGGAAGCAGGCAGTAACGCCATCCCCGCAAAGGCGTAGACACCAAGCCAAGCGCCCCAGTTGCGCGGATGGCGGAAGGATTTTTCAAACTCAGGAATGTATTCAATATTGTTTTTTTTGGTTTCCATGCTGGATCCAGGGTCTGATGACGCAAAATTTTATTCAGATAGTGTAGCGAGGCAGTCGTCCACGCACAAAAGAAAAAGCCGGCGTCAGTGTGCGCCGGCTTTTTTAACAAAAACAGAGGGCTTAGTTTAAGCTCAGCTGCGGTATCACCTCTTTCACCTGCGCCAGATAATCAGTACGATCTTTACCTGTCAGGCCTTCGGTGCGCGGCAGTTTCGCCGTCAGCGGGTTCACTGCCTGTTGGTTGATCCACACTTCATAGTGCAGGTGCGGGCCGGTAGAGCGTCCGGTATTGCCGGAGATCGCGATACGGTCACCACGCTTCACCTTCTGGCCCGGCTTCACCAGCAGCTTACGCAGGTGCATGTAGCGGGTCGTATAAGTGCGGCCATGACGTACCGCGACATAATATCCGGCGGCACCGCTACGCTTGGCCACCACCACTTCACCATCCCCTACCGCCAGTACCGGCGTGCCCTGCGGCATGGCGAAGTCAACGCCACGGTGCGGCGCGACGCGCCCGGTTACCGGGTTCAGACGACGCGGGTTAAAGTTCGAGGAGACGCGGAACTGTTTTGCCGTCGGGAAGCGCAGGAAGCCTTTCGCAAGGCCCGTACCGCTGCGGTCGTAGAACTTACCGTCTTCGGCGCGGATCGCGTAGTAATCTTTGCCTTCGGAGCGCAGACGTACGCCCAGCAGCTGGCTTTGCTCGCGCTTGCCGTCCAGCATTTCGCGGGACATCAGGACGCAGAACTCATCGCCCTTCTTCAGCTTGCGGAAATCCATCTGCCACTGCATGGCTTTGATCACCGAGCTGATTTCAGCGCTGGTCAGGCCCGCATCGCGCGCGCTGGAGACAAAGCTCGCGCCCACGGTGCCTTTCAGAACACTATTAACCCAGTCACCCTTCTGCAGTTCGCTGGTCATCTTGAAACCGTTTGCAGTGCGATCGTAGGTGCGGGTTTCGCGGCGGGACATTTCCCAGGTCAGACGCTGGAGATCGCCATCCGCCGTTAGTGTCCAGGAGAGCTGTTGTCCGATTTTCAGGTTACGAAGATCTTTATCCGCAGCCGCCAGCTGGCTGATATTACCCATGTCGATGCCGTACTGGTTCAGCACGCTGCTCAGCGTGTCCCCGGTAGAGACAACATATTCGTGGATACCCGCTTCGTTCTCGGTTTTATCGTCCAGCTCATCCTGCGGGATGGCTTCATCTTCCTGAGCCGCCTGGTCAATAGGCTCACTGGCTTCAGGCAGCAAAGAACGGATTTCGCTCTTTTCAAGCTCAATGGTTTTGATGATAGGGGCAGAACTCGGGTGGTAAACATAGGGCCGCCAGACGGCGACCGCTAAGGTGAGAACTGTAAGCGACCCCAGCATAACGCGGTGGGGTCGAGGCAGATTGTTAAATGCCAGGGCGACAGAGCGGGCTATCTGTTGCACGTATTCACTTCCTCGTTATTCTCCTTTCAGGCAGCTCGCATACTGGTTCGCCAGTTGGCTGAGGAACTGCGAATAGCTCGCTTTGCTCAACTGGATATTCGTACCTAGCGGGTCAAGGGTTCCCATGCGCACGGATGTTCCCCTGGCCACGGCTTCTACGACCGCTGGCCTGAACTGTGGCTCAGCAAAAACGCATGTCGCTTTTTGCTCAACCAACTGTGTTCTGATTTCATGTAAACGCTGCGCACCAGGCTGAATTTCAGGGTTGACGGTGAAGTGGCCCAGCGGGGTCAAACCGTAATGTTTTTCGTAATAGCCGTAGGCGTCATGAAAAACGAAATACCCTTTTCCTTTCAACGGTGCGAGCTCATTACCTACCTGCTTATCGGTTGCGGCTAATTGTGCCTCAAAATCCTTCAGGTTGGCGTCTAGTTTGGCTCGACTTTGCGGCATAAGTTCCACTAATTTGTCGTGGATTGCAACCGCTGAAAGCCGCGCTATCTCTGGGGATAACCAAAGATGCATGTTGTACTCGCCGTGATGGTGATCTTCATCACCTTTTTCACCGTCTGCAGCATGATGGTCATGTTCGTCTCCGTCGTCATCCGCCCCTTTCATGAGTAACGGTTTCACGCCGGGGAGGTCGGCAATCGCGACCTGTTTTTCACCCGCCACCTGTTTTGCTGACTTCTGCATGAACGCTTCCATTTCAGGACCAATCCAGACAACTAAGTCCGCGTTTTGTAAGCGTTTTACATCTGACGGGCGCAGGGAATAGTCATGCTCAGAAGCACCATCAGGGAGCAGAACCTGGGTCTCCGTTACGCCGTCGGCAATGGCGGACGCGATGAATCCAAGTGGCTTAAGCGAAGCGACAACCGCAGCGTTAACATCTTGTGCGGTTGTCCCCCAAAGGGCAGCAGATAATGCTGCGAAAAGAAGCGTATTTTTATGTAACATAATGCGACTAATCATCGTAGTGAATGCGTGGAATGTGATATTATAACATTCGTTGACTTCTTCAAGCTTAAAATGACATGACGACATTGGTTTCTCTTGAAAATATTTCGGTCTCATTTGGCCAGCGCCGCGTCCTCTCTGACGTGTCGCTCGATCTGAAGCCCGGCAAAATTCTGACGCTGCTCGGCCCCAATGGCGCAGGCAAATCCACCCTGGTGCGCGTGGTGCTGGGTCTGGTCGCACCCGATGAAGGCGTGATTAAGCGCGAGGAAAAATTGCGTATTGGCTATGTGCCGCAAAAACTACACCTCGACGCCACGCTGCCGCTGACGGTCAGCCGTTTCCTGCGTCTGCGCCCCGGCACTCGTAAAGCCGATATTCTTCCGGCGCTGAAACGCGTGCAGGCGGGCCATCTTGTCGATGCGCCGCTGCAAAAACTGTCCGGCGGTGAAACTCAGCGTGTTTTACTTGCCCGCGCGCTGCTGAGCAGCCCGCAGCTGCTGGTACTGGATGAACCGACTCAGGGTGTGGATGTGAATGGTCAGGTTGCGCTTTATGATTTGATCGACCAGCTGCGCCGGGAGCTTGATTGCGCCGTGCTGATGGTGTCTCACGATCTCCATCTGGTGATGGCAAAAACCGACGAAGTGCTGTGTCTCAACCACCATATCTGCTGCTCCGGTACGCCTGAAGTGGTGTCAATGCACCCGGAATTTATCTCCATGTTCGGCCCACGCGGCGCTGAACAGCTGGGTATTTACCGCCATCATCATAATCATCGCCATGATTTGCAGGGACGAATCGTACTGCGTCGGGGAAATGGACACTCATGATTGAACTGTTACTGCCCGGCTGGCTGGCCGGGATTATGCTTGCCTGCGCCGCGGGTCCGCTCGGCTCGTTTGTTGTCTGGCGCAGAATGTCCTATTTTGGCGATACCCTGGCGCATGCGTCCCTGCTGGGCGTTGCCTTTGGTCTGCTGCTGGATGTAAACCCCTTCTACGCGGTGATTGTGGTCACACTGCTGCTGGCGGCCGGTCTGGTCTGGCTGGAGAAGCGCCCTCACCTCGCTATTGATACGCTGCTTGGTATTATGGCGCACAGTGCCCTGTCGCTGGGCCTGGTGGTGGTCAGCCTGATGTCGAACATCCGCGTGGATCTGATGGCCTACCTCTTCGGTGACCTGCTGGCCGTGACGCCGGAGGATCTCATCGCTATCGCCATAGGCGTCGTGGTGGTACTCGCTATTCTGCTCTGGCAGTGGCGGAATTTACTGGCAATGACCGTCAGTCCGGATCTGGCGTTTGTCGACGGCGTGAAGCTGCAGCGCGTTAAGCTGCTGCTGATGCTGGTGACAGCGCTAACGATTGGTGTCGCAATGAAGTTTGTCGGCGCGCTGATTATTACGTCGCTGCTGATCATCCCTGCGGCTACGGCGCGTCGTTTTGCCCGTACGCCGGAGCAGATGGCCGGCGTGGCCGTGATTATCGGAATGATTGCGGTAACGGGGGGGTTAACCTTCTCGGCGTTCTACGACACGCCTGCGGGGCCGTCTGTGGTGCTTAGTGCAGCGGTGCTGTTTATCCTCAGTATGATGAAGAAGACAGCGAATTAACATGGAGGGCGCTGATGCCCTCACTCTGCCCCTCTCCCACCGGGAGAGGGAATTAAGGATTACGGCATCGCGGGCGGCGTAATGCCGAAATGATTCCACGCCCGCACCGTTGCCATACGTCCACGCGGGGTGCGCTGCAGGAAACCCTGCTGGATCAGATACGGCTCCAGCACATCTTCAATCGTCTCACGCTCTTCCCCAATAGCCGCAGCCAGGTTATCCAACCCGACCGGGCCGCCAAAGAACTTATCCAGCACCGCCAGCAGCAGTTTACGGTCCATATAGTCAAAGCCTTCGGCATCGACGTTAAGCATATCCAGCGCCTGGGCAGCGATCTCGGCGGAAATCGAGCCATCGTGCTTCACCTCGGCAAAGTCACGCACGCGGCGCAGCAGGCGGTTGGCGATACGCGGCGTACCGCGGGAACGCTTCGCCACTTCAAACGCGCCCTCTTCGCTCATTTCGAGCCCCATATAGCGGGCGCTACGGCCAACGATGTGCTGGAGGTCCGCCACCTGGTAAAACTCAAGACGCTGCACGATGCCGAAACGATCGCGCAGCGGAGAGGTCAACGACCCGGCGCGGGTGGTGGCGCCAATCAGGGTAAACGGCGGCAGATCGATTTTGATGGAGCGCGCGGCCGGGCCTTCACCGATCATGATATCCAGCTGGTAATCTTCCATCGCCGGATAGAGCACTTCCTCCACCACCGGCGACAGGCGGTGGATCTCATCGATAAACAGCACGTCATGCGGTTCGAGGTTGGTCAGCATCGCCGCGAGATCGCCCGCCTTCTCCAGCACGGGGCCGGATGTGGTGCGCAGGTTGACGCCCATTTCATTGGCGACGATATTCGCCAGCGTGGTTTTCCCTAAACCGGGAGGGCCAAAAATCAGCAGGTGATCGAGCGCATCGCCGCGCAGCTTTGCCGCCTGGATGAAAATCTCCATCTGGGAACGAACCTGCGGCTGGCCGATATACTCATCAAGCAGCTTAGGGCGAATCGCGCGATCCACCACGTCATCTGCCTGAATAGTGCCTGCCGACACCAGGCGGTCTGCTTCAATCATCCTTTACCTCACAATGCAGCGCGCAGCGCTTCACGAATCAGGGTTTCACTGCTGGCGTCCGGTTTGGCAATTTTGCTCACCATGCGGCTGGCCTCCTGAGGTTTATAGCCCAGCGCCACCAGCGCGGCAACCGCTTCCTGCTCGGCGTCATCATCCGTCGCAGGGCCGCCAGGAGAGGTCAGTACCAAATCAGCTGCCGGAGTGAACAGATCGCCATGCAGACCTTTAAAGCGGTCTTTCATCTCGACAATCAGGCGCTCGGCGGTTTTCTTACCGATGCCCGGAAGCTTAATCAGCGCCGCAGGATCTTCGCGCTCAACGGCATTCACAAACTGTGGTGCCGACATGCCGGACAAAATCGCCAGCGCCAGCTTCGGACCGACGCCGTTGGTTTTAATCAGCTCACGGAACAGGGTCCGTTCCTGCTTGTTATTGAAGCCATAGAGCAGCTGGGCATCTTCACGCACCACAAACTGGGTAAAGACAATCGCCTCTTTGCCCGCGTCCGGCAGCTCGTAGAAGCAGGTCATCGGCATATGGACTTCATAGCCCACGCCACCCACTTCCAGCAGCACTAACGGGGGTTGTTTTTCAATGATGATGCCTCTGAGTCTGCCTATCACGTGACGCTCCTGCGTTCTGGGAGAAATTAACTGCCGACATAATAAAAAAAGGCTGGATGTTTATCCAGCCTGATTTCTGATTATCGTAACCTGCCTCGCGCCAGATTGAGCCGCGACTCGCTCATTTGCATCGCATTCTGGCTGACGTGACAGTGGGTAATCGCAATCGCCAGCGCATCGGCAGCGTCGGCCTGCGGGTTCGCGGGAAGCTTCAGCAAGGTACGCACCATATGCTGCACCTGGCTTTTTTCCGCGCTCCCAATACCCACCACCGTCTGCTTAACCTGACGTGCCGCGTATTCGAATACCGGCAAATCCTGGTTCACGGCAGCGACGATGGCGACCCCGCGCGCCTGACCGAGCTTTAGCGCCGAATCGGCGTTTTTCGCCATAAAGACCTGCTCGATGGCGAAGTAGTCCGGCTGAAACTGGGTGATGATCTCCGACACGCCCGCATAAATGAGCTTCAGGCGCGAAGGAAGATCGTCCACTTTGGTGCGAATACAGCCGCTGCCCAGGTAGGTTAACTGGCGTCCCACCTGACGGATAACGCCATAACCGGTGACGCGTGAGCCTGGGTCAATCCCGAGAATAATCGACATCACGCGTCTCCTGTAACGGATTTATACGCTCTCATTAGAGAGTCGCTGCAACCTCATCAGAGATTTCACCGTTGTGGTACACTTCCTGCACGTCGTCGCAGTCTTCGAGCATGTCGATCAGACGCAGCAGTTTCGGTGCCGTTTCCGCATCCATGTCCGCTTTGGTGGACGGGATCATGGACACTTCAGCGTTGTCCGCTTTCAGGCCAGCCGCTTCCAGCGCGTCGCGCACGGCACCCATCTCTTCCCACGCGGTATAAACGTCGATAGCGCCGTCATCGAAGGTCACTACGTCTTCCGCACCGGCTTCCAGCGCCGCTTCCATGATCGCATCTTCGTCGCCTTTCTCGAAGGAGATGACGCCTTTTTTGCTGAACAGGTACGCAACGGAACCGTCAGTGCCCAGGTTGCCACCGGTTTTGGTGAACGCGTGGCGCACTTCTGCAACGGTACGATTACGGTTGTCGGACAGACATTCAACCATCACCGCCGTACCGCCAGGGCCGTAACCTTCATAAATGATGGTTTCCATGTTCGCGTCTTCGTCACCGCCCACGCCACGTGCGATTGCACGGTTCAGGGTGTCACGCGTCATGTTGTTTGACAGCGCTTTATCTACCGCCGCGCGCAGACGCGGGTTAGAAGCCGGGTCGCCGCCGCCCAGACGCGCTGCTGTCACCAGCTCACGAATGATTTTGGTAAAGATCTTACCGCGCTTGGCATCCTGTGCCGCTTTGCGGTGTTTGGTGTTGGCCCACTTACTATGACCTGCCATAAAAATATCCTCAAAGAGCGCGCCTTTTCAGGCAGCGTTAATTACAAATTCTTCAATCGCCTGCCGGTTGCTCCACGACTTGGTCAGTGCGGCGGCATCCGCCGCATTCACCCAGCGGTAGGTCAGGTGTTCGGTAAACACGATCTCCCGTTCATGGGGGAGCGCGAGACAGAACCACGACTCCGTATTGCGCTCGGTACCCGGCGCGTAGCGATGACGTAAATGGCTAAAAATTTCGAACTCCACCGTGCGCTGACAGTCCTTCAGGGTCAGTTGCTCGCGGACAACGTCAATGGCGACCTCTTCCTTTACTTCACGCGCGGCGGCCTGCGGCGCGGTCTCCCCCTCTTCCAGACTGCCGGTAACCGACTGCCAGAATTCAGGGTCATCGCGCCGCTGCAACATCAGCACCCGCTTCGTGTCTTCTGCATAAATGACCACCAGGACCGAAACGGGGAGCTTATATGTCATATCAGTTTTTCTCTTCCTTCTTCACCACCTCAATGCCCAGCTCAGCCAGTGCGGCCGGGTTGGCAAAGCTTGGCGCTTCGGTCATCAGACACGCTGCGGCAGTGGTTTTCGGGAAGGCAATAACATCACGAATGTTATCGGTGCCGGTCAGCAGCATGGTCAGTCGGTCAAGACCGAAGGCCAGACCCGCGTGCGGCGGCGTACCGTATTTCAGGGCGTCCAGCAGGAAGCCAAACTTCTCGCGCTGCTCCTGCTCGTTGATGCCCAGGATGCCGAACACGGTCTGCTGCATTTCACCGCTGTGAATACGCACGGAACCTCCGCCCACTTCGTAGCCGTTGATGACCATGTCATAAGCGTTGGCGACCGCATCTTCCGGTGCCGCTTTCAGCTCTGCCGCCGTCATCTCTTTCGGGGAGGTGAACGGGTGGTGCATTGCGGTCAGGCCGCCTTCACCGTCGTCTTCAAACATTGGGAAGTCGATAACCCACAGCGGCGCCCATTTGTTTTCGTCGGTCAGGCTCAGGTCTTTGCCGAGCTTCAGACGCAGCGCGCCCATCGCATCCGCCACGACTTTCTTGTTGTCTGCGCCGAAGAAGATCATGTCGCCGTCCTGCGCGCCGGTGCGCTCAAGGATCGCTTCCACGATGTCCGCGTTCAGGAATTTCGCTACCGGGCTGGTGATGCCTTCCAGACCTTTCGCACGCTCGGTCACTTTAATATAGGCCAGACCTTTCGCGCCGTAGATCTTGATGAAGTTGCCGTAGTCGTCGATCTGCTTGCGGCTCAGTGCCGCACCGCCCGGTACGCGCAGCGCTACTACGCGGCCTTTGGCGTCGTTAGCCGGGCCCGCGAAGACCGCGAATTCCACGTCTTTAACCAGATCAGCCACATCCACCAGCTCCATCGGGTTACGCAGGTCGGGTTTGTCGGAGCCGTAACGACGCTCGGCCTCAGCGAAGGTCATGATAGGGAAATCGCCCAGCTCAACGCCTTTCACGTCGTTCCACAGGCTACGCACCAGGGCTTCCATCACTTCACGCACCTGCTCGGCGGTCATGAAGGAGGTTTCCACATCGATCTGGGTAAATTCTGGCTGGCGGTCAGCGCGCAGGTCTTCGTCGCGGAAGCATTTAACGATCTGATAGTAGCGATCGAAGCCGGACATCATCAGCAGCTGTTTGAACAGCTGTGGGGACTGCGGCAGCGCGTAGAATTTGCCTTTATGAACGCGGGATGGGACCAGGTAATCGCGCGCGCCTTCCGGCGTGGCTTTGGTCAGCATCGGGGTTTCGATATCGAGGAAACCGTGGTCATCCATAAAGCGACGCACCAGGCTAGTGATTTTCGCACGGGTTTTCAGGCGCTGAGCCATTTCCGGACGACGCAGATCCAGGTAGCGGTATTTCAGACGCGCTTCTTCAGTGTTGACGTGGTTGGAGTCCAGCGGCAGCGCTTCCGCACGGTTAATGATCGTCAGATCGGACGCCAGCACTTCAATGGCACCCGTCGCCATGTCGGCGTTGACGTTTTTCTCGTCACGCGCGCGCACGGTGCCGGTAACCTGAATGCAGAACTCATTACGCAGCTCAGAGGCCAGCTTCAACGCATCTGCGCGATCCGGATCGAAGAACACCTGAACGATACCTTCGCGGTCGCGCATATCGATAAAGATAAGGCTACCAAGATCACGACGACGATTGACCCAACCACACAGGGTTACCTGCTGTCCGACGTGGGACTGACGCAGCTGCCCGCAATATTCTGTACGCATGAGATATCCCTTAATTAGCCGCAGGCTAAATGTCGCCTGGTATGCAGGCTACTATGTCGCAGCTTTCTGTATGTCACAACTGGATGAAAAAAGGCGGCTATTATACTGGAAATTCCGCCGGACGATAAGAGCGAACCACGGCCTGGCGGTCGTTTGCTGCACTCTTATTGCGCATTCTCACAAAAATTAACAAAATTATCCGCCCAGGAACAGGCCATCACGTCGTATGGTGTCTGGAAGTGATTCATTTAACGGGAGTAACGATGTTAACACTTGATGCCAGTAAAACCGCGCTTGTCGTGATTGATTTACAGGAAGGCATTCTGCCCTTCGCCGGCGGCCCGCATACCGCGGATGATGTGGTCAACCGCACCGCTCGCCTGGCGGAAACATGTCGTGCCAGCGGTGCGCCTGTGGTCATGGTGCGCGTCGGCTGGTCTGCTGATTACGCCGAAGCGTTAAAACAGCCCGTTGATGCCCAGGCTCCTGCACGCGCCCTGCCGGAAAACTGGTGGACGTACCCGGCCAAGCTGGGTAAACGCGACAGCGATATTGAAGTGACCAAACGTCAGTGGGGCGCATTCTACGGCACCGATCTTGAACTGCAGCTCCGCCGTCGCGGCATCGACACCATCATCCTGTGCGGCATTTCTACTAATATCGGCGTGGAGTCTACCGCCCGCAACGCGTGGGAGCTGGGCTTTAACCTGGTGATCGCCGAAGATGCCTGCAGCGCGGCTTCCGCGGAACAGCATCAGGGCAGCATGACCCATATATTCCCGCGCATCGGCCGCGTGCGCAGCACGGATGAGATTGTCAGCGCGCTATGATGTACGTAGGCCTGCCCCAGTGGTCGCACCCGAAATGGGTGCGCCTTGGCATCACCAGCCTTGAGGAATATGCCCGGCACTTCAACTGTGTCGAGGGTAACACCACCCTGTATGCGCTCCCCAAAGCCGAGATTGTTACGCGCTGGCGGGAACAAACGACCGATGACTTCCGCTTCTGCTTTAAGTTTCCGGCCACCATTTCCCACCAGGCCGCGCTGCGCAACTGCGGGGATTTGACCGAAGAGTTTTTTACGCGCATGTCGCCGCTGGCGAACCGCATCGGTCAGTACTGGATCCAGCTACCCGCCACGTTTGGCCCACATGATTTGCCCGCGCTCTGGCAGTTCCTGGATGCCCTGCCCCGTGACTTCACCTACGGCGTTGAAGTCAGGCATCCTGAATTTTTTGCGAAGGGCGAAGCGGAAAAAGCGCTCAATCGCGGCCTGCTTGAGCGTTCCGTAAACCGGGTGATTCTCGATAGCCGCCCGGTGCACAGCGCTGTCCCCCATAACGAAGCCATCGTTGAGGCTCAGCGTAAAAAACCGAAAGTGCCGGTTCACGCCATCGTGACCGCGAATAACCCATTGGTCAGGTTTATCGGCAGCGATAACATGCAGCAAAACCAGGCAATGTTCGCCGTCTGGCTGGAAAAACTGGCCTCGTGGGAGAACACCACCACGCCGTATCTCTTTTTGCATACGCCGGATATCGCCCAGGCGCCCGAACTGGTCGATGCTCTGTGGCAGGCCTTGCAGGCTGCGGTGCCGTCCGTGGGCAGCGCCCCTTCCATCCCACAACAATCTTCTCTTTTCTGATATCACCCCCTATCATAGTGAAGTGCCATCTGCCAAAAACAGGGAGTTTGTATGGTCAGCGCGCTGTATGCGGTGTTAGGTGCATTACTGCTGATTAAGTTTTCATTTGATGTTGTGCGCCTCAGAACGCTGTACCGCGTCTCTTACGGTGACGGCGGATTTTCCGAGCTACAAAGCGCTATCCGCATTCATGGCAACGCGGTCGAATACATCCCCGCAGCCTTAATCCTGCTGCTGTTTATGGAGATGAATGGCGCAGAAACCTGGATGGTGCACATCTGTGGCCTGCTTCTTATTGCTGGCCGCCTGATGCACTATTACGGTTTTCACCACCGCTTAATCCGCTGGCGTCGTTCCGGCATGAGTGCGACCTGGTGTTCGCTTTTGCTGATGGTGCTGGCTAACCTGTGGTATATGCCGTGGGAGTTGGTTTTCTCCCTCCATTAGCGCACAATACGCCACTTTATTTTTCCCGGATTTTTACGTTATGTCAGATCGCGACACGCTTTTTTCCGCGCCTATCGCCAGCCTGGGCGACTGGACCTTCGATGAACGGGTAGCCGAAGTCTTCCCGGATATGATCCAGCGCTCTGTTCCCGGTTATTCCAATATTATCTCTATGATCGGCATGCTGGCTGAGCGCTTCGTTCAACCCGGCACGCAGGTCTATGACCTGGGCTGCTCGCTCGGCGCGGCAACGCTGTCGGTTCGTCGTAACGTTCACCACGAAGGCTGCCGAATCATCGCCGTCGATAACTCCCCGGCCATGGTTGAGCGCTGCCGTCGCCATATTGACGCGTACAAAGCCCCTGTTCCGGTAGACGTGGTGGAAGGCGATATCCGCGAGATTGAGATCAATAACGCGTCGATGGTGGTGCTGAATTTCACCCTGCAGTTCCTGGTGCCTGAAGACCGCCAGCTGCTGCTGGACAAAATTTATCAGGGGCTGAATCCCGGCGGCGCGCTGGTGCTCTCGGAGAAATTCAGCTTCGAAGATGCCGAGGTTGGCGAACTGCTGTTTAATATGCACCACGATTTCAAACGGGCGAACGGCTACAGCGAGCTGGAGATCAGCCAGAAGCGGAGCATGCTCGAAAACGTGATGCTGACGGATTCCGT
The DNA here is from genome assembly GCF_008364625.2 of Enterobacter dykesii. Taxonomy (NCBI): domain Bacteria; kingdom Pseudomonadati; phylum Pseudomonadota; class Gammaproteobacteria; order Enterobacterales; family Enterobacteriaceae; genus Enterobacter; species Enterobacter dykesii. The sequence goes on from NZ_CP126604.1 coordinate 2,742,760, forward strand.
AGAAACCCATAAAGCGCGTCTGAGCAAAGCCGGGTTTGAGCACAGCGAACTGTGGTTCCAGTGCTTTAACTTTGGCTCTCTGGTGGCGCTGAAAGCGGGAGAATCCGCATGATCGAATTCAGCAACTTCTATCAGCTGATTGCCAAAAACCAGCTCTCCCACTGGCTGGAAACCTTGCCCGCGCAGATTGCCGCCTGGCAGCGCGATCAGCAGCACGGCCTGTTAAAGCAGTGGTCAAACGCGGTGGAGTATCTGCCCGAACTGACCCCGCATCGTCTGGATCTCCTGCACAGCGTCACCGCCGAGAGCGAAGAGCCGCTCCCGGCCGGACAGATCAACCGCATCGAAACGCTGATGCGTAACCTGATGCCGTGGCGTAAAGGACCGTTTTCACTTTACGGCGTGAACATCAATACCGAATGGCGCTCGGACTGGAAATGGGATCGCGTTCTGCCTCACCTTTCCGACCTGACCGGGCGCACCATTCTGGACGTGGGCTGCGGCAGCGGTTACCACATGTGGCGCATGATTGGCGCGGGCGCGCATCTGGCGGTAGGAATTGACCCGATGCAGCTGTTCCTGTGCCAGTTTGAAGCGGTGCGTAAGCTGCTGGGTAACGACCAGCGCGCGCACCTGCTGCCACTGGGCATTGAACAGCTCCCTGCCCTTAAAGCCTTTGATACCGTCTTCTCTATGGGCGTGCTGTACCACCGTCGTTCCCCGCTTGAACACCTGTGGCAATTGAAGGAGCAGCTGGTCAGCGGCGGCGAGCTGGTGCTGGAAACGCTGGTGATTGAAGGCGATGAACATGCCGTTCTGGTCCCGGGCGATCGCTACGCGCAGATGCGCAACGTTTACTTCATCCCTTCCGCGCTGGCGCTGAAGAACTGGCTGGAGAAGTGCGGGTTTGTGGATGTGCGGATTGCCGACGTCAGTGTGACGTCTATCGAAGAACAGCGCCGCACCGACTGGATGATCACCGAATCGCTGGAGCAGTTCCTCGACCCGGCCGACCACAGCAAAACCATCGAAGGCTATCCGGCTCCGATGCGTGCGGTGTTGATTGCGACTAAGCCGTAGCCTTTTAGCCGGGTGGCGGCTACGCCTTACCCGGCCTACTCGTAGCACGTTTTCTCCAAAATAGTTCAAGTTGCAGCAAGGCGGCAACGCAGCGAATCCCCGGGAGCTTACATCAGTAAGTGACCGGGGTGAGCGAGGCGGCCAACGCAGCTGCGGCTTGAAATATGAAGGAGAAAAAAAGGCCCCTGTGTAATTGGCAGGGGCCTGGTACAAGCAAGCATCATATTGGGCGACATGATGCGCGGTAAAAATCGGTACGTTGCTACACGTGATGGCGCTCAATCAGCGACTTCATTTCCGCAACCGACTCTCCCTCTACGCCATAGCGTGAATACTCATCCGCTTCAGCATCCGTCGACATTGACAATCCTGTATTGCGATAACGCATGGGTGAAGGTATCCATTTCCCCGCGGAGCTGTGCAGCTCTTCTACCCCGGCGTTTAAAAACCGTTCCAGATTGCTGGCGCGGACTCCCGCACCCGCCATTATTATTGGAACACCGGAATGTGCTTTTAGTTCCGTAATTAATTGCAGTCCTTTTTCAGCTGACGCCTGCTGACCGGATGTCAGGATGCGCGCCACGCCAAGTTCTCCAAGCGTTTCAAAGGCCTGAAGCGGATCTTTACACATATCAAATGCGCGATGAAAAGTGACGGCCAGCCCCTGCGCGGCGCTCATAATCTGACGCATACGCGGTATATCAATGTTGCCGTCTTCATCCAGCAGGCCAGTCACTAGGCCTGGAAAACCCAGGTCCCGAACGAGCGCGATATCATCAAGCATGGCACTGAACTCGCCCGCCGTGTAACAAAAATCACCGCCGCGCGGACGAATAATCGGGTGAACGGGAATGGTGACGGCCTGACGGGCAGACTTCAACACGCCGTATGACGGCGTCAGCCCGCCCTCTTTGGGTGCCGCACACAGTTCAATGCGGTCAGCCCCGTGCTTTTGCGCGGTCACGGCACACTCCACGCTGTAACAACAAATCTCCAGCAGCGCCATTTAATCCTCCTGAAATTCCACTAAACGAAACATCATGACACGCCGTCCGTTTTCAGTCCCGGCGTGAACTCACATCTCTTACGCTTCGCTGGCAACGATCTGCTCAATGGTCCACGGATGAAACTTCACCGTGACCTGTCCGTCAGTGACGGCCAGCGTCGGATTAGGTAACCGCTCGCGCTCGCCTTTGGGTGAACTCGTCTTCACAAAAATTCCCGGCTGGCTTAAGCCTTCGTCAGAAAGGAGGGCCAGCGCGCGCGCGTTTAACGTCTCCGGCTCACCCGGCAGGACAATTTCGATATGTTCCCAGCCTTCGTGCGGATAGCGTTTCTCTCCCGGCCACGGCAGTTCAACCACGGTGAATTGCCAGTGCGCCACGTTGACCGGCTGATGCAGTTTGAACAGGCAAATAGGGCGACCGTTAATGATGTTCTCGGACAGCAACTCGCCGCACCGTTCGAACCCGCGACGCCAGCGCTCGGCGGTGGCATTCTGATGACAGCGCAAAGAGATGTGATCGGCCTCAAGCGGCGCGATATCCAGACCGAGACGGGTGGCAAGTTCTGTGAACGCCTGGGTAAAGCGCGGTAAATCTGCGGAAATATCATGCAGTTCGTCAATGGATTGCCAGTTCGCCATAAGTCACTCTCTTTTCATGTCGCAAAGCCGCTAATTTACTCTGTTGCCCTGTTTTGACCAACCGCAGAATCCGGCTTTTTGCGACTGCATGATTATGCACACCTTCACCGCCTGGATTCTGAGCAATCTTCAGGCCCCGCAATGCTGACGCCAGAGGGCATTTGCAGTATACTCCCGCCCTAAATTCTTTAACTGGCGCGGGCGGTTGTAAGCCCGCATCAAAAACGTAAGGTATCCAGGTGAATATTCAGGCTCTTCTCTCCGAAAAAGTCAGTCAGGCACTGATTGCCGCAGGCGCGCCTGCGGATTGCGAACCGCAGGTTCGTCAGTCAGCAAAAGTACAGTTTGGCGACTATCAGGCTAATGGCGTGATGGCAGTGGCTAAAAAACTGGGCATGCCGCCGCGACAGCTCGCTGAGCAGGTACTGACGCATCTGGATCTTTCCGGCATTGCCAGCAAAACCGAAATCGCCGGCCCGGGCTTCATTAATATCTTCCTGGAACCTGCGTTCCTGGCAAGCCACGTTGACGCAGCGCTGAAATCTGACCGTCTGGGTGTTTCCCAGCCGGAGGCACAGACCGTCGTGATCGACTACTCTGCCCCGAACGTGGCGAAAGAGATGCACGTTGGCCACCTGCGCTCCACCATCATCGGTGATGCCGCAGTGCGCACGCTCGAGTTCCTCGGTCACAAGGTGATCCGCGCAAACCACGTGGGCGACTGGGGCACCCAGTTCGGCATGCTGATTGCTTACCTGGAAAAACAGCAGCAGGAAAACGCGGGTGAAATGGCGCTGGCGGACCTGGAAGGGTTCTACCGCGAAGCCAAAAAACACTACGACGAAGACGAAGCCTTTGCCGAGCGCGCGCGCAGCTACGTGGTTAAACTGCAGGGCGGCGACCAATACTTCCTCGAGATGTGGCGCAAGCTGGTTGATATCACCATGTCTCAGAACCAGCTGACCTATAACCGTCTGAACGTTACCCTGACCCGTGACGACGTGATGGGTGAAAGCCTCTATAACCCAATGCTGCCCGGCATTGTGGCTGACCTGAAAGCGAAAAACCTGGCGGTAGAGAGCGAAGGCGCAACGGTGGTGTTCCTTGATGAGTACAAAAACAAGGAAGGCGAACCGATGGGCGTGATCATCCAGAAAAAGGATGGCGGCTATCTCTACACCACGACAGACATCGCCTGCGCGAAATACCGTTACGAAACGCTGCATGCCGACCGCGTGCTGTACTACATCGACTCCCGTCAGCACCAGCACCTGATGCAGGCGTGGACCATCGTGCGTAAAGCCGGTTACGTGCCGGATTGCGTTCCGCTGGAACACCACATGTTCGGCATGATGCTGGGTAAAGACGGCAAACCGTTCAAAACCCGTGCGGGCGGAACCGTGAAGCTGTCCGACCTGCTGGACGAAGCGCTGGAGCGCGCCCGCCGTCTGGTGGCCGAGAAGAACCCGGACATGCCTGCCGACGAGCTGGAAAAACTGGCCAACGCCGTGGGTATCGGTGCGGTGAAATACGCGGATCTCTCCAAGAACCGTACCACCGACTATATCTTCGACTGGGATAACATGCTGGCGTTTGAAGGCAACACGGCGCCTTACATGCAGTATGCCTACACCCGCGTGCTCTCGGTGTTCCGTAAGGCGAACATTGATGAAAACGTACTGGCGAATGCGACAGTGACCATCACGGAAGATCGTGAAGCACAGCTTGCGGCGCGCCTGCTGCAGTTTGAAGAGACGCTGACGGTTGTCGCGCGTGACGGCACGCCGCACGTGATGTGTGCTTACCTGTACGATCTGGCGGGTCTGTTCTCCGGCTTCTACGAACACTGCCCTATTCTGTCTGCGGAAAACGAATCGGTCCGCAACAGCCGCCTGAAGCTGGCGCAGCTCACGGCGAAAACCCTGAAGCTGGGTCTGGATACCCTGGGTATCGAAACCGTAGAACGCATGTAATACAAAAAACCCGGCAAGCGCCGGGTTTTTTCTTATCAGAAATACTTCCGCAAATATTCCGTCAAACAGAGAATCGCCATCGCCTGTCCGTACGGCATCGACGTCAGCGGGATCTGGCGATAAAACTCAAGATCGCTGCCCATGCCCGTGCCGAACGACGTTTGCAACAGCTCGCCTTCCGGCGAAATATTTTTGACGATACCGCGAATCGCTTTTTCTGCCACTTCGGCATACTCCGCACCAACGTAGCGCTTGCGCACGGCTTTCAGAATGCCGTAGGCAAAACCTGCCGTGGCGGACGCCTCAAGATAAGAATGTGGATCGTCGAGCAGCGTATGCCATAGCCCGCTGTCGTCCTGATATTTCGCCAACGCGGCAATCTGCGCATTCAATACCTGCACCAGGTAGCGGCGCACCGCGTTGCTTTCCGGCAGATCCACCAGCTCAAGGAAGTCCGGGATGACGATGGTGAGCCAGCTGTTGCCGCGCGCCCAGCGGGCACGGGCAAAGTTATGATTACAGTCATAGCTCCAGCCGTGGAACCACAGCCCGGTCTCCCGGTCCATCAGGTTCTGCACGTGCAGCAGGAACTGATAGACCGCCTCTTCAACGTACTCCGGCTTATTGAGCAGCTTGCCGATTTTCGCCAGCGGCAGCACCGTCATCATCAGCGTGTCATCCCACATCTGTTGATGGTTTTCTTCCGCCAGGGTGATGTGCTGCATCCCGCCGTGTTCCGTGCGCGGCATCTCGGCCATCGCCCATTCCGCCCAGCTTTCCAGCCACGGCAGCCAGGCCTGATTTTTGGTCTCTTCGTAGCGATAAACCAGCGTAAGGAACGGCGACATGGTATTCACGTTTTTGGTGGTCGCGCCTTCCGCAAAGCGGTCGGCAAACCAGCTGTCGATAATGTCTCGCATACCTTCATCGCCGGTCTGGCAGTAATACTGCCAGATACCGTACAGGCCAACGCCGTGCGTCCACTCCCATCCGGCCCAGCCTTTGGTGTCGATCACGCGCCCGTCGTCCAGCCGCAGCAAAAATTCACCCGTTTTGTCGTGGATATTGACCAGGCTATGCGTCACCTTTTGAATCAGCGATTTCAGCTCGTCCCGGGCGATAAAGCGCTCTGGCTGACGCAGTAACGGGCTATGTTTGACAGGCCAAACTTTCATCATCTTAACCTCTGTTGTATGTCGAATTCAGTACCGCGCGCTCTTTCAGAGAGGGTGCCGCTGGCTTGTTGCGATTCAGATAACCGATGTTGTTATTGCCCCACAGCGACTCATAGGGCATACCGGCCAGCATCTCGACGGTGGCGCGGGCGTGTGGCGTCGCTGACTCAGGCATCGCATGACCACACTCACGCATTTTCGCGGTCTCCTCGCGCAGCGTGCTGTGGGTCTGCAAATTGAGCCTGAAGCGCAGGGAAACGAGGAAGCCGCAGAACAGCACCAGGATGGTGCCCACGCTCAGGATCGTCAAAATGGTGTGGCTCACTTCCGCAGGCTGTACTTTCTGACCGCTGACAAAGCCGGACATCTGCATCACAATGCCCACCAGCATCACCGCACCGGCCTGTGACGCCTTACGGGTCAGGGTCATGATGCCCGCGAAGATCCCTTCGCGGCGCTGGCCGGTGATCGCTTCATCCACGTCAGCAATGTAGGTGTAGGTATTCCATGGCACGTAGTTGATACCGCCGCGACCGAGGCCCGCCACCGCAGAGATCAGCAACAGCAGAGCGTAAACGTCGCTCAGGCCCGCGTAATAGAGCACGGCGTAGGAAATTGATGCCAGACCAAACAGCACCACCACCATGCGGTAGGACGGCGCAGGCCCGAAACGGATACACAGCGGGATCATGGCGATAACCGCAAGGAACTGGAAGATGGCCATCGTGCCCAGCAGACTGGACGCCATTGACGCTTCCTGCATCAGCACGAACACCACGTAGTAGGTGAATACCGCATTAAACACGTCCTGCGCGATATAGCCGCCGAGGTACATGCCCAGATGCTGACGGAAAATCTTGATGCGCAGCGTGGAGCTGAGCTCAACGATCAGGCGGTTGAGGCTCTGCCACAGCGTCAGCTTCTTCTTCTCTTCTTCAGCACGCAGCGCCGCTTCAGACCACTCTTCGCGCGGGCGTTCCCAGGTGAAGCACCAGACGAAGGTCAGCATCAGCGCGCAGAGCACGGAGAAGACCAGGCTTGCGTAGAAGAAGGAAACCGCGTTGTCTTTCCCGAACCAGGTCAACAGGATCCCCGGCAGGAAGGAAGCGAGAATGGCAGACATCTGGGCCATAGCGATACGCGCCCCGGAGAACTTGGTTTTCTGCTTAAAGTCATCGGTCATTTCCGGCACCAGCGTTTCGTACGGCACCAGAATCATGGTGTAAACAATATCAAACACCAGATAGGTCAGCAGGTAGTACCCGAAGCTCATGTCCCCAACCCACATCAGCGAGTAGCTGAACACGCACGGGATCCCCAGCAGGATAAAGAACTTACGACGGCCAAAGCGCTTGCCGAGCCAGGTCGTACCAAAGTTATCGGTTAAAAAGCCCATCAACGGGCTAACGACGGCATCCAGTACCCTTGCCGCTGCAAAGATGAACGTTGCTTCGATCGGTGAAAGCCCGCAGAAGGTGGTATAAAAATATAAAAGCCAGGCCGCCGTCAGGGCCGTGGTACCCGCCCCGAGAAAATCGCCTGACCCGTAAGCAAGATAATTCGCGAGTCCAATTTTACGTGTTTTCATTGCCGTCAGCCCTAATCAGTTTCAGGAGACTCCCTGCAAACGCGCTTCGTCCGGGAGCTTTTATACGGCTACAGTAAATGCATCGACCTGTTGATACCTTTCTGTTTCTGCCATTCCAGAGAGGGTGTATGGCAAAAATACAAAGGGTAGGGTCACGCGCGTCACTGATTTATAAAACAGCGTTTCTATTTGATCAAAAGGAGAGGTCAGTTTTGAGAGCCAGCCATCAGAATGTCCTGATGGCTGGTGAAAAGGCAGGGTGTTAGCGATAGTTCACGATGACGGAATTACTCTGGACTTTCAGCGCCGGGATTAAGCGCCCCCCGCCCGGCACTTCCCAGATGAAACGCAAAGGTTCAATGGCCGGTACGCCGTTGAACGCCTGCGTCGTGCCATTTTCACCGTCGATTTCCGTGCAGCGCGTCTGAGAGCAGAGGCGCACTCGCAGGCCTGCGGGTGTTGGGCCAATCAGCCGGTAATTCCAGACCACAAGGCCCATCAGACCGGAAACCTCTTCAGCAGGCGCCAGCGGGTTAGATGACATGGCAACACCCCGGTTGCTGAGGGTCACTCCCATGCTGCTTGCCTGCCACGTGCCCTCCCCGGCAGCCTGCGCCACCAAAGGGAAAAGCAAAATCCAGATCCATTTACCCATTATTTTCCTCCAATCGTCGCGGTCATGCGGATATGACGGTTATCCGACAGCTCCAGATTCGACAGCACGACCAGCTGGTTCAGGCTACGACGCAGGAAGCGCGACAGCAGCGGACGTAGCGCATGGTTCACCAGCAGCACCGGCGGCGCCCCCAGCATCTCCTGACGCGTCAGCGCCTCCTGCGTTTGCGCCAGCAGACGATCCGCCAGGCCCGGCTCCAGGCCGCCCCCGCCCTGCAGGGCCTGCAGCAGCAGGCGTTCAAGCGGCGTATCGAGACCAATGACCTGCACCTCTCCGGTTCCCGGGAACCACTGCTGGGTGATCGCGCGGCCCAGCGCAACGCGTACCACCGCCGTCAGCTCGTGCGGATCGTTTTGGATCGGCGCATGCTCGGCAAGGGTTTCGAGAATGGTGCGCATATCGCGGATCGGCACCTTCTCTTCGAGCAGCTTTTGCAGCACCTTGTGCAGCGTGGTTAAGGTCAGCACGCCCGGGACCAGGTCTTCCGTCAGCTTCGGCATTTCCTGCGTGACGCGGTCAAGCAGCTGCTGCGCTTCCTGACGGCCAAACAGCTCTGCCGAGAATTGCCCGATCAGGTGATTAAGATGGGTTGCCACCACGGTACTGGCTTCAACAACCGTATACCCCTGGATCTGCGCCTGCTCTTTCAGCGCACTTTCAATCCAGATAGCAGCCAGGCCAAAGGCCGGATCGATGGTTTGCTCACCCGGCAGGGTGCCTGCGGCGGTACCCGGGTTAATCGCCAGCCATCGGCCCGGATAGGCATCACCGCTGCCGATTTCGACCCCTTTCATGAGAATGCGATAGCGCGCGGGCGGCAGGTCCATATTGTCGCGGATGTGTACAACCGGCGGCAGGAAGCCCATATCCTGCGCGAATTTTTTACGGATACTGCGGATACGGCCAAGCAGCTCGCCATCCTGCTGGAAATCGACCATCGGGATCAGGCGATAGCCAACTTCCATTCCCAGGGAATCTTCCAGCTGAACGTCGTTCCAGGTCGCTTCGACGGCCTGGGTATTCTCCGGCATTTTTACCTGAACAGGTTCCGCTGCCGGTTTGATTTCACGGCCACGCATCCACCAGGCAAGCCCCAGCAGACCCGCCGTAAACAGCAGGAACACCAGGTTTGGCATACCCGGCACCAGGCCGAGCAAACCCAGAACCGCAGCGGCCAGCAGCATCACGCGCGGGTTGCTGAAGAGCTGGCCCACCATCTGCTCGCCAACGTCCTGGTCGGTACTCACGCGGGTTACAATCACACCCGCCGCAGTAGAGATAACCAGCGCCGGGATCTGCGCGACCAGACCGTCACCAATGGTCAGCAGCGTATAGCTTTCCGCCGCGTGGCCCATGTCCATCCCGTGCTGCAATACACCCACCAGCAGACCGCCGACCACGTTAATCACCATGATCAGAATGCCCGCGATGGCGTCACCGCGCACAAACTTACTTGCACCGTCCATAGAGCCGTAGAAGTCCGCCTCCTGCGTCACTTCCGAACGGCGTTTTTTGGCTTCATCTTCGGCGATAAGACCGGCGTTCAGGTCGGCGTCGATCGCCATCTGTTTGCCCGGCATCCCGTCCAGCACAAAACGCGCGCCCACTTCCGCGATACGCCCTGCACCTTTGGTGATAACCATAAAGTTGATGATAACGAGGATAACGAACACCACGATACCGATAGCGAAATTGCCGCCCACCAGGAAGTGGCCGAACGCCTCCACCACTTTACCTGCCGCTGCAGCACCGGTGTGGCCTTCCATCAGGATGATACGCGTGGAGGCCACGTTAAGCGCCAGTCGGAGCAAGGTGGTAAACAGCAGAATGGTCGGGAATGCGGCGAACTCCAGGGTACGCTGGGTGAACATCGCCACCAGCAGCACCATAATCGACAGCGCAATATTGAAAGTGAAAAGCAGATCGAGGATGAACGCCGGTAGCGGCAGTACCATCATCGACAGAATTAGCAGGATCAGAATCGGCCCGGCAAGGATCTGCCATTGGGTCGATTTCAGGTTGCCGGGCAGGCGCAACATTGCCACCAGATTAGCCATCAGTGTCCTTCTCGTTCATAAAATCCAGCGCGGCAGGCACCGGAAGGTTCTCAGGTTTCACAGGCCGCTGACCGCCAGCCAGACGCCAGCGCTTCAACTGCCACACCCAGGCCAGCACTTCCGCCACCGCGGCGTAGAGTTGTCCCGGGATCTGTTGTCCAATGTCCGCATGGCGGTACAGGGCACGCGCCAGCGGAGGGGCTTCGAGGATCGGCACGCGGTTTTCAGTGCCAATTTCCCGGATGCGCAGTGCGATCAGTCCGGCCCCTTTCGCGACGACCTTCGGCGCGCTCATTTTGTTTTCGTCATAGCGCAGCGCAACGGAATAGTGCGTCGGGTTGGTGACAATGACGTCGGCCTTCGGCACATCTTCCATCATGCGGCGACGGGCGGCGGCACGCTGCATCTGGCGGATGCGCCCTTTTACGTGCGGGTCACCTTCCATCTGCTTATATTCGTCACGAATATCCTGACGCGACATACGCAGCTTTTTGAAGTGGGTATAAAGCTGGAAGATCACGTCAAAACCCACCATCGGGATAATGCTGAGCACCACCAGCAGCGCGCAGAGCCCAACCAGATTCAGCGCGTTGCTCATCGCGGTGAGAGGCGATTCGCTGATAAGACGCATCATTTCCGGCCAGTGGTACCAGAGGTAAAACCCCGCAGAACTGCCCATCAGCACCGATTTGAGAACGGCTTTAAGCAGCTCAGCCCCGGTCTGCGCAGAGAACATTTTCGCAATACCCGACAGCGGGTTCAGTTTGGAAAATTTCGGCTGCAGCGATTTGGCACTGAAAACCAGACCGCCGAGCATCACCGGTGAGACCAGCGCGACCAGCACGACCCCGGTAATCAGAGGCAACAGTGCGACCATGGCCCCTTTGATAAGCTGAATAATCTGGCTGAGGATCAGATTCGGATCGTTGACCATGCTGTGGTCAAAACGTAAGCCGGTGGACAACATTCCCGCCAGCTTGCGGGCGAGCGACTCCCCGCCCCACCAGATAATGCACACCCCTACGATAAGGATCAGCAGGGAGGTTAATTCTCGGGATCGGGGGATCTGCCCTTCCTCACGCGCCTTTTCTAGTCGGTGGGGTGTGGGGGCTTCCGTTTTATCGTCGTTCTCTTCTGCCACAGTGCATGCTCAGCCCATTACGTCACGGGTATCATGCCAGCACAGCCTTTGATCAATGGGCTGATAAACCCCTATAACCGGGTCTTTTTATCCAGTTTAAGCCCACACTCCGCACGTTGGGTGAGAGAAGAGCGAACAAGTAATAACCGAAAAATAGAGTCCAGCTTTTGTGATGCGCTTCATATTACAAAATGAATTAAGCGCAGTTCAAAAGAACGTTTACTCTAAAAAAATTTCGAAAGGAAATTAACATAGCCGTCAATTTTAACTACCTGGTATTGCAGGAATGATATAAATATGTAAATTCAATAATTCAGGGAAATTCAAACCACATAATTCATTACCACACACAATCCAAAAATGAATTAATGCATATAACATTAGCCCTGAAACTCACTTACCAGTAGAATATTAAATGTTATAATTTCACGCGGCGTAATATACTTTTCACTAGAAAGCAAAATTTATGCCAGATATTTCTTTTTTACGTAAAGGGAAAATTAAGATGGATTTCAAAAAGAATATTATTGCGGGCTTAGCCCTTGCAATACTGTCGATGAATAGCTTCGCCGCAGAAATGAATGCCGGCACTATTCACTTCACGGGTGAAATTATCGAATCAAGCTGCACGATTCAGGGTGACAATGATACGGACAGTACTGTCCCGCTGGGTACCTATCCAATATCATTGTTTACTGCTGTTGGGACGGAAAGTGCACTTATGCCATTCTCCATCACGCTTGCCAACTGCCCATTGCAAAGCGATGGGCTTCCGGCTGTACAGCTGACCTTTAACGGCCCAACAACCCTGACCAAGGCCAAAACGCTGCTGGACGTCAGTAAAATTACCACCACGGGCGATACCGCGGCCACCGGTATCGGCGTTGCCGTCAGCCTGGCGGGTAAAGATGATAAGCTCATCACGATGGACGGCGCCGAAGGGCAGGTCTATATCGAACTGGCGTCAAAACCCGAAGATACGATTAAAGCTGATTTTAATGCTCGCTATAAATCATTTGCAACTGCGGTTACGGCCGGTCCGGCAGACGCTGATATGACGGTAAACATTCTTTACCGTTAATAAACACACTGCTGACATTCATAATATAAATAGATTTAGGCCTCATGACGTTTAAGGAGTCATGATCTGATATTAGTCCGAATCCGTATTCGGACTAATATCATTTCGCCTCACCCTCCTTTATTAAAGGTTTCACTATGCGCATATCACTCCATGTCTTATTATGTATTCCTGTCATTGCAAGCACTTTTTGTCACGCAGCAGGTATTCAGATAGGTCGCACACGCATAATCTACGATGCCGCGAAAAAGGAAGTTGCCCTGCCCTTACAAAATAATGATAAAGAGCTTCCATGGTTAATACAGTCATGGACGGATACGGGTGATGGTAAAACGCACGGACCGTTTATCGTGACACCGCCTCTCTTTCGACTCGATCCGCAAAAAGAGCAAAGCCTGCGCATTACCTGGAACGGGACAGCCTTATCCGGGGATAAAGAATCTTTGTTCTATATGAACGTGCGAACCGTCCCTGCCACGGCTACGGATGAGGATGACAAAAACGTCCTGCGGTTAATCTATAAAACGCGTCTGAAACTGTTCTGGCGTCCTGTCGGACTGAGCGGTACGCCCTCTGAATCCTGCAAAAACCTGCGATTTGCTCGTCATGGTCAGCAACTCACCGTCATCAACGCAGGGGCGTTCTACAGCGTCTTTGATTCACTTGCGCTGGGTGCGCACAAAGTGGAAAAAGCCGACATGGTTGCCCCTAAATCCCGCGCTGACATTCCTCTCCCTGGCAATGCTCAGGGGACGAACGTCACCTGGCGCTGCATTACCGATTACGGCAATGCTTCCGAAAAATATACCTCCCCCCTGGCGCAGGATTAAAAGACCTCGATGATGACAGGACGTAATGAGTTGTCATACGAGCGGCGCTTCAGACTGAATCCGCTTCTTCGCTGCCTTGGCGGTGTCTTGCTCATCGCGAGCTTCTCGACGCTGGCCCGTGAGTATCGTTTCTCTCCCTCATCGCTTGAAGGAGACATGCTGGCTCAGCAGGATATCGACCTTTCACTCTTTTCAAAGTCGAATGCTCAGCTACCCGGCACCTATTCTTCACGAGTGCAGGTGAACGAACGCCGCCTCAGCACCACCAATATCGCTTACGTCAGTTCCCCGGAAGGGTCACTGATACCGCAGCTCACACCGGATATGCTGCGGGCATGGGGGATTGCTATCGATCGGTATCCCGCCTTGCTTGCGTTACCCGCAAATAAGGCTTTGCCTGAAGATATCAGCAACTATATCCCTCTGGCCTCCGCGCGGCTTGAGTTTTCAACCATGACATTAGCGTTGAGTATTCCTCAGGCCGCGTTAAGTGGTACCAGTCGCGATTACATCGATCCTTCGCGCTGGGACGACGGTGTCCCCGTGTTGTTCAGTGACTACGCTTTCTCAGGATCAAAAAATAAGGAGAGCGGTGACAACAGCGCCACCAGTCAGTATCTGAATTTGCGCACAGGCGCCAACCTGGGAGGCTGGCGAGTGCGCAACTATTCAACGTGGAGCAATTCTGACAGTGAAAACCTGTGGGAAAACATCAATACCTTCCTGCAGCATGACGTTGACGCCCTCAAGGCGCAGTTCACGGCCGGGGAAAGCAACACGCGGGGCGAGGTATTTGATAGCTTACAGTACCGGGGCGTCAACCTTGCGTCAGATGAAGAGATGCTTCCCTATAGCCAACGCGGCTATGCCCCTGTCATACGCGGCATCGCAAGTTCAAATGCTAAAGTCTCGGTGCGCCAGAATGGCTATCTCATCTATCAGCAAAACGTCGCGCCGGGTGAGTTCGAGATCAACGATCTCTACTCCACGACCAACAGCGGCGATCTGGACGTTACGGTGAAAGAGGCTGACGGCACCGAGCATCACTTTACGCAGCCCTACTCCAGTATTGCGGTTATGCTGCGGCCTGGGCGTATGAAGTACGAAATGACGGCAGGCCGTTATCGTGCTGAAAGCGGGAGCGATCAAAAGGAACCCGACTTTTTCCAGGGAAGCATGATTTACGGTTTAAATAACCTTTTCACCTGGTTTGGAGGGCTGACGCTCTCGAAAGACTATAACGCAGCCAATACCGGTACCGGTATGGCGCTCGGGCCGCTGGGCTCGCTGTCCGCTGACGTTACCCTGGCCGATACCCGCCTGGACGATAACAGCCAGCATACCGGCCAGTCATGGCGTTTGCTTTATACCGGTAAACTGGATTCGACCGATACCAACTTCAGCCTCGGCAGCTACCGATACACCAGCCGCGGATATTACAGCTTTGTCGACGCCAACCAAATGCGTGACGGCCACGAAGACGATCTGCTGTTTCGTTACAATAAACGCAACCGCATTCAGGCCAGCATTAGCCAAACCGTTGCTGGGGCGAGTCTGTATCTTAACGGTTATCAGCAGGACTATTGGGGCACCACTAAAAAAGAGCGCAGCCTGTCGTTTGGATTTAATACCGTTGTTGCCGGCACGAGTTATCACATGGCCTATACGTACAGCAAAACCAACGACGAAGAGTCTGACAGGATGGTCTCTTTGGGATTTAGCATTCCTCTCGCCAGATGGCTGCCACGCGCCTGGAGTAGCTATAACATCAGCAATACTAAAAATGGCTATACGCGGCAAAACGTGGGCCTCAGCGGCACGCTGCTGGACGACGAGCGTTTGAGCTACTCGTTGCAGCAAAGCCATTCCAACCACGACGGGGAGGATATCAGCAGCGTCTATGGCAGCTACCGTTCGCAATACGCCAACCTGACCGCCGGTTATTACGCCTCCACTGATGACTCTCAGCAGCTTAATTACGGCATTAGCGGCGGTATTGTTGCCCATCCTGAGGGAGTCACGCTGGCTCAGCCTCTGGGCAGCCAGTTTGCTATCGTCAACGCCAACGACGCGTCCGGCGTCCGTTTCCTGAACCAGCGTGGTATTCAGACCGACTGGCAGGGTAACGCAGTCATTCCATCGCTCACTCCGTACCAGGAGAACAATATTCGTATTGATACCTCGAGCCTGCCGGAAAATGTAGACACCAGCGATACCGCCATCACCGTCATTCCCTCGCGCAACGCGGCGGTGTTGGCCAGATTTGACGCTCACACAGGCTATCGGATGTTGGTCACCCTGAAGCGTCCAAACGGCCTCCCCGTTCCTTTCGGTGCCATCGCGACCAGTAGCGCCCCGGTGATAAGCGGCATTGTCGATGATACCGGTACCGTCTATCTGGCAGGCCTTAGTGATACCGCACAGCTCACCGTGAAATGGGGCAACGGCAAGGGCCAACAGTGCCGCGCCAGCATTACGCAACAGTCAGCCAACCAAACCGAAAGCCCTAACGGTATTCGCTCGGTTAGCGAGCTTTGTCAGCAGGAATAAGCACATGAGAACAAAACTCAAGAAACAGGCCGTCTGGGCTTCATTGGCCACGGCACTGAGCCTGACCGCAACCTGCCCGTGCAGGGGTGCGGTGACTTTACTTCATAACTGCTTCGGTGCACCGCAAGCCTACACCACGTCGTTCGATCATGAATTTTCGTCCAGCGAAAATATCGCCAATCATGACTATGATGTGCCTAATCATCTGGTCGGCAATGGCCCGGTGATAGTGGCCAACTGCGACTGTCCCGGAAATTTGTTTTCATCAAGCATGGTCTATGAAAAAACGTTTGCCGGGAGTCCGCTGAGTCCGGGAACAAACGGATACGGCTATTTGACCGAAAAGATTGATGCCGATATCACCGCCTACGCGGATGCAATCAACTCTCCGGACGGCACTTCATTGACCCCGATAGCTGTCAATGAATACCCGACGTCCAGAAGTAATATGCGTAACACGACCGAGAATGCACTCGCCAAAACGGAGGGAGATGCCAACGTTTGCAGTAGTGACAGCCAGCCGAGTAATGCCGCTACAGTAAAGCGTAATTTCCGCTGGAACGTCGTTGCGATCCTGCTTCACGTTAAAAAAACCATCCTGGGTGAAGAGGTGATCCCTTCGACGATCGTCGCGCAAAACTATTCCTGTCTTTATTTCGGCTCGGGGGGAAGCTGCGATCCAGGGCAGGCTGACCAGGTCTCTGATATCTGGTTTGGCGGCACACTATCTGCGCCGCTAAGCTGCATCATCAACGCCGGCAGCACCATTGAGGTGGAGTTTGGCGGCATTGTCAGCAAGCAATTCGTCATCAAGGGGCAACCGCCAAAACGTTATGCCCTCAAAAACGTTGATATTGCCTATCACTGTGATGATAACGCAGTGGGAAACACGGACCGGATAAAGCTTACGCTCACAGCAGATCAGGGCGTGGTGGACAGCAGTACACCGTACATTGCAAAACTTCTGGACAGGAACGATCTCGGGGTGCGTATATATGATGAAAACAGTCAGAACGTTGCGCTGGACGGTACCTATGAGTTTCCGGTGACGATGGACGAGCAGGGAAACGGTGTGGTCAAAATTCAGGCTGCGCCGGTCGGCACAACGAATGCCCCCCCTGCCCCGGGCCGCTTTGAAGGTAACGTAACGGTGAAGATGGACCTTCGATAATTGAAATACCCTCAGGTTGACGCCGCAGCCTGAGGGTAATCAGAACAATCAGAAGCCGAGGCTGTCCAGCAGATCGTCGACCTGATCCTGGCTTGCCACAACGCCCGCCTTGCTGGCGTCGAGCTGTGGACCATTGAGCAGGCTTTCGTTCTCGCGTTTTGGACGGGCTGCTGGTTCCGGAATGTTCTCCAGCAGAACCATCAGCAGCTGACGCTCAATCTCCTGGATAACATCCATCATGCGCTTGATCACCTGACCGGTCAGGTCCTGGAAATCCTGCGCCATCATGATGTCCAGCAGCTGGGCGTTGGTGAAGCTGGTGTGCCCCGGCACATCACCCAGGTACTGACGGGTATCCGTCACCAGCTCACGGGCATCCGCCAGCTCGATAGGGTTCTCAAACCACTCGTCCCAGCGTTTGCTCAGCGCTTTCGCCCCCTTTTCCATCGCATCCTGGTGCGGCTGTGACGCTTCAACGCTGTTCAGCGCACGTTCCGCGGCCTGAGCGGTCATCTGCACAACGTAGTCCAGACGATCGCGGGCATCAGGAATGGCTTCCGCCGCTTCGGCAATCGCCTGATCCAGACCCAGCTCACGCAGGCTGTCACGCAGCATGCGCGTCAGGCTGCCGATGCGGACGATAATATCGCTCGGCGAGTGTTCTTCAACGGGTTTCATAGCAGGTTGCAACATTTCCATCACCTCACATGCCGAGTTTCTCGAAGATCTTACCGAGCTTCTCTTCCAGGGTTGCCGCGGTGAATGGCTTCACCACATAGCCGCTTGCGCCCGCCTGTGCAGCGGCGATGATGTTCTCTTTTTTCGCTTCTGCAGTAACCATCAGAACCGGCATAGACGCCATTCCGGCATCGGCACGAATGGTTTTCAGCAGTTCCAGACCGTCCATGTTTGGCATGTTCCAGTCGGAGATAACAAAACCAAACCCGCCAGCCTGCAGTTTGTTCAGCGCATCAACGCCGTCTTCTGCTTCTTCAACGTTGTTGAAGCCCAGCTCTTTCAGCAGGTTGCGCACGATGCGACGCATGGTGGAAAAGTCATCCACAACCAAAAACTTAAGCTCTTTATCCGCCATAAAATAATACTCCTGAGTCAAATACGTATTGCCTGTCCGGCACTGATTTTCGCCAGCATCTGCTGGCTTACCTGGCTAAGATCGACCACTTCGCTCACGCCACCCATATTGATGGCCTCGCGCGGCATGCCGAACACCACACAACTTGCTTCATTCTGCGCAATCGTCCAGGCGCCAGCCTGGTGCATTGCAAGCATTCCGGCGGCACCATCGTTGCCCATCCCCGTCAGGATCACCCCAACGGCGTTGCGCCCCGCATGTTTCGCCACCGAATGAAACAGCACATCCACCGACGGACGGTGCCGGTTGACCGGCGGTCCGTCATGAATTTTGATTTGATAGTTAGCACCGCTGCGCGCCAGCTCCATATGCTTGTCGCCCGGGGCGATATAGGCATGTCCCGGGAGCACGCGCTCGCCGTCTTCCGCCTCTTTCACGCTGATCTGGCACAGCTTGTTCAGGCGTTCGGCGAACGAACGGGTAAAGCCTGGCGGCATATGCTGCGTGATCAGAATACCAGGACTTGAAAGCGGCAATGGCTGGAGTACATGACGAATTGCCTCTGTTCCTCCGGTTGACGCCCCAATGACCAGCAGTTTTTCCGAGCTGAGTAAGGGACCGGCCTTCAGGGTCGCAGGCGCAGCCATCGGCGTGTGGGCGGCAAGCTTCGCACGCGACGCGGTGCGGATCTTCTCGGCGATCATTTCGCTGTACGCCAGCATCCCCTCGCGAATGCCGAGCTGAGGTTTGGTGACAAAATCCACCGCCCCCAGTTCCAGCGCGCGCAGGGTAATTTCCGATCCTTTTCCGGTCAGGGAGGAGACCATTACCACCGGCATGGGCCGAAGCCGCATTAATTTTTCGAGGAAATCTATGCCATCCATGCGCGGCATCTCGACATCCAGCGTTAGCACGTCGGGGTTATATTTTTTAATTAAATCCCGCGCTACCAGAGGATCGGGCGCAGTGGCCACCATCTCCATGTCGCTGTGGCTATTGATAATTTCAGTCATGATCTGACGCATCAGCGCTGAATCATCGACAGACAACACCCTGATTTTACTCATGCTTTTTCCTTACTCAGCGCATACACCGTTTGCCCACGCAGGCTAAACTCACGCGCGAGGTTGCTGAAGTTTTCCGAGTGCCCGGCAAACAGTAAACCGTCAGGCTTGAGCAACGGAACAAACCGACGCAGAATGTCCTGTTGCGTCGTTTTATCAAAATAGATCATGACGTTACGGCAAAAAATGGCGTCGAACGGCCCCGGCACGTTGTACTGCTTATCCAGCAGGTTAACGGGCGCGAATTCGACGCAGTTCGCCAGCTCCTGGCGTACGCGCACCAGGCCTTCATGCGGGCCCGTCCCGCGCATGAAATAACGCTGGAGCTGCTGCGGCGACAGCGTTTTCAGTTCATCCTGGCGATAAACGCCGTTACGCGCCTTCTCCAGCACCTCGGTATCGATATCGCTGGCGTAGACCTTCCAGCGTCCGGGTGCCATTCCCAGCGTGTCGGCAAGAGTGATCGCCAGCGAGTACGGCTCTTCACCCGTCGAGGCGGCAGCGCTCCATACGCGATACTCCCCGGTGCGACGGCGGGCGTGCTCGGCCAGAACCGGGAAGTGGTGAGCTTCACGGAAAAACGCCGTCAGGTTGGTGGTTAACGAGTTAATAAAAGCCTGCCACTCTGCGCTGTTCTGGTTCGCCTCGAGCATGCTCAGATAGCGGCCAAAATCATCCAGCCCCAGCGTACGCAAGCGCCGCACCAGACGGTTGTAGACCATGTCCCGCTTATGATCCGCAAGCACGATCCCCGCACGCTGGTAGATTAACTGACATATCCGACGAAAATGCGCGTCGGACAGCGCGAGGCGCTGTGTCATCTGCAACAATAATGACGTTTGCCCAGGGGGCATTGGTGATGTCATAGCGCCTTCTTAATTACATTCAGGATACAACTGGCACGGCCTGCGACCGCCCGACTTCTGTTACTGCTTCAACGTGCTCTTTCACATTAAACACCGCGACCAGTCCGGTCAGACGATCCGCCTGGCTGGCCAGCTGATCGGTTGCCGCTGCCGCTTCCTCAACTAACGAGGCGTTCTGTTGCGTCACCTTATCCATCTGGCTGACGGCCAGGGCAACCTGCTCAATCCCGCGACGCTGTTCGTCCGACGCCGAGGCGATCTCGCCCATGATGTCGTTGACCCGCGTCACGGAGGTGACGATCTCGTGCATGGTTTTCGCCGCCGTATCCACAAGGGTTGAGCCCTGCTGAACGCGCGAGACCGACTCTTCGATCAGCACCTTAATCTCTTTCGCCGCGTTGGCGCTGCGGCTCGCCAGGTTACGCACTTCCCCCGCCACCACCGCAAATCCGCGCCCTTGCTCACCGGCGCGCGCCGCTTCCACGGCGGCATTCAGCGCCAGAATGTTGGTCTGGAACGCGATACCGTCAATCACGCTGATGATGTCACCAATTTTCTGCGAGCTGGTGGCAATCTCCTGCATGGTGCTGGCGACATGGGACGCCTGGTCCCCGCCTTTCTTTGCCGTCATCGCCGCCTGTTTTGACAGGTCAGACGCCTGACGCGCGTTATCGGCGTTCTGACCTACCGTCGCGGTCAGTTGCTCCATGCTGGCCGCCGTCTGCGCCAGCGAGGCCGCCTGCTGCTCGGTGCGGGACGAGAGATCGTTGTTACCCGCTGCAATCTCAGAGATCCCGGTGTGCATGGCATAACTGCCCTGCCGCACGTCGCTCACCGTTTCCCGCAGCGATCCCTGCATCGCCTTCAGGCTGGCAAAGATCGCCGAAATTTCGTTCTTGCCGAACACCCCCACCGGACGCGCCAGGTCCCCTTTCGCAATACTGTCGAAGTGGCTGCTGATAATGGCCAGCGGCTGCACAATCATTCTGCGCGACCAGAGCAGCGCGGCACCGGTCAGCAACCCTGCCACAATCACCACCACGGCAAAGATGACGCCCGACATGTGATAACTTTGGCGGCTCTGGTCACCGGCACGTTGAACAGACTGGTTAATATCCTGCTGCCATGCGTTAAAGCTGCCGTCAAACGCCGCCTGCGAGGCCTGAACCGGTGCGGTCATAAAGTCCGAAAGCTGGTTGTTCTCAAGCCACGTCGCCTGGTGGTCCAGATTGCTGTACCACTGCTCAAAGTTCGTCTTCATGGCGGTCTTCAGCGCCTTCTCTTTCTCGCTGTCGGCGGCCTGCGCCGTAAAGGCTTTAAACTGTGCGTCAGCCTGTTTCAGGCTGTCGCGCGCGTTGGCCATCAGCGCTTTAATGTCATCCGGCGGATAACTCAGCGCGGTTAAGGTTCCCGCCTTGTTCAGCGCAGTGCTTGCCTGCAACAGCACGGCACGCGTTTGTGCCAGTGCGGAGCGCTGCTGATTACTCGCCTCAACTTCCTGCAAATTCTGATAGCCATCGCGAAACGCCCAAAAAGACAACCCGTTACTGCCAACCTGCAACACACCGCAAAGGATCAGAATCAAAAACAGTGTGGTCGAGATACGAATACGATTTAACATCCACGCTCCCATCAAGCGGCAAGCAGCCGCGGTTTAATTGTCAGTCAAAATGTTTCCCAGTTTTCATCTTGTCCGGTCGTCGCGGTACGCGTACGGAGTGCAGCCTGTTCAGCGGCTGGCGCGCGATACGTCGCCTGCGGGGTGACCGTGTTTCCAGCGAGTGAAGCGAGACGAAACGCCGAGACGGCCATCTTGAGACGGCTCGCCTGGTCTTCCAGGGCAGCGGCCGCCGCAGCGGACTCCTGCACCAGCGCGGCGTTTTGCTGTGTCACGCGATCCATTTCCGATACCGCCAGGGCAACCTGGTCGATACCACGACTCTGCTCATCGGACGCAGAGGCGATTTCACCCATGATGTCCGTCACGCGGGTGACGGCATTCACGATGTCATTCATGGTCTCCCCTGCGCTTTCCACCAGCACGGAGCCGGTATCCACGCGGGAGACGGAATCTTCAATCAGGGACTTGATCTCTTTTGCCGCGTTGGCGCTGCGGCTGGCCAGGTTGCGTACTTCCCCGGCCACCACGGCAAACCCGCGCCCCTGTTCGCCCGCGCGCGCCGCTTCCACGGCGGCGTTTAGCGCCAGAATGTTGGTCTGGAAGGCAATGCCGTCAATGACGCTGATGATGTCGGCGATTTTCTTCGAGCTGTCGGCGATTTCGTGCATGGTTTTCACCACGCCATCCACCACGCGGCCGCCGCGCTGCGCCGTCTCGGAGGCGCTTTCCGCCAGCTGAGACGCCTGGCGGGCGTTATCGGCGTTCTGCTTCACGGTCGCGGTGAGCTGCTCCATGCTGGCGGCCGTCTCTTCCAGGGCGGAAGCCTGCTGCTCGGTGCGGGATGAGAGATCGTTATTCCCCATCGCAATTTCGCTGGTGCCGGTGTAGATAGCCTCCGACCCGTTGCGCACGTTGGCGACGGTTTCGATTAACGAACGCTGCATATGGTCAACGCTGTTTGCCAGCTCGGTGATCTCATTGCGCCCGGAAACGGTCAGCGTTTTGGTCAGGTCACCGCCGGCAATTTCGCGAATGTGGGCAATGACGCGGCCGAGAGGGTTCAGCAGGATATGGCGAATGCCGTACCAGACCGCAACCAGCACAATAACCAGCGCCAGCGCCAGCACCGCCATCTGCCATTTCGCAAAGCGGTAGTCATTCTGGCTTGCAGTAAAGGCCGAGTGATAGAGATCGCCACTGGCCTTCGCGTATTCCCCCAACGCTACGCCGAGCGCGTTTTGCATCCCCTGCGTCGGCTGCGCGAAATAGGCGTCCATATTGCCGCTCTCCAGGAACTGAATCAGCTCTGCCAGACCGGCATGGTAAGCGTTGTATTTTTCGTCAATGTTCTGGCTCACCTGCTCCATCGCAGGCTGTGGGGTAATCTTTTTAAAGGCGTCGTAATGTTTAGCGGCGTCAGCGAGGGTGGCACGGGCATTTTTCAACAGATCGGTTTTGGCGCTGCTCTGCTGATTGTTGGGGTCCATCATCATGCGCGCGGACGAGCGGCTAAGGTTGATACGCGTTTGCAGCATCAGATCCCACGTCGACGTGAGTTCACTCTGCTGCAGGCGGAGATCGTTCGAGGCCGCGAAGCTATCCTGGTTCTGTTTTAATGACGAGAAAAAAAGCCCGCCGGAGATGAGCTGAAGAAGTGCGAAAATGACCAGCACCATCATGAGCATTGTGACAACGCGGATACGGTTCAACATACAACACCTTCTCATAGATTTATTAACGGTGTTATCGGCACAGCCCAGAGGAACTTTACATTTGCGAAAGGGAAAAGCGCGGGGTTAAAACGCCACGTCGACAATCAGCGTGTCGGTGTAGGTTCCGGCGGGCGGCGTGGCCTGATTGGTCAGGACCTTCGCGGTGTAGTTGTAGGTGCGCAGTAAACCGTCGGTACTGACCTGGGACGATACCGCGCTGGACCAGCGCTCGCTGCCGCTGCCGCCCCAGCGGTTACCGGTGGCTTCCTTATAGATGTCGTAGCTCATGGCGTTGCTGCCGCTCACCATCCGCCGCACGTTGTTCAGCGCGTTGGCACCGTTATTAATGCCGATGGTATACGAACTTCCTTTGGTACAGGTGACGGCAATCGCCTGTGAAACGGTGGGGAAACTTTGCACCAGCGGCGCGCTGTTGAAGCTCACATCTGGCGTGGTCATGGCGCTGCAGTCGTTGGTGACGGTCATATCCAGAAGGATGGTGGTTGTCGCGGTTCCCGTCTGGTTGATTGAGCAAAGGCCGAGCGCGCCCACGGAGCAGACGCTGTAGTTAATGCTGAAGGTTAACTGCACCTGATATGGCCCGGCAGTGACGTTTTGCCCGGCGACGGTGCGGAAATAGAGCGGAATGTTGTACTGCTTTGACCCCAGCAACCCCAGCAGGGTACTCCCGCTCCAGGTATACGATTTACTTATCTGTACCTCGCTGCTGCTCGCGCATCCCGATAACCCGCACAGCCGGGTGGGGATCACGTCGGTGATGGCCGCGTTATCCGTGCGTTTCATCGTGGCCCGGCTGCTGCCCGAAACCGATGCCGCAGTGTAGGTCAGCGTTACCGAGTCGCTGGTCAGCAGATTCAGTACGGCATCGCAGGCCACCACCAGCGTTCCGGTGGTTTGAACTTCCCCGCTTCCGCCGAGCGCGAATGAGGTGACGCTGCCAAACGACGCATTAACCGTACTGACGGTACACGCCGCCCAGCCGCCGCCGGAGAACAGCAGCAGGATCAACAGCAGCAGGCGCGTCATGGCTCCCCCCGACAAACCAGCGGCCCGTAGGTTTTCAGCTTGTGCTCCGGATTGGCCCCCACGGTCAGGGTAGTCTTGCAGCGCCTCCCGTCAGGTGCGATCACCTCCAGCGGGTTCACGTCGCTGAGATTTTCCAGCCAGGCGATGCCGTCATACCCCACCACCGCATTGCTGCGCGAGGCGCGTCGAACCTGGCTTCCCACCGGCAACGCCTTCCCGTTCGTATCATGCAGAATGACGCTTGCCACCCGCTCCTGCTCCATCGGGAAATCGACCAGATAGCCGCTGTGACGGCGGATTGCGATCCGGCGCTCGGTCTCTTTCAGACGGGTATCCGCCGGCAGATTCAGGGTATCAATCCGGTAGCTGGCCGGGTAATACGCCGACACCCCGCTCACCAGCAGGTAGCCGTTATTATTGGTTTTACCGACGGGCTGGTTCTCATAGCTGACGGGCACGTCCGGGTGGCCGTCGGTGCTGATGACCACAAACGCATCGTTAATCTTATTCGCCGCGAACAGCTCGCCGTCCATAAGCACAATGGCGCCCATCGCCTCGCCCCACCAGGTCATGGTATCCCTTTCGCCATAGCCGCCGCCCTGCAGCTCAATGTTGTTATTGCGCCAGCCCAGCGTACCCTGTTGATAATCACTGGATCTTGACTGGTTGGCCCAGGCCATGTTCCAGCTGAACCCACCGTCAGAAGGCATGGAGTGGTTATAGTTAATGCGCTGGGTACTGCCGGCATTCGGGGTATTTTCAACGGTGACGGCAGCGCTGTCGCGAGCCCCCAGCGGCACCTGCAGCGACAGCGCGACCGTCCAGTCTCCCCGCTGCCGATCCCGGCTGCCGGCCAGGTAAATGCTGCTCGCCCCCCACAGGTTGCGGCTCCAGGAGAGATTGAGCAGCTCGGTTTTTTGGCTGTCAAAACTCTCCACGCCGATCCAGGCCGCACCGATGTTGCCGTACCGTCCCAGATTGAAGGTCAGAGAATACTGGTCCGTGTTACGACTAAAGCTGGCGATGGGCTTATCGTTTTCGTCATACACCGTCGGCTGGTCGTAGAGGGCCAGATTGCCAAAGCCGCGATCGCGACGGGTGTGCTGGGTGGCGACGCTAAACTCGCTGGTACTGTACTGGTAACCCCAGTTGATTTGCCCGCCCGCATCACCGCGCATGCGGCTCTGCGAGTAAGCGGTATTCACCACGCCAAACTGGCCGAGTTTTATCACCGTCCCCGCGCCGCCCAGCGCCAGCTCCTGCGCCGCTTCCGCGTGGCCCTCCAGCGTAAGCCAGTCCGTCACCCCGTAGCGATACGAGCCGCTGCCTGCCGCCGAGCCGTAGTCAAAATTCTTGATACCGTAATTACGCCGCAGGCTGCCGAGCGTCACGGCACCATCGCTCAGCCCTTGTTTAAGCAGGTCGCTGGTGACGTAAAACGGGAGCGTGGTGCTCACCTGGCGCCCCAGCGCATCCGTTGTGACCAGTACCGCATCCCCGGCGCCGTTGATATAGGGCAGATTAGTCAGGGTGAAGGGGCCAGGCTGAAGCTGCGTTGAGCCGGAGCGATAGCCGTTGATAAAAAGATCGACCGAGGTGGGTACCGCGGCTTCCCCTGCGAACTCGGGCAGCGGCCATGTCACCAGGTCAGGACGCAGGGAGAAATCCCGCCCGACGCTTATCCCCCCCATCCGCACGCTGGAGCTCCAGCTCAGCGCATCGCTGATCACGTCCCCGGCGCTCCAGCTCATCGCGTCATCTTCGTTGGTGAACAGCAGGGTCGTGTCATAGCGGACATACCCTTCCTGCTGTCCGTCGTTACCGGTGAAATTTTCCCGCGCGTAACCGGTCGAGGAAAACGAGCCGTTTTCGTTGAAGTAGCGGAACTCATGCCAGATCGACGCCTGACCGCCGATATGTTCCGTGTGGTTGGTGTAGAGATCGTAATTCAGCAGCGCGCCGCGCCCGTAGTGCGGTTTGGCCTGCGCCGCTTGCGCGCTGAAAGGCGTCACGCGGGCCGTCACCCAGTCGCGGGGAACGGTCAGCAGCAGGCGCTGCGCGGCGCTGTCGTACTCCACCCGAACCTGAGCAAGCGAGGAGAGATTTACCTCTCCGGTGGGAACATGCGCCGGGGGCAGCCCCGCGCGCAGCAAATCGGCGCTGGAGATAAAGAAAGCGCCTTTACGCTGCGTCACGGGCACGACCAGGCCGGTGTCGTAGTGATTGACCACGATGGCCAGCTGGAAAACCGCTTCATCATTTATCGCCTGCGCCTGGGGAGGCGGCGGTAAACTGTCGTCGCCGGGCCCGGCCAGAGTCGCGGAACTGACGCATAGCAGTAACATCATCGCCGGCTTCAGTTGACGGGCGTCGACTGCCATTGTTCGTCCCTGGCATTAATCTGCGCGCTCATCCGCTCTGGCTGACGAACGCCAGCGGGTATAGGCCAGCTGCGGGTGCTGCCCGGCAGGACGTAACCCAGCAATCCTTCCGCCACCGTACGTTTCTGACCTCCCTGCTCCAGCGCCACCTGGCTCAGCCTGACGTGGACATCCCCCCGATTTTTAACCTCCAGCGCAGGCTTATCCTCCGCCTGCGTCACCCGCCAGCTCAGGTTTTGGGTCTCCGCCAGCGCGTGATGCGCGCCCTCTTTGATGGTCGGGATCCCCTGCCCATATACGAACAGAGGGATGGAGTAACGCATCTGCAATTTCAGGCCGATGGCGGGTTCGGTTTTGGCATCTGGCTGGGGGATTTCATCGACGATAATGCGATAGGCCTGTTCGACCCCTGCGGGAACCGAAGCCTGTTTGATAAGCCGAATAAGCTGCTTGCTGCCTGTGCCAATCGTGACGATGGGCGGGCTGGCGACCACGTCCTGCTGCGCGGTATAGCGCTCGTGTCCGTCCTCCTGCTTCCAGCGCACGATGCGAACCTGCATCGTCGTGGCGCTGTTTCCCTGGTTCTGGATCCACAGTTCCGTGGCGTTGGCGTCTGCAGCAAGCCAGGGATCGATCGGCCAGAGCAGGATGGTGGCCGCCGCCTGCGCCTGGCCAGCACCCGCCATTCCCAACGCGCCCGCCAGACAAACCGGTCTGAAAAATGGCTTCATCAACACTCTCCCTTTATTACCATGACAAGGTCACGGTGAGCTGATCGGAATAGGTTCCCGCCGGGCTAAACCCGGTCAGTAGCGCCACGCCAAAAAGCGGCAGCGCGATGTTATTGCTGTTGGTATAGGTCACCGCTATCGCCTGGTTGACGCCAATTTCGCTGTTCGCGGCCAGCGAGCTGCTGCTGTAGAGCCGGTATGGCACCATCTCGGCGCCGTTAGCACGCTTCATGCGGCGAACGGATGAATAATTTTGACCGCCATTAATGCTCATGCTCAGCGCCACGCCTGGCGTACAGGCAATAGACAACGCCCCGTTTGGCACAAAGCTGGTGCTCACCGGCGCGCTCTCGACGCCGTTATGGCTGCCAAAGTCCAGCGTACCGAGAAGCCCTCCGCTACCGGTGGCCACCGCGCATCCCGGGACAATCGTCGCGCTGACCTTAAACGACTGGGATGTCACCGCATCCGCCGTGGGCATCATGAGCAATCCGACGATCAGCGCGAAAAAAGGCTGCACGCGTCCCTCTGCGCGTTTGCGCAGACCTGTGAGAGATGCCTTCATGGCGGTTCGGGACTAGTAGGTGACGCTGACGTTAATCGTGTCTGTGTAGGTTCCCGGAACGACCGTCACGCTGTTACCGCCGCCGGTAATCCGTCCGTAGAGGGTGTAACTGTCCACCCCTCCGGCCGTAGACGCGATCGGCAGCGCGGCGTTATTGGCAATAACGGTATTAAACCCGCTGTCGCTGTACAGGCTGTAAGCCACGCCCTGTGCCGCGTTGGCCGTATTCACCAGATAGCGTTCAGGCGTGCCCGGCGAACCGACAACGGAGCCGGGCGCGGTGGAGTGGGTATTACCGGTGATCGCGACCGTATAGCTGGCGGTCGTGCATTGAATGGTGAAGGTGTTTCCGCCGCTGGCGCCGCTCAGCTGCGTCGTAAGCGTGGAGAAGGTAGCCGGATGGGTACCGAAATCGAGCGTACCGAAGTTGATGCCACTTTGCGCGGGCGATCCGTTTATCAGACACCCGTTTGTCAGCGTCAGCGTCGCGCCTATAGTGCCGCTGCTGGTGACGGCCAGCGCCTGATGGGCCATTGTCGCAGTCAGTAAGGTGCCTGCGCCGATCAAAAGAAGTTTTCTTTTCATTTACCACCCTCCAGAAGACGTCTCCGTTCCCTTGCCACATTTTATTTTTGTCGTTCAAGATGTTAGCCCCGCTTAACGTTCCTCAGAGGGGGTTACTGAGAATTTAGTTTACGG
The DNA here is from genome assembly GCF_008364625.2 of Enterobacter dykesii. Lineage (NCBI taxonomy): Bacteria > Pseudomonadati > Pseudomonadota > Gammaproteobacteria > Enterobacterales > Enterobacteriaceae > Enterobacter > Enterobacter dykesii. The sequence goes on from NZ_CP126604.1 coordinate 2,771,506, forward strand.
ATATCGCTTCGACCACCTGCCCCTTAACGCATAAGGCATATGTCTTATTGACTAAATTTCATTATAAATAACAGTAAGTTAAATAAATTCAGGCAGCGTTTTTTTTATATCAGGGGAGAATATATCCATTAAAGTGTGACGACGATCACAATATATCGTCGGCGTATTAACAACAAAATTAATAAAACTTAAAAAGGAGTTGTATCCCCCTACACTTTGCGTCAATTTATGTGCCGAATAATTTCCCGCATCGTAATAAAAAATTTATATGTATTGATGCGGGCTACATCTGAAGCGCATAGAGGGTCTTTTTTCGTGGCAAGTGCAAACAAACTCACACTCTTCATCGTGATATTCATGCTGGCGGGTATTCTTTCAGGGGCAGCAATTCATGAGTATGCATCTGCGGATGCCATCAAAGCCTGGTCGGATAATATTACCCTTCTGACCGATATTTTCCTCCGTCTGATCAAAATGGTCATTGCACCGTTGGTCTTCAGCACGCTCACCGTCGGCATTATGAAGCTGGGCGAAACCTCCACCATTGGCCGCGTTGGCGGCAAAGCGATGGTGTGGTTTATCAGCTCATCCGTGCTCTCTATCTTGGTTGGCCTGTTTATCGTCACGCTGGAGCATCCGGGAAGCGGTCTGAACCTGACGGTTCCGACAGAAGCAGTGGATACCGGCCTGGCCGTGGGCGGCATGACGCTGAAAGCGTTCCTGTCGCACACCATTCCGACCAGTATCGCGGGGGCGATGTCGAACAATGAGATCCTGCAGATTGTGGTGTTCTCGATGTTCTTCGGCATCGGCGGCGCGTCGCTGGGGCAGAAATTCAACGCCCCGCTGGTGGCCGCGCTGGATGTGGTTTCCCATATCATGCTGAAGGTCACAGGTTACGTGATGTACGTTGCGCCGCTGGCCATTTTCGCGGCGATTTCATCCGTTATTGCCACGCAGGGTCTGGGCATTCTGCTGAACTACGCCTCCTTTATTGGCGGTTACTATGTTGCCATTCTTCTCACCTGCATGGTGCTGCTGGCCGTGGGTTACATGGTGCTGAAAAAAGAGGTGTTTCGCCTGGTGAGCATGCTGAAAGATCCGGTTCTGGTGGCGTTTACCACCAGCAGCTCTGAAGCCGCCTACCCGAAAACGCTGGAGCAGCTGGAGCGTTTTGGCTGCTCGCGCAACATCGCCTCTTTCGTTCTGCCGATTGGCTACTCCTTCAACTTGGTGGGTTCGATGGTGTACTGCTCATTCGCCTCAATGTTTATCGCGCAGGCGTACAACATTCATCTGAGCTTCTCGGAGGTGACGGTGCTGATGCTGACTCTGATGCTGGCGTCGAAAGGGATTGCGGGCGTACCGCGTTCTTCACTGGTGGTGCTGGCAGCAACCATTCCGAGCTTTAATATTCCGGTGGCGGGGATTCTGCTGCTGATGGGGATCGACCACTTCCTGGATATGGGCCGTTCAGCAATTAACGTGCTGGGGAATGGGATCGCAACCGCAATGCTGTCGCAGAATGAAGGCGCGCGGGAAGCAGAAGCAGAAGCAGAAGCAGAAGCAGAGCTGTTAAAGCAGGAAGCGTAAGGTGAAAAAAAGGGTGAGGCCTGATGCCCTCACCCCTGCCCTCTCCCACAGAGAGAGGGAGCAAACACAAAAAACGGCAACCTGGGTTGCCGTTTTGCATTTACCTACGCTACGTGACTCGCGGCGATATCCAGCAGCGCCATCTCATCGCTGTTCAGCAGCTTCTCAATGTTCACCAGAATCAGCATACGCTCGCCGAGCGCGCCCAGTCCGGTCAAATATTCGGTCGACAGCGTGACCGCAAACTCCGGTGCAGGACGAATTTGGTCAGAGGTCAGGGAAAGCACATCAGATACGCCATCCACCACGATACCTACCACGCGCTGCCCCAGATTCAGAACGATCACCACGGTATTGTCGTCGTAGTCAACGTCGCCCTGGCTGAACTTCACGCGCAGGTCCACGATTGGCACAATGACGCCACGCAGGTTGGTGACACCTTTAATAAATGCAGGCGTGTTAGCGATGCGGGTAACCTGGTCGTAACCACGAATTTCCTGCACTTTCAGGATATCGATGCCGTACTCCTCATCGCCTAAAGTGAATACCAGGAATTCCTGCCCTGATGGCTCGCCCGCCAGTTTCGTTACATTACTCATACCGGTCATGTTATTACCTTCTACTTAATCAGGCGGCTGTGTACGCCACACGTTGTTCACGATTTAATCCCTGAAGCGCCGACACATCGACGATCAGCGCCACGCTACCATCACCCAGAATGGTGGCGGCAGAAATACCCGGCACTTTGCGGTAGTTGCTTTCGAGGTTCTTCACTACCACCTGGTGCTGGCCAATCAGCTGATCGACCAGCAGCGCGTAGCGGCGGCCCGCGCTTTGCAGGATCACAACGATGCCCTGCGTGGCCTCTGTCTTCGCCCCGTCCACTTCGAACACTTTCCACAGTTCCACCAGCGGCAGGTACTCACCGCGCACTTCGAGGACGCGTTCGCCGCCCGCCAGCGGATGCAGATCTTCTTCACGCGGCTGCAGGGATTCCATCACGGCGTTCAGCGGCAGGATAAAGACTTCGTCCGCCACTTTGACTGACATGCCGTCGAGGATCGCCAGCGTCAGCGGCAGCAGGATGCGAATGGTGGTGCCGGAACCCTGTTTAGACTGGATCTCAACGTGGCCGCCCATCTCCTGGATGTTACGTTTCACCACGTCCATGCCTACGCCGCGTCCAGACACGTCAGTCACCTGCTCCGCGGTAGAGAAGCCCGGCGCGAAGATCAGCATGCCCACTTCTTCGTCGGTCATGTTGTCATTGACCGCCATCCCCTGCGAAATCGCTTTTGCCAGGATGCGCTCGCGGTTAAGACCGGCGCCGTCGTCGGTCACTTCGATGCAGATGTTCCCGCCCTGGTGTTCCGCAGAGAGGATCAGGTTACCGACCGGCGATTTTCCGGCGGCAATGCGGTTTTCCGGCAGTTCGATACCGTGGTCGAGGCTGTTACGCACCAGGTGCGTTAACGGGTCGATAATGCGCTCGATCAGGCTCTTATCCAGTTCGGTTGAGCTGCCCATCAGGGTCAGTTCAATCTGTTTATTCAGCTTGCTTGCAAGGTCGCGAACCAGACGCGGGAAGCGGCTGAAGACATATTCCATCGGCATCATACGAATGGACATGACCGATTCCTGCAGGTCGCGGGCGTTACGCTGCAGCTGACCCATGCTGGTGATCAGATCGCCGTGCGTGACCGGGTCCAGTTCGTTAGATCGCTGGGCCAGCATCGACTGGGTGATCACCAGTTCGCCAACCAGGTTAATCAGCTGGTCGACCTTCTCAACGGCAACGCGGATGCTGGTTGACTCGCTGGAGCGCGCGGCAGGTTTCTCCCCACGTCCAGGTGCCGCGGCCTCTTTTGGCACGGCCTTCAGCGCCGGGGCCGCAGGGGCCACAGCCGGTGCGGCGGCCTGAGCGACAACGGCCACCTCTTCCGTAGCGGCAGGGGCGTCAACCTCAGCCGTTTCGGTTTCGAAGGCGATCTGGTCAGCTTCAATCACAAAGCACAGTACCGCCACGATATCGTCCTGGCCAATACCGTCATCAAGCGTCGCGGCAAGGCTGTCTTTGCCTTTGACCACGTTGCTTAATTTCGCCAGGTTACCCAGCTCTTCTTCCAGCAGGTTAACTTCGTTCTCTTTGAGGCGTGACAGCACAACGCGCAGTTTGCCCGCTTGTGCAGCGGCTGGCGCGGCCTCGTCGGCAGCAACCGCATCGACAACGCTCAGTTTCGCCGCAGGGACAACGGCTGCAGCGACCTCACCTTTTGCTTCCAGGGCGAGCTGGCGCAGCGCATTGCAGATGTATTCAAAGCTGGCGGCATCAGGCTCTGCCGAACTTTTATAGGCGTCGAGCTGTTCCTGCATAATATCTTTGGTTTCCAAAAACAGGTTGATAATGTCGGTATTGAGCTGCATCTCACCGCGTCGTGCTTCATCAAGCAGGTTTTCCATTAAATGGGTTGTTTCCTGCAGGATGGTAAATCCAAACGTTCCGGCTCCGCCTTTAATAGAGTGCGCCGCACGGAAGATGGCATTGAGCTGCTCGGAGTCCGGTGCTTCGGGCACCAAATCGAGCAAGTGTTGCTCCATATCGGCCAACAATTCGTCGGCTTCATCAAAGAATGTCTGGTAAAAATCGCTAATATCCATGCTCACGCTATCACCTCGGATTGGCTGGTGGCGATGTTGGAACGGCAGCCGAAGGAACGGCCCCAGGCTGTTTTAAATCGTCCAGTGACTCATTCTGACTTTCGGCGTTTTCATGCAGGATGGCCTGCTCCGCCTGCTGGTTCAGCACTAAAAGACTGATACGACGGTTGATGGCATCATCCGGCCCGCGGTCGGAAACGCGCATGGTTGCGGCCATGCCGACTACGCGCAGTACCTTGCCATCATCAAGCCCACCTACCACCAGCTCGCGACGCGAGGCGTTGGCACGATCGGCAGAAAGCTCCCAGTTGCTGTATCCCTTCTCCCCACTGGCGTACGGGAAATCATCCGTGTGTCCTGACAGGCTGATTCGGTTAGGAATGCCGTTCAGCACCGGAGCAATAGCACGCAGAATGTCGCGCATGTACGGTTCAACTTCCGCACTTCCGGTTTTAAACATTGGTCGGTTCTGGCTGTCAATAATCTGAATACGCAGCCCTTCCTGCACCAGGTCGATCTTCAGATGCGGGCGCAGCGCGCGCAGTTTCGGATCCGCTTCAATCAGCTGATCGAGATCGCCACGCAGTTTCTTCAGGCGCGCCTGCTCCATCTTTCTTTTCAGCTCGTCGATGTTCGGCTCTTTTTTCACCTCACCCTTCTGCTGGGTGTAATCATCGCCGCCGCCCGGGATCGGGCTGTCGCTGTTAGAGATTCGCGGCCCACCGGTTACCGCCGTTGCCAGCGGCGTGCGGAAATATTCGGCAATCTGGATCAGTTCTTTTGGGCTGGAGATGGAGATCAGCCACATCACCAGAAAGAACGCCATCATTGCAGTCATAAAGTCGGCGTACGCAATTTTCCACGAGCCGTGTGCGCCATGCCCGCCGCCCTTGTGCTTGCGTTTTTTTACGATGACGATCGGATGGGACTGGTTTTTCATGCGTCCTCAGTTGTCGTCTGTTGGTTTGGGTTTTTCACCGCACGCACGTGTTCTTCAAGCTCGATAAACGACGGACGCTCGCTGGAGTAAAGCGTTTTACGGCCAAACTCAACCGCGATCGGTGGCGCGTAACCGTTGAGATTAGAGAGCAGCGTGATCTTCACGCACTGCATCATTTTGGTGGTTTCCGCGCTCTTCTGGCGCAGAACGCTCGCCAGCGGAGAGATAAAGCCGTACGCCAGCAAAATACCGAGAAAAGTTCCCACCATCGCGTGGGCAATCAGCGCACCCAGCTCGGCTGCCGGACGGTCTGCCGAGGCCAGAGCGTGAACCACGCCCATTACTGCGGCAACGATACCGAATGCCGGAAGCGAGTCGCCGACCAGCGCCAGGCTGTTGGCCGGCACTTCAGATTCGCTTTCGTGGGTTTCGATCTCTTCGTCCATCAGCGCTTCGATTTCGAAGGTATTCATGTTGCCGCTGATGATCAGTCGCAGATAGTCGACGATGAAATCCAGCATCATGGCGTCAGCAAGAATGCGCGGATAGCTGGCAAAAATTTCGCTCTCTTTCGGGTTTTCAATATCCCGTTCAAGGGAGAACATGCCCTGCTGACGCGACTTCGCCATCAGGCGATAGAGCAGTGCCAGCAGATCCATATACATGCTTTTGGTGTATTTCGAGCGACGGAACAGCAACGGAATCGCTTTCAGCGTGCCCTTGATCGATTTACCGTTGTTGCCAACGATAAAAGCCCCTACCCCTGCGCCGCCGATGATAATAAGTTCAGCCGGTTGATAGAGTGCTCCAAGGTGCCCGCCGGTCATCATGTAACCGCCGAAAACTGTACCGAGAACTACCAGGTAACCTAATAAGATAAGCACGACATCATCCTTCCGCTAGTGACTATGGCAAGGACGTCCAGCTCGCAGCGTTTACCGTTTGCGGGGTAAAAAAAAGCAGCGGTAATTGCTTACCGCTGCTGGAATTTTTCCCACACGTTCGGGTTAAACAGCTTGTTCGATCTGTTCATCCAGCAGTTGTGGAATAATATCGGCAGCATCCCGGGAAAGTTTACGTCTTTTTACTGCGCGGGATGGAGGCTGACATAAACTACAGGCGAAGCTGCCTGCAGGTTGATGAGCATGGGTAATAAAATTGCCGTCGCAGCAGTTGCAGCGCGACAGTTCAAGCATTCCGCTCTCAACAAAACGCACCAGCGTCCATGCGCGGGTCAGCGCCAGCAGAGGGCCTTCTTCCTGCTGTGGGCATTGTTCAAGGTAAAGTTTGTACGCTTTGATCACGGCGTCAACGCCGCTACACAAACCGGTTTTGAGAAGATACTGCCAGGCATTACAGAACATGGAAGCATGAATATTCTGCTCCCACGTCATAAACCAGTCGGTAGAAAACGGCAGCATGCCTTTCGGCGGGGGACTACCACGTAACTCTTTGTACAGTTTGATAAGACGACCACGGCTCAGTTGAGTCTCGCTTTCCAGCATTTGTAAACGAGCACCCAGTGTAATCAGCTCCATGGCCAACTGTATGTCACGCGCTTCCTGAACAATGCTTTTCTCGCTCATTGCTAGGCCCTTTTCTTACGGGCTACGTCATCAGGCTGGCTGATTTCGTTAAGCAAGCGAGTGGAAAGAAGAATACCGGTATGGATCTGTTGAAGATCGTCCACACGGGATTCCTGCGTCAGACGCGTTATTGTCTGTGAATCATCGAAACGGAACTGGCAAACCAGTTGATTCGTTTCAGCCAGTTTAACCATCTGCGGGAGGGTTAAACCGCCCAGCATGGTTGCCATTTCTTCGTTAATACCCAGACGAAACATCGCGGACGCCTTGTCCTGACTAATCAAACGCTGCGCGAGCAGTAAATACGACAAATTGATGTCATAGATATGTTTTAGCAACTCGGATGTATGCATTGTTCCCATCCCGAATAACCAACTATTATTTTTATGCGGAAAGACCGCACCCCGTGATGTCGCCGGGAAATCACCCGGTATAAAAAAGAAAAGGCTAAATGCATAGTTGAATTTAGGTTTGTATTCACTGAAACCGTAAGAGAGAAACCGCGAATGCGTCTCTTACATGATTTATCATTTCTTACAAATAACTAAGATTTTTCCTAATTCGACGCAAACTCTACTCGTCAGTTTTGCCACATACAATCCAGCCACCCTCAAATTTAAAAAAAATGTGATCCACATCACACAATTTAAGTGAATATGACCCATAAATCCATCAGTATGACTTGTAATTTGTTCAATATTTAGCCAATCGGTACTGTTTTGTATTCTTAATTGACGAATACTCATGCAGAAGGGTGATCCAAACTGGCATGCAACGTGCTTTTCCTGCGGTAAGCGCCGCGCGGAAACATTTACATCAGGCCCCTTTCCTGGAAACATTTTTCTTACCGTGAAAAAACATATAGTTATGCAGGCAGTACAAAAAAGATGTTTCATAACGTGATCATTCGAAATGAGTTTGTAACGGATCAAAACGATTTAACCGTCAAAGCGTGGAATTGTGTGATTTACGTTAAGTTGTTAATTTTTTTCATTTAGGCGCATTTTTCAGTTATTCTTCTTATAAGAATAATTAATGAATAATTATGATAAGCTTCACACTAATGTCGTAATCTGCTCTTGCAGAACCGGAGATTTCGCGGTAAAGGTGGTTAAACGCTGTCTTTGAGACATCTAAGGAGTGCGCCATGAGTTACTCCCATCTTCTTGTTTCCGTTGCAGTTTCCCCCGAAAGCCATCAACTCGTCGCCCGGGCAGTTTCCATTGCCAGACCTCACAATGCACGCATCAGCCTCATTACGCTCGCCGCAGAGCCAGAGATGTATAATCAGCTGGCCGCCCCCATGCTGGAGGATATTCGTGAGGTTCTTCAGGAAGAGACGCAGCAATTTCTGCGAGAATTAGTGGAAAAGGCACAATATCCCGTTTATGAAACCGTTATTGCGACCGGGGAACTCAATGCCCATATTCTCGATATGTGTCGCAGACAAAATATTGATTTAGTGATTTGCGGGAACCATAACCACAGCTTTTTATCGCGCGCAGCCTGTGCGGCGAAATCTATTGTTGCGTCAAGCCAGGTTGATGTGCTGTTAGTACCGCTTGGGGGGCATTAACCCCCCAGCAGAAAATCATGCGAGTTTAGGGAAGGTCGCGATCTTTTTTTGCAGATTGCACTCATGACTTTGCGGAACGATATCCCGGAGATCCTGAATAAAACGCGCCTGCCAGTGGTTAATATCGTTCTTCCGGATCGTCTCCATCATGTCAGCATGGCGGGAAATACGTTCCGTGAGCGGCATTGTCAGGGCACGATTCAGCGCGTTCGCCACGTCATCCCTGTCGTAAGGGTTAACGATGAGCGCCGACGTGAGCTCATTTGCGGCCCCGGCAAACTGGGAAAGCACAAGAACCCCCGGGTCGGCAGGATCCTGCGCCGCCACGTACTCTTTCGCCACCAGGTTCATCCCGTCGCGCAGCGGCGTGACCAGCCCAACGTCCGCATAGCGGAAGACCTTCATCAGGATCTTACGGTCAAAATGCTGATTCAGGTAAAACAGCGGAGTCCAGCCCAGCTGGCCGTAGCGGCCATTAATGCGCCCTGCTTCTGTCTCCAGCTGATGACGAATATCCTGATAAGCCTGAACCTCACCGCGCGACGTCGGCGCGATCTGGGTATAGCGAATTTTCCCGTGATGCTGCGGGTATTTATCCAGCAGCGTTTCATACGCCAGGAAGCGTTCCGGCAGCCCTTTGGAATAATCAAGACGTTCTACCGAGAAGATATTTTTCACGTGCTTGAGTTCATTCTTAAGCTGCGCCAGCTTCGGCGGCAGCGGGCCGGAAGCCTGCTCCGCGATTTCGTCTGGTTCAATCCCTATAGGATAGACCTCGGTGTGGAAAGTTTTCCCCCACGCCGTATGGGTTTTCCCGCCTTTGGTCACCAGACGCGCTTTACCTGACACGGAGTCAAGGAACGCGAGGCGGTCATTTTCGGTCTGGAAGCCGAGCAAATCGTAATCGCACAGCGCTTCCAGCAGCTCTTCATGCGGCGGCAGCGCGGTAAAAATTTCCGGCGTCGGGAACGGGATATGCAGGAAGAAACCAATGCGGTTATTCACCCCCCTCTTTCGCAGCTCTCTCGCGAAGGGTAACAGGTGATAATCGTGGATCCATAAAATATCGTCTTCTTCTATTAATGGCAGCAGTTTATCCGCCAGCAGCGCATTCACGCGCGAGTAGCCTTCGAAGGATTCACGCTGGAATTTGACCAGGTCAAGACGATAGTGAAACGCAGGCCACAGGACGGCATTTGAGAACTGCGAGTAATACTCGTCATAGTCTTTCTCTTTCAATGCAAATGAAGCCCACGTAATGTTTCCGCGCGTTACCTTTTTCAGCGGTTTCTCTTCTTCACTGATTTCTCCACTCCAGCCAAACCACAGCCCGCCAGCGGCTTTTAAGGCACCTAACACCCCTACCGCCAGGCCACCTGCACTGGCTTTTTTATCGTCAGGCGGTGCGATTCGGTTAGAGACGACGACTAAGCGACCCATAATGGTTTCCCCCTTTGCTTTGCGCTATTTGTTGTTGTTGCTGGTTAGCGATGTCAGATATCCACTGCCAGACGCTGGCGACATCCGCCAGTCGCCATTCGGCAACCGTGTCACCAGGCCCCACCTTGACGGCGATCCCTCCGGCCTGATTCACTACGCGAAACCCGGCCTCGTCGGTCAGGTCATCCCCAATGAAAACGGGCGTTCGCCCTTTAAAAGGCGGCGACGCCATAAACGCGGCGATGGCCGCGCCTTTATTAATCCCTTTCGGTTTTAACTCCACCACGCATTTGCCGGGCTGCAACGCCAGCTGTGAATGCGCATCTGCAATCTTCTGAGCAAGCGCAAGCACGGCCTCCTCATGCTGCGGCGCCTGACGATAATGCAGGGCAAAGGCCATGCCTTTGGCTTCCAGCTCGGTGCCGGGCAGTTCGGCCAGCGCTGCAGAGAGCTGCTTATGCAGCGTTTGCGTGAGTGCGTCGGGGAGTGAAACGATATGCGTGTGATCATGGATGTCGCGGCGCTCCGCTCCGTGTACACCGGCCAGCGGAAAGTGGTAAGGACTGGCGAGCGTATCCAGCTCGGCCATTGAGCGCCCTGATATCAATGCCAGTGCTCCCTCGTTCATGAGCGAGAGCTGATGCAAATCCTGTAACACCGCATCCGGAATAGACACCTGATCAGGGTGCGGTTTTATCCCGGCGAGCGTGCCGTCGAGATCAAAAAAGAAAGCATAGTGTCCGGGCAGTACAGGCGGTGCGGTTAACATGTCAGCCACCCTTTTCCTCCTTACGGTTTACGAGAGGTAAACGCCTTTACCTCTTTCATAGCCATGTAAGTATAGACAGTGTGACGTCGCTCGCCATTTGACAACCGCCCCGCCAGTTTTACTGGCGGGGCGGTTAAGGGGTCAACTATGGTTATAAGTTGAGCAATAAAAGACGGGGAAAAGGGTTACACGGTACGCTTCGCTTTTTGCTTGTAACGGTCGAAAATCACGGCTGCCAGCAGGATCAGACCACGAACCACGTACTGCGAGAACGGCGAAATATTCAGCAGGTTCATGGCGTTCTCCACCGTCCCTAAAATCAGGATACCGGCCACCACATATGAGATTTTTCCGATGCCGCCCTTGAGGGAAACGCCCCCTAAAACGCAGGCCGAAATGACGATCAGCTCGTAACCAATAGAGGTCATCGGCTGGCCGCTGGTCATACGCGAAGCCAGAATGATCCCCGCGGCGGCAGAAACCAGCCCTGAGAGCACGAAGATAATAATCTTGGTGCGCACCACTGGCACCCCGGCCAGACGGGCAGCCTCCTCGTTACCGCCAATCGCCAGCGTATTGCGGCCAAAGGTGGTCCGGTTGAGCAGGAAGCCGAACAGGATCAGGCAGGCCACGGTAAGCCAGATGGGCGCAGGCAGACCCAGCCAGTTGGCGTAACCCAGGGTAAAGAAGCGCTCGTCTTCAATCCCCACCGCTTTACCGTCGGAGATGATATAGGCCAGCCCGCGGACAATTTGCATTGTCGCAAGCGTGGTGATCAGGGCATTAATCTTCAGACGTGCGATAACAAAACCGTTCACCAGACCGCTGATGACGCCGAGTAGCAGACCAGCCAGAACGCCAATCCACAGGCTTTCCGTCATGTTGATCACCACTGCCGTCGTGACGCCCGCACAGGCAATAACCGACGCCACCGACAGGTCAAAATCGCCGGAGGCCAGGCAGAACAGCATCCCGCAGGCCACCATCCCGGACATGGAAATGGCCAGCCCCAGCCCTTTCATATTAATAAAGGTGGCAAAATTAGGGACAAAGATCGCGCAGGCGAGGAACAGCGCGGCAAAGACCACCAGCATGCCGTACTGATCCCAGATACGCCCAAAACTCAGCGCCGACTTCGACTTCGGCGCTCCGGATGTAGTAACAGAGGACATCATTAACTCCTTACTCAGGCGACAGCCTGGCTGACTTTAGGCATGGCGAGGTTCAACGCCTGTTGTTCATTCGCCTGTTCATGAAGTAATTCACCGGCAATTTCGCCTTCACGCATCACCACAATGCGGTCGGCCACGCCAAGCACCTCCGGCAGATCGCTGGAGGCGAAGAGCACCGCCACGCCGCGTTTTGCCAGCTCATAGATCACGTTATAAATTTCGTGTTTTGCCCCCACATCGATACCGCGCGTCGGCTCGTCCAGCAAAATGACCTTCATGTCTTCCGACAGCCAGCGGCCTAAAATCGCCTTCTGCTGGTTTCCGCCTGACAGATTCATGATCAGCTGTTCCGGACCCGGCGTTTTGATGTTAAGCGAGCGAATATGGTGGTCGGCGTTGCTCGACTCCCAGCCATCGTTTATCAGGCAGCCTGCGCGAATAAACTTGCGGCGAGCGGAAATATTGATGTTGTCGCGAACCGAATGCACCGGAATAATCCCCTCGGCTTTACGGTCTTCCGGGCAGAGCATCATGCCCGCCCTGATCGCGTGAGCCGGTTTCTGGATATCGACCCGTTCACCGTCAATAGAAACCTGCCCTTCGGTAATGCGGGTACCGCCGAACAGGCCTTTCATTAATTCACTGCGCCCCGCCCCCACCAGACCAAACAGCCCGACAATTTCGCCGCTGCGAACCGATAACGAAATCGGCGTGCGCACGCCCGGCGCTTTGACGCTGTCCAGACGCAGGCGTTCAGGGCCGTACTGGCGCGGCTGCCAGTGATAAATATCCCCCAGATCGCGCCCGACCATCGCCTGAACAAGCTGGTCATGGTTAACCTGCTGCATATCAGTAAAGGTGCGCACATAGCGCCCATCTTTAAAGACGGTGATGGCGTCACTCAGGGCAAATATCTCTTCCATGCGGTGCGAGACATATAAAATCGTACGGCCTTCCTGACGCAATTCGCGGATCACGCGGAACAGATTTTCAATTTCACGCGCAGAGAGCGAACTGGTGGGCTCATCGAAGGCGATAATTCTGGCGTTACGCGCCAGCGCCTTGGCAATTTCAACCATCTGCCACTGGCCGATGGAAAGATATTTCAGCGGCGTCTGGGGATCGACGTCCAGACCCAGGTGTTTAAGCTGCAGCCCCGCTTCATAATTAAGTAGCGAACGATTTACCACGCCGCCTTTGTGCGGAAGCTGACCTAAATAGATGTTTTCCGCCACGGTCATCTCGGGAATGAGGTGCAGCTCCTGATAGATGATCGCAACCCCGGCATTGAGCGCCGCCGTGGTATCGGCAAACGCCACCTCTTCGCCGCGAATGGCCAGCGTGCCGGTCGTAGGCGCGTAGTTGCCGCTGAGGATCTTCAACAGCGTGGATTTCCCCGCGCCGTTTTCCCCCATCAGGGCGTGGACCTGGCCGGCATAGCAGTCGAAGCTGATATCGGTCAGCGCGTTAACACCGGGGAAAGTTTTCCCGATGCCGCGAAAAGAGAGATACGGATCAGACTGTCGCATAACGTCTCCGTGATTCCTGTAGTGTGTACGTCTGGCCCCTCACGATGCGAGGGGCACAATCACAGCGTATTACTTACCGCCCAGCCCTTTTTTCGCCAGTTCCTCTTTGAAGTTGTCGCGGGTAATCAGCACCACGTCGGTCACTTCGGTAAATTTCGGCGGTTCGGCCCCTTTGGTTACCCAGTTGTAGAGCATCTCACTGGATTTGTAGCCGTGAACGTCCGGGCTCGGCAGCAGAGAACCGTAGAAGCCGGTAGCCTGCGCTTTAGACAGCTCGCTGACGGCGTCAACGCCGTTGATGCCAATCCCGATCACGTCAGGCGCTTTGAAGCCCTGGCCTTCCGTCGCGCGTACTCCGCCCAGCACGGTGTTGTCGTTCATGCCGACCACCAGCCAGTGTTTGACCTCCGGATGCTGGACCAGCATAGAGTTCGCGGCGTCGAATGCGCCCGGGATATCGTTGGATTTGGTTGGGACTTTATAGATCTGTTTTTCCGGGAAGCCGGCCGCTTTCAGCGCATCCATTGAACCGGTAGTACGACGACGGGCGGTGTCCAGCTCGTCAGCGGTGATAGCCATTACCGCGGTCTCTTTGACATCCCAGCCGCGCTTTTGCATCTCTTTATAGAGCTCCTGGCCCTGGCGTTCGCCGATTTTGGTCGCCGCCATCATGACCAGCGGGACGGTGTCCATCGGCTTGCCTTTGGCGTTAACGAACTGATCGTCAACCGCGATGACCTTCATGTCGTAACCGCGCGCTTTCGCCGCGATTGCCGATCCCAGTTTTGGATCCGGGGTACAGATAACGAAACCTTTTGCACCGCTGGCCGCCAGGCTGTCGATGGCGTTCAGGGTTTTTTCGCCGTCAGGCACGGCGATTTTAATGACTTCAAAACCTAAATCTTTCCCGGCTTTATCTGCGAATTTCCACTCAGTCTGGAACCAGGGCTCTTCGGGCTGTTTTACCAAAAAACCGAGTTTTAAATTCTCAGCGATAGCGGATTGTGACATAACGGCAGCCAGACCGATGGCCGCCAGCGCTTTAGTAAATTTGTGCATGGTAAACTCCAGCTTTAGCATTCTTTTCTGTAGGGAATAAGTGCGTGCTTCTTATTTAATCGGACTTAAAACAAGGCATTAGCGCTTACCTCGTCATAAGCGTTATTGCTGGTGATAGTTTTAGCGGGAAATTAATCATCCATAAGAGAGCCCCATCACACCGCAGAATTACAGTAATTGCGTACATAAATTCAGCGAAAAATGACATAAAAAAGACAGGATTTGTCAGACAAATAGAAGGGGGTTAAGCAGAATTATCCATAAGACTAGCCAAGATATCCCTGATGCCCCTCAGCGGGCAAAACGGCACCTGGCGTTAAAAGGGTTCAACATGTTTTTCATCACGAATGAACAATGCACCTGAAAAACGCTATTCCGCAGAATTTGATTTAGCGCAATTTTATTGACACATCATATATTCGAAACGATTAAACCGTATTTCTGTTTTTAACGGAGTAATATTCCAACTTAATATTCCCGAAAGAGCAACAATGCACTCTCACGGTAAAAACCCTTAATTATTATCACTTTAAATAAAACTCCATTTATGGCTAGCTAATTTTATTTCTGTACTATATTAAACTTTGTAATGTATGGTAAACACAGCCTAATTAAGAGTTTTCTTAGACCAAAGACAAAGGTATGCTTATTTATATCGAACACAGGAAGTGAATTTCGGTCGATTTCGCTCACGGCAGAATGTCTATATCTGCTTTTATCTTCGTATTTGCCTGGCGCTCAGGTTAAGCAACGGACATCACGTCCCACAGTCAATAAGGATATGAGTATGGCTACCCAAACGATGATGCAAAAACTTAACGCGCAGATGAACCTTGAGTTCTACGCCTCGAATCTGCACCTTCACTTAAGCGCGTGGTGTGCCGAGAATAGTCTCACGGGATCTGCCACCTTCTTTCGCTCGCAGGCGCAAAGTAACGTCACGCATATGATGCGTGTCTTTAACTTTCTGAAAGCCGCAGGGGCAAATCCTGTCGTCAAAGCCCTTGATGGGATAAACGAAAACTACTCTTGCCTGGAAGAACTGTTCCAGAAAACGCTTGAAGAGTACGAGCAACGCTGCAGCACGCTCAGCAAACTGGCCGATGAAGCCAAAGAGCAGCAGGACATTACGACGCTCAGATTCTTACGCGATATGGATAAAGAACAGCAGCAGGATGGCATGCTGCTGAAGACGCTGGCGGATGAGATCCATCACGCGCAGCAGGCGGGTTTATGTCCTGAGCAGACCGACCGTCATCTGCTCGACATTGTGTCGGTGCAGCAACACTGAGTTTTTTAATCTGCTCCAACCGGGCTGAGGGTTTCCCAAGAATTTATTAACCTGAAGCGATTAATTTTGTTTCAGGCAAGTGAATAACTGACAGCGATGTCCTGGTCCGGCTGTAAATCGCCGAAGCGTTTCCGTAAGGCCGGGGCGAGGCGCAGGGATGCGCCGAGAGGGTGTGGCCTGCAGGGATGCAGGCTCATGCCCGACCCGATAGCCTGAAGGAATAAGCTGAGGGCACCGCGAAGCGGCGATTTACCGCCGGGAGCCCGGGTCGCCAGGGCGGCGGCGATTGAGCCGCCCTGGCACGTTCACCGGTCATGTCGTTAAAGAGTAGCAAGGAACATGAAGTGAACGGAATGACCACCACAGCCGTATGTTCCCCCTCACCCCAGCCCTCTCCCTCAAGGGAGAGGGAGTCGTCCGTGCAGGCATTGTTTTGTGGGGATCCCTCCTCCCACCTGCGGCAGGATTCCTTTTCCCATCTCCAACCATCTGCTTTTGCTGACATTTAACAAATCAGATCTGGCTCCCAATGATTAACCACACAACGTGTGATGATTTATTTAGTTACATAATCATTGACGAGGGAGCATCATGATCACCATTGAGTTTGTTGTCATTCTCCTCTGCCTGCTGACGGGTACGCGTTTCGGCGGTATGGGGCTTGGGTTAATCAGCGGTATTGGTCTTTTTATTCTATGTTTTGTCTTTGGTCTGCAACCGGGTAAACCGCCGGTTGACGTTATGCTGACCATCCTTGCGGTGATCGGCTGTGCGGCTACGCTGCAGACTGCGGGCGGCCTCAACGTCATGATGCAGTTTGCTGAACGTCTGCTGCGCAAACACCCGCAGCACATCACCCTGCTCGCCCCTTTCACCACATGGATGCTGACCTTTCTGTGCGGCACCGGACATGTGGTCTACACCATGTTCCCCATCATTGCGGATATCGCCCTGAAAAAAGGGATCCGCCCGGAGCGCCCCATGGCCGTGGCATCGGTGGCATCACAGATGGCGATTACGGCATCCCCCGTTTCCGTTGCCGTTGTGTCGCTGGTGTCTATCCTGGCGGCCCAGCATGGGATCGGCCAAGCGCGGGGGATCCTGGAAATTCTCGCCGTGTCGGTTCCCGCTTCGCTTTTCGGCGTAGCCATTGCGGCCCTGTGGAGCTTACGCCGTGGGAAAGATTTGGCGGACGACATTGAGTTTCAGGAAAAGCTGAAAGATCCTAAGCAGCGCGAGTTTATCTATGGCGGAACGGAGACGTTAATGAATCAGCGTTTCCCTAAACAGGCCTACTGGTCCACGTGGATTTTCTTTGCCGGCATTGCCGTGGTCGTTCTGCTGGGCGCGTTCCCTGAGCTGCGCCCCGCCTTTGAGCTAAAAGGCAAAATGACGGCGCTGTCGATGAACCTTGTCATCCAGATGATGATGTTAATTGCGGGGGCCGTGATGCTGATGGCCTGTAAGGTCAACGCGTCGGCTATTTCCAACGGCGCGGTGTTCAAGGCTGGTATGGTCGCGATCTTCTCAGTATTTGGCGTGGCGTGGATGAGCGATACCTTTTTCCAGGCGCATCTCGACGAATTAAAGCTGGCGCTGGAAGGCGTGGTGAAAAGCCACCCGTGGACGTATGCCATCGTGCTGTTTCTGGTATCAAAACTGGTAAACAGCCAGGCGGCGGCGCTGACGGCCGTTGCGCCTATGGGGCTGATGTTAGGCATCGACCCGAAAATGCTGATCGCCTTTTTCCCGGCGTCATACGGCTATTTTGTCCTGCCGACCTATCCAAGTGATTTGGCCTGCATCGGCTTTGACCGGTCAGGCACGACCCGCATCGGCAAATTTATCATCAACCACAGCTTCATTTTGCCAGGGCTGATTGGGGTAAGCTGTGCGTGCGCGGCGAGCTACCTGCTGGTCCAGACGTTCTTCTGACCGCATAAAAGGGCGACACGTCCCGTCGCCCCTTCCCTGCTTCAGTGGGACTCACCCTGCGGCGTAAATCGTAGTTCAATCAGCGCGATGGCTTTCTGGATCGCACGAAGCGTAACCGGGTCTGCGGCTGCGGGATGGCTGGCGAAATCGATGTTTTTCAGCTGGGTAGACATCTTCTCGCGCACTTCAACCGGCGCAATCACGTCCAGAACATCAAGAATTTGTTTGATAACCAGCTGGCAGGCGACAACGTCAGAGACCAGTTCCTGATCGGCGCTCAGGTTTTGTGACATGGGGTTTTCTCCTTATTTAAAGGCCGCCATAGTAGCAAAACACGCCCCCTGACATCTTCCCTTCATCGCTTGCAGGTACAAAAAAACCCGCCGAAGCAGGTTTTTTTATCAGAACATGGCGCCTGGCGGCACGTCTTTGAACGTACGGCAGTAATTGGCCCACATGCTTTTCAGGATTTTGCGCAGTTTCACGATGATGCTCCATTAACTTGTTATACAACTTTATTGTCAACGTGCTTATAATATGACCATCGTCACAAAAATCAATCATTTTGTGATGCTCATCACATTTTTATAAGGGATTGACCTGATAGCACTCCCCTCTGACCCGTTGCGAAGAGTGAGGGCAGATTGTCCGGCTATTCCAGGCATTGCAGCGGGCATCTGCGGGTACGATAACGTATTTCCATCCACTCAGAGCGAACCATGAAAAGAGTCATTGTAGCCGGCACACTCCTGCTGCTCGCGGGATGCAGTATTAACGGCCAGGCGGAAGTCAGCAGCCTCGACGCGCCGAACGGCATCGTCCGCCTCGATTACGGCCAGGCAATGCTGCAAAATGCGTATTCCGATGAGTATGTGAATAACGGCACGGCGGCAAAAGCGTGTCAGAGCATGGGGTATGCCACCGCTTCAGCCTATGGTCAGCCCATTAAAACCTGCACCCTGACGAGCGGCTCTTTGTGTCTGAACGAGAGCGTGACTATCCAGTATAAATGTATGGGTTACGCCATTAACCCTAAGTCAAATAATCCCTGGTATTAATCAACGCTGCCAGCGTTTGCTGGCAGTGTATTTCATTACGAACAAAAACAATTCTCATTAATAAATTATAAAAATCGCCAATGCGTTTTATTCCCATTCGTATTTTAAATAAATAAAATAAAAATTTTACGTTTTGCAAATAATTAAATAACAACTTATAGTGTCGCTCATCGTGAACCAGAAATAATAACCCGGAGCGTCACCATGCTGAAAACTGAAATGATCGACAAGCTCAACGCGCAAATGAACCTTGAGCTTTTTTCATCCCTCCTCTACCAGCAGATGAGCGCCTGGTGCAGCTACCACAGCTTCGAAGGTGCGGCCGCGTTTCTGCGTCGTCACGCTCAGGAAGAGATGACCCACATGCAGCGTCTGTTTGATTATCTGACGGATACGGGCAGCCTGCCGCGCATTGAAACCGTGACATCACCTTTCGCTGAGTATAATTCTCTCGATGAACTGTTCCGCGCCACCTACGAGCACGAGCAGCTGATCACGCAGAAAATTAACGAACTGGTTCATGCGGCGATGACCAGCCAGGATTATCCAACCTTTAATTTCCTGCAGTGGTACGTCGCTGAACAACACGAAGAAGAGAAGCTGTTTAAATCTGTGCTGGATAAACTATCTCTGGTAGGTAAATCCGGCGAAGGTCTTTACTTTATTGATAAAGAACTTTCCACGCTAGATACTCAAAATTAATTTCTACGCGGTGCCGGTTTCCGGCACCGCGTTAATTTATCTTCCCTCCCCGCATCGAAATACCCATTTTATTCCCTGTACGCCCTGTTTACGTCACGCCTGAGCGTCGCCCCACGTGATAGAATTGCCGGCAGCGCAATGCGTAAACTTTTAATTACACTACTTGTAACGGTGATTTGACGAGTTACGGCTTTTCCCTTACTCTGCGCCGCAGATTTTGTCGCGGTTAAGAAGCGTTGTAGAGGAAAGCGTGAAAAACAGAACCCTGGGAAGTATTTTTATCGTCGCCGGAACGACAATTGGCGCAGGAATGCTGGCAATGCCCCTGGCAGCCGCGGGCGTGGGATTTGGCATGACCCTGCTGCTGCTGGGCACGCTTTGGGCACTAATGTGCTACACCGCCCTGCTGCTGCTTGAGGTTTACCAGCACGTGCCCGCCGACACCGGTCTGGGTTCGCTGGCGGCGCGCTATCTGGGACGCTATGGCCAGTGGATAACCGGCTTTAGCATGATGTTTCTGATGTACGCCCTGACCGCCGCCTATATCAGCGGTGCCGGAGAGCTCATCGCCTCCAGCGTCAACGACTGGTTTGGCTCTGACATTACCCCTGCGACGGGCGCTATCTTCTTTGCGCTCATCGGCGGCGGCGTGGTCTGCGTGGGGACATCGCTGGTCGATCTGTTTAACCGCTTTCTGTTCAGCGCCAAAATTCTCTTCCTGATTATCATGCTGGTGCTGCTGGCGCCGCACGTGCACAAGGTCAACCTGCTGACGCTGCCGCTGGAAAAAGGGCTGGCGCTTTCCGCGATCCCGGTCATTTTCACCTCGTTTGGCTTCCACGGCAGCGTGCCGAGCATCGTCAGCTATATGAACGGCGATATCCGCAAGCTGCGCCGCGTCTTTGTTATCGGCAGTGCCATTCCGCTGATCGCCTATATTTTCTGGCAGCTGGTGACGCTGGGCAGCATTGACTCCTCAACCTTTATTGGGCTGATGGCGCAACATGCTGGCCTGAACGGTTTTTTACTGGCGCTGCGCGAAGTCGTCACCTCCCCGCACGTGGAGCTGGCGGTACACCTGTTTGCCGACCTGGCGCTGGCAACCTCGTTCCTGGGCGTGGCGCTCGGCCTGTTTGATTACCTGGCCGACCTGTTCCAGCGTCGCAATACCGCGGCCGGACGGTTGCAGACGGGGGCCATCACCTTCCTGCCGCCGCTCGCTTTTGCGCTGTTTTATCCACGCGGGTTTGTGATGGCGCTGGGGTATGCGGGGGTAGCGCTCTCTATCCTGGCCCTGCTGCTCCCTTCCCTGCTGGCGTGGAAAAGCCGCCAGCAGCATCCTCAGCAAGGGTATCGCGTGGCGGGAGGAAAACCGCTGCTGTGCGTGGTGTTTTGCTGTGGTGTGGTGATTATTCTGGTGCAAGTGTTGATTGCAGCCGGGATGCTGCCGGAAGTGGGATAAATAAAAAAGGGGCTATCATCAGCCCCTTTTTTATTAGTGCAAACAGCAGCTCTTAAACTTCTTCCCGCTGCCGCAAGGACACGGATCGTTACGCCCGACCTTCGTGCCGTTCACCGTCGGCTTCTTCGCTTCCGGCTGCTGCGGGTTGTTTACCCAGTAGTTATACAGGCGCAGCGCCGCAGGCTGGATGCTTTCGATGCTGGAGATGTACTCCTCTTCGGACAGTTCATCAAGCTTCTCGCTGTTCTCTTCCGTCCCGTGCAGGGCAATCACGTCAAGATCGGCCTTCAGGGCTTCCGGCAAGGTTGACCAGTCCGTCAGCGCCACGCCGCGCATATAGCCATAGCACCACTCTTCCACCACGGTATAGCTCTCACCGTCCACGTCGTTATAACCGAACATCGGTTCAAACTGATCCGGGTACTCGCTCAGGCGCTCGGCAATATCGTTCATGTGCTTAAAGCAGAGATCGATAAAACGGTTCATCTCACGATCGTTTTTCCAGCGCGGAATGTACTTCTCGCCACCCCACACCGCCACCAGCCAGGCATCTGGCTCAACGACAACAGGACCGGAAAGCACTGCGGTAAGCATGCCGTCCAGTTCGGACACGTCAATCACGGACGCGTCGTCATGACCGTAAGACATTAACGTCTCTTCAAGCCACGCCATTTCGCTTTCATTCAATGGGCCTTCAGTCATCGCTGATACTCCTGCAAAAAAGGAAACGATCCTAACACATATCTCACGCCTCTCCGGGCTGAAGTTTAGGTCTTTATTGCTGCAAAAACGTGCAAATCGTGACCTTTGCACAACTTATGGGCTTTATTGTTAACGATATGTGATCTCCGCTGTAATTTCTTCTCCTCCCCTAAGGCGGCATAACGCGGCGCTCTATACTCAAACATGTCGCAAGCTCGTCAATGGGTTAACCATTCTGGCAACGTTTTTGCTTAACGTTCTTCGTGCGCCTCTGTGCAGGGAAATCTCGCCGTAATATGCAGGATGCCGTCTGTATCTTGTTCGTTTAGTGCATTTTGTTCTTGCTCGTGTTTCGGATTGGCTGCGCCGTCGGGCGTTCGGGTTTACGCCGTGGTGCAAAAACCTCTTTGCTAAGGAACATAATAATGTCGCTGAAATTAATCAGAACTCCTCTTTCTCTTGTGTTGGCCGGTTGCCTGGTGACGGCGTTTTCCGCCCGGGCAGATATTGTGATTGGCGTGGCCGGGCCGTTTACGGGTCCCAATGCGACCTATGGCGATCAGTACTGGCATGGCGCAACGCAGGCCGCTGAAGACATTAATGCCGCAGGCGGCATTAACGGCGAGAAGATCAAACTGGTTCAGGGGGATGACGCCTGCGAGCCCAAGCAGGCCGTCGCCGTCGCAAACCGTTTAGTTGACCAGGATAAAGTCAACGCCGTGGTCGGCCATTTCTGCTCCTCTTCCACCATGCCCGCCTCCGAGGTGTACAGCGACGCGGGCATTATCGCCATCACCCCAGGCTCGACTAACCCGCTGATCACCGAACGCGGCATGAGCGACATGTTCCGCATGTGCGGCCGCGATGACCAGCAGGGTCAGGTGGCCAGCGACTTCATCATCGACAAGCTAAAAGCCAAACGCGTGGTCATCATTCACGATAAAGACACCTATGGTCAGGGTCTGGCTGACGCCACCAAAGCGGCGCTGGCGAAGCGCGGGGTTCAGGATGTGATGTACGAGGGGTTATCCCGCGGTGAAAAAGACTTTAACGCGCTGGTGACCAAGATCGGCGCGCAAAAACCGGACGTCGTATTCTTCGGTGGCTGTCACCCGGAAGCCGGCCCGCTGGTTCGCCAGATGCGTGAACAGGGCGTGCAGGCGAAATTCTTCTCCGGCGACTGTATTGTCAACGAGGAGATGGTGACCGCCGCGGGTGGCCCGCAATACACCAACGGCATTTACATGACCTTCGGTAAAGATCCACGCCTTATTCCGGACGGTAAAGCGGTTATCGAGAAATTCCGCGCCGGTAAATTCGAGCCGGAAGGTTACACCCTTTACTCCTATGCCTCCGTCCAGGCCATAGCCGCGGCCTTCAAGGCCACCGGCGGCAAGGACTCTGCCAAAGCCAGCGAGTGGCTGAAAGCCAATTCCGTCGACACGGTGATGGGCAAAAAAGCCTGGGACAGCAAAGGCGATCTGAAAGTGTCTGACTACGTGGTTTACCAGTGGGACGACAAAGGAAAATATAAGGAAGTGCAGTAACGGGACGGAGTCACGCTCAACGTCGGCGGGTTTGCCCGCCGGCGCGTAATAAACATCAGGCTGCGCGGCTCGCGCAGCCTATAAAACGAGCGCGCTAAGATGAGTACATTCTTCCTGCAACAGTTAATCAATGGTTTAACGCTGGGCTCCGTCTACGGTTTAATCGCTATCGGCTACACCATGGTGTACGGCATTATTGGGATGATCAATTTCGCCCACGGCGAAGTGTATATGATTTCCGCCTATCTCTGCGCCATCGGCCTGGCGCTGCTCTCGTTCTTCGGTCTGCAGTCGTTCCCGCTGCTGATCCTTGGGACGCTGGTGTTCACCATCGTGGTCACCGGGGTGTACGGCTGGACCATCGAACGTATCGCCTACAAGCCGCTGCGCAACTCCACGCGCCTGGCACCGCTGATCTCCGCCATCGGGATGTCGCTTATCCTGCAAAACTACGCGCAGCTGAGCCAGGGTCCGCGTCAGCAAGGGGTGCCAACCATGCTGGACGGCGTGATTCGCCTGCATCTGGGCGACGGGTTCGTGCAGATAACCTACACCAAAGTGTTTATCCTGGTTGCCTCGTTTGCCGGCATGCTGGTACTCACCTGGATTATCAACCATACCCGGCTGGGCCGGATGTGCCGCGCGGTCCAGCAGGATCGTAAGATGGCCTCCATTCTGGGGATTAACACCGACCGGATTATTTCGCTGGTCTTTGTCATCGGCGCGGCGATGGCCGGTCTGGCGGGGGTGTTGATCACCATGAATTACGGCACCTTTGATTTTTACGTCGGGTTCGTGATCGGCATTAAAGCCTTTACTGCAGCGGTGCTCGGCGGCATCGGTTCCCTCCCCGGCGCCATGCTCGGTGGCCTTATCCTGGGCGTGGCGGAAGCCCAGTTCTCGGGCATGGTGAATTCGGACTATAAAGACGTCTTCTCATTCGGCCTGCTGGTCATGATCCTTATTTTCCGTCCACAGGGGCTGCTTGGGCGCCCGATTGTGGCCAAAGTGTGAGGGAGAGAATGATGACATCACACGGTTTTTCACTTAAACGCTGCATCCAGGACGCGATTTTTTCCGGGCTGATTGCGCTGATTATTTTCGGCCCCATTGCGGGCGTGGTGCTGGACGGATACAGCTTTAACTTCGCCGGGCAGCGACTGGCCTGGATGGTCGGCATCGTCATGCTCGGGCGTTTTCTGCTGAGCGCTTTTTTAGGTACCGCCGCGGGCGCCCGTTTCCAGGCGCGCTTCGAAGCCGATAGCGCGGGCGTATATGTCCGGCCACCGGAATATAAAAGCCGCATGCGCTGGATTATTCCTCTGGTGATCGCTCTTGCGATTTGCTTTCCGTTTGTCGCAACGAAATATGTACTGACCGTCGCCATTCTCGGGCTGATCTACGTGCTTCTCGGGCTGGGGCTGAATATCGTCGTGGGTCTGGCCGGCCTGCTGGATCTGGGATATGTCGCGTTCTACGCAATTGGCGCGTACGGTCTGGCGCTGGGATACCAGTATCTCGGCTTAGGCTTCTGGAGCATGCTGCCGCTGGCGGCCATCATGGCCGCCGCCGCAGGCGCCCTGCTCGGCTTCCCGGTACTGCGCATGCACGGTGACTATCTGGCCATCGTCACCCTCGGGTTCGGGGAGATCATTCGCCTGATACTGAACAACTGGTTGACCTTCACCGGCGGCCCAAACGGCGTCTCGGCCCCTCCCCCCACTTTTTTCGGCCTGGAATTTGGACGACGCGCGAAAGAAGGCGGCGTGCCCTTCCACGAATTTTTCCACCTGACCTACAACCCTAACATGAAGTTTATTTTTATCTACGCGGTACTGTTCCTGGTGGTGATGCTGGTGCTCTATATCAAGCACCGCCTGACGCGGATGCCGATTGGTCGGGCGTGGGAAGCCCTGCGTGAAGACGAAATAGCGTGCCGATCAATGGGGTTAAATCATGTTCTGGTTAAGCTGTCGGCCTTTACGCTGGGCGCCTCGACCGCGGGCATTGCCGGAGTGTTCTTCGCCACCTATCAGGGGTTCGTGAATCCCACCTCCTTTACCTTCTTTGAATCGGCGCTGATCCTCGCCATTGTGGTGCTGGGCGGTATGGGCTCTACGCTAGGCGTGGTGCTTGCCGCCTTTGTGCTCACGGTCACGCCGGAACTGCTGCGCAGTTTTGCCGAGTACCGCGTCCTGCTGTTTGGCATGCTCATGGTGGTAATGATGATCTGGCGTCCACGCGGTTTGATCCGCATTAACCGCAGCGGGTTTGCCGTGCGTAAGGGCGTAGCGCCATGAACGGAACGATATTGCGCGTTGAACATCTGATGATGCACTTCGGCGGGATTAAGGCGCTAAACGACGTCAACCTGGACGTGCAGCGCGGCTCAATTACCGCCCTGATTGGGCCAAACGGGGCGGGAAAAACAACCGTGTTCAACTGTCTGACGGGCTTCTACAGAGCCTCCGGCGGCAACATTTTATTTGATACCCGCCATAAAACGACAAACGTTATTCAGGTGCTCGGACAAAAATTCCAGCCGGGTGACTGGATTAACCCCGCGCAGTTCGGGCAGCGTCTGTTCTACAAAATGTTTGGCGGAACGCATCTGGTCAACCGCGCAGGGCTGGCGCGCACGTTTCAAAATATCCGTCTTTTTCGCGAGATGTCGGTCGTGGAAAACCTGCTGGTTGCGCAGCATATGCGCGTTAACCGCAATCTGCTCGCCGGGATCTTAAATACGCCGGCATACCGGCGGGCGGAAAGCGACGCCCTGGACAGGGCCTTCTACTGGCTGGAAGTGGTGGATCTGGTGGAGTGCGCCAATCGCCTGGCGGGAGAGATGTCGTACGGCCAGCAGCGGCGTCTGGAAATTGCGCGAGCAATGTGCACCGGGCCGGAAATGATCTGTCTGGATGAACCCGCCGCCGGGCTGAACCCGGTTGAAACGCATAAGCTCAGCAGCATTATTCGTTTTCTGCGGGATCATCATGACATCACGGTATTACTGATTGAGCATGATATGGGGATGGTGATGGAAATTTCGGACGACATTATCGTGCTCGACCACGGCGATGTCATCGCCAGAGGTAAACCCGAGCAGATCCAACATGACGAAAAGGTCATTGCCGCCTATCTGGGCACGGACGAAAGCGAGGTCACCCTATGAGCGAACCGCTGCTGGCATTTCGCGAGGTGGATGTGTTTTACGGCGTCATTCAGGCGCTGAAGCAGGTCTCCCTCGAGGTGAATAAGGGTGAAACCGTGGCGCTGATCGGCGCAAACGGCGCGGGCAAATCGACATTGCTGATGTCTATCTTCGGCCAGCCCCGTATCCGCAGCGGGCAGATCCTGTTTAGTGGTGAAGATATCAGCCATAAATCCACCCACTACGTCGCGTCCGGCGGCATTGCGCAGGCGCCGGAAGGCAGACGAATCTTCCCGGATATGACCGTTGAAGAGAACCTGCTGATGGGGACCATCCCCATCGGCAGCCAGTTTGCGGCTGAAGATATGCAAACCATGTTTGACCTCTTCCCTCGCCTTAAAGAGCGGCGCAAGCAACGCGCGATGACCATGTCCGGTGGGGAGCAGCAGATGCTGGCGATCGCCCGGGCGCTGATGAGCCGTCCTAAGCTGCTGCTGCTGGATGAACCCAGCCTGGGCTTAGCCCCGATAGTGGTGAAACAGATCTTCCAGACGCTGCGCGAGCTGGCCCGCAACGGCATGACCATCTTTCTGGTGGAGCAGAATGCGCATCACGCGCTGAAGCTTTCCGACCGCGGATATGTGATGGTTAACGGGCAGATCCGGCTGAGCGGCAGCGGTGAAGAGTTGCTGGGGAATCAGGAGGTGAGGAAGGCGTATTTGGGCGGGGTTTGACTACACGATGTTCATGAGCCATCGAATCACCTTTATACTGTTTAACATCGGCGTTTCAGCTGGCTTTCATGACGTGTGTCGCTGCGCTTCTTCTCCTCTAAGCCAAAACTATATCAATAAATCGCACTATTTATTGTAGGCCCGAGCAAGCGTAGCTCCAGCGGGAGGAACGCAAAAAGATACTTTGTCAGCAGTCTTAAGCTCTCCTTTTTGGGATATCACAACAATGCTTTCCTTGAAAAAGGATAAAATAATTTACTCGCGTAAATCCTTTTTATAGGCAATAAGCGTCCTTATGCGATAAAGTAATAAGGTGAAAACTTCACATTACTTACACAGCAAAACTATTAGCTTACAGGTGATTACATGAAGAAATTTATTAAATGGATTTTCTATATCTTTATTGCTTTGATGGTTCTGGGATATATCGTCGGTAAAAACGACAAATCTGAAGCAGGCGCGACTTCGTCTTCTGCATCAGTTGCGGATACGCAAGAGTCAGTACCGCAAAAAGAAGTGTTTACAACCTCCGCAAGGCAGCTTTTTAAAGCTTATGAAGAAAATGAAGTTGCAACCGATGAAAACATGAAAGGTAAGCTCATCGCAGTCAAGGGGGTTGTTCAGTCCATTGATAAAGATTTTACAGACTCAATTATCATCGGCTTACAAACAGACAACCAGTTCATGCCTGCACGAATGGAGATGGAAAACTCAGAAAAGGCTACTGCTGCAGCAATGAAAAAAGGACAGCAGGTCACTGTGATTTGTAAAAAAATGATCCGAGTAATGGGTGCTCCTTCTGGACGAGATTGTTTATTCGCAAAATAACGAATCGGGAGGGTTGCCCTCCCATTCCATTCTCCCGATCCATCCTGTCGCCAACATCATGCCACTTATCCATACCTGATATGCTTATATAATACCCTTATTCCACACGCCAATCGCGTTGCAGTATCGGGGTAACATAAAGATATGTAGACGCAATGATGTAATCGCCTGGCTGTACTTGCGAAAAGCTGGAATAATCGGAGAGCGAAATCAGAAAATAAAAAACCACCTTTCGGTGGTTTATACGACACTGCTTATTGCTTTGATTATTCTTTGTTTCCCATGGTACCCGGAGTGGGACTTGAACCCACACAGCGCGAACGCCGAGGGATTTTAAATCCCTTGTGTCTACCGATTCCACCATCCGGGCTCGGGAAGAAAGTGGAGGCGCGTTCCGGAGTCGAACCGGACTAGACGGATTTGCAATCCGCTACATAACCGCTTTGCTAACGCGCCGTAAAACTTTTCAAACTGACACCCGCTACTGCGCATGTCTTTAATCTGGAGCGGGAAACGAGACTCGAACTCGCGACCCCGACCTTGGCAAGGTCGTGCTCTACCAACTGAGCTATTCCCGCATGTCATCAAGTAAACATCTAACCACTTGATTTCATTATCGTCCGGCTTGCTGTGCCGCCGTTCGATGCGTTGCATTCTACTGATATGACGTTATGAGTCAACGTTATTTTTTGTATCCCCGGATCGTTTGCTGAAAATTACGGCGAAACGATCACTGATCAAGCAAATCCCCGCGCGCAGCGTTCAAATATTGCAGCATTGACCACAACGTCAGCACTGCCGCCACCCACAGGAGGCCAATCCCCGCCCACTCAACCCAGGCGTTCGGACGCCAGAGCATCCAGACCAGCGCCGCCATCTGCGCCGTCGTTTTCACTTTGCCAATCCAGGAGACCGCCACGCTGCTGCGTTTCCCCAGTTCCGCCATCCACTCGCGCAGCGCAGAGATAATGATCTCGCGGCCGATCATGGTTGCAGCAGGCAGCGTCACCCACCAGGTGTGATAGTGCTCGGCCACCAGCACCATGGCGATCGCGACCATCACTTTGTCCGCCACCGGATCGAGGAAGGCGCCGAAACGGGTGCTTTGATTCCAGCGGCGCGCCAGGTAGCCATCAAACCAGTCTGTTACCGCTGCGATAAGGAAGATCAACGCGCAGGCAAAGGGTGCCCAGACAACCGGCAGGTAAAATGCCAGTACAAAGAACGGGATGAGTACAACACGAAAGAGAGTGAGCAACGTAGGGATATTATATTGCATAGTGACGGTAACTATTTGTTGTCAGTAAAATTTAGCTCTATGTTGCTACAGAGCCCTCAATGTTTCAACGAGTAGTAGATCTTTTCTGCCAGCCCTTGCGAAATACCCGGCACTTTTGCAATTTCCTCCATGCTGGCGTTGAGTAATCCTTGCAATCCGCCCATATATTTCAGCAGCATCTGGCGACGTTTTGGCCCCACGCCTTCAATCGTTTCCAGGCTACTGGTGTTTTTCACCTTCGCCCGTTTTTTTCGGTGACCGCTGATGGCATGATCGTGTGATTCATCGCGAATATGCTGGATGACGTGCAGCGCCGGGGAGTCCGGCGGCAGGCTGAAGCCCTCACCTTCCGGCTCGAAGAACAGTGTCTCCAGACCGGCCTTACGATCGGCCCCTTTTGCGACACCCAGCAGCAGCGGATGGTTTTTGTCCCAGCTGACATCAAGCGATTCAAATACCGCTTTCGCCTGGCCGAGCTGCCCTTTCCCGCCGTCAATCAGGATCACATCCGGGATTTTGCTCTCCTCTATGGCTTTACCATAACGACGACGCAGCACCTGATTCATGGCCGCATAGTCATCGCCCGGCGTGATCCCGGTGATGTTATAGCGGCGATACTCGGCGCGCAGTGGGCCATTCGCATCAAACACCACGCAAGACGCCACCGTCTGTTCCCCCATCGTGTGACTGATGTCGAAACACTCCATCCGTTTCACTTCCGGAAGCTTCAGTAGCGCCGCCAGGGCCGCTAAGCGCTGGTGCACCGTCGACTGCTGCGACAGCTTAGTGGTGAGTGCCGTCGCTGCGTTGGTTCGTGCCAGCTTCAGATAACGCGCACGATCGCCGCGCGGTTTGGTCTGTACATTGACCCGACGGCCCGCCAGTTCAGAGAGCGAATCGGCCAGCAGGGTTTTATCGTCAAGGTTAAAATCGAGCAGGATCTCAGAAGGCAGCGTGCGCATCTGGCTCCCCTGCAGATAGAACTGGCCGACAAAGGTTTCCACCACTTCACCCAGTTCGGTACCGCCGGGCACTTTCGGGAAATAGCTGCGGCTGCCGAGCACTTTGCCCTGGCGAATAAACAGCACGTGCACGCAGGCCATCCCGGCGTCAAAGGCTACGCCGATGACGTCGAGATCGTCACCGGTATTCGAGACAAACTGTTTCTCAGTGACTCTGCGCACCGCCTGGATTTGGTCGCGGATACGCGCGGCCTCTTCGAACTCGAGTGCGGCGCTGGCTTTTTCCATCCGCGCGATCAGCTGCGTTAAGACCTGATCGTCTTTTCCGGCTAAGAACAGGCGCACATAATCCACCTGCTGGGCATACTCTTCTTCGCTTACCAGCCCTTCCACGCAGGGCCCCAGGCAGCGTCCAATCTGGTACTGCAGGCACGGGCGCGAGCGGTTACGGTAAACGCTGTTTTCACACTGGCGGATCGGGAAGATTTTTTGCAGCAGCGCCAGCGTTTCACGCACGGCATAGCCGTTAGGGAACGGCCCGAAGTATTCGCCCTTAGCGTGTTTTGCACCGCGGTGCATGGCGAGGCGCGGATGGGTGTCGCCGCTCAGAAAAATAAACGGGTAGGATTTATCATCACGCAACAGGACGTTATAGCGAGGCTGGTAGAGCTTAATATAATTGTGCTCAAGCAGCAGCGCTTCTGTCTCGGTGTGCGTGACGGTGACATCAATATTCTGAATGAGTGAGACCAGCGCTTCGGTCTTACGGGAGGCCAGGTTACTGCGAAAATAGCTGGAGAGGCGTTTTTTAAGATCTTTTGCCTTCCCCACGTAGATAACCGTACCGCCAGCGTCATACATGCGATAGACGCCAGGCTGGCTGGTTACGGTTTTCAGAAATGCTTTTGAATCGAACACATCACTCACTGACTTAACAACGTCTCCGCATTACACAAACCGTGCCGAATGGCCAGGTGCGTCAGTTCAACGTCGCCATGAATGTTCAGTTTACTGAACATCCGGTAACGATAGCTGTTCACCGTTTTCGGGCTAAGATTCAGCTGTTCCGAGATCTCATTTACCTTCTGACCTTTGGTGATCATCAGCATAATCTGTAATTCACGCTCGGACAAACTGGCAAACGGTGATTCGGTTTTCTCGGGCTCGATCTGACTCAGCGCCATCTGCTGGGCAATGTCGGAAGCTATGTAGCGCTGTCCGGCAAACACGGAACGGATTGCATTGACGACTTCCTGCGGCGCAGCACCTTTACTCAGGTAGCCCGCTGCACCCGCCTGCATCACTTTCGCGGGCAGTGGGTTTTCGGTATGCACGGTCAGCATGATGACTTTGGTATCAACAAAGGTACGCGCGATTTTGCGTGTTGCTTCAAGACCACCGATACCGGGCATGTTCATATCCATCAGTACCACATCGGCCGAGTTTGTGCGGCACCATTTTACCGCATCTTCGCCGCAGCACGCTTCACCGGCAACTTTAATACCTTTAATATCTTCAAGAATGCGTCGTATCCCTGCGCGCACCAGTTCGTGGTCATCAACAAGAAGGACGTTGATCAAAGGAAATGTCTCCAGAATAGGGATAACGCTACTGAGTGATAATTTGGTTTATATTAACGGTTTTCCTCGCAAGATTAAAACGTTAAAAAACCGGCTATTCGATTTTGCTCTCGTTTTTGGAAATTAGGCTGTACAGTCCGTGGAAAGAGAGACCATGCATTCAGGGCTTTTGCAGCTTTTTTTAAGCATCTGTATTCAAAAAGTTACAAAAAACTTGCAGGCTTTTCCTGCAAAAAAACAGATCTCAAATTTTTGTAACAATAATTAACGGCAAGCGAGCCGGGCATAAACAATTAATAGCCTTTAACGGCGGTTAAGTTTACCGGTACGTTCTGTTTACGCAATTAAACATCCACGTAAAAGTACAAAAAACAACCACTGCATTTTTTGCTTCAGCTTGTGGTATACTCCGCCGCCTTGACTTTCGTCGTCGCGCTTTAGCGCCGTTTAATAATGAGGAAAATAAATGAGCACACCTGAATTTGCCACTGCGGAGAATAACCAGGAACTGGCACAGGAAGTAAACTGCCTGAAAGCATTGCTAACGTTGATGCTGCAGGCGATGGGCCAGGCTGATGCCGGTCGTGTGATCATTAAAATGGAAAAACAAATCGCGGAGATGGAAGACCAGGCTGAATCTGCGGTATTTGCTAACACCGTTAAGCAAATCAAACAAGCCTACCGCCAGTAACAAAAAACGGCTGGATGCAGTGCATTCAGCCGTTCCCTCGTCTGTCACGCAGAACGTATTATCCTGTCAGATCAGCCCCGTTGCCGCCGCGTAACACGCAATCTGGGTTTTGTTAGGCGCATTGAATTTCTTCTGCATATTTTTCTGATGGAAGTTAACGGTATTCTCAGAGATAGAGAGAATGATCGCTATTTCCGCTGACGTCTTCCCTTCCGCAGTCCATTTCAGAATTTCGCGCTCGCGTTTGCTGAATTTCATTTCGGGTGGCATGACCATCTCATCTTCAAAACGCACCAGAGAAGTTAAGGCCATTTGCACCAACATTTGCAACCGCAGTTCTATTTCCTCACGGGCAAAAGGCCCTTCCAGTACACTAGTACGAGAAACAGACAGGAAGCCAAGCGCATGATTAGGCAACATCAGACACTGTGTTATTCCCTCGCGTAAACCGTGGTCCTGCGCGCTGTGCCATAATTCCTGCGCGTCCGCGAATAATGCGTCTGTCCAGGGTAAATGACCCTGAATGAAATTCTCCGGTTTTAAGACGGGATCAATAGCGAAATAGTTCGCGGATTGATATTGCGCCATCCACTGCTTTGGATAAGTGGTATGCACAGAGATCTTAGGCCGGGTAAACGGCACGGGATGGCGCACGCAGAGCGCGTAACAATCGAATTCAAGCGTCTGAGTTTGTCGCTGTAATTCCTGATATACCTCGTCGACACAGGTCAATTCCTGAAACCGGAGGGAGCAATCCCGTCGCCAGGTGAAAAAGTCTGAATCCTTCATACTTACTAAATGAAGCCTCTGAAAAAATAATCATTATTATGGTGAATATAACCTAACACATAAAACTTTTTTCTAACTACAAAATATCGGCAATAGCACAATTAACTTTGCTATTGATAAGGTTTTTCCGAGCTGGATGGAATAAAAAAACAAACGACAGCCCCCGAAGGGAGAATAATTTGCTCCAGCCTAAATTTCTGGAGCAAATTAGTGCGAAAATGCTACTGCATAAGGAATTTTTCAAGGAACTGACGGGTTCGCGGCTGTTGAGGGTTAGCGAACAGGCTTTTCGCCGGCCCCTGCTCCACAATCCGCCCCTGATCCATGAAGATGGCTCTGTCAGCAACATCGCGTGCAAAGCTCATTTCGTGCGTCACGATCACCATCGTCCGTTTTTCCTGCGCCAGCTGGCGAATGGTGTTCAGCACCTCACCCACCAGTTCAGGATCGAGCGCAGAGGTCGGTTCAT
Source organism: Enterobacter dykesii (assembly GCF_008364625.2). Lineage (NCBI taxonomy): Bacteria > Pseudomonadati > Pseudomonadota > Gammaproteobacteria > Enterobacterales > Enterobacteriaceae > Enterobacter > Enterobacter dykesii. Next base: position 2,805,008 of record NZ_CP126604.1, read on the forward strand.
CAAAAAGGATCACGTCAGGGCGCATAGCCAGCGCGCGCGCTATCGCCACACGCTGCTGTTGTCCGCCAGACAGACGGCGCGGATAGCTGGTCTCTTTCCCCGCCAGCCCAACTTTGGCGAGCAGTTCACGAGCCCGCGCAGTCGCTTCCTCTTTTGGCTCACCTTTAACGATAACCGGTCCTTCGATGATGTTCTCCAGCACCGTACGGTGCGGGAAGAGGTTAAAGTTCTGGAAAACGAAGCCGACATGCTGGCGCAGGCGGCGAATTAACCCTTTCTGCTGACTGATGGATTTCCCGGTATCAATCGTTATGTCCCCTACCCGAATGGTGCCGCCTTCCGGCTGTTCTAGCAGGTTAATACTACGCAGCAGCGTCGTCTTTCCCGAACCGCTCGGTCCGATAATCGCCACTACTTCACCCTGCTCGACTTCAAGATCGATCCCGTGGAGCACCGTTTGACCGTGGAATTTTTTCACCAGGTTTTTGACGTCGATAGCACTCATTTTGGATCACGCTCCTGGCGGTTAAGCTGGTTTTCGAAGTAGTTTTGCAGAGCAGACAGCACCGTCGCCATCACCCAGTAAATCAGCGAGGCGGCCAGATACATGGTAAAGACTTCAAGCGTGCGCGAAGTAATGAGCTGCGCCTGACGGAACAGTTCCGGTACCTGAATCGTTGCCGCCAGGGACGTATCTTTCACCAGGCTAATGAAGCTGTTACTCAGCGGTGGAAGAGCCACGCGCGCCGCCTGAGGCAGAATGGCCCGACGCAGCGTCTGCCATGGCGTCATCCCGATACTGGCCGCCGCCTCCCACTGCCCTTTGTCAATGGAGGAGATCGCTGCTCGCAGGGTTTCTGAGGTGTACGCCGCGGTATTGAGCGACAGACCAATCATCGCTGCGGGAATCGGATCCAGCTCGATACCAAACTGCGGCAAACCGTAGTAGATCATAAAGAGCTGGGCGATAAGCGGCGTGCCGCGAAATACGGAGATATAAAAGCGCGCCAGCCAGCGTACCGGCAGGATGGGTGACATGCGCATTAATGCCAGCACAAATCCCAGCACCAGGCCGAAGAACATCCCGCCGATGCTGAGCTGTAACGTAAATACCGCACCTTTCAGCAGATACGGCAGAGAATCAATAACCAGTTGAATACTTTCTTGCATTATTATTTTTCGACCTGATTTTTAGACATGAGGATGGTAGGCAAACAGCGCAGGCGCCCCGCCGGTATGGACAAATAAAATCGGCCCTTCATCCTTAAAGCGTTTCTGCGCAATGCCGTCAATCAGTCCGGCCATCGCTTTGCCGGTATAGACCGGATCGAGCAGTATCCCCTCGAGGCGCGCCAGCAACTTCACCGCTTCCATGCCCTCTTCGTTAGGCGTACCGTAACCCGGCGCAAAATAGTCGTCCCAGAGCAGAATATCGGCCTTTGCCTTCAGCTCGAGCTGCGCGGCTACCGCCTGCTGTAAAGTGACCACTTTTGGCTTCTGGTCCGCGACGCTGCGGGACACCGTCACGCCAATCAGCTCGACGTCCGGCAGCAGTTGTTCCAGCCCCACCGCCAGCCCGGCATGCGTGCCAGCGCTGCCGGATGCGACAACCACGGAGGAGAGGTTCACCGCGCCCTCGCACTGCTGCGCGATTTCCAGCGCACTTTCCACATACCCCAGCGCGCCCAGGGCGTTCGAACCGCCGACGGGGATAACGTAGGGGCGGAAACCCTGCGCTTCCAGACGCGTCGCCAGCTCGTCAAGCTGAGCGGCCGGGTTGGTCAACGCATCCACCATCTCAACCTGCACGTTAAACAGGTCCAGCAGCAGGCGGTTACCGTTGGTCAGATAGTTTTCTGCCCGCGTGCCAATCGGGTTTTCCAGCAATGCCACGCAGTGGAGTCCGAGCTTTGCCGCCACTGCCGCCGTCTGACGAACGTGGTTGGACTGGATAGCCCCGGCGGTAATGAGCGTATCCGCGCCTTCGCGCAGTGCGTCAGCCGCCAGAAACTCCAGCTTGCGCAGCTTATTGCCCCCCATCGCCATCGGCGTCACGTCATCACGCTTAATAAAAATATCGCGGCCTAAATAATCAGAAAATCGCGGCAGGTACTCCAGCGGCGTTGGCGCGCCGATAAACTCCAGGCGTGGAAAGCGCGTTAAATTCTGTAGTGGCATGGGTTCTCCGGTAACTCAGACAAAATGTGATATTTTTCATTATGCACGCAGACGCGTAAGAAATAAAAAAGGCGCTTTTAAAAGCGCCTTTTTTTACGTCAAAAGACTTATTTGGTGACGTCTGCACCGAACCACTTCTCGGAGAGCGCCTTCAGGCTGCCGTCTTTTTGCATGTCAGCAATCGCGGAATCAATCGCTTTGACCAGGTCTTCGTTACCTTTACGAACGGCAACGCCTGATTCCTGACGAGAGAACGCATCACCCGCTACCGCCAGGGTATTGTTGGTTTTCTTCACCAGATCCAGCGCGGCCAGGCGGTCAACCAGAATGGCGTCGATACGGCCCACGCGCAGATCCTGGTATTTCGTCGGGTCATCATCATAGGTACGGATATCCACGCCCTGCACGTTCTGGCGCAGCCACTCTTCGTAGTTGGTACCCAGACCGACACCGACTTTCTTCCCTTTCAGATCCGCAGCCGTTTTAATGGAGCCTTCGTTGCCTTTCTTCACCAGCGCCTGAATACCGGACACGGTGTACGGCGTAGAGAAGTCATATTTCTTCTTACGCTCGTCAGAAATGGTCACCTGATTAATCACCACATCAATACGTTTGGAATCCAGCGACGCCAGCATACCGTCCCATTTGGTCGGTTTCAGTGACGCTTTAACGCCGAGGTGCTTCGCCAGCTCTTCAGCAAACTCCACTTCAAAACCGGTCAGCTTACCGTCATCGCCCTGGAAGCTGAACGGAGGATAGGTTCCTTCCAGCCCGACCAGCAGCGTACCGCGCTCTTTTACTTTATTCAGCAGGTTTTCTGCGGCGAACGTTTTCACGCTCATGCCCGCAACCAGCGCAACGGCCATAACACCCATCAGCGCCTGACGACCCAGAAGTGCAAATTTCATAAATACCCCGATATAGTGGAATTTTTACGTAGTGTAGAGAAATCGCCTGCCACGTCAAAGGCGACTGCGCTACATCTTATTCTTTTTTAATATATATCAGAAGTTGTTCCGGCGTGGGCTTTCTGCTTTATGGCACCCGGCATTTGTACCTTGTATTGCGCATACTTGCGCAGCGCAATTCGGTAGTTATTGGTGCTGGTCGCAGGCAGCCACGGCTCCAGATTTTCATCCAGATAACCCGTTTTCAGCAGATCGCGAGAAATATTGTTTACGGTCAGATGTTGCCCAAGGCGTCGCAGGCGAACGACATATTCGCGAACGGTGCCGTGGCTCATCTCCGTTTGTTCAAACAGGAACTGCTTGAAGCCGATAATATCGAAGAAGTCGCTTTGCTCTTTGCAGTGGAGATCGCCACAGAAACGGCAAAGCGCCACCCACTCTTTTTGCTCTTCGAGCCATGCTGCTTCGTCCATCAACGTGTCGAGACGCGAAATCGCAATCTTATTGACGATTTCGCCCCGGCGAACCAGCGTGATACGATCGAGTAACTTGTTACAGTGGGCGCAATGCGTCTGGCTGTGTTTAAAGTCTTTCAGGTAGCGGCTTAAAGGCCGTCTTTTAGATTGCTGCACCGTCATGATAACTCCTGGTTGTCAATACGTTGTGCGGCATTTTTAAGGTGAATCAATCACCTATAACTTACCCAGCTTGGTTCGTAAGCGTTTAATGGCCTGGCTGTGCAGCTGGCTCACCCGCGACTCTCCCACCTCCAGAACAGCGCCAATCTCTTTGAGGTTAAGCTCTTCCTGGTAATAAAGGGTCAACACCAGCTGTTCGCGTTCAGGCAGAGCTTCAATAGCCTCCATGACGCGCTGGCGTAAATTCCCTTCCATTAAATGGTGTAACGGGTTTTCCTGCTGGTGCTCGTCCGTCACCAGCTCGATGCTATCGCCATGCTCTTCTCGCCACTCGTCATAAGAGAAGAGTTGGCTATTATTGGTATCGAGCAACATCTGACGATACTCTTCAACAGCAATGCCAAGACGTTCCGCCACTTCGGTTTCCGTTGCGTTACGTCCCAGTTCCTGTTCCAGCTGCCCCATCGCATGCGCCACTTCGCGCGCGTTGCGGCGAACGCTGCGCGGCACCCAGTCGCGGCTGCGCAGCTCGTCCAGCATCGCACCACGAATACGCTGAACTGCGTAAGTCGTAAATGCCGTTCCTTGCAGAGCGTCGTATCGGTCAACTGCATTCAATAACCCGATACCGCCCGCCTGTAGCAGATCGTCGAGTTCCACGCTCGCCGGCAAGCGCACCTGGAGGCGCAATGCTTCGTGACGCACCAGCGGGACATAACGCTGCCACAGCGAGTGTTTATCCATTACACCTTCAGCGGTATAGAGTGAATTCACGATAAACAGCCCTGCGTTAGTTGAGTTATCGGCATGATTATCCGATTCTGGAGGGCAATCAATTGGATGAATAATGGGTGAAATGGGCGTTTATTTGCCTATTACTGTAATAACCTCGATTTCGGCACAGCATATAAAACCAGTTCAAAAGCAAGTTCCGGATGGTGGCCACGAAGATAAAAATGGTAATCAGCGCTGAGTGATTGAATATATTGTGGAATAGTCAGAAGATCTTCCGGCTTATGATAAAGACTAATCGCTAATAGTGGGTGCCAGGCGCGAATGGTGCCCGCGGCGCCCTGGAGTGCTTTGAGCTCTGCACCTTCGACATCCATTTTTATGAAAGTGGCTTTACCGCCCTGCAAGATATTATCAATGCTATCGAGCTCAATCGTAACCGTATCGCGGCTTTGCTCCACAAGCCGCGAAGAGAGCGCATTTCCAGATTGAAAAGAGAGCACGGTTTTATTCTCCCATACCCCTTTTTGCACTGGCTGGCAGAATGGCCATTGTCGGGTATTATCACAAAGCTGAGAAAAATTACCGGCATCAGGTTCGAAACCGACAATTTTCTCCGGCATCTCAACGCCCTGATGGGCAACTTCCTGCATAAACGCGCCGATGCTATCACCATTGTAGGCACCACAATCAATGAACACTTCGTTATTCTGCAGGCGGAGTATATCGGCAGGAAAATAGTGGACTGGCTCGTATACTGCCTGGTAATAGCCGCGGGTTGCGCTGAGACGCTGTTTAAGGAACGCGACCAGCGTTTCTCTTGAACGTTCGTCCGCGAGGCCGGCATAGACGGCTTCAAGGGTATCGCTATGCTCGTCACAAAACGACTGTGTATACCACAGCGTGGTGCTGACTCCGATAAAGGCAGGATCGTAAACCAGCACGTTTGCGCCGCCGCGACGTAATTCCTGTTGCAATGCATCACGGACGTATTGCAGCGCAACGATACAGTTAAATTTACCGGGTTGTTCGATAAGGTCTTCAATTGCCACCACCGGCAGGCCATGGAAGGTCATGCCTTCAGTGATGTATTGTCGGTTTAACGCTACCTTATCGAGAGGCATATTTTCCCGGAACATAAATTCCGCGGTCATCTGCCCAAGGCAACCGGCTCCATAGAGAACCAGCGGAAGTCCGTTGGCGCGCATGTCGCGGATGCCCTTGAAGAAATGATTATCGTAGCCCTGTATCTGTTCGAGTAATGTCATGTAGTCCTCAGCTCAACCTTTATTAGCGATGTAAATTGACTTTGGCAGACGTCACGGCGCTCTGCTGCGCTTTTTCGAGAAACTCGAGACCGCGAACGGCCGTATCACAACTGAAGCTATATTCCGTAGGTTCACCGCGTAAACTAGCGGCGATGTCGGCGTAGTAGTTAGCGAATGCCTCAATGAATCCGGCAGGATGCCCGGCTTTAAAACGACAATAGCGAGGCTGATTAGCCACCTTGTTGTCCCCTGCCGTTCGATCAATCAGACGCACGTTGCCATGCCGATCGGCGAGTCGGAGATATTCTGGCTCCATTTGCAGCCATTCTGCGCTGCCTTCTGACCCATATATACGGATTCGCAAACCATTGCGGTAACCGAGCGCTGCCTTGCCGTACCAGTAGTTACAGACCATGTCGTCGCTATAGCGGGAGATCAGGTTAATCGTATCGATAACGTCCGATACGCGGGCAAAGGTGCTGTTGATCGCATAGACATCTTCGGCTTGCTTATCCGTCAGAAACTCCACCAGCTGGTGCACATGGACACCCAGGTCGAGCGAAACAGTAGGAATATCCCCATCAACTCGTCGCCATTCCTGAGGCTGAGGCACGCTGCCATCCTCGCGGCTGCGAATAAACCCTTCCTGGGGCATTTCAACCATAACATGCTGAATTTTGCCCAACTCGCCGCTAAGCAGACGATTACGCAATTCGCGAACCATGGGATAACCGGTGTAGTTATAGGTGACGTACAGTTGTCCTTTCATCTCGAAGACTCGCCGGGCGATATCCCTCGCGTCGCCTACACTTGCAACCATCGCTTTTTCACTGATCACCGGCAGGCCATACTCCAGACAGGCCAGGATAATTTCACGGTGTGAGGGTGTGGGCGTCAGTATGACGACAGCATCCATCTGCGCATGTTGTTCTTCAAGCAATGTGACTGCGCTGGAGTAAATGGCCTCGTCTTTAACCCCCCAAGCTCGACCCGTCTGCTGGTTCAGCGACGTATCGCGGCTAAAGCAGCCCGTAGTAAGCTGAAAATGCCCGTCCATTTGACTAGCGATGTTGTGAGTGAGACCGATGGCAGAATTGATCCCACCGCCGATAAACCCGAGAGACAGAGGCCTGTGCATAATCCGGTCCTTACAATGAATTAAATGAGAAATAGTTTTTTAGCTGCGGCGTGTAGCGTGCCATGGCATTGAGTTCGGTAAATTCAGCAAAAACCAGTCCGGCACGATCCTCTGGTGCTGGTCCGAGTTCATCGCCCGGCTTTTTCAGCGGGATAGTTTGAATGATCGTGGCTGGTAGCGGAGCGTAGCTGAAGCCAAAAAATCGACTCTGCTGTTCGCAAGAGACCGTATGGCGTACAACGTATCGCTGGCGCGCCGGTCGCCGATTCGGGAACGCACTCTCCCCACCGATAAAGGGCAACACAAATTCACGGCAATAATCTACGCCCGTCGAGAGTTCAATCAATTTCGAGTAGAGATCGCCTGGGCATCGGCGGGTGACTTCAATCAACCAAAAATCCTGTTCGTCAGCGATGAGTTGCGTGTGCAACAAACCATCCACCAGAGCTAAATCGCTGACAATGGCCTGCATACACTCGCTGATGCGGTCGCGCATCAGCTCGCTGAGATTGACGCTCAAGCAACTGCTATTTACCTGCCACGGATAGACCGTGCAAAACTCATCAACAAAAAATTCGCAGACAATTTGCCCATTGCGAATAAAAGCAGAATGGCTATATAGGGCTCCCTGGCAGAATGTTTCAATGACACACTGCCCTCCCGGCGATGCAGAGCAGGCGATTTTTACCGCCTCATCCAGCTCTGACGGCTGATGAATAAGTGAAATCCCCATACCACTGTAAGCATCAACAGGTTTAACCAGCAGCGGGAATGCTAGCAAGTGCGCGTCCTGCGGGCTTCTTACAGCCCGCGGTATTGGGTAGCCTTGGGCGCTGGCCCATTTTCTGAAGCGATCTTTCAAAAAGAGAAGATCGCTGACTTCGGGTGAGTCGAAGCCTGGAAGGCCAAGCTCATCCGCCACACGGCAACCTGAAAGATAGGACACATCAGTTACGCCGGGGGATAGCGCAGTAATTTTTTCATTACGGGCAATCGCCAGTACGGCTTTGCTATCGGCATAATTTTGCACGCAGGTCGCGTTGGCATATTTCATACCTGCATCCTGAGCTTTGCCGCTACAGGCGAGCGTACGAAAACCCGCCGCTTTTATGGCCTGTTGTAACGGCAGTGAGGCAAAACCCGCATCCAGGATCATTGCAGTGCGCATCACGGTCATACTACGAGCCCCGCGTATATTGCCGACTCGTTAGACGGTACCTCACCAGACAGAGATGCGCGTCTAAGAGCATTCACTACGCGATCTTGATCCTCTGGCGTTAATCCGGGATAAATTGGAAGGCACAGCACCTTGTCGGCGATATCATTGGCAACAGGCAGATGCTCTTCAGCAGAAGAAGGAAACCCTCTGTACATCGCAAAAGAACTAATTAATGGATAGAAATAGCGGCGAGTCAGAATGCCGTCAGCTTTAAATAATGTATAAACATCATCGCGACTCATGCCAAATTTCGGCTCAATGAGCACCGGGAAATACGCATGGTTCCAGCTCACATCGTCTGGCACGTCGACAAACGTTAATCCTTCCAGTCCTTTTAACAGCTCGCAATAGCGTTGATGAATCGCTTTGCGTTCTTCCAGAGCTTTATCAATATGCTTAAGTTGCAGAAGACCAAACGCCGCTTCCACTTCATTCATTTTGGCGTTTATGCCTGGTGCCACGATGCGGGTCTCACCGGCAAAACCAAAGTTCTTTAGATAGTCGATGCGCTGTTTAGTTTTAAGATCCTGGGAAATGATCGCCCCCCCCTCAAAGGTGTTAAAAACTTTGGTGGCATGGAAGCTGAGTACCGACAAATCACCATGGTTTAGAATGCTGATATCATTTTTTCGAACATTAAACGCATGCGCGGCATCATAAATTACCCGTAAGCCATAGACGTCAGCAATTTTCTGTATTTTGTCGATGTCGCAAGGGATACCATAACAATGGACAGGCAAAATGGCCGTGGTATTTGGCGTAATTAATTCTTCGATGCAATCCGGGTTAATATTATAGGTTCGTGGATCAATATCAGCGAAGACAGGCGTTAAGCCATTCCACAGCAAACTGTGTGAGGTCGCCACAAAGGAATACGGCGTAGTGATTACCTCTCCGCTCAGACGCAATGCCTGAAATGCCGTCAGCAGCGCCAGCGTACCGTTAGCGAATAGAGAAAGGTGCTTAACGCCAAGGTATTGCGCCAGAGCCTCTTCCAGCTGCTGGTGGAAAGGCCCGCCATTTGTCAGAGTCTTGTTTTGCCAGATTTTCTCCAGATAAGGAATAAACTCCTCCAAAGGGGGCAAAAATGGACTGGTTACGTAAATTTCATTCATAGCGTACCTCGGTATTGATACCGTTAAATTTTGCCCAACTGGCAGCCTGATAATCGATTGCCATTCACGAACGCTCCTCGGCAATGAGAAACGGATGTGGCTTTTCTCCCCGACAATAGATTTCCCATGCTTCACGCAGCGCCCGCTCAAAATTTTCGGCAATATTAAAATCTGGTAAGGGATTAACCGGGATCCTATCGCGCATCCCCAGACGTATTTCAGCTAACGCTGGAATATGTTGACGCCAGCCAATTGCCTTATAAATATAATCATCCTCATCATCAGCGATAAACTGTTCCAGCCCGTAAGAACGCATAATATCTACTCCCTGCTGGCAGGGTATGGTCGGACCATTCATCGTAATTGTCGGAACGCCCATCCAGGCTCCATGATGCGTCGTTGTTCCGCCGCTGTAGGGGAAGGCATCAAGTAAAATATCGATTTCATGGTGCAGAGCCAGGTATTCGTCCAGTTCGACCAGGCCACGGAAAAGTAATCTGTCTTGCGAAACTCCACGCTGTTTAAAGCGCTTCGTCATGGCAGAGATCATTTCGGCATCGGTCATATTACCGATTAAGAGACGACTTTCAGGGTAGCCCTGCAAAATTGAAGCCCACGTATTCAGAACCTGGTCATTTATTTTTTTTGACCGGTTGAAGCTTCCAAACGTGATAAAACCATTTTGCAGCGCAGGTAAGGGGTTAATATCGGGGCTTCGCGGGTGAGGTTCGAAACTCTTACGCGTCGCCACGAACATCGCATTTTCCACCAGCTGTTTTTCAAGGGCCGGAGACTGTGCCAGGCTCGCCGAAAGCAGAATATAATCCATCTCTTTCATCCCGGTGGTGCCAGGGTATCCTATCCATGTAATCTGGATCGGTGCCGGGCGCAGAGCGAAGACCGGTAGCCGGTTATAAGCGGTATGGCCCGATAAATCGAACAGAATATCAATCCCATCTTCTGCGATCAGTTTCGCCAGCTCAATATCGCTGATAGCATCAACCTGGCGCCAAAGGGTAGCGCTCTGACGCAGGTGGCGATAAACGTCATCCTCTTCCAGGAAAAGCGTGTTATAGGCAACCAAATCATATTTTTCGCGATTAATGGCGTCCCAGTATGGCAGCAGGAAATTTGCCACCGGATGTTTACGCAAATCTCCGGAAACAAAACCGAGCCGAAGTTTGCGCTGAGGTTCCTGGGAATTAGTTAGCGTCAGCTTTACCCCGGTCTCTTCAGCCCAGGACGCCGTACGACGGCCAAACTCGATATGCTTTTCCAGCAGCTCTTCAGCCTTCACGCTAGCGTCATGACTCATCACAAAAAGTAAATTGCTGAAGTAACCAAAATTGTAATTACTGAGCTCAACAGCCTTTTCCATAAAATAGCGCGCTTCTGCCATTTTATGGTTGTCACTCAGGACAATGCCGGTGAGTCCAAGCGAACTTGGGCCGGGATGCTGAAAACGCATAATTTCCCTACAGCATTTTTCTGCCAACGACATATCGCCGTAAGCATGGTGCAGCGATGCCATACTGAGCCAGTAATCAATATTTTTTTTATTCAGGCGCAGTAAAGTACGGACAATCAGCCGCGAACCGTAAAACTCACGCTTGCGCTGAAGTACTGTGGCGAGATCATAATAGATATCAAGGCTGGAAAAATAATATCCCATTAGCGTACAAAGCGATGCCAGAGCGTCATCCCAGGCAGAGGTTAAGACGCACGTTTTTGAGTAGCAGCGAAGCACATGAATATTGTCGGGTTTTTTCTCCATCAATGCGCGGGCGTACTCCCGGGCTTCTTGAGATCGCCCTTCCTGAATGAGACTGTTCGCTCGTGCATAAATGGCATCGACGTCAGGATCGGCTAATTCGGATTCGGCGTTGCCCTTCAGCAGCAATCCCCCCTGTGCCTTGTCGACGCTCAATAATAACAGCAGCGAAAGCTGCGATTTGAGTACGTCGAGCATGCCCGCACGCAGAAAACACTGCAGATGTTTTTTCCATGCCTCCGGAGAGCCCGTCAGCAGCCCTTTAATTTTCAGCGACGAGTAGTGTTGCCAGTTTGCCAGTCCTGCTCTGTTCATATCGTACTGAAGATAACGCCACTCGTCGGGCGTTAAGGAGGCCCACTCTCCCCACAAATTCATGATGCGGATGGCATCCAACGGCTGTTCGGAAGGCAGCCCCCCCACCGGTGCCAGCTCATCGTTTTGCGCAGCGTTATAGGGGCCTGGAGCCGCACTCCAAAAGAGGCCGTCCGCGCCTGTCATAAACAGCGTTGTGAGGGCATCCAGGACCGTATCCTGATAATCCTCCTGCGTTTCAGGGGCATGGCAGTTGAGCAGTAGCTGCTCGAAACTTAAGGACATCGGCCAGACATTACCCAGCAATTCCATGATGCGGATAATAACGGCGTTGTCGGTGCGAATGATTCGACCGTTACTGTTCCTGAATTGATGCGGTGCTTTTGCGGGATCCATTTCGACCGGCACAAAGCTTCCGGCCCAGTGCAGGTTTCTAAGCTGATTAAGATCCGGTTTGATGGGAGGCTGGTGGCTATTCAGGTGACACAGCAGAGTAAAGCGTTCTGAGCGCTGCACGGCATAGTCAAGATACTGCTGTGCCATTGTTCTGCTGGCTCCGGCACTGACGGCCTCGAGCAGTTCTTCAATTGTCGGATTATAATAGCTTCCTAGCTCTGACTGCGGAAGGATATCGCCCAGATACTGCAGACCCACCTGTTCCGCCTGTGAACAGAAGGCAGCCAAAGTACATGCCCCGTCAGTCGGGGTTAAGAAGGCGAGAATCAGTGCGTTGTCGTCCATTTTTTCAGCACGTAGGACTTCGTTCTTGAGCGCGCCTTCCTCCAGTGTTAATAGCATAAAACTCAGCATGGCACGGGCAGAAGCCAGCAGATCGCTGCCCGCTTCTGCCCGTTCAAGATGAAAGCGTAGCGCTTCACCCAACGCGAGACGCGCTGAACTTCCCGGCAGCACAGACCATTTTATGGCGATAACACCATTTATGGATAAATGCGCGTGACACCACTGCAAGAGTGCTTCTCGCTCGCTTTTGCCCAGAAAAGCAAAACTCTGGTGGATAATGATGTAATCAAACTCGCCGGGATCGACCGCAAGCAAATCCCCTAACCCTGCCTCAAACAGTTCAACATTCTGACAACCCAGCCCTGCAACCAACTGCTTCCCCTTCAGGATCGCCTGTCCATCAATATCCACACCAATAGCTATACTCTCCGGGTGAGCCCAGGCGTGCATAATGAGGCTCGTTGCTGATCCACAACCAATCTCCATGACATGAGCAAATGCAGGAACCGGCGTGGCCAGGAGATTAAGTGCCGCAGCAGCATAAAGGGTCTCAGGGCTGACCCGTTGGTTGGGATACATTGTCGTCACGTTTATTCCAGATTCTCGTTATTACAGGGCCAGTGTTTAGCGTTGGTATTTACCGATAAGTGTTGATTTAAACTCCTGATAGGGGCCCTCTGCCTTCATCGCCACCCAGCAAAACGCCTCATCCACAGCGGGGCTACCCAGTACTGCGCAACGCTCAGCACGGGTAATCGAATGCTGGTCTTGTGGCGAAAGGCTATCCAGGCACGCAAAGAGTGCGACCTGTTCCAGGCCCGGCGCACAGTTGCCGCTGGTAAGGTTAACGTCGATAAAGTGTGCGGCCCGATCGAGATAGCGTTGTGCGATGCCGCAAGGTCTGGCGTAGATAAAACCGGCAAAGACCTCTTCCCAGAACGGTGAGTCTTCGGTTTGTAACAACAGTAGCGACGCGTCGGGCTCGGCCCAGGGTTTACGCGCAAGCACATTTGAATTAATGGCAATAACAGATGTATTAAAAGTGCTCAGAGCATGGCGCAGGAAAACAATGCGACGCGCAGCGCTGATCACTGAGGTGTCCTTATTGCTGGCAATCGTCTCATGGCTGGCAGAGAGATTGAGCTCGGGAAATTGTTCCCGAAGCGCCAGCAGACTTTCTTTTATCTCATTGCTACCATTGAAAACGTGAACGTGAACATCCAGGACGTCGCGATTGGTTTCATAGAGGGAGTAAAGCGTCGGTACGGCGTGTTCGAAATATTCTTCGCGAGTGCAGGTTAGCAATACCGTCGTTTTGGTCTCTGAGGTTTTTACAATCCAGTTTTCCCAGGCCCCCTTCACCGCTACGTACTCGCTCGCTTTAAGCGATCTAAAATCAATGTAAGAATCCGGAATGCCTCCAAGCCGGTAGATGCCGCAAGTAATCATCAACAGGGCCATAGGGTCTTCGCCGATTAATGCAGCGTCTGCCGTCAGGGCCTGGATAACAACCATCGCCTGGTTGAAATCATTTTCAATTAAACAGATTAACAGCAGGATTTTCAGCACAGGTGCCGAATTGCTGACCAGCGAAAGGTTGTTGTTTATTAAGAATAGTGCTGAGCTGATTTCATTTACGCGAAACAGTAGCTGAATGGCGGCGACAAGATAATGAATATTACTGTCGGCGTTTAATGCCGAGACAACATATTCGGTCAGCTGTGCACATTGGGATGAAGATAATATCTGTTTATCGCCAGTACGGGACTCATCAAGCGCACTGTTGGCCAGCACGATGGCACATAGCATGTCTTTTAATGCCGCATCTTTTTCAGCATCCAGCCCCGTTTCGGCCGCGCGAATCATCGGTTCGAGAGCGGTAAAATTAGTGCTTTTAAAACTGAAAATTTCGGCCGTAATGTTGGCAGGCATAATATCGGCTTCTGGCAGATCAATGAATCGGGTAAACACATTCCGATAAAACTGACGCATAGCCCGGCTACGTGCGAATTCACTCATCTTATAACTCTTCGGTAAACTGTCGTCAGACGACCAGAACAGGAGATTTTAGGCAGAGTAACACTGTGTCTCAGGAGTGATGGCGGGAAAACGCTGATAAATGCAGCCTTATTTTACAGATTACCACCCGGTGATTTTACGGAACAATAGTGAAAAAAAAGGCTGCTGTTTCCAGCAACCTTTTTTAAATATTTGGCGTCTATTAACGCAGCAGGGACAGCATAGCCTGTGGAACCTGGTTTGCCTGAGACAGCACGGAAGTACCAGCCTGCTGCAGGATCTGCGCGCGAGACATGTTAGAAACTTCAGTTGCATAGTCAGCGTCCTGGATACGGGACTGAGCAGCAGACAGGTTAGTGATAGAGTTGTTCAGGTTGTTGATGGTAGATTCGAAACGGTTCTGAATCGCACCCATGTTAGAACGCGCGGTATCAATTTTGGAGATAGCGTTGTCTGCAGCAGTGATGAACGCTTTTGCAGTGCTGTTATCGGTGATAGTACCGGTCAGTCCAGTGTCGAGGCTGGTTGCTTTTGCGTTGATCAGTGCGCCAGTGGTGATAGCGATGCTATCAGTTGCGCCAGTACCTGCACCAACCTGGATGTTCAGGGAAGCTGTCTGGCTACCGTCCAGCAGTTTTTTGCCGTTGAAGTTAGCAGCGCCAGCGATACGATCGATTTCACCCAGGCGCTGAGTGATTTCAGTGCTGATTGAGGTGTAGTCAGTAGTACCGTTAGTGTCGTTCGCAGCCTGAACAGCCAGCTCACGGATACGCTGTAAGTTGGAGTTGATCTCGTTCAGGTTACCTTCAGCGGTCTGAACCAGAGAGATACCGTCGTTAGCGTTACGTGCAGCCTGAGTCATCCCTTTGATCTGAGAGTTCATGCGGTTTGCAATTGCCTGACCAGCAGCGTCATCTTTAGAGCTGTTGATACGCAGACCGGAAGACAGACGCTCGATAGCGGTGCCCAGAGAAGACTGAGATTTGTTCAGGTTGTTCTGAGTGGTCAGGGACAACAGGTTAGTATTGATAACTGCCATAATTTTAATTCCTTCAAAAATGGTTTCTAGGGTCGGTGCCTAACACTCACGGCGTCTCTCACCGTCAACAAGGTTATCGACGCCCTTGAAGCAGACTTTAGAAAATATCGAAGAAAAAAAATAACATTTTGTTTTATAACAATTTATTTAGCAGTAATGGCACTAAGAATACCAACCAGTTGTAAAATGTTAAGGCTAGTTGCTTTATTTTTACCCTCCTCAATAACGACCTGTCAGACGTTAAAAGCGAAATAATGAACGCTTATTGCGCGATTATTTTTTAAAACTCGCCGTAAACTTTTTGCAAGATGGGCCGATAAACGACTGAAACATCCATTGAAAAGGAACATTACATGGCGACTATCAGTAATCTCGGGGTGGGCGTGCCCGGCCTGTCGGATCTGTACGATAAGCTGCAGGCAGCAGAAGAGACTAAATTAACGGCGATTGCCAAACAAAAGACTACTTACGACGCGCAAATCACCGGTTACGGAAAATTACAAAGCGCCCTGACCACCCTGCAAACCGCAGCAGCAAAGCTGGCAAAGACGGATACCTGGAACTCTACGTCCGTTTCCAGCACCAACACCGCATTCTCCGCTATCAGTACCTCCAGCGCTAACGTTGGCGACGTTACTATTAATGTCGGTAAGATCGCGAAAGGCCAGGTTCTGACGACTACTCCCGGCACCATTGATAGCAACACAAAGCAGTTGGGGGGGGCAACGGGTTCCAATAGCCGAACCATTACCATCACCCAAGCAGGAGCTGACAGCAAACCACTGACGGTAACGCTCGCCGATGGCGATACTTCACTGAACGGGATTGCAAAAGCTATCAATGCGGCCAACGGCAACGTATCAGCAAGCGTGGTGAAAGCCGATGACGGCGACTACCGTCTGATGCTGACCTCAAAAACCACGGGTACCGATTCCGATATGACGGTATCGGTGACCGGGGACGATACGCTGAACGCCGTCATCGGCAGCGCCGCGCTGAGTGTGCAGGTTAAGTCACAAAATGCCGTCATTAACGTGAACGGTATTCAAATTGTTCGCCAGAGCAATACCATTACTGACGCTCTGCCTGGCGTAACATTAACCCTGAAAGCCCCGAGCACGGCAGATGAAACTCTGACGGTAGCCCGCTCTACCGACGATAACAAAAAAGCCATTACGGACTGGGTTAATGCCTATAACTCTCTGCAGTCTACCATCGCTTCTCTGACCAAATACGAGCCGCCTGCAGTGGGTGCAACCGCCCAGTCTTCGAACAACGGCGTGTTAATGGGTGACAGCACTATCCGCGGAGTACAATCCGATCTTCGTGCTTTATTGACCAATGTACAAAGTGGATCCTATGCCATCATGGCTCAACTTGGCATCACTCAGGACCCGGTCAAAGGCGCAGATGGTGCGATTGGCAACCTAAAAATTGATGATAAAAAATTAACCAAGATCCTCACCGACGATCCGGCTGGTGTGCAGGCCTATTTTGTGGGTGACGGAAAACAAACCGGTTTCGCCACACAAATGAATAACACCTTGACCGATATGCTGAGCACCTCTATCGGTAAAGAGGGTGTGATTCAGAATGCGAAGGACGGTATTAACGCCACGCTCAAATCCATCGGCAAACGTTACGACGCGATGGAATTAACCATTGAAGCCACGATGGCGCGTTATAAAAAGCAATTTAACGATTTGGATAAGCTGGTCACTAAATTCAATGGCACGGCCACTTATTTAAACCAACAGTTCAGCAGTAAGTAATAAAGGAACCGATATGTATAGCAAATCTGGTGTACAAGCCTATCAACAGGTAGGTCTTGAATCTGCTGTCTTGAGTGCCAGCCCGCACCAGTTGGTAGTCATGCTGTTCGACGGTATCCATAGCGCGCTTATTCGGGCGCGCCTTTTCCTTGAGCAGGGAGATATCCCAGCGAAAGGAGAGGCCCTGTCTAAGGCCATTAATATTATCGAAAATGGCCTTAAGGCTGGGTTAAATATGGATGTGGGGGGGGAACTCCCCCGCAACCTTTCTGCGCTCTATGACTATATGGTACGCCGTTTGTTACATGCCAACCTGCGCAATGACATCGAGGCAATTACCGAAGTCGAGGCTCTGCTGCTCAATATTTCTGACGCCTGGAAGCAAATCGGCCCGGGTTATTCTCCCAAGCAGGATTAACAGTAATGAACAACTCCAGCTTATCCCTAAAAAAGTGGCATGCCCTTAATGCGCTTAGTAATACCATGCTAAGCCTTGCTCAATCCGGGAAATGGGATGAGCTTATTGACCAGGAAGTTGCGTACGTTTCGCTGGTTGAAGAGATCAGCACGACCCCATTTCCGCCGGACAGTAAGTCTGTTCAGGACCAGGCTATGGTGATACTGAATCAGGTGCTTCAGAATGAAATCATTCTTAAAGAGTTGCTACAGGAAAGGATGAGCGAGCTGAGCGGCCTTATTGCGCAAACCAACAAGCAAAAAAACGTAAACGTGACCTACGGTAGGCTTTCTGGCAACATTTTATTTCCCGGAGAGATGAATCAATAATACACATTAGCGATTCATCATCCATACTCCAGAAGTCTGCCAACGGCTTCTGGAGCAAGGATGATGAAAAACCCCACCCTGTTACAATGTTTTCACTGGTACTACCCTGCTGGCGGTGAATTGTGGCGAGAGGTCACGGCGTTAGCCCCCAACCTTAACGAAATCGGCATCAACATGATCTGGCTGCCGCCCGCGTATAAAGGCGCATCAGGCGGGTATTCTGTCGGCTATGACTCCTATGACCTGTTCGATCTGGGCGAGTTTGACCAGAAAGGCAGTATCGCCACCAAATACGGCGACAAAGCGCAGCTGCTGGAGGCCATCGACGCCCTCAAGAGCAACGACATTGCCGTACTGCTGGACGTGGTGGTCAACCACAAAATGGGCGCCGATGAAAAAGAGCCTGTGCGCGTGCAGCGCGTGAACGAGCAGGACCGCACGCAAATTGATGACGAAGTCATTGAGTGCGAAGCCTGGACCCGCTACACCTTCCCTGCCCGGGCCGGGCAGTACTCACAGTTTATCTGGGACTACAAATGCTTCAGCGGCGTCGACCACATTGAAAACCCCGATGAAGACGGCATCTTTAAAATCGTCAACGACTACACCGGCGAAGGCTGGAACGATCAGGTTGATGATGAGATGGGTAACTTCGACTATCTGATGGGCGAAAATATCGACTTTCGCAATCACGCCGTGACCGAGGAGATCAAATACTGGGCCCGCTGGGTCATGGAACAGACGCGCTGCGACGGTTTTCGTCTGGACGCCGTCAAGCATATTCCCGCCTGGTTCTACAAAGAGTGGATTGAGCACGTTCAGGAAGTCGCCGACCAGCCGCTGTTTATCGTCGCGGAATACTGGTCCCATGAGGTGGATAAACTTCAGGCCTATATTGACCAGGTCGAAGGCAAAACCATGCTCTTTGATGCTCCTCTGCAGATGAAATTCCACGAGGCGTCACGTCAGGGCCGGGATTACGACATGAGCCAAATCTTCACCGGCACCCTGGTAGAAGCCGATCCGTTTCATGCTGTCACCCTCGTCGCGAACCACGACACCCAGCCTTTGCAGGCGCTGGAAGCCCCGGTCGAAGCCTGGTTTAAACCGCTGGCGTACGCGCTGATCCTGCTGCGAGAAAATGGCGTGCCGAGCGTCTTTTATCCGGATCTTTTCGGCGCCAGCTATGACGACGCGGGAGGAGACGGTGAAACGTACCATATTGATATGCCGGTCATTGAGCAGCTTCACGAGCTGATCCTCGCTCGACAGCGTTTTGCCCACGGCGTGCAAACGCTGTTTTTTGACCATCCTAACTGCATCGCCTTCAGCCGCAGCGGCACGGATGACGATCCCGGCTGCGTGGTGGTGCTGTCGAACGGGGACGACGGCGAGAAAGTGATTTGTCTTGGGGAAAACTACGGCAACAAAACGTGGCGGGATTTTCTCGGCAATCGCGAAGAAACCATCACCACGGCGGCGGATGGCGAAGGGACGTTTACCTGTAATGGGGGAAGCGTCAGCGTTTGGGTAATAGAGGATGCGCTGTAGAACGTGAAACGTGCGGCCTGATGCCCTCACCCCGTCCCTCTCCCACGGGGAGAGGGCGCAAACACCAAAAACGGCAACGAGGTTGCCGTTTTGCTTTTACCCTTAGGGCAGCTTACTCTCCAGCGGATTCTTGCTCAGGTAATCGGCACACTCAACCGTTGGGCGATCGACCTTCTGCAGCTCCAGCCCGTCGTACTCAAGCGTCGAGCCATCACGCTCCAGCGGATAGATATCCAGCTTACGCGTCACGTTGTAATAACTGTCTGAACGCAGCATGATTTTACCCGGCACGGCAATCACGCGCTGCCACTGACGGCAGTCCAGCGTATCGCCCTCTTCCGTCACCACCAGCGTGGCAATCGCCTTCGGGCTGACCATGTTGCTCTGGGGCCCTTTCGACTGCCAGTATCCCGCCAGATGCGCCGGGACAGGATGCTTGATCACGTCGTTATAGTTATCGACCTGAACGCACCCGGTCAGTGCCAGCAGCGCGCCAGCAATTGCTATTTTTTTCATCATCTTTCCTGCATTCGAAGAAAAAAATATTGTGGCATTAAAGCGCTGCGGCTGCCAGCGAAGATCGACAGGTCTTAAACCTGCATCCCCATGACTTCCTGATAGGCCGACACCAGCTTGTTACGCACCTGGATCCCCATCTGCAGGGAAACCGAGGCTTTTTGCAGATCGGTCATGACATCATTCAGCGCCACGCCCGGCTCACCGAGGGTGAACTTTTCAGCCTGAGTGCGTGCTGCGGTCTGGGTATCACTGATACGGTCAAGAGCGGCATGCAGTTGCCCCGCGAAGCTGATGCTCGGCTGCTGATCTGCCACATTCTGATTACGGGCCGTCATCGCCGTTGCCTGCAGCTGACTGATTACCCCTTCAATGCCCTGTATAGCCATGACTCTCCCCTGGATGGTTTTTTACGCGGTCAAGACTAACAGCTTGTCAATAAGATAATGGCGGTAAATAGCATGAAAAAACCAGGTTATTTGACGCATAGAAAATCACGAATCATCAAATAATGGCAGGGCCATCAATATGGAACTTTTGTCGTGTTTGCCGACCCGGGAGTCAGTTTTGTTTCTCTACACGAATAACGTAAACCACCAGGATTTAAGAGGTGCGCAATGAGTGCAACAGCATCGACAGCGCCGCAGAATAAATCACTCGAGTGGATGAACCGCCTTCGCGCGAATCCTAAAATCCCGTTGATCGTGGCAGGCGCTGCCGCAATTGCGATCCTTGTAGCGATGGTCCTGTGGGCGAAAAGCCCTGATTACCGGACGCTCTACAGCAACCTTTCCGATCAGGATGGCGGCGCCATCGTCACCCAGCTTACCCAGATGAACATTCCTTATCGCTTTGCCGATAATGGCGGTGCGCTGGAGGTCCCGGCTGATAAGGTGCACGAACTGCGTCTGCGTCTGGCTCAGCAGGGGCTGCCGAAAGGCGGCGCGGTGGGCTTTGAGCTGCTGGATCAGGAAAAATTCGGTATCAGCCAGTTCAGCGAGCAGGTGAACTACCAGCGTGCGCTGGAAGGTGAACTGGCCCGCACCATTGAAACATTAGGCCCGGTGAAGAGTGCCCGCGTGCACCTGGCGATGCCTAAACCTTCTTTATTTGTCCGTGAACAGAAATCACCTTCAGCTTCCGTTACCGTGAACCTTGAGCCTGGCCGCGCGCTGGACGAAGGGCAAATCAGCGCGGTGACGCATCTCGTCTCCAGCGCCGTCGCCGGTCTGCCGCCGGGTAACGTGACGCTGGTTGACCAAAGCGGTCACCTGCTGACGCAATCCAATACCGCCGGTCGCGATCTGAATGATGCGCAGCTGAAGTATGCCGCCGATGTCGAAAACCGTCTCCAGCGCCGAATTGAAGCCATCCTCGGCCCAGTCGTGGGTAACAGCAACGTACACGCGCAGGTTACCGCGCAGATCGACTTCGCGAATAAAGAACAAACTGAAGAACAATACAGCCCGAACGGCGATGCGGCTCAGGCGGTGATGCGTTCACGCCAGATCAATTCGAACGAACAGATCGGCGGTGCCTACCCGGGCGGCGTGCCGGGCGCGCTGTCTAACCAGCCTGCCCCGGCTAACGCGGCACCGATCTCTACGCCGCCAGCCAATCAGCAGAACGGTCAGCAAAATAATCAGCAGACCACCTCAACGACCAATAACGCCGGTCCGCGCACCAGCAGCCGTAACGAAACCACGAACTACGAAGTGGATCGGACGATTCGCCACACTAAACTGAACGTTGGCGATATTCAGCGTCTTTCCGTTGCGGTAGTGGTGAATTACAAAACGCTGGCGGACGGCAAACCGCTGCCGTTGACTGCCGAGCAGATGAAGCAGATTGAAAACCTGACCCGTGAAGCGATGGGTTACTCCGAGAAGCGCGGCGATACCCTCAACGTGGTGAACTCACCGTTCAACTCGGTTGATGAGACCGGCGGTGAACTGCCGTTCTGGCAACAGCAGGCGTTTATCGATCAGCTGATGTCCGCAGGACGCTGGCTGCTGGTGCTGATTGTCGCGTGGCTGCTGTGGCGTAAGGGCGTTCGTCCGCAGCTCCAGCGCCGTGCTGAAGCCGAAAAAGCGGCTCGCGAGCAGATGTCTGCGCGTCAGGAAACGGAAGAAGCGGTTGAAGTTCGCCTCAGCAAAGATGAACAGATACAGCAGCGTCGTGCTAACCAGCGCATGGGCGCTGAGGTCATGAGCCAGCGCATTCGCGAAATGTCAGATAACGATCCGCGCGTCGTGGCGCTGGTCATCCGCCAGTGGATGGGTAACGAACATGAGTAATACGCTTACGGGCACCGATAAAAGCGTCATCCTGCTGATGACCATTGGCGAAGATCGTGCGGCAGAGGTGTTTAAACACCTTTCCCAGCGAGAAGTGCAAATTCTCAGTGCGGCCATGGCCAACGTGCGTCAGATCTCCAACAAGCAGCTGACCGAAGTGCTGGCAGAGTTTGAACAGGAAGCTGAACAGTTTGCCGCGCTCAACATCAACGCCAACGACTACCTGCGCTCCGTGCTGGTCAAGGCGCTGGGCGAAGAGCGTGCCTCCAGCCTGCTGGAAGATATTCTGGAAACGCGCGATACCGCCAGCGGTATCGAAACGCTCAACTTTATGGAGCCGCAGAGTGCCGCCGACCTTATTCGCGACGAGCACCCGCAGATTATCGCCACCATCCTTGTCCACCTCAAACGTGGCCAGGCGGCCGATATTCTGGCGCTGTTCGAAGAGCGCCTGCGTCACGATGTGATGCTGCGTATCGCGACCTTCGGCGGCGTCCAGCCGGCCGCGCTGGCGGAGCTGACAGAAGTGCTGAACAACCTGCTTGACGGCCAGAACCTCAAGCGCAGCAAAATGGGCGGCGTGAGAACGGCGGCGGAAATCATCAACCTGATGAAAACGCAGCAGGAAGAGGCCGTCATTACGGCGGTTCGCGAATTCGACGGCGAGCTGGCACAGAAAATCATCGACGAGATGTTCCTGTTCGAAAACCTCGTGGAAGTGGACGACCGCAGCATCCAGCGCCTGCTCCAGGAAGTGGATTCCGAGTCGCTGCTTATCGCCCTCAAAGGCGCCGAGCAGCCGCTGCGCGAGAAGTTCCTGCGCAACATGTCTCAGCGTGCGGCCGATATCCTGCGCGACGACCTTGCCAACCGCGGCCCGGTTCGTCTGTCTCAGGTGGAAAACGAACAGAAAGCCATTCTGCTTATTGTTCGTCGTCTGGCGGAAACCGGCGAGATGGTGATTGGCAGCGGAGACGACACCTATGTCTAATGAGCTGCCCTGGAAGCGCTGGACGCCGGACGATCTGGCGCCTCCCCTCTCCGAGTTCACGCCGGCCGTCATCGCAACCGAAGAGCTTGACCCGGACGTCGAGCAGCCCGAGCTGACCGAAGAGGAGCAGCAGGCCCAGATGCTGGCGCAGCTGCAAATGCAGGCGCACGAGCAGGGCTATAACGCCGGTCTGAACGAAGGACGCCAGAAAGGCCACGAGCAGGGGTATCAGGAAGGTCTGGCGAAAGGGTTAGAGCACGGTATCGATCAGGCGCGCCAGCAGCAGGCGCCGATCCATGCCCGCATGCAGCAGCTGGTCAGCGAGTTCCAGCACACCCTGGACGCGCTGGACAGCGTGATTGCCTCGCGACTGATGCAGATGGCGCTGGAAGCCGCGCGTCAGGTTATCGGCCAGACCCCCGTGGTGGATAACACTGCGCTTATCAAACAAATTCAGGGGCTGCTTCAGCAGGAGCCGCTGTTCAGCGGGAAGCCGCAGCTTCGCGTCCATCCGGACGACCTGCAGCGCGTTGAAGAAAGCCTGGGCGCGACGCTTAACCTGCACGGCTGGCGCCTGCGCGGCGATCCGTCGCTACATCACGGCGGCTGCAAAGTCTCTGCCGATGAAGGCGATCTGGATGCCAGCGTCGCCACCCGCTGGCAGGAACTGTGCCGCCTGGCGGCACCGGGAGTCGTCTGATGACCGCGCGCCTCACCCGCTGGCTCACCACGCTCGACAACTTTGAGACGAAGATGGCGCTACTGCCATCCGTTCGTCGTTATGGGCGACTGACGCGCGCCACCGGCCTGGTTCTCGAAGCCACCGGCCTGCAGCTTCCGCTCGGTGCGACCTGCGTCATTGAGCGTCAGGATGGTCTGGAAACGCGTGAAGTTGAAAGCGAAGTGGTCGGATTTAACGGCCAGCGCCTGTTCCTGATGCCGCTTGAAGAGGTCGAAGGCATTCTGCCCGGCGCGCGCGTGTATGCCAAAAACATTTCTGGCGATGGGCTGCAAAGCGGGAAACAGCTGCCGCTTGGCCCTGCCCTGCTGGGCCGCGTGCTGGACGGCAGCGGGAAACCGCTCGACGGACTGCCCTCACCGGACACCACCGAAACCGGCGCGCTGATCACCCAGCCGTTTAACCCCCTGCAGCGTACCCCTATTGAGCACGTGCTGGACACCGGTGTGCGCCCGATTAACGCCCTGCTGACCGTGGGACGTGGACAACGTATGGGCCTGTTCGCCGGCTCAGGCGTGGGCAAATCCGTCCTGCTCGGCATGATGGCGCGCTACACCCAAGCCGATGTTATCGTTGTTGGCCTGATCGGCGAACGTGGTCGCGAAGTAAAAGACTTTATTGAAAACATACTGGGTGCGGAAGGCCGCGCCCGCTCGGTGGTGATCGCCGCACCGGCAGACGTGTCGCCGCTGCTGCGCATGCAGGGTGCCGCGTATGCCACCCGTATCGCCGAAGATTTTCGTGACCGCGGCAAACACGTGCTGCTGATCATGGATTCCCTGACCCGTTACGCGATGGCGCAGCGTGAAATCGCGCTGGCCATCGGTGAGCCACCGGCGACCAAAGGCTATCCGCCTTCGGTATTCGCCAAACTCCCTGCGCTGGTGGAACGCGCGGGGAACGGCATCAGCGGCGGCGGATCCATCACCGCGTTCTATACGGTACTGACGGAAGGCGATGACCAGCAGGACCCGATTGCCGACTCCGCGCGCGCGATCCTTGACGGTCATATTGTGCTGTCGCGTCGTCTGGCCGAAGCCGGACACTATCCGGCCATCGATATTGAAGCCTCTATCAGCCGCGCAATGACGGCGCTGATAACCGAGAAGCACTACGCCCGCGTGCGTAACTTCAAACAACTGCTTTCCAGCTTCCAGCGCAACCGCGATCTGGTCAGCGTGGGGGCGTATGCCAAAGGCAGCGACCCGATGCTCGACAAGGCGATTAGCCTGTGGCCGCAGCTGGAGGCATTTTTGCAACAAGGCATTTTTGAACGCGCCGACTGGGAAGATTCAATTCAGGCACTGGAGCTGATTTTCCCGCAGGTGTAACACAGGTGGAGGGCGAAGGTCATGGCGCAAAACAGCGCGTTATCAACGCTGAAAGATCTGGCTGAAAAAGAAGTTGATGATGCCGCATTGCAGCTAGGGGCAATGCGACGCGGGTGCCAGCAGGCTGAAGAACAGTTGAAGATGTTAATCGACTATCAGCATGAATATCGCACCAACCTCAATACCGATATGACACAGGGCATTGGAAGCCAGCGCTGGATTAACTATCAGCAGTTTATCCAGACGCTGGAGAAGGCGATAGATCAGCATCGCCAGCAGCTTAACCAGTGGACCCAGAAAGTCGATACGGCGCTTAATTTCTGGCGCGAGAAGAAGCAGCGACTGCAGGCCTGGCAGACTTTACAGGACCGACAGATCGCGGCAACGACCCTGGCGGAAAACCGTCTGGATCAGAAGAAAATGGATGAGTTTGCCCAGCGCGCATCAATGAGGAAACCGGAATGATCACACTGCAACAACTGCTGATGAGCGACAGCGACCTGTCAGGCGGCACGCAAACGGGGAAAGGCACCGACGGTGCACAGGACTTTCTCTCTCTGCTGGCGGGCGCCCTCTCGGACGCAACGGGCAAGGGCAAAGATGCGCCGCTGACCCTGGCTGACCTGAAAGCCGCCGGCAGTAAACTGTCAAAAGTGGCTCAGGACGCCAAAGAGGATACCACCCTGCAGGCCAAAATCGCCGACCTGCTTTCGCGCCAGTCCGCGCTGAACGGCGATGAAACGTCGCCCGTCACGTCGCTTGATACGCTGGTTTCCGGGCTGGTACCGCTGTCTAAGGGCGACGCGCTGAAGACGCTCAATGCGGCGAACAGCAAAGATGACGGTAAAAGCGAGCTGAGCGAAGAAGAGCTGGCCGGATTAAGCGCGCTGATGGCGATGCTACCGCACCAGCAGCAAACTACCGCCTCTCGCGCGGCAGGCAATGACGGCGTTTCCGCCACCTCGACGCTCAATTCCGCGGCGCTTTCGCAAAACGGCGCGGGTCAACCATCCCTGAACGCGGCTACGGGAAGCCACGATAAAGCGCAGCTTTCTGGGTCTTATCAGAGCCAGGTGAAAAATAACGACCCGGCCCTGCAGGGCAACGCGCCTGCTACACCGGCCGTGGCCGCGTCGGCAGAAAAGCAGGAGCTCGCCAGTTCGTCCTCTTCATCATCACCAACGGCCACCCTGGCCCCTATTATGTCCAGCCATGCGACCAGTCAGACGGCCGCCACCGTCGCCACCGCGCCGGTGTTAAGCCAGCCTCTGGGGACCCACGAATGGCAGCAGTCCCTGAGCCAGCACATCACCCTGTTCACTAAGCAGGGCCAGCAGACGGCAGAGCTGCGCCTGCACCCGGAAGATCTGGGTCAGGTGCAAATTTCGCTTAAGCTGGATGATAACCAGGCGCAGCTGCAGATGGTCTCTGCGCACAGCCATGTTCGTGCGGCACTGGAAGCCGCGCTGCCGGTACTGCGGACCTCACTGGCGGAAAACGGTATTCAGCTTGCCCAGAGCAGCGTCAGCAGCGAGAGCTTCGCCGGGCAGCAGCAGTCCTCATCCCAGCAGCAGCACCAGGCTTCGCGTTCCGGCAACACCGGCAGTTTTAATGAAGAGAGCGATGAGTTACTGCCTGTTCCTGCCGCCCTGCAGTCCGCAGCGCGCGGTAACAGTGCCGTAGACATCTTCGCCTAAACGCCAGAGGTAGCGTGATTATCCCCGTCTTTTCCACGCTTTGACGACAGCAGGACACGGGATAATCACCTTATTAAGCTGTACCGAAACAGGAAGCTCGTATCAGATGACTGACTCCGCTATCACCAAAAAAAGTAAGCGTTCCATCTGGATCCCGCTGCTGGTGTTGATCACGCTCGCCGCCTGCGCTACCGCGGGCTATAGTTACTGGCGTATGCAGCAGGAACCGACCACCGCTGCAGCCAAAGCTGAAGCACCTCCTCCGCCGGCTCCAGTGTTCTTCCCGCTGGATACCTTCACCGTCAATCTGGGTGATGCGGATCGCGTGCTTTACGTTGGCATTACGCTGCGCCTGAAAGATGAAGCCACCCGTTCACGTCTGAACGATTACCTTCCTGAAGTGCGTAGCCGCCTTCTGCTGCTGTTCTCTCGTCAGGACGCTTCGGCGCTGGCTACCGATGTGGGTAAGCAAAAGCTGGTCGACGCCATTAAACAAACGCTGGCGACCCCGCTGGTAAACGGCCAACCTAAGCAGGAAGTCACTGACGTTCTGTATACAGCATTCATTCTGCGGTAACGACATGGGCGACAGTATTCTTTCTCAGGCAGAAATCGATGCGCTGCTCAACGGCGACAGCGATAACAATGATGATCCGCAACCGGGTATTGGCGGCGATAGCGATATTCGTCCCTATGACCCGAATACCCAGCGTCGCGTGGTACGTGAACGTCTGCAGGCGCTGGAGATCATTAACGAACGTTTTGCACGTCAGTTCCGTATGGGGCTGTTTAACCTGCTGCGTCGTAGCCCGGATATCACGGTCGGTGCGATCCGCATTCAGCCGTACCATGAGTTTGCCCGCAACCTGCCGGTGCCGACCAACCTTAACCTGATTCATCTGAAGCCGCTGCGCGGCACTGGCCTGGTGGTGTTTTCGCCAAGCCTGGTGTTCATCGCGGTGGATAACCTGTTCGGCGGCGACGGGCGTTTCCCGACCAAAGTAGAAGGTCGCGAATTCACCCACACCGAACAGCGCGTCATTAACCGCATGCTGAAGCTGGCGCTGGAGTCTTATAGCGACGCGTGGAAAGCGATTAACCCGCTGGAAGTGGAGTACGTCCGTTCTGAGATGCAGGTGAAATTTACCAATATCACCACCTCCCCGAACGATATCGTCGTTAACACCCCGTTCCACGTGGAGATCGGTAACCTGACCGGCGAGTTCAACATCTGCCTGCCGTTCAGCATGATCGAACCGCTGCGCGAGCTGCTGGTTAACCCGCCGCTGGAGAACTCCCGCAACGAAGACCAGAACTGGCGTGAAAACCTGGTCCGCCAGGTCCAGCATTCGCAGCTTGAACTGGTGGCGAGCTTCGCCGATATCCCGCTGCGGTTATCTCAGATCCTGAAATTACAACCCGGTGATGTTTTGCCGATAGAAAAACCCGACCGCATTATTGCCCATGTGGATGGTGTCCCCGTGCTGACAAGCCAGTACGGCACGATTAACGGTCAGTATGCGTTACGCGTTGAGCACTTGATCAACCCGATTTTGAATTCGCTGAATGAGGAACAGCCCAAATGAGTGACATGAACAATCCGTCCGATGAGAACAGCGGAGCACTGGACGATCTGTGGGCTGACGCGTTAAACGAGCAAAAAGCACCCCCGGCCAAAAGTGCAGCGGATGCCGTATTCCAGCAGCTCGGCGGCGGTGACGTCAGCGGCACGCTGCAGGACATCGACCTGATTATGGATATCCCGGTTAAGCTGACCGTTGAGCTGGGACGCACCCGTATGACCATTAAAGAGCTGCTGCGCCTGACGCAGGGTTCCGTGGTGGCCCTTGACGGTCTGGCCGGCGAGCCGCTGGATATTCTGATCAACGGTTATCTGATTGCCCAGGGTGAAGTGGTGGTGGTTGCTGATAAATACGGCGTACGCATCACCGACATCATTACCCCGTCTGAACGTATGCGTCGTCTGAGCCGTTAAGCATGAAAACCCAGGCAACAATATCACAGCCTTCTGCCGTTCCCGGCTCGCCTCTGCTCCAGGTGAGCGGGGCATTGTTCGGTATTATTGCCTTTATTCTTATCGCCGCCTGGCTGGCGAAGCGCTTTGGCCTGGCGGGTAAAACCGCCGGTGCCCGCGGCCTGAAGGTCAGCGCGAGCACCACGCTGGGGCCACGCGAGCGCGTGGTCATCGTCGAGGTAGACGATGCGCGTCTGGTTTTGGGCGTAACGGCCTCAAACATCAGCGTATTACACAAGCTGCCGCCCGCCCCTGCTGTGGTGGACGAGCGCGCAGACGCCCCTGCGGATTTTCAGTCCGTCATGAAGAGTTTGCTTAAGCGTTCCGGGAGATCCTAATGCGCCGTTTGTTATCCCTGACGCTTGCGGGCGTTGGCCTGTTTGCTCCCGCAGTCTATGCACAGCTGCCCGGTCTGGTCTCCACCCCTCTCTCAGGCGGCGGACAAAGCTGGTCGCTTCCGGTGCAGACGCTGGTATTCATCACCTCGCTGACGTTTATTCCGGCTATCCTGCTGATGATGACCAGCTTCACCCGCATCATCATCGTCTTTGGTCTGCTGCGAAACGCGCTGGGAACCCCTTCCGCCCCACCAAACCAGGTTCTGCTGGGGCTGGCGCTGTTTTTGACTTTTTTCATTATGTCGCCGGTTATCGACAAGATTTATACCGACGCCTATCAGCCGTTCAGCGAAGACAAAATCTCCATGCAGGAGGCGCTGGATAAAGGCGCGCAGCCGCTGCGGGAATTTATGCTGCGCCAGACCCGCGAAGCCGACCTGGCCCTCTTTGCCCGCCTGTCCAACACCGGCGAGCTGCAGGGACCGGAATCAGTGCCAATGCGTATTCTTCTGCCTGCCTATGTCACCAGCGAGCTGAAAACCGCATTCCAGATTGGCTTTACCATCTTTATTCCGTTCCTGATTATCGACCTGGTGATCGCCAGCGTCCTGATGGCGCTCGGGATGATGATGGTGCCGCCCGCGACCATTGCCCTGCCCTTTAAGATCATGCTCTTTGTGCTGGTCGACGGCTGGCAGTTGCTGGTCAGTTCGCTGGCGCAGAGTTTCTACAGTTAAGGAACGGCAATGACACCCGAATCGGTCATGATGATGGGCACGGAAGCGATGAAAATCGCGATTGCCGTTGCCGCGCCGCTGCTGCTTGTCGCGCTGGTTACCGGTCTGATTATCAGTATCCTGCAGGCCGCCACGCAGATTAACGAAATGACGCTGTCGTTCATCCCGAAAATCATCGCCGTGTTCGTGGCGATTATCGTGGCCGGGCCGTGGATGCTGAACCTGTTGCTGGACTATATGCGCAACCTGTTTACCAATCTGCCGTACATCATCGGCTGACCTGACGATGCTGCACTTCACCAGCGACCAGTGGGTTCAGTGGCTCGGCGTCTACTTCTGGCCGATGCTGCGCATCATGGCGCTGATCTCCACCGCCCCCATTCTCAGTGAGAAATCGATACCCAAGCGCGTCAAGGTGGGGCTGGGCATCATCATTTCAATTATCGTCGCGCCCTCTCTTCCCCCCGTGGATATTCCGATCTTCTCGGCGAATGCAGTGTGGGTGGCCTTGCAGCAGGTGATGATTGGCGTCGCCGTCGGCTTTACCATGCAGCTCGCCTTTGCCGCGGTGCGTACCGCAGGGGAACTGATCGGCCTGCAGATGGGGCTATCGTTCGCCACGTTTGTCGATCCCGGTAGTCATCTCAATATGCCCGTGCTGGCGCGCATTATCGATCTGCTCGCCATGCTGCTGTTCCTGTCGTTCAACGGCCATCTCTGGCTTATCTCCATGCTGGTGGATACGTTCCATACGCTGCCGATTGGCGAAAATCCGGTGAACAGCAACGCTTTCCTGGCGCTCACCCGAGCGGCGGGGCTAATTTTCCTGAACGGGCTGATGCTGGCACTGCCGATCATCACCCTGCTGCTGACCGTCAACCTGGCGTTAGGTTTACTCAACCGAATGGCGCCGCAGCTTTCAGTGTTTGTCATTGGTTTTCCGCTGACGCTGACGGTTGGGATTTTATTAATGTCATTACTGATGCCACTTATCGCTCCCTTCTGTGAACATTTATTCGGCGAGATATTCAACCTGTTAGCGGATATTGTCAGCGAGCTGCCACGTAAATAATAACCCTCACGGTTGATATTGTCTTTCTGAGGATATTCCTAAAATAAAACACGTAAAACATCTTCCAGGATATATCTGACGCGGTTTAATTGTTTCTAACCATCTCACAATACTTAATATTTACTTTACTTTAAGAAGATTCCTGGCAAATTATACGTAACTTTACGGGATAGTGAGTCCGCCTGAAAGTCTTTGTCATGCTCACAGGTTTATTATTTTTTTCCATCCCGTATGGCTGTTTTGAGCTCTCAGGCAGATGGTGAATTATCGTTACGCATTGAGTGAGGGTATGCCATGTCAACGATCATTATGGATTTATGCAGCTACACCCGGCTAGGGTTAACCGGGTACCTGGCAAGCAGAGGGGTAAGAAAGAGAGACATCAACGATGCACACACCGTTGACGAACTCGCAGCCGCTTGTGACGAACTAAAACCAGGCGTGGTGTTTATTAATGAGGACTGTTTCATTCACGATCCAGCCAACAGTCAGCACATTAAGCAAATCATTAATCAGCATCCAAAAACCCTGTTTATTGTTTTTATGGCGATCGCGAATATCCATTTCGATGAGTATTTGTTGGTCCGTAAAAATTTATTGATCAGTTCTAAATCGATTAAACCCGAGTCGCTGGATGACATTCTGGGTGATTATTTGAATAAAGAAGTTAAAAATGTAGGAGCGGTTAACTTACCCACCCTATCATTAAGCAGGACTGAATCAAGTATGCTGCGAATGTGGATGGCGGGACAAGGAACTATTCAGATCTCTGACCAGATGAATATTAAAGCGAAAACCGTTTCGTCACACAAAGGAAATATTAAAAGGAAAATTAAAACGCATAATAAGCAAGTGATCTACCACGTGGTACGCCTGACCGATAATGTGACGAACGGGATTTTCGTCAACATGCGTTAGACGCTTAAGACCTGTGCACCCTACCTTTGATCTCTGGCCTGGCCAGAGATTTTTGCTTTTGCAGAGGGTGTCGGGCACGCGCTGTGCTACCCGACGCCGTGCTACTCCGCCTTCTCGACAAAAATGCCGTCCGGATGCCCCAGTTCGTTAAAAAACCAGATGCCGAGCGGGTAGTCTTCAAGCGATACCAGGTACATTGTGCCTTCGCTAAACTCTTCAATT
Source organism: Enterobacter dykesii (assembly GCF_008364625.2). NCBI lineage: Bacteria > Pseudomonadati > Pseudomonadota > Gammaproteobacteria > Enterobacterales > Enterobacteriaceae > Enterobacter > Enterobacter dykesii. The sequence goes on from NZ_CP126604.1 coordinate 2,837,091, forward strand.
GCCAGCACTACACCCGGGCGGCGCGGCCCTCCGTCCGTTTTAACGGTTACCCGATCGTTGACCTTCATACGTTCCTCCTCTGGTTTTGAGCCAGTGTAGAACAAAACGCAAAAACGCACATCGCCGCCCGGCGTGATTGGCGTTTTTATGCACAGTCTATACTTACCGTTGGACACGGTTGAATGAGGAACCCCGTAATGAAGACCGATAAAGAGTACAGCGACACCATCAAGCGCGAAGTCGAGGTGGATGTCGATGCCCTGCTGGCCGCCATCAATGAGATCAGTGAGTCAGAAGTCCGCCGGTCGGACGATAATTCGGACCGCGTCATTGTCAACGGAAGGGATTATCACACCTATCGCGAGCTGGCGGAGGCCTTCGAGCTTGATATTCACGACTTTAGCGTGTCTGAAGCCAATCGGTAGGGCGAAAAAAATCCCGGTCATGGGGATGACCGGGATCAAAACTTGCTTATGCAAGAAGCACTTGAAAATTCGTTACACCAGGAAATCTGATGTACATGCCACACTATCCCCAACGAATTTGGCTGACAAGCATATATTCTTACGATGAATATAATATTTTTAACATAATGCTTTTCGTTATGAGCAATAACACGCGCCGAATGCGGGTTTGCCAGGGGCATCCCTCTTTTCTCCGGTTTTCGCCTTAATTATTTTTTAGGAATTTTCTTAGACCGAGACGCATCTGTTACCAGGAGTCGCTATGCCTTCACTGCAGGATACATTGCTGATTTTCTCTGACCTGGATGGTTCACTGCTGGATATTCACACCTATGAGTGGCAACCCGCCATGCCCTGGCTGGACAGGCTGCTGGATAATCAGGTTCCGGTCATTCTTTGCAGCAGCAAGACCGCGGCAGAGATGCTCGATCTCCAGCTGGATCTGGGGCTTGAAGGCTTGCCTTTTATTGCCGAGAACGGCGCGGTGATTCAGCCTGACGTGCGCTGGAATAAGGTTCAGCGCCAGATCAGGGGGATGACGCACCGGGATATTCGCCCGCGAATCGAGCAAATCCGTCTGCAGACGGGCTATAAATTCACCACTTTTGACGATGTGGATGATCATGTTATCAGCGAGTGGACCGGACTGACGCGCTACCGTTCGGCGCTTGCCCGCAAGCATGAAGCGTCCGTCACGCTCATCTGGCGGGATACTGACGAGAAACTGGTCCAGTTTGAAGAGGAACTGGCGAATGTCGGCCTGAAATGCCTGCAGGGCGCGCGCTTCTGGCATGTTCTGGACGCCCGCTGCGGCAAAGACGTTGCGGTGAACTGGCTGATTGAGCAATACCGCGAGCAGGAAGAGATTGAACCCACCACGCTGGGGCTCGGCGACGGTCCCAATGATGCGCCGCTGCTCGACAGCGTTGACTTCGCGGTGGTGATTAAGGGCATTAACCGCCAGGGCATCACGCTACGGGACGATAATCCCGCCCGGGTTTATCACACCCGGCAGCCCGGCCCGGCGGGCTGGCAGGAGGGGCTGGATCACTTCCTGTCCTGATCCCGCCAGACGACACGGTTACGCCCGCTCTGTTTGGCCTGATACAGCCGGGCGTCCGCCACGGACTGCAGCTGTTCAAACTCGTAGTTACCCGCTTCATCCGCGCTGCTGACCCCCAGCGACGCGCTGACGCGCAGGGTCGTGCTCTTCTTCACCAGGATCTCCTTACTGTTGATCCGGCAACGTATACGGTCCGCGACGCTTCTCGCCTCCTCCAGACCGATCCCCGGCAGGACGATGCAAAATTCTTCCCCGCCTACGCGCCCTGCCACATCATTCTTGCGTAGCGCGCTGGCAATCAGTCCTGCCGTGTGGGAGAGCACTTTATCCCCGGCCTGATGGCCGAAGCGGTCGTTGATGTTTTTAAAACAGTCGAGATCGATCTGAATCACAGAGAACGGCAGCGACTGCTGGCGACAGGTTTCCGCCAGCAATTTTGCCCGGTCGAACAGCGCGCCGCGATTATTCAGCCGCGTAAGCGGATCATGCCAGGCCTGCCACTGGAGCGAGTGCTGAAGCGTGTACATGTTACTCACCATGCGGCGGATCACCAGCCACGAGATCAATAGCATGGCGGTAAAGAGCGCCCACAGTAGCGCCAGCACGATGCTGATGCTGCCGAAGTCGTCCTGTACCCCTTCGTGCAGGGTGTGGATCCGCAGGACGACGCCGTCGAAGTGATCGAGCCGTTCCCAGCTGACAAAACGGCTTCCGAGGCGGATCCCGCCGCCGGTAGCGTGCTCAATCGCCTGCGCAATCTGCGCCGTTTCACGTTCGTCAAAATGGTTAACCACGTTTCCCGTACGGGCAGAGGTGGCAATCATATTGAGCCGGGTATCGTACAGCTGATACTCCCCTTCCGTTCGGTCTTCCGTCGCATCGGCCAGCAGGCGCTGCATCGTGCTAAGCGTAAAATCCATCGCCACGACGCCATACCAGTAATGATCGAAATAGATGGGAACGCTGGCGGTGATCGTACGTTCATCATTGGTCCAGGATGACGGGGTAGAGATAAACCAGCGCACCGCGCGAGCGCGATTGTTCCGCTCTGACTGCTGGGTAAACCAGGGCTGCGTGACCAGATGGTAATAGCGGGAGGTAATATCCCCCGCCTGGTCCGGCGTATCCGTGGAAAGGAAAAAACCGGCACGAGAGACGTAGATCACCCGCGCTTCCGTTTGTGCTCTCGACGACGCCAGCCTGAGAAGATACCCCACTTCGAGCGCGGCAGAAATTTCATGACTGATGCGCTCAGCGTCCCGATTCAGAAGCGTGGTTTTATCCACGAACACATCCGAGACCCCGTTTATGGGAAGCGTGCGCTTTTTATCAACGGCAATCTGCCAGGTTGGAAGCATGCGGACGGTATTAAAGCGTGATACCGCATCCTGTAAGACTTCAAAGGCCAGCGGCGTCTCGATCGCATCATGCATGCCCTGACGGAAAAACAGCATCCTGTCCACGCTGTTCTGCAGCTGCCGGTCCAGAGAACTGGCCACCGTATCCAGATGATTGCGCTGGCTGGAGATGTAGGCCTCTTCCAGTACCACCACTTCACGCCAGGTCAGTAGAGTGGAAAATACCAGAACCACCAGAAAACAGAGATTAACAATCAACCCCGGATTGCTACGCTTATGCAGCCACTGCAAAAAAGATTGTCTTACAACAAAGGTATCGCGCTGCACACACACTCCCTGATCGCTGCTTTCACCCGGTACTTGAGATAAAAACGCCCGGCAAAGCCGGGCGTTATGTGATTAAGCCTTGTCCCGCTGGTGCTGCCCGTCCCCCGGCTGAAGCTCATCTTCACGAAATGCTTCCCGCTTGATGCCATAGCCATCGTGCCACCGGCATTCCACCATTCCGCTGGAATAGCCGGTCACAATCATACGTGGGCCGCCCTTCTTAGGCTTAACTTCATCACTGACCAAAAAGACCATACCTGCCTCCTGTATCAGGGTGAAACTGTTTCAATTTAGACGAGGAATGGTCTTTTTGCATCCCACAGCGGGTAACAATTAGTGCGACGTGCCGCGTATTTTTTCAACCAGCTTCACCACCGCAACCACGATAGCGCCAATGATAAAGCCCAGCACCAGATTCAGCAGCGTGGGCAGAATTGCGGCGACAAGAGCCCCCTGCGCCGCGGAGAAATGTTCGATAGCATGGTGCAGCGGCGCGATACCGTGAACCACGATCCCGCCGCCCACGAGAAACATCGCCAGCGTGCCTACCACCGACAAACTCTTCATCAGCCACGGGGCCAGCACCAGCAGGCTTTTGCCGATGCCTCTTGCCACCGCGCTCGTTTTCTCTTCCAGCCAGTAGCCAATATCGTCCAGCTTGACGATCAGTCCCACCAGGCCGTACACGCCCACGGTGACCAGAATCGCGATGCCGGAGAGGATCAGGACCTGATTCAGGAGCGGCGCGTCAGACACGATGCCCAGCGTGATGGCGACAATCTCCGCAGACAGGATAAAGTCGGTCCGAATAGCGCCTTTGACCTTATCGCGCTCGAAGGTTTTCGGATCCTGCGCGGCCAGCGCTTCAAGACGCTGCTGGCGCACCTCCGGCGTATCGCTCTGCTTGCGCGCGCTAAAGGAGTGCAGCACCTTCTCCACACCCTCGAAGCAGAGAAACGCCCCGCCAATCATCAGCAGCGGCGTGATGGCCCAGGGAATAAACGCGCTGATCAGCAGCGCCAGCGGCACCAGAATCACCTTGTTCAGGAAGGAGCCTTTCGCCACGCCCCACACCACCGGCAGTTCACGGTTAGCCCTCACCCCACTCACCTGCTGGGCGTTAAGCGATAAATCATCGCCCAGCACGCCTGCGGTTTTCTTCGCCGCCAGTTTCCCCATCACTGAAATGTCGTCCAGTAAGGTGGCAATATCATCCAGCAATGTTAATAAGCTACTTCCTGCCAAAATCGTAACCCTTCATTTTTTGGTAATTAAGTGAATAGTATGGAGCAAAAGCGCAAACCCGGAAACACCCACCTCGCGTCAACAAAAAATTCACATCTGCCACACAATTAAAGGGCTCGCCAGCGCGATAGTTTTCGCGTTTACTATCAGCGACCTTTTTATTTCGTCGTGAGGGATTATGCGTTTCCGGCAATTGCTACCGCTCATCGGGGCACTCTTTTCGCTGTACATCATCTGGGGCTCAACCTACTTTGTCATTCGCATCGGCGTGGAAAGCTGGCCGCCGCTAATGATGGCGGGCATTCGCTTCCTCTCGGCGGGCATCCTGCTGCTGGCCTTCCTGCTCCTGCGCGGGCATAAGCTTCCCCCGCTGCGCCCGCTGCTGAATGCCGCCCTGATCGGCCTGCTGCTGCTGGCGGTGGGAAATGGCTTTGTAACGATTGCCGAACACCAGAACGTACCGTCCGGGATCGCCGCAGTGGTCGTTGCCACCGTACCGCTGTTTACCCTTTGCTTTAGCCGCCTTTTTGGTATCCGCACCCGCAAGCTGGAATGGCTGGGGATTGGTATTGGCCTTGCCGGCATCATTCTGCTGAACAGCGGCGGTAACCTGAGCGGGAATCCGTGGGGCGCAATCATCATTCTGATTGGCTCGATGAGCTGGGCGTTTGGCTCCGTCTACGGTTCGCGTATCGAACTGCCGACCGGCATGATGGCGGGCGCGATTGAGATGCTCGCCGCAGGGATTGTACTGCTGCTCGCCTCCACGCTGACGGGAGAAAAGCTGACGACCCTGCCGCCGCTGTCGGGCTTTCTGGCGGTAGGCTACCTGGCGCTGTTTGGTTCTATCATCGCCATTAACGCCTATATGTTCCTGATCCGCAATGTCTCTCCGGCTGTCGCCACCAGCTACGCCTACGTCAACCCGGTCGTGGCCGTGCTGCTCGGAACAGGACTGGGGGGAGAAACGCTCTCACCTGTGGAATGGATTGCTCTTGGGATCATCGTGTTTGCCGTCGTGCTGGTCACCCTGGGCAAATATTTACTGCCCGCAAAACCGGTGGTCACGCCTTGCGAGGTGGAGAAACCTTAAGCAGGTGAATACCCTGCGTGTCGATCTGCGCGGTCTGGCCGCCGCCGCAGATCCACTCTTCCAGCCGTTCGCTCAGATCGGTATCGTTCAGCTTTAATCGGCCTCTCAGCGCACACTCCCAGACGATCAGTACCCGCCAGCCCTGCGCAATCAGCGCGGTGAGATCCCGGCTGTCACGCTCGACGTTCTTGCCAATTTTATCCAGCCAGAAATCGGTGCGCGTCGCGGGGACTTTAAACAGGTAGCAGTCGTGGTGATGCCAGAAACAGCCGTGGGTAAAGATGATGCACTGCCAGGCGTCGATGACGAAATCCGGACGCCCCGCAAGCGCGGGATCCTGCACGCGGAAATCAAACCCCGCCTGCGTCAGCAGCCCGGCCAGGCGCTTTTCGATGGCGGTGTCACGGGTGCCGATGGCGCGCATATTTTTGCTGCGCGTGGCCTTATCGTGAACATCCGTCATTGACGGCCTCACCCTGACGGAGCGCCACCGCCTGTCTGATGCGTGAGGCCAGCAGTTTTGCCACGGCCGCGAACGCGGGAACCACCACCGAGTTACCAAACTGGCGGTAGGCCTGGGTATCCGAAACCGGAATGCGGAAGCGGTAACCCTGCGGGGTTTCAAATCCCATCAACCGGGCGCATTCCCGCGGCGTTAAGCGTCGCGGACGGTGACGCTGGTTGTGCGGATCGTCGAAATCTTTTTCACCCAGCGCCTTGTCCCAGCCTCTGTCGATCAGGATCTCTGCCCCATCCTTATAGTAGCGAGCGGACAGCGTACGGGTCACGCTGTGCGGATCGTTGGGGTTTACCATCCCAAAACCGAAGCCGTTGCCCTTCGCCTGATGCTTCTTGGCATAGCGGTAGAGGTATTTCCACAGCACCGGGGTAAGAATAAATTTCGCGTCAACGACAGGTTCCAGCAGGTCGGCAACGGTAGGACGCCGCTCGGGATACAGAGACGGGATATCCCGAAGGGTAAAATCCCCCTTGAGATTGAGATCGCGGCGGAACCCCACCATCACGATACGTTCGCGATGCTGGGGCAGAAAATGTTTTCCATCAATGATTTTGGGATCGTCCGCGCCCATATCCTGTGAATCAGCCACGTCATACCCCAGCTCGTCCAGGGTCTGCATGATAATGCGGAAGGTTTTTCCGCCGTCGTGGCTCTTTAGATTTTTGACGTTTTCCAGCACAAAGATGGCCGGGCGGCAGGCGTCAATGATGCGCGCCACATCAAAAAACAGCGTTCCCTGGGTATCGCAGGCGAAGCCGTGGGCGCGTCCAAGGGCATTCTTTTTGGAGACACCGGCCAGCGAGAAGGGCTGACACGGGAAGCCGGCCAGCAGCACGTCATGCGCCGGGATCGTCTGTCGAATGTGCTCGGCGGCCTGTTCATCGCTCACGCCGCTTTTATGGCTCAGGGTGACATCGCGGATGTCCGCGTTGAAATGGTGCTCGTTCGGATCGCAGTACCAGTTGGCCTTATAGGTCCGGACGGCATGTTTGTTCCACTCGCTGGTAAACACGCACTGTCCGCCGATAGCTTCAAAACCGTGTCGGATACCGCCGATACCGGCGAACAGATCGATAAAGCGGAAGGCATAGTTCGGATGCGCGGCAGGAGGACGCGGAAGCAGGTTTTGCAGATAACGAAACTCGCCTTCGCTCAGGCGACGCCCTGCGCGTTCGCTGGTCAGAAGACGCTTAAGGATCGCCGGGCTCCAGTGGCTCTCGCCGTGCGCCACCAGCAGATTGGCCAGCGTTTTAGCATCATAGATATCCAACAGCTGGCGCAGCAACGCCTGCACCGTTGCCGTTGATTTCTCAGCCTGCTCTGGCGCGGGCTCTGTCACTGATCGATTTTCCTGCATTCTTTTAACCGGAGAGTAAAGACTGGGAACAGATTACCACAGTTCAGTTGCGCAAACTGCGACGGAAGCGGCTCAACACCTGGCTATCCAGCCCGATGCAGTCGCCGTGTAATTCGGCACTGAGTTTCGCCATAAACTGGATCAGGAAATCGGCATTGTGGCGAGCCAGCTCGCGGCCCATTTCCGTTTGCATTGTATCAGGCAATCGCAGCAGCTTGGTCTGAAAATGGTCGAGGGCAAACGCACGGTCGTCAAGGATACGCGCATCAGCGAAGGGATCGTCTGCATCAAAAAGCGGCACGCCCAGCGCGCCCGAGACGGCAAAAACCCGCGCCAGGCCGATAGCGCCTAACGCTTCCAGCCGGTCAGCGTCCTGCACGATTTTGGCTTCCATGCTCTGCGGCGCAATCCCGGCGCTGAAGCTGTGCGCCTCAATCGCGTGCGCGACGGCGGCTGCGTGCTCTGGCGGAAACTCAGGGAAGTCGCGGCGCAGAATGTCACACGTTTTAAGTGCGGCGAGCCGTGACGACTGGCTGCGTTCGGGATGGTTTTTCGGCAGGCTGACAATATCGTGGAAATAGCATGCGGTCAGGATCACCAGCGGCTCCACCGCCTGGTCAGCCATAATTTTTTGCGCCGTCATCCAGACCCGACGAAAATGCGAAATATCATGTGCGGTATCGTCGGTGCTGTAGTTTTCCTCAAGCCAGCGCTCAAATCGCTGCTGCCACCGGGCAAGTTCCATCGTCATATCCTGTTGTTTAAAAGAGAATCAATTATAACATAGCCGAATTAAATCAATCTAAAAATAGAACCACGAAATACTTAATAATAATTACACCGTATAAATTCAATGAATTAATTCACCAGAAAAATAAAGAGATTACTAGAAATATTTGGCAATATTTCATAGGATTTAATTACATTTATTTTTGAAACTAAATTACACTTCCTGGAATAGTATCAAGCCTGTAATTGCGGAGGGTGATTACATATATTCATATAAATTATGACTGAAGGGAATATATAATGAAAAGAAAAGTTTTGGCAATTGTGGTACCCGCGTTATTAATGGCAGGCGCAGCCAATGCGGCTGAAATGTACAACAAAAACGGCAACAAAGTTGACCTGTACGGCAAAGTCGATGCGCGCCACACCTTCTCTGACAACGCTGGCGACGACGGCGACGAAACCTATGTACAGATTGGTTTCAAAGGCGAAACCCAGATCGCTAACGACCTGATCGGCTACGGTCAGTGGGAATACAAAACCTTCGCTAACGATACCGAAGGCGCGGGTGACAAATCATTTAACCGCCTGGCATATGCTGGTCTGAAATATGGCGAATACGGTTCATTTGATTATGGCCGTAATTACGGCGTCGTGTACGACGTTGAAGCCTGGACCGATATGCTGCCTGTATTTGGCGGTGACTCTTACACCTGGACCGATAACTTTATGAACGGTCGTGCTAACGGTCTGGCAACCTATCGTAACCAGGATTTCTTCGGTCTGGTTGAGGGGTTGAATTTCGCGCTGCAGTATCAGGGTGCGAATGAAGGCCAGGATGCAACAGAAGATCAGGAAGGCACGAAAAACGGCCATGATGATGTTCGTTTCCAGAACGGCGACGGCTTCGGTATGTCTACCACCTATGATTTTGACTTCGGTCTGAGCCTGGGTGCGGCATATTCATCTTCCGACCGCACGAACAAACAGGTTGCATACGGTGCAGGTAACTACAACCGCTACAGCCCATATGCAGGTGGCGAACGCGCTGAAGCCTGGACCATTGGCGCAAAATATGATGCGCAGGGTGTTTACCTGGCCATGATGTATGCGGAAACCCGCAACATGACGCCGTATGGTAATTTTGGTATCGCCAACCAGACTCAGAACTTTGAAGCCGTCGCGCAGTACCAGTTCGACTTCGGCCTGCGTCCGTCTCTGGCATGGGTTTACTCCAAAGGTAAAGACATTGGCGGCAATGATTACAACCCAGGTAATACTTACGACTATGTTGATCAGGATCTGGTGAACTATGTCGATGTCGGTATGACCTACAGCTTCAACAAAAACTTCTCGACTTACGTTGATTATAAAATCAACCTGCTGGACAACGATGAAAGCTTCTACGAAGCCAATGGCATCTCAACTGATGACATCGTTGGCGTAGGCATGACCTACCAGTTCTAATCCCCCAAAATACCAAAGGCCGCAATTGCGGCCTTTTTTATTTCTTCACTATCTCTACTACGGTGCTTCCTGCAGCGCCACGCGGATAAAACCGTTATTCTGCGCCAGCAGCTCATGGGCCTTCCACGCATCCAGCCCTGTCAGCACCATCAATACCGCCGTTTTACAGTTATGGTTACAGCTCTCCAGCGCGGTTTTTGCCTCCATCCGGCTGCATCCCCCCGCTTCCATCACAATGGCGATTTGCCGTTCAGTCCATTTGGTCGTGCTTGCCTCAAGATCCACGCGCAGGTTGCTGTAAACCCGTCCGGTTCGGACGGCCAGCCCGGTAGCGATCATCGAGAGGATCATTTTTTGCGCGATCCCCGCTTTGGTGTTGATATAGCCTGCGACGACGTCGGCCCCCAGCTCCGGAGCGATAACCATGCTTGCCAGCTGCGCGGCTTCGCTTTGCGCATCACCGGTAACAATGGCGACCGGTGAACCCAGCGACCACGCATGGCGCATTGCCCCCCAGACCCACGGCGTTTTTCCGCTGACGGTCACGGCCAGCATCATATCGCGTTCACCAAACTTGATGGCCTGCAGATCGGCAACGCCGCGCTCGTAGCTCCCTTCCCCTTCTTGTGCCGTAACGGCCATCACAGGGGTTTTGCCCGGCGCATATTCATCGGCAACCTGTTGCGCAATGCGCCCCGACGGCCCCGCGCCAACAACGATCAGGCGACCGCCGTGGCTGATCGTCGCGGCAGCGTTGTCGACCACGCGGGCAATTGTATCTAAACAGGGGGTAATCGCAGCAGAAATGAGTGCATCATCCTGGTGAATGACTTTCAGCATGTCCAGCGTGGACAATCTATCAATATTCATCGTGCTGGCGTGCCGTCTTTCCTTGACCGAACCGGTAAGCATAACGCTCATAAACAGCCTCCTTATTATGAGTACCCACACACTATAAAGTGTTTTATATAGATGACCTGCGAGGAGGGTCACGAAAAGAGGACCAAATCCACGCCTTTACATGGCTTTAAGAAAAGCGCGTCATCGGCGATAATTACCCCTTCTTAATTATCGCGGAGTGTTGATGAGCGATTTGCAGCCTTTCCTTACGACGCGCAAGCGCCCCATGAAGCTGAACACCCTGGTCACGCTGATGGTATGCGCGATTATTGCCTCTGTGCTGCTGGTGGTTTTTGCGCTCTACTCCGTGCAAATCACCCGGGCGACCCGCGATGATGTTAAAGATACGGCTCTGGGTATCGCCAGAACGCTGGCCAACAGCCCGGAGATCCAGCGCGGCCTGATGCAGCCACCGCAGGCGGATATCATTCAGCCCATCGCCAAAGCCGTCACCCAACGCAACGATCTGCTGCTCACCGTGGTGACCGACATGCGGGGGATTCGCTACTCGCACCCGAACGAAGCCCTCATCGGCCTGCACTTTATTGGTAACGACCTGGAGCCTGCGCTGGAAGGTAAAGAGAATGTCTCCGTAAACCGTGGCGCCCTCGCGGAAGCGCTTCGCGTCTTCACTCCCGTTTACGACAGCCAGCACGACCAGATCGGCGTGGTGGTGGTCGGTATCTCCCTCAAAAAAGTGGAAGATCAGATTGCCCGCGGGCGGCTAAACGCCGTCTGGACCATTTTGTTCAGTATTTTTATGAGCTCGATGGCGATTTGGGGTCTGGTGCGGGTACTGAAACGCATCCTGTTCGGGCTCGAACCTTACGAAATTTCCGCCTTGTTCGAACAGCGTCAGGCAATGCTGCAGTCGCTTCGCGAGGGGGTACTGGCCGTCGATATTCACGGGCGCGTGACGATGATCAACCAGACCGCCAGAGAAATATTGCTTCTCCCATCCGGCAAGCAGACCGAAAACGCCAGCGCGCCCCTGCTGGCCAGCCTGCGCGAAGTTTCAAAGACGGGCGTCGCGCGTCAGGATCAGGAGATCAGCTGTAACGGGCGTCTATTGCTCTGCAACATGGTGCCCGTTAAAAGCCAGGATCGGGTGATCGGCGCCATTACCACCTTCCGTGATAAAACGGAAATCAGCCAGCTGATGCAGCGTATTGATGGCATGGTTAACTACGTCGACGCCCTGCGCAGCCATACGCACGAGTTTATGAATAAACTGCATGTGATCCTGGGCCTGCTGCACATGAAGCGCTACGACAAGCTGGAAGAGTACATCATCCAGACGGCACATAATTACCAGACGGATATCGGTACGATACAGAGCAAGGTAAAATCCCCGGTCATTGCCGGGTTCCTGCTGGGTAAAATCAATCGGGCGAAAGAAGCGGGCGTCACCCTGACGCTGGCGGATGAATGCCAGATACCGGATACCGCGAGCGAAGAGCAGGTCGCGGTGCTGATCACCGTGCTGGGTAACCTCATTGAAAACGCGCTCGACGCGATGGAAGGACAGCAGGAAGGTGAGATCGGCCTGCTGCTGCATTATCAGAACGGCTGGCTCAGCTGCGAAGTCAGCGACGATGGCCCCGGCATTGATCCCGCTCAGCTGGAGGCTATTTTTACAAAGGGCTTCTCAACAAAAGGTGAAAACCGTGGCGTTGGGCTGTTCCTTGCTCGCCAGCAAATCCAGAACCTCGGCGGCGATATCACCGTCGAGTCTGAGCCAGGCGTATTTACCCAATTTTTTGTTCACATCCCCTGGGATAGCGAGAGGAATATCGCGTGATAAATGTATTAATTGTCGATGATGACGCCATGGTAGCCGACCTCAACCGTCTGTATGTCAACCGTGTTGAAGGTTTTAGCTGCTGCGGCGTCGCCTCCACGCTAAACCAGGCCGAGGCCATCATTAATAACCCCGGGCAGCCTGTCGATCTGGTGCTGCTGGATGTCTATATGCAGCAGGATAACGGGCTGGATCTGCTGCCCGTGATTCGCGCGTCCGGTCGCCCAATCGATGTGATTATGATCTCGTCGGCTGCCGACGCCGCCACGATCCAGACCTCCATTCATTACGGCGTGGTGGATTATCTGATCAAGCCGTTCCAGTTCCCGCGCTTTGAAGAGGCGCTGAACGGCTGGAAGGCAAAGCATAGCCTGATGGGTTCGCACCAGTATTATGAGCAGGCCGACGTCGACCGGCTGATCCACGGCGGGGCGCCGGAACTGGCGGACAGCAAAAAGCTGCCGAAGGGGTTAACGCCGCAAACGCTGCGCACGATTTGCCAGTGGATTGACGCTCACCCGGAGACGGAATTTTCTACCGATGACCTGGCAAACGCCGTCAATATTTCCCGCGTGTCCTGTCGCAAATACCTGATTTGGCTCGCGCAAATCAACATTCTGTTCACCAGCATTCACTACGGTGCCACCGGGCGTCCGGTGTATCGCTACCGTCTCCAGCCGGAGCAGACCGGCCTGCTCAAGCAATACTGTCAGTAACGCGGTAGTCGTTATCCAGCAGCGTAAAACGGAAGTGGTGTGCTGAAGAGAACACCACTTCTTTTGTTTTGGTCACAAAAATCGCTTCAATATCGGGGCGAGAGCGCAGCACAGCACAGCCCTTCTCTACCCCCATGCCGTACATCAGCGTGGTCCAGATATCGCCGTCGATGGAGTCCTTCGAAACAATCGTTACGCTGTCCAGCTCGTTGTCCAGCGGATACCCTGTGCGCGGATCGAGAATATGGTGATAGCGCTTGCCGTTTTGCTCAAAGTAGCGCTCGTAGGTTCCCGACGTCACGACGGAGAGGTTCTCTACGGTCATCGTGCCGATCAGCGCATCACCGGCGAACGGTTTTTTCAGCCCCACGCTCCAGCCCCCTTCCGGTGAGCCTAACGTCTGAATGTTTCCACCGAGGTTGATAAGCCCCAGCTCGGCGCCCTCTTTATGCAGGTAATCACGCACCCTGTCGGCGATATAGCCTTTGGCGATAGCCCCAAGATCGATCTCCATCCCCGCTTTGGTCAGAAACACGCTGCTGCTGGCCTCCTCAAGGAGGACATCTTCAGGACGGGTAATCGCCAGCAGCGACACGATTTCATCTGCAGGCGGAACGCTGTCGCCCTGAAAACCAATTTTCCAGCGCTTCACCAGCGGACCTATCGCCAGGTTAAAGGCGCTGTCCCTGAACAGGCTTGCCGCTTTGGCACAGCGGATCAGCTCAAACACCGGCCGGCTGACGGTGACCGGATGCTGGCCCGCAGCATGGTTAATGTCCATCACCTGCGAGTGCGCGCGGTTAACCGTAAGCAGATTTTCGTACTGTTTGATCAGGCGAAACACGCGGGACGCGAGGGCTTCGTCGTGGGAGAAGAGTTTCAGGAGAATGGGCGAGCCCATCAGGACGGCGGAGTAGCTGTAAACGCGATGGCTATCAGGCATGGCTGGAGTCCTCAGATGTAGCCCCGGCAGGCACCGTGCCGCCGGGGAAAATGCCGGATAGCGCTGGGCGTATCCGGCCTACAACACAGGGGTCTTACTGCTTTTTCGAACGCATAGCCGCCTGATGTCCTGCAAGCGTACCAAAAATAATGATATCTGCCACTGCGTTACCGCCGATACGGTTAGCACCGTGGATCCCGCCAACCACTTCACCGGCCGCAAACGCGCCTGGCAGCACGTTGTGGTTGCTGTCCAGCACGCAGGTTTCGGTGTTGATGGTCACGCCGCCCATGGTGTGGTGCACGCCCGGCGCAATCTGAATGGCGTAGAAAGGCCCTTCGTTGATTGGCGCGCGCAGCGCGGTGGTACGACCAAAATCGTCATCGTGCTGTTTCTCAACGAAACCGTTGTAGCGTTCCAGGGTCGCCAGGAAAGCGTGGTGATCCATACCGAGCGCTTCCGCCAGGGCTTTTGGCGAGCTGGCGCTGGTCACGAAACCTTTGGCGATGTACTCATCCGCGGCTTTGTTTTTGGCACGTACGTGCTCGTCAAAGACGATGTATGCGTATTTCTCCGGCAGCGCGATGATTGACGCCGAGACCTTATCGCGGGTCGACATTTCGTTATAGAAGCGCTCCCCTTTCTGATTGACCAGAATCGCCCCGCCGCCGCGAATGGATTCGGAAATCAGGTACGAAGTTTTCTGCTCAACGGTTGGGTGAATTTGAATTTCGCCCATATCCACGGTACCCGCCCCGATGCGCTCCAGCAGCGCGATGCCGCCGCCGGTTGCCCCTGTGTGGTTGGTGGTGACGAACCCTTCCAGATCCGGACGGTATTTCACCACCATCTGGCTGTTGGCGCTGAAGCCGCCGGTGGCGACAATCACGCTTTTGGTTGCCACGGTGACGGTTTCGTTCTCTTCGGTGGTCAGACGTACGCCGGTCACTTCGCCGTTCTCGAAGATGATGTCGCTGACGGAGGTATCCAGCATCACCTCGATGTTGCGTTTGTTGACGTTACGCACCAGGCCGCTGATCAGATAGCCGCCTACTGCTGAACCGTCTTTTGGACGGTGAGTACGGTCGATGCTCATCCCTCCGGTGGTGGTGATGTCGTTCAGCATGATGCCGCGCGTGGCCAGCCACTCAATTGCCTGCGGCGCGTTTTCGACGAAGCGACGCAGCAGTTCCGGGTTGTTCTTGTTGCCGCCGCCTTTCAGGCTTTCCTGATAGAACAGCTCTTTGCTGTCCTGAATGCCCTTCACGCGCTGGAAGCGGGTTTCGGCGGCGTTCATACCGGCAGAGGCTTTAATGGTGTTCCCGCCGATGGTCGGCATTTTCTCGACAATCAGCACGCTCGCGCCTTCGTCGTGAGCCTGGATCGCCGCCGCCAGACCGGCGCCGCCGCTCCCGACAACGACCACGTCCACGCTGCGGGTTTCGTTCGGGTCAACGCCCTCTTCCGCGGCCAGCGCTTTGCTGGATTTCAGCATCGCTTTCGAGACCGCTTTCTTCACCGCCTCGCTCTGGCTGGTTGCGCCGGTGATGGCATCCACGTGCGGGGTGTTGGCATCCAGTATGCGGGTACGGATCTCTTCAAAGCTGGTCACAAACTCAACGTCTTCGCTCGGGCCGGAGGCCAGTTCGATGTCCGCAATGCGGTCGGTCTCCAGGCTGACGTTAATCACCAGCTCGTTAGCGTCATCCTGCACTTTCTCAGCAAAGGTACCCGGTTTGAATTTGGATTCGCCCATGCTCATGTCGCGGATCATCGCTTCTACCAGCGAGAAGCGCCACAGCGGTTCAGGAATGTTCAGCGCCTCGCGCTGGGTGCTGTCCATAAACAGCTCAAGGCTTTCGCCCGCTGCAATGCGATCGGTCCAGTCAGGGTACGCGATGGTCGCACGACCCACGGCAATCAGGTCGTAACCGTGGTCCAGCGCTTCATTCACATCAGAAGCATTCACCACGCCGCCCACGCCCATGACCGGAACCTGCGCCAGCGTTTCAGAACGCATCGCGCAGTATTTTTCGATAAGCGGGGTGGGATCCTGGGTGTCGACAATAGAAGGACGCAGGGTCGCGCCGACGGAGAAGTGCAGATAGTCCACGCCGCGCGCCGCCAGTTTTTCCAGCAGGTACATGGTGTCGTCAAAGCGGATGCCCGGGACTTCCATCTCTTCAGGGGAGAAGCGGTAGCCAATAATAAACGCGTCGTCCGCGTACTGGCGCACCATTTTGTGGGTAATGTCCAGCACGGCCAGCGGGAACTTCGCGCGGTTATCGCGGCTGCCGCCCCACTCGTCATCGCGCTGGTTTGAATTCGGTGAGTAGAACTGCTGAATCAGATAGGTGTTCGCCCCGTGGATTTCCACACCGTCGAAACCGGCCTGGATGGCTCGACGCACCGCCTCACCAAACTTGCCGATCATGCCTTCCACTTCTTCAGCGGTCAGAGCAACCGGCGTTGCGGCACCTTCACGCGGCGCGGCTACGGCGCTCGGGCCAACCGGGGTACGGCCACCAATCAGTTTTGGGTCGACCATGCGGCCGCCGTGGTAGATCTGCAGCAGCGCCTTAGAACCTTTGGATTTAATGGCCTCCGCGATTTTCGCCAGCCCGGCAATTTTCTCATCATTATCAATACCGATGGCCCCCGGGAAGGCGAGACCGAGATCGTCGACGAAGCAACACTCCACAATGATGGTGCCAATGCTGCCGGAACGGGCCCGATAGTACTCCACCAGCTCGCTGGTGACGGTGCCGTCAAAATAGCCGGTACAGGTTGTCATAGGGGCCATTAACAAACGGTTTTTCAGTTCAGTACCATTCGGTAATGTGAAGGGGCTAAGAATGCGTTCGTTAGTGCTCATAATAGAAACTCCAAACTTTTAAAAATTAAGAATTCGTTATCGGATTGATTTTTTATTTCGTCGTTATTTGCCGATGTCATGATATTAATATAATGATTTTTTTAGTTTCTAAAGTTATTACGTTAGTTAAAAAACTATTTAATCCCTTCGATAACACAAATAACACATTGGTGTTAGCGATTGTAATTCAGCCATTCACAATAATTTAAAATTCGTTAAATGATTAATGGTAAAACCAATTCACCAAAGCGAACAAATAATGAATAAAAACAACACACTACAAACACACCAAAATCTAACCTGTTAAAAAAATGATAAAAAATACGCGAAAAACAGGCAATAACCACATACGCCAGAGTGGTTATTAATAAAAGCATAAAAATAACGCTGCAATTCTATTTTTTTGATCGCGATCAATAGTTATGGCATTCAAAAGCGCAATATAAAAACATCATCATTTTTTAATTTAGCGCACACAAAAACGCGTTAAATCGCTATTACTGAAAAAACACGAAAGCACCTTTAATAACTAATAAAAGCAAAGAAACTTAAGAAAGTGTTTTTTCAGTGCGACCGAATTTTTGACAACTTAAGACGTGAAACTATGAATACAAAAACTGCTGTAACGCCCCCTGTGGCGAACCAGGCATCAAATGGAAACGCAAAACGATTGCTGATGATGGCGCTACCCGTCATCGTCGCCGTACTGCTGCTGTTTGTTCCCGTTCCTGAAGGCTTGCCGCCTTACGCATGGCACTACTTCGCCATTTTTGTCGGCGTGATCGTCGGTCTGATCTTCGAACCGCTGCCGGGTGCGGTGATCGGCCTGACCGGCGTGGTCGCCATTGCCCTGTGCAGCCAGTGGGTGCTGTTCAGCCCCGATCAGCTGGCTGACCCGAAATTCAAGCTGGCGGGCGCCTCCTTTAAGTGGGCGGTGAGCGGGTTTGGTAACTCTACCGTCTGGCTGATTTTCGGTGCCTTTATGTTCGCCGCTGGCTATGACAAAACCCGCTTCGGCCGCCGTCTGGCGCTGATTCTGGTGAAGTACCTCGGCCGTCGCAGCCTGACGCTCGGTTACGCCATTACGTTTGCGGACCTGCTGCTGGCACCGTTCACCCCGTCCAACACCGCGCGCAGCGGCGGGACCATCTACCCGATTATCGCTAACCTGCCGCCGCTGTACGGTTCAAAACCCAACGACCCAAGCGCGCGTAAGATTGGTTCGTACCTGATGTGGGTGGCGATCACCGCGGCCTGTATCACCAGCTCAATGTTCCTCTCCGCCCTCGCGCCAAACCTGCTGGCCCTGGCGCTGGTGAAAAGTACGGTTGGGATTGATATCTCCTGGGGCACCTGGTTCCTCGCCTTCCTGCCGCTGGGTATCCTGCTGATTCTGACCATGCCGCTGCTGGCCTACTGGTTCTACCCACCTGAAGTCAAAGTGAATAACGAAGTGCCGCTGTGGGCGACCCGCGAGCTGGAAAAACTCGGCAAACTGTCCCGCAACGAAATTTTGCTGCTGGTGTTCGTGTGCTGTGCGCTGCTGATGTGGATCTTCGCCGCCGCGTGGATTGAGCCTGCCATGGCGGCCCTGCTCATCGTCGGTCTGATGCTGTGGACCGGCGTGCTGGAGTGGAACGATATCACCGGTAACAAGGCCGCATGGAACACCTTCGTCTGGTTCGCCACCCTGGTGGCACTGGCGGATGGCCTCTCCTCCACCGGCTTTATCAGCTGGTTAGGTAAAGAAGGCGGCCTGCTGATGAGCGGTATCTCTCCGGGCGTAGCGACCATCGTCCTGCTGCTGGCGTTCTACCTGCTGCACTACCTGTTTGCCAGCACCACCGCGCACACCACGGCGCTGCTGCCGGCGATGCTGACCATCGCCTCCACCATTCCGGGCATGAATATGGAAGTGTTCGTTCTGCTGATGGTGACCTCGCTGGGCGTGATGGGGATTATCACCCCGTACGGTACTGGCCCAAGCCCGATTTACTACGGTAGCGGCTACCTGCCAACCAAAGACTACTGGCGCCTCGGCACCATCTTCGGTGCCATCTTCCTGGCGGCCCTGCTGCTGATTGGCTATCCGTGGATGTCCATGATGTTCTGATTCCTGACCGCCGGACTTCTCCTCCGGCGGTTTTATTTTTGTGGAGCAATACGCTATGTCAAACAAACCCTTTATCTACCAGAACCCCTTCCCTCTTTCCCATGACGACACCGAATACTACCTGCTGACCAAAGAGCACGTTTCCGTTGCCGAATTCGACGGTCAGGAAGTGCTGAAAGTGGAGCCGGAAGCCCTGACCCTGCTGGCGCAGCAGGCCTTCCACGATGCCGCGTTTATGCTGCGTCCTTCCCATCAGAAGCAGGTTGCCGCGATCCTGAACGACCCGGAAGCCAGCCAGAACGACAAATACGTTGCCCTGCAGTTCCTGCGTAACTCTGAAATCGCGGCCAAAGGCGTGCTGCCAACCTGTCAGGATACCGGCACCGCGATCATCATGGGTAAAAAAGGCCAGCGCGTCTGGACCGGCGGCGGTGACGAAGCGGCGCTGAGCCAGGGCGTGTATAACACCTACATTGAAGATAACCTGCGCTATTCGCAGAATGCGGCGCTGGACATGTATAAAGAGGTGAATACCGGCACCAACCTGCCCGCGCAGATCGATCTCTACAGCGTGGACGGGGACGAATACAAATTCCTGTGCATGGCAAAAGGCGGCGGTTCTGCCAACAAAACCTACCTCTATCAGGAAACCAAAGCGCTGATCACCCCGGCGAAGCTGAAAAACTACCTGGTTGAGAAGATGCGCACTCTGGGCACTGCGGCCTGCCCGCCTTACCATATCGCATTTGTGATTGGCGGTACGTCAGCGGAAGCCACGCTGAAAACCGTGAAGCTCGCTTCCACGCGCTACTACGACGCGCTGCCGACGGAAGGTAATGAACACGGCCAGGCGTTCCGCGACGTTCAGCTCGAACAGGAACTGCTCCAGGAAGCGCAGAACCTCGGCCTCGGCGCGCAGTTCGGCGGTAAATACTTCGCCCACGATATCCGCGTGATCCGCCTGCCGCGCCACGGCGCCTCCTGCCCAATCGGCATGGGCGTCTCCTGCTCCGCAGACCGCAACATCAAAGCGAAAATCAACCGCGACGGGATCTGGATTGAGAAGCTGGAACACAACCCGGGCCAGTATATTCCTGAATCACTGCGCCAGCAGGGCGAAGGCGACGTGGTGAGCATCAATCTGGACAAGCCGATGAATGAGATCCTGGCGCAGCTTTCCGCGCACCCGGTCTCTACCCGCCTGTCCCTGAACGGGACCATCATCGTGGCGCGCGATATTGCCCACGCGAAGCTGAAAGAGCTGCTCGACAACGGTGAAGAACTGCCGCAGTACGTCAAAGATCATCCGATTTACTACGCAGGCCCGGCCAAAACGCCGGAAGGCTACGCGTCTGGCTCGCTCGGCCCGACCACGGCGGGCCGTATGGACTCGTATGTGGACTTACTGCAATCCCACGGCGCGAGCATGATCATGCTGGCGAAAGGCAACCGCAGCCAGCAGGTGACGGACGCCTGCCATAAGCACGGCGGTTTCTACCTGGGCAGCATTGGCGGCCCGGCAGCGGTATTGGCGCAAAACAGCATTAAGAGCCTGGAATGCGTCGCGTATCCGGAGCTGGGAATGGAAGCCATCTGGAAAATTGAAGTCGAGAACTTCCCGGCGTTTATCCTGGTGGATGACAAAGGTAACGATTTCTTCCAGCAGATCCAGAACAAACAGTGCGCGGGTTGTTCACAGCGCTAGGTTGAGACAGTCCGGGTGGCGCAACGCTGCCCGGCAGTCGCAGAAAGACATGCGCCTGCGTCATGTCACAAAACCGTGATATCAGCCACTTAGCAAAACGTGGTGAATAAAAAATCAATTAATTGTTAAGTTATTGTTGTCATTAATTGTATTTATCCCGCGCAGGCTATTCATGCGAAAAGTGCATCAGCCGATGCGGCATTTGCGCTTATCTATTTCCTCATCCTGATCCAGTTTTCAAAAACAGACGCGTAATACGTCAACAATAAACTGGAGATAACCATGTTTTCCTCAACCTCACCTGCAACCGTACGCTCGAAAGCGGGCGCCATACTCCGCGTGACGTCCGGCAACTTTCTTGAGCAGTTCGATTTCTTTCTGTTCGGCTTCTATGCCACCTACATCGCCCACACGTTCTTCCCGGCGAGCAGTGAATTTGCGTCGCTGATGATGACCTTCGCCGTCTTCGGCGCGGGCTTTTTGATGCGTCCAATAGGCGCCATTGTGCTAGGCGCGTATATCGACAAGGTAGGTCGCAGAAAGGGGCTGATCGTCACGCTTTCCATCATGGCGGCGGGGACGTTCCTGATTGTGCTTATCCCCTCTTATCAAAGCATCGGTCTGTGGGCGCCGCTGCTGGTGCTGACGGGCCGTCTGCTGCAGGGCTTTTCCGCCGGTGCGGAGCTTGGAGGCGTCTCGGTTTATCTGGCTGAAATCGCCACGCCGGGCCGCAAAGGGTTTTACACCAGCTGGCAGTCCGGCAGCCAGCAGGTCGCCATTATGGTCGCCGCGGCGATGGGCTTTGCCCTGAATGCCCTGATGGAGGAGAGCGCCATTCGCGAATGGGGCTGGCGCATCCCGTTCCTGTTCGGCTGCTTAATCGTGCCGTTTATCTTTTTCCTGCGCCGCAAGCTGGAGGAGACGGAAGAGTTCAGCGCGCGCCGCCATCATCTCGAGATGCGCCAGGTCTTTAAAACGCTGCTTGGCAACTGGCAGGTGGTGGTCGCAGGCATGCTGATGGTGGCGATGACCACCACCGCGTTCTACCTGATCACCGTCTACGCCCCCACCTTTGGCAAAAAGGTGCTGATGCTCAGCGCCTCGGACAGCCTGCTGGTCACCCTGCTGGTGGCGATTTCTAACTTCATCTGGCTGCCGGTGGGCGGCGCGCTGTCGGATCGCTTCGGGCGCAAGCCGGTGCTGATTGCCATGGCCCTGCTGGCGCTGGCGACCAGCTACCCTGCCCTGACGCTGCTGGCGAGCGCGCCCAGCTTTTCCATGATGCTGAGCGTGCTGCTGTGGCTCTCCTTCCTCTACGGCCTGTATAACGGCGCGATGATCCCGGCCCTGACGGAGATTATGCCTGCTGAAGTGCGCGTGGCGGGGTTCTCTCTGGCTTACAGCCTGGCAACGGCGGTTTTCGGCGGCTTTACCCCGGTCATGTCCACCGCGCTGATCGAATACACCGGTGACAAAGCCTCGCCTGGCTACTGGATGAGTTTCGCTGCCGTGTGTGCCCTGCTGGCCACGCTCTACCTCTACCGCCGCCGCGCGGTATCGCTGCAAAACACCGTCAAGTCACAGGGGGCAGTATGAAACGCACCTATCACTTTACCGCCAGCGCGCTGGTGCTTGCGCTCCTGAGCGTGAATGCCTGCGCTCAGGACGTAAAGGTCATGATTTCAGGCGGCTTCAAAGCCGCCCTGGAAAAGCTGGCCCCGGACTATGAACGTCGGACCGGGGATAAAATCGTGATTATCCCCGGCCCCTCAATGGGCGCTACGCCGCAGGCGATCCCAAACCGACTGGCGCGCGGCGAGAAAGCCGACGTGGTGATTATGGTGGGCGATGCGCTGGAGAAGCTCGAAAAAACCGGCCAGACCCAGCCGGGTTCGCGAACGGAACTCGCGGACTCCCCCGTTGGCATGGTGGTAAAAAAAGGGGCGGATGTCCCTGATATCAGCAGCGAGGCGGCTCTGCGTAAAGCGCTGCTGCAGGCCAGCTCCATCGCCTACTCTGACAGCGCCAGCGGCAGGTACGTCAGCCAGACGTTGTTCAAAAAAATGGGGATCGAAAAAGAAGTGGCGGATAAAGCGACAATGGTTGAGCGTATCCCGGTCGCCTCAGAAGTGGCGAAAGGAAAATACGCCGTCGGTTTCCAGCAGGTCAGCGAGCTGCTGCCGGTTCAGGGCGTCACTTTTATCGGGAAAATCCCGGATAATCTGCAGTACATCACGCGCTTCGCGGGTGCGGTCACCCGTCACGCAGAACATCCCGCGGAGGGGAAAGCGCTGCTGACCTATCTCGCCTCACCGCCCTCCAGGGCCGTCATCCAGAAGACGGGGATGATCCCCGTTACGTCCGGCGATACTGCTCGGTGATCTGCTTTTCCAGTTCAGCCGCAATGTAGGACTGGATACGCCCCCGGCGCCGGATAAGCCCCACGGTGCGTTTCACTTCCGGCGCCACCAGCGGCAGATGCGTCAGCAGCGTGTGCTCTGACGTCGGCATCGACATGGCAGGAACGGCAGCAATGCCGATCCCCGCCTCTACCATGCCGAGCATCGTGGTAACGTGACGCGTTTCGCAGACGCTCGGGCGTTCGGGAACGATATCCCCCAGCATCCGATCGAGCAGGTTACGGTTACCTGACGTTTTATCGAGGGAGATATAATCCTGCTGGTAAAAGGCCTGCCACGTCAGATGACTCTTCTGCGCCAGCGGGTGATCCTTTCGGCACGCCGCAACATAGACATCCTCCACCAGCGGGAAAAATTCGATTTCGGACGGCAGGTTTCCTGCGAAGCTGATGCCAAAATCCGCCTGGCTTCGGGCCACGGCGTCAATCACATTCCCCGCGCTGCTGTCGATGAGCTTAATGCGAACGCGCGGATAGCGAGACTGAAAGCGACGGATCACATCGGGCATAAAGTAACAGGCCGCGGAAGGGACCGTAGCAACCGTGATCAGCCCCGTCCGCTCTTCGCTGACCTTATCGACATCCGCCAGCATTGACTCAACGTTGTCGAGCAGCTGCGCGGAGCGTTCAGCAAAGTTTTGCCCGTATAACGTTAAGGCCACGCGGCGGGTGGTACGGTCAAACAGCCGGTTTCCCAGCGCGGCTTCCAGCTTTTCAATCCTGCGGCTCAGCGCCGACTGGGATAAGCAGATAGATTCAGCAGCGACACGGAAGTTACCGTATTCCACTAACGCTCTGAAAGCATAAAGATCGTTAAGGTCAAAATTCACGGGCATAGCGTCTGGATGTCCTGTCGGGGAATACGCAGCAAAGTCAAAAATAATAGCGTCTTATTGACCCACCGCAACCGGCGCGGTGTTGAAATACGTCAGAGCTCGTTGAGATGCAGGCGAACATACCCGGCGCGATCGGCAATGGCCTGCCGCTCCTCTTCCTTCATGTCCGCAAGCTGTTTAAAGACAATGCCCAGGCGGGGATTGTTACCCAGACGCGCCTGGTTGCGAGCAAAGAAATCCCAGTAAAGGGCATTGAAGGGGCACGCCAGCTCTCCGGTACGCTGGCTGTGTTGATACCGGCACCCCTGACAGTAGTTACTCATCTTATGAATATACGACGCGCTCGAGACGTAGGGCTTACTGGCCAGCAATCCGCCATCGCCAAACTGGCTCATGCCGAGGGTATTGGGCAGCTCCACCCATTCAAAGGCATCAATATAGACTCCCAGATACCATTCATGAACCGCCTGCGGCGACAGGCCGCTGAGCAGGCTAAAGTTCCCAATGACCATCAGGCGCTGGATATGGTGGGCGTAAGCCTCGGTGAGCGACTGTCCAACGGCATGCGCCAGGCAGCGCATCTGCGTCCTGCCGGTCCAGAACCAGTCCGGCAGCGGGGCGTGCTGGTCTAAGGCATTCAGATCCCGATAGCCCGGCATCTGCGACCAGTAAATCCCGCGCACGTATTCCCGCCAGCCGAGAATTTGTCGAATAAACCCTTCAACGGCTGGCAGCGGCGCATGGCCCGAACGCCATGCCTGCTCGGCGGCAGCCACCACTTCCCGCGGATTAAGCATTTTGGTATTCAGCGCGAATGAAATTAACGAGTGGAAAAGAAAAGGCTCCTCCGCGTGCATCGCGTCCTGCCAGGCGCCGAACTGGGGGAGCACGTTAGCGATAAATTCATCCAGCCTTGCTTTGGCTTCCGAACGGTTGAGCGGCCAGCGAAAATTCCCGGCCTGCGGTTCGCCGAAGGTGTTTACGCCGCAGCGTTGGATCTCCGCCCATAAGGCTGAATAATCGTGGCTGGGACGCGCGTCTTCCGGCGCGGGCGGCTCGCCGGACCAGCGCTTACGGTTTTCAGCATCAAAATTCCATTTTCCCCCTTCCGGCTCGCCTTCTGTGGTTAACAGTATGCCGTGCTGACGACGCATTTCCCGGTAAAAGTACTCCATTCGCCAGCTTTTGCGCGTCGCAAAGAACGCGCTCACCTGTCCACGGGTGGTGAAGAAATGCTCGCTGCTGACGCAGGCCGTTTCGACGGACGCCGCTTTCGCCCACGCCTGCAGCTGCGTATCCAGGCGCCATTCGTCGGGCTCCTGCCATATCACCCTGTCGGCGCCGTAATGCGCGACCAGCGCGTTGAGATTGTCTTCCAGCGCGCCGCGGTTTGAGCCGTCAGAAAGCCGGACATACCTCACCCGATGCCCCTTCTCCTTTAACGCAGAGGCAAACGCGCGCATGGCGGCAAAAATGGCGATCACTTTCTGAGCGTGGTGAAGCACGTACGCGGTTTCTGCCCGCAGCTCCAGCATCACGTAAATGACGTTCGGATTGCAGGCATCAAACCAGCTGTGGTGCGGATTAAGCTGATCGCCCAGGATCAGGCGCAGTTCGGTCAACGGTGGCTCCTGCGACAACGCTCCGAACAGTATTTGACATCATCCCAGCATTTCGCCCATTTTTTGCGCCACGTCATGGGCCGCTGGCAGTGCGCGCACGCCCGGCTGGGCAGGTTCTGCTTGTTACCTTTGAAATCGCTCATCTTTTCAATACCGTACTGATTTCTTCACTGAACCTGTGGATGAAGGCTACGACAGACTTCACAAAATGAAGGTGATGCCCGTAAACCGCTACCCACCGCTACGTACGAATGATAGTTTATTCAGGCTGGAATTGTCGCAGTGAGCGATTTTCTGGCATCTTAACCGAACCTGACTTTCCCATTTTTGTTCAAGTGACGAGTTTGCGAGCAAAGCGATGATAAAGTGGCCCTGGAAAACGAATGAAGCTGGCCGGGATATGGCGCTGCCATGGGATGACGCGCTGACGATCCCGGTTCTGGCTAACCTAAACCCGGATGAACAAGCGAAACTGGTTCAGCTAGCGGATCGTTTTTTACAGCAAAAACGCCTGGTTCCACTGCAGGGTTTCGAACTCGATCCCCTGAAAAACGCGCGCATCGCCCTGCTTTTCTGTCTGCCGGTGCTTGAGCTCGGCATTGAGTGGCTGGACGGTTTCCACGAGGTGCTGATCTATCCGGCCCCCTTTATCGTCGATGACGAGTGGGAAGATGACATCGGGCTGGTGCACAACCAGCGCGTGGTGCAGTCCGGACAAAGCTGGCAGCAGGGGCCGATTATCCTCAACTGGCTCGACATTCAGGACTCGTTCGATGCGTCCGGTTTTAATCTGGTTATCCATGAAGTGGCGCACAAGCTGGACACCCGCAACGGCGATCGCGCCAGCGGTGTCCCTCTTATCCCGCTTCGTGAAGTGGCCGGATGGGAGCACGACCTGCATGCGGCGATGGAGAATATCCAGGATGAGATAGACCTGGTCGGCGAAAGCGCGGCCAGCATTGACGCCTATGCGGCAACCGACCCGGCCGAGTGCTTTGCGGTGCTCTCGGAGTATTTCTTCAGCGCGCCCGAGCTCTTCGCGCCCCGTTTCCCGGCGCTGTGGCAGCGTTTCTGCCAGTTTTATCAGCAGGATCCGCTCCAGCGTCTGCGGCAAAATGAGGAGTCTGGCGGCCATTCCTCCCGCCAGATCCATTAAGGTTTTTCAGTAGGGGGACGCTCGGTTGACCGTACCCCTATGCTCAACGCTAAAAACAGCACTGCCATTCCCCATGCGGCTACCGTTAAAGACTGCTCGCCGTAAAAACGCGTCACCACGGGCACCAGCAGCGCGCTGACGCCGTAGCCTAACGTGTGGCTGGTGGCGATGACGCCCGCCCCTTTCCCGGTGGTCAGCCTGTCGTTCAGCAGCAGCTGGTAGCCCGGCGTGGCCATCGCCGCCCCGAGTGACGTGATAACAATCCCCACGTAGAACAGCGTTAAACCGGCGACGGTCATCAGCCCAAGCCCTGCGACCATTAACACCGCCGCGATGCAGAGCAACGTCACCGGGGTGAAATGCTGCGGGCGGACCACCAGAAACTGCGCCGCGAGCGTGGCCAGCGCGGCCAGGCTCAGCAGAAGCGCAACATGATGGCTGATGTCCCGGGCGTTGCCCTCCAGCAGGGGGCTAAGATGCGGTGACAGGCCAAGCTGCATCAGGCTGACCAGCGCCGCCAGCAGCAGCGCCAGCAGCAGGAACGGCAGCATCGAGGCCTGCAGCCGGGTCGCCTGGTGTGCGACCGGCGGCAGCGGCGGGTCTGCGGCTTCGCGAAGCACCAGCAGCAGCGCGATTAACGGCGCGATCGCCATCAGCCAGAGCGGCGCCACCGGGCTGACGCTGAGCATCAGCGCCGCCAGCGGCGGGCCGAGCAAACGTCCGCAGCTGAGGCCGGAGCTTATCGTCGCCAGCGCCGCCATTCTCTTCTCCAGCCCCGCGCGCTGAATCGCCCACGTCTGGGCCGCAGGCACCAGCCCCGAGACCGTCAGTCCGTAAAGCAGACGTGAAAGAATCAGCCCCGCCAGTCCCCAGACGGTATCCAGCCTCCCGGCCGCCATCGCCCAGACCACCAGCGCCATCACAACAAAACTGGCCAGATAGCCGCTCAGCGAGGCCAGCATCACGGCCTTACATCCCCGCCGCTCGCTCTGGCGCCCCCACCAGGGCGAGGCCGGTAAAAAGAGCATGGATCCGAACATCAACAGCCCGGCCCAGACCGAGAGCGACAGCCCGGTCAGGGTCACCAGCTGCGGGAGCATCACCAGCAGGCCGTTTTGCCCGATACCTAATAAACCCGCACATAACGCCAGGGGCCAGTTGGCTTTTGAGGTGACGTTTTCGGTCAATACTTCAGAGTCTGTGCGCATGAGAATGTGAACATAGTGTCAATAAATGTGTGGAAATTATGAAGTTTATGAAAACAAATATTGCAAAAATGGTTGCGACTGTAAACAGAATGAATATCATAACGAGAATTATTATCAATCACGGAATGAGGTACATCTATGCGTGCTCTGCCCCGCTCTGCCGGTACAGACGTTGCAGCCCAGTGTTTTTTGAACGCCCTGTTGCGCGAAACGAAGGACTGGCGCTATCTCCCCGCTACCGATGCGGATGCGTTACCGAACATTCATATCCCGCTGTCCCAAACCCAGGCGCTTCGGGTTCCGGTACGCTATTTCTCTCCCACCCAGCATCATCAGTACCGTTTCCCGGCCACGCTTATTCAGAGCAACAGCGACGAGGGTGACGCTGTCACATTCGCTCAACTTGTTGATTTAATTCTTGAAAAGCCGTCAGTAAAAGGATCGCTGGATGCCGATACGCTGGGGCGTTTTAAGCAGCGCGTTCTCGAAAGCCATGCGCACACCTGGCAGGCGATCGATCTGCGTCACGGCTGGGCAAACCTGCGCGATAAGCCGCTGACGTTTGCCGAAGCGGAACAGGCGCTGCTGGTCGGCCACGCGTTTCATCCGGCGCCGAAGTCGCACGAGCCGTTCAACGAAACAGAGGCGCGTCGCTATCTGCCCGATTTCGCCTCCCGCTTCCCGCTGCGCTGGTTTGCCGTTGAGAGCACGCTCGTTGCCGGCGACAGCCTGAACGTCTCCCTGCGCGAGCGTCTGCTGCGCTTCGCGGCCCAGAGCGCGCCTGAGCTGCTCGGCCACTTCACCGACACCCGCTGGCTGCTGCCGATGCACCCGTGGCAGGCCGACTATCTGCTGGAGCAGGAGTGGTGCCAGCGTCTGGCGGAAAACGGTTCACTGCAGGACCTGGGCGAAGCGGGCGCACAGTGGCTGCCCACCAGCTCATCCCGCTCGCTGTACAGCGAAACCAACAGCGACATGATTAAGTTCTCCCTCAGCGTGCGCCTGACCAACTCCGTGCGCACGCTGTCGGTCAAAGAAGTTAAGCGCGGAATGCGCCTGGCGCGCCTGGCGAAAACGGAACGCTGGCAAGATTTACAGGCACGCTACCCGACCATGCGCGTGATGCAGGAGGACGGCTGGGCCGGGCTGCGTGACGAAAGGGGCGTTATTCAGGAAGAGAGCCTGATGGCCCTGCGCGTCAATCTGCTGTTCGATACGCCAGAGACCCAGACCAACGTGCTGGTGAGCCTGACCCAGGCCGCGCCGGACGGCGGCGACAGCCTGCTGGCCGCGGCGGTGCGCCGTCTCAGCCAGCGTCTCAATTTACCGCTCGCACGGGCCGCCCGCTGCTGGCTGGACGCCTACTGCGACCGCGTATTACTTCCGCTGTTCAGCGCCGAGGCGGACTACGGTCTGGTCCTGCTGGCGCACCAGCAAAATATCCTCGTTGAGATGCAGCAGGACTTCCCCGTCGGGCTTATCTACCGCGACTGCCAGGGCAGCGCGTGGACCGAAGGGGCCGACGCGTGGCTGAAAGAGACGGGCGAAACGGAGGTGGAAAACCGCTTCGGTGAGAGCCAGCTGCTGCGCTACTTCCCTTATTACCTGCTGCTGAACTCTACCCTTGCCGTCACCGCCGCCCTTGCCGCCGCCGGTTTTGACAGCGAGGAGAGCCTGATGTCCCGCGTGCGCGACGCGCTGGCCGAACTGCGCCGCACGGCGAAGCAGACCCGCTGCCTCGACTACGTTCTCGACAGCCCGACCTGGAACTGCAAAGGCAACTTCTTCTGCTACCTGCACGATCGCAATGAAAACACCATCGTCGATCCGGCGGTGATCTATTTCGACTTTAGCAACCCGTTTTACAAGGAGAAGGCGTAATGACCATCGCGAATATCGTCCATTCCGGCTTCGGCTTTCGCTGCACCGCAACGGATCGCGCGCTGCCGCTGACGTTGGGTCTCGACGGCAGCGCGGTGCTGGAGCGTCTGAATGGGATCCCGGACGGCTGGCTGGTCGAAGCACTCGATCAGCTGTTTGTTGCCGCCCCCGCGCTGACCGGCATTACCCTGCCCTGGGCGACCTGGCAGGATGAACCCCAGGCGCAGGCGCTATTTAGCCTGGCCCACGGGGACTATCTGGCACGCGAAACCTTCTGGCAGCTGCCGCTGTGGCTGAAAGGCGAACGGCCGCAGGCCAGCGGCGGAATGCAGTTTGATGAGAGCCGTCAGCTGTACTTCCCGCTGCGTCCTCACCGCCCGCAGGGCGAAGTGTACCGTCGCTACGATCCGCAAATTAAGCGCACCCTCAGCTTCCGCGTGGCCGACGTGGCGCTGGACGGCGAACGCTTCACCCAATGGATGAACAACCCGCGCGTGAACGCCTTCTGGGAGATGGCGGGCCCGCAGGCCGAGCAGGAAAACTACCTGCGCCGTCAGCTTGACTCCACCTACTGCTACCCGGTGATCGGCTGCTTCGACGACCAGCCGTTCGGCTATTTTGAGCTCTATTGGGCGCCAGAAGACCGCATTGGCCGTCACTACCGCTGGCAGCCGTTTGACCGCGGGCTGCACATGCTGGTGGGCGAAGAGAACTGGCGCGGCGCGCAGTACATCCGCAGCTGGCTGCGCGGCCTGAGCCACTATCTGTATCTCGATGAACCGCGCACCGCGCGCATCGTCGCCGAGCCGCGCTTCGATAACCAGCGTCTGTTCCGTCATCTGGCCTCCGCCGGTTTCGAGACGATGAAAGAGTTCGACTTCCCGCACAAGCGCTCGCGCCTGATCATGAGCCAGCGTCACCGCTTCTTCAGCGAGGTGGGCCTGTGAACGCGCTCTGGCAGAAAGTGAACCGCGAGATGGTGGCGAAGATCCTCGCCGAGCTGGAATACGAACGCACCCTGCGCGCTGAACCGGTTTCGTCGGGAGTCTGGCGCATCGCCATGGGCAACGAGTCCTGGCAGTTTCGCGCCACGCGCGGGATCTGGGGCTGGCTGCATATCGACCCGGACAGCCTGTCCACCGCCAGCGGCGAGGCCGTGGAAGCGGAAAGCGCACTCCTGCAGCTGGCGACGGTGCTGGAGATGAGCGACGCGCAAACGGCAGAGCATATGGAAGATCTCTACGCCACGCTGCGCGGCGACATGCAGCTGCTTCAGGCGCGTGAAGCGATGGACGCGGACGCGCTGATCCAGCTCGACCCGGACGAATTACAGTGTCTGATGAGCGGTCACCCGAAGTTTATTTTCAACAAAGGCCGCCGCGGCTGGGGGCTGGACGCGCTGCGTCAGTACGCGCCTGAGTATCGCGGACGTTTTCGTCTGCACTGGGTTGCCGTTCAGCGGGAGCATCTGGTCTGGAGCAGCGACGCCGATTGCGACATTCACACTCTGCTGGCGAGCGCCATGGACAACGCCGAGCGCGCCCGCTTTGACGCCCGCTGGCAGGCGCTGGGTCTCAACGAAGGCTGGCTGCCGGTGCCGCTGCACCCGTGGCAGTGGCAGCAGAAGATTGCCGTTCATTTCCTGGCCCAGCTGGCGCGCGGAGAGATGGTTGAGCTGGGCGAGTTTGGCGACGAGTATCTGGCGCAGCAGTCCCTGCGCACGCTCACCAACGCCAGCCGTCGCGCGCCGTATGACATCAAGCTTCCGCTGACCATCTACAACACCTCCTGCTATCGCGGCATTCCGGGCAAGTACATTGCCGCCGGGCCGCTGGCCTCGCGCTGGCTGCAAGAGCAGTTTGCTACCGACGCCACGCTTGCCCGCTCTGGTGCGCAGGTGCTTGGCGAACCCGCCGCCGGTTATCTGTCGCATCCGGGCTATTCGGCTCTGTCGAAAGCGCCCTACCGCTATCAGGAGATGCTGGGGGTGATCTGGCGCGAGAACCCGTCCTGTTATTTAGAAGACGGTGAACAGGCGGTGCTGATGGCCGCGCTGATGGAGACCGATAACGCCGGGCGCCCGCTGATCGACGCGTGGATTAAACGCTCGGGGCTAAGCGCCGACGCGTGGCTTGAAAAGCTGTTTGAGGCAACGGTGATCCCGTTCTATCACCTGCTCTGCCGCTACGGCGTGGCGCTGATCGCCCACGGCCAGAACGTGACGCTGGTGATGAAGGATTACGTCCCGCAGCGCATCCTGCTGAAGGATTTCCAGGGCGACATGCGCCTGGTGGATGAAGATTTCCCGCAGGCACAGACCCTGCCGGAACAGGTGAAAGCCGTCACGGCGCGCCTCAGCGCGGATTACATTATTCACGACCTGCAAACCGGTAACTTTGTGACGGTGCTGCGCTTTATCTCGCGCCTCACGCTGCAATGCGGCGTGAGCGAAACGCGCTTCTACCAGATTCTGGCCGGGGTTTTACGGGAGTATATGGCGGCGCACCCGGATCTGGCAGAACGCTTCGCGAAGTTCGACCTGTTTAAGCCGCAGATTATTCGCGTGATCCTCAACCCGGTCAAACTGACCTTCTCCGAACACGACGGCGGCAGCCGCATGCTGCCTAACTACGTCACCGACCTTGATAACCCTCTTTTTCTGGCCTCCCGGGAGTCAGCGCAATGAAAACCTATGATTTCATCGGCATTGGTATTGGCCCGTTTAACCTCAGCATCGCCGCTCTGGCCGAAGGGCTGGACGGCTTTAGCTCGCTGTTCCTCGAGCGTAAACCGCACTTCTCCTGGCACCCGGGAATGATGGTGCCGGACTGCCACATGCAGACCAGCTTCCTGAAGGATCTGGTCAGCGCCGTGGAGCCCACCAACCGCCACAGCTTCCTGAACTACCTGGTGCAGCGCAAAAAGTTCTACCGCTTCCTGACCACCGAGCAGCGCACCGTCTCCCGCGAGGAGTTTGCGGACTACCTGTGCTGGGCGGCGGAAAACCTCACCAATCTCTCCTTCAGCCAGCAGGTGCAGCAGGTGAGCTTTGATGAGAAAAGCGGCCTGTTTGAGGTAGTGACCCAGCGCGACCGCTTCCTGGCGCGCCACGTCTGCGTGGGGATTGGCAAACAGATCAATCTGCCTGACTGCGTCACCGCGCAGGACGATACCTGCTTCCACGCCAGCGAGATGATGCTGCGCACGCCGGATCTCGCGGGCAAGCGCGTCACCGTCGTCGGCGGCGGCCAGAGCGGGGCCGACCTGTTTTTGAATATCTTCCGCGGCGAATGGGGCCAGCCGCTGAGCCTGAACTGGGTATCGCGCCGCAATAACTACAACGCGCTGGATGAAGCCGCCTTTGCCAACGAGTATTTCACGCCGGAGTACGTGGACAGCTTCTCAACGCTGGGTGAAGAGGCCCGTCGTCAGATGTTGCACGAGCAGAAGATGACGTCCGACGGGATCACCACCGAGTCCCTGCTGGCGATTTACCGCGCCATGTACCACCGCTTCGAAGTGCTGCGTGAAAAACCCTGGGCACACCTGATGCCGTCCCGCTCGGTGACGGCGCTGACGCGCCAGGAAAACGGCCATCGCCTGAGCATTCAGCATCACCTCGACGGCGGCCGCGAGCAGCTGGAGAGCGACGTGGTGATTTTCGCCACCGGCTACCGCGCCGTGCAGCCCGCGTTCCTCGCGCCGCTGTCTCACCGCCTGCATTTGGACACGGACGAAGCCTTCTGCATTAACAACGATTTCACCCTCGAATGGGACGGCCCGCAGAGCAACCGCCTGTTCGCCGTGAATGCCGGGATGCACCGTCTCGGCATTGCCGAACCCCAGCTCAGCCTGATGGCCTGGCGCGCGGCGCGAATTCTTAATCGCGCACATGCCGACGAGCCGTTTGAGCTGGCTACCACACCCGGCGTTATCCACTGGCGCAGCACCACCAGCCCGGAGAACAGCCCGGTTTTTAAATCGTTAGCAAAAACCACCGAGTACTGACACACACAATCAGGATCAACATAACAATGAAACGTTCTCATCTTTGGGTTTTAAATCCTTGCTTGCTTGCAATGCTTTCTACCTCTGCGTGGGCGGAAGAACAAAAGGAAGAAAATATCGTGGTCTCCGCCAGCCGCGCGCACCGCAGCGTGGCGGAGATGGCGCAGACCACCTGGGTCATTGAACGGGCTGAAATTGAACAGCAGGTTCAGGGCGGGAAAGAGATTAAAGAGGTGCTGGCGCAGCTGATCCCGGGCATGGACGTCAGCAGCCAGGGCCGTACCAACTACGGTATGAACCTGCGCGGCCGTTCCATGATGGTGATGGTGGACGGCGTTCGCCTGAACTCGTCCCGCAGCGACAGCCGCCAGCTGGACTCTATCGATCCGTTCAACATTGACCGTATCGAAGTGATCTCCGGCGCCACCTCGCTCTACGGCGGCGGCAGCACCGGCGGCCTGGTGAACATCGTCACCAAAAAGGGCCAGCCGGATACCGAAGTTGAGTTCCAGACCGGGGCAAAAAGCGGGTTTAACAGCCATAACGATCACGATGAGAACGTGTCGGCCGCCGTAAGCGGCGGTAATGACAACGCCTCAGGTCGCCTGTCGGTGTCGTATCAGCGCTACGGCGGCTGGTATGACGGCAAAGGCAACGAGGTGATTATTGATAACACCCAGACCGGCCTCCAGTATTCCGACCGTATTGATGTGATGGGAACAGGCACCATCAACATTGACGATAGCCAGCAGCTGCAGCTGACGACGCAGTACTACAAGAGCGAGTCCGACGGCAAGCATGGGCTGTATCTCGGGAAGAACTTCTCGGCGGTAACGGGCGATGCGACCGCGTACAACAAAGGTAATCTCGATTCTGACCGCGTACCGGGCACCGAGCGCCATCTGATTAACCTGCAGTACTCCAATACCGATTTCTGGGGCCAGGATCTGGTCGCGCAGATTTACTATCGCGACGAGAGCCTGACCTATTATCCGTTCCCGACCCTGACCAAAGGCGTGGTGAGCAGCATCGGCGCGTCCCAGCAGAAGACCGATTTTTACGGCGGCAAGCTGACGCTGAACAGCAAGCCGGTGGACGATTTAACGCTGACCTGGGGTGTCGATGCCGACCACGAAACCTTCGATGCCAACCAGCAGTTCTTCAACCTGAGCAAGGCCGCGGCGAGCGGCGGCATGGAGCTGGATAACGCCTACAACGTGGGCCGTTACCCGGGCTACAGCATCACCAACCTCGCCCCGTTCCTGCAGGCCAGCTACGACATTGACGCCATTACCCTGAGCGGCGGCGTACGTTATCAGTACACCGAAAACAAGGTGGACGACTTTGTCGGTTACACCCAGCAGCAGGCCATCGCCACCGGGAAAGCCACCTCCGCCGACGCGGTACCGGGCGGGAAAACCGATTACAACAACTTCCTGTTTAACGCCGGGATCCTCGGTCGCCTGACCGAACAGCAGCAGCTGTGGTTTAACTTCTCCCAGGGCTTCGAAATTCCGGACCTGGCGAAGTACTACGGCTCCGGTACCTATCAGCTCAGCAACGGTCACTATCGCCTGCTGAACAGCGTCAACGTGAACGACTCGACGCTGGACGGTATCAAGGTCAACGCTTACGAGCTGGGCTGGCGTTATACCGGCGATAACCTGCGCACGCAGGTCGCGGCGTATTACTCGCTCTCGGATAAAACCATCACCATCAACAAGACGGATATGACCATCAACCTTGAAGACGACAAGCGTCGTATCTACGGGGTGGAAGGTCAGGTGGACTATTTCTTCACCGACAGCGACTGGAGCACCGGTGCGAACTTTAACGCCATCAAGTCTGAAACCCGCGAAAACGGGAAATGGGAGAAGCTGACGGTCGACAGCGCCAGCCCGTCGAAAGCCAGCGCATGGGTCAACTGGGCGCCGGGCGACTGGACCCTGCGCGTGCAGAGCACGCAGACCTTTGACGTCTCTGACTCCGACGGCAAGAAGATCGATGGCTATAACACGGTCGACTTCCTGGGCAGCTACGCCCTGCCGGTGGGTAAGGTCAGCTTCAGCGTGGAAAACCTGCTGGACAAAGACTACACCACCGCCTGGGGCCAGCGCGCACCGGGGCTGTATAGCCCAACCTACGGTGCACCGGGCCTGTATACCTATAAAGGCCGCGGACGTACGTTTGGTCTGAACTACTCCGTACTGTTCTGATCCTGCGCGCCGCCTGCGGGCGGCGCATTTTGCTGTGTAATTTCAACGCGAATTTGCTATAAAATCAGCGATTTGCTGAAATTGTCGGCAAACGAAAGAAAAGTGCGTTTTCACCCTTTGACAAGGCGTACCGAGGTCGCTACTATGCGCCTCGTTCACACGATTCCTCTGTAGTTCAGTCGGTAGAACGGCGGACTGTTAATCCGTATGTCACTGGTTCGAGTCCAGTCAGAGGAGCCAAATTTGAAAAGCCTGCTTAAGGAAACTTGAGCGGGCTTTTTTGCTTTTCTGCGTCTTTTAATCACATCATAAGCATCGGTTCACGATTGCATTAGGTATACGTTGTTCAAGGCTTCCGTATCAGTGATTCTGGGCTGCTCACAGCGAATAGCGCCCGTTTTATGTTCTTGCATATGGCAAAACCCAGGTATTCACCGCTGGTGATGGGAACAACAAAGAGTAGCAGGGCGAAATAGCTAAATAGTGTCGCAATTAGACAATAGCAGCAGGTGTGGGGTTCTCGAAGCAGATCACCGAAAATAAAAAATCTACGGACAAGACCGCCATAACAGGAAAGGTTTAATATCTGTTACCCAGCATATCGCGATTGTGAAATGTGATGCATGTCAATAAGTTGTATAATGTGTCCTTCAGTTAATAAAACAGCCCCCAAATAAAGAAAAAATGCCGTACTATCTCTGATATAAGCAAGAAAATTCAGGCGCAGCTTTCCTTTCTGCTGGAATATTTGGGCTATTCAACACGAAGTATTTTGTAACTATGAATTCAACCTTCTATCTTGAACGTAATTTTACACACGGTGACAGGACGTACACAGAGACAGAGTTGCTGGCTGCATCAACGCACATTGTTGTGTTAGCAGAACCCGGCGGCGGGAAAACGGAGCTGATGAAGAGTCTTGCTCAAAAACTGAACACTTCAGTATTAAATGCCAGTGTATTTGCCTACGTGGGAGCGGATAAAGAAAATAGCCCGCTGATAATTGACGCCGTTGATGAAGTCGCCAGGATCGATCAATCCGGTATTCATAAACTTCTTGCGCATACCAGAACATCAAAGCCGACTCGCGTAATCATGTCGAGTAGGTCAAGCGAATGGGGACAGGCGTCTACAGGTATTTTTGAAAAATTTCTTGGTTTCCCCCCGATGGTTGTGAGGCTGAGAGAGTTCGATCAAGACGAACAACACGCCATCTTTAAGCACCATGCGCCAGAAGAAGACTTCTTTGCATTCCAGACCGAAGTAACACGGTTTAGTTTAGATATGTTGTTACCAAACCCTCAGTTTCTGAAAATGTTCATCGATGCCTATTTAGAAAGTGGCAGGCAATTTGCTGACAAACGTTCAATCTTTGCTTTAGCGGTAGAACGACTGGCTAAGGAAATCAACCCAGATATTCCGAAAGCCTCTGTATCTCTTTCAATTGCGCAGAAGATTTCATTTTCTGCCGAGGTTTATACCAAACTTCTGTTGTCTGGCGCAGAAGGAGTCTGTACCACCGATGTGACTGCAAACCGGATGTATCCCATGCTGCCAGCGTTGTTTAGTGGCAGTACTGCTTGTTACGACATATTGTCCACTCAGCTTTTCAAACCTGGGGATAATGAAGACCAGCACCGTCCGGTCCACAAGATCGTCGCTGAATACTGCGCAGCGGATTATTTGATTAAACGAATAGCCGACCCTGTAGATGTTCTCACTTTAACAAAGTGCTTGCCTGTTATTGCACCGAATGGTATTGCCAGAGATGAGTTGAGAGGTCTGCTCGGGTGGATGGCGGCACTAGGCAACAGGTCGGTACAGGAATCCATTATTGATCTTGACGCCTATGCGGTGCTCGCAAACGGCGATCCATCGCAGCTTGAACGCTCGTCAAAACGACAACTTCTTCATCGACTCAAAGAGATTGAAGCCGCTGACCCTTACTTTCGTCGTAGCGATTTCTGGCGCCGGTTCAGCGCGGCTGGTTTTTTCACGCAAGATGTTGTTGAAGAAATAAAGCCTCTATTAACGATGGGTAATGATGGTCATTTACGTAATTTAATTTTAGAGCTTCTAGCAGGCTCTCCGGTAAACAATCAGTTGGTGCCTGAATTGAGCCAGCTTACGTTAAACACAAACGAGTCTGAACATATTCGTACATTAGCAAGCAGATGCTTACTCAATGTCAAAGAATACGATTTCATTGGCGCTTTAGCAGTATTGATTTTCGAAGCCAGTCATATTTCACTCAATATTGCTGCCAATATAATCAAAGTCACAGGGCCAGAAAAATTTAATCACACATATCTCTCTGGATTCTTCCGTGTCTGTGCGAACCTCTATCCCGATCACAAAGCACACTTTGAAAGAGTGGTAGGCACTCGTTATTTTATTAAGAAGCTAATCTCCTGTTTTTCACAGCATACACTTGAACTTCTTCTGGACGAATTAACCCATAACCTTCATTGCCATTGTGGGAAAAAATCCTATGAGTGTGATTGTCGCAATGGAATAAGCAAGATCGTAGGTTCAATGGTCGATCGCTATTTTGAACTAACTCAAGCTCCGTTTGACCCGGTGAGGATCTGGCAATGGATAGGTAATCTCAATTTTCATCGTCAATGCCAACCCGATCAAAGCAAATCGGTACAGGTACTTCGGGAAAATGAAACGCTTCGTCAGGGGATCATTACCTATGTATTTGGGCCTTTAACGGATCGTAACGCGATATTTAACATAAGAGTATGGAAATTCGACGGAAACCTACATTCACATTCAGGCCTTCATTTATGTAGGAATGACTATAAATTCATCCTCAATCTGGCGTTTAAAACAGATAACGTTGACCTGTGGGCGAGCTTCCTTGTCAACCATCAACGTTACAAAAACAAGGAAGACCAAGGTTCTGATGATTTGCGGACGCAAATGCGTCAGCACTCCCTTTCCAAACCCGCATTTATGCGCGAATGGGCCCGATACAACAATGCAATGAAATTATCCGAGCAGGAGAACCAGTTATGGAAATTCAGACATAGCCGAAGCAGGAAACGTCATGACAAAAAACAACGAGAGATTCATGCTAAAAACATAAAATTTGTTAATGAAAACAGAGATATTGTTGAGCGCGGTCGTCACTGGCAATGTCTGTTGCGTTTTGCAGAACTCGTGCTCATGCATCCGGAAAGGATTGAATTAGAATTTGGTGACGAGAAACTGGTTCGGAATGCTTTAAGAAATTGCCTGGATTTTATTACTCCTGAGGTTCCCACACTTCGTGAGCTGGCGGCCCTGAAATGCGAATCTAAATACAACCATTCAGAGACGATCTTATATGCAGCTTGTCTGGAGATTCTACGTGCAGAAGGTAATCTTGAATGCGTCAATATCGGGTTGCTTACAGCGTTAAGAACTAACATTCACATGGGATATGACTCGGTTACGATGGAAGAACGTGATGCGCTACAAACTGAAATAGACCGCCTCATTTTTCCTGATAATGAAAGTGCTGAAAAATATCTCCGACAGTATGTTGAACCCCAACTCGCTCAACCATGCCCTCACCCTGAAATTTGGATGTTAAGTGGAGAAGAGGTCTTCAATAATTCACGGGCCAAACTTTCCATTGAGTGGCTTCATCGTTTTACTGATTTATCCCTTGACTCAGTAGATACTCTTTTTGAAATTGCTGCTCAATACGGCGATCGTGAAGTCTTAAAAGAGATTATTGCAGAGCGATGCTCAGAGATGGTTTCAGAACAGCCCAATTCAACAAAAAATGAGGATATTGAACGGAAGAAAATATTCTGGATGGTACGTGAGTTCTACTTTATGGAGAATATTACGGATAATTATTGGGCATGGCTAAAATCTGACAAAAATAATTTACTGCATTTTTATGAACGTTCCGGGCGTATGAGTCGAAGTGAGCACCGAGCCTGGCCGGAACTTACCTCAATGAAGGTTGAAGCCATTTTAGACGCTTTTATTGAACACTGGCCGCATGTTGATCTACCTAATAGCTGGGGTAGTGATAGTCCTAAAGAAGAGAAAGCCTACCGCTTTTTAACTGATTTGATTTGGTCAATTAACTCGGACAAACCCGATATTGCAATACCGGTGCTGAACCGTCTTCTTAATGATCCACGAATCACCAATCTACATAAGGAATTGCAAAGCATAAACGCCGATCAGATCAGAAAAAAAGCGCTCAGGGATTTTGAACCACCGACGCCGAACGAGATAGTCCAACGCCTGGATTGTGACTCAGTAGTTACTGTTGAAGGCCTGCGTCAGTT
The DNA here is from genome assembly GCF_008364625.2 of Enterobacter dykesii. Taxonomy (NCBI): domain Bacteria; kingdom Pseudomonadati; phylum Pseudomonadota; class Gammaproteobacteria; order Enterobacterales; family Enterobacteriaceae; genus Enterobacter; species Enterobacter dykesii. The sequence goes on from NZ_CP126604.1 coordinate 2,877,411, forward strand.
AGTGATTCAGGAGCTTAATGATTTCCAGAAAGCAATTGATGGGGGGGAGTTTAACTCCGTAGATCGCTTCTATGAGAAAAATGACCGCCTTGATGAGGTAAAATCCACAGAGATTATTGCAGAACGTCTGAATTTAAGACTTCAGCCTCAGGGCATCACTATAACTCCAGAGCATCAGCTGAAAGGGAAAAACAGGAGTGATTTCACAGCATCTAAATTAATAGGCGGAAGAAGACGGTTGCTGGTTACGGAAGTCAAAGGTCAGTGGCACAGAGAGTTATATTCTGCCGCTTCAGCTCAACTCTATGACCGTTATTCCATTCACCCTGATGCAGAACAGCAAGGTATCTTTCTTGTTATATGGTTTGGAGAAAGCGAAACCGTTGCTGGCCGCAAAGCCCACGGAATAAAAACCGCTCAGGAGCTTAAAATTAGTATTGAAGCAGTATTACAGTCCGATCTCCGTGGATTAATTGATGTTTTCGTTTTAGATGTTGCACGGCGCAGTAAACACTAACATAAGTAATATCGAACATAAATATCCGATATCACTACAGGTGTGAGATCAGGCGTTTACCACCGGCACAAAGAGGTTATTAAGAAGTAGTGGTAATTCAAGTGGTCTTGACAGGTAGCTGATTACGATTTGGCTTTTTATTAGCTAGTTACTTGCAATGGTAATCCCAGCCAGAGGAGCCAAATTTGAAAAGCCTGCTTTTGAAGCAGGCTTTTTGCTTTTCTGCGTCACTGATGTTAATTCAGAATCGCATCCAGCCTGGCAAGCACCTCATTTACAACGGCGTCAGGTATGCGTTCCAGCCGCATGCCGTTCCGGGCCGCCATATCAATGGTTCTGGGCTGGTCGCAGCGAATAACGCCCGTTGTTTTTGTCCCCGCCCCTTCCAGTGAAACGGTGAAACCTGCTGTACGTGCAAAGTTTCCGCCGCTGGTAACGGGAACCACCACCGGTAGCCGGGTCAGCTTGTTAAACGATGCCTTCGATACGATAAGAACCGGACGTTTTCCACTTTGCTCGTGGCCAGCAATCGGATCCAGTGAAACAAGCCAGATTTCCCCTCTTTCCATTTACAGGATCTCCCTGCCCACCGCAGGCGCATCGATCCATTCCCGATCCTCTTCGCTCATTTCAGCGTGCGGATCGCACTGCGCCAGCAGTTCCTCAAGCGAATAGTGAGGCCGCTTCTGGGGTTCAATAATCAGGCAGCCATTATTAATAGTCATGCCGACTTCGCTGTCCGTCGACAGCTCCAGCGTTTTCAGTACGGCGGGAGGAACCGCCAGCATGATGGATCCGCCGACCTTTTTCAGACGAGTTGTATACATAGCGCACCTCCGAATATTATATTTTAATATAACATTCATGGCGGGAGGTGCGCAATTATTCATCAGATTCATGGTGATTTCCTTTTCGTATTTAAGTGTCCATAAAGCCCTTATCCATCGAAGGGCAAAGACCCATAACCCTTAGGGCAGCCTGGCAATCACCTTAATCTCAAACTGGAATCCGTACAGCCACGTCACGCCGATCCCGGTCAACGTCGGGTAAGGCGCTTCCCCCCAATATTCTGGCAGGATACTCCAGATAGCGTCGAGGTTTGACTCGGGATCGACGACAAAGAGGGTAACGTCAACCACGTCATCGAACGTGCAGCCCGCAGCCGTGAGGACAGCATTAAGGTTATCGAATGCCAGCCGGATCTGCGCGTTGAGATCCTCTTCAGGCGAACCATCCTCCCGGCTACCAACCTGCCCCGAAACAAACAGGAAGCCGTTAGATTTGATGGCCGGTGAATACCGGTTGCGCTCGTAGAGCGCCTGCCGACCGAAGGGAAAAACGGCTTCGCGTGTTGTCATGTTTGTGCCTCTGTAATGGGGCGAAATCTGCCCGCTGAACATAAAGGCACTTTACAGGTGCCAACTCGGGCGGATAAACAAGCGACTTTGTCCATCATTGTTTGTAATATCCAAACAATCGATGAAAAGAGAGGACAAAGGATGGATCGTTTCGATGCGATGCGCGCCTTTGCTCGCGTGGTGGAGGCAGGCAGTTTCACCAAGGCTGCCCAAACGCTTCACATGAGCAAAACCACGGTGACGCAGCTTATTCAGCAGCTTGAAGCGCGCCTACGCGTCAAGCTGCTCCATCGCACCACCCGCAGGCTCGGCGTCACTCCTGATGGCGCGGTCTACTACGAACGCGTCATCCGCCTGCTGGCGGACATGGAAGATGCTGAAAACAGCCTGTCCAGTTCGGCGAAAGCGCCCAGGGGAAGGCTACGGGTAGATGTGCCCACTCCCCTCGCCCGCCTTGTGCTGGTGCCCGCGCTACCGGCTTTTCACGCGCGCTACCCTGATATCCAGTTCGACATGGGGGTGAGTGACCGGGTGGTGGATCTGATCGGCGATAACGTGGATTGCGTCCTGCGAGGCGGTGAAATCAACGATCAGTCCCTGATCGCACGCCATGTTGGCGATTTGCAAATCGGTGTTTACGTCGCGCCGAGCTATGTGGAACGCCTAGGCGTCCCTGCGCATCCGCGAGAGCTGGAGAACACGGACCATCGCATAGTTGGATTCTTGTCCTCACGCACCGGTAAGGTTGATCCTCTGGTACTGCGCTGTGAGAGTGAACATTTGGAAATCACGGGCAGCTACGTGCTTGCTGTGGATGATGGCAACGCCTACCTCGAAGCCGGGCTCGCGGGATTAGGCGTGATTGCGCTACCCGTTTATATGGCGGCAGCACATCAGGCTTGTGGCTCCTTGATTCCGCTATTTGAAGACTGGCGTATTGATCCAATGCCCCTGTATCTGGCCTTTCCGCCGAACCGCCACGTTAACGCCAAGCTGCGCGTTTTTATTGATTGGATCGTTGAATTGATGCGGCAGCATGTCCCCACTTCTACCCATAAGTAACTGCATCTATTCGCTCATCACCGCCGAGTGACGGTCATGCTGGCGGTTTTGAAGCAGGCTTTATGCTTTTCTGCCCTACAGCACAAACTCATAGTGCGAGCCATCCGGCAGCTCCACATCAAGCCGCAGCTTTCCGCCCGCAGCCTCAACGTAGCGCTTGAGAGAAGAGAGTTTCAAATCGCGCCCGGGCTTTTCCATTACCGCAACGGTAGGTTGCCTGATACCCAACGCCTGCGCCATTTCTACCTGCGTTTTTTGTACTTTCTCGCGTAACTCAGCAAGATGAATGTTGAGCAAAATATCCGTTGCTATCGCCTGAGCGCTGGCGACAACCTCCGGCTTTTCATCCGCTATAAGCTGCTCAAGGGTTCTTCCCATCGCGCTATTCCCTCTCTTTTAATGTATTCAGCCAGTGAGTGAATTCCCGGTCAGCAACGAGAAGCATCTCATCGTAGAATCGCCTTTCATTGCCGACCTTATTGCCCGCACAAAGCACGATCCCCATTCGGTTTGGATCAAAGGCGAAAAACGCCCGCAAGGGATCGCCCTTACTCTGAATACGTAGCTCTTTCATGTTGCTGTGACGAGAGCCTTTAAGCGTATCAGCGTAGGGTCTCGATAAACCCGGGCCCTTCTCTCGCAAAACCAGCAGCGCTGCAAGTACGCTGGCGCGTTCGGTATCGTCAAGCGAAGTGAACCAGCGATCAAACCTGTCCGTCGTGTTAATTGCCCACACAAGACCTCCCATTCAATATAGATCAAAAGCTATATACATGCAAAGCTATAGCGATGATTATGCAGAGATGGAAAAGCGGAATCTTGTGGGGTTACGGAAATACTGAATGCGTGCCGGAGTAATTCGATGTATCCCTTATCTGAAATTCATTTTGTTACGAGCAGCATCGAAAAAAGTTCAGCAGCCCACCAACTGCCTCCAGGCCGCCACTTCCTCCTCCAGCCATGCCTTAAAGAGTGTCACCTCCGGCTTCGCCTCCGTTGACTGCGCCGTTACCAACCAGTAAGGCCAGGGATATGGTGCGGTGATGGAGGTTAGCTGGACCAGTTCGCTCCGGGTGATGGCATCCTGAACCAGAGAGCGACGCTCCAGCGCGATACCTTTCCCGAGCCGAACGGCTTCGATAATGATATTGGAGTCGTTAATGCATAAACCGTCAGGCACGATCTCTTTCTCAAGACCCGCATTCATGCACCACGTTTTCCACGACTCCATAGAGAAAATAATATGACTCTTTGCAATCTTCGCTGGCGTAGCGGGCAGCACACCGTCGTTATAGCCAGGTGCGGCCACCACAATGAGTTCGTCGGAAAAAAGGTAATGGCTTTCACTCCCTTCTCAGTTCCCCTGCCCCATCCGTATCGCGATGTCTATCCCTTCCTGCTGCAGGCTGGTGACCGTCAGGCTGGCCTGGATCCGAAGGGTGATAAGCGGATATTTCGCCCGAAAACGAGCCAGACGCGGTAATAACCAGTGGCATCTAAATGACGGCACCATCGCCAGCGTCAGCTCCTGCTTTCTCGGCTTCACCTGTACGAGCCGGGTGGCATCCGCGATGTGGTTCAACGCTTCGTAAACTGGCGATGGGTGGAAAATCCGACATGAAAGCACTTCCTTATCTGCGCTGGATATACAGCCGCAACCTGACCATATGTCAGTAATACTAACCCTTACGGTAAGATACTGAAGATATTCGCCATGCAAATTGTATTGTAATGTCGGGTCATCCTTTTCAATGACGCGTTCTTTCACGGAGACAGGAAAACGGGAAAGATGATTAAGCTTGTTGGCATGATGGATTCACCTTATGTACGGCGCGTGGCGATCTCCCTTGAGCTTTATGGCGTTGAGTTTGAAAGCCAGCCGCTGTCAGTCTTTAGCACCTTCAACGCGTTCTCCCGGATCAACCCGGCTGTAAAAGCGCCAACGCTGATTCTGGATAACGGAATACGGCTGATGGACTCTTCGCTGATACTGAATTATTTTGAGGCTCAAGCTGCCTCCGAGCGGAAACTCCTGCCCGTCGCGCCGGATGCGCTGGCAAAGGATCTTCAGACGCTGGGCTTTATCCTCGCCGCCGCTGAAAAAGCGGTGCAAAATGTGTATGAGCACAACCAGCGTCCGGCGGAAAAGCAGCACGCCTTATGGGTCGAACGCATTACAATTCAGCTGCTGGCGGCCTGCAGGGAATGGAATACCTTACTGGAGACGCGTCCGGCGACCGCAACTCCCGATCAGGTTGCCGTCACGAGTACGGTTGTCTGGACGTTTATTCAGTCGATGATCCCGCACGTCGTTAACGTAGCGGATTTTAGAGAGATTCAGGCGTTTGCCGAATCATTCGAATCACAGGCATTTTTTAAAAAATATCCGTTCAACTAAATGACGAGCCCGGTCAGTTCAGCGCTACCGGGCAGGCCAGCGCCTAAATCTGATAATCAATCGCCACTTCTTCCGGTTCCATCACCTGGCGTTTAATCTCATCCACCGACAGCCCGGCGTTGCAGAGCTCGATAAAGCGCCACACGTAGTTGCGCTGCAGCTGCCCGCGCTTCAGGCCAAGCCATACGGTGTTGGCATCAAACAGGTGACGCGTATCAAGACGCACCAGGTTCCCGTCCTCGCGTTCTCCGCTGGACTGTTCCGCCACCAGACCAATGCCCAGACCCAGCTCGACGTAGGTTTTGATCACGTCAGAATCCTGTGCGCTCAGCACCACGTCCGGCGTTAGCCCTTTGCGGTTGAAGGCTTCATCAATGCGCGAGCGTCCGGTGATCCCCTGGCGGTAGGTAATCAGCGGCCATTTCGCAATGTCTTCCAGCGACAGAGGGGAAACCTGATTCAGCGGATGGTCGACCGGAAGTAATAAGCTGTGGTACCAGCGGAACCAGGGGAACGCCACCAGCAGCGGGTCGTTGCTCAGGCGTTCGCTGGCGATGCCGATATCCGCCCCACCGTTTTGCAGCAGCACTTCGATTTCCTGCGGCGTGCCCTGGATGAGCTCCAGACGGACGTCGGGGAAAAGTTCGCGGAACGCTTTGATAACCGGCGGCAGGCTGTAGCGCGCCTGGGTGTGGGTGGTGGCGATGGTGAGTACGCCCGAGGCGTCATTGGTGAAGAGATCCGCCAGACGACGCACGTTGCTGGCCTCGTTGAGGATCCGCTCTGCAATGGTGAGCAAAGCCTTACCCGGCTCCGTCATGCCGAGCAGCCGCTTGCCGCGACGGATAAAGATCTCTATGCCCAGCTCCTCTTCCAGCTCGCGGATGTGGCGGCTGACACCGGACTGAGAGGTATAGAGCATATTGGCGACCTCGGTCAGGTTGTAGTCCCGCCTGGCCGCCTCACGGATAATTTTAAGTTGCTGGAAATTCACGATTCACTCCGGCGCATCTGACATAGCTCTATTGTTAGAGTCAGCCGCGCTGCAGAACAAATAATAAAAACCAGCATCTTATGCTTTTATGGAATATCAGCTCACGAGCTGAAGTTCACGATTCTCAAGCGACGGCTTGCTGACCAGCGACATCAAAATCTCTTTTACCGCCTGCGCCTGCGGCGTCAGCGAACCGCGTGCAGACATGTTCAGCGACAGCGGCAGGCTCATGGAAGGCGTGGTGATGCGTGCCATCCAGCCGTTCGCCGCGCTGCACAGCGAGCGGGCTGCAGATTCTGGCAGAACCGTCACGCCCATTCCGCTGGCAATGGCTGCGGTCAGCGTGGAGATCGAGTCGATTTCACCGATGATTTTGGCCGTCAGACGGCGCAGGGAGAACGCTTCGTCCACGCGCACGCGCACGGCGCTGTAGTCGCGCGGCAGATAAAGGTTCATCTCTGCCACGGCGGTAAGGTCTACGCTCTGGCCCGGACAGTCGCGGGTGCCCACGAGGTAGAGATCTTCTTTCAGCAGCGGCTGGCTGGTAATGCCGGCGACCGGGGAGCGATCGTAAAGGACCGCCATATCCAGCTGGCCGTTGAGCAGTTTGTCATTCAGCATGGAGCCGCTGTTTTCGTGCAGGTATACCAGCACCTCAGGCAGCTCGGCGCGGACGGCCTGCAGCAGCGGCATGGTAATAGAGGACGCGGCCGTTCCCGGCGCCAGGCCGATAGAAACGTGCCCGCTCAGGGTCTGGCCCACGTTATTCACCGCGAGCTGCGCCTGTTCACACTGGCGGAGGATGGTGCGCGCATGGGTATACAGGATCTTACCTGCTTCCGTTGGCGTAACGCCGCGTTTGGTGCGAATCAGTAACTGCTGATCCATCTCGCCTTCCAGAGTAGCCACCTGCTGGCTCAGCGCAGGCTGCGCGATATGCAGCACTTCTGCCGCTTGAGTCAGGCTGCCGATATCGACGATTTTTACGAAGTATTTCAGTCGTCTTAAGTTCATTTTGCCCCCTGTTCGAAATGCTGTGCCGGAACCGGCTGTCGTTGTTGAACAGGTTTTGCAATATGAATGCCACTTTTACCAGGCGGTCTGAATTGTTCGCTAAGCGCCTGAAAATAAGGAAACCTAATCATGGAGGGGGGTATTATTACCGAAACAGCAGTTTATGATCTGCCCCATTAGGGGTATACCCGCACCATGACGGTGCATTCCGCTGCCAAAAACATCACTTTGCCGATTTTGTCAGCAAACGATCAAAAGGCGTTGATCCACCCTTTGACAAGGCGAACGCAGGTCGATAATATGCGCCCCGTTCACACGATTCCTCTGTAGTTCAGTCGGTAGAACGGCGGACTGTTAATCCGTATGTCACTGGTTCGAGTCCAGTCAGAGGAGCCAAATTTGAAAAGCCTGCTTTTAAAGCAGGCTTTTTCCGTTTCGGGTGAGACCGTCTGGAGGCCTTTGAAGAGGCCTCTTTGTCTGGTCAGAATATGTCTACGGCTGTGAGTTAGTCCAGAATGTTATCGTTAAACACGTCCAGATCTCTTACCAGATCGTCAATAAGCTTGGTTAACGGTTGTAATCGAACCGACGGCTGGCTGAAATTAAACTGACCCAGCAGCAATTGTCTGAGTTCTGTCTGAGTAAAGGTGAGGTCATACATAGACTGCAACTCCTTAAGCCAGTCTGATGTGTAAATACGTTTAAGCTGTGCCAGATAATCCACCACTGCTGTCATGTTCTCATAACGATCATCAAGCGCAAACGTCTCATTTAGCTCCTTTAGCGCATCAGATTTTCCCACCAGGAAACGCTGTTTTATCTTTACGTTTAACACCTGGTAATTTGAGAGCGCAATAACTCTGTCGCTATCAGATAAACAAAACTGAAAAACTGAGTCAAGAGTTTCATTCATGGGATGGAAATGCTCAAGTTTCTTTTTGCTTTTCTTCTTATTACAAACAGCGCATACCGGGACAAAGTTATAGATGTTCAAGGCATAATAGCTGTACGTTGATTTATCCAAATAATGATCAAGCTCACCGTAAAATTTTTTAGTAACATCCAGAAAGGCTTTATCACAGTATGGGCAAACAGGGGTATTTAATGCTCCGGCAAAACGCGGTGCTGAAACTGAATCTCGAAAACAAGTATAATTTTCTTTCATCCAGTCATCAAAAACCACTTTATAAGCCGCAGGTAGACTTGTAAGCGCCTTCTCAAAAGAAACGCTTTGGGCACTTAATACTTTTTTTTGCCATGGGGAAATTAGAAATGCAGCTCTCACGCATGAAAACTGCGGATTCTGAAGTATACTTCGCAACTTTTTAAGTTTATCAGCCGATGTTTTACATTTCTGCATTTCGGCGATAGCGTTGTTAAATGCCAGATAATTTTCCTTTATCCCTGCGAAAAAAATGGCAATTATAGTATCCCTCAGTATATCCTTTCCTCGTGATGGTCTGTTGAATTCTTCGAAGAATTTACTTCGCACGCACCATTCAAGAAAAGCCGTATCATTTCTCACTAAGTTTTCCTCTGACCATAGCACGCTGTTCATCCGTCAACTGTGAGATAAAGTATTCAATTTCACGTCTCTCCAGCAGAGCGGGTTTGTCCAGTTTGCGTTGAAGCGCGTACGTCACAACAGGCTCTCCGACTTCAGATATCAAAAAGCGTAATGTTGTTTCATCTATATCCGGATTCTTCAGCGCATCTCGTATTTTTTTGCTGGCAAACTCTCCAACGGATTGCTCCACAAAAAAGCGATGTTTATACAAATCATGAATATTACTTCCAAATGTTTTACCCAGCTCTTCATGGCCTGGCGCAACGGGTATGACACTTGCCCGGGGCAAATCTGAAATCACTATCGGGTTGTGGCTGGAGATGATGAGCTGAAAATAAACGTCTGGATAGGCAGACAGTATATCAAGCACCGTTTTAATTAAACGTGCCTGTCGTTTAGGATGTAAATCAGAATCTGGTTCATCAAGCAGTAGCTGAATGTTTTTAGATTTTAGTCGGGCGTCCTCAGCTTTACGTTGTAGCGTAGCATAAAGATCAACGAGCTTCCATTCTCCGGTGCTGAAGGGCGGATCAATCGTAAACCGACATTCGGGGACCTTCTCCCTCATCAGCATCATTATTTTCAGCAAAACAGGAAGAACATGGTTAAAAGGTATCTCATAATTTTCGGAAGGACCAAACTCGTACCGCACGGTACCTTTTTGACTACTACGGCCTTTTTGAATATATGATAAAAATTTCACCAATGTATAAGTGTCGATTAAAAAGAGAGATTGACACAATGGATCAAATTTCTCCAGCAACTCAAGTATTTTCGCATTTGAATTAAGTTGAACAATATCTTCAAGCAGTTCCATACGCTCAGGAATGATATCCAGTAGCTGTAATGATACATTAGCCTCTTTCCAGAAACCTGTGTTTTCTTCGGCATAACTCACCATCAACCAAAAAAGCTTCAATACAACAAGCGAAGCCAAATAAACGTTCTTCGAGAAGCGCTGATTGACTTGTTTTATTTTTACATCTACTCCCTGAAAATGTTGATACCAGGAAGCCTGAACACGCCAGGTATAAAAGCGTGGAGCGATACTCTCCCTTAGTTCAAAATAATCCATTGCCTGGTAGGCATGATAAATTTCATAGGGAGCTGCATAGCTATTATATCGACGGCGTTGCGCAATCGATAAATCGTGGCGGGAAATTTTACTGAACGCAACGCTCAACTGAACGTTATTTGATGCGTAATACCAGGTGTTAGCGATAGGTGTTGATGATATAGATTCACAGTGGAGCGCCATTGAGCCAACGACGTCATTGCAACGCGCTTTCCATAAATTGATAATCACACCCTGTTTTACCTGTATCACATACAGACACGCTGAATGTTTAAAAATATAGGTGAAAGCCTGTCGCATTGCCTGCTCGCCAGTATCTACACGCTGCCCCCGCTCTAATTTCATCCCTGTTAGATTTAGCATGCCCATGACAGCAGTTTTACCGCTGCCATTTATTCCAGTCAGGCAGACCACTTCAGCATTGACGCCAAAAAAATTGACCGGAACAGCGTCATCCCGGGGAGAAACTTCTATAACGGATTTTTCCTGATTAAAGCGATATCGATACTGTAAGGAAAAGTCATAGGTCTGGTCGGTAATATTGCGCCAGCATTCAATACAGAGAGAAAGTGCACTCATTAGCTTTTCCTTGCGGAAGGGGAAATACGTCAAGAATATCATCAACTATTTATCGTTGTGTATTAAATTTGCCCCTTACTCCCTGATTCTGGGGAGCCAAATTTGAAAAGCCTGCTTTTAAAGCAGGCTTTTTGCTTTTCTGTGCCTGGAAAGATGGCCCTCACATGCCAATCTTAACCGGCATCCCCGACCGCCGTTCCAGTTCGGCTCCTGCCCCCTCGTTTATCAGCTGCGTCCGCTGCGCGGCGGAGATGGGCAGCGGCACCTTGCGGGTTGATTCAAACTCCGCACGGTTACGTGATAATGGCTCGTGAACTTCCACCCATCGGCTGCCGTCCGGCTCCGTGGTCATCTTTACAGGCCGATCGATAAGCTGCACGCGGGTACCTACGGGAACGTTATCGAAAAGATACTTGATGTCGTTATTGCGCAGACGGATACAGCCCTGGCTCACCCGCAGCCCGATGCCGAAATTCGAGTTGGTGCCGTGAATGGCATACAGCCTTCCGATATAAATCGCATACAGGCCCATCGGGTTATCCGGCCCGGCGGGCACGAATGCCGGCAGCGTTTTCCCTTCCGCCGCATAGGCACGGCGCGTATTCGGCGTCGGAGACCAGGTTGGCCCCTCCTGCTTACGCTCAACGGCCGTCACCCAGTTACGCGGGGTTTCACGCCCGGCCTGACCGATGCCGATGGGCAGCACTTCAACGGTATTGCCGCCAGGCGGGTAGTAGTAGAGGCGCATTTCCGCCGCATTCACGATAATGCCCTCGCGGACGGTGTCAGGCAAAATCAGCTGCTGGGGTATAACCAGCCGGGTGCCGGGTTTGGGTAAAAAAGGATCCACGCCCGGATTCGCTTCCAGCAGGTTGCTCAGCCCCTGCCCATACTGCGCGGCAAAGGCTTCCAGAGGCAGCGTATTGCCTTCGGGAACGGTGATGACAATCGGGGTTCCCACCAGACGACTGCCTTCCGGCGGGAGTGTATAGGTTACGGCAAACGCGCCGGGAACAGCGGCACACAGCGTAAGGACGAACCAGGTCAGTCGAATCATAGTTTTCTGCGCTCAAAAAAGAGAAAGCCCGGACTCAGGCAGGCTTTCTCAGTTTACGCTATCACGCCTCGGTTTTGCGCCACCTGCGGGTCAGCACTTTCTCCGCCTCGACAATAAGGAACATCACAAAACCAATCAGGAAGGTGATGACCCAGTAGCGGAACGGCAGCGCTTCGGTGCCAAACAGCATCTGCATGAACGGTGCGTAGATGATAAGAAGCTGTAGCGCCAGCAGTACGCCGCTCACGATCCAAATCCCTTTGTTCGCCAGCAGGCCTTTGCTCAGCGAGAAGCCATCATTAACGCGGCAGTTGAGCATGTAGAACCACTGCGCGGTCACCAGGGTTTGCAGCAGCACGGTGCGGATAAACTCCGCCGAGTAGCCGCGCGGCTGTAGCCAGGCTTCCAGCACGAAGGCGCTAATGGCAATCATCAGACCGACAAACACCACGCGCCAGATGGCATAGCCGTCCATCACATGGAGATTCGCCTTGCGCGGTGGCCGGTTCATGATGTCCTTCTCACCCGCTTCAAATGCCAGTCCAAACGACAGGGTCGCCGACGTCGCCATGTTCATCCACAGGATCAGGACCGGCGTCAGCGGGATCAGGTTCCCCGCCAGCAGCGCGATGATGATCAGCAGAGCCTGCGCGATGTTACTGGGGATAACGAACAGAATGGTCTTTTTCAGGTTGTCGTAAACCCGGCGTCCCTCGTGCACCGCGCTGGCAATGGTGGCAAAGTTGTCATCCGTTAACACCATGTCGGCGGCTTCCTTGGTCACTTCCGTCCCCTTAATTCCCATGGCGATACCCACATCCGCCCGCTTGAGCGCCGGGGCATCATTTACGCCATCCCCGGTCATGCCCACGACTTCCTGCTTACTTTGCAGGGCCTGCACGAGGCGGAATTTATCCTCCGGGCTGGTTCGGGCGAAAATATCGTACTGCTGCGCGGCATCGCTCAGCTGACGGTCGTCCATCGCCTCCAGCTCACGTCCGGTGATAGCGCTTGCGGCGTTACCAATCCCCAACATTTGCCCAATGCTCATTGCCGTTTGCGGGTGGTCGCCGGTGATCATTTTCACGCGGATCCCGGCCTGCAGACAGTCGGCAATGGCGGTAATGGCCTCCGGACGCGGTGGATCCATCATTCCGGCAATGCCCAGCAGGATCACGCCGTCATGCAGGTCCGGGTGATCCAGCTCGCGCTGTCCCTCGCGGGCAGGTTTCCAGGCCGCGGCCACCATGCGCAGACCTTCCCGGGCATACTCTTCAATCTTCCCTTCCCAATAGGGCTGATCGAACGGCTGCAGCCCGTCATTCGTCTGCTGGTACTGGCAGAGGCGGAACAGAACGTCCGGCGCGCCGGTGATTAAAATCGCCTCTTCATCGCCCAGCCGGTATAGCGTGGACATGTATTTATACTGCGAATCAAACGGGATTTTGCTGCGCATTTCGGTATCGAGCGGTGGGAGCGGAATTTTCGCCGCCAGCACCTTCAGCGCGCCCTCGGTTGGGCCCCCGGTGATTTTCCACAGCCCCTGCTCGTCTTTGATCAGCTGGCTGTCATTACAGAGATCGATGGTGCGAAGATAGCGTTCCAGCAGGGAACCCTGCGTCACGCTGACGGGCGTCGGGTCATCTACGGGGTGAATATTCCCCACCGGTTCGTAGCTGTCGCCCTCCACGCGATAGGTCGTGTCAGCGGTAATCACCGCTTTGACCGTCATTTCATTCATCGTCAGGGTGCCGGTTTTATCCGAGCAGATGACCGTCATCGCGCCCAGCGTTTCCACCGTAGGCAGCTTGCGAATGATGGCCTTGCGACGCGCCATGGCCTGTACGCCAAGCGAAAGGATGATGGAGATGATGGCCGGCAGGCCTTCCGGTACGGCGGCAACGGCGAGGCTAATAAGCGACAGTACCAGTTCAGAAACCGGCATATCCCGGAACAGGAGGCTAAAGACAAACAGCGCCACCATCATCACCAGGATAGTGATGAAGATGGTCTTACCGAGCTTATCCATCTGCACCATCAGCGGCGTGCGGTGCTTTTCAATGTCGGACATCATCTGATTGATGTGGCCCAGCTCGGTCTCGCCCCCGGTAGCCACCACCACGCCTTTACCGCCGCCGGAGCTGACGGTGGTGCCTGAGTAGAGCAGATTATACCGGTCACCTAAAGGCAGTTCCCCGCTTAACGCATCGCTGTTTTTCTCAACAACGGTGGATTCGCCGGTCAGGATGGCCTCCTCCACGCGAAGGTTATGCGCTTCAATCACGCGCAGGTCCGCAGGGATACGATCCCCGGCGCGGATCACCACGATATCTCCCGGGACCAGCGCCGTAGTGGGGATCGTTTCATGATTCCCCTGTCGTACCACCACGGCTTCGCTGGAGAGCATATTGCGAATACTCTGCAACGATTTTTCAGCATTGCTCTCCTGAATATGGCCAATCAGCGCGTTAATGATGGCAACACCAAGGATCACAAACATGTCTACCCAGTGGCCCATAAAGAGCTTAAGCAACGCGGCCACCAGCAGAACGTAAATCAATACGTCGTTAAAATGCGCCAGGAAGCGCAGCCAGGCGGGTTTACCCTTTTTTTGCGGTAACGCATTCTCACCGTGCTGCTGAAGTCGGGCTGATGCCTCAGTGCCGCTAAGGCCTTCCAGGGTGGAGTGGATATTCGACAGGGTTTCGTCAACGGTTTGTTGATAGTACGGACGTTCAGGTTTTCCTGTTTTCATCGTTCCTTCCTCAGGTTCTATTCAGAAATCACCTTGCTTCTCTGTAATTAACGAATAACGAAAACAGGAACATGTGCGTAACGAACAATACTTGCCGCCTCTGAACCTAACAAATGGGTTTGAATATTGGGATTGCGGGAGCCGACGATAATCGCGCCGACGGTAAGTTCATCCGCCAGCTTAATAACCTCATCACGAACATTTCCGCTACGGACGTGGAGATGAACCCGTTCTTCTGGCAGATTCAATTTTTTGACCAGGTCAGACAGCTTTTCTTTCGAATTATTAATCATATATTCATCCATTTTGCGCGCATCGGAAATAAAACCACGCGTCAGTTCGGCTGAAAATTTGGGCATGACGTGCAGCAGATGAATGTCACCCGATGCGCTTTGCGCCAGAAACTGTGCATGCTGCAACGCTTTATCCGCCAGGCTTGTCTCGTAGACATCCACCGGAACGAGAATATTTTTATACATATCGAGCATCCTTTTTATAACCAACACGAGAGTGAATGAAGCAAAAAAACGCATTAAATGCAGGGACTTGCCCTTAATGCCAGTTACGGTAAAAAAAGATGATTAATATTAAACGTAGCACAGGAATATCAGGTTTAGCGCTTCCCCACTGATAATGGTTATTTAACATTTATCTTTTCGCCGACTATGCTCATAGTCAGCTACCGCTTCCGGCTCATGGAGGAATGTATGTATGGTTTAAGCCTGATCCGTCTGGGTATGTTTATTGCGCTTGCCATTATCGCCAGCACGGCGATTGGTTTATTTACCTATATGGTCGTCACTGTTCTGGCAGAATAGTGTCACCCCTGTCCAGGCTATGGAATAAATAAAACAGTTATTTATTAGGGGAATACAGTGAACCGCTACCTCTCTCTTTTACCGTTCGTTTTGTTAACGCTCACGGCGTGCGACCCGAAACCGAAGCAAGCCGCCCCCCTGCCCAGGATGGTAAAAGTGGCGGAGGTGACGGTTCCCGGTCACGCCCAGCAGCGAATTTTTCCCGCCCGCATTGAATCGGGCGATGCCACAGACCTTTCCTTCAAGCGCGCAGGTCAAATTGAAGCGCTCGATGTGCGTCAGGGCGCAGCCATCAAGCAGGGGCAACAGCTAGCCAGATTAAACGCCCGTGAAGCCCAGCAGCGGGTTAACGACAGACAAACGGCGGCGACGCTGGCCCAGAGGCAATTCGATCGATTCCAGACGCTGGCGGGCCGCCAGGCGATTTCGAAAGCAGAAATGGACGTGCAGCGTGCGAACCGCGATTCGGCGAATGCGGCGCTACAAATTGCCCAGGAAGAGCTGAATCAGATGACGCTCGTCGCCCCCTTCAGCGGGACGGCGGCCAGCGTGCATGTCCGAAACCATCAGGTGGTGTCTGCCGGTCAGCCCATCGCGACGTTAACCCGCACCGACCTGCTTGACGTGGTGTTCAGCATCCCTGAAAACCTGTTTAAGACCTTTGATATCCGTAACGCCCAGTATCGCCCGGTGGTGAAAATCAACGCCATTCCGGATCGGGAATTTACCGCCGTCTACAAAGAACACTCGGGCAGCAGCGACAGCAATACCCTGACCTGGCAGGTGATACTGACCATGCCGCGCCCGGATGATTTTCCCGCCGTCGGTGGCGTAAGCGGTACGGTGACCATCAATTTAAGCAACCTCCCGGCGGGCGCGGGCGATCAGGCGCTGGTCGTACCGGTTGAGTCAGTCTTTAACCCGGACAACAGACCGCGCAATGAGCCGCACGTCTGGGTCGTAACGGGCGAAGGCGACGCGCTCCATCTTGAAGACCGCAAGGTCAGCGTGGGGCAAGTGAGTACCGAAGGCGTGATGATTACCAGCGGGCTTAAGGCGGGTGAGCGCGTGGTGGCCGCTGGCGTTGGGGAGCTTCATGCTAACCAGCCGGTGCGTATCTGGACGCGTGAACGGGGACTGTAATGGATATCTCTCGTCAATTTATTAATAACCCCGTTCGCGTCTGGCTAACGATCCTGCTGCTGGGCATCGGGGGTATTTTTGCCCTGTTGAATATCGGCAGGCTGGAAGATCCCGCCTTTACCATTAAAACCGCAGTGGTGGTCACCCACTACCCCGGCGCATCCGCTCAGCAGGTGGAAGAAGAGGTGACGCTTCCGCTGGAGAATGCCCTTCAGCAGTTGCCCTATCTGGACAACGTAAGCTCTATCTCCTCAAACGGCCTGTCGCAAATCACCGTGAACATTGCCTCGCGCTATCACTCGAACGAGCTGCCGCAGATCTGGGATGAACTGCGCCGCCGCGTGGGCGATGCCTCGCGTCTGTTCCCGCCCGGCGTCGTCACGCCCTTTGTAAATGACGATTTCGGCGACGTGTTCGGCTTCTTCTTCGCCATTTCCGGAGACGAATTCAGTAATCCTGAACTGGTGAGATATGCGGAGCAGCTGCGCCGCGAGTTAATTCTGGTCCCCGGGGTCGCGAAGGTCGCCATCGGCGGGGCCATTGGTCAACAGGTCAACATCGATATCTCCCTGACCAAAATGGCCGCGCGCGGCATTACGCTGAACCAGCTTTCCGCCCTGCTCAGCAGACTTAACGTCGTTTCCAGCGCCGGAGAAATCACCTCCGGCACCGAATCCATTCGCCTGCACCCGACCGGTGAGTTCGAAAATCTTGATGAACTGGCGGATCTCATCATCACGCCTTCCGGCACCGGGGCGGCGACGCGTCTGCGGGATATCGCCACGCTGTCGCGCGGGCTGAACGAATCGCCAGCCAGTATCTACCATGCCAACGGCAAAAAAGCCGTCACCATGGGCGTCTCGTTTATTCCCGGCGTGAACGTGATCGACGTGGGCCACGCGCTGGAGTCAAAGCTAAACCAGATGTCGGCGGAAAAACCGGCAGGCATACAGATAGACCTGTTTTACGATCAGGCAGCCGAAGTGGGCCATTCCGTTAACGGTTTTATTATTAACTTCCTGATGGCGCTGGCGATCGTCATCGGCGTGCTGCTGATCTTTATGGGCGTACGCAGCGGGATCATCATTGCGGTTTCTCTCGCCCTTAACGTGCTGGGCACGCTGCTGATTATGTATCTGTGTGGCATTGAGCTGCAGCGGATCTCGCTCGGGGCGCTGATTATCGCCCTCAGCATGCTGGTGGATAATGCCATCGTGATCGTCGAAGGGGTGTTGATTGCCCGACAGCAGGGCTCTCCGCTGTTAACCGCCGTAAACTACATCATCCGCCGCTCCGCCCTGCCGCTGCTGGGAGCGACGGTGATTGCCATCCTGGCGTTTGCGCCTATCGGGCTGTCGCAAGATTCCACCGGGGAATACTGTAAATCCCTGTTCCAGGTGCTGCTGATTTCCCTGATGCTGAGCTGGTTCTCTGCGCTCACCCTCACCCCGGTGCTGATTAAGTGGTGGTTGTTTAAAAACGACAGCGCGCCCGATAAAACCGACGAGTCAGATCCTTACGACAAACGACTCTACCGCGCCTACCAGCGCCTGCTTAACACGCTGCTGCACCATAGGGCACCGACGCTCATTGTGATGGCTGCGCTGCTGGCGGCGTCCATTTGGGGCTTCGGCGCCGTACGGCAAAATTTTTTCCCGTCGTCTAATACGCCGATTTTCTTTGTCGACCTGTGGCTACCCTACGGGACCGATATCAAGTGGACCGAGAAAATGACCGGCGATATCGAAAAAACCATTAACGGCCAGCCGGGGGTGGAGACCACCGTCTCGACCATTGGTCAGGGCAGTATGCGCTTTATTCTCACCTACAGCGGACAGCGGCAGTACGGCAACTATGCGCAGATCATGGTGCGCATGGACGACCAGCGCAACATCTCCGCCCTGACGCGCCACGTGGACGAGTACATCGCGCGAAACTATCCGCAGGTCAACGCCAGCACCAAACGGGTGATGTTTGGCCCCTCCGGCGACAGCGCCATTGAGGTGCGCATTAAAGGCCCCGACCCTGACCGGCTGCGCCTGATTGCCAGCCAGGTGGACGACATCCTCACGCGCGATCCTGCTACTGGCAGCGTCAGGAACGACTGGCAAAACCGCAGCAAGGTCATCCGCCCACAGTACGTTGCCGCCCTGGGCCGCGAGCTTGGCGTGGATAAACAGGACGTCGACAACGCGCTGGAGATGAATTTCTCCGGCAGCCGGGCGGGGCTGTATCGGGAAGGCAGCGACCTGCTGCCCGTGGTGGTGAGGCCCCCGGAAAGCGAAAGGCTGGATGCCAGTCACCTGAACAACGTGCTGGTGTGGAGCCAGACGCGGCAGCAGTATATCCCGCTGAGTAACGTCGTCAGCCGCTTCTCGCTGGAGTGGGAAGATCCGCTCATCCTTCGACGCGACCGCTCGCGGGTGCTGACGGTGCAGACGGACCCGGACCCGCTGAGCCAGCAAACCTCCGGGGACATTCTCGCCCGCGTGAAGCCGCAGATTGATGCCCTTAGCCTGCCACACGGCTACAGTATCGAGTGGGGGGGCGACGCGGAAAACTCCAGCGAAGCGCAGCAGGGGCTATTCACTACGCTGCCGATTGGGTATCTGGTGATGTTTGTCATCACGGTGCTGATGTTCAGCTCGGTGAAAAATGCCGTCGCCATCTGGCTGACCGTGCCGCTGGCGCTGATTGGCGTCACGCCGGGATTTTTACTTACCGGCATTCCCTTTGGCTTTATGGCGCTGATTGGCCTGCTGAGCCTGAGCGGGATGCTCATCCGCAACGGCATCGTGCTGGTGGAAGAGATCGAACAGCAGAAAACGCAAAAGGATCAGCACAGCGCGATCGTGTACGCCGCGACCTCGCGCCTGCGCCCTATCCTGCTCACCGCGTTCACTACCGTACTTGGCCTGGCTCCGCTGCTGCTGGACGTTTTCTTCCAGAGCATGGCCGTTGTCATTATGTTTGGACTGGGGTTTGCTACAATCCTGACGCTGCTGGTACTCCCCGTGATCTACGCGTGTTTCCATCGTAAGGACGAAGCCAAACAACAATGAATGCGACAGGGCTGAACATAATCAAGACGCTGGGCTGTATGACGGCGGTTACCTTCTTCACCATCTACAACACCTGGGATCATTATGATTATGACTATCACTGGATCCTGGGGTTTTTAACCTTTATCTCGACGATTGCCACACCGCTGTTTTTTGTGGTGTCGGGCTATCTCGACGGACAATCGCGGCACGGCACGCGCTGGCAGCTGGGTAAAATTAAAAGTCTGGTGATTGTTTTTCTGTTCTGGATAACGATCTACTACCTGTGGGAGCCTTATCAGCGCGGGTATTTAATCCAGCCCTGGTTCGTATTCGCCTTTGTGGTGATTTACACCTTCCACCCGGCGGTGGAGTGGCTTAGCCAGCGGCGAGCGCTGTTCTGCGGCGCGATTGCTGCCCTGCTGCTCTTTTCCTACGGATACGATCTGCTATCGGCGCTCTATCCTGAAACGCACGTCCTTTCGCTTTCACCGCAGTATCGGCTGTGGACGTGGCTGCTGTTTTATCTGACGGGGCAACTTTTCTGTGACCCGAAAATCGCCGAGTGGATTAGCCGCAAAAAAGTCGTCAGGGCGGCGGTTGTCGCCATCCCGTTTATTTATCTCTTCACCTGGTTTTACGAGCGCCACTTCTTCTTCGCGCTGTTCAAGGCGGACAGAAACGCCTTTATCCTCACCGGCTCTCAAATTTACATTTTGATCATCGCGCTGGTGATTGCGGCGAACGGCGTGCGCTTTCGCCGCAATGCTGAATTTAAGGAGTCTATTCTGGCCGCCATCAGCAAAACGATGACCGGCGTGTATATTGTGCACTACTCGGTGTTTCATCTGCTGACGGCGCTGATTCCGGTGACCTCTCTCGGTATGAAGCTGGCGTTGATTGTGCTCACCTTCGTCACCTCTGTTCTGTTCTCCATGCTGGTATTGTCTAACGCCGTGGCAAAAAAGGTGATCACCCTTTAAAAGCCTAAGCGCAGCCAGGCAAAGAGCACGTTGCCGTTGTTATACGTTCCGGGAATATAGGTGAACTGGACGGTAACGCGCTTATACCCGGCTGAAAACAGCGGGAAGATGAAGGGGAGCGGGACATAGTTTGCAAAATCATCTCGCGCCGTGATGCCCGCTGCGGCACCGAGCCCAAGGCGGAAATCTTTGGCATTATCCAGGTACCAGCCCTTCTCCCAGCCATACCCCATCGCGGGCTGCCATTCGTTGTGCGAGTCCTTGAACATCATCGCGAACAGCGCGCTCCAGTTGCCCTCTTCGTTATAGCGAGAAACGCCCAGACCACCGCCCCACGGCATTTCATTGTAATTGTCCGTTTTTTCTTTGTCGTACATAAAGCGAGCGTGCCAGCTCAGAAACGGCAGGTACAGGTCGTAACGTTGGGGCTCTTTCCAGGTTTGTGAAATATCATCCGTCAGCGCATTCCACCAGCCGCTGATACGCTGTTCACCATAGACGTTGGGCTCCGCATGAAGCGGTGCGACGAATAAAAACAGAATCATCCAGAATGCCGAAAAGGTGCGTTGCATCATTATTCCCTCAGCTTAACTCACGCGGCGGTCACTATTACTGTAAACCATTCAGCCTTTAACGGAACCAGAAGACACAATTATCTCGCCGCAGGCGAAGATGAAATTTATTTATTCAACGCCTTCCGGAAAGATAAAAACGTTTTCTCAGGCGTTTTGTCGCGGTAGTCTCATAGGTTCCGTTTATATGACGGGCGCAATGTGAGTGACCTTTTCTTATACCAATAATTAAAAATTAGTACGGACAGGACAACTATGGACTCCACCCTCATCTCCGATCGTCCCAACGAGGAGACACCTTCGCTCAATCGTGCCCGCCGCGCAGCCTTAGGCAGCTTCGCGGGTGCCGTCGTCGACTGGTATGATTTTCTGCTTTACGGCATCACCGCCGCCCTGGTGTTTAACCGGGAATTCTTTCCTCAGGTCAGCCCCGCGATGGGCACGCTCGCCGCGTTTGCCACCTTCGGCGTCGGCTTTCTGTTTCGCCCGCTGGGCGGGGTGATCTTCGGCCACTTCGGCGACCGCCTGGGCCGCAAGCGCATGCTGATGCTCACCGTCTGGATGATGGGGATCGCCACCGCGCTTATCGGTATTCTCCCCTCGTTTGCCTCTATCGGCTGGTGGGCACCGGTACTGCTGGTCACCCTGCGCGCCATCCAGGGCTTCGCCGTAGGCGGCGAATGGGGCGGTGCGGCGCTGCTGTCCGTTGAGAGCGCGCCGAAGCACAGAAAAGCGTTTTACAGCAGCGGCGTGCAGGTCGGGTACGGCGTAGGCCTGCTGCTTTCCACCGGGCTGGTATCGCTCATCAGCCAGCTTACTACCGACGAGCAGTTCCTGAGCTGGGGCTGGCGCATTCCGTTCATATTCAGCATCGTGCTGGTCATCGCCGCACTGTGGATCCGTAACGGGATGGAGGAGTCGGCTGAGTTTGACAAACAACAGCTGGAAAAACCGCTCGCCAAAAAGCGTCTGCCTGTGATGGAAGCGCTGGTTCAGCACCCTGGCGCTTTTCTGAAAATTATCGCCCTGCGCCTGTGCGAGCTGCTGACGATGTATATCGTCACCGCGTTTGCCCTGAACTACTCGACGCAGAACCTCGGTCTTCCCCGCGAGCTGTTCCTCAATATTGGCCTGCTGGTCGGCGGGATCAGCTGTCTGACTATACCCTGCTTCGCCTGGCTGGCGGACAGGTTTGGCCGCCGTCGCGTTTACATCACCGGAGCGCTGATTGGCACCCTCAGCGCCTGGCCGTTCTTTATGGCGCTCGAGGCGCAGTCGATCTTCTGGATTGTCTTCTTCGCCATCATGCTCGCCAACATCGCTCACGACATGGTGGTGTGCGTGCAGCAGCCGATGTTCACCGAGCTGTTTGGCGCAAGCTACCGCTACAGCGGCGCGGGCGTGGGATACCAGGTCGCAAGCGTGGTCGGCGGCGGATTTACGCCGTTTATTGCCGCCGCGCTGGTGACCTTCTCCGGCGGCAACTGGCACAGCGTGGCGATTTATCTGCTGGCCGGCTGCCTGCTGTCGGCGGCAACGGCGCTGCTGATGAAAGAGACGAGCCACGGCTGATCTCCCTTTTGTTTCACGGGCGTGTGACATACTATCGGGTAGAGTCGCACACCTGTGGAACAAGGAGACAGAGATGAATAATAAGGGCTCCAGCCTGACCCCGGCTCAGGCGCTGGAAAAACTCGACGCGCTGTATGAACAGTCCGTCAACGCGCTGCGCAGCGCCATTAGCGAATATATCGAAACAGGGAAACTCCCCGATCAAAAGGCCAGAACCGAGGGCCTTTTTGTTTATCCATCGCTCTCTGTGACCTGGGACGGCAGCGCCAGCAGTAATCCCAAAACCCGCGCCTACGCCCGTTTTACCCACTCCGGCTGCTACAGCACCACCGTCACCCGCCCTGCGCTGTTCCGACCGTATCTTGAAGAACAGCTTACGCTGTTGTATCAGGATTACGGCGCGCACATTGCCGTTGAGCCCTCGCAGCATGAGATCCCGTATCCGTACGTGATTGACGGTTCGGCGTTAACCCTTGACCGCTCCATGAGCGCGGGGCTGACCCGCCACTTCCCGACCACCGAGCTTTCGCAGATTGGCGATGAGACGGCAGACGGGATTTATCACCCGGCCGAATTTTCTCCTCTGTCGCACTTTGACGCCCGCCGGGTCGATTTCTCCCTGGCACGTCTGCGCCACTACACCGGTACGCCAGTCGAACATTTCCAGCCGTTCGTGCTCTTTACCAACTACACCCGCTACGTTGATGAGTTTGTCCGCTGGGGCTGCAGCCAGATCCTCGACCCGGAGAGCCCGTATATCGCGCTCTCCTGCGCGGGCGGGATCTGGATCACCGCTGAAACCGAAGCGCCCGAGCAGGCCATTTCCGACCTGGCGTGGAAAAAGCACCAGATGCCCGCCTGGCACCTGATCACCGCCGACGGTCAGGGCATTACGCTGATCAACATCGGCGTTGGCCCGTCAAATGCCAAGACCATCTGCGACCATCTGGCGGTACTGCGCCCGGACGTATGGCTGATGATTGGCCACTGCGGCGGCCTGCGCGAAAGCCAGCTGATTGGAGACTACGTGCTGGCCCATGCGTATCTGCGCGATGACCACGTGCTTGATGCGGTGCTGCCGCCGGATATCCCAATCCCGAGCATCGCCGAAGTCCAGCGCGCGCTGTATGACGCTACCAAAGAGGTTAGCGGCATGCCAGGAGAAGAGGTTAAACAGCGCCTGCGCACCGGTACGGTCGTCACGACGGATGACCGCAACTGGGAGCTGCGCTACTCCGCATCGGCGCTGCGCTTCAACCTGAGCCGCGCGGTGGCGATCGATATGGAGAGCGCCACCATCGCCGCGCAGGGATATCGCTTCCGCGTTCCGTACGGCACGCTGCTGTGCGTCTCCGATAAGCCGCTGCACGGCGAAATTAAGCTGCCCGGCCAGGCCAACCGTTTCTACGAAGGGGCTATCTCAGAGCATCTGCAAATCGGCATTCGCGCCATCGACCTGCTTCGGGCGGAAGGTGACAGGCTGCATTCCCGCAAGCTGCGCACCTTCAACGAGCCGCCGTTCCGCTAATAACGATAAGGAAAAACAATGTCCAGCACATCACCGCTCTCTGCCCTACGCCACTGGCTTGAGGCCAGCCATCTCGACGGGATGATCGTCCCGCGCGCGGATGCCTGGCAGAGCGAATACTGCGCGCCGTACGACGAAAAGCTGGCCTGGCTGACGGGCTTTGACGGCTCTGCCGGCGTGGCGCTGGTGCTGAAAAACAAAGCGCTGCTGTTCGTCGACGGGCGCTATCAGGTTCAGGCCCGCGTTCAGGTGAATCTGGGCGAGATTGAAATTCACCACCTGCACAACGAGCCGCTGGCTCAATGGCTGGCAGAAAACGTTGATGCAGGCACGCGCATCGGTTTTGACCCGCTGCTGATGACCAACGCGGAGTTTGAGCAACTGTCAGCCACGCCGTGCGAGCTGGTGCCTCTGAAGGCCTCGCCGTTTGACACGCTATGGACCGATCGCCCTGCCGGACCGACGGGGCTTATCCGTGAAATGCCGGTTGACCACAGCGGAGAACGCAGCGCGGACAAACGTCAGCGCGTCGCCGCCGTGCTGGCCGCGAACAACGTCGATTATCTCGCCGTTACCCTGCCGGATAACATCGCCTGGCTGCTAAACGTGCGCGGTGCGGATATCCCTTACAGCCCGGTACCGCTCTCATTTGCCCTTCTTGGACGTGACGGTCACGTTGAGTGGTTTGTTAACGACAACAAGCTCAGCGCCCTGCCTGAAGATGTGCGCAATGCGTTTAGCATTGCACCACAGAACGCCTTTGTCGAACGCTGCCAGCAGATTGCTGAAGGCAAGCGGGTGATGGTTGATGCAGATTCCGCGCCGGTTGCCCTGCGCTTCGCCATTGAACCACGCGGAGAAATTGTCTGGCGGACCGACCCTATCACCCTGATGAAAGCCACCAAAAACCCGGTCGAGCTGGCAGGCTATCGCGAGTGCCATCACCGGGACGGTGCCGCGTGGGTTAACTTCCTCGCCTGGCTGAGCCGTGAAGTGCCGCTGCGCGAGGCGGCTGGGCAACCGCTAACCGAGCTGGACGCTCAGGCGCAGCAGCTTGCGTTCCGTCAACAGCAGCCTGGGTTCATCGAGCAGAGTTTTGCGACCATCTCCGCCTCTTCGAGCAATGCGGCGATGTGCCACTATCATTCGAGCGAGGCCAGCAATAAGCCTATCGGCTATAACCATTTTTACCTGAACGATTCCGGCGGCCAGTATGCTAACGGCACCACCGACGCCACGCGCACGCTGGCGTGGGGTCAGGTCGATCCGCAGCAGCGCCTGCACTACACTGCCGTGCTGAGAGGCTTCCTGTCGCTCATTACCCTGCAGTTCCCTTCCGGGACTCAGGGGCATCAGTTGGATGCGTTTGCGCGTCGCCCGCTGTGGGAGATGGGGCTGGATTACGATCACGGCACGGGGCACGGCGTGGGGCACCAGCTGCTGATCCACGAGAACCCGCATCGCATCGCCAAAAAGGTCAACCCGTGGCCGCTGGTGGCGGGCAATATCATGACTATCGAGCCGGGCTACTATCTGGGTGATAGCCACGGTATTCGCATTGAAAACCAGGTGGAGATTGTGGAGAGCCGTCCGGGGTTCTGCAAATTTGCCTCGCTGACGCTGATCCCGATCGACTTAAGTCAGGTTGAGCTGCATCTGCTGAGCGAGCAGGAAAAGCAGTGGCTGGATGAATATCATCAGCAGGTACGGAAGGCATTGTCACCGCTGGTGGATAGCGATGCGCGTGAGTGGCTGGTTGAGGCGACGGCGCCGATTGGTGTGTAATTTCGTGCGGTCTGGTGCCCTCACCCCAACCCTCTCCCACGGGAGAGGGTGCAAACACTAAAAACGGCAACAAGGTTGCCGTTTTGCATTTTGCCTTGCGCAGAAAAGCAAAAAGCCTGCTTTAAAAGCAGGCTTTTTAAATTTGGCTCCTCTGACTGGACTCGAACCAGTGACATACGGATTAACAGTCCGCCGTTCTACCGACTGAACTACAGAGGAATCGTGTGAACGGGGCGCATATTATCGATGCTCCCCCGGGATGTCAAAGGCAGAATGCACATTTCCGATCGTTTGCCGAATTATTCTCCACTTCGCGCAATTGTCAGGCATTTTTCCGCGGATATTTCCACAGCCAGCGCCCGCTGACCATCCGCCAGTAGAACAGCGCGCCCCGCACGGCCCAGTCGAGGAACATCCCCAGCCAGACGCCGACCACACCCCATCCGAGCATCACCCCGAGCGTATACCCCACGACAACGCGACATCCCCACATGCCGAGCATCGATACCCACATCGCAAAGCGGGCATCGCGCGCCCCCTTAAGCCCGGCGGGTAGTACCCATGAGGCTGCCCAGATGGGCATAAAGGCCGCGTTGAGCCAGATGAGGATCTTAACAACCTCTTTAACGTCGTCTTCGTGGGTATAGAACGAAGCCATCAGCCCGGCAAACGGCGCAGTTCCCCAGGCGATCAGCGTTAGCCCAATGGTCGACAGCCAGAACACGTGCCGCAGCTGCCGCTCCGCCTGGCCTATCTGCCCTTTCCCGAGCCGCTTACCCGTAATAATGGTGGACGCTGAACCCAGCGCGTTACCCGGCAGGTTAATCAGCGAGGCAATAGAGAAGGCGATAAAGTTACCGGCGATAACGTCGGTCCCCATCCCGGCGACAAACATCTGCGTGAGCAACTTCCCGCCGTTGAATAACACCGATTCTATGCTCGCGGGAATGCCAATCCCCATCACTTCCCAGATAATGGCGAAATTAAAGGGACGGAAATAGCTTTTCAGCGTCAGACGCAGCGAGGGGGTAATCCCGGCCATCAGCACCCCGATGATGGCTGCCGCACCGATATAGCGTGAAATGGTTAAGCCCAGCCCGGCACCGACGAACCCCAGCCCCTCCCACGAGAACACGCCGTAAATCAGTACGCTGCTGATAATGATGTTCAGGATATTCATCCCGCCGTTGATCAGCAGCGGAATTTTGGTGTTGCCCGCCCCGCGCAGCGCGCCGCTGCCAATCAGGGCAATGGCTGCCGCTGGATAGCTTATGACGGTCATCTCGAGGTAGGTCAGCGCCAGGTCTTTAACCTCGTTCGTGGCCTCCCCGGCGACAAAATCGATAATCTCTTTACCGAAATAGTGGATCACCGCCGCCAGAACGATCGAAAAAATGGTCATGATCATCAGTGACTGGCGGGCCGCCTCGCGTGCACGTTTGGGATCCAGCTTGCCGAGGCTAAAGGCCACCACCACCGTCGTCCCGAGGTCTATGGCGGCAAAGAACGAGATCACCACCATGTTAAAGCTGTCCGCCAACCCAACCCCAGCCATCGCCTCTTTCCCCAGCCAGCTCACCAGAAAAGTGCTCAGAACCCCCATCAGCAGAACGCAGGTATTTTCCAGGAAGATAGGCACGGCAAGAGGGGTGATTTCACGCCAGAACAGGACACGATAGCTTTTACGTTTTGCATACCATGGCGTGCGCGTTATCGCCTGGCGTAAGGAGGCAGTGACGTTCAAAATGGACCTTAGCGAGAAAAGTTGAAACTCCATTTCAAATGATGGGGGACAAATGCTAATCCTGCAAAGTATTTTCCTGAAAAAGATGTGTGGATTTACAACAAACTGACGACAGAATCAGCAATCAGTCGATTTTCCCTAAGATCAGGTTTGACAAAACTTTTTTCGCCGCTAAGATAAGCCTCCACAACGATTCCTCTGTAGTTCAGTCGGTAGAACGGCGGACTGTTAATCCGTATGTCACTGGTTCGAGTCCAGTCAGAGGAGCCAAATTTAAAAAGCCTGCTTTTAAAGCAGGCTTTTTGCTTTGCGGATGAGGGAAAATGAACGCTCTGTTTGTCTACGGCACGCTGCGCCCGGGCCACTGTAATGCGCATATTCTTGAAAACATCGGCGGCGAATGGCTGGCCGGTTCCGTATCCGGCACGTTTTACGAACGCGGCTGGGGCGCTGCGGCGGACTTCCCGGGAATTGTGCTCCACCCTGACGGCCCCCGCGTCGAAGGCTATCTGTTTATCTCTGATAACCTTGCCGCACACTGGCAGATGCTGGATGAGTTTGAAGACGGCTACGATCGGGTTGAGGTCACGGTGACCACCCTTGAAGGCAAGCAGGTTCAGGCCTGGATTTATCAGCTACAGCCGCGTTCTGAATCATAAAAAAGGCTCTCTGTCACCAGAGAGCCTTTTTCACCATTCGCTGCGATTACTCGCTTTTTGCTTCGCCGTTTTTGATTTCGCCCATCACTTTCAGCTTTTTAGAGATGTCACGGCGCTCTTTGGACAGCTCAGCATTTTTGATGATGTAGTCATCAACGCGGTCTTCATAGTCGCTCTTCATGCTGGCGATGATGCCCTGAATAGCTTCAACGCTCATGCCTGGCTTGATGTAGTCGCTCAGGTTGTCGAGCAGCAGAACACGTTTCTGGTTGTCACGGATCTTCTTCTCAACGTCCTGGATTTCACGCTGCAGCTTGTTTTTGCGGCGGAACAGGCGGACGAATTCCAGAACATCCTGGAACGAAGGCTTGGTAGTTTCCATTTTTACACCCCTGATAATGTGAGATTCGGATTCGTTAAGGCAACCGTTGTAACAATAACCTTACTGACAGCGGCTGCGAATGACAATGAGTATATCGTTTAAAGCTATCATAACCCCAATTGCTGCTGAATCGAAGCAGCAGGCGTCACATACGCCTTTTATTTGCGCAGCGCCCGGCAAATAAGGTGCGATAACAGCTCAAGCTGCCGCGCCAGTTCCATGCTCAGCCAGACGTAGCCATGAATAGGGGTTTCCGCCACGTTATCGCTCTGGCGTTCATTGATTAACTGCTTCAGCTCCGCGACGATCTCATTCAGTCGTTCGCTGTTGGCCAGTATCGGCTGAGGGTTCCCTTCATAGAGCGCATGAGCGATGGTCAACAGCGTCTGCTGCGTCATCTGCTGGGTCTCTTTGAGGGTCTGCGCGTTAAGCATCAAAAGATGGCTGGGACGCGAAGCCCAGTGGGCGTTGATTTGCAGTTCAAGCATGCAGACCAGGTTGCGGCTTACCGTCTGGATGGCTTCGAAAATCGATTTTTGAATGCGGGTTTCTTTGCTGGCGGGAGTGATCAGGCCGCGCATTTTGACCACGTCGTTGAGGATGGTTTGCAGATGCTTTTCCAGCCGGGGACGCTCGACCAGATTCGGAGAAAAACCGGCCTGATAGACGCGGTTAAAGGCGGTGACGTAGTTCGCCATCTGAATACGCCAGTGCAGAAAAGCGCGCTGCGGCCAGATGCCGGTGAAGAGCATGGCCAGCAGTGACCCCAGGATGACATCCCCGCTTCGCCACAGCGCAGTGGTCATATCCCCGGCGGGCGCACCGACAACCACCGCGAGCGTAATACCAATCAGCAGCGCCTGATACGGTCTTTTGCCCAACGCCAGCCAGCCGCACAGGAACATGGCGGCCCCGCACCATACCAGCATCACGGGAAACGAGATAAGCTCCAGCTTAAGGGCAATAAGCCCAAGGGCCGAGCCTAAAACCGTCCCGCCAATTCGCTCAAAGGCGCGCGGAACAACGTTCCCCCAAAACGAGATGGGCCCCATCACCACCACCAGGGTGATCAGCGGCCACGTCCCTTCCGGAACATCAAGCAAACGGACCAGTACAAACGTCAATACGAACGCCAGCGCGATGCGACACCCGTGCACCACGCGGTAATGTTTGTACAACCGAATTTCAAAAGGGGTTAATGATTTGTCGGGACGCACACCCGCTCTCCAGCTACACGGCAAATCACAATTGTACTGTGTTTTCAGCCGGGCGGATCGCCCCCGGCTGAAAAACCCTTCGTTTAGCAGGCTTAAGCCGTTTTACGCTCTACCGCGATATACATTTCGATATCCCAGTAGCCGTCTGCATTGCCGTCATTGAGATAGCGTTCGAAGCAGGGTTTAAGCGCCATCTGGTACTTATTGTCCTGCAGCAGAGAGTTGAAGAACTGATACCACGGCGTGGCGAAGTCGTAGTTTTCCACGCGCGCCGTCGCCACGGCATAATCCCCGGCCGCGATTTCCGTCATCATGACGCCTTCGCTGTTTTCCGGGATAACGAAATCGTCCGGCACCGTAACGGCCGTATCGCAGCGCAGTTTTTCTGCCGGGACTTCATCGGGGTTATCGTAGTAGACCGCAACCCACTCCAGCGGCTCAATGTGGCGCCCGTCCACCCACATGACCAGCTGTTCAAAGCCCTGTTTTACCGTTTGTTCCCACGGTCCGACCAAATGAAAACCGGCAATCTTACGTTTCTGTTGCTGCTTGATGCTGTAGTCCATGCTGCCTCCACTTATTACTGTATATTTATACACTATAAAGCTGGATTACTATTATCGGCAAACGAGGAGTGTTTATTATGTGAGCAGACTCGCAACCCTGCCAGTCTGCCCATCAGCGGTTAAAGCGTGTGATGCAGATAATCGCTCATGCGTGAGAACAGGCCGCCCTTATCAACGGCTTCCAGCGTCACCAGCGGCCAGTGCGCCACCACCTTGTCGCGATCGTAGAGCTGGATCTCCCCGACCCGCTGGTGCGCAGCAATCGGCGCTTCCAGCTCTTTTTTATCCAGCATATATTTGGCTTTGATGTTCGGCACTTCCGCTTTCGGCAAGGCCAGCCAGAAGTCCTGGTCGGTGCCCAGTTTCACCTGCTCCTTATCGCCGTACCAGATACGCTCTGTCCCCACTTTTTTACCGCTATGCAGGATTTGCACCGTATCGAAATTCTGCTGCCCCCAGTGCAGCAGTTTCCGGGCCTGGTCCTCACGCCCTTTCGGGCTGTCCGCCCCCATCACCACCGCGATTAAACGGCGCTGCCCGTCAACGGCGGACGCAATCAGATTAAAGCCCGCCCCCGAGGTGTGCCCCGTTTTAAGCCCGTCCACGTTCATGGTTTTATCCCATAGCAGGCCGTTACGGTTTTGCTGGGTGATCCCGTTCCAGGTCAGGCTCTTTTCGCTGTACATATGATAAAACTCAGGCTCGCCGTGAATGATGGCCCGGGAGAGTACGGCCAGGTCATAGGCCGAGCTGTGCTGGCCCGGCGCATCCAGCCCGTGGACGGTTTCAAAGTGCGTATCGCGCAGGTTAAGCTTCTGCACGTAGTCGTTCATCATCTTCACAAACTGCGGCTGACCGCCCGCCACGTGATCGGCCAGCGCCACGCAGGCGTCGTTGCCGGAATCGACAATCAGACCGCGGCTTAAATCGCGCACGCTGACGCGATCGCCCTCTTTCAGGAACATCAGAGACGAGCCGTCAAAAACCGGGTTACCTTTTGCCCAGGCGTCACGCCCTACTGTGACAATGTCGTCCGGCGTAATGCGATGGCTATCAATGGCCCGATCAACCACATACCCCGTCATCAGCTTGGTCAGGCTCGCCGGATTACGTTGTTGATGTTCGTTGCCCGCCGTTAAGATCTGACCAGTCGTGTAGTCCATCAGCACCCAGGAGCCAGCCTGAATGGCCGGAGGCTGCGGCGAAAAATCCAGCGGTTCGGCCGCAAAAGCAGATGAGACACTCGAAGCGAGTAAAGAAACAGCAATAAACAGACGGCGTTTCAACGGTATATCCTCAGGTCATTAAAAATCGATGACCTTTTTACGGGAGTTCTGATGTCGTTACCTGGCTTAATTGCAAAAAAATGTGACAGAGCACAGGTTTTTCTCTGAAGCTGACGCGCAAATTTGCTCGACGGCGGTGCTTTTTATTCGGTCTGAACCGCACGATCGTTTACCATAGTGACGTCATTTTTTAACAGGATGGTATTACTGGTGTCTGACTCTGCCGCTCGCCCGACTTTTTTATTTCATGACTACGAAACCTTTGGCACGCACCCGGCGCTGGACCGACCGGCGCAGTTTGCCGCCATCCGTACCGACGACGAATTCAACATTATTGGCGAGCCTGAGGTCTTTTACTGCAAACCGGCTGATGACTACCTGCCGCAGCCCGGGGCGGTCATGGTCACCGGGATCACTCCTCAGGAAGCGCGCGAGAAAGGCGTTAACGAGGCAGAATTCGCCCGACGCATCCACGATCTGTTTACTGTCCCCAATACCTGCGTGGTCGGTTATAACAACATCCGCTTCGATGACGAAGTCACGCGCAACATCTTCTATCGCAACTTCTACGATCCCTATGCCTGGAGCTGGCAGAACCGCAATTCACGCTGGGATTTGCTCGACATCATGCGCGCCTGTTATGCCCTGCGTCCTGAGGGGATTAACTGGCCGGAAAATGAGGAAGGGCTGACCAGCTTCCGGCTGGAACACCTGACGCGCGCCAACGGCATCGAGCACA
This sequence comes from Enterobacter dykesii, assembly GCF_008364625.2. Lineage (NCBI taxonomy): Bacteria > Pseudomonadati > Pseudomonadota > Gammaproteobacteria > Enterobacterales > Enterobacteriaceae > Enterobacter > Enterobacter dykesii. The sequence continues at coordinate 2,909,822 of NZ_CP126604.1, forward strand.
GCAATGCCCACGACGCGATGGCGGACGTCTATGCCACCATTGCCATGGCGAAGCTGGTGAAAAACGCGCAGCCCCGGCTGTTTGAGTATCTGCTTAGCCACCGCAGCAAGCAGAAGCTCATGACCCTTATCGACGTACCGCAGATGAAACCCCTGGTGCATATTTCCGGCATGTTTGGTGCCTGGCGCGGTAATACCAGCTGGGTTGCCCCGCTGGCCTGGCATCCGGACAACCGTAATGCGGTCATCATGGTGGATTTAGCCGGCGATATTTCGCCGCTGCTTGAGCTCGACAGCGATACCCTGCGCGAACGGCTTTATACACCGAAAAATGAGCTCGGCGATCTGCCTGCGGTGCCGGTCAAACTGGTGCATATCAATAAATGTCCGGTACTCGCGCAGGCGAATACGCTGCGCCAGGAAGATGCGGACAGACTGGGCATTAACCGTCAGCACTGCCTCGATAACCTGAAAGTGCTGCGCGAAAACCCGCAGGTGCGCGAGAAAGTGGTTGCCATCTTTGCCGAAGCGGAGCCGTTCGTGCCGTCTGAAAACGTGGATGCCCAGCTCTATAACGGTTTCTTCAGCGATGCCGATCGCGCGGCGATGAATATCGTTCTGCAAACCGAGCCGCGTAACTTACCGGCGCTGGATATTACTTTCGCAGATAAACGCATCGAAAAGCTGATGTTTAACTACCGCGCGCGTAACTATCCAGGCACGCTGGACGAAGCAGAGCAGGATCGCTGGCTGCAGCATCGTCGTAATGTCTTTACCCCGGAGTTCCTTAACAGCTATGCCCAGGAGCTGGAAATGCTTTATGGCCAGTATGAAGGGGATGCTGAAAAGCAGGCTCTGTTGAAATCCCTGTTCCAGTACGCTCAAGAGATTGTCTGAGCGAGGGGTATAAAAAAAGCCGGAGGCGATGTCTCCGGCTTTTTTTTGCCCGATGGCGCTGCGCTTACGCGACGTCTTCGTACTGTGGAACCGGGTTACGGAAGCTCTTCGTAACGCAGGCCAGGTAAATCAGACCGATAGCACCCCAGATCAGACCCAGAACCATAGAGCTCTCTTCCAGGTTAATCCACAGCGCACCCACCGTCAGGGCGCCACACATTGGCAGCACCAGATAGTTGAAGTGGTCTTTCAGCGTTTTATTACGCTTCTCGCGGATCCAGAACTGAGAGATCACCGAGAGGTTAACAAAGGTAAATGCCACCAGCGCACCAAAGTTAATCAGCGCGGTTGCAGTCACCAGGTCAAATTTAATGGCCATCAGTGCGATTGCGCCAACCAGCAGTACGTTCCACGCCGGAGTTCGCCATTTCGGATGAACGTAGCCGAAGAAACGGGTTGGGAACACACCATCACGACCCATTACGTACATCAGGCGAGAAACACCTGCGTGTGCCGCCATACCGGATGCCAGTACGGTTACGCTGGAGAAGATCAGCACGCCCCACTGGAAGGTTTTCCCTGCAACATACAGCATGATTTCAGGCTGTGATGCGTCCGGCTCTTTAAAGCGAGAGATGTCCGGGAAGTACAGTTGCAGGAAGTAGGAAGCTCCGATAAAGATCATGCCGCCAATAAGCGCGGTCAGGAAAATCGCTCTCGGGATCACGCGCTCGGCGTCTTTGGTCTCTTCAGACAGAGAAGAGATACCGTCAAAGCCCAGGAACGAGAAGCACAGGATGGTCGCACCGGTGATCATCGGCACAACGTGCGCGCCTTCAGACCAGAACGGACGGGTGCTGGCCAGCGTACCTGCGCCTTCACCGTGGGACACGCCGTAAATGATTAACCCCACGATAACCGCAACGATACCCATCTGCAGAATAACAATCAGGGTGTTGAAGTTCGCCACGGTCTTGATGCTGCGCAGGTTAGAGATGGTCATAAAGGCCACCAGCGCGACAACGAAGATCCACGATGGAACAGAAGGCACCAGCGCTTCGAAGTAAATTTTTGCCAGCAGAATGTTGATCATCGGCATGAACAGATAGTCCAGCAGAGATGACCAGCCCACCATAAAGCCAACCGCCGGGCTAATGGATTTCTGAGCATAGGTATAGGCAGAGCCTGCAGACGGGAAACGGCGAACCAGTTTTCCGTAGCTCAGCGCTGTAAAGAGAATGGCGACCAGCGCAAAGGCGTACGCCGTTGCAACGTGACCGTCAGTAAGGCCTGATACGATACCGAATGTATCGAACAGCGTCATCGGTTGCATATAGGCCAGGCCCATCATAACAACCGGAATCAACGTAAGCGTTTTACGTAATTCCACGCGAGAGGTGTTTGGAGTTGCGTTATGCGACATAGTTATTCTCCTTTACGGTGATAACCGCCACGTAAGCGAAAAATTGCCCCATTTGTTTCTTCCTCAGCGACAACAACTGTCGGATTTTAGTAAATATCTATCCGGTACGAAGCCCGGCCTCTTGGTTTTTAGTTTCGTTTCGTACATGCAAAAAAAAATAACCGACGCCTTTTATATCGTCGATTATTCATTTGGTTGCAGCGGCCGCATTTTGCCCCACTTCGGATACAAAAGGCAATACTTTGCAAAGCGCGGGTCGATTTTCTTTTTGCTAACTGGCTGATTTCTGGACGCCGGGCTGAGAGTAAACGGCGGCGATAGCACTATTTGCTAAAATTTCGTCCCGCCACCAGGCGCTGGCAAGCCCGGCAGTTTGTTCATTCCAGCCGACCCACACCGATTCATTACTGCTTTGAGCAAGTACCTGTTTTTCAACAAGCGCACCGCTGTCAATAAACCGCTGCGCCAGATAGCGCGGTAAATAGCCGCAGCCGAGGCCGCTTATTTGCAGTTCCAGCTTGGTTTTAAAGTCGAAAACGGTAATGGCCTCCTGCTCATCAAGCAGCTGCGAGGAGACCGAGCATTCCGGACGAGAACTGTCCCCAACAACTATGGCGCGGTAGCCTTTAATTACGCGACGGTTAAGCGGCTCGGATTCCTGAGCCAGCGGGTGATGGGGTGCCACGGCAAATACCTGCTCCAGCACGCCGAGGCGGGCAAAACCAAAATCACTCAGCTGGGGAGGCTCATGGAGTGCACCGACGAAAATGTCCGCCCTGCCCTGCGTTAAGGCATCCCAGGATCCACCCAGCACGCCGTTGATAAAGATAAGCCGGGTCACGCTGTGGTGTTGATAGAAGGCTTCAATCAGCGGCGTCAGGAGAGAAAACGGAAAGGTATCATCCACGCCAATAACCAGCTCGTTTTCCCATCCCTGATGGAGTTTTACGGCCTGTTTTTCGAGCTCACGAACGGTATGGAGGACTTCGCGGCCTTTTTCCAGCAGCATCTGTCCGGTACGGGTGAAACGTGCGCGGTGTCCGGAACGATCGAGGATCTGGATATTGAGATCGCTTTCCAGTTTTTGAACGGTATAGCTCAGCGCTGACGGGGTTTTGTAGAGCTTTGCTGACGCAGCGGCAAAGCTCCCCTCTTTTTCCAGAGCATCCAGAATAATAAGAACATCCAGCAGCGGTTTCATGCTCGCCCCCTTCTGGTGCGCGACCGTCTCCGCTGCGGGTCTTATTCCATGGGCATCACCAGCGGATCGGGATACTGATACTCAAACCCCAGTTCATGACAAATGCGATTGCCATCAACAATTTTGCCTTTGCTGTCATCCTTTGCCTCACCAAAAACCGGCGGAGCCAGGCCCAGCTGACGTGCCATCAGCGGGTAAAACGTGCTGCGTGCCGGATGAGAAGGTGCACATATATTATAGATGTGTCCACCTTTCGGAGCCTGCAAGAGTAGCTCAATCGCGCCTACAACATCGTCAAGATGCACAAGATTGACAACATGCTGACCGTCTGGCGCAGACTTTCCGGCAAAAAAGCGTCCCGGGTGGCGGCCAGGACCCACCAGCCCCGCCAGACGTAAGATATCGACCTGCGTGCCGGGAAGATTATGCAGCCAGTCTTCCAGCTCTTTCAGAACCTGACCGCTCGCCGTCACGGGACGGCGCTCGGAACTCTCTTTCACCACGCCCTCAACTTCGCCATACACCGACGTCGAGCTGGTAAAAATGATGCGCGGAACATGGTGCGCCAGCGCGCTGTCGACGATCTCCTGCATCGCCTGCAGATAAAATGACTCGCCCGACCCGCTGCGCCGCGCGGGGAGCGTGATCACCAGCGCATCGACGTTCATCAGCGTGTCCAGATCGTCAGCATCACACACCAGCTCCGGTTCAAGGCGCAGCTCAACGCCGTCAATACCGCACATGCGCGCCGCCTCTACCCCATCCGCCGTGGTTTTGCTCCCGGTCACCTGCCAGCCTTTCGCGGCTAATGACATCGCCAGCGGCATTCCCAGCCATCCTAAACCGACAATCGCGACCTTTTTCATGCGAATTCTCCTGACTCTCACTCGTCTTTTATAAGGCTACGCCAGCCCGGCAGAACACACAATTCATAGCATCAATATGAAATGAATTAATGATCAAAAAAAGCCCTTGCAATATGTCGTACAACTGGTTTAGGTTAAAAGACATCAAATGAATAAGCATTCATCGAGAATTTATATGACACGCGTTCAATTTAAACACCACCATCATCACCATCATCCTGACTAGTCTTTCAGGCGATGTGTGCTGGAAGACGTTTGGATCTTCCAGTGGTGCATGAACGCATGAAAAAGCCCCCGGAAGATCTTCTTCCGGGGGCTTTTTTTTGGACCGAATTCAGACAGGTTAAAACAGGTTAACGAGGAATAAAGAATGTTAGATAACTCACGCTTACGCATAGCTATTCAAAAATCAGGCCGTTTGAGCGACGACTCACGCGAACTGCTGGCCCGCTGCGGGATTAAAATTAACCTGCACACCCAGCGCCTGATTGCTCTGGCTGAAAACATGCCCATCGACATTCTGCGCGTGCGTGATGACGATATTCCCGGCCTGGTCATGGATGGCGTCGTTGACCTCGGCATTATCGGGGAAAACGTGCTTGAAGAAGAGCTGCTGACCCGCCGCGCGCAGGGCGAAGACCCGCGTTACTTCACCCTGCGTCGTCTGGACTTCGGCGGCTGCCGCCTGTCCCTGGCAACGCCGGTTGACGAAGCGTGGGACGGCCCGGCCGCGCTGAACGGCAAACGTATCGCCACCTCTTACCCTCACCTGTTAAAGCGTTATCTCGACCAGAAAGGCGTGCAGTTTAAGTCCTGCTTGCTGAACGGCTCCGTTGAAGTGGCGCCGCGTGCAGGTCTGGCGGACGCCATCTGTGACCTCGTCTCTACCGGGGCGACGCTGGAAGCCAACGGTCTGCGCGAAGTGGAAGTGATCTACCGCTCTAAAGCGTGCCTGATTCAGCGTGACGGCGAGATGGCCGACGCCAAACAGCAGCTGATCGACAAATTGCTGACCCGTATTCAGGGCGTAATTCAGGCGCGTGAGTCTAAATACATCATGATGCACGCCCCAACCGAGCGTCTGGATGAAGTGATTGCCCTGCTGCCAGGCGCCGAACGCCCAACCATCCTGCCGCTGGCGGGCGATCAGCAGCGCGTGGCGATGCACATGGTGAGCAGCGAAACCCTGTTCTGGGAAACCATGGAAAAACTGAAGGCGCTGGGCGCAAGCTCCATCCTGGTGCTGCCGATTGAGAAGATGATGGAGTAATGGCCATGAGCTTTAACACAATCATCGACTGGAATACCTGTAGCAACGCACAGCAGCGCGAGCTGCTGATGCGCCCGGCGATTTCCGCCTCAGAGAGCATCTCACGCACCGTGGCGGAGATCCTGGATAACGTCAAAGCCCGTGGCGATGACGCGCTGCGTGAATACAGCGCGAAGTTTGATAAGACGGAAGTCGGCGCATTACAGGTTACCGAGCAGGAAATCATTGATGCCAGCAATCGTCTGGGTGACGACATCAAGCAGGCGATGGCCGTTGCGGTGAAAAACATTGATACCTTCCACACCGCGCAAAAGCTGCAGACCGTGGATGTCGAAACCCTGCCCGGCGTGCGTTGCCAGCAGGTCACGCGCCCGGTTGCATCCGTCGGCCTCTATATTCCCGGCGGCTCTGCCCCGCTTTTCTCCACCGTACTGATGCTGGCGACTCCCGCGCGAATTGCCGGGTGTCAGAAAGTGGTGCTGTGCTCACCGCCACCGATTGCCGACGAGATCCTCTACGCGGCGAAGCTGTGCGGCGTGCAGGCGGTCTATAAAGTGGGCGGCGCGCAGGCGATTTCGGCCCTGGCGTTTGGCACGGAATCCATTCCGAAGGTCGACAAAATTTTTGGTCCGGGCAATGCGTATGTGACCGAAGCCAAGCGCCAGGTCAGCCAGCGTCTGGACGGCGCGGCCATAGATATGCCTGCCGGCCCGTCTGAGGTGCTGGTGATTGCCGACAGCGGCGCAACGCCGGACTTCGTGGCGTCCGACCTGCTTTCTCAGGCGGAACACGGCCCGGACTCGCAGGTTATCCTGCTGACGCCGGATGCCGATATGGCGAAACGCGTGGGCGAAGCCGTTGAGCGCCAGCTTGCCGACCTGCCCCGCGCCGACACGGCACGCCAGGCGTTAGCGGCCAGCCGCCTGATTGTGGCGCGCGACCTGGACCAGTGCATTGCCATCTCCAACCAGTACGGCCCGGAGCACCTGATTATTCAGACCCGCAGCGCGCGCGATCTGGTCGACAGCATTACCAGCGCAGGCTCGGTGTTCCTCGGTGACTGGTCACCGGAGTCCGCGGGCGATTACGCCTCCGGCACCAACCACGTGCTGCCCACGTATGGCTACACCTCAACCTGTTCGAGCCTGGGTCTGGCGGATTTCCAGAAACGCATGACCGTGCAGGAGCTCTCCCGCGAAGGGTTTGCGTCACTGGCTTCAACTATTGAAACCCTGGCCGCCGCTGAGCGGCTGACTGCCCACAAAAATGCCGTTACGCTGCGCGTTGCAGCCCTGAAGGAGCAAGCATGAGCATTGAAGAGTTAGCCCGCGAAAATGTCCGTCGCCTGACGCCTTACCAGTCGGCGCGTCGTCTCGGAGGCAAAGGAGATGTCTGGCTGAACGCTAACGAATTCCCGACGGCGGTACAGTTTGAACTGTCGCAGCAAACGCTTAACCGCTATCCGGAGTGTCAGCCGAAAGCCGTTATTGAGAACTACGCTCAGTACGCAGGGGTGAAGCCAGAGCAGGTGCTGGTCAGCCGCGGCGCGGATGAGGGCATTGAACTGCTGATCCGCGCGTTCTGCGAGCCGGGCAAAGATGCGGTGATGTACTGTCAGCCGACCTACGGCATGTACAGCGTCAGCGCGGAAACCTTCGGCGTGGCGTGCCGCAACGTGCAGGCGCTGGAAAACTGGCAGCTGGATCTTCAGGGGATTGCCGACAATCTCGATGGCGTAAAAGTCGTGTTTGTCTGTAGCCCGAACAACCCGACCGGACAGGTTATCAACCCGCAGGATATTCGCACCCTGCTGGAGATGACGCGCGGTAAAGCGCTGGTGGTGGCCGACGAAGCCTACATCGAGTTCTGCCCGCAGGCGACGCTGGCAGGCTGGCTGGAAGAGTATCCGCACCTGGTGGTGCTGCGTACGCTGTCGAAAGCCTTTGCCCTCGCGGGCCTGCGCTGCGGATTCACCCTGGCGAATAAAGAGGTCATCGACCTGCTGCTGAAAGTGATCGCCCCATACCCGCTCTCGACGCCGGTTGCTGATATTGCGGCACAGGCGCTGAAGCCTCAGGGGATCAACGCGATGCGCGAGCGCGTGGCGCAAATTCTGGAGGAACGTCAGTATCTGGTGACCGCCCTGAAGGGTATCCCTTGCGTGGAGCAGGTATTCGACTCGGAAACTAACTACATCCTGGTGCGCTTCACCGCATCGAGTGCCGTATTTAAATCTTTATGGGATCAGGGCATTATCTTACGAGACCAGAATAAACAACCTTCTCTGAGTGGCTGCCTGCGCATTACCGTCGGCACCCGCGCAGAGAGCCAGCGCGTGATTGACGCCCTGAAAGCGGAGAAAGTATGACCCAGAAGATCCTTTTCATCGATCGTGACGGCACCCTTATTTCGGAGCCACCAGCCGATTTTCAGGTCGATCGATTCGACAAGCTGGCCTTTGAACCGGACGTGATCCCGGTGCTGCTCAAGCTGCAAAAAGCAGGCTTTAAGCTGGTGATGATCACCAACCAGGATGGTCTGGGTACCGACAGCTTCCCGCAGGCGGACTTTGACGGCCCGCATAATCTGATGATGCAGGTGCTGACCTCTCAGGGCGTGGTATTTGATGAAGTGCTGATTTGCCCGCACATGCCGGCCGACGAGTGCGACTGCCGTAAGCCAAAGGTGAAGCTGGTAGAGCGCTACCTGGCTGAAGATACGCTGGATAAAACCAACAGCTATGTCATCGGCGATCGCATCACCGATATTACGCTGGCGGAAAACATGGGCATCGCGGGACTGCGCTACGACCGCAACAACCTTAACTGGGCGAAGATTGGCGAGCAGCTGACAAAACGCGACCGCTATTCCCACGTTGAGCGCAACACCAAAGAGACGCAGATTGACGTGAAGGTCTGGCTGGACCGTGAAGGCGGCAGCAAGATCCACACCGGCGTCGGTTTCTTCGACCACATGCTCGACCAGATTGCCACCCACGGCGGATTCCGCATGGAAATTACGGTAAAAGGCGATCTCTACATTGACGATCACCACACCGTGGAAGATACCGGCCTGGCGCTGGGTGAAGCCCTGAAGCTGGCGCTCGGCGACAAGCGCGGTATTAACCGTTTTGGCTTTGTTCTGCCGATGGACGAATGTCTGGCGCGCTGCGCGATGGACATCTCCGGTCGTCCGCACCTGGAGTATAAAGCCGATTTCACCTACCAGCGCGTGGGCGATCTGAGCACCGAAATGGTGGAGCATTTCTTCCGTTCATTGTCCTACACCATGGGCCTGACGCTGCACCTGAAGACCAAAGGTAAGAACGACCACCACCGCGTGGAGAGTCTCTTCAAAGCCTTTGGCCGTACCCTGCGCCAGGCAATTCGCGTGGAAGGTGACGCCCTGCCTTCATCGAAAGGAGTGCTGTAATGAATGTGGTCATTCTGGATACCGGATGCGCCAACCTAAACTCCGTGAAATCGGCGATTTCGCGCCACGGCTATGAGCCGGTGGTGAGCCGAGACCCGGACCTGGTGCTGCGCGCCGACAAACTCTTTTTACCGGGCGTGGGCACCGCGCAGGCGGCGATGGATCAAATTCGCGAACGCGAGCTGGTCGACCTGATCAAAGCCTGTACCCAGCCGGTGCTGGGCATTTGCCTGGGCATGCAGATCCTGGGCCGTCGCAGCGAAGAGAGCAACGGCGTTGACCTGCTGGGCATTATTGATGAAGACGTGCCGAAAATGACCGATCGCGGTCTGCCTCTGCCGCATATGGGCTGGAACCGCGTGTACGCCAAAGCGGGCGACAGGCTGTTTCGCGGCATCGATGACGGCGCGTATTTTTACTTCGTGCACAGCTACGCCATGCCGGTGAACGTGAATACGATCGCCCAGTGCACCTACGGCGAGGCGTTTACGGCGGCCGTACAGAAAGACAATTTCTTCGGCGTGCAGTTTCACCCGGAGCGCTCTGGCGCCGCGGGCGCGCAGCTGCTGAAAAACTTCCTGGAGATGTGATGATTATTCCCGCTTTAGATTTAATTGACGGCACGGTTGTTCGTCTCCACCAGGGCGATTACGGCCAGCAGCGCGACTACGGAAACGACCCGCTGCCGCGCCTGCAGGATTATGCCGCCCAGGGTGCGCAGGTACTGCACCTGGTGGATTTGACGGGCGCGAAAGATCCGGCGAAGCGCCAGATCCCGCTGCTTAAACAACTTGTTGCGGGTGTTGATGTGCCCGTCCAGGTCGGCGGCGGCGTGCGTACGGAAGATGACGTCGCGGCGCTGCTGGAGGCTGGCGTGGCCCGCGTGGTGGTGGGTTCAACCGCCGTGAAAGATCCTGAGACCGTGAAAGGCTGGTTCCGCCGCTTTGGCGCCGATGCCCTGGTCCTGGCGCTGGACGTGCGTATTGATGAACAGGGTAATAAGCAGGTGGCCGTCAGCGGCTGGCAGGAAAACTCCGGCGTGACGCTGGAAGAGCTGGTCGATATCTATCTGCCCGTTGGCCTGAAGCACGTGTTATGCACTGACATCTCCCGCGACGGTACGCTTGCTGGCTCCAACGTCTCGCTTTATGAAGAGGTTTGTGCGCGTTATCCGCAGGTGGCGTTCCAGTCTTCAGGCGGAATTGGTGATATAGGCGACGTGGCCGCGCTGCGCGGTACCGGTGTGCAGGGCGTGATTGTGGGCCGGGCCCTGCTGGAAGGTAAATTTACTGTGACGGAGGCGATTCAATGCTGGCAAAACGGATAATCCCTTGCCTGGACGTACGTGACGGCCAGGTCGTGAAAGGCGTGCAGTTCCGCAACCACGAGATCATTGGCGACATCGTCCCGCTGGCAAAACGCTATGCCGATGAAGGCGCAGACGAGCTGGTATTTTATGACATCACCGCCTCCAGCGATGGCCGCGTGGTCGATAAAAGCTGGGTGGCACGCGTGGCGGAAGTGATCGATATTCCGTTCTGCGTGGCGGGCGGGATTAAGTCCGCTGACGACGCCGCCAAAATTCTCTCGTTTGGCGCCGACAAGATTTCTATCAACTCCCCTGCCCTGGCCGACCCGGAGCTCATTACCCGCCTTGCAGATCGCTTTGGTGTGCAGTGTATTGTGGTCGGTATCGACACCTGGTTTGACGATACCACCGGCAAGTACCACGTTAACCAGTACACGGGCGACGAAAGCCGCACCCGCGTCACCCAGTGGGAGACGCTGGACTGGGTGCAGGAAGTGCAGAAGCGCGGCGCGGGCGAGATTGTCCTGAACATGATGAACCAGGACGGTGTGCGTAACGGCTACGACCTGGAGCAGCTTAAAAAAGTGCGTGCGGTCTGCCACGTGCCGCTGATTGCCTCCGGCGGCGCGGGCACTATGGAACACTTCCTGGAAGCCTTCCGTGACGCGAACGTGGACGGCGCACTGGCCGCCTCCGTGTTCCACAAACAGATTATCAATATTGGTGAGTTAAAAACGTACCTGGCCGGCCAGGGCGTGGAGATCAGGGTATGTTAACAGAGCAACAACAGGCGCAGCTGGACTGGGAAAAAACTGACGGATTACTGCCGGTGGTTGTGCAGCATGCGGTTTCAGGCGAAGTGCTGATGCTGGGGTATATGAACCAGGACGCGCTGGCAAAAACGCTTGGCAGCGGCAAAGTCACGTTTTTTTCGCGCACCAAACAGCGTCTGTGGACCAAAGGCGAAACCTCAGGCCATTTCCTGAATGTAGTGAGCATTACGCCAGACTGCGATAACGATACCCTGCTGGTACTGGCAAACCCCATCGGCCCGACCTGCCACAAGGGCACCAGCAGCTGCTTTGGTGAGGCGAGCCACGAGTGGCTGTTCCTGTACCAGCTTGAGCAGCTTCTGGCTGAACGTAAAACGGCTGACCCAACCAGTTCATATACCGCGAAGCTGTACGCCAGCGGAACCAAGCGTATTGCGCAGAAGGTGGGTGAGGAAGGCGTCGAGACGGCGCTGGCCGCGACGGTGCATGACCGCGAGGAGCTGACCAATGAAGCGTCTGATTTGATGTATCACCTGCTGGTGCTACTGCAGGATCAGGAGCTGGATTTGACGGCGGTGATTGAAAATCTTCGAAAACGTCACAAATAAAAAAACCGGGGATATCCCCGGTTTTTTTTAATCTGCAAATCAGGCTTTGGGTTTGTAGTTGCGCAATGCGTTGCGGCCAAGCACAAAACCGGAACCAAGCAACCCGCCCAGCAGTACAGCAAGAATAAGAGTAATTGCTTTTTTTGGGCTGTCACGGCGCACAGGGAGTTCCGGCTTCATGACATAACGGTAAACGTGGATCGTGTCTGGGTTAACGCTCAGATTCTGGATGTCCAGCAGATTTCGCCTGGTCTGGTAATAAGCTCTGGGAAAGACCAAAGGGAGAGAAGCTTCGTTGTCAATCATTGATCTCAGTCCCTCACTTCCCAGCAAGAACATCGTTTCCTGAGTCACCTCCTGGGTTTGCTGGAGACGCGGCGAGGTAATTTTCGCTGCTTCAGCGTTCTTGAGTGCCTCAGCAATCTGTTTTATACGCAGATCTTTCTGTTCCTGAGCGACTTTCTCCTGGTTTTGCAGGGAATCATTCAGGGTCTTTATCTGCGCTTTGATGTTGTCATTAAGGTCAGCGGCCAGTTCTTTAGCCGTTTGCTCATCTACCTGCTGGATGAACTGTGCCAATTGCTTTTGCGCAGCTTCTGCAGATGTACTGGTATACGATACTATTAATGGGAGCGGCTGCTCTTTAACCGTGGGCTCGATCGTCAGTTTTTCAGGCACTGCCTGGTTTTCAAGAGCCTGCGACAACGCCGAGAATGAGGAGCTAAAACGACCGATAGCGCGCGTTTGGTTGTCAAGCATTGTAGGTGCTGCGGTACCATAAAGGATGTTCAATGCATTAGAATAACTGGCAATCTGGGCCGCATCTGGTTGCGTAATAATCGCACTTGAGGTCCATTTTTCCTTTGCGACAGAGAGATATCCAATTGCCAGGGCGATACAAACAACAATAAAGGCGGCTATCACCCACTTCCCACGCCACAGCTGCAGCATTAAATCAAGTAAATCAATTTGCTCCGGGTCATTGCCTCGGCTGACCTGGCTATTGTTATTTTGCGTCATACAATCCCTAACTGATAAAAAAAGGGCAAACATAATTTTGTTTGTATAGTTTATCGATTACTGGCGATTTTTCTATAAGAATCCGATGAGTAATATCGGAAAGATGGGTTATGTAACTTACACCCTTCGCGCTATCATAGACGTCATCTGATGCGTTACGGCATCTGTAGAATAGGGTTTATGAGGGAAGCTATGAAATTTTTGGTCACGGGTGCAGCAGGTTTTATCGGTGCGAATGTCAGTAAACGCCTCCTTGAGGCTGGTCATCAGGTTATCGGTATCGATAATCTCAATGAATACTACGATGTCAACCTGAAGCTGGCACGCCTGGAACTGTTAAAATCTGAGCGTTTCACCTTTCACAAGCTGGAATTAGCTGACCGGGAAGGAATGGCTACGCTTTTCGCGGCTGAGAAGTTTGATCGTGTGATTCATCTTGCCGCGCAGGCGGGTGTACGCTACTCCCTGGAAAACCCACACGCGTATGCTGATGCCAACCTTATTGGGCATCTCAACGTGCTGGAAGGCTGCCGCCATAATAACGTTCAGCATCTTCTGTATGCCTCATCGAGCTCCGTATACGGTCTCAACCGGAAGATGCCTTTCTCCACTGACGACTCCGTGGATCACCCGGTATCGCTCTATGCCGCGACCAAAAAAGCCAACGAGCTCATGTCGCATACCTACTCCCATCTCTACAATCTGCCGACCACCGGCCTGCGCTTCTTTACCGTGTATGGTCCATGGGGACGCCCGGACATGGCCCTGTTTAAGTTCACTAAGGCGATCGTTGAAGGCAAAAGCATCGACGTTTACAACTACGGCAAGATGAAGCGCGATTTCACTTACATCGACGACATCGCCGAAGCCATTATTCGTCTGCAGAATGTTATTCCTCAATCTGACACAAACTGGACCGTTGAGACCGGCTCACCGGCAACCAGCTCAGCGCCCTACCGGGTTTACAACATCGGTAACAGTTCGCCAGTTGAACTGATGGATTACATTACCGCGCTGGAAGACGCGCTGGGTAAAAAAGCCGAGAAAAACATGCTGCCTCTCCAGCCAGGAGACGTACTGGAAACCAGCGCAGACACTAAAGCACTGTATGACGTGATTGGTTTTAAACCGCAAACCTCAGTCAAAGACGGAGTAAAGAACTTCGTTGACTGGTATCGCGATTTCTACAAGGTCTGAAAATAAAAAACCCGGCAATTCAGCCGGGTTTTTTAGAGGATAAAGCAGAGAATCAGTCGCTACCAAACAGATCGCGGGTATAAACCTTATCCGCCACATCTGCCAGCTCTTCCGCCATGCGGTTCGAGATGATCACGTCAGCTTCTTGCTTGAACGCATCCAGATCACGAATCACTCGTGAGTGGAAGAATTCATCTTCCTGCATTGCAGGTTCATAAATGATGACCTGCACGCCTTTCGCCTTGATACGCTTCATGATCCCCTGAATAGAAGAAGCGCGGAAATTATCGGAACCGCTCTTCATGATCAGACGATATACGCCCACCACTTTTGGTTGACGCGCAAGGATAGAATCAGAGATGAAATCTTTACGTGTACGGTTAGCGTCAACAATCGCCGATATCAGATTGTTAGGTACAGCCTGATAGTTTGCCAGCAGTTGCTTAGTGTCTTTTGGCAGGCAATAGCCGCCGTAGCCAAATGACGGATTGTTGTAGTGGTTGCCAATACGCGGGTCGAGACACACCCCTTCAATAATCTGGCGGGTATTCAGGCCAAGACTTTCTGCGTAGCTGTCGAGCTCATTGAAATAAGCTACTCGCATTGCCAGGTAGGTATTCGCGAAGAGCTTAATCGCCTCAGCCTCAGTGGAGTCGGTAAACAACACCTGAATATCTTTCTTCAGCGCCCCTTCCTGAAGCAGCGCAGCAAAACGTTCAGCGCGCTCAGAACGTTCGCCAATAACGATACGCGAAGGATGCAGGTTATCGTAAAGCGCTCTCCCCTCACGCAGGAATTCCGGCGAGAAGAAGATATTATCAATACCGAATTTTTCTTTAATGGATTTGGTAAAACCGACAGGAATGGTCGATTTAATGACCATCACCGCATCAGGGTTGATCGCGATAACGTCTTTGATCACCGCCTCTACAGTTGAGGTGTTGAAGTAGTTGGTTTTAGGATCGTAGTCAGTAGGCGTCGCAATGATGACGTAATCCGCATCGCGGTATGCATCTTCTTTATCTGTCGTGGCGCGGAAATTCAGCGGTTTATTGCTGAGATAGTCCTGGATTTCTTTATCCACAATCGGCGATTTTTTCTGATTGAGCATATCCACTTTGGCCTGCACGATATCCAGCGCAACCACTTCATGATTCTGAGCAATCAGAATGCCGTTAGAAAGACCGACATACCCTGTTCCGGAGATTGTTATTTTCATTCGCTAATGACTTCTGTGAGTTAACTGTATTGATGGCCGCCAGACCATCGCGATAAACCTAACTGTTGGGCTTTGTACCTCCTGGCAAACTGAACTGTCAAGGCAAACCAGGAGTAATCACTACGAGCGGGGCGAGATTCAGACTACTTCGAATAACAGGCGACATTTTTTGCATAAAAAAACCCGGAGACTGGCTCCGGGTTTTGATTACAGCGAGTAAGCTAACTTATTCCATCCATTCGGTATGGAACACGCCTTCTTTATCGGTACGCTTGTAAGTATGCGCACCGAAGTAGTCACGCTGTGCCTGAATCAGGTTAGCTGGCAGCACAGCAGCACGGTAGCTGTCGTAGTAAGCTACTGCAGCAGAGAAGGTCGGAACCGGGATACCGTTCTGGACAGCGTAGGCAACCACGTCACGCAGCGCCTGCTGATATTCGTCCGCAATCTTCTTGAAGTACGGTGCCAGCAGCAGGTTGGCGATACCGGCGTTTTCAGCATAGGCATCGGTGATTTTCTGCAGGAACTGCGCACGAATAATACAGCCAGCGCGGAAGATCTTCGCGATCTCACCGTAGTTCAGATCCCAGTTGTTCTCGTCTGACGCCGCACGCAGCTGAGAGAAGCCCTGCGCGTAAGAAACGATTTTACCCAGGTACAGTGCACGACGCACTTTCTCAACAAATTCAGCTTTATCACCCGCTGGTTTAGCCTGAGGGCCAGACAACACTTTAGATGCCGCCACGCGCTGCTCTTTCAGGGAAGAGATGTAACGCGCGAAGACGGATTCGGTGATCAGAGACAGCGGTTCGCCCAGATCCAGAGAGCTCTGGCTGGTCCATTTACCGGTACCTTTGTTGGCAGCTTCATCCAGAATCACATCAACCAGGTATTTACCCTCTTCATCTTTCTTCGTGAAGATATCTTTGGTGATGTCGATCAGATAGCTGTTCAGCTCGCCTTTGTTCCACTCGGTAAAGGTTTCAGCCAACTCTTCGTTAGAGAGGTTCAGACCGCCTTTCAGCAGGGAATAAGCTTCAGCAATCAGCTGCATGTCGCCGTATTCGATGCCGTTGTGCACCATTTTCACATAGTGACCTGCACCGTCTGCACCGATATAGGTTACGCAAGGCTCACCATCTTCAGCCACGGCTGCGATTTTGGTCAGGATAGGCGCAACCAGTTCGTATGCATCTTTCTGGCCGCCAGGCATGATAGATGGGCCTTTGAGGGCGCCCTCTTCACCACCGGAAACCCCGGTACCGATGAAGTTGAAGCCTTCAGCAGACAGCTCACGGTTACGACGAATGGTGTCCTGGAAGAAGGTGTTACCGCCATCAATGATGATGTCACCTTTTGCGAGGTAAGGCTTCAGGGAGTCGATAGCTGCATCGGTACCTGCGCCCGCTTTCACCATTAACAGGATACGACGAGGCGTTTCCAGAGACTCAACGAACTCTTTCACCGTATAGAAAGGAACCAGTTTCTTGCCTGGGTTCTCGGCAATCACTTCTTCGGTCTTATCACGGGAGCGGTTGAAAACGGAGACGGTATAACCACGGCTTTCGATGTTGAGCGCCAGGTTGCGCCCCATCACTGCCATACCGACAACGCCGATCTGTTGCTTGGACATTACATACTCCTGTCAGGTGTGGTCACCACGGCTTATGCGCGGCTTGAAATGTGGTTGAGATGTTAACTCAGTATTAGGTGACATGAATAGCTTTTGCTGATCTATGTCACACTGATTGCACAATCCAGGTACAGTCAAGCCGCCAGAAATACGCTGGCGGCAGACCCTCACTTCCTGAGCAAAGCCAGAATTTCTTGCGTTTTCTCTTCCATCAGCGCCGTGTCAGCACGGGACTCCACGTTCAGGCGCACCACCGGCTCGGTGTTGGACGAGCGCAGGTTAAAGCGCCACTGCGGGAATGCCATGCTGATGCCGTCCGTACGGTCAATTTCCAGCGCGTGGATCGCAAAGTGCTGCTCCACGCGGGCAATGGCCTCGGCCGGCTGCGCCAGCTTGCTGTTGATCTCCCCGCTCGCCGGGAACGCCGCCATGCGGTCGCGCACCAGCTCGCCCAGCGTCTGCCCCTTCAGGCACAGCAGCTCGGTCACCAGCAGCCACGGGATCATCCCGCTGTCGCAGTAGGCAAAATCACGGAAGTAGTGGTGGGCGCTCATCTCGCCGCCGTAGATGGCGTCTTCTTCGCGCATGCGCTCTTTGATGAAGGCGTGGCCGGTTTTGGACATCACCGGCGTGCCGCCCGCCGCTGACACCACGTCGACGGTGTTCCAGGAAAGGCGCGGGTCATGAATGATTTTCGCGCCCGGGTTTTTCTCGAGGAACGCTTCCGCCAGCAGGCCGACAATGTAGTAGCCCTCGATGAACTGCCCTTTCTCGTCGAACAGGAAGCAGCGGTCGAAGTCGCCGTCAAAGGCGATGCCCATGTCCGCGCCGTGCTCAATCACCGCGTTGCGGGTGTCGTCGCGGCACTCCGGCAGCAGCGGGTTAGGAATACCGTTCGGGAAGTTGCCGTCCGGGGTGTTGTGCACCTTGACGAAGGTCACCGGCACGTTCAGCGCCTTAAAGCGGGCTTCCAGCGCATCCACCACCGGGCCGGCCGCGCCGTTACCGGAGTTGATGACCAGCTTCAGCGGCTTGAGGTTCGCCACGTTGATGTAGCCCAGCAGGTGGTCGATGTACTCTTTCTGCAGGTTGATTTTTTTGTAGCTGCCGCGCTTCGCGTCGTTCACCGGCGGGAAGTCGTTGGCTTCCGCCAGGCGCTGCACGTCGCGCAGGCCGGTGTCGCCGCTGATAGGACGGGCGCCCTTGCGCACCAGCTTCATGCCGTTGTAGTCCATCGGGTTGTGGCTGGCCGTCACTTCGATACCGCCGTCCACGCCCAGGTGGAAGGTGGCAAAATAAATCTCTTCTGTCCCGGAAAGGCCGATATCCAGCACGTCCACGCCCGCGTCCTGCAGCCCTTTCGCCAGGGCCAGCTTCAGGGATTCACTGGTCAGACGCACGTCGCCGCCCAGCACGATGGTCTGCGGTTTTAAATATTCGCCATACGCGCGGCCGATGCGCCACGCGATGTCTTCATTCAGCTCTTCGCCCAGCTTGCCGCGAATATCGTAGGCTTTAAAACAGGTTAATTTTTCCATGATAATTTTACCGTAATCTCAAACACGACCATACCTGTCAGCAAAACGTACAATATCATCCTCTCCAAGATAAGAGCCTGAGCGAACCTCAATCAATTCCAAAGGGATCTTTCCAGGGTTCTCCAGACAGTGCGTTGCTCCAACAGGAATATAAATAGACTCATTTTCACCGAGGAGTTTGGTTTGCTCGTTAATTGTAACTTGCGCAGTTCCTGCGACGACTATCCAATGCTCAGCACGATGGTGATGCATCTGAAGAGAGATACCTTCGCCCGGCTTTACGGTCAATCGCTTAACTTGATAGCGGCTTCCCGTATCAATCGAGTCATATTTACCCCAGGGACGATAAACTTCGCGGTGAGTATGATGTTCATGACGGCCGTCTGCTTTGATCGATTCGACAATTTTCTTCACATCCTGAACGGCGTTACGATCGGCAATCAATACAGCATCCTTGGTCTGCACAACGACTAAATCTTTCACCCCAACAGTAGTCAATAGCCCGGATTCAGAATACAGGAAACTATTTTCGGTATTGCAGGACAAGACGTCACCTGTAACGACGTTACCCTCTGGAGTCTTATGGCTAATATCCCAAAGCGAAGACCAGGAGCCGACATCACTCCAGCCAGCATCCATTGGCACAACAACAGCATCTGAAGTCTGTTCCATCACAGCATAATCAATCGACTCATCAGGACAAGCTCTGAAAGCTTCCTCGTCAACGCGAATAAAGTTGAGGTCAGGATCAACAGAGCTCATGGCCTTTTCGCACGCCTTAAGAATATCCGGACGATATTTTTTCAGTTCCTCAAGATAGCGATCGGCACGGAAGAGAAACATCCCGCTATTCCAGTAGTATTCACCGCAGGCAACATAGGCTTCCGCCGTTTCAAGATTAGGTTTCTCAACAAATTGCGCGACCTCAAATGCATCTGCATGCTCAACGTCAACGCATGGCACACCTCGACAAATATAACCATAGCCAGTCTCTGGTTTATGCGGGACGATGCCAAAGGTCACAAGCTTTCCATTTTCAGCATAAGGCAGCGCCTTACGAACTGAATTACGGAAAGCTTCTTCATCCTGTATGACGTGATCGGCGGCCAGAACCAGCATGAGCGCATTGCCCTCGTGCTGGGTTCGAACTGCAGCAAGTGCAGCCAACGCTATCGCCGGAGCAGTATTACGACCAACCGGTTCAAGGATGATATTCTCAGTGAGTTTATTCATCTGGCGCAGTTGCTCGGCAACGATAAAGCGGTGCTGTTCGTTACAAATGACGACGGGACTTTCGCATTCAATGCCCTGTAATCGGTTAATTGTCGCTTGTAACATTGTCAGTTCACCTTCCAGACAGAGAAATTGTTTTGGATAGAGAACACGAGAAAGCGGCCATAAACGACTACCGGAGCCCCCGGCCATAACAACAGGAAATAATGACATGATTGAACTCACTTTAATGATGAATATAAATTAATTATATTCTTAACCATCAACTCTTTAGTAAACATAGTATCAAATCTGGCTTTCGCGCCTTTACTATATGTCTCACTACTTTGAATAACAGAAACAATTCCTTTAGCAAGTGCTTTAGCATCATTCGGCTCAACAACGATGCCAGTCTCGTTATGCTGATTAACCCAGGCCACACCACTTCGTGGAATATTTGTCGACACAAGCGGTCTGGAGAAACTCATAGCTTCTAACTGAACCACACCAAAAGCTTCAGATTCATGAATAGATGGCAGACAAAAAACGTCACATGCTTTATAATAAGAAGCCAAATCCGAATAATTGATACTACCAAGAAGAATTACTTTATCTGACAATCCATCATTAGCAATTTTTTGCATTAATGAATCAATCAATGGGCCAGTACCGCCAATAAGAACAATGTAATCTTCAGGAAGTTCCTTCGCAGCATCAATCAGGTATTCCATACCCTTATAGTAAACAAGACGACCCAAAGAAAAAATTATTTTTTTATTTTGATAACGTTGCTTGATACTTTTTTCAAGATCCTCATTCAGTGGCATAACACGGGTATCAACCCCAATTGGAATACAAACAATTTTATCCTGATAAGGCTGTAAAGTTGGAGAAGACTGCCCATACACAGGGCTAGTAACGATAATTCTGGTACACTTATCTAAAATCCATTTTTGTAGCGGAGCAAAAAGCATCAATAATTTTTTTTGCTTAACAATATCGCTGTGCCAATGGAGAACTATCTTCCCTTTGGGCGGGAATAAAAAGAGTGCCAAAACAGCCAGTGGATTTGGAAGATGGACATGGATAACATCATAATTATTTCTTATCGTTCTCCATCGGGATATTAAGGAAAATGATAACGGTGTTGAAAAAAGCTGTGCAAACAATTTCTGACGGTAAACTTTATAACGGAGTTTGTCGTCATTTTTTCTTTCTCCAATTGGATCAACACAGAGTACATCAACAGGTTGGTCATTACTTTTTGCGATACCTTCACTTATATCGAATGCTACCTGTTCGATTCCACCATGTACTGGAGGGTAAAATTTGCTAAACTGTAAAACCTTCATTCAAATATTCCTTTGAGAGATCACATCCATAAGTTTCGATGCAACATCACGTACGTCAAATTTTTCTAACCGATGATATCCATTGCGAATCAATACAGGACTGAGCTCATCATAATTTTCAATCAATTCACGTAACTTAGAACTAAAATCTAATGAGTCCTCTGGATTAAAATAATATGCCGCATCGCCACAAACTTCAGGGATACTTGCGCGGTCAGAAGCCATTACAGGACAACCGCGTTGCATTGCTTCCAGAGGAGGAAGTCCGAAACCTTCATATAGTGACGGATAGACAAAAATAGAAGCATCTCTGTATTTTAACTCTAAATCGTCATCTGATAGATATCCACAGAAGACAATGTTCTCATGCTGTGAAAACGTCACTTTTGAGAAAGCTGTCCCTAACCCTCCCACCACGATGAGTTTATAATCTTCGATTTTTGAATTCAAAAAAGCATTAATAACAAACTCGATATTTTTTCTCGGCTCTAAGGTACCAACCAATAAAATCTCTTTATGCTTAACCGCTTCGCTTGCAATATGATTCTTGAGGTTAATAGATGTATCTACGGAGTTTGGCAATACAGTGATCTTATCTGGATCAACCGTCAAATATTTCTCTATCTCTGATTTTGAAAAGTCACTAACCGTAAAGATACCTCTCGCAATTTTCGACTGAATGGCATAGTTAACCTTGTATACAGCACGGTATAAGAAACGGAACCACTTTGGATATGCGTACAATGACATATCATGGATAGTAAAGTAACAGTTCTTGTAAAACGCAGGTGATAACCCAGTGAAGCAGAGCAGTAACGGGCTACCGACGCTTCTTAGATAACGAGGTAATTCGATTTGTTCCCAGAAGTGACCGTTACGTTTTCCTATTTGAAGGATATTAAATTCCTTCCTCCATTTCTCATCAATGAGGTCAGTTTTCGGTGTCAAAAAACAGATATCAGGAACGTGTTTAACGAGTTCCCTACATAGTACCAATGCATATTGCTGTACACCAGTTTTACGTTGAGTCAAAAATCTCGCATTAATATAGATCATTTATTACTCGGCATTCTGTAGATGTAACACTGAAACATAAAGAAGGAATAAAAAAGAATAAATCTAAAAGGTAATGTAAAGAGCATCGAAGCAACAATATACATTAGAATGATAAAGTGGTTCTTATTTGCTTTAAGTCTGGCTGACAACAAACATATACCCAGGACAAATATGAGCAAGCCCGGCAGGCCGAAACTTAAAATAATAAAACTTAAGACATCTTTTGGTGCAAAACTTTCATAGGCACTGGGATCCGACGAAGATAAATAAGATCTCATCTCATTACAGTTTACGTCCAAACCAGAAAGAGCCTGACAATAGTCATGTATAAAAGGTGATAGCGTGCTCTTGAAACCATATACTCCACTGCCAAGTGGATAATCACTAAGATGCCATATGCTGACAATAGGGAAACCCAGACGAGTTACATACGTCATCGTTGCAGAATTTGACAAATT
The DNA here is from genome assembly GCF_008364625.2 of Enterobacter dykesii. Classification (NCBI taxonomy): domain Bacteria; kingdom Pseudomonadati; phylum Pseudomonadota; class Gammaproteobacteria; order Enterobacterales; family Enterobacteriaceae; genus Enterobacter; species Enterobacter dykesii. Next base: position 2,932,285 of record NZ_CP126604.1, read on the forward strand.
AGCTGCAATGAGTGCAAAAAGGTCATAATAGATGAATGCAAGACTGACAAAAAGAACAATAAAAGATAACGGAATGAGTTGATATGTATAATTATAAAAACCCTTCACCTTGAAAAAATAGACTAGCCCAAGGAGCACTGGGATTATCAGGAATGAAAATTTAGCACCTGAAATATAGGTGGTAATGGCAAACATACACGCAAGAATTAGTCTGTACTTTTGATTAGACAACATCACCATCAAGAACATTAGACCATAAAAATAGCCATTTAAACTTGGCTCTGCAAAAGTGCCTGCAAAGCGAAAGTTTTCATCATATAACCAAGCCCCACCTAATACTTTAACATGAAAACCAAACTTCGCCATGATGTAAAGTATCAGCGCCACACCAAGAAATAAACTTGATATCTTGACACTAAAACGATATATATCAAAGTTACTTTCAAGTTCTTTAGCATAACTAAATATAACAAACCATAAGAGCATATTTAGTAAAAGCGCGAAGGTTTTATCATATTCAGCACCATGATAGAATGCACCAAGCGCAGCACCTAAGAGAAGGATAAAGGCAAAAAAGAATATCTTTGCAAGGTTAAGACTGCGAATCCTGAAAAGTAGGAGTAATACGATTACAAGGATGATCTTCAGGCCAAAATCAGCAATACTTGAAAGGCCTTTCATCAAACCAATCTGAGAAAAGTCAACACCACTAAAAAGCGAATTAATTAATAATAGCCCAACAAGTGATTTGACAATAAAAGTTGTAGATAAATTATAGTTATTGACAAGTGTGCTACTGGAAATTTCGCTCACCTTAACCTCTTAGTCATTTATTTTTTAACATTAGTCCGTCGATAATCCCCCTGACAAAAGCCTTATAAACCTTATATGGCGTTTTGCGACAAAGTGGATAAACCAACCGGGTTACAATGGTAAATAAAACGCTAACAATATAATAAGGAGCTTCAATATTTTTTCTGGCAAAAAATATACGGTTCCTTGTCAAATAATATGCACCAAATAGACTTAACCCCCCCCCAGTAGAAGTACTAACCTTATGAAACACTAGAGGTTCATTAATAATTCTAACTCGGGTGCCAGCTATGTTTGCACGATAGAGAAAATCAGTATCATCGTAATAAGCAAAGTAACGAGCATCCATCATACCTATAGTGGCAAACATCGAAGCATGTACAAGTAAAAAACATGTTGGTGCATAATCGCACTCTTCTGGAATATTAGCGTAAATATCATCGTAGTCGGCTCCCTCAAAAAGATGAGGGGCAATAGCTTTTTTCTTATTAAAAAATGCGCCTGCGTACCAGACTTTTTTTTCTGGATAACTGAATATTACAGGTGAAACAAGTTTGTATTGTCCCTCCTCAGCAACACTCATCATTTTGCTGAGGGTATCTTCCTGTTCAAAAAGTAGATCGTTATTAGTGAGTAATATATACTCACACCCATCCTTTAAAGCTTCTTCAATGCCTTGGTTGTTGGCCTGCGCAACCCCAACATTATTTCCGTCATTATTAATATAGGTATACTCTATGTCTTTCCTCAAGAGAATTTCTTGCGTTAAGTTAAAAGAATCCTGATTTGTACTGTTATCCACAATATAAAGATGCTTGTTATGATATTTTTGTTTTTCAACACTCGAATAAAAGTCAGGCAGCACACCTGGAGAATTGAACAAAACAGTAACGAGTCCAACTTTTTTCACACTTTCACCTAAGCAATATTAGTATTGATTTAACAGATTCTTGATGCTTTTTACTTGTTTTATTATGAAGACAGTAAATACAACTATAAAAGCTATCTGGATGCCATAAATAATACAATGGATAGTTACCGACTGAGTCATCACCAGACTGACCAGGCAGATGGCTATCATCACTGGTATTACCAGAAAAGAGACAAATATCAGATTTGACTTATACTCAGCTTCAGCCCGATACTTGCATGCGTATACCGCCATGATTAATACGCCTGAAATAAACGTCGAATAGGCAATTCCAATCGCGCCATAGATACGAACAAAGAAAATCGACAACGCAAAGTTTAATAGTCCTTCGAGCACCGGCAGCCAGGCGATTGATAATTGTTTGCCGTAGGCGACTAACATAAGTCCGTAGGGCGCTGCAATCATTCGGATAAGATAAGCCGCAAGCAGCAAAGAAAACATTACGTGCAGGTTCGTCGCTTGCAGATAGCCCAACCAGACACCGAGGATATGAACAGCGGCAAACCAGGCAATAAAGACACCGATAAAGACAATCATCGAGAAAATGAAGATAAGTTTGTTAACCAAAAGTTCAACATGCTGGTTATTCCCGTGATTGTGCATCCTTATCATAGGTTGAATTATAGGATTAATCATGGCTCCCAAAATTCCCACCCCAGCATTAACAAGCGTCATTAATACGGCAAAACCAGCTAGTTCCTGAAATGAGTATTTACCGACGGTAAAGGTGCCTATACCGGAAATTAAGAACTGGGCTATATTCCATACTAAGAGCCCGCTGAAAAAGACAACTATTGTTCGAAATAAATTTATATCCAATGATAACTTTGCTCTTTGAGATGTATTTCTTAATTTATATAAAATATAAAATGCAATTTGATTAAAACTGTTTATTGCAAAATAAACCCATGCAATAACATCGAGACCATGATGAACAAGCAACAGAATCAACGTGCCCAGAATCACTTTAAAAAATATATTTATGCCAGCGGTAATATCATTGCGTTCTATACCAGTAAAATAACCAACAAAGGGTGAGAAAACGTTATTAATGACAAATGAACTGCCAATTAATATAAGAATTAGTTTAGCATTAGCGTTGGTTTCTGAAACTTCAGGGAAAAATGAGAAAAAGAATTTTGCTAAAATAAATATTCCGCCCAAACATACCATGCTGAGCAGTAACGAAAAAAGCAATGACTGATGCATTGCCTTTTGAACTTTCTGTGGGTTACTTAAATGAAGGGCGACAAAACGCCCTACCGTAACCTGAAGACCAATTCCAAAAATGCCGATCAAAACCCCGACCTGAAGAGTAAGGGACCAAATCGAAAAATCTACCTTTGAAAGATTGTGTAGTAAAACTGGAGAGATAACTATTCCAAGTATTACATTTGAGAAGCCATTTATTATATTAGATAAAGAGTTTTTAAGTAACCGCTTAAAACCACTCATATTTATCTCGCCAGTTCTTCTTTATAACTAGCTATCATAATTTTCAAATCATCAAGCACATGTTGTGGTTTATAATCCGGAATTTCAGTAGATAACTTATTTATGCTTGTTACGGGGAACTCTTCACGAGGAAAATGACCGTCATGCCAGTTAACTTTACAAGCCGTCTCTTTTTCAATGACATCAGCGATTTGCTTAGCTGTGACGTTAAATCCAGATGCGACATTGTATATTTCTTTATTGGTGTTTTGGTTTTCAGCCAACCACACACATGCTTTAGCGACATCATTGACCGAAACATAGTCCTTAGCATATTCAGGTGCAACAAACATGTTGATTTCACCATTATTAATGGCATGACGAATAATGGACGGCAGGAATAATGTACTATTAAGCGCTAAACCATAGACATTGCTAGGTCGAACTACAGTAACATCACGTTCGCTCTTAAGGCACAATTCTTCTGCTACCAGTTTGGTCAGATTAAACAGCTTCCTGTTATCATCCGCGGTGACTACCAGATCGTCAGTTTCATTCGCGCTATGATGGTTCATATAGACTCGAGTTGAGGATATATATACCAGCTTTTCAAACTGTGCATCCTGCAGTAACTTTGCCAACAAAACCGTATTTGCTTCCAGCACAGAAAAATAGCTTTTGGCACAATCACCATTACCAGCACAATAAATGACTTTGCCCAACTCACCATTGAGAGAATTGCAGCTGTTGCGATCAGGAACAACGACATCATGCCCTTGCTCTTTAAGCAATGTAACGATATGTGAACCAATAAAACCGTTACCCCCAATAACTGTATACTTAGCCATTTGTCCAGCCTTTAAGAATCTGTTCTTTGATACTTGCAAGTGAAGGTAAAATACAATCTTTAGCAGAAACTACAGGATTAGAAACTGGCCATTCTATACCCAGATCTGGATCGTTCCAGATAAGACCACCTTCATCAGTTGGATCATAATAATCTGTGCATTTGTACTGGAAACTAGCAGTATCACTTAATACACAGAAACCATGAGCGAAACCAGGAGGAATATAAAACTGAAGAAAATTATCTTCGGATAGAATGACTGAATGATGCTGACCAAATGTTGGTGATTCTGGGCGGAGATCAACGGCCACATCAAAAACAGAACCCTGGGTTACTGAGACTAACTTACCCTGAGGCTTTGTTTTCTGAAAATGAAGCCCGCGCAGAACATTTTTCGTCGATTTAGAACGATTATCCTGAACAAAGTCCAGACCAAATCCTAATTCCTGGTAACGTTTTTTCTGATATACTTCGAAGAAATAGCCACGTTCGTCACCAAAAACTTTAGGTTCAATAATTACAGCATCTTTTAAGGGCGTTTCAATAATTTTCATACTTTTTAGTACTTTATGTTAGATTTTCAGTCTTTAGCTAAATGCTGCAAATATTTGCCATAGTCATTTTTATTGAGTTCTTTGGCTAATTTTGCTAACTGTTTCTTATCAATGAAACCTTTGCGATAAGCAATCTCTTCCGGGCAAGAAACTTTGAGACCTTGACGTGATTCGATCGTCTGAATAAAGTTACCTGCCTCAATTAGACTCTCATGCGTTCCTGTATCAAGCCAGGCATATCCACGTCCCATAATAGCAACTGAGAGCGAATTTTTTTCCAGGTAGAGGCGGTTAATATCAGTGATCTCTAATTCACCACGCGCTGACGGTTTCAGCTGTTTAGCCATCTCAATGACGTCATTATCATAAAAATAGAGACCAGTCACAGCGTAATTACTTTTTGGCTTCAGTGGTTTCTCTTCTAAAGAAAGCGCTTTGCCATTCTCATCGAAATCTACCACGCCATAACGTTCAGGGTCTTTCACATGATAGGCAAAGACTGTAGCTCCTTTTTCCTGATTCATTGCCATTTCAAGTTCTTTTGGCAAATCGTGACCATAGAAAACATTGTCTCCAAGGACTAAAGCACAAGAATCGTTACCGATAAACTCTTCACCAATGATAAATGCCTGAGCAAGACCATCAGGACTTTCCTGGACTTTATATTCAATGTTCAGTCCCCATTTTTTACCGTTACCCAGTAATTGCTCAAAGCGCGGGGTATCCTGAGGTGTGCTGATGATGAGAATATCCCGAATACCCGCAAGCATCAGCGTGCTTAACGGATAATAAATCATCGGCTTATCATAGATTGGCAGCAGCTGTTTACTAACCGCCATCGTCACAGGGTAAAGGCGAGTACCTGAACCACCGGCTAAAATAATTCCTTTTCTTTTTGACATGTTCAATGCTTCTTATGACGGGGTTGAAAAGATTAGCGTTGCTCGTAATTTTTATTGATCCAGTCCTGATAGGCACCACTCATAATATTTTGGACCCAATCCTGGTTATCAAGATACCAATGAATCGTTTTCTTAATACCAGATTCAAAGGTCTCTTGAGGTTTCCAGCCGAGTTCCAGAGTGATTTTACTGGCATCGATAGCATAGCGTCGATCGTGGCCTGGGCGATCGGCAACATAAGTGATTTGTTCGCTATATGAGGTATTCTTCGGCTTTATTTCGTCAAGAATATTGCAGATGGTCTGTACTACTTCAATATTTTTTTTCTCATTATAACCGCCGATATTGTAGGTTTCACCTACGATACCTTCCGTGATAACGGTATAGAGTGCACGGGCATGATCCTCAACGTACAACCAGTCACGGATCTGATCACCTTTGCCATAAATAGGCAACGGTTTACCTTGTAATGCATTGAGAATTACCAACGGGATTAACTTTTCTGGGAAATGGTAAGGTCCATAATTGTTTGAACAGTTAGTCACAATAGTTGGGAAATTATAAGTCCGATGCCACGCGCGTACTAAATGATCGCTTGATGCTTTAGAGGCAGAGTACGGGCTGCTTGGAGCATAGGCGGTATGCTCAGTAAACAATGGAAGACTTTTGTTATTATCCCATTCATCAGGATGAGGTAGGTCCCCATACACTTCATCGGTTGAAATATGATGGAAACGAAATCCCTGTTTCTTTTCACCTTCCAGGTTTTGCCAGTATTTTCTGGCTGCTTCAAGCAAGACGTAGGTTCCAACAATATTCGTTTCAATAAACGCAGCCGGACCGGTGATTGAACGGTCAACGTGACTTTCTGCTGCCAGATGCATTACTGCATCAGGTTTATGAATTGAAAAAATTGCGTCTAATACCTGTGCATCGCAAATATCAGCATGAACAAAAGCATAACGATCGCTGTTTTCAATGTCTTTTAAAGATTGAAGGTTACCTGCATAGGTTAACTTATCAACATTTACCACAGAATCAGTTGTTGAATTAATAATATAACGCGCTAATGCCGAACCGATGAATCCGGCAGCACCAGTAACTAATATTTTCATTTTTTATCTCAAATAAGTAAAAATGGATTGCATTAAGAAACACTGATCCATTCATTTCGTTCGAAACAGTATTTTTTGATAACTTTTGCAGGTACACCGGCACAAACAGAATAATCGGGGATATCTTTCGTAACTACAGAATTTGCTGCGATCACACTATTTTTACCAATGCAAGCACCTATGATGGAGACATTTTCCCCTATCCAAGCACCCTCTTTAATAACCACATCCCCTTTGAATATTACAGGTTGTTGGCTTACTGGAATATGAATATTTTTGTATTCATGAAGATTATCTGATATATATACCTTATCGGCGATAAGAACATTTTTTTCGATAATTACACGGCGCACACTTACGATATGTAAAAAGCGACCAATATAAACGTTATCACCTATATTCAGAATCGGATTATGGTTATCAATTTTTAATGCCAATGCCCACAACCCCGGTTGGATTACCACTCTATCTCCAACCTCTATATATCTTACCCCTTGCAATATATCAGGTTTAAAAATACCGCTTTTAATTCCGAATTTTTTAAATGAAATACGAAAAATTAATGAAGAAAAAAGAGTGGCTATTTTACGCCTGACCTTGAACATCAATTCGTACATTATAATCCCTTTTTAAAATTTGAGGAAAATTCTACAAGGGTATCTACATCAAACTCCCACCAGGAACATTTTATGTTATGTCTGTCCCTAATAAATTTCGCAGGAACACCACCTACAATAGTATAAGGTTGTACATCTTTGGTAACAACCGATCCAGCCCCAATGACGGCTCCATCGCCAATAGTCACACCATCCATTACGATGGCATTAACGCCAATCCAAACATCATTGCCTATGATGATTTTCTCGGATTCAGTAATAGACTCAATTATTTTTTTACTAACTCTATGATTTTTCAATCTATAAGGGAAGCATGTATTTTCAGAGTAAAATATTGGATGTGTAGAAAATAAATCAACTGGATGTTTTCCAAGACCTATTTTGACACCTTCTGCAATCGAACAAAATTTACCGATCTGACAATTGTTGACAGAGGCGGTACCTGCAAAATACGTATAATCACCAACTATAGAATTAGTTATATGTGCACGACGAAATAACACAGTGTAACGACCGAATTGTGTAGACCGATTTTTTCTTTTATAAAAATATGATAACAATTTTATTTTCATTCTCGATAAAGCTTGCTTCATATAGTGACCTACACTGTTTAATATCAATTTAGTTTGAAAAATCAACGCTACCGCCCCTGGCTCAACAGCTACCAGTTCACTGAAACAATGGGCAAATTGTTCAAAATCTATCTTTCTTACACATTGAGTATGAAAGATTTAATCTGATATTGTGGTCCTAATTGCACATCAAAACAAGAAAAAAACCACAGTTTAACTTAATGGCGTTTCTTAGCATCAGTACATGACCCGCTGATTTTTAAATAAAAAACGGCAGAGAGCGATGAGAATGTATCATTTGCTCTTCTGCCGCTATTGTGTTTGTCTAATAACCAAACAGCTACTCAGCTAACAGTTGCTCGATTTTCTTACGGAACTTCGCCCCTTCCTTCAGGTTACGCAGCCCATAGTTCACGAACGCCTGCATATACCCCATTTTCTTACCGCAGTCATAGCTGTCGCCGGTCATCAGCATAGCGTCAACGGACTGCTTCTTCGCCAGTTCGGCAATCGCGTCGGTCAGCTGAATTCGATCCCAGGCGCCTGGCTCGGTTTTTTCCAGCTCTGCCCAGATATCGGCGTTCAGAACGTAACGACCCACTGCCATCAGGTCGGAGTCCAGCGTCTGCGGCTGATCCGGTTTTTCGATAAACTCAACGATGCGGCTCACCTGCCCTTCCGTCTCCAGCGGTTCTTTGGTCTGGATCACAGAGTACTCGGAGAGATCGCCCTTCATGCGTTTCGCCAGCACCTGGCTACGGCCGGTTTCATTGAAACGTGCCACCATTGCCGCAAGGTTGTAACGCAGTGGATCGGCAGAAGCGGTATCGATGATGATGTCCGGAAGAACAACAATGAATGGGTTATCACCCACAACCGGACGGGCACACAGGATAGAGTGGCCCAGCCCCAGCGGCTGCGCCTGACGCACGTTCATGATGGTCACGCCCGGCGGACAAATAGACTGCACTTCCGCCAGCAGCTGGCGTTTGACGCGCTGCTCAAGCAGCGCTTCGAGTTCGTAAGAGGTGTCGAAGTGGTTTTCTACCGCGTTCTTGGACGAGTGCGTAACCAGGACGATTTCTTTGATCCCTGCAGCAACAATCTCGTCGACAATGTACTGAATCATTGGCTTGTCGACGATCGGCAGCATCTCTTTAGGAATGGCTTTTGTGGCTGGCAGCATATGCATGCCCAGGCCTGCTACCGGAATGACTGCTTTCAAATTAATCATTATTTCTTCCACCTTAAAATGGTTGACGAATTATAGCTCTTAAAGCTGTTTTCGCCAGCATGATTTGCCGTAATCCTTGGGCAATGTTACGCCTTAGCATCACAAATTTCTGTAGTTGTAATCTGATTAGATCGCGCTTTTATGCCAGGAATAGTCTCAAAACTGATGATTGTCGATTATCTGTGCGGAAGCGCAAAGTTCAGCCTTTCCACATTCACCACCTGCTGGTCGACCCGGTCAATATCCACCGAACTCTGCCCCTTCTCATTCACAGCTTTAATGTTCGCCAGCGACAGCAACGTCTCGTCTTTCGCCATGAATTTACCCCGCACATCCTTGCGCAGGTCGAAGTTAATCTTCAGGGCGGGACCCACAGCGGCTTCCTGCATCACATTGATGTTGCGTAAAAAAAGATGCTGCGGCTTGTTGTGTAGTTCAAGCGTAGCACGCTGCATTTCCACGTTGGTTATCGCCACAAACGAGGTGGCGTTACCGGATGAAATCTGTATTCCGCGCAATTTATACGCAAGCTGTCGGTTATCGAGATGAATATTGTTGAGCTTGAAGTTCTGCGGGATGGACAAATAATCGCCTTTTATGACCCCATAGCCGATTAACATTCCGGCACTGTTCACCATATCGACATTATCAATAATGAAATTATCACAGCCATAAATGGCCACCGTGGCGTTGTCTATTCCCGCCTTTTTACTGAAGTCGGGAGTTATATTTTTGGCCTTAATATTGCGAATAACAAAATGTTTACCGTTTTCCACGTGCACCAGCTGGCGACAGTTGCTGCCGGTGATGTTGGCCACCACGAAGTTCTTAACGGTTTGTTTTTCCGGGTAGTCGTTATCATAGGTGCTGCCGGCGAGGCCAATGCCGATGCCCCAGTTGATTTTGCCGTTGGTGCAGTTGATGTTGTCGATGACATGATCGGAGATCAGGATATTGCGATCGTTGATGGCGACGTTCCACTCGATCGCATCCCCCTGCAGATGGCTAAATTTGCTGTTGGTGATGCGGGCTCCGTCCACCTGGTTGTGGAAACCCTGGCGCAGGATTGCGTAGTTGGCCTGACTTACGCTGATGTTATCAATCAGCAGATTGCGCATAATGCTCGGTTTCTTGCCGCCGATGTAGATCTGCGTCACCGGGCCAAAACCGCTCATGGCCAGCCCTTTGATAACGCAGTCAGAGCCGCGAACGTCGAGCGTAATGTTCTCCGTGCGACCAGCACCTTCACCGATTACTTTGCTGCCTTCCTGAAGAACAAAGCGGCCGCGCCCGTTGCCGGTTAATGCCCCACGGATCAGCAGCGTTTTACCGTCGGGAATGAAAATGCCCGTATTGATGTTTTCGCAGGTGAGTCCGGCCGGGACCACAACGGTGTCGCCGTCATTAAACGCCTGCTTAAAAGCGGCGATCCAGTCGTTGTTGTTGTACTGATTAACAGAGACCGTTCTGCCGCTTGCCGCCCGCGCGATGCGTGACGACAGCAGCGGCGTGGCCGCCAGAACGGAGAGAGAAGAGACAAAGGTGCGTCGGGTAATCTTTTTCAGCATACATCCTCGGCGTTACAACGTTTGCAGCAGGCTCGCTAACTGGCGGTTAATCACCTGCTGGTTAAAATCGGTTTCCACTTTTTGTCGGGCGTTATGGAGCACGGGCTCCAGCGCCTGCTGGTCAATATCGCTGAAGGCTGCCAATCGGTCCGCAAGGGCCATCGCGTTATTCTCCGGCACCAGCCAGCCGGAGTGGTCAGACTGAATCAGCTCCGGGATGCCGCTGTGCAGGGTTGATACCACCGGAATACCTACGGCCATCGCCTCCATCAGCGCCACCGGAATGCCTTCCATATCGCCATCGGCGCCCGTCACTGAAGGCAGCAGAAAGACATCCGCCTCGTCGAGCATGGCCTTGACCTCGTGGCTCGGCTTGAAGCCCGGCATCTCTACGACATCTTCCAGCTGATACTGTTCGATAAGCGTGCGCAGACGACGCTCCCACGGCCCAATGCCGAGAATGCGATAGTGGAAATCTACCCCGCGCGCTTTCAGCTGGCGGCAGGCTTCAATGGCCACATGGAGGCCTTTCTTCTCGGTCAGGCGAGCAACGGAGATGATCTGCAGCGGTTTGCCCGGCACCTTCACCGGACGGCGGGTAAAGCGCGTTAAATCCACGCCCATGCGCGAAACGGCAATTTTCTCTCCCGGGCAGCCCATGTTTTTCAGGCGTCCGGCCCACAGGTCGCTGATAGGCAGCATCATGTCGCCGCGCCTGAACAGCTGCTGATACTCCGGCGTGTAGTGGTTCAGCACTTCGCGGCTGGAGATGTCGATACCGTGGAAGATGGTCGCAATTTTACCGTCAATCACGCCCAGCTCGCGCAGCTTCGCGGCGGTGACGCCCGCCGGGCCAAAGTGGGCGATAAACACGTCGGCACGATACGGCTGCGCGGTTTGCCCGCAGATGGCCGACAGGATCAGATTGCGGGATTCGGCCCCATAGCGGGAAACGTTCAGCGCCCGCCACGTCGACGCGCGGTGGATCCCGCGCAGCGTCTGGCTGGCACGGTGGCGCAGCTTGCTCAGCTTCCCGGACGGCTCATCCTGCAGCCAGCGGGTTTTCGCCTCCAGCCCATACTGGGTATACGCCGCATGGGTATTTTTGGTATCGCCCTTTTGCAGGGCGATAATCTCCACGTCATATCCCATATCGATAAACGCGGTGATTTGGTTCAGGACAAACGTTTCAGACGACAGCGGAAATTTCAGTAAGAAGAAACCAACCTTCATTTCCCCTCCCGTACGCGGTCGAGTACCGATTTCACCATCCCAATGCCCTTCTCGCGCTCGGCTTTCACCGCCACGGCCAGGCGTTCATTGATCGCAGGCAGCTGGCCGAGCGTGTCGCCCACCATCGCACCGAGCGACCCATCAAGCAGATGACGGATATCCACGGCCATTTCCGGCATACCGAGCTGCTGCATGATGCCTGCTGATTTGTGTTCGTAGTTGATGGCAATGGCCGGCGTGCCAAAGTTCATGGAGATAATGGCGGAGTGCAGACGCGTGCCGACGGTCAGGTCGCAGGCGGAGAGCAGCTTGCCCATCTCCAGGTCGTTCAGTTCGTCCATCACCACGTGATAGCGGGACGGGTCATTGACCAGATTGCGCAGATTCAGCGCCACCATGCGGTCGTCTTTGTTGTAGCTGTCGATGCCGGTGCAGGTTGAGAGCGCCAGCACCTGGTACCCGCTGTCCAGCACGCGGTTCACCACGTCGGCGAAGGCTTTCTCATACGCCGCCTGAGTCGTGCCTAAACGCTTATCGAAGGGCGCCAGCTCGCGCAGGGTAATGGCAACGGTTTTCTGTTTCGCCGCCACGTCGAGCCAGTGCTGCACCGCGTAGCTCGGCTGGAAGCTGTCGTCCTGGTGATCGACCAGCCACGCGGTGTCCACGCCGTGCTCAACTTTTGAGGTGTCAATTTCGCTACGCTTCATCATGTCGAGGCTGACCGACTCGCGCAGGATCAGCGCGTCGCAGTGGCCGAACACGTAGTTTGCAAGCTGGTTGAACTGCGAATCCTGGAATGGCCCGACGCTGTGGCCAATCATAAACAGCGGTTTTTTCGCCATAAAGGTGCAGAGCGCATGCTCAAACTGCGGCACGCCGTAGAGATCGACGAAGAACGATCCGCCAACCTGGATAATGGCGTCGTAGCCGGACAGCAGACGGACAAAATCGGTAAAGCCCTGCGCGATAGCGATGTTGCGCAGCTTGCCGGTATCGGTCACGCGGGAAAGCAGCACCTGGTGCTGATAGCGACGACGCAGCACTTTCTTCACCCGGCCCATCACGCCCGCGGCGTTGTTGTGCTGTTTCATCTGGCTGTAGAGCGGGTCGCCCATTACCGGGCGGTTCAGTAACCAGGATGAGCTGACCGGATAACGGCTCATCACGTCTACTTCGGTCTCAGGCTTAAGGGTGTTAATTGCATCCAGTAAACCGCGCAGGATGGCGCTGTCGCCACGGTTGCCGCAGGTATGGTTGCCAAGAATTAATAATTTCATAATGGCCTCTTAAATAACTAGCCTGCGCGAAGCAGCGTTTTCATTTTTTCGTTACGGCAAAACTGGCGCTTCATCTCCACCACCAGCGCATTGCGTGACAGCACAATCATCACGCCAAATGCCAGCGCGCCCGCGGCAACCTGCACCGCCAGCAGCGCGGCCAGCGGCAGGTGACCGATGAGGATGATGCCCAGGCCGTAGCTCACCGCCAGGGTCGGCAACGAGAGATAGAACGGCAGCCACAGGCTCAGGATGTACTGACGGTAGCTGGAGCCCAGCACCGGCTTGATCATGATGAAGTAGCTCAGAACGGTATTGACTACCTGCACCAGCAGGAAGCCCAGCGTGACGCCGATGGCGCCCGCCATATGCCCGCCGACGATAATCGCCGGAATAAACAGGAAAGTTTTGAACACGTTGAACTTAAAGCTGATGTCCACGCGCGCTTTTGCCATCAGCAGGGAACCAATCGGATTCCCCACGGAGCGCAGGAGCCCCACCACGCACAGCAGCTGCAGGATCGGGATGATGCCGTTCCACTTCTCGCCAAACACCAGCGGCACGAAGTTGCTGGACACCACCATCAGCCCCAGCAGCACCGGGAAGTTAATGATCCCCACCACGGAAAGAAGCTTATAGAAGTTAACGCGCAGCTTCTCGGTGTCGTCCTGAATCTTGGCGAACGCCGGGAACAGGACGCGGGTGATGATCGGGTTCAGCTTCATCGGCGGCACCACCGCGACGTTGTAGGCCAGGTTGTAGCCCCCCGCCACGCTCGCGCCAAGAATACGCGCCAGCACCAGCGTCGACAGGTTGGTATTCACATAGTTGATGATGCTGTCCGCCGTCAGCCACGCGCCAAAGCGCAGGTTGGACGAGACGGATGCGAGAGAGAAATGCAGCCCGGGACGGTAGATCTTGCGGCCAAAGTAGCCGAACAGCAGCGTACGCACGGCAGAGTTAACCAGGTATCCGAGGATGGCGGTCATCGCCAGCGGCCAGAAATGGGCGCTCACCACGGTGAAGGTAAAGCCCGCCAGCACCGCGCTGGTCTCAATCATGCCGATCTTGTTGAACTCCAGCTCTTTCTGCATCAGCGCGCGGAACTGCTGCCCGTGCGGGATCACCACGAACGCAAACGACAGCGTGCGCATCAGCGGAGCCAGATCCGGGTTATGCAGCACGCTGGCGATGGTGTCGCTCAGCAGGAACACCAGCACGAACACGAAAATCCCCAGCCCCACGTTCAGCCAGTAGAGGGTGGTCAACTCAAGATGGCTGATCTCTTTGCGCTGGATAATCGAGTTGGCGATACCAAAATCAGACAGCGTATCGGCCAGCGCGATAATCACCAGCGAGACGGTCAGCAGACCGAACTGGTGATTATCAATAATGCGCGCCAACACGGTCATCTGCACCAGACCGAGGCCAATGATGACGATGGTCGCCATCGCTGACCATTTCGCCCCGCTGATGGTTTTTTCACGTAAGCTCATCTTAGTACGCCGCTTTGTTCACGAAACCTTTGAAGATGGTCAGAAAAACAATCTTGATATCGAACCAGATACTCCATTCACGGATGTATTCCAGATCGAATTCGATACGTTTTTCCATTTTTTCCAGCGTGTCGGTTTCGCCGCGCCAGCCGTTGATCTGCGCCCAGCCGGTAATGCCCGGCTTCACCTTATGGCGCAGCATGTAGCCTTCAATCAGCGAGCGGTACTGCTCGTTGTGCGCCACCGCGTGCGGACGCGGGCCAACAATCGACATGCCGCCGGTGAAGACGTTGATAAACTGCGGCAGTTCATCCAGCGAGGTGCGGCGCAGGAAGTTCCCCACGCGGGTGACGCGCGGATCGTTCTGCGTTGCCTGGGTCACCACCTTGTCGTTTTCCATCACCTTCATGGAGCGGAATTTCCACACCATAATCGGCTTACCGTCCATACCGTAGCGGGTCTGGCGGAAGATAACCGGGCCGGGAGAGCTCAGCTTCACCGCGAGGGCAATGCAGCACAGCACCGGGGAGATGAGCAGTAAAATCAGCGAAGAGAGCACAATATCTTCCGCGCGCTTCAGCACGCGGTTAATGCCCGACAGCGGGGTGTCGTACAGCGGTACGACCGGCACGCCGTTCACTTCTTCAATGCGTGAGTGAAGGATGTTGAAGGTAAACACGTCCGGGATCAGGATCACCGAACAGGTGGTATCCGCCAGCTCGCGCATCAGTTGCTTAATGCGGGATTCGTCTCTCATCTGCATGGCGATGTAGACGTTGTGAATTTTACCGGCTTTCGCGTCTTCAATAAGCTGTTCGTAATTGCCCGCCCAGTCCGACGGCACGCCGCCCGGCTTCGCGTCGTGATAAATCCCGACCACTTCAAACCCTAACCACGGCTCTTTGCGGAAGCTGTCGAGCAGAACCTTACCAACCGGCAGATCGCCCGCTACCGCAACGAAGCGACGGTTATAACCGCGGTTACGCAGCCAGCCCGCGCCGAAGCGGATCAGGGAACGGCACACCACCATGCCGACGCTGGTTAACAGATACCAGCTCAGATAGGTCACGAGGCGATTATCAAAATCATGGCTAAACGCCACCAGGCCCGCGCTGAAGATCAGGCTCAGGGTCCAGTTCTGCAGCAACAGCATCAGTTCAGTGGTCATTTTGACGCCGCGCCACGAGCGGTAGAAATCGGTCATTCCGCCGATCATCTGAAACACGACCAACGCAATAAGTGCCATCAGCAGATGCATATATAAGAACGGCAGCCCGCCGATCCGACACACCGCCCACAATCCGCCGACCATGATGGTGATATCAGAAAAACGCTGCACCATAGAGATTAACGATGCATTCGTTCTCGCTCGTTCGCGTTTTTTTAGATTCGTCATCGTTGTTCCTGTATTCGGTTCCCCCTCCCGCCGGGAGGGGCAATTGTTACTGATTCAACAGCGCCAGAATGTCCTTCGTTCGGGCTTCCATCAACGCCGTGTCAGCTCGGGACTCCACGTTCAGGCGCACCACCGGCTCGGTGTTGGACGAGCGCAGGTTAAAGCGCCACTGCGGGAACGCCATGCTGATGCCGTCCGTACGGTCAATTTCCAGCGCGTGGATCGCAAAGTGCTGCTCCACGCGGGCAATGGCCTCGGCCGGCTGCGCCAGCTTGCTGTTGATCTCCCCGCTCGCCGGGAACGCCGCCATGCGGTCGCGCACCAGCTCGCCCAGCGTCTGCCCCTTCAGGCACAGCAGCTCGGTCACCAGCAGCCACGGGATCATCCCGCTGTCGCAGTAGGCAAAATCACGGAAGTAGTGATGGGCGCTCATCTCGCCGCCGTAGATGGCGTCTTCTTCGCGCATGCGCTCTTTGATGAAGGCGTGGCCGGTTTTGGACATCACCGGCGTGCCGCCCGCCGCTGACACCACGTCGACGGTGTTCCAGGAAAGGCGCGGGTCATGAATGATTTTCGCGCCCGGGTTTTTCTCGAGGAACGCTTCCGCCAGCAGGCCGACAATGTAGTAGCCCTCGATGAACTGCCCTTTCTCGTCGAACAGGAAGCAGCGGTCGAAGTCGCCGTCAAAGGCGATGCCCATGTCCGCGCCGTGCTCAATCACCGCGTTGCGGGTGTCGTCGCGGCACTCCGGCAGCAGCGGGTTAGGAATACCGTTCGGGAAGTTGCCGTCCGGGGTGTTGTGCACCTTGACGAAGGTCACCGGCACGTTCAGCGCCTTAAAGCGGGCTTCCAGCGCATCCACCACCGGGCCGGCCGCGCCGTTACCGGAGTTGATGACCAGCTTCAGCGGCTTGAGGTTCGCCACGTTGATGTAGCCCAGCAGGTGGTCGATGTACTCTTTCTGCAGGTTGATTTTTTTGTAGCTGCCGCGCTTCGCGTCGTTCACCGGCGGGAAGTCGTTGGCTTCAGCCAGGCGCTGCACGTCGCGCAGGCCGGTGTCGCCGCTGATCGGACGGGCGCCCTTGCGCACCAGCTTCATCCCGTTGTAGTCCATCGGGTTGTGGCTGGCCGTCACTTCGATACCGCCGTCCACGCCCAGGTGGAAGGTGGCAAAGTAAATCTCCTCGGTCCCGGAAAGGCCGATATCCAGCACGTCCACGCCCGCGTCCTGCAGCCCTTTCGCCAGGGCCAGCTTGAGGGATTCACTGGTCAGACGCACGTCGCCGCCCAGCACGATGGTCTGCGGTTTTAAATATTCGCCGTACGCGCGGCCGATACGCCACGCGATATCTTCATTCAGCTCTTCGCCCAGCTTGCCGCGAATATCGTAGGCTTTAAAACAGGTTAATTTTTCCATGATGACCCCTTTTTCAGGCAACAGTCGGCCCTGACCACTTAATGGCCAAATTGATTTTTTGTCATTCGCAGGCCCGGTAAGCTCAGCGCCACCGGGCATAATGCAGAGTGCTACACCCGCCCGTAGCGATCCTGGAAGCGCACGATATCGTCTTCTTCCAGATACGAGCCGGAGCGCACCTCAATTAAGTCGAGAGGAATTTTCCCCGGGTTTTCCAGACAGTGCGTCGCCCCCAGCGGAATATAAATGGACTCGTTTTCACCCAGCAGTTTGATTTCACCGTCGATAGTGACTTTAGCGGTACCCGCAACCACCACCCAGTGCTCGGCGCGGTGATGGTGCATCTGCACCGACAGCCCCTCGCCCGGCTTCACGGTGATGCGTTTCACCTGATAGCGGTCACCGGAATCAATGGAGTCATATTTCCCCCACGGACGGTAGACTTCGCGGTGAATATGGTGCTCGTGACGGCCATCGGCCTTGATCTGCTCCACCACTTTTTTAACGTCCTGCACGGCGTTACGGTCAGCAATCAGCACGGCGTCCTTGGTCTGGACAACCACCAGATCCTTCACCCCGACCGTGGTCACCAGGCCGGATTCGGCATAGACGTAGCTGTTTTCCGTTTTGTGGCTAATCACATCGCCGTGGTGGACGTTACCCTCCGGGGTATGGGCGCTGATCTCCCACAGGGAGGACCAGGAGCCGACATCGCTCCAGCCCGCATCCATCGGTACCACGACGGCGTCCGCCGTACGTTCCATCACCGCGTAGTCAATGGACTCTTCCGGGCAGGCGAGGAACGCCTCTTCATCCACGCGGATGAAATCGAGATCCGGGTCCACCACCGCCATTGCTTTCTCGCAGGCGTGCAGAATATCCGGGCGGTATTTGCGCAGCTCTTCCAGATAGCGTCCGGCGCGGAACAGGAACATCCCGCTGTTCCAGTAATACTCACCGCTGGCGACATACGCCTGCGCGGTTTCCAGATTCGGTTTTTCAACAAACTGCGCCACGTCAAACGCCACGCTGTCGCCTTCACCCGGCGTCACGCTGCCGCGACGGATATAGCCATAGCCGGTTTCCGGCAGATCCGGCACGATGCCGAAGGTCACCAGCTTGCCGCTCTCGGCGTAAGGGATCGCCGCACGCACCGCGTCGCGGAACGCGTCTTCCTGCTGGATAACGTGGTCTGCCGCCAGGACCAGCATCAGCGGGTCACAGTCCGGGCTGCTGCGTTTTGCCGCCAGCGCCGCCAGGGCGATCGCAGGCGCGGTATTGCGTCCGGCAGGCTCCAGGATGATGTTTTCGGTGAGCTTATTCAGCTGGCGCAGCTGCTCGGCAACAATAAAGCGGTGCTGTTCGTTACAGATCACCACCGGGCTTTCACACTCCACGCCGTGCAGACGGTTTACCGTCGTCTGCAGCATGGTGAGATCCCCTTTCAGGCAGAGGAACTGTTTTGGATAGAGCACGCGGGACAGCGGCCACAACCGGCTACCAGAGCCACCAGCCATCACAACCGGATACAAAGTGGTTTGACTCATGATTTATCCCCGTATATCTGCAATAAATTGGCTCAGCACGTTCTCTTTTTCGAGCGTGCGTTCGGCATATTCACGTGCCACCGTGTTCACTTTTGGCATAGCAAGTGCCTGCTCAATTCCGGTGACCAGCGCCGGGACCGATTCCGGCTCCACGCACACGGCAATCCCCGGATAGCTGTCACACAGCTGGCCTAACTCTGTTTCGGCTTCTGCCGTAATCACCGCGTTACCGCCCACTGCCAGAATGTTGGTCAGCTTGGACGGCAGCACCGCGTCCGCGGCGCCGCGTTTTTGGACCACCAGATGGCAGTCGCCCATCTTCAGCAGCGCAGGCAATGCCTCGTAAGACTGAAGCGGGAAAAATTTTACGTTGGTCAGGCCGCGTTCCCCGGCCATTTTTTCCAGCCGCGCCTTTCCACCGCCCTGCCCGACAATCACAAACGTCCAAGGATGTTCACTCAGCAGCTGGGCCGCTTCAATCACGCTCTCCAGCCCCTGCTTTTCGCCGATGTTGCCTGAGTAAAGAATGATTTTTTGATCTTCAGGCAAACCAAGCTGCGCGCGCAGGGCCTGAGCGTCTTGCTCAGTCACGTCGCGAAAACGCGCCACTTCGGACCAGTTCGGGAAGAAGATTACCTTCTCTGCCGGAACGCCCTTCTCCTGCGCCTTGTTCATCATCGAGCGCGAGATAGTCGAGACGTAATCCACGTTATGCAGGCCGCTGCGCTCAAAGGCGCTGGCGAGCTTCGCCACCTTGCCGCCTTTACTTTTGCCTGCCATCCCCAGGCCCAGCATGGCGTCAACTTCGTAATCCTGAATGTGCAACAGAGTGCGCGCACCGGAGAGTTTGCCCAGCAGACGCATGCCCGGCGTGCAAAACAGCGTTGGCACAACGCCGATGATGCGATCCGGCTTCCAGCGACGCTGCGCCATCAGCGGGAAGAAACTGCTCAGGGCAAAGCTGCCCAGATGAAGTAACCGTTTCAGCGTTGAGGGCTGCTTAGGCACATACAGCGGGCAGCGCCAGACGGTCGCAGCGCCCTCTTCGCGACGGTAGCGCCAGCTTGAGTAGCGCTCCCCGACTTTCCACTCCGGGTAGTACGGCGGCGCGGTAATGACCCGCACGTCATGTCCCTGGCTCGCCATCCACTCGACCATCTCGCCGGTGTATTTCCCGATGCCGGTTAATTCCGGCGAGTAGTTGATTCCGTACACTAAAATTTTCATAAGCCCGGCACTCCGGACTGACGATCTGCCAGGAAATAGGCACGACTGTTGTCATGCACATTGTCGCTCGCCAGCAGCGCCTCTGGCGTCTGCCAGCGGTAGTCGTCATGCTGAGAATCAGGCAGACGCAGGTCTGCCTCACTCACCTTCAGGCGGAACCCCAGCACGATGTAGTGCGTGGTGAATCCGGTGCCTGAAAAGTTATCGTCATAGAAGTGCTGCCAGACCCCGTAAAACTGGCCCGCTGCCATCGGCAGCTGCAGGCCCAGTTCCGCCAGAGTGAGACGCTCAAACGCATCGGTAAGCGTCTCATCCTTTTGCACGCGCCCGCCGGGCACGAACCAGAAGCCCTGTGCAGGACGGTTGGTTCGTTTCCCCAGCAAGAACTCGCCGCGTTCGTTCTCCACGATCAAATCAATCGAGATGAGCGGAGTGGAACGCACTACCGTGGCAAAATCTTCCTGACTTAAAAACATCTTTACCCCCGGAAGCGGTGCTGGTTTTCCAGGAACCACTGGTAGGTACTGGCCAGCCCCTGCTCCAGTGACACCTCGTGATACCAGCCCAGCTGATGCAGACGGGTCACGTCCAGCAGCTTGCGCGGCGTGCCATCCGGTTTCGTCGCGTCAAACACCACGCGGCCTTTGTAGCCCACTACCTGCGCGATGGTTTGCGCCAGCTCGCGAATGGTGCAGTCCACGCCGGTACCGACGTTGATGTGCGACAGCATCGGCTCGGTGTTCTCCTGCCACACTTCGCGATCCAGCTCCATCACGTGAATGCTGGCGGCAGCCATGTCGTCCACGTGCAGGAATTCACGCATCGGCGTACCGCTGCCCCACACCACCACGTCCGGCGCGTTCTCGGCGGTCGCCTCGTGGAAGCGGCGCAGCAGCGCCGGGATCACGTGCGAGTTGCTCGGGTGGAAGTTGTCGTGCGGTCCGTACAGGTTGGTCGGCATCACCGAACGATAGTCGCGGTTGTACTGACGGTTGTAGGACTCGCACAGCTTAATCCCGGCAATCTTGGCAATCGCGTACGGCTCGTTGGTCGCTTCCAGCGTGCCCTGCAGCAGTTCGCTCTCAGCGATCGGCTGCTTCGCCATTTTCGGATAAATACAGGACGACCCGAGGAACAGCAGCTTATTCACGTTGTGCAGATGCGCCGCGTGAATGATGTTGCTCTCGATCATCATGTTTTCGTAGATGAAATCCGCCGGGTAGGTGTTGTTAGCGACAATACCGCCCACCTTCGCCGCCGCCAGATACACCTGGTCAATGCGTTCGTTAGCAAAGAAGTCCTGTACCGCGCGGCTGTCGAGCAGGTTCAGCTCGTCGCGGGTGCGGACAATCACTTCCACGTCACCGCGCTGCTCCAGCTGGCGAACAATCGCGGAACCCACCATTCCGCGATGACCGGCGACAAAAATACGTTGTTTTGTCATTCTCAGGACTCCAGCGCGATGGCAACCTCGTAGCCATGAGACTTGAGCAGGGAGTGTTTTTTCGCTGCTTCAAGATCTTTAGCTACCATCTCGGAAACCATTTCCTGCAGAGTGATTTCTGGTTTCCAGCCCAGCTTCTCGTGCGCTTTGGTTGGGTCGCCCAGCAGGGTTTCCACTTCAGCAGGACGGAAGTAGCGCGGGTCAACCTGGACAATCACGTCGCCTGGCTTCACGCCCGGAGCGTCATGGCCGGTCACGGAAACCACGATACCTTTCTCTTCCACGCCGGTACCTTCGAAGCGCAGTTTGATGCCCAGCTGTGCCGCGGCCATTTCAACGAACTGACGTACGGAGTACTGCACGCCGGTCGCAATCACGAAGTCTTCTGGCTGTTCCTGCTGCAGCATCATCCACTGCATTTTCACGTAGTCTTTGGCATGGCCCCAGTCACGCAGGGAATCCATGTTGCCGAGGTGCAGGCAAGATTCCAGACCCTGCGCGATGTTGGCGATGGCGCGGGTGATTTTGCGGGTCACGAAGGTTTCGCCGCGACGCGGAGATTCGTGGTTGAACAGGATGCCGTTACAGGCGTACATGCCGTAGGATTCACGGTAGTTCACGGTGATCCAGTAGGCGTACAGTTTTGCTACCGCATACGGAGAGCGCGGGTAGAACGGCGTGGTCTCTTTCTGTGGGATTTCCTGCACCAGGCCGTACAGCTCGGAGGTAGATGCCTGGTAGAAGCGAGTTTTCTTCTCAAGGCCGAGGAAGCGAATCGCTTCCAGCAGACGCAGCGTACCCATGGCATCAACGTCGGCGGTGTATTCCGGGGATTCGAAGGAGACCGCTACGTGGCTCATCGCGCCCAGGTTGTAGACTTCATCCGGCTGTACTTCCTGCAGGATACGGGTCAGGTTGGAGGTATCGGTCAGGTCGCCGTAGTGCAGGTGGAATTTCGGGTTCGCCGCGTGAGGATCCTGATAAATATGATCCACACGTTCGGTGTTGAAAGAAGACGCACGACGTTTAATACCGTGTACTTCATACCCTTTTTCCAGCAGGAACTCTGCCAGGTAAGAACCATCCTGCCCGGTAACGCCGGTGATGAGAGCGACTTTAGACATGTTTATATTCCTCTACTTATGAATTTAATCAGTTTCAACGCGTTCGCGTATCACCACTGCGGGGTTGCCACGGCAAATTTTATTTGCCGGTAGCGATTTAAAAACGCTGCTGCGGGCACCGACTACCGTGCCATCGCCAACAGAAACACCCGGTGCAACAAAAACATCCGTTGCCAGCCAGCATTTTTCGCCAATCACAACAGGCGAAGCGGTAATATCAAAATGCTGACTCATAAAGTCGTGGCTGCCGGTGCACAAATAACATTTCTGTGAAACCACCGAATTTGCGCCAATCGTAATTTCGCCAAGGGTATATAACACCGCGTCATCCCCAACCCATGCGTAATCCCCCAGCGTTAATTTCCACGGATAGGTAATTTTCACAGAAGGTCGGATGACTACGTTTTTTCCGATTTTTGCGCCAAACAGGCGCAATAAAAAAGCTCGCCAGCGGTACATTATTTGCGGGGACCAGGCAAATAATGTTGCCTGAACGGCCCACCACAGCTGTACCTTAATACCGTTCCCGCCCCGAAAACCTTTCGGCACTGAGAAACCTTTTAAATCCTGCATTGCGTTTCCTTATATTCAGGCTTTGTTATATAAGGTTTTCGTTTTGCCTGTGGTACGCAGGCGTAATAAATAAGACAATTCCGCCCAGAACCCCGGCACGCGTAATATTTTACGCTGTACGTTTTTGGCATCCTGGCACAATTCCAGATTATTAGACGTTGACACGCCGCCCATGGAGAATTCAGACACCAGCCCTTTAATTCGACGGAACGGGTAACCTGATTTATACAGGCTGGCTGCCAGCGCATAATCGGAAGACACTTTATACTGCAAATCGTAAGGCTGTTTTTTCAGACCCTTTACCGGGAAGAAAATGGCCTGATGGCTGGCCGGCAGGCTGTGGTAGATATACCAGCCTGGCTTCGCGCTGCGGCACACTTTATGTCCGTCGCCAAAATCGAGCAGCGCATCGCCAATATACATGGCGTCCTCTTTCTGGCGAGCCAGCTGACGGGCAAACAGCGCCACGTCTTCATGGAAAATATCGCCCGAGTTCAGGAAGATGGCATAACGGCCTTGCGCCATGCTGATGCCTTTATTCATCGCATCGTAGATGCCTTTATCTTTCTCGCTGATGTAGCGTAAGTTGAACTCACCGTTGAGTTTTTCCAGAAACTCCGCCGTGCCATCGTTCGAGCCGCCGTCGACCACAATCCACTCAAAGGTGAGGCTTGGATCGCGCGCCAGGTTGCGCAGCGAGCGCCAGGTTTTTACCACCCCTTCGTAATTACGAAATGCGACAGTAATGACGCTAAGAAACATAAATCACCTCATTTCGTCATACGTTCGTAATATTAAGCGCCTTGCGCAGAATAAACGGACAGACAATCAAGAAAGCATATTCCGGGCTAAATATTGACCCGGTAAAAAACAGCGACACCGGAGTAAACAGATAAAGCTGAACGCGAAAGTTCTGGTTATCACCAAACGCGTTAATCATCATTTTGAAAACTTTAAACAGATACCACAGGGTCAACAGTACGGCGAACCACGAAAAATAAATAATTAACAGATACAGACCATTGTCTATGGTTTTACCGACATCCGCACCGTTAAAGATTCCGAATGATGCAACATATTCGTAAAGTGAGCCGAATCTTACTACCCCATCAATATGGGTTAAGGAATAACCCACCATTACCAGTGGCCCAATGATGCGATAATAGGACGAAGACCCTTCCGTTCCCAAATCACCCAGACGTTCTGAGATGTACGGGAAGGCAAATATCACGCCTACCATAAATACCGTCAGGGAGATAATCGCCAGCGGCAGTTTTTTCTTAATCGCATCTTTGTTCAGGTACTGAAACGCCCATTCCAGCAGGTAAAACAGGATAAATGTCATTACCCCTGAGAACGATCCAGACAGAACAATTCCTGCAAGAATCATAGCATCGGTCTTAGGCGTTTTGATACCAAACTGTTTGATGCTGAGCCAAATTGAGATTAACGCCAGAGCGAAAAACGCCGGTTCAAAATAGAGGGCTGTGGTACGTTTCCC
Organism: Enterobacter dykesii; assembly: GCF_008364625.2. NCBI lineage: Bacteria > Pseudomonadati > Pseudomonadota > Gammaproteobacteria > Enterobacterales > Enterobacteriaceae > Enterobacter > Enterobacter dykesii. Next base: position 2,957,107 of record NZ_CP126604.1, read on the forward strand.
GCCAAACTTGATGAAGTTCAATACATAGCTGTTACTGTAAATGAGATATTTCGAAATTATCTCCATCAGGCTGCTGCCGCCGGTGAGAATAATTTGCGCCATCTCCAGCGCGGCAAGCATAACAATTAACGCAACGGCAATATAAAAGAACCTAAGGATTTTCCGATAATTGTGCGGAGAAATAGTTTTAAACCGAATACTCCAGACCATACCGATAATAATGACAATATAAACAAACAGCATGGTCGACGTGACGTATTTACTCGCATCCAGCGACTGGCCAAAGATGTAGTTAAACAGCGTCAGGCCCGTGCCCAGCCCTAGGGCAATCATCAGCTTCTTGAGGTTGATTTTATCGACATACAGCAGAAGCAGAACGGGCAGGAAGGTTACGATGGTTATCGGGAAGCTTTCGCCGAGCTGGGCAATTTTGACGTTGACCAGCAGGTAGATCAGCGGCAGCAGCAGATAACTACAGATTCTGATAGAACGAGACATATTCCTCCAGCATCTGTTGTCCACTGTAGGCCTTGCGGCTGCGGTTGCGGAACGATTCCAGGTCCGTGCCAAAAACGATCTCAGCGATCTGCGCCTTCGGCAGCTGTACCAGCGGCAGGACCTCCTGCTCCGTGAAGGTTTTCCCGCCGGACTTTTCCAGCACTTCGCGCGCCGCATCGCTGTGGGTGGCGATCACCGGCACGCCGATAGAGAGCGCTTCGCAGAGGATCAGCGGGTAGTTATCCACGCGGGAGCTGAACACCAGCGCGTCCATTTCATTCAGCGCACTCATCAACTTGCGCTTGTCGGTCTCAAACCCGTGGTTCACCACGTTGGTCCCTTCGAACGGCGAAAACTTGCCGAAGGTGTGAAGCTCTATCTTGTCACCCAGCGCCATCATGTCGCGCACCAGCTGCTGGTTGGTTTTACCGTCGTAACGCAGGTCATGCGCAACAATAGCGATTTTCGGTTTGCCCGCGGTTTCGGCCACCGGGGTCAGCTCGGCAAGAATGGCTTCCGTCGCTACGTCGATGCCGTTGTTGATAATCTGACAGCGCCCTGCCCCGTACAGGCTGTTGAAGGCATCGGCCACGTGCTGGCTCGGGGAGATGAACGTACAGCCGAGCGAGAGCATGTCGCGGAACAGCTGACGTTTTCCGGCCACCAGCTGATGCGCGCGATCCACCTTCACCGGCGGGTAGTTGCCTAACGTCGGGCACTTCTGGCAGTTATCTTTCCAGCCTTCGCAGCCGTCGGTAAACGCGCAGCGTCCGGTCACGCTCCAGTGATCGTGCAGCGTCCAGACAAAGCGGGTGTCGGGCTTGTGGGCCTGCACCTTCTGGCAAAACGCCACTACCTCTTCCAGATTCAGCCAGTAGCTGTGCAGCACGTGAAAATGCAGCACAACCGGGCCCGCGGTGCGGGTAACCGTGCGGTACAGCGTGTTCAGGTTGCCAAACAGGTCGCGGTTAAACAGACGGAACAGCGCAATGTTGGCAATGGAGGTCAGACGCGGCGTGTGCTTGTGCACCTGCGGGAAATTATCGTGGCTGACGCTTTTCTTGCCGCCTTTGCCGTAGCCGTAAATAAAACGCGACTGAAGTCCTTTTTGCAGCGCGCGCTGGTGCAGATCCAGGGCCACGCCTGCCGCTCCGCCTTCTGCGAGGCGTACGTTAAATTGCAGAATGTTCATTTAATCACCTTCACGCGGGCTTTTTCTCCCACCACCAGCGCGTTATCCGGAATGCTGTCCAGCACCACGCTGCCAGCACCAATCGTGACGTTGTTACCAATCGTGATGTCACCGATGATTACCACGTTCGCCCCCAGCTCGACGTTGTTGCCGATGACCGGGCAGGCCAGGCTGTCAGGCCCGCGGTTGCCAATGGTGACCGCATGACGAATGGTGAAATCATCCCCGGCGACCACAAACTTGTTGATCACCACCGCATAGCCGTGGTGGATGGTAAAGCGGCGGCCAATGGTGGCAGCGGCCTGAATTTCATAGCCAAAAAAGCATTCGGTAATGATGCGGTACAGCACCAGCACGGGCGCCGCCCAGATATTGTTCAGCACGTTTTTCTTACGCCACACCGAGCAAAAGTGCGCGATGCGGTACGCCAGAACCATGCAGCACGGACGCAGGCTCCAGCTGTTAGCGCGGCAATCTTCCAGAAACATTATTTCCCCCGAAGTCCATCAGCCAGGCGCTTGCCGTTACGCACGGACAGCAGCGTCAGCAGCGTGCGCCAGTTCATGCGCTTATTGCGGATCTGATAGAGGGTAAAGAGCTGATATTTACGGCTGGCACGGTCAAACTTGTCCTTGTGCTTGCGGTAAAAATGGAAGTAGCCGGAGAACTTCTTCGGCGAGGAGGTGATTTGCATCTCCCCGTGGTTGATGTGCAGGATCTGCGTAGCCTCTTCCACTTTCCACGGCTCGCCGTATTCCACCACCATGCGCAGGAAGATATCGTAATCCTGCGCGGCCTTGAGTTCGGTATCGAACAGGCACTCTTTGAAACGCCACGCCCAGGTGAAGACCTGGTTACCAATAATGTTGCGCTTGTAGAACAGGCGGCGAGAGTAGGGTGATTTCGGATAGAGCGGCAGACTGGCTGGCTGCGAGTAGACCTCGCCCTGGCAGACATAGTCGTTGGCGTAAAGGAAAGCGTGCGTGACCAACTGCTCTTTATGCGACAGGAAGATAGACAGGCGGTTCGGCGTCCATTCGTCATCGTCGTCAATTCCGGTCAGATACTGCCCTTTGGCCTGCATAATCGCCTGATTACGCACCGCACACGCGCCGGAGTTGATGGCGTTGTGGGTATAGACCACCCGCGGGTCGTTGAGGTCAGTCACAAACTTTTGCAGCTGTTCATACGAGGAAGAGCAGTCATCAACAATGATCAGCTCCCAGTTATCGTAATCCTGTCGCAGGACCGACTTGATTGCGCGGATCGCCAGCTGCTGACGATTCCATGTCGGCATATAGATTGAAACTAAAGGGCGTTGTGTGGTCATGGTCTTCCCCTTATCCCTCACCCCGCCCCTCTCCCGGAGGGAGAGGGTTAGGGTGAGGGGGATTTTTATTTGCTGTCAGATTTATATTCGTACTCGTAATAACCGTAATCCTGGTACCCGGTCGCGCGGCGGAAGATGGAGTTCAGGATCACCCCTTTCACCTCAATCCCGTTCTGCTCGAAGCGGCTCAGGCTGGTTTCCACCTCTTTCAGGGTGTTCACCGCGTAACGCGCCACCATCAGCGTGGTGCCAGCGTGGCGGCCAACAACCGCTGCGTCGGTTACGGCCAGAATTGGCGGCGTATCGATCAGCACCAGGTCGTAGTTTTTGCTCGCCCACTCCACCAGTTCGGTGAAGCGTTCGCTCATCAGCAGCTCGGACGGGTTAGGCGGCACCTGACCGCGTGGGATCAGGTCAAATTTCGGCACCGTTGTGGGTTTCGCGCTCTGGCTGATGTCACCTTTGCCGAGCAGGATTTCCGACAGACCGTTCACGTTGTTGGTGCCCAGCAGTTCGTGGGTGTAGCCCTTACGCATATCGCAGTCGATCAGCAGCACGCGCTTGTCGGTCTGGCTGACCACCGCCGCCAGGTTGGCGCAGACGAAGGTTTTACCGATCGACGGGCTCACGCCGGTTAACATCAGGACGTTGTTTTTGGCCTGCATCATGGCGAAGTGCAGACTGGTACGCAGGCTGCGGATCGCTTCGATGGCGAGGTCGGTCGGGTTACCCACCGCCAGAAGCTGGCTCTGTTTGTAACGCTTGACGCCCTTGATGGTTTTGACGCTGTCACGGGATTTTTGCCACTCGGACAGCGGAATGCTGGCATAGACGTTGATACCGCTCTCTTCCAGCACCTGCGGGCTTTCGATACCGCGGTTGAACAGCGAACGCAGCAGCACGCCCACGATGGAGAGCATCAGGCCGAGAATAATGCTGCCGAGAATAATCAGCGCTTTCTTCGGCTTCAGCACGCCTGGCTGGGTAATCGCCGGGTCGACGATGCGCACGTCACCGACGGTACTGGCTTCGGTGATTTTCAGCTCCTGCTGCTTGTTCAGCAGCTGCATGTAAACCTGCTGTCCGGACTCCACGTCGCGGGTCAAACGCACGATCTCCTGCTGCGTTTTCGGCATCGCGGTCACGCGGTCATTGAGCTTCGCCTTCTCCTCTTCCAGCGTGCGGCGTTTCTCCAGCAGCGTGCGGTAGGCCGGGTGACGTTTGGTATAAAGCTTGGAAATCTCCGCCTCTTTGAAGGTCAGCTCGTTGAGCTGCGCGTCAATGTTGACCATCGAATCGAGGACCGATTTCGCCTCCAGCGGCAGGTCAACGGAGTCTTTATCCTGACGATAGGCGTTCAGCTTGTTCTCGGCATCATCCAGACGGGCACGCACTTCCGGGAGCTGTTTTGACAGGAACGCCAGGCTTTTCGCCGCTTCTGCCGACTTACGCTCGACGTTCTGCTCAAGGTAGTTGCGGGTAATGCTGTTCAGGATGTCGCGGATTTGATCCTTATCTTCACCGGTAAAGGTCATGCTCAGCACGCCGGTGTCCTTACCGTTTTCGGTGACGGTCAGGTTGTTTTGCAGATTGTTAATCATTCCCAGCGTGGAGAATTTGGTGACGGTGAATTCACCTCCCTCCTGTGCGTTGATGGCGCTAACCATCATGCTGACGCCGTCTTTGGTCAGCATCTGCCCCACTTCACCGCGGGCGCTAAAACCTGCGTCGCTGGTTAGCTGATACTGTTTCGGGCCAAGCACCGTCAGGGTAAACGTCTGATCGGCGGCCCCTTTCGGCAGCACGAAGTCAGTCACTTTCACCGTGTCGTTGCTTCGCCCCATCAGACGATCCCAGCCGGCACCAAAGACTGGGAAGGTATTTTTGGTGACGGAGATATCGAGCCCGAGGTCGTGAACCGTTTTACCCAGCACCAGGCGTGACTGGATGAGCTGAATTTCGGCGTCGGATGCCGGCGGCTTGTTCGCCAGCGCGGAACCAATGTCCTGCACCAGCGAGTTGCCGGTATTCTGCTCGATCTGCACCAGCGCGTCGGCGCTGTAGATAGGAGTGGCGAAGAGCGTGTAGACGACGGCCGCCGCGGCGAACACGGCGGTAATGCCAAGCACCCACCACTTTGCCTCTACAACAGTGCCGACCAGGCGCCCAATATCAATTTCATCACTGCCCGAAGTCGGGGCGGCAGAAGGTCTTGTTTTTTCTGTCATTGTTATCCCTGCTGAACTTTCAGTGCCTGCGCCCACTGTTGGGCAGACTGGTCAAGTAAGGTGTAAACCGCCTCAAAGGCCTCATGGCTTTTGCGATACGGATCGGGGATTTCACGTTCATTGTCCCAGTGACCAAACAGCATCACCTTGCCGCGCATCTCCGGAGCGATATCGCACAGCGCATGAATATGGCGTTTTTCCATAGTCAGGATCAGGTCATACTCGCGGCACATGCGGCCAGTGACCTGGCGGGCCACGTGGCCGTCGAGAGAGAGGTGATGATCCCGCGCCACGCTCGTTGCGCGCTCATCGGCACCTTTACCGACCAGTGCACCCAGCCCTGCCGAATCAACGGTCAGTTCGGGCTGGTAGTGTTTCAACAACCGTTCAGCCGTAGGGGAACGGCAAATGTTCCCCACGCATACCACCAGAATTTTGTTAAACATCGCGGATTACCAGGTATGAATGTCGCGCGCCGTATCCGTCATGTAGCGAACGCCACTGATGGTTGGCAGCAACTGGTTGATCAGACGGTTCCAGCGGGCAACCGGCGCGGTGGTGACGTACACCACATCGTATGGCTGGAGACGGAACTCCGTTGCCATCACCAGAGAGGTCGCATCGGACATATCCAGCTGGTAAATGTTGGCAATCTTGCCTTTCGCACTGCCCTCACCTTTCAGCGGACGGATAACGAAGATACCGGTCGCGTTAGAGGTCGTCAGATCGATACCTTCAGCATTGCCCAGCGCTTCGGTCAGCGTCATACCGCTGAAGTCCATTTTGAGGGTGCTCTGTTTCTTCACTTCACCCATCACGAAGACTTTCAGATCGTCATTGCGCGGTACGTAGAGAATGTCGCCCGGATAGAGCAGGCGGTTCTGGGTCAGATCGCCGTTTTGCATCAGCGCCTGCAGCGAAATGCGCTGCTCCTTCCCGTTGTGGGTGAGCACGACGTTGCGCCAGTCGGCGCCGTCGGTTAACCCGCCCGCGGCGTTAATGGCATCCAGTACGGTCAGAGGAACGTTGGTGATGGCCTGCTGGCCGGATTTATTCACCTGGCCGGAGATATAGGCTTTTTGCGAGCGGAATGCGGCGATATTAACGTCCACCTGCGGATCGGCGATGTACTGCGCTAAGCGGCCGGTAATATCACTACGGATCTCGGCAAGCGTTTTCCCTGCAACATGGACTTTACCAATGTAGGGATAGAACATGGTGCCATCTGACTGCACCCAGTTACCGGTGTCGCTTGAGCTACGGTACTGGCCCGCTGGCGTGGTCAGTTCAGGGTGGTCCCAGACGGTCACGTTGATCACGTCACCCGGCCCCACGCGGTACTGGTAAGACGCAATTTCCTGGTCCAGCGACATATTCGGCTGGGCAACATTCGGACGTGGACGTAATTGCTCGACCAGACGAGGCGTAAGTGGATAAACATTCACCATTTTGTCGAGATCAAAATCGGCATCCTGTTGCTTGATCACATCCTTACCCATTGTTGACATATTGCTGCCGGGAAAGACCGTGCAACCACTCATCAAGGTCACAGACACCAATAATGGCATCAATTTCATTTTGGATTTCATCATTGATTATTTATCACTTTGGCAGAGTAATTATCCTGTGCAATTTAAATAAGCTCGAGTCGTATTGGGTTTCAGCATGCAGTTAATCAAATAGAAATATAACTGGCATCAGTCCTAAAAAAAGCTTATTCATCCATTGGCTATTGACAGAATAATCGAGGCTGATTCACACGCTTTCAGGCACGCTACCGCCCTTGGCTTTCAGTTACCAATCCACTGACTAAACAATGCGTTATGGATAGACACCCTCTTGAGCAAGGTCTTCTGGAAATATATCTGTCGCTTGAGAAACCCAACGGATAATGAATAACCATCTCCTGAAGACCGAACATTAATAGCAACACTGAGATTTAACATTTGATGCTGGGAGAATTGTTGCAGCTAACCTAATAGCAGGCAAGGAGACAACAGTCCTAATATCGGTTTTTAAGATTAATATTAAGAGCAAATTTTTGACCTTTTAGGATTTTCTTTATATTGACAAAATGAGAGTAAAAAACACCGCCTGCGATATATCTTAAAATGACATCTCTGCAATTAAATATTCGCATTTCGCTTATTTACACATTATTGAGAATGCTCTCTTTTTTAACCGTCGTATTAAGAGAAATCTCAGCCCGGCATTGCAATTTCCCCCAGCTTTATCCATGATCGAAGTGTGACATTCGTCATATAACAGAAGGTATTGCTATTACTATGGAATGGATTGCCGATCCCTCAATCTGGGCCGGGCTGGTTACGCTGGTCGTCATCGAGCTGGTGCTCGGGATTGATAATCTGGTTTTTATCGCCATCCTTGCTGAAAAACTGCCCCCTTCCCAGCGCGACCGCGCGCGCGTAACGGGTCTGCTGCTGGCGATGGTGATGCGTTTACTGCTGCTGGCCTCTATCTCCTGGCTGGTGACGCTCACTCAGCCTCTGTTCTCCATTCACGGCCTGAGTTTTAGCGCCCGCGATCTAATCATGCTCTTCGGCGGGTTGTTTCTGCTGTTCAAAGCCACGGTGGAGCTCAACGAGCGGCTGGAGGGTAAAGACAGCGAGAACCCAACCCAGCGCCGCGGGGCGAAATTCTGGCCAGTAGTGGCGCAAATTGTGGTGCTGGATGCGGTCTTTTCTCTGGACTCGGTGATCACCGCCGTCGGGATGGTGGACCACCTTGCGGTGATGATGGCCGCGGTGATCATTGCCATCACGCTGATGGTCATGGCCAGCAAGGCGCTGACCCGCTTTGTGAACAGTCACCCGACCATCGTGATCCTCTGTCTGAGCTTCCTGCTGATGATTGGCTTTAGCCTGGTGGCCGACGGCTTTGGCTTCCATATTCCGAAAGGCTACCTGTACGCCGCCATCGGCTTCTCCGTCATGATTGAAGCGCTCAACCAGCTGGCAATATTTAACCGCCGCCGCTTCCTGTCCGCGAATCAGACCCTGCGTCAGCGCACGGCCGACACGGTTATGCGCCTGCTAAGCGGTAAGAAAGAGGATGCGGAGCTGGATGCCGAATCCTCCGCCATGCTGGCCGATCACAGCGACGGGCTGATCTTCGACCCGCAGGAACGACGGATGATCGAGCGGGTGCTCAATCTGAATCAGCGGACGGTCAGCAGCATCATGACCTCGCGGCATGACATTGAACATATCGACCTGACGGCACCGGAAGAGCACATTCGCGCCCTGCTGGATAAAAACCAGCACACCCGCGTGGTGGTGACCGGCGGTGAAGAGGAAGAGGAGCTGCTGGGCGTGGTGCACGTTATTGACCTGCTCCAGCAGCAGCTGCACGGCGAGGCGCTCAATCTGCGCGTCCTGGTCCGCCAGCCGCTGGTCTTCCCTGAGGGGCTACCGCTGCTTTCCGCCCTTGAGCAATTCCGTAACGCGCGCACGCACTTTGCCTTTGTGGTGGATGAGTTTGGTTCGGTCGAAGGGCTGGTCACGCTCAGCGACGTCATGGAAACCATTGCCGGTAATCTGCCTAACGAGGTGGATGAGATTGACGCCCGCCATGATATTCAGAAAAACGCAGACGGTTCGTGGACGGCTAACGGCCATATGCCGCTGGAAGACCTGGTGCAATACGTGCCGCTGCCGCTGGATGAAAAACGGGAATATCACACTATCGCCGGTCTGCTAATGGAGTATTTGCAGCGTATCCCGCAGCCGGGAGAAGAGGTTCAGGTGGGCGACTATCTGCTCAAAACGCTGCAGATTGAAAACCATCGCGTGCAGAAGGTTCAGCTCATTCCGCTGCGGGATGAGGAAGAGCTGGATTTTGAGGTTTAGGTAAAACAAAACGGCAACCCGGTTGCCGTTTTTAGTGTTTGCTCCCTCTCCCACGGGAGAAGGCCGGGATGAGGGCATCAGGCCGCAACGCTACCCGGCGCAACGGACATCAAAGCTTATCCAGCAGCTTCTTCACGTCCTTACCGTCCTGTGAATCTTTATTGCGATCCGCCCAGCCGCTAAGCCGACGTTTCGCTTCATCCTGCAGATGCTTGCGCAGGATCTGATCCACCTGCAGGCTGTAATTCAGAGCCTGCCATTTGCCGTATACGGTCAGCGGGACCGGCGTCTCTTTCAGGAAGTCGATGAGCTTGCTTTCACCCTGCCAGCCGGAAAGTACCCGCACGTTAAAGCGCGTATCCGCCGTCTCTTTCACCAGATCCAGCTTACCTTCACCGGTCATTGATAACAGTGAAGAGGCACCCTGCATCCGGTCGAGTGTAAGTTGCCCGTTGTCCAGCGTCAGGTCCGTGGTGAAGCTGTCGAGGCGCGTGGCGCTGTCGTAGTTATCCTGGGCCTTCACATCGCTGCTGCGCTCAACCGCCTGCTGCACCAGCTGCTGGAAGTTAAGCCCTTCCATACGGGAATTTCTCAGCTCAAGATGCGCCTGCCCCTGCCACTCGCGGCGGAAAGCATCTGCATCAATTTTCGTCCCTGAGAAGTCACCCGCGAGCGTCAACTGCCCCGTCAGGGATATCGGATAGTTAAACGCGTTCAGGATGGTGCCTATCTCAACGTTGTCGAGACGCGGCTGGAATTCGGCACTGGCAACGTCTTTACGGACATCCAGCGTGCCGGGCAGCGAGAGGTTCCCTGCGCCCATCTTTCCGCTCAGCTCGGAGATCACCAGCAAACCGTTATGGTTAAACATCTGGCTGCTCACGTCGGTAAAATCAATGCCGCGCCAGCGCAGGCTATTGGCTTTCAGCAGAATATCCGCCGTGAATCCGCGCAGGGCGTTATAGTCAGGCTGATCGAGATTAGACGAGATAACCGGACGTGATGCCGGTGCCTGGCTTTGCCCCGTCTGGGCGGCATCGCTATCCGTGGCGCTGGCCGGCAGAGGCGGCAGCAGGTTTTCCAGATTGAGCTTGTCAAACTGCAGATTCAGCACCCACTTCGGCTTCTCTTCGAGCGTGACGCTCGCCTGCCCCTTCAGGCTACTGTCATTTGCCTGCAGGTTGAGATTATCCAGCTCCAGCTGCTTTTGTTCTTCGCGCCACACGGCCTGCAGCGTTCCCTGCCCGGTTATCCCCTGGGTGGGGAGATCGGCACCCATCAGCTGCCAGCTCAACTGCTGGATGTCGGCCGTCAGTTGATGCGGGTAGTCCGAGGCGTTCACATTAGCATTCAGCGACAGGGTCAAATCGCGCTGATCGCGGTTTACGCGCCCGCTAAATTCCAGCGACGCAAGATGGTGAGCATCCTGTTCCATCTGCAGGTTAATGTTGCGAATGGTCACCTGCTCCTGGTGCTCATGCTGGAAAACCAACACGCTGTCGGCAACTTTCAGCTTGCCGATATCAAAGGACCAGCCGGTATCAGACGGTTCATCAGGCAGGGTATTTTCGCGCGGCGCAACCGGCGCACTGGCATCACGCACGGCTTCGGTTTGCGGGGTGAGCTGAATCACCGCGCCTTTTAGCATCACCTGCTTAACCTGCAGCTGATGGGAAATGAGCGGGATCAGCGCCACATCAAGGCGCATGTTGTCTGCGGACACCAGCGGCTGGGCCGCCCCCGGTGCCATGAGGGACATGCGGCCAGAGAGAATGCTGAGCTGCGGCCAGACGTGCCAGCGCAGCGGCCCGTCAAGCTTCAGTTGATAACCACTGCGCGCCTCGACCTGCCGCACCATATAAGCGCGGAAATCGTTGGGATTAACCAGCAGAACCAACGCCGAAAGGCCAGCCACCAGCACCACCAGCAAAATCATCAGCGTCGTCAGAACTCTTCTCATGGCATCCTCAATGGACTAACGATCAGTCTTTATCAATACGGCTGGCAACCGCGCCCTGCTGGTCGCGATATTTTGCGTCCTGTCGACGGTTATAAGGACGATCTGCCGGGCCTGACAGCGGTTCAAAGCTCAACGCGCCGATCATCATGCCCGGGCGCAGCGCCAGCGGCAATTTACCGGCATTGAAGAATTCCAGCACGATACGCCCCGACCAGCCTGGATCGATACGGTGCGCGGTCACGTGAACCATCAGCCCCAGTCTCGCCAGCGAAGAACGGCCATCAAGCCAGCCGACCAGGTCCGGAGGCAGGGTGACGGATTCAAACGTCACCGCCAGGGCCAGTTCACCCGGATGCAGATAAAAAGCTTCGCCTTCATCGATAACGATTTCGTCACTCATCACGCGATCGAGCGCGGCGCTGACTTCGTCCTTCGGCCCGCTGAGGTCAATGAACGGTGCGGTATGGCCACTAAAGGTGCGGAATTTATTCCCCAAGCGGACATCAACGGTCACGCCATTGATACGCTCAACAGGTGGGCGTGGGGTAATAGATAAACGGCCTTCATCCAGCCAGGCTTCTATATCGCGATCACAAAGACGCATGCCAATTTCTCCTTTCATGCATCGTACCCTGAGGCGGTAAGCGCTCAGGGTAAAACCAGGTTATCTCTGAACGGTACACAATTCACGCGGCTTATTCAAAAAACTGGCTGATTTTCGCTTTTAAGATATCAATAGCAATGCGGTTTTTACCCCCGCGCGGCACGATGATATCGGCGTATTGTTTGGATGGCTCAATAAACTGCAGGAACATCGGGCGAACCGTTTTCTGATACTGCGCCATGACGGAGTCCATCGAACGGCCTCGTTCATTCACGTCACGCTTGATGCGGCGCATCAGGCAGATATCCAGCGGGGTATCAACGAAAATCGAGAAATTCATGGATTCACGCAGGCGGGCGTCGGTCAGGAGCAGGATGCCTTCAAGGATAATGACCTTTTTCGGCTCGATGCGGATGGTTTCCTGCGTGCGGGTGTGTTCTACATAACTGTAAACGGGCAGCTCAATCGCCTGGCCGCTCTTAAGCGCTTCTAAATGCTGGAACAGCAAGCTGTGATCCATTGCATTTGGGTGGTCATAATTGGTTTTGACGCGCTCTTCCATCGACAGATGGGATTGATCTTTGTAATAGCTGTCTTCGGGAATGACGCCGATATGCTCATCACCTACTTGTTCACGCAGTTCGCGATAAAGCGTACTGGCAATTAGACTTTTACCTGAAGCCGATGCGCCGGCGATGCCTATAATGACGCACTGATGAGACTTATCAGTCATAAATTTAGCGACCTGATTAACCTGGATGTTAAGGAAGGACGACGCCGGAGCGTCAAACGCGGCAATTATAGGGATTTCGCGGGCGTGATACCAGTCGAATGCACAGGTTCTGCGAGACTGGCCGAAAAGTGACGTTTTATTCCCTGAGTGAAATTTAAATGAACGTTTTTTCAGCGTTTAACCGTTTTTTTCTCACGGAGCCTCTATTTAATAAGTCTGTGGTGTCAAATTCTGAGCGGTCACCATATGAATTGTAAATTGTTTGTACTAGCATAAACCAAATTATCAAATTCACGCGTTCGGACATCTTCCCTGACGGCATGGCGTCTCTGGATAAAGCGGTAATGAATAAACAATACCAGCGGGTTTTGGTTACCACCCCACATCCTTTAATACGACTTGTCTGTCTGGGCCTGGTCACCTTTATCTTTACCTTATTTTCGCTGGAGCTCACCCGGTTCGGCACCCTGCTGGCCCCCCTCTGGTTCCCCACCGCCATTATGATGGTGGCGTTTTACCGCCATGCAGGAAAAATGTGGCCCGGAATCGCCCTGGCCTGTTCGTTTGGCAATATCCTGGCCACCTGGATGCTCTTTTCGTGGGGATCGATAAACCTTACCTACACCTCAGTTAACGTGGTTGAAGCCTTTATCGGTGCGTTGTTGTTGCGCAAGTTGCTCCCATGGTACAACCCGCTGCAGAATCTGAATGACTGGATCCGCGTGGCCATCGGCAGCGCGGTGATACCGCCGCTGGTTGGCGGCTTGCTGGTTTCCCTGCTGGCGCCCGGCCCCGAACCCCTGCGTAATTTCTTCGTCTGGGTGTTATCCGAAGCCATCGGCGCGCTGGCGGTGGTTCCGCTGGGGCTGTTGTTTAAACCGCATTATCTGCTGCGCCACCGTGACCCGAGACTGCTGCTGGAAACCCTGACCACGCTGGCCGTAACGCTGGCCCTCAGTTGGGCAGCCATCACCTGGCTGCCGTGGCCTTTCACCTGCGTTATCGTTTTGCTTATGTGGAGCGCCGTGCGCTTGCCGCGAATGGAAGCGTTCCTGGTGTTTCTGGTCACCGTGATGGTTGTGTCGCTGATGATTGCCCAAAATCCTGTGGCGCTGACAACCCAGCACGTCGGGGCGATGCTGAACGCTCCCTGGCTGCCGTTCCTGATGCTGCTCCTGCCTGCCAACGTGATGACCATGGTGATGTACGCCTTCCGCGCCGAGCGCAAACACATCACCGAAAGCGAGGAGCGTTTCCGCAATGCGATGGAGTATTCCGCGATTGGCATGGCGCTGGTCAGCATTGAGGGCAAATGGCTGCAGGCTAACAAGGCGCTGTGCAATTTCCTCGGCTACAGCCAGACGGAGCTCCAGTCGCTGACCTTCCAGCAGCTCACCTGGCCGGAAGATCTGCACACCGACCTGGAACAGCTCGAACAGCTGGTCAACGGCGACATCAATACCTATACCCTCGAGAAGCGCTATTACACCCGCGACGGGGAAGTAGTCTGGGCGCTCCTTGCCGTCTCCGTCGTGCGCCATGCCGACGGTTCGCCGCTCTATTTTATTGCTCAGATTGAAGACATTAATGACCTGAAGCAGACCGAGTGGGTTAATAAACGCCTGATGGAGCGCATTACGCTCGCCAACGAAGCGGGCGGCATCGGCATCTGGGAGTGGGATCTGGAGCCGGACATTATCAGCTGGGACAAGCGGATGTTTGAGCTGTATGAAATCCCGCCGCACATCAAGCCCACCTGGCAGCTCTGGCATGACACGATGCTGCCGGAAGATCGTGCCCACGCCGAGCAGGTGCTGCGGGACTCGCTGATATCCCGCCTGCCGTTTAAGCTGGAATTTCGCATCCGCGTGAAGGAAGGCGTGCGTCATATTCGCTCCCTGGCGAACCGGGTGCTCAATAAGCAGGGTGAAGTCGAACGGCTGCTCGGTATCAACATGGATATGACCGAGGTTAAGCAGCTCAACGAAGCGCTCTTCCAGGAAAAAGAGCGTCTGCACATTACCCTTGATTCCATCGGTGAAGCGGTGCTGTGTACCGATATCAACATGAACGTCACCTTTATGAACCCGGTGGCCGAAAAAATGAGCGGCTGGCTGCAGACCGAGGCTATCGGCCAGCCGATCCTGAAGGTGCTGCACATCACCTTTGGTGAAAAAGGGCCGCTGATGGAGAATATTCACAGCGGCGATATGTCCCGTTCCGATATCGATCAGGACGTGGTGCTGAACTGCCGTACCGGCGGCAATTTTGATATTCACTACAGCATTACGCCGCTCAGCACGCTGGACGGGCAGAATATTGGCTCGGTTATCGTGATTCAGGACGTAACCGAGTCGCGCAAGATGCTGCGTCAGCTGAGCTATAGCGCCTCCCACGATGCCCTGACCCATCTGGCAAACCGGGTCAGCTTCGAAAATCATCTCAAACGACTCCTGCAGACCGTTCGCGAAACGCGCCAGCGCCATGCCCTGGTCTTTATCGATCTCGACCGCTTCAAAGCCGTCAACGATACGGCAGGCCATGCGGCGGGCGATGCCCTGCTGCGGGAGCTCTCTTCCCTGATGTTGACCATGCTCCGCTCCAGCGACGTGCTGGCGCGTCTGGGCGGAGATGAGTTCGGGTTACTGCTGCCTGACTGCAATATTGAAAGCGCGCGCTATATTGCCGGGCGTCTGATCCACACGATCAATGACTATCACTTTATGTGGGAAGGCCGCCTGCACCGGATTGGCGCCAGCGCAGGTATCACGCTGATTGATGAAAATAACCATCAGGCGTCAGAAATCATGTCGCAGGCGGATATTGCCTGTTATGCCTCGAAAAACAGCGGGCGCGGCATGGTGACGGTTTACGAACCCCAGCAGGAGCGGGATCACAACACGCGCAGCATGATGTCGCTTGATGAACAGTGGCACATGATTAAAGACAATCACCTGATGATGATCGCCCGCAGCGTCGCCTCCCCGCGTATCCCTGAAAGCAGTAATTTCTGGCTGCTGTCGTTACGCCTCTGGACCAGCCAGGGCGAAGTCCAGGAAGAGCATGCCTTCCGCTCGGGCCTGGCAGAGCCTGAGCTTTTGCACGCCCTCGACAGGCGCATTTTTAATGAGTTTTTCCGCGCCTCTGCCGCCCAGATCGCCAGTAAAGGCATGGGAGTGGCGCTGCCGCTATCTGAGGCCGGTTTAGCCAGCGTAACGCTGGTCGATGAACTTCTCGACCTGCTGGATAAAAGCCCCATGCCGGGCCGTCTCCTGCATCTTGTTATCTCTGCCGACGTGGTGTGCAGCCCGGATAAAAACCTGCAGCGGAGTCTGCAAAAGCTTCGTCAGGCGGGCTGCCGCGTGATCTTCAGCCAGGTGGGCCGCGACATGAACGTCTTTACCCACCTGACCGCCAATATGGCCGACTATCTGATGCTGGACGCGGAGGTGGTAAGCAACGTGTATGGCAACCTGATGGATGAGATGATGGTGACAATTGTTCAGGGCCACGCCCAGCGTCTGGGGATGAAAACCATCGCGGGCCCGTGCAATCAGCCCATCATGATGGATACGCTCTCCGGCATCGGCATTGATTTCATCTATGGCGACACTATCGCCGAGCCGCAGCCATTAGATCTTCTGCTCAACACCAGCTATTTCGCCATCAACTGACGGCGTCCAGCCGTCGGTGTACCAGATGTGCAGCAGCGCGTAAGAGCGCCACGGCTGCCAGCGTTCGGCATAACGACGAATTTGCGCGGGCGTCATCCCGGCAAAGCGTTGCTTAATCAGATAATCATCCGGCAGAAAGACATCTTTCGCCTGCCAGCCGCGCAGGGCCAGGTAGTTTGCCGTCCAGCGCCCTATCCCCGGCCGCTGCTGTAGCGCCTTCATCCCGGCCTCAATATTCTCGGGCGGGAAAAGCGGAAATGTCCCGTCAATGACCGACTGCGCCAGGTGAATTAACGACTCCGCGCGCTTTACCGGCATGCCCAACGCTTTCAGCGCCAGCGGGTCCGCTGCCGCCAGCGCGTCCGGCGTGGGAAAGCAGAGATAGCCCGCACAGTCCGCCACCGGTTCGCCGCACAGTGCCACCACGCGCGAAGTCAGTTTCGCCGCCATCGCCACGCTCACCAGTTGCCCGAGGATCGCCCGGACGCCCTGCTCGTACGCGTCCATCGCCCCCGGTAAACGCAAGCCTGGCAGGGCAGCACCGAGATCGCCCAGCGTATCCGCGATGTGCTGCGGGTTGCAGGTGAGATCGAACAGGCGCTCTATGCGTTCAAGGCACGTCTGCGCAACCGGAATTAACCCCGGGCTGAGCGTGACGGTCAGCGTATGGGTGGCGATATCCGGCGTGACGCGAAATATTCCCTGATGCCCTTCGCAGGCAAAACTGCGCTCGTAATAGTCGTGCGTGACGGTTTCAATGCCCGACACCGCACGCGCGCCAAGAAAGCCAAACATCCACTGCCAGTCGTAAGGGGGAAGCCAGTTCAGGGTGTACATCGTCTCTCCTTTTGGGTTCTCCACAGCATAAACGGAAAGGTCCTGTTTTGCCTTGCTTTCATATTCCTGTTGTCGCCATGAAGACATTTCGTTAAAGTCTCGCCCCTTCTCACTGGCATGGGGATTTATCGTGTTTATTGGATTCGACTACGGTACGGCAAACTGCTCGGTTGCGATTATGCAAAACGGGCAGCCACGGCTCCTGAAAATGGAAAAAGAGAGCACGCTGCTGCCGTCAATGCTCTGCGCGCCGACGCGTGAAGCGGTGAGCGAATGGCTGTTCCGCCACCATCAGGTTCCGGCCACGGCGGCGGAGACCCAGGCGCTGCTGCGCCGGGCGGTCAGCTTTAACCGCGAGGAAGACATCGACGTTACGCCGTCCAGCGTGCAGTTCGGCCTCTCTTCGCTTGGGCACTACATTGAAGATCCTGAAGAGGTCTACTTCGTTAAGTCGCCAAAATCCTTCCTCGGCGCCAGCGGGCTGAAGCCGCAGCAGGTAGCGATGTTCGAAGACCTGGTGTGCGCGATGATGCTGCATATTCGCAATCAGGCGCAGACGCAGGTCTCCGATGTGATTACCCAGGCGGTGATTGGCCGCCCGATCAACTTCCAGGGGCTGGGCGGCGATGAGGCCAACCAGCAGGCGCAGGGGATCCTTGAACGCGCGGCGCACCGGGCAGGCTTCCGCGACGTGGTGTTCCAGTACGAGCCGGTTGCCGCGGGGCTGGACTTTGAAGCCACGCTGACGGAAGAGAAGCGCGTGTTAGTCGTGGATATCGGCGGGGGCACCACGGACTGCTCGCTGCTGTTGATGGGACCGCAGTGGCATAATCGTCGCGATCGTGAAAACAGCCTGCTCGGGCACAGCGGCTGCCGCGTAGGCGGTAACGATCTCGATATCGCGCTGGCATTCAAGAGCCTGATGCCGCTGCTCGGCATGGGCGGGCAAACCGAAAAAGGCATCGCCCTGCCGATACTGCCGTGGTGGAACGCAATTGCCATCAACGACGTGCCTGCGCAGAGTGATTTTTACAGCACCGCGAACGGCCGCTTCCTTAACGATCTGGTGCGTGACGCGCAGGACGCCGAAAAAGTCGCGCTGCTGTACAAAGTGTGGCGTCAGCGCCTGAGCTACCGCGTGGTGCGTACTGCCGAAGAGAGCAAAATAGCCCTTTCCGACCGTACTGAGCATGCGGTCTCCTTGCCGTTTATCAGCGACGATCTGGCCACCGCGATTTCGCAGGACGGGCTGGAGACGGCGCTCGCGCAGCCGCTGCAGCGTATTCTGGAGCAGGTGCAGCTGGCGCTGGAGAACGGCAAAGAGAAGCCGGACGTGATTTACCTGACCGGGGGTAGCGCCCGTTCGCCGCTGATCAAAAAAGCGCTGGCGGAACAGCTGCCGGGCATTCCTATTGCCGGTGGCGATGACTTTGGCTCCGTTACCGCAGGGCTGGCGCGCTGGGCGCAGGTGATGTTTAGCTAATGTTGTTGCGGTCCGGTCTGATACCCTCTCCCACAGGGAGAGGGAGAAAACCGCGGCGCTACTCTCAGACCATTCCTGACAGTCTTCCATATTTCCTCCATTTTTCCGCTGTGTTAGCTGACTAAACTAGTATCATTCCCCGAAGTATTCAGGATGAGAACGTATAACGATGAAAGGCAGTAACAAATCCCGCTGGGCAATCGCCGCTGGCATCATTGTGGTGATCCTTGCCGCCGCATGGTACTGGCACAGTCAATCCGCGAACTCCGCCGCTCCCGCCGGTGCCACCGGTCAGGCGCAGCGCCCGGCAGGCGGAGGACGTCACGGCATGCGCGGCGGCGCGCTGGCGCCGGTTCAGGCGGCGACGGCGGTGAATAAAGCCGTTCCTCGCTATCTCACAGGTCTCGGGACCATTACCGCCGCCAACACCGCCACGGTGCGCAGCCGCGTCGACGGCCAGCTCATCGCGATCCACTTCCAGGAAGGTCAGCAGGTTAAGGCTGGTGACCTATTGGCGGAAATCGACCCGAGCCAGTTTAAGGTCGCCCTCGCCCAGGCGCAGGGGCAGCTCGCGAAAGACAAAGCCACCCTCGCCAACGCCCGGCGCGATTTGGCCCGCTACCAGCAGCTGGTGAAAACCAACCTCGTGTCTCGTCAGGAGCTGGACACCCAGCAGTCGCTGGTCAGTGAAACGCAGGGCACTATCAAAGCAGATGAAGCCGCCGTCGCCAGCGCACAGCTGCAGCTGGACTGGAGCCGCATCACCGCGCCGATTGACGGGCGCGTGGGCCTGAAGCAGGTCGATATCGGCAACCAGATCTCCAGCGGCGACACCACGGGCATCGTGGTGATCACCCAGACCCACCCGATTGATTTAGTCTTTACCCTGCCGGAAAGCGACATTGCGACCGTGGTGCAGGCGCAAAAAGCCGGTAAAGGCCTGGTGGTGGAGGCCTGGGATCGCACCAACAAGCAGAAGTTGAGCGAGGGTTCCCTGCTCAGTCTGGATAACCAGATCGACACCACCACCGGCACCATCAAGCTCAAAGCGCGCTTTAATAACCAGGACGATGCCCTCTTCCCGAACCAGTTCGTCAATGCGCGCATGCTGGTCGCGACCGAAGAGAACGCGGTGGTGATCCCAACGGCTGCGCTGCAGATGGGTAACGAAGGTAACTTCGTCTGGGTACTTAACGGCGACAATAAGGTCAGCAAGCACCTGGTGAAAACTGGTATTCAGGACAGCCAGACGGTGGTCATCGCCGCCGGCCTTTCCGCAGGCGACCGCGTGGTTACCGACGGCATTGACCGTCTGACCGAAGGGGCCAAAGTGGAAGTGGTTGAACCTGCGAAACAGGGAGAGAAATCCTGATGCAGGTGATGCCCCCAGGCTCTACAGGCGGGCCGTCACGTCTGTTTATCCTTCGTCCTGTCGCCACCACGCTGCTGATGGTGGCGATCCTGCTCGCCGGGATTATCGGCTATCGCTTCCTGCCCGTCTCGGCGCTGCCGGAGGTGGATTATCCAACCATCCAGGTGGTGACGCTTTATCCTGGCGCCAGCCCGGATGTGGTGACGTCCGCCATTACCGCTCCGCTGGAGCGCCAGTTCGGCCAGATGTCGGGGCTAAAACAGATGTCCTCCCAGAGCTCAGGCGGGGCATCCGTCGTGACGCTGCAGTTCCAGCTGACGCTTTCGCTGGACGTCGCCGAGCAGGAGGTGCAGGCCGCCATCAACGCCGCCACCAACCTGCTGCCGTCGGATCTGCCTAACCCGCCGGTCTACAGCAAGGTCAACCCGGCGGATCCGCCGATCATGACGCTTGCCGTCACCTCCTCCGCCATGCCGATGACCCAGGTTGAAGACATGGTCGAAACGCGCGTGGCGCAGAAGATTTCTCAGGTTTCCGGCGTCGGCCTCGTCACGCTGGCGGGCGGCCAGCGTCCCGCCGTGCGCGTGAAGCTTAACGCGCAGGCGATTGCCGCGCTGGGTCTTACCAGCGAAACCATCCGTACCGCCATCAGCAGCGCCAACGTCAACTCGGCGAAGGGCTCGCTGGACGGCCCCACTCGCGCCGTGACGCTCTCTGCCAACGATCAGATGCAGTCCGCCGATGAGTACCGTCAGCTGATTATTGCGTACCAGAACGGCGCCCCGGTTCGCCTGGGCGACGTGGCGACCGTGGAGCAAGGCGCGGAAAACAGCTGGCTGGGGGCCTGGGCCAACAAACAGCAGGCGATCGTGATGAACGTGCAGCGCCAGCCGGGCGCAAACATCATCGAAACCGCCGACAGCATCCGCGCCATGCTGCCGCAGCTGATCGAAAGCCTGCCGAAATCGGTCAGCGTGAAGGTGCTTTCCGACCGCACCACGAATATTCGCGCGTCGGTCACCGACACCCAGTTCGAGCTGATGCTGGCGATTGCGCTGGTGGTGATGATCATTTACCTGTTCCTGCGTAACGTCCCGGCGACCATTATTCCCGCCGTCGCCGTGCCGCTCTCGCTGGTCGGGACCTTTGCGGTGATGGTGTTCCTCGACTTTTCGATTAATAACCTGACGCTGATGGCGCTCACCATCGCCACCGGGTTCGTGGTGGATGATGCCATCGTCGTTATCGAGAACATCTCGCGCTATATCGAGAAAGGCGAAAAACCGCTGGCGGCCGCGCTGAAGGGCGCGGGCGAAATCGGCTTTACCATTATCTCGCTGACCTTCTCGCTGATTGCGGTGCTGATCCCGCTGCTGTTTATGGGCGATATCGTCGGGCGGCTGTTCCGCGAGTTTGCCGTGACGCTGGCGGTCGCCATTTTGATCTCCGCCGTGGTGTCGCTGACCCTGACGCCGATGATGTGCGCCCGCATGCTCAGCCATGAGTCCCTGCGTAAGCAAAACCGCTTCTCGCGCGCCTCCGAGCGCATGTTCGAGCGGATTATTGCCGCCTACGGTCGCGTGCTGGCGAAAGTTCTGAACCATCCGTGGGCCACGCTCGGCGTGGCGCTGGGAACCCTGGCGCTCAGCGTGATGCTGTGGATTTTCATTCCGAAAGGCTTCTTCCCGATTCAGGACAACGGCATTATTCAGGGCACGCTTCAGGCCCCGCAGTCGGTCTCCTTCGCCAATATGGCCCAGCGCCAGCAGCAGGTGTCCGAAATCATCATGAAAGATCCGGCGGTCGAAAGCCTGACCTCCTACGTGGGCGTCGACGGCACCAACCCGTCGCTCAACAGCGCGCGTCTGCAGATCAACCTCAAGCCGCTGGATGAACGCGACGATCGCGTCAACGCCGTCATTGAGCGTCTGCAAAACGCCGTCGCGCGCGTGCCGGGCGTTGAGCTTTACCTGCAGCCGATTCAGGATTTGACCATTGATACCCAGGTCAGCCGCACGCAGTATCAGTTCACCCTACAGGCGACCACGCTGGATGCCCTCAGCACCTGGGTGCCGCAGCTGGTCAATAAACTTAACACCCTGCCGCAGCTCGCCGACGTCAGCAGCGACTGGCAGGACAAAGGGCTGGCGGCGCACGTTAACGTCAACCGCGATACCGCCAGCCGCCTCGGCATTACCATGGCAGACGTGGATAACGCCCTGTACAACGCCTTCGGTCAGCGCCTGATCTCCACTATCTACACCCAGGCCAACCAGTATCGCGTGGTGCTGGAGCACAACACGGAGAACACGCCTGGCCTGGCGGGGCTGGACTCGGTGCGCCTGACCAGCAAAGACGGCGGCATTGTGCCGCTGAGCGCTATCGCCACGGTGGAAGAACGCTATACCCCGCTGTCGATTAACCATCTGGATCAGTTCCCGTCCACCACCATCTCCTTCAACGTGCCGGACAATTACTCTCTAGGCGAAGCGGTGGAGGCGATTCAGGCTGCTGAAAAAGAGCTCAGCTTCCCGTCCGATATTCAGACCCGGTTCCAGGGCAGCACGCTGGCGTTTCAGGCCGCGCTGGGTAACACCATCTGGCTGATCGTCGCGGCTGTCGTGGCGATGTACATCGTGCTCGGCGTACTGTACGAAAGCTTTATCCACCCGATCACCATCCTCTCTACCCTGCCGACGGCGGGCGTGGGAGCGCTGCTGGCGCTGATGCTGGCGGGCAGCGAGCTGGACGTCATTGCCATCATCGGCATTATCCTGCTTATCGGGATCGTGAAGAAAAACGCCATCATGATGATCGACTTCGCCCTGGCCGCCGAGCGCGAGCAGGGCATGTCGCCGCGCGACGCGATTTTCCAGGCCTGCCTGCTGCGTTTTCGTCCAATCCTGATGACCACGCTGGCCGCCCTGCTGGGCGCGCTGCCGTTGATGCTCAGCACCGGCGTCGGCGCGGAGCTGCGCCGTCCGCTGGGTATCGGCATGGTCGGCGGTCTGCTGGTGAGCCAGGTGCTAACGCTCTTCACCACGCCGGTGATCTACCTGCTGTTTGACCGCCTGGCGCTGTGGACCAAAAGCCGCTTCCCGAAACGTGAAGAGGAGGCATAAGTGAAGTTTTTCGCCCTCTTCATTTATCGCCCGGTGGCGACGATTTTAATCTCGCTCGCCATTACCCTCTGCGGCGTGCTGGGCTTCCGGCTGCTGCCGGTAGCGCCGCTGCCGCAGGTGGATTTCCCGGTGATTATGGTCAGCGCCTCGCTGCCGGGCGCCTCGCCGGAAACCATGGCCTCGTCCGTTGCCACGCCGCTGGAGCGCTCGCTCGGGCGGATTGCGGGGGTCAACGAGATGACCTCCAGCAGCTCGCTGGGCAGCACGCGCATCATTCTGGAGTTTAGCTTCGACCGGGACATTAACGGCGCGGCGCGCGACGTGCAGGCCGCCATTAACGCCGCGCAAAGCCTGCTGCCGAGCGGGATGCCGAGCCGCCCAACCTACCGCAAGGCCAACCCGTCCGATGCGCCGATTATGATCCTGACGCTGACCTCGGATACGTATTCTCAGGGGCAGCTTTACGACTTTGCGTCTACCCAGCTGGCGCAGACAATCTCACAAATTAACGGCGTCGGTGACGTGAGCGTCGGCGGGAGCTCCCTGCCCGCCGTGCGCGTCGGCCTAAACCCGCAGGCGCTGTTCAACCAGGGCGTGTCGCTGGACGACGTGCGCTCCGCCATCAGCAACGCCAACGTGCGTAAACCGCAGGGGGCGATTGAGGACAGCAGCCACCGCTGGCAGATCCACACTAACGACGAGCTGAAAACCGCCGCGGAATATCAGCCGCTCATTATTCACTACAACAACGGCGCGGCGGTACGCTTGAGCGACGTTGCCAGCGTCACCGACTCGGTGCAGGACGTGCGTAACGCCGGGATGACCAACGCAAAACCGGCCATTCTGCTGATGATCCGCAAGCTGCCGGAAGCGAACATTATTGAGACGGTGAACAGCATTCGCGCCCGTCTTCCGGACCTGCAGGAGACCATCCCGGCAGCTATCGATCTGCAAATTGCCCAGGATCGCTCCCCGACCATTCGCGCCTCGCTTGAAGAGGTGGAGCAAACGCTGATTATCTCCGTCGCGCTGGTGATCCTGGTGGTCTTCCTGTTCCTGCGTTCCGGTCGCGCAACGCTTATCCCGGCAGTGGCCGTGCCGGTCTCGCTGATCGGTACCTTTGCCGCCATGTACCTGTGCGGGTTTAGCCTCAACAACCTGTCGCTGATGGCCCTGACGATAGCGACGGGCTTCGTGGTGGATGATGCCATCGTGGTGCTGGAAAACATTTCCCGCCACCTGGAAGCGGGCGTGAAGCCGCTGCAGGCCGCGCTGAAGGGCACGCGTGAGGTGGGCTTTACGGTGCTCTCCATGAGCCTGTCGCTGGTGGCGGTATTCCTGCCGCTGCTGCTGATGGGCGGGCTGCCGGGCAGGCTGCTGCGCGAGTTTGCCGTCACCCTCTCCGTCGCCATCGGGATTTCGCTGGCCATCTCCTTAACGCTGACGCCGATGATGTGCGGCTGGATGCTCAAGCGCAGCAAACCCCATTCGCAGCCGCGCCGCAAAGGCTTTGGTCGCTTCCTGATGGCGATGCAAGAAGGCTACGGCAAATCGCTGAAGTGGGTGCTGAACCATACCCGGCTGGTCGGTCTGGTGCTTATCGCCACCATTGGGCTGAACGTCTGGATGTACATCACCATCCCGAAAACCTTCTTCCCGGAGCAGGACACCGGCGTGCTGATGGGTGGCATTCAGGCGGACCAGAGCATTTCGTTCCAGGCGATGCGCGGCAAGCTGCAGGACTTTATGAAGATCATTCGGGAAGATAAAGCTGTGGATAACGTCACCGGCTTTACCGGCGGATCACGCGTTAACAGCGGGATGATGTTTATTACCCTGAAACCGCGCGGCGAGCGCAACGAAACCGCCCAGCAGGTGATTGACCGCCTGCGGGTGAAGCTCGCCAAAGAGCCGGGGGCAAACCTGTTTTTGATGGCCGTTCAGGATATCCGCGTCGGTGGGCGACAGGCGAACGCCAGCTATCAGTACACGTTGCTCTCGGACGATTTAGCCGCCCTGCGCGAGTGGGAGCCGAAGATCCGCAAGGCGCTGGCCGCCCTGCCGGAGCTGGCGGACGTCAACTCCGATCAGCAGGACAACGGTGCCGAGATGGCCCTGACCTACGACCGCGAAACCATGTCGCGGCTGGGCATTAACGTTGAAGCCGCCAACAGCCTGCTGAATAACGCCTTCGGCCAGCGCGAGATCTCCACCATCTACCAGCCGATGAACCAGTACAAGGTGGTGATGGAAGTCGATCCGCGCTACACCCAGGACATCAGCGCTCTGGACAAAATGTTTGTGATCAACAACGACGGCAAGGCGATTCCGCTCTCCTACTTTGCCAGCTGGCAGCCTGCCAACGCGCCGCTGTCGGTGAACCATCAGGGGCTGTCGGCGGCGTCGACCATCTCCTTTAACCTGCCCGCCGGTTCGTCGCTTTCTGAAGCCAGCGACGCAATTAACCGCGCAATGACGCAGCTTGGCGTGCCGTCCACCGTGCGCGGCAGCTTTGCCGGGACCGCGCAGGTGTTCCAGGAGACGATGAACTCGCAGGTGATTTTGATTCTGGCCGCCATCGCCACGGTCTATATTGTGCTGGGCGTGCTGTATGAGAGCTACGTTCACCCGCTGACCATTCTTTCGACGCTGCCGTCGGCGGGCGTGGGGGCGCTGCTTGCGCTGGAGCTGTTTGGCGCGCCGTTCAGCCTGATCGCGCTCATCGGGATCATGCTGTTGATCGGCATTGTGAAGAAAAACGCCATCATGATGGTGGATTTCGCCCTGGACGCCCAGCGCAACGGCAATCTGTCGTCGGAAGAGGCCATCTTCCAGGCCTGCCTGCTGCGTTTTCGTCCGATTATGATGACCACTCTGGCGGCGCTGTTTGGCGCGCTGCCGCTGGTTATCTCGGGCGGCGACGGCTCAGAGCTGCGCCAGCCGCTGGGGATCACCATCGTCGGCGGCCTGGTGATGAGCCAGCTGCTGACGCTGTACACCACGCCGGTGGTCTATCTGTTCTTCGACCGCCTGCGGCTGCGCTTTTCGCGTAAAAACAGAGAAACGGTAAACGGGTAAATGACCGAGCTTCCCAGCAACGTTCGCTGGCAATTATGGATAGTCGCCTTCGGCTTCTTTATGCAGTCGCTGGATACGACCATCGTCAACACCGCCCTCCCCTCCATGGCGAAAAGCCTGGGGGAGAGCCCGCTGCATATGCACATGGTGATTGTCTCCTACGTGCTGACGGTGGCCGTCATGCTGCCCGCCAGCGGCTGGCTGGCCGATAAAGTGGGCGTGCGGAATATCTTCTTTACCGCCATCGTGCTGTTTACAACCGGCTCGCTGTTTTGCGCCCAGGCCAACACCCTCGACCAGCTGGTGATGGCGCGCGTGCTGCAGGGCATCGGCGGGGCAATGATGGTGCCCGTCGGGCGGCTAACGGTGATGAAGATCGTACCGCGCGAGCAGTACATGGCGGCGATGACTTTTGTCACCCTGCCCGGCCAGGTTGGGCCGCTGCTGGGCCCGGCGCTCGGCGGCATGCTGGTGGAGTACGCCTCCTGGCACTGGATCTTCTTAATCAATCTCCCTGTTGGCATTATCGGTGCCATCGCTACCCTGACGCTGATGCCAAACTACAAAATGCAGACGCGGCGCTTTGATTTCTTTGGCTTTATCCTGCTGGCGGCGGGCATGGCAATGCTTACCCTGGCGCTGGACGGGCAAAAAGGGCTCGGGATTTCCACCCTGAAGCTGGGGATGCTGGTCGTTATCGGCATCACCGCCATTCTGTGGTATCTGCGGCATGCCAGAGGTAACGATAAGGCGCTGTTCAGCCTGAACTTGTTTAAAAACCCTACCTATCGCCTTGGCCTGTTCGGCAGCTTCGCCGGGCGCGTCGGCAGCGGCATGCTGCCGTTTATGACGCCCGTTTTCCTGCAAATCGGAATGGGATTTTCGCCGTTCCACGCGGGGCTGATGATGATCCCGATGGTGCTCGGCAGCATGGGAATGAAGCGCATCGTGGTGCAGGTGGTGAACCGCTTTGGCTACCGTCACGTGCTGGTGACCGCCACGCTGGGGCTGGCGCTGGTAAGCCTGCTGTTTATGGCCGTGGCGCTGATGGGCTGGTACTACGTCCTGCCGCTGGTGCTGTTCTGCCAGGGGATCGTCAACTCCATGCGCTTCTCGTCGATGAATACCCTGACGCTGAAGGACCTGCCGGACGATCTGGCGAGCAGCGGCAATAGCCTGCTGTCGATGATCATGCAGCTCTCAATGAGCGTGGGCGTCACCATTGCCGGCCTGCTGCTCGGCATGTACGGCCAGCACCATCTCAGCGTCGACACGCCGGTGGCGCATCAGGTCTTTATGTATACCTATCTCAGCATGGCGGTCATCATCGCCCTGCCCGCTTTCATCTTCGCCAGAGTGCCGGATGATACCAGCAAGAACGTCGTGATCAGGCGCGGCAAAAGGAGTGGTTCATGAAATTCTGGCGTCCGGGCATTACCGGCAAGCTCTTCGTGGCGATATTTGCCACCTGTATCGTCCTGCTGGTCACCATGCACTGGGCAGTGCGGATAAGCTTTGAGCGCGGTTTTATTGATTACATCAAGCATGGCAATGAACAGCGTTTACAGGGCTTAAGCGATGCGCTGAGTGAACAGTACGCCCAGCATGGCAACTGGCGTTTTCTGCGCAATAACGACCGCTTTATTTTCCAGATCCTGCGCTCGCTGGAGCACGATACCGGTGACGATCGCCCGGGGCCTGGCATGCCGCCGCACGGCTGGCGCACCCAGTTCTGGGTAATTGATCAGGACATGCGCACGCTGGTGGGTCCGCGCGCGCCGATACCGCCGGACGGCACCCGTCGTGCAATCAAAGTCAACAACGCGACAGTCGGCTGGGTTATCGCCTCTCCGGTGGAGCGCCTTACGCGCAACACCGACATCAACTTTGACCGCCAGCAGCGCCGCACAAGCTGGCTGATTGTCGCCCTCTCCACCCTGCTCGCCGCGCTCGCCACCTTCCCGCTGGCGCGCGGTCTGCTCGCTCCGGTGAAACGGCTGGTGGAAGGGACGCACAAGCTCGCCGCCGGGGATTTCACCACCCGCGTCGATACCCGCAGCCAGGACGAACTGGGCAAGCTGGCGCAGGACTTTAACCAGCTCGCCAGCACGCTGGAGAAAAACCAGCAGATGCGCCGCGACTTTATGGCCGATATTTCCCACGAGCTGCGCACGCCGCTGGCGGTGCTGCGCGGCGAGCTGGAGGCCATTCAGGACGGCGTGCGCCAGTTTACGCCCGAATCGGTGGCCTCTCTGCAGGCGGAGGTGGGCACACTCACCAAGCTGGTGGACGATCTCCACCAGCTCTCCATGTCCGACGAAGGCGCGCTGGCCTACCAGAAGGCGCCGGTGGACGTAATTAACATTCTGGAAGTGATCAGCGGCGCCTTCCGCGAGCGGTTTGCCAGCCGCAACCTGAAAATAGACCTCTCCCTGCCGGACAGCGCGGTGGTGTTCGGCGACAAAGACCGGCTGATGCAGCTGTTCAATAACCTGCTGGAAAACAGCCTGCGCTACACCGACAGCGGCGGCGGGCTGCATATCTCCGGCAGGCAGGAAAACGGGCGCTTTGCCCTCACTTTCGCGGATTCCGCCCCCGGCGTGCAGGACGCGCAGCTGGAAAAGCTGTTTGAACGTTTCTACCGTACCGAAGGTTCTCGCAACCGCGCCAGCGGCGGCTCCGGCCTTGGGCTGGCGATTTGCGTTAACATCGTCGAGGCGCATAATGGCACGATCCGCGCCGCCCATTCGCCTTTTGGCGGGGTTAGCATTACAGTAGAGTTACCTCTGGAACGGGATTTATCGAGAGAAGTATGATCGAGTTACCGATTGACGAAAACACGCCGCGCATTTTGATCGTGGAAGACGAACCCAAGCTGGGACAGCTGCTGATCGACTATTTACGTGCGGCCAGCTACGCTCCATCGCTAATCAGCCACGGCGACCAGGTGCTGCCGTACGTGCGCCAGACCCCGCCGGATCTGATCCTGCTGGATTTAATGCTGCCAGGCGTTGACGGGCTGACCCTGTGCCGGGAAATTCGTCGCTTCTCCGACGTGCCGATCGTCATGGTCACCGCAAAAATTGAAGAGATTGACCGCCTGCTGGGGCTCGAAATTGGCGCGGACGATTACATCTGCAAGCCCTACAGCCCGCGTGAAGTGGTCGCCCGCGTGAAAACCATTCTGCGCCGCTGCAAGCCGCAGCGCGAGCTTCAGGTGCTCGACGCCGAAAGCCCGCTGATTGTCGACGAAAGCCGCTTCCAGGCAAGCTGGCGCAGCAAGCTGCTGGACCTGACGCCTGCGGAGTTCCGCCTGCTGAAAACCCTTTCCCACGAGCCGGGGAAAGTGTTCTCCCGCGAGCAGCTGCTGAACCACCTGTATGACGATTACCGCGTCGTGACCGACCGCACCATCGACAGCCATATCAAAAATCTGCGCCGCAAGCTGGAAGCGCTGGACGCCGAGCAGTCGTTTATTCGTGCGGTGTACGGCGTGGGGTATCGCTGGGAAGCGGATGCGTGCAGGATTGCGTGAGGAACGTTTACATATTAAAATACCCCTTTTGAAAACATTTGAATTAGCGTGATTTAGATTAAGGATACTATAGATTCAGATGGATTCATTTTAATCTTCAATTAAACCATATGTAATAATATGCTGGGGTTTTGATGCAACGTACACCACAATTTAAAAAATTCCTCAAAACAGCAAGGAAACACAGGAAAGAAAATTTTTGGGATGTTTGTTATGATATATCAGCCCCTACCTTTACAAACTCAATTATAAGTGATTATTTTGGCATGCGCTCAACGCAGCATACGGTTTCCGAACAGAATATATCAATTGAAAAGGAGGATATTAAAAGTAATAAAACCTCACCTGATAAAAATCTTCTAGTGAATAAAGTAGATTTCGATAAATGTGATTTCTCAGGCAATAATGGCGGAAAAAAAATAACATTCCAAGATTGCAAATTCCATGAATGCTATTTTTCATTTAGTGAGTTCAACGACACCTCTTTCAAAAATTGTAAGTTTGAGTCATGTTCATTTTCGCAATCTAAATTTTTCAGATGCGTCTTCGACTCCAGATGCATTTTCTATAGAATCTCTTTGAGTGGCGGTACGACTTCATTTGAAAACACTGAAATCAATGCTACTAAATTCTTTAAGGATGTATATAAACCATATATTGAAAAAAAAGAATTATATGCGAGCAAAAATAAGAAAGAACATATCGAGGAATACTTACTTTCAAAAAGCATAGTGAAATTATCACGGAAAATTCTGGCATCGAATCAATCTTGCGCAAATGATGAATTGTACTATGACTCAGTTAAAAACCTATATCTACAAAAATTAAATGAGAAGCAACACTATAATACAAATTCACTTATGGAGTCGATGGAAAATATTCAAAGCAAGAAAAAATACTCTAAATCAAGAAAAAACAAAGAGACAAAATATATAACCAAAGAATTTTTAAAAGTAATGGCTTTTTACCTAAAAAACTTAGCGCTGCCTTTAGAAAAAAAGATCACTCAACTATTCGGATTTATAAATGGATGGGGTGGAAGTCTACAGCGCATGTTTTTCATAGGGTTATGCATACTTTTTGTTTATTCAATAATTTATTCTATAATGGATTTAGGATATGTTACTTATAAATCTAGTGACGGTATTACTGAAAAGATTCATGTTGAAGGATACTATTACATTATGTCTTCTATAATTAAAAGCTTTGATATTACTTTCCTTGCCGGGTATACTAAACACATATCTAATACTGATGGGCTATTTAAACAATTTACCATATTAAGCAACATGCTTATGGGACTTTTTTGGTATGCTGTAGCGATTCCGTCATTGATTAACAAAATAAGCATTAATAGACTATGAAAAAAATTATTGATAACATTCCCTTAGATTGTTTAGTGGTTATTGGCTCTCATGCCAGAGGGGATGACGACCGCCATTCAGACGTGGACTTACTTGGGATTGTAAAGAATAGTCAACCCGAAATGATTAATGTAAAAAAAATTAATCTTGCAATCTATTCCGAGCATGACATGTCTCAGATGATGCAATCAGGAAATCTATTTGCATTGCACATTGTAAATGAAGGAATACCTTTAACAAATGAATTGTTATTTAAAAAGCTTTGCACTTGTTTCACATATAAGGATTCTTACGCACGAGATAAAAAAGTTTCTTACTTAATGGGGTCTATGATTTTAGGGCATCGCGAATCTATCACAAACTGGGCAGTTGTGAATAAAAGAATTGCTTGGTGCGTAAGAACTTATATTCTTTCTTTGATGGCTGAAAAAAGAACCCCCATGTTTTCAAAAAATGAAATTGCTTTTTTTGGCTCTCACGCACATAAAGAATTATCTTACGCAGATCTTTTAGAGTTAATTAATGCAAAACAAGTTAATGGTTATTCAGAAAATATCTTTAACACTTTTATCCGTTTTATGAATTCAATTATATATTGCCAACCCTCTGTAGCGGAAACCAATATAATATTTAATGAAGAAAGTATATTGCAACATACTTTCGATAGGATGCAATCAAACCATTATCGTTAATGGTATTATTACTTCTATTAATTATATTACTATATTTAGAAAATAACATATTAAAGGTTTTGTAACTTACGATTTTTTTCAACTTTACCTCCCTGTCCCGCAGCGCTACAATGCCCGCCCTTAAAGTGGGGGATCTCCCCTTACCGCTGCACCTGGTGCACGCGGATCTGACCTGTCATCAGAACGAGAACAAACATGTTTAAACCGGAACTCCTTTCCCCGGCGGGAACGCTGCAAAATATGCGTTACGCTTTCGCCTATGGTGCCGACGCCGTTTATGCGGGCCAGCCGCGCTACTCGCTGCGCGTGCGCAACAACGAATTCAACCACGAGAACCTGCAGCTCGGCATCAACGAAGCGCATGCCCTGGGCAAAAAATTCTACGTGGTCGTGAACATCGCGCCGCACAACGCCAAGCTGAAAACGTTCATTCGCGATCTGAAGCCCGTTGTGGATATGGGGCCGGACGCGCTGATCATGTCGGACCCGGGTTTAATCATGCTGGTTCGGGAGAACTTCCCGGAGATGGATATTCACCTCTCCGTACAGGCTAACGCCGTCAACTGGGCGACGGTGAAGTTCTGGAAGCAGATGGGGTTGACCCGCGTCATCCTGTCCCGCGAGCTTTCGCTGGAAGAGATTGAAGAGATCCGCACCCAGGTGCCGGATATGGAAATCGAAATCTTCGTTCACGGCGCGCTGTGCATGGCCTACTCCGGCCGCTGCCTTCTCTCCGGCTATATCAACAAGCGCGACCCGAACCAGGGCACCTGCACCAACGCCTGCCGCTGGGAATATAACGTCCAGGAAGGCAAAGAGGATGACGTCGGTAATATCGTGCACAAGCACGAGCCTATTCCGGTGACCAACGTTGAGCCTACGCTGGGCATCGGTGCGCCAACCGACAGCGTGTTTATGATTGAAGAAGCCAAACGTCCGGGCGAGTACATGACCGCCTTTGAAGACGAGCACGGCACCTACATCATGAACTCGAAAGATCTGCGCGCCATCGCCCACGTTGAGCGTCTGACACAGATGGGCGTGCACTCTCTTAAAATCGAAGGCCGCACCAAATCCTATTACTACTGCGCGCGCACAGCGCAGGTGTACCGCAAAGCCATCGACGATGCGGCGGCCGGTAAACCGTTCGATACCAGCCTGCTGGAAACTCTGGAAGGCCTGGCGCACCGCGGCTATACCGAAGGATTCCTGCGTCGTCATACTCACGATGACTACCAGAACTACGAGCACGGCTACTCCGTTTCCGAGCGCCAGCAGTTTGTCGGCGACTTCACCGGCGAGCGCAAAGGCGCGCTGGCGGCCGTGGCGGTGAAAAACAAATTCACCAAAGGCGACAGCCTGGAGCTGATGACCCCGCAGGGCAACATGAACTTCACGCTGGAACATCTGGAAAACGGCAAAGGCGAGGCGATTGACGTGGCGCCGGGCGACGGGCATACCGTCTGGCTGCCGGTTCCGGAAGAGGTGGAGCTGAAGTTTGCGCTGCTGATGCGTAACTTCAACGGTGAAAGCACCCGAAACCCACACGGCAAATAGTTAATCAGGGAAATTTTTTCGCGCTGGGATAATTCTTAGAATCGGATCACATACCGCTTCGTTCAATACGGGTATTATCCCCCCGCTGAAAAACATAACCCATAAATGCTAGCTGTACCAGGAACCACCTCCTTAGCCTGCGTAATCTCCCTTACGCGGGCTTATTTTTTTGCCTTCTCTCTCCTCAACCCAGGCAATCAGTTCGTCGATTTGCCCCTCAGAGAAGACGGCTATCCCATGCTCTGCGAGCAACGATGCAGCAACACCCCTCCCCGCTTTATGGATCCCGCGAAACGATCCGTCAAAAATAAACTGACTGCCGCACGTTGGGCTGCCATCGGTTAAAAGCGCTGCGCTACACCCCGACTCCTGAGCAGCGTGTAGCGCGAGCCAGGCTGCAAGCTGATACTGCTCAGTCACGTCCTGCCCTGTATTTTCCCTAATTCTGGCTTGCCCGCGCATTACGTCTTTGCCATCAGCGGACATAATCTCTGCCGGAGGACGAGGTACAGGCAGCCCGGCCGCAAGTTCAGGGCAGTGGATAACCAGACGCTGTTCCTGCTGCCAGCGAATGAGCTGCTCGTTCATTCGCGCTTTTTCACTTCCGTTATAACGAACCTTAAAGCCCATCAGGCACGCGCTTACCAAAATTTTATTCATCATCACTTTCTTGTGATTACATTACTATCATCGCTGGAGTGTAACGCGCTTTCGGGCATATTTTGTTCCTTTCATCCTGTTCTTACCCGCTTTTTTCCTCTCTGCTATACACTCTTACTAACGCTAAAAAAGGGAGCAGCGCGGATGGCAACCTATCCAGACAGTTTATTGATTCTCAATGGCAAAAGTGCGGGCAACGATCTGCTGCGTCAGGCCATCATAGGTTTGCGTGACGATGGCGCGCGCATTCACGTTCGGGTGACGTGGGAAAAAGGCGACGCGGCACGCTATATCAATGAAGCTCTCGGGCTTGGCGTCAGCACAATCATTTCCGGCGGCGGCGATGGTACCATCAATGAGATCGCCTCTGCGCTTATCAACCTGCCCATAGCAGACCGGCCGGTGATGGGCATTTTACCGCTCGGCACCGCCAATGATTTTGCCTCCAGCGCCGGGATCCCGGAAGAGCTGGAGAAGGCGCTTCAGCTGGCGATCCTCGGCAAGGCCACCGCTGTGGATATCGCACAGGTGAATGATAAAACCTGCTTTATCAATATGGCGACCGGCGGGTTTGGCACGCGCATCACCAGCGAAACGCCGGAAAAGCTGAAGGCGGCGCTGGGCGGCGTGTCGTACCTGATCCACGGCCTGATGCGCATGGACACCCTCAAGCCTGACCGATGCGAAATTCGCGGCGAGGATTTTCAGTGGCAGGGTGACGCGCTGGTAATTGGGATTGGCAACGGACGTCAGGCGGGCGGTGGACAGCAGCTCTGCCCGGAGGCGCTGATTAATGACGGACAGCTTCAGCTGCGTATTTTCACGGGCGACGGCCTGCTGCCCGCGCTGTTTACCACGCTGACGCAGCCGGAAGAGAGTCCAAATATCATCGCCGGGAAATCGGCGTGGTTTGAAGTGAATGCTCCCCACGGGATGACCTTTAACCTCGACGGAGAGCCGCTGAGCGGAACGCAGTTCCGCATTGAGGTATTGCCCGGCGCGCTGCAGTGTCGGCTACCGCCGGACTGCGTGCTTTTGCGCTGATGTTTCACACGGTGCGCGATGATGCCCTCTCCCACCGGGAGAGGGATATAGAGCCGTCAGGCAATCGTGACTTTGCTGTCCAGATAGACGTCCTGAACCGCATTGATCAGCTTCACGCCGTCGGCCATCGATTTCTTGAACGCCTTGCGTCCAAGGATCAGCCCCATGCCGCCCGCACGTTTGTTGATCACCGCCGTACGCACCGCGTCTGACAGGTCGGTATCACCGCCCGCCGCGCCGCCGGAGTTGATCAGCCCCGCACGGCCCATGTAGCAGTTCGCCAGCTGGTAGCGCACCAGGTCGATCGGGTTATCGCTGGTCAGCTTGCTGTAAACGCGATCGTCGGTGTAGCCAAAGTTCACCGCTTTGTAGCCGCCGTTATTCTCGGCCATTTTCTGCTTCACGATATCCGCGCCGATGGTCGCCGCCAGGTGGTTCGCCTGCCCGGTCAGGTCGGCAGACACGTGGTAATCCACGCCGTCTTTCTTGAACGCGTTGTTGCGCAGATATGCCCACAGTACGGTGACCATGCCCAGCTCGTGCGCGCGCTCAAACGCCGCGGAGATCTCTTCAATCTGACGGCGCGACTGTTCGGAGCCGAAGTAAATCGTCGCCCCTACCGCCACCGCGCCCATGTTGAACGCCTGCTCGACGCTGGCGTAGAGGGTCTGGTCATATTCGGTTGGATAGCTAAGGGTTTCGTTATGGTTCAGCTTCACAAGGAACGGAATGCGGTGGGCATAGCGACGCGAAACCGAGGCCAGCACGCCGTAGGTAGACGCCACGCAGTTACAGCCCGCTTCAATCGCCAGCTCAACAATGTTCTTCGGATCGAAATAGAGCGGATTCGCCGCAAAAGAGGCGCCCGCAGAGTGCTCAACGCCCTGGTCCACCGGTAGGATAGAGAGATACCCGGTGCCGCCGAGCCGCCCGGTGTTGTAAAGCGTCTGCATATTTCGCAGGACAGCAGGCGGACGGTTGTTATCGATCATCACGCGGTCAACGTAGTCGTGACCAGGCAGATACAGCTGGTCGGCTGGAATGGTCATACAACGATGCTGTAAAAGGCTGTCGGCGTCTTTGCCAAGCAACTGCGCAATATCAGTCATGTGATACTCCCGTAAGTCCGACGTCGTGTCGGTGTGTGTTTATCCAGTCCCATCTTTTATGGGCAGACTAAGCCTGGTACCGACTTAACAGATTTTCCACTCTTTGCTTTTTTTTTCAGCACAATCTGCTGGCTCGATTCGTGTACAACAAAACTGTTACATTGATCAAACAATCGCCACAAAGGTATTTAAAAGGTATTATTGAGTGGTATGTTAAAGGCGTACCCTCTCTGACATGCAGGATTATAAAATGAAAACGAAAGTCCAACTGTCATTCATGATGTTTGTTGAATGGTTTATCTGGGGCGCATGGTTTGTGCCGCTGTGGCTGTGGCTGAGCAAAAGCGGTTTTACCGCCGGGGAAATCGGCTGGTCTTACGCCTGTACCGCCATTGCCGCGATCCTCTCGCCGATTCTGGTCGGCTCGCTGACGGACCGCTTCTTCGCCGCGCAGAAAGTGCTGTCAGTGCTGATGTTCGCCGGCGCGATTCTGATGTACTTCGCCGCGCAGCAAACCCAGTTCAGCACCTTCTTCCCGCTGCTTTTGGTTTACTCCCTGACCTATATGCCGACCATCGCGCTGACCAACAGTATCGCCTTTGCCAACGTGGACGACGTCGAGGCCGATTTCCCGCGTATCCGCGTGATGGGCACTATCGGCTGGATCGCCTCCGGGCTGGCGTGCGGGTTCCTGCCGCAGATGCTGGGCTACAGCGATATTTCCGACACCAATATCCCGCTGCTGATGACGGCAGCCAGCTCCGCCCTGCTCGGCGTCTTTGCCCTGTTCCTGCCAAATACGCCGCCGAAAAGTACCGGCAAGCTGGACTTCAAAGTGATGCTGGGGCTGGACGCGCTGATCCTGCTGCGCGACAGAAACTTTCTGGTGTTCTTCTTCTGCTCGTTCCTGTTCGCCATGCCGCTGGCCTTCTATTACATCTTCGCCAACGGCTACCTCACCGAAGTGGGGATGAAAAACGCCACCGGCTGGATGACGCTCGGCCAGTTCTCCGAAATCTTCTTTATGCTCGCCCTGCCGTTCTTTACCAAACGCTTTGGTATTAAGAAGGTCTTACTGCTGGGTCTGATTACCGCCGCCATCCGCTACGGGTTCTTTGTTTACGGCGGAGCGGAACAATACTTTACCTACGCCCTATTGTTCCTCGGCATTCTGCTGCACGGCGTGAGCTATGACTTCTACTACGTCACCGCGTATATCTACGTGGACAAAAAAGCGCCGGTGCATATGCGTACCGCCGCGCAGGGTCTGATTACGCTGTGCTGTCAGGGCTTTGGCAGCCTGCTGGGTTACCGCCTGGGCGGCGTGATGATGGAAAAAATGTTCGCCTACAAAGAGCCGGTGAATGGGCTGACCTTCAACTGGGCCGGAATGTGGACGTTTGGTGCAATCATGATTGCCGTGATTGCCGTGCTGTTTATGCTGTTTTTCCGCGAATCGGATAAAGAGATCGCCGCCATTGCGGTGGTTGATGGCGATGCCGCGCTGACACAAGGGGAAGTTAAATGAAACAAGAACGTGTTCTCGGTGCCCTTTACGGGCAGGCGTTAGGGGATGCGATGGGCATGCCGTCGGAGCTGTGGCCGAGAAAGCGCGTCAAAGCGCACTTCGGCTGGATCGACCGCTTTTTACCCGGCCCGGCAGAGAATAATGCGGCCTGCTATTTCAAACAGGCAGAGTTCACCGACGATACCTCAATGGCGCTGTGCCTGGCGGACGCGCTCATCGAGTGCGACGGGGAGATTAACGCGGACGTTATCGGCAAGCATATTCTGCGCTGGGCGCTCGATTTCGACGCGTTTAATAAGAACGTGCTCGGCCCGACCTCCAAAATCGCGCTTAATGCGATTCGCGACGGCAAGCCGGTTAGCGAACTGGACAACAACGGCGTAACCAACGGGGCGGCGATGCGCGCCTCCCCGCTGGGCTGCCTGCTTCCGGCTACGCGTCTGGAACACTTTGTTGAGCAGGTGGCGCTGGCCTCCAGCCCGACCCATAAATCGGACCTCGCCATTGCCGGCGCGGTGGTGATTGCCTGGGCGGTTTCGCGCGCCGTCGACGGCGAAAGCTGGCAGAACATCGTCGATGCCCTGCCGGGTATCGCCCGCTATGCGCAGGAGGCGAAAACCACCACCTTCAGCGCGTCGCTGGCGGCACGTATTGAGCTGGCGCTTAAGGCCGTACGGGAAGCCAACGGGGTTGAGTCCGCCAGCGAGCAGGTTTACCAGCTCGTGGGGGCCGGAACCAGCACCATTGAGTCCGTTCCGGCGGCCATTGCGATGGTCGAACTGGCGGGAACCGACCCGAACCGCTGCGCCATTTTATGCGCCAATCTGGGCGGCGACACCGACACCATTGGCGCAATGGCGACGGCCATCTGCGGCGCGCTCCACGGCGTCCAGGCGATTGACCCGGTGCTCAAAGCCGAACTCGACGCCGTCAACCGGCTCGATTTCGGCCACTATTGCGAGAAACTGCTGCACTACCGGGAGCAAAGGGAGGGCGTATGAATTCATTTGCCCAACGTCTCGACACCCTGCACGCCGCGCGCCCGGTGACGGTGCTGGGCGCGGCGGTGATTGACGTCATCGCCGACGCCTACGCCCTGCCCTGGCGCGGGTGCGATATCGAGCTCAAACAACAGAGCGTGAATATCGGCGGCTGCGCGCTGAACATTGCCATCGCCCTGAAACGGCTCGGCATTGCGTCGCAAAACGCCCTGCCCGTCGGTCACGGCGTCTGGGCGGATATTATCCGCAACGCGATGGCGAAGCAGGATCTGCACAGCGCCATCGAGGCCGAAACCGGCGATAACGGCTGGTGCCTGGCGCTGGTGGAGCCAGACGGCGAGCGCACCTTTATGTCCTTTAGCGGCGTGGAGAACCAGTGGCAGCAGCGCTGGCTTGATGTGCTCAACGTCCCGTCGAACAGCCTGGTCTATTTATCCGGCTATCAGCTCGCCTCCTCGTGCGGCGAGCTGCTGACGCGCTGGCTGGAGGGGTTGCAGGACGTGACAGCGTTTATCGATTTCGGCCCCCGCATCGCGGATATTCCCGACGCGCTGATGGCGCGGATTATGGCCTGCAGGCCGATCGTCTCGCTTAATCGTCAGGAAGCGGAGATCGCAGCTGAACGACTGGGTGTCGCGACTGAAAACCTGGGTGTGGAGTGGCAGCATCGCTTCGGCGCCGCGCTGATTGTGCGGCATGATAAAGACGGCGCCGCATGGTATGACGGTGACGCCTCGGGCATTGTTCCGCCGTTCCCGGCCACGGTTGTGGACACCATTGGTGCTGGCGACAGCCACGCGGGCGGAACGCTTGCCGGGCTGGCGGCGGGATGGTCACTGGCAGACGCCGTTCTACTGGGGAATGCCGTGGCGTCCTGGGTAGTCAGCCACCGCGGCGGGGACTGCGCCCCGACTCGCGAGGAATTACTCCTCGCACACAAAGACGTATAGATCGCTACGACAGTAGCTGATGCTGTACTCAATCGGCCGGTGCTGTTGGTCAAGCGCGACCTGCTTGATTACCAGCACCGGTATTTTTTCGTCCATCTTAATGTGCGCCTGAAACTCGCTGTCCGGCATGCGGGCGCTGACCCGTGAACGGGTGCGCTGCGGGAAAATATTCTGACTGCGGAAGTAGTCGTACAGCGAAATGCCAATCGCATCCGGATCGGGAATGAGCCCAACCGGGACCCAGGACTCTTCAATCGACACCGCATCGTCATCCACATAGCGAATGCGCTTGAGCAAAAAGACCTCGCTATCCGGAGGGATCGACAGATGGTTTGCGACCTCTTCCGGGCATTTCACCACCCGCTTGTTGACCCACAGCGTATTAGGTTTTTGGCCGCGCAGCACCACCTGCTGGGAAAAGCCG
Organism: Enterobacter dykesii; assembly: GCF_008364625.2. Classification (NCBI taxonomy): domain Bacteria; kingdom Pseudomonadati; phylum Pseudomonadota; class Gammaproteobacteria; order Enterobacterales; family Enterobacteriaceae; genus Enterobacter; species Enterobacter dykesii. The sequence goes on from NZ_CP126604.1 coordinate 2,996,951, forward strand.
CGCGCCTCTTTCAGCGAATATTCAAAGATATTGTTGATTTGCGTGCCATAGCCACGGGAGCGCGTCACCACGCCCTCTTCCTCCAGCGCCTGCATCGCCTTTCGCACGGTGATGCGCGACACCCCGGTTAACTGGCTCAGATCGCGCTCGCCGGGCAAAATATTCCCGTGCTCCAGCACCCCGCTGCGCACCGCGTTTTTTACCGTTTCGGCAAATTTCAGGTACAGCGGCGTGTTGTCAGGCGCGGCGATCCGTTCATTCAGTTGAGCGATTAACCGGGTATGCGCTTGTTCCATCTCTGTTTTCTCAGGCGTGGTGTTTCCTGCCAGTATACTGGGTTACCACCATGCATGAAAATGATGAACCGGCCCAATACCGTGACCCACTTCCAGAGTATCGGCTTTTGCCAGCGCCGCCGAGAGCCAGATTTTCGCTTCGCGCACCGTATCGGCCCAGCCGTCATGCCGCGGGCGCAGCGCCGCCAGCGCGGCGGAGAGCGTGCAGCCCGTGCCGTGGGTGTTTTTGGTCTGCACGCGCGGCGCGGTAAAGCGTACTTCGCCGTCGCGGGTAAACAGCCAGTCCGGGCTTTCAGCGTCGTCAAGATGCCCCCCTTTCATCAGCACCGCCCCGCAGCCCATCGCCAGCAGCGCGTATCCCTGCTCCTTCATCTCGCGTTCAGTTTGCGCATGCGATGTGCCCAACAGCGCGGCGGCCTCCGGCAGATTGGGCGTGATAAGCGCCACCTGCGGCAACAGCTTATTGCGCAGCGTCTCGACGGCGGAGGCGGAGAGCAGCGGATCGCCGCTTTTTGCCAGCATGACGGTATCCAGCACCACGTTTTGCACCTGATAGCGCTTAAGCCGCTCCGCCACCGCTTCCACAATGTCCGTCTCGGCCAGCATGCCGATCTTGGTGGTGTCGATGCGCACGTCGCTGAACACTGAATCCAGCTGCGCGGCAACAAAATCCGGCTCGATACGGTAGACCGACTGCACGCCGCGCGTGTTTTGCGCCACCAGCGCGGTAATGACCGAGCAGCCGTACGCGCCAAGGGCCGAGAAGGTTTTGAGATCGGCCTGGATACCCGCGCCGCCGCTGGGATCGGTGCCGGCAATGGTCAGGGCGTTAATCCGTTTCATGGCTGCTCCTCCAGCGTATAGAGCGCATCCAGGAACGCGCTGGCAAAACTGCCTGGCCCGCGTGACTGCGCAACGGCCACCGTTCCGGCTCGCTTCATCCATCCGCAGGCGGCAGTGACGTTATCCATCCGGTCGCCCGGCAGCGAGCAGCTCGCCGCCACAACGGCAGAAAGCGCGCATCCGGTTCCCACTACGCGCGTCATCAACGGATCGCCGCCCGTTACCGTGCGGGTGCGTTGCCCGTCAGTGATGTAATCCACCTCACCGGTGACGACCACAACGGCATTGGTCTGGCGCGCCAGCGCCTGTGCAGCGGGCACCGCGCTGGCTGCGGTATCGGTTGTATCGACACCGCGCCCGCCCGCGCTCATTTCGGCAAGGGCCAGAATCTCTGAGGCATTGCCGCGAATGGCGGCCGGTTTCAGGGCAAGGATTTGATGGCAAAAACGGGTGCGGAACGTAAGGGCACCCGCGGCAACCGGGTCCAGCGTCCAGGGCTTGCCTGCCGCCACCGCGCTTTCTATTGCGCGACGCATCGCCTGGGCGCGCGGCGAGGTCAGCGTACCAACGTTAACCAGCAGCGCATCGGCGATGCTGGCAAACTGTTCAGCCTCTTCGGCCTCAATCACCATCGCGGGTGATGCGCCAAGCGCCAGCAAAACGTTGGCCGTGAAGGTCTGTACGACATCGTTGGTCATACAGTGGGTCAGCGGAGAACGGGTTCGGAAGTGGTGTAAAACGTGTAAATCGAGCAGGTCAGGCTGCATGGGTTCGCTCCTGCCTTGCGTGAAGAAGCGATGACCGGGAAGGCATCTGACTTCCCTACGCTGGCATTATCCAGATCAGGTAATACGGGTATTTCTCAGCCTTCACAAAGAAGGGCACCCCGAGTCAAATAAAACAGAATCAAAAGCTTGCGATTAACGTCCCGTTAATCCCTGTTCTGGATCATGCCAGCGGAAAGCCAAAGACTCAACCATAAAAAATGCTCTGTGTCCCAGTTTGTGTCCCACGTTGTGTCCCACATTCAAACGACAAAAAGGCCGGGTTTCCCCAGCCTCGTTTAGTTGTGATCTTTCGTCGTTTTCGAACCCGTAGATATGAATGTGATGAAAAAGACCTGCTCTTGTTTCTCAACACAAGATTAATCTTAAAAATAAATTGTCATTACATTTCAAAAAGATACATCTATCGTTTTTATCGATCGTTATTTTATTATTGATCGTTATTATTGATCAATAATTTTTAAAGGTGCATTATCAGGCAGTTATCACTCAACTGGAACGTAACATGCACTCTGAATTCATTGCTGAACCCATCATGAACATTGAAGGTAAGCTGTTAGGAGTCGAACTTCTTACGCGGTTTGTCTCAGAGTCCAAACGACCCCTTCACCCAGCGTTTGTCATTTCAGGATGGGATTTCGATCAGAAACGCCTTTTTCTCTACAAACAGTTTGGGGTCATAGCCAGTAAGCAGGACTGGTTCGAGCATCACGGGTTGTTCTGCTCGCTCAATGTTGACTACGATATGGCGACACTCTTAAGGCATGACGGTTTGTTACAGCTAACTGTCAGTTCCATGCCGTTTATCAAACTTGAAATTTCTGAAGAATTTCCTGGTCTTGAGCAAGGGCTTAAAAGCCCGATTCTGAAATCACTATGTCAGGGTGTTAACTCACTGTGGCTGGATGACCTGGGAGCCGGAAATGCAAATGTTGCCAGCCTGCTTGAGGGTTACTTCGAAGTGGCGAAGATTGACCGTCATTTCTTCAATGAGCAAATTGATAAACCCACATTTCCCTTGTTGATAAAAAACATAAAGCGGTACTGCGAGAAGATAGTGGTGGAAGGCGTAGAGAGCAGACAATATCTCGACCTTCTACAGGAGGTTGGTATTTGGGGAGTTCAAGGATACCTTTTCAAATCAGTCCCGTTTCACAAGGTTAAAAAATTGCTATAAAAAAGCCGGGATTAACCCGGCTCTTATGTTTTCAGTTTTCGTTGTCGCTGTAGGTTGAGGTAATGCTTGATAGCCCCCTCAAGCCCAAGTCGCTCGACCTTATCGAGAAATGAAGAGCGCGGAATATCTCCTAGTGCCCTGCATAGCCCACTGACATTAATCAGGTCGTTATACTCTAGAGTCTTGACATGTGAAACCACCAAAGGCAGCCCACCAACACCTGAAATTGTAATTCTCATTCTTGTGTATCTCCTCTGGAGATTTGCCGGAGGCAACCCCGCTAACGGGTATCTTTCCCCTCTTCATCTATAAATGCGGCGGGGAGCAAATCGCTCCCCGAAAACAGCCGTTTGGTTATGCCTCAGCAGTATTCACCGTTAGACGGGTAATCATTGACTGGTTATAGCAAATCGGCAGCAGACCGTACTCGGATTGGACAGTGGTATTGTGCAGGTGGTCCTCCCACGAATACTGGAAGAATTGACTCTCAGCTTCCTCTGCCGCTAGACGCGCATCTCGTGATGCTGGCCCGTGGTAAATTTCGAAGGGTTGCAGGTCGCTGCCAACGAGATTGTTTGCACCGAATACCGGAACCATGAAGGCCTCTCCAGCCGGAATGAATTCACGATACAGCAGACCAGTATTAACAAAGGTCAACCCGTCAATTGTCATCGCCTGGAATGCTGGCAGACTTTCCTTAACACTACCGTTAAACAGATTGCTATCTGGCAGCACACCATGATTGATCAGGGTCAGCATAGACGGATGGAACTTGATCGCCTTGTATGCTTCTGGAGAGCACAGAACAACCACACCACGCATTGAACTTAGCCAACCACCAAGAGCAAAACGCATGTTATTTGCAGCGGTATCCAGATCCTCTAACGGACCATCACCTGCTTTGGTAGCGTCTACGGTAGCTGTTGCTACGGTCTGACCGAATTCATTTTCAAAATCCAAAATGGGGCGATCTTGAGTATACGGTGATAAAACCTGTCCGGCGAATAATGCACGAGCGAGATATTCCTCTTTTGTGGCTCGGAATTTCAGATACTGGCGAATACCCTCATCAGAAATTAGTTCATCACGTAGTGTCTGACGCTGAGTCGCGATACGGCGGCGTGACTGGAAGTCAGCAGCGCTCACCGTTCCAACAGTTACAAAATGTGGAATTTCAATCAGGCGGTTTTTTCCAAGTGGGCGTTCTGTCGAATCAACTTCTGTCGAATATCGGTTAACGCTAGAAGAAACGGCCTGCATATTTTCATGAAGCTCGTCGATCTCCAGCTTAGGTAGTGGAGAAGTTTTATCTTTGAAGATATCCAGCGCCTGAAGCAGGAAATTATCCCCAAACTTCTCTTTATACGCACCAGTGAAATATTTGACTTTGAAGCCAGAGGTAGAAATTGTCATATTTTGATGTCCTTATCGTTATTATTATTCAGAAACAGAAACACGATTCAGGCCAGAGGCCTCAATTTGAGCGATAGCATTCGCAACGGCGGTTGCATCGGTGCCAATCAATCCGGCTCGATTCAGTACGCAACCACGGTCAACCACAATCACAGGGACATTAGAGCCTGCCTTGTGGCTATCAAGAGCGATTAGCAGATCGCTACCGCTGGCGTATGCCTCACCTGTGGAGGTGAGCAATGTTCCGGGAACCGCATCCACCGCTAGTGTGGCAAAGGTTTTGGTCTTGTGTGAAAAGACGGGATCATCACGGTAAATTACGACATCCCGGAATGAACGTTCTTCAGAAGATACAATCATCATTAACTCCATAGATTTTTATATTGTTTGTACATCCGACATATTCGTCAGACGGCAGGCAAGAAAAACGCCAGTTAAGGCGCTTAAACTTATGCTTGGTTTTTGTCAGAAAAAAGCCGAAGCGAGAGTGATCTCGCCCGGAGGTAGGAGAAATAACGATGATGTTATTATTTTCTGACAGTAGGAATGAGGGAGTACAGCAGCGGGAGACCTCATATCTTCGCTGCCGCACTCAATGCCAGTTTTCGTCTGGCAAGACGGCCTTCCGAGGATGAAAGGCTTGGCAAATCCCCGATCCAAGGTCGGAGAAAATTCTTCTACATCCGTTTACGGGTTAGCAACATACGTTGCTAATCGTTCTACGATGCTTTTCTGATACAGCCAGCGGCAATGGCCTAACCTTACCGTGAGAGGGTGCGGATATTGGCTGTATGAGAAAAGGCGCTCTGGGAAAAGCGCACTTTGATTCCTAAGGAGAAGGGAAAAACATTTGGCTGTTGTAATTCACCTTGTATATTATTTTAACACGAATGATTATCATTTGCAACAGCAAAAACAATAACATGACGCAGCAAATTGGCCCACACGAGAGAGGGCCGTTAAATGCGTCATTTTTGACGGAACGATGATTTTAGTCTGCAATCCCAAGGATGAGGTTATTCTGCGCGTGGTTGTTCTCCCTTATCTTGGTATCAATCAAACCGTTAATAGCGCCGTCATTCACGTTAATATCAAGCGGTGAGAGTTTAATCTCAGCTTCGCCAGTGACCGCAACAGGAATCGGCTGTCGCTGCGTCATGCTGTCAATTGTCGGAACCGTAAACGTTGGTTCCTGGGTTGTTAGATAGTTCAGGCCAGGAACGTTTAATGCTAGCGCTGGATCGTTATACGCCGTGCCTGAGCCAATATTGCTTGGTGCTGAACTATCCAACCACGGGTAAATCTGCTTAAGCGTCTGACCGATGCTACGAGGATCGAAGCCTGTCTTTTCCTTAATCCAATCGGCGGTGCTATTCGCAGAGTCATCCACAACGGTGTTGTAGACTGCATCCGGCAGTGTTGCGCCTTTCTTGAGTTCTTCACCGACTCGACCAGCGAATGAGAGAATGTTGGTGGTTAGCTCACCAAGGGCAACGCCGAGGGCATCGGAAATTGGGATCAGTCCAGTCATATTCTGACGTAGAGTGTCAGTATTGGCAGCGTACTGCCCCAGGCCTTCAACAAACGAGGCTGAGAAATGATCTGCAAGGCTGGTTTGCACTCGGTTGTACTCAGCACCTAACGCCGCCAGTTTATCAAGGTTGGCCTGCTGTGCATCAGATAGGGTCCATCCTTCAGAAGCGAGTTGACGCATACGGGCAATAACCTCATCACCCTCCCCTGTAAGCCCGCTGAGAAGCACCGATCCGTCATCGATCGCCTCCAAAAAATGGCGCATGGAGTTTTCAGACCAAGCAAATTGTTTTCCCAACTGCCGGACGTATGTAACAAAGGTTCCCATGTCTAATTTCTGGAGTTCACCGATCACCTTCTGGGCTGTTCGCTGGTTGGTTTTGCTAAGAACTGCATTCACCAGATCGGCAAGTTCACCACCTCCGCTGAATGTTGTTACCCCTTGCTTGTTAGTTTTAAAGGAACCGGTATTTATTAGCTCACCTGCTTTCTCGAAGTAATCCTTATTCATGGACGCATACTTATCTACAGTCAGGTCGTACCCTGTACGCTTCTGTACAACGTCATGGATAGCATTAAATTCAAGTTGGCTAATGTCATACTGCCTTAATTGCTGCGCCTCTCTGGAGCGTTCAAGACTCCCCTGGAGGGTCTGACCAACACGAGCTACGCCCATGCCACCTATCAGCGACGCACCACCAATAACACCAGCGGCAAGAGCGACACGTCCTCCTTGGCCTTTTGTACGAACACGACCAGCACGAACACCTGCGGCTTTCTGCTCACGGGTGATACGCTGTTGCAGCCTCGCATGCTTGCGTAATTCTTTTGTGATACGGGCCACCTCAAAACGGGTCTCTTCGGTGGTGAAACGCGATTCTTTCTGGGCTTTGAGTGCCTCTTTTGCTGCACTGATCGCCTTGTAACGGGTTGCAACGTCAGCGCCGTTCACATTAGCCAGGGTCAGAGCGCTACGGCGCAAACTGTTGTAATAAGTCACCTCGCGCTTAAGACCTGCCTCTTTCTCACGCTGGCGCTTCTCCTCCAGGGCCATCGCCTTTTTGGTGGCTGCGATGTCAGCAGCAACAGCGCCGTGACCACGGTTCATCGCTGCATTTTGACGTGCCACCAGAGATGGATCGGAGTGAACTCCAAGCATGTTAGGGTTGTAGGTCATTGCACGGGAGCGACTCGCCTGTCTCACCTTGTCAGATATAGCTGCTAGTCTGGCACTCTGCGCTTGTTTCTGCTCCTGCTGAGATAACTGGCGAGACTGAAGTGATGTCATTTTATTGGCGTGGGCTACTGCGTCCCGCTCCATTTTGGCCTGTATCTGAGCTTGTTTCTGTTGCTGTTTAGACAGTTGTTCAGCCTGTCGAAGCTTCGCTGTCTGGGCTTTCGCTGCGGCAAGTGCTGCCTTGCCTTCAGAGACTTGCACTTTCTTCTGAGCCTTCTCCAGCGCTTTAGCGGGCTTCTCGTGAGCTGCCTTAAGCGATTTGATTTTCTGAAGGCTACGTTTGTATGACGCGCTGTCGGTTTCGAAGCGGATTTCATTTACAGTCGAAACGATAATTTTATTAGAGCCACTCATTCAGCCTCCAGTTTACCGCCATTGATAGCGTACCCCAGACGCTTGAGGGCTTCGATCTGCTCAGGTGTGAGTGTAGAAACATCGGCCTTCATCATGAGACTTACCGGACGCAGATTAGCGCTATAACCTTGGGCCTGGTGGCACAGAGCGATCCCTTTTTCCTTTATGGTCTTTGCTTTCGGGGCTGATTTGCTGGCTGTTGCAGTCGAAGCGGTCAGATATCCCTCGATAGCATCAGCCAACACCTGATCGGCGCTTTTATTCAGATCTCCGCTCTCCGGTTCGGCAGCGGCCTGCATTGCGGCGAGAATATCGGCGCGGATGTCGTTTACGTTTTTCATTTTTATGGAGTCTCCAAAGTAGGATATTTGTCGCAAGGCGATGACGGGCAACGTCACTGCTTCGCAGCAAGAGGATCAGCCCATCACGGGCGCAACGATACGCCAGCCAGACAACGGGCAGGTAAGAAGTGATTGTTTCAAGGTTCATTGGCCCCCGATGTGGGGTTGGGTCAGTGCATCGCAAGGCGATTAACAGCTAACGGTGAGAAGCACTTTACCAGAGGTAAACACCTCCGGTGCTGAAGGCAATTGCTGTTAACCCTTTTAGGGTATTAGTAGTGCAGGCGGGGTGAACGTCGCTGTGGGCTCTTCTGTTTTCTGGCGACTGTTTCACGATAGGCCACAAACAACGGATCAGTATGATCCGGCATTCGAGATGCCATTTCTTTTTCAGTGATTCCTTCACGCTTAAGCAGCGTCACCACGGTGAATAGAGGCAGTTGAAGGTCAGCACAGATTTTTGCCAGCATTGCGCCGGATTCGTAGTACATTCGGGCCATTCGCTTAGTGGCATACTGACTGGTATTGCTTATCTTACGACAGCGAGGATTCCACGAGTTATCGTAAAGGCCTTTTACCAGGTCATACGGCAAACGTAGGAGCAGCGCCGTTTTGCCTGGGGTGTAACCGTGAACGAGCATTTTTTTAGCAGTCTCGATCAGTGAGGTATCACGAGAGCGGGCCTTGTAAAAACGGGACAAATCAGGGGCTTCAGCACCGGAGGTGTTTACCTCTGGTAAAGTGCTTCGCACCGTAAGGGATTCAGCCGTCAGGCTGTTGGTTGTCTGGCTGTTGCCAGTTACTTTCTCACACAATATTCCTCCAGTATCAGAATGGTTGATCTGCCTCAGATAAATCATACACAGGTTCAGGTTTCGGCTCGGTGCTCTTTTGGCAACAGGTGCGCTGGGATGTGTTCCGGCCCGGCTTCTGCCATGTATTCCTCGCGTGTCCGTACAGGTATGCCTTCACGTTCATCTTGTGAATGTCGAGCAACCCAATAAACGTACTTGATACTCTGCAACGAACCGTCAGCATTACGATTAGGGGCAGCGTCACCGCTCAGGGCATTGATAAACTCTTCAGTAACCACACCATCTTCATCGAAGATCGTTATCTGCTTCAGTGCTTCAAAATAATGCTGATCGATCAGAGCTACGACCCTGTCAACATCGGTTTCACCGTGTTCAGCACCGTACTCCATAAATCCGAAATCATCGGGACCATTTTCGCGCCAGAGCTTAAGATCAAAAATGTCGGCACGCTGTGGCGTTTCCGAACTGTTCACCGCATCATGAGCGGAAACATCATCGCTGCTATCACTAGCAGGCTGTGAAAAGCCAGATCGCTGTTCAGGATCATCCTCGGCAGATGCAGAGGCCACACTATCAGCCTGTTGCACAGGTTCACTCGCCGTGGGGGACACATCAGGGGATTGCTGTCCGTGTTCTTGCTGCTGTGCCTGCTCGTCATCGCCTTTGTTCTCCTCGTTTGTCGGCTCTGCTGCTTTTTTCTTCTTAGGCTTGGATGTTGATTCGTTAGGATGTGGTGGAGTAATCCCCAGGGCAGCAACAGACGCAGGGGGGATCGCCACGTAGTTACTTGAATTAACGTTACCACGCACTTTTTCAGTACGCTTTATAACCACCTTTGCATCATCCAGCGCCTTAAGAGCATCGATCACAGTCTTTTCTGATACGCCCATCTCCCACGCAATAACGTTGGTGTTGGTATGAATGGGATCATTATTTCCACGATCCTTATTCTCCTGAAACGTCCAGATGTATGCATAAATCAACTTCATCGTGGCAGTGAATCGAATTTCACCTTCTGGCGTGCGTAGTTTAGTAATCCGGCGAATGCTGGAATAAATGACATCGTAAGTGTCAGTTTTTTTGTTGCCCATCGTTGTTTCTCCCTGCTGGGTGCGGTTGTTGTTCGTTGCGTTGTTGAACATGTTTTGCCAGGTTCTGGCATATGTTGCGGATCAGCTGTGGAACACGAATCCCCAGTCGATCAGACTCTTCACGTAAAATTGCATATGTTTCATCGTCTAGCGACAGCTTCATATCAAAAATCCTCCTCAATAAGGTACAAAAGACCTCCCGCCAGTGGTCGCCCAGAAGGCGAACCGGCTCAGGTTTTGTTCAGTGTTGTTAGGCTGCGGTTGCTGTCGGGAATTCGCCAGCCAGTGGATAACCGTAGGCTTCAAGTTCTTCTGCACCGCTGACAGCCACAAGCAGCATAATGATCTGCTCATGAGTCAGGGAAAGACCTAGCTTATCCAGATAAAGCTGTCGATGGCCTTCCAGGATTGGACGAAGTATATCGGTCAACTCCATTCCGGCAGCGCGTTGATTGCTCAGAGGCTTCAGCACCGACTTCACTGCCCGTGCATGTTTCGCCTTTTTACGTTCCTGCTTCAAAATATTAAGACAGACGGCGATCTGCGGGAATCGAGCATGTACAGCGTCTGCGCCGCCGTTTCTACTTATGAAGGCCCACAAGGCTGATTTGGTGTATTTGCCGTTCAGGATGAGATCAGCGATCTGCTCGCCTGTCATAGTGGTCAGGTCGAGACGTTGGGATTTCGGTTTATTCATTGGGTTCTCCGTTTTCGTTAAAAATATTAGCGGAGGTCTCTTTGTACCCATTTTGTATTGCCATCGGTTTGACAGAGGGTGTCAGAAATGCGGCAGTTTTTTTTCGTTCGAGGATTAGTAGATAAATCATTACCCTACTAAGATCTATTGTATCAGATTCCCATGGGAATAGCAATCATTATCATGTAGGATTATATAATACGTAGTAGTCATTATAACATTACCAGCCAAAGAAATCTTTGTCAATAGGGCTAAATCGCTCTGTAACGCTCCACACGGGGATTTGTCACCATAGGAGTACATACGCATCACCACCACCATTTAAACGCCGTAGAGAGGCGTTGAGGAGGTTAGTTAGTTAACCCGCGCCGCGCCGGAGTGAACCGGACAGATGCAAAGCAGTCCTCTCCGCCGTGCTCCGATCCACATATGGCGAACAAGTTCGCAGCTTCCACACAGAGTGAGAGCGTAGCTCTCTGGCGTAGCCTGTCGGGTTACCCGAGTCACAGAGCGTAAGCGATGGGCTAACGAGGGTTAGAGGGTCACGAGATGACGAGTCTGTTCACGTCATCGAAGATGAGCTTCTTACCACACATATCTGAAGAGGCAGAGCCATTCAGAGCAGAGCGATAAGACATCACTCCTTAACACCAACAATTGAACGCATGTTCAACCAGTCTTTGACCTTAAGGTGTTGACCTTGTTTTTATGATTTAGTCAAAAGGATGTGTTAGTAAAATAGTTAACGAAGTTAAAAAATGATTTAGTAAGCTGAACTTTCTTCAGTGGTAAAACGGCACTATACCACTTACCTTTATTTAGTGGATTACCACTTACTTTTCTTCAGTGGCTAGACGTGCTTATGGTCTGCCTCCTACGAGGCCACTGAACTTTCTTCAGTGGCCTACTTGTCAATAATCCACACCATCCTGGGGAATTAAATACAGCTTAAATAGAGTTAAATACTCATTAAATGCCCCCTCCTGCCGTCTGGTGTCACTGGCTCGCCTGTGGGATTTGGTGATCGTTATATCGAGATGTACACAACGAACCCGCGCCAGTGCTGGATGCGTTAAGTCTGTCAACCAAATGTGTGTCAAACCAGTTTACCCCCCTCCTCATTTCAAGCCGAAAAAATTAATTTCTTCGAAAAAAACAACTGAAAACCTCCATTTCTGGGCCTGTGAGAGCCTCTCAGCACGGCGCTGCGCTATCGGTGTGTCAGTTACAATTGTGTGGAGATGACGCGCTGTAGCGCTTCTGGTGGAGCATACGGGGCCATTGGTGGGGCAGTTCACACTTGTGTGGGAAAAGATACGAAGCGGTGACGGCTAGGACGGGAGAATTTCGCTTGGTGATGGCAGACTTTCAGCCCGCTGTGGTAACGTCGCCGTAGTAGCTCTTTTTCTGCTGATAAAGAGAATAATGCTCTTTCATCATGTTTGATGCGCTGGCAGCTTCAAAGGCCTGAAACCTGAAATTGTTTGGTGACCGGACAAACTTATCCAAAATCCTTGAACAAGAGAACTCACCTCAAATCCTCTCTAATGCTTTCCTTCTGTTGATGAAATCGCTGTTGTGTACCCCGCTTCGCATCAACGCTCCGAAAAGCAATACCTGACTATTCCAGTCAAGTACTTATAAGATACAATATGTTAAATGGCTGTACAATTAGTGAACATAGGCACTTCAAAACATCAAGTTATCTCCCTTGCGTCAGCCCAAAGCAGCATTGTGTAACAGCACTGCTTGTTGCAGTGAGGCGTGTCGCTGAAGGCATCACGTAGCGATATTTGGCGAAGAAAAGCGCTTTTCACCGAGGGCCTGGGCTGACGGTCTAGCAGATCACAAACTGTTATGGGTACATTCTTAGTTCCATCGTTACGCACACATATATGTTATCTATATGTTGCACGTAACTATCAAAACCACTGGCAACATTCATTATTCTTATAAAGATTGCGCGACATCATGTTGCGCAATTCTGACCTCCCGTTGAAGAAATCAGCACTCGATCAGATTTTGAATTTTTTTTCTTAATTATTGACATCTCTTCCAGGCCTTATGCTGTGTAGGGTTTTGCATTTTTACCCTTTCACAACCTCAATTTAACGTCAAAATCAACCCTTGTGCAGAAAAGAATCATCACTAGAATATCGACTATGTGGGGCCGCTATTGATTGACCACCCCCACATGTAGTGCCGCGCCTGAATTTTAGGCGTAAAAAAACCGGATTCATTTGCATGAACCCGGCTTACAAAGCATGACCAATACGAGTCGCCAAACTCGTATGAATCTTAGCCTTGCCTTCATTTTTCACGGCTTGATTGTGCCAGGCAAAGAGGATCATGTAAACCTTAAAATGACGCTCATAAGGAGCAATGCATGACTATTTGTAAACAATCACACCGTTACAACACTCTTTTCATTAGCTTACCTCACGATCAAGGTGGTGAAGGTCGCCATAAATGTTGTGGCTGCGCTTACGATCAGGGTTACCGCGCTGGCTTGGCTCGCACAGGTCAGGTTTGGGTAGACTTAGCCGCCTTACCTGATAGCCAGGCGGGAACCGTTCGCCACAAAAGTCCTCAAGCAGCGTTTGCTGATGGTTATCGTGATGGTGTGCGTGAATCCTACCGTCACGCTGGTTAATGTTGAATGAAGGGGCTCATGCCCCTTCCTCTTTCAAGGGATAAAAATGGATAAACGTTACCAGGTTTTCGTAAGTTCAACTTTTACGGATTTAGAAGAAGAACGAAAACACGTCATACAAACTCTGATGGAAATGGATTGCATTCCAGCAGGCATGGAGTTGTTCCCAGCAATCGATGAAGGCCAATGGGAGTTCATAAAAAAAGTAATTGATGACTGTGATTATTATCTGCTGATCATTGGTGGTCGTTATGGCTCTGTTGCGGAAGATGGTTTAAGTTACACCGAAAAGGAATTCGATTACGCTGTTTCAAAAGGTTTACGCGTCGTTGTTTTGGTACATGAGAATCCGGAAAATCTACCTTTAGCCAAATCTGAAAAAGATTCTGAACTCAGAGAGAAGCTAGTTGCATTCATAGAGAAGGCCTCAACCAATCGTCTCAGGAAAACATGGGCAACAGCAAAAGACCTACCAGGGTTAGTAGCCCTTAGTATGAGCAAGACAATGAAAACGTATCCAGCAGTCGGTTGGATTAGGGCAAACCAAACTTCTAAAGAATCCGATTTAAGAGCACTTATAGAGTTACAAAAAGAAAATGAACAACTTAGGTTTGATCTTGATCAACTCAAAGCACATAGCCCTAAAATTGAAGAGTTGAACCTCGCTGATTTTGAGAGTGTTTTCGAGTTTAAATGCCAATCTACTTATTTACAGAATAGCCGTGAAAGGTTATCAATATGGGATGCAAGGATGTCCTGGAAAGACATTTTTGCTCTTATCTCGCCCTATCTTACACAACATCTCAATGAATCAATTGTGTCGCGAACTTTGGGCGATGCAGCCAAAGAAAAAGAAAATCAAAGCGGAAGCTCACCTAAGGTCGTATCTCAAGATTTAAAAACTATCTCTATACAATTACAAGCATACGGGCTAATCAACGTTGAAAATCTGAGGACCACAACAGGAAAATATGACTTATTTTGGACTTTGACCAAAAGCGGTAAAGATTTAATGATTAAAATCCGAACAATAAAAAAATAAACTCAAGTAGCATCAGAATAAGTAGTCTTTGTTTCGCCCCCTACGATGGGGGCGATTTTTATACTCCTTTCATGGATACTGCTATTATCTGTTACGCAAATATACCAACCGAGTTAGTGAAATCAATTACCAATCCAAGCCATCAACCACATAGCATACCGTGGATAGCGGGAATGTATGAAGATAGCGCCTAGTGATTCCAGAGCCGCTCTTCTCATGACCAACCACCTGTTGCAAATGCGCCAAGTTGCCAACCCAACCAGCCAAGCAGGTTGAGATCATTGTGTGTCTGAAACTATGCACCAGGCGGCGTTGTCCGTAATCATCAAGGTAAGGGATTCCAAGTTGATCGCGAACGTCAGCAAGCACTTTGCCGATCTTCGGCATGTTCTTACCCGACACAGGTGAGAAAATCTTCTCTTTCCATTGACGGTTTACAAACTCAAGAAAACCCCACTCGATTAGTTTGGGATGGATCGCCACCTGCCTTGTAGCGTTTTCGGTTTTACCCTGTCCTCCTTCAGCGATCAGGAGATAGTGCCGCTGGCTATCTTCATCAAATTTGATCTGTGATTTCTCCAGCTTGGCGATCTCCCCTCTTCTGGCTCCCGTATACGCCAACAAAAGAGTGATCCATTTCTGCCAGCCATCAGGCTGCATGAGCGCCCACCCTACAAACTTTCTCATTTCTGCTGCACTGTAAGCTCCAAACCTAGCTTTCGACGGTGCGGCGACTACACCATCAGTCGGTGATTTCTCCAGAATATCTTTATTGTCAGTCAGGAAGGTTTTAAACAGCGATTTGTAAATCTTCAAATGCTTGTGGATAGACTCAGCGCCAACCAAATCTTCTGGCGGAACATCATCACACTCGATCAGTTGCTGAACCGTCATTGACCGATAAGGCTGCACAACACGCTTTGGCAAGTTTTCAACAACTTCCATCACCTGCTTGATGTCCTGCTTGGTGATCGTCATTACATCTGTTGATGCACCAAGGACAATGAACATGACTTCCATAAAGCGCTCATTGGCCTGTGAAATTGCCTTCGTCCAGTTTTGGGCTTTCTCCTTTTTGTACATATTCCAAGCGCCAGCAAGTGTTAACACATCCTTTGACTGTGCTTCTGTTTGTTCTTCCTCATCTTCTGAAGGCGCAACAACCTCGCGGTATTCCTGAACAACTATCGGCTGAAGATTGCGCCGTTCTTCACTGAGAAATTGTTGTGCCAGCCATTGTTCATTCTGCTGCTTCAGGCTATTGCCATACTCGGAAAGACGCTTACCGAAGTGATCCGGTTGGATGGTTCCACGTTGAACCAGAGGGATTACAGGAGAAGCAAAAGACATGAGCAACTGCGCCTGGGTGTGGCTGTCAGTCTCCAGCGACTTGCGAAAATATTTATTACCGGGCAGGCGGAAACGAACGTAATAAATCCCGTTGCGTGTGATGGTGTGACGTATGGTTCTGTGGCCCATTCTGAAAGCCTCATTGAGTAATGAACTATCAAAACAGGACGTTAAAGCTAGAAATTTATTTTTATTTTCAATGAATAACCGCCAGACTACGCTGGCATTATCCAGATCAGGTAATACGGGTATTTCTCAGCCTTCACGTGGAAGGGCACCCCGAGTCAAAATACTTTTAAAACAGTGACTTATTAAAATCAATGTTCTTAATCAGTGTAACCGTGGCCACAGGCCAGGCGCAAGGGGTTTCGATTTATCACGCCAGCGATCGCGTTATGAATCTCCCTAAACACTTTTTCGCTGGCATCTTCAACATAAATATTTTTTCCTGGTATATCCCGGAACAAAAATGAGCTGAATTTATTTTCATTCGAAGCTGACGAAAGGTTCGATAATAAATAATCGGCAAAAACCCATAAATTTACATAAACTGTTATGTGTATTTTTAATCTTTTTTCGTCTAAACACATAAATATATTTAATGTATTAATATTTTATTTCCAATTTATCCCCATTCATTATAAACAGGTAATACATTGTATTATATAATTATTTTCTTCATCCCTTCTGGATCATCTTATTTAGCTATTCCTGCTATTTATGATTTAGATCAATAAACAAAATTACACATTCATAGATAGTTACTGCACGTTACGAAATAAGTTTTCAAACCAAAATTATCAACCTTATTATCGAATTTATAGAGATATAACAAGACGTTGTATCTTCCCGCCAGGATAGCGCCCTTACTTTTTTTTTTCTTGTAGTGATGATGAGAGCTTTAAAATGAACTATTTAAATACAACAGCTATCGCTGTTTTTGGTTTTGTGTTTGCTGGTTCAATGAATACAGCAAATGCTGCGGAAGTAAACGTAAACCTTGACGATAACGTCAACAATCCAGGTGCTCACATTCAAATTCAGGGTACCGATAAAACCGTCTATAACCTTGATAACATCGAAGGAAGTAACATTAAGCAAGACGGGCAAATCTATAACCTTCAAGGCGATATTGACAGAGCAAATACAGCTATTAATAAAGCACAAGATACAGCTAACACCGCTCAAGATGGCGTAAACGCTAACACTCAAGCTAACGCTATCCTTAATCAGAAAGTCGACGATAACAAAGCAGATCAGACAATCACTGATAACAAACAGAATATATTGATTGATAACACTAATAATAAAGCAGACGCTAATACACAAGCGCTTGCAAGTAAGGTAGATAAAAGCATTTTCAACGCCGATCAGGATAGACAAGATCACGCCCTTCAGGACGCCTCTGACAAAGCGACTCAGGCATTTAATACGGGCGCTTACGCGCAATCTTTAGCTTTAGATGCACAAACGGTAGCCGCAGCGAATAAAACTGCTGTTGTTAACGTTCAGTCACGACAGCAAACACAGGAAGCGACGATTCAGAATCACAGCGCACAATTAGCGAATCATGAATCACGTATTACTGCGTTAGAGAGTCAAAATAACGCTAAGTTCTCTTCTCTGGAGAATCAGCAGAGTGAGGATCGCAAGGAATATCGTGCTGGTATCGCTGGCGCTGCTTCTCTTGCTGGTTTGCATTATGTTGATACAGATAACGCGGTTGCTGTCGGTGCTGCCAACTTCAAAGATGCGCAAGGTTATGCGATCGGCTACCG
Organism: Enterobacter dykesii; assembly: GCF_008364625.2. Taxonomy (NCBI): domain Bacteria; kingdom Pseudomonadati; phylum Pseudomonadota; class Gammaproteobacteria; order Enterobacterales; family Enterobacteriaceae; genus Enterobacter; species Enterobacter dykesii. The sequence continues at coordinate 3,014,356 of NZ_CP126604.1, forward strand.
TCATAAGTTCGCTGAGAATGTAGCCGCTACACTCTCTACATCAGGTACATCCAACGGTGATGAAATTGTTGCGGCGTCCGCATCTTACGGATGGTGATGTTACAGTATTAAAATAAAAAGCCAGTGAGCTAAAAAACTCGCCCATGAGTTTTAATCAGCTGGCTATAACTCAATACATTGCTGCTCGCAAAGAAAATGACAAAGTACATTTTTATCTCCGCTGTTTTGTATCTCACTTTTATTTTATTAGGGATATGGATCGGCTTGATGTTAGGCACCTATATTTATAATTGTAATTACTAAGGCAATAATGAAAAAGTTAATGATGGTAGCGGCTGTATTATCTCTTGCTGCGTGTTCCTCACCGGCTCAACGGATGGCTGATTGTCAAAGCAAGGGAGTGAGTAAAGATGCTTGTTATATAGCAGAGCAAAACCGCACTACAGCCATTAACGCTGCTGCTGAAAAACAGGCTTTGGAGAATGCTGCTCAACTTGCACAATCAGCACGTAAGCATCTTCCTGAAGGCTGCACTCAGGTGATGGATGCTGCGGGCCGTTGTGACAGCAAGCCTGCCAAAGCAAGCGGCGATGTTAAACAGTTCTCAGGTGAAGCGGATCGCATTATGAATAAGTCAATCTCTGAAGCTGCTGAATATCTGCTTTCGAAAGGCTGGAAGCCAAATAAGGGTTCATGGCACAAGGGTGGCTATATTATGCAGCTGGTTGTCGAAAAAGAGAGAGTTGTAAACGCACAATTATTAAAAATGTGATCTTAGCACTACGCTCCCACCTCATAAGATTTACATAGCCCCATTTGTATGGGGCTTTATTTTAGCTCGTGACTAAATACACATTTACTCCAGCTGCCACGCTCCGCCATGGATAAGCGACGCTCCCCCCGTCCAGGCAAACAACGCCAGTTCGCGGCAGTCTGCATCAGGATAAATACGGCTGCTGAGGCACGCCTCACCCTCGTTAACAAACACTTCCACGGAAGAGTAGTCAAAAAACAAGCGCAGACTGAGCACGCCGTTCAGGTTAAGCGCGACGCTTCTGGTGCCGCACAGGCCATACTGTGGATAGTGTCGCTCCAGCACCAGGCGCTGCATCTGCGCATCAACATAGACGCGTAGCCCGTCGCCGAGACGAATGCCGTATTGCTCCGCGCTGCTGTTCGCGCAATCCCATTGCAGAATGACTTCCATCGCATCGCAGTGTTCAACCAGCGTCATCTGCTGGTTATTAAGCGTACTTACCGGCCAGGGGAACCATGCTCCGCGCAGGATTTCAACTTCTCTGGCCGGCCGCATTTGCAGGCGGTTATCCACACTCAGCGTCAGCTCGCGCGGTAAGGAGAGCATGCCTGCCCAGCCATCCTGCTGTTCCGGCAGGGGCGATTCCCACATGTCCAGCCAGCCGATAACGATGCGGCGGCCGTCAGGAGTCAGGAAGCTTTGTGGCGCATAGAAATCATGTCCACGATCCATCTCCACAAATTCTCCTTCACGCGCGAAAGGTTTGCCGGGCTGCCACTCGCCCAGCAGGTAGCCACTCTGGAAAAGATTACGATTTTTGAATCCCTCTGCCGCCAGCCCCTGAGGCGAAAACATCAGCACGCGTTTACCGTTGAGGGTGAAAAAGTCCGGACATTCCCACATATAGCCCATCTCTTTTTCAGCCACTGCGAGCACGCCCATGTCCTGCCACTCGCGCAGATCGGCAGACCGGTACGCACGCACCTGGCCCGTATCACCCTCCCGCGCACCAACGACCATGTACCACCACTCCCCTTCACGCCATACTTTCGGATCGCGGAAGTGATGCAGTCCGGGCGGTGTGTCAATGACGGTCCCGTGCCGCACAAAGTGGATGCCGTCACGGCTGGTTGCCAGGCACTGAACCTGGTAGAGATTCGCCTCATCGCCGGGATCGCCGTGGAATTTGTGGCCGGTGTAGATTAGCGCCAGCGTGTCGCCATCGACCACCGCTGAGCCAGAAAAACAGCCGTCCTTGTCGTCTGGTCCTTCCGGTGCCAGCGCAACCGGGAGGTGCTCCCAGTTAACTAAATCTTTGCTTCGCGCATGACCCCAGTGCATCGGCCCCCACTGGGTCGAATATGGATGATGCTGATAAAAGGCGTGATACCAGCCGTCAAACCAGACCAGGCCATTCGGGTCGTTCATCCAGCCAGCACGCGCAGCGAGGTGGTAACGGGGATACCAGCGCAAGTTAAGCCCTTCGCGTCTGGACTGCAGTTCCTGTTCTGCTTTCGTAATTGAATACGTCATTTCTCTACTCTTTCGATCAGATGGTGGAAGGTTGCGGCATGAGCGGGTCAGAAGAGGACTTACCCGAGCGCAACAGGAAGATGGAGATAAACGTGGTGCTGAATACCAGTAGCCCCATGATGAGATAGGACTGAGCAAAGCCGTATTTCTCATAGCTGTAACCTGCCAGCGGCGACAGTACCGAGGCAATCACCGAGCTTGTACAGGCAAAGCCCACCAGATAGAGGGTGGAAGAGAGCCGCTTATCAAAATGCAGGCTGTTGTATTTAAAGATGGAGACCAGCAAAACGGGCAGCTCAACCGCGTGCAATAGCTTGGTAATGGAGATCAGTACCGGTCCCTCAACCAGACCCGATGCCACCATACGCATCGCCATCACCATTCCGGCGAAAATCAGGCCGTTTTTCGCACCGAGACGATTCACCAGCCACGGGGCGCAAAACATACCCGCCGCCTCCAGGAAAACCTGGAATGAGTTGAGATAGCCGTACATGGCGTTCCCTTCCTGTAACGTCGGGAACTGGGAGGAGAAATAGACCGGGAACTGCTGGTCATAAACGCCATAAATACAGGTGCCGATAACGAAAAACACCAGCGCCCAGAAGCGCGGCAGCGTCAGCAGGCGCAATGCATCCTCCAGCGTGACCTTACCGCCGGACACCGCCTCCTGCATGGCGTGCGGGGCGGAAGAGACCCTGAGACGCGCCAGCAACACAAAAAACACCAGCCCTGCGCAGCTGGCGACAGCGAAGTTCAGCTTTGGATTAATGTTAAACAGGAGCCCCGCAAAAAAGGTTGCCACCGCCCAGCCAAGCGATCCCCACATCCTTGCCTTACCAAACTCAAACTGACTCTGGCGGGCCACGCGCTCGGTATAGGATTCCAGTACTCCAATCCCGCCGTTAAACGTTAGCCCGATATAAATCCCGCCGAAAATACTGCCGAGTAACACGTTAATGTGCAGCAGATAACCAAACAGCAGGAAGGCCGGACCGGAAAGAATGAGCAGGCTGGTCAGAAACCAGAGCAGGTTTTTTCGCAGGCCGAGTTTATCCTGAATGAAGCCGTAGCAGATTTGCGCGCACAGCGCGGAGACAGACAGTACGGCATAGATGACTCCCGTATCCCCTGCCTTTAACCCCACCTCCTGGTGGAGCCAGATAGAAAGCAACGAGCCGGAAGAGGACCACGTGACAAAAAAGAAAAACAGCAATGCGCTTAATAAAGGGTAGCTGTGAGAGTGATGCGTTTTCATCATGACATTCTCATGTTGGAGTAATGACAGGATGGTAACGTTAACATTTAAGTTCTCTCATGCTATTTGGTAAAAAATTAAGATGTTAATCACGAAAGTTAACGTTAACATTAACATTAAGAGAGTGAGATCGCGATCAAATTTTCATCACTCAGGTAAGAATGGCCTGGCCTGTGCAGCAGCCTTCCTTTTACATCAGCGACTTAGTTGTATACCCTCTCACACAGAGCACTAACGGAGTAACAAGATGGCTTCCCTGAAGGACGTCGCAAAGCTGGCTAACGTATCGCTGATGACGGTCTCCCGCGCACTGAACAGCCCGGAGCGCCTTAAACCGGAAACGCTGGCACGCGTTCAGTTGGCTATCGAGCAGACCAGCTATGTGCCGGATCTGTCCGCCAAGAAAATCCGCGGCGCGCATGCCTCGCCGAAAACCATAGGCGTACTGGCGCTCGATACGGTGACGACACCTTTCTCGGTGGAGATCGCGCTGTCTATTGAAGAGACGGCCAGAATGCACGGCTGGAATAGCTTCGTGATGAATATGTTTACCGATGACAACCCGGACGCCATCGTCGACCTTCTCCTCTCTCATCGGCCTGACGGGATTATCTACACCACCATGGGGTTACGTCGTGTCCCTCTCCCGGCTAAATTACTCACCCTTCCCTGCGTGCTGGCCAACTGCGAAAGTGACGGCGAAAAGGTCGCCAGCTATATTCCCGATGATGAACAGGGCCAATATACCGCCGTGCGGGCGTTACTCACGGAGGGTTATCGACGCCCTCTCTGCCTGCATTTGCCTGAGGGACATCTGGCCACAACCCGGCGCCGACAGGGGCTGGAACGTGCATGCCGAGAAGCGGGGCTCGATCCGGACAGCCTGGCGCACAGCTATATGACGTCAGGGGACGAGCACTATCGTGATATCCCGTCAGTGCTGCTGACGCACGTGCAGAATGGCATTCCCGGGTTCGACTCCGTTATCTGCGGCAACGACCGTATCGCGTTTATGGTCTACCAGACGCTGCTGGCGCAAGGGCTTCGCATACCAGAAGATGTCGCCGTTATCGGCTATGACAATATGGTGGGTATTGGGGAGTTGTTCCTGCCTCCTCTCACTACGGTTCAACTGCCACACTATGAAATTGGTCGTCTGAGCGCCTTGCATATTATTAACGGTGAAGAGCATCAGAACACCACGCGTGTAGAAAGTCCTTTTTTACTGCGTAATTCTATTGTGCATGCATCATGAGCACCGCTTTTTGTCCATGACGCAGAAACAGGCAGAACTCCCCCCTTTTATGCCGTTCGATGGCACGATTTGTCACACTCTTTTCTGTGACTTTACACACCGGGTAAACAGCCTGTAACGCGCTGATTTTATTTGGCATAAAATGCAATTTTCATTTTAAAAATGGGGATATTTCCTCGTTACAGCCCCGTGTCACAAAACAGTAAACAAATTAACCATTGAGCCCCGTGGCAAAAGGCTCTATATTGGCGGCGTTTTTTTCAGGCCCCCATCTGTTTTTTAACTTTTTATTCAATCGTGGCTCATAACGAAGCGGCGGTTGTAGGAGTGATATGATGACGGATAAAGTCCGTATTGACACCGTAGATGCCCACAAAAGCAACGAAACCTATCTGGCCCGTCAGGCCGAGTTTGAATCTAACGTCAGGAGTTATCCGCGCAAACTGCCTTTAGCCATCACTAAAGCAGAAGGCGTGTGGATCACCGATGCAGATAATAAAGAATACCTTGACTGTTTAGCAGGCGCGGGGACCCTTGCGCTTGGCCATAACCATCCTGATGTGCTGAAAAGCATCCAAAATGTCATTACCAGCGGCTTGCCGTTACATACACTGGATCTGACTACGCCTCTGAAAGACGCGTTTTCTGAATACCTGCTCTCTCTGCTGCCTGGTCAGGGCAAAGAGTACTGCCTGCAGTTCACCGGTCCATCCGGTGCTGACGCCGTTGAAGCTGCGCTGAAGCTGGCGAAAAAAGTGACCGGTCGTAGCGGTATCATCAGCTTCTCTGGTGGTTACCACGGTATGACCCACGGCGCACTGTCCGTGACCGGCAACCTGTCTCCGAAAGAAGCGGTTGACGGTATGATGCCAGAAGTACAGTTCATGCCTTACCCGCACGAGTACCGTTGCCCGCTGGGTATCGGTGGTGAAGCGGGCGTGAAAGCGCTGACTTACTACTTCGATAACCTGATCAACGACGTTGAAAGCGGCGTGCGTAAACCTGCTGCGGTGATTCTGGAAGCCGTTCAGGGCGAAGGCGGCGTGAACCCGGCTCCGGCTGAGTGGCTGCAGCGCATCCGTAAAGTGACTCAGGAACACGGCATTCTGCTGATCCTCGACGAAGTTCAGGCTGGCTTTGCCCGTACCGGTAAATTCTTCGCCTTCGAACACGCGGGCATTGAGCCAGACATTATCGTGATGTCTAAAGCCGTAGGTGGCGGTCTGCCGCTGGCCGTGCTCGGTATCAAAAAGCAGTTTGACGCATGGGCACCAGGTCACCACACCGGTACCTTCCGCGGCAACCAGCTGGCGATGGCGACTGGCCTGACCACGCTGAAAATTCTGAAAGATCAGAACATCGCGGGCAAAGTTGCCGCTCAGGGCGAATGGCTGAAAGGCCAGCTGAAAGAGATGGCGAAACGCTATCCGGTGATCGGCCACGTGCGCGGTCTGGGCATGATGATCGGTATTGAGATCGTTAAACCACATGAAGCCGCTGACCACATGGGCTGCTTCCCGGGCGACGGCGAACTGTCTGCACTGATTCAGAAGAAGTGCTTCGAAGCCGGTCTGATTCTGGAGCGCGGTGGCCGTAACGGTATCGTTCTGCGTCTGCTGCCGTCTCTGCTGATCAGCGACGAAGAGCTGAAAATCTTCCTGGATAAATTTGAGCAGGCACTGCTTGCTGCGGGCGTTCGCCCGGCGTAACCGGAGTTATTGATTACGATGTCTGATTCAAACCCAATTTTGTTCTCCTCTGCGCAGAGCATTGAAGCTTATCAGCAGGCGATCGAACAAAGCACTCAGGCTGTGATGCAGTGGCTGAAACAGCCTGAGATGTACCAGGGCAAAACGGTCGCAGAACTGCGCGACCGTATTAAGCTGGATTTCAACCCGAAAGGGCTGGGCAACGAAGCGGCGATTGAACGCGCCGTGGAGTTCTTCCTGAAAGACAGCTTGTCCGTTCATCACCCGCAGTGTGTGGCGCACCTGCACTGCCCAAGCCTGGTGGTAAGCCAGGCGGCGGAAGTGCTGATCAACGCCACTAACCAGAGTATGGACTCCTGGGATCAAAGCCCGTCCGCAACCATCATTGAGATCAAACTGATCGAGTGGCTGCGTACCCGCGTGGGTTATCAGGCTGGCGACGCGGGTGTCTTCACCAGCGGCGGCACCCAGAGCAACCTGATGGGCCTGATGCTGGCGCGCGATGCGTTCTTTGCGCGTCAGGGTCACTCCGTTCAGCAGGACGGTCTGGTGGGCGATCTGCGCAAAATTCGCGTGCTGTGCTCCGAAAACGCACACTTCTCCGTGCAGAAAAACATGGCGCTGATGGGTCTGGGCTACCAGTCCGTGGTGCAGGTGAAAACGGACGAATTCTCCCGCATGGATCTGACCGATCTGGCGGCGAAAATTGAGCAGTGCAATGCAAACGGTGAGCAGATTCTGGCGATCGTCGCGACGGCAGGTACCACCGATGCCGGTGCCATCGACCCGCTGCGTGCGATTGCAGAGCTGGCGGCGAAACAGAACATCTGGGTACACGTTGATGCTGCCTGGGGCGGCGCGCTGCTGATGTCTGAGCAGTATCGTCACTACCTGGACGGCATCGAGCTGGTGGATTCCGTTACCCTGGACTTCCACAAGCAGTTCTTCCAGACCATCAGCTGCGGCGCGTTCCTGCTGAAAGAAGCGCGTCACTATGAGCTGATGCGCTATCAGGCGGCCTACCTGAACTCTGAGTTCGACGAAGAAGCCGGCGTGCCTAACCTGGTGTCCAAATCTCTGCAGACCACCCGTCGTTTTGACGCGCTGAAGCTGTGGATGAGCCTGGAAGCGCTGGGTCAGGAGCAATACGCGGCGATCATCGATCACGGCGTGACCCTGGCACAACAGGTTGCGGCCTACGTGAAAGCGCAGCCTGCGCTGGAACTGGTTATGCAGCCACAGCTGGCAAGCGTTCTGTTCCGCTTCCGCGGACAGGTGCAGATGGATGACGCAGGTATCGCCCTGCTGAACCAGAAAATTGGTGATGCGCTGCTGGAATCCGGCCGTGCGAACGTCGGTGTGACCGAGCATAACGGCGTCACCTGCCTGAAGCTGACGCTGCTGAACCCAACCGTGACGCTGGAAGATATTAAAATCCTGCTCTCTCTGGTTGAGCGCACCGCGCAGGAAGTTCTGGCTAAGTAATACAACCCCCTCTTCCGCAGGGAGAGGGGGTTATTTTATACGCCTGCCCACCACATCCTTAATTTTAAACCCCAGTAACTCGTCCAGCCCGTCGTGGTGCTGACCACATTACCCTTCGACACAATGACCAGCGTCGGCGTTACGCTCACCAGCCACTGCTGCGACAACGCACCGTTTTCATCGTTAATCACCGGCATTTTCAGCTGTTTCTTTTCAACCCAGCGCGCAAGCTTTGCGTTATCACCGGAACGCATGGCAATACTCACAACGTTCCCGCCCTCTTCTGTCAGTTGATTAACGGAAGGCGTCGTGAAACGGCATATGCTGCACCAGGTGGCCCACACGTAAATCAGCAGCGGGCGTTCCTGGCTCAGGGCCGAGATATCGTGAATGTTACCGTCGATGCTCTGCATCGGTGTTGCACTAAAACTGGCGGGGAGTGTCGGTTCTCGATACCGATCAACACCCCACACTACGGCCAGCGTCAGCAGAACAAGTATGATCCCTTCCCGCGCCCAGCGGCGCAGTCGACCGAATTTGCGGTTATCCATTGTGACCTCATGTTTTAACGAAGGTCATCTTAACGGGCAAAACGCCATCACGCTGTAAAGAAGTGTCGCGTCTGTATGATGGTAAAGATCATGTCATCGATTAGGCATACCAAATGCAAAACGATTATCAGATAGGTTCATTTTTGTTACATTTTTTATCGAACAAGCCATAGTCTGATATTTAAAATAGGCAGGTTGCCGTATTGTTGACAGGCAAAAACAAACTTAAAAACCGTTCAACTGGAGAAAAAATGGCTAAGTGTAAATGGCTGCTTCTTGGTGTCGCGATGTCTCTGGCAAGCGCGGCGAATGCAGCGTCACAAGCAGCATCCGGCATCAAGGCCTATGAAGAACAAGAGTTCATCGCGGACTTCACAAAATTCAAGATTGGCGACACGGCGCCGGCGCAGTATCAAACGCCGGAGTACACCATCAAACAGTACCAGCTGCGTAACCTGCCGGCTCCGGATGCCGGAACCCACTGGACCTACATGGGTGAGAACTACGTGCTGATTGGCGATGCTGATGGCAAGATCTACAAAGCCTACAATGGAGATATTTTCTATCACCGCTAACGCAATTCTGATTCGCCCCTGGCAGGAAAGCGATCGCCCTTTCCTGCGCACGCTCTACCTCCACGCCCGGCGTGAAGCCTGGCCATGGCTGGACGGCGCAGACTGGCAGCTTGAAGATTTTGACGCGGCAACCCGTGACGAAGTGATTTGGGTTGCTGTTCAGAACGGTCATCGCCTGGGTTTTGCCTCCGTCTGGACGAACGATAATTTCCTGCACAACCTGTTTGTCGATCCGCAGTATCAGAGCCTGGGCGTCGGGCATGAGTTGCTTGAGCACGTACAGAAGACGTTTACCAGTACGGGTTCGCTTAAGTGTCTGGTGAAGAATGCGCGGGCTATTGCGTTTTACCAGCGACACGGCTGGCACATCGAGGCGACGGGTGATTCTCCGGACGGAGAGTATTATCTGATGCATTATCGGCTTAGGTAAAGTCAGGTGGCGCTTCGCTTACCTGACCTGGAAACCCAAACTTCATAGGCCGGGTAAGGCGAAGCCGCCACCCGGCACTGAAGCACAGAGGAATTACACCGCGCGGAACGCGATTTCCCCCGGGATGATTTCGCCCTGCCAGTAGAGCTGCGCCGCAACGCGTCCTGCCAGCTGGCGATACATTTCCGCGAACTCGCTGTCCGGACGGCTGACCACCGTCGGCTTTCCGCTATCCAGATCTTCACGCAGGGTAATGTGCAGCGGCATCTGCCCCAGCAGCTGAGTGTGATACTTCGCGGCCAGTTTTTCTGCACCACCCGTACCGAAGATAGGTTCGTGGTGACCGCAGTTGCTGCAGATGTGCATGCTCATGTTCTCGACGATACCGAGCACCGGCACTTCCACCTTCTCGAACATCACGATGCCTTTTTTGGCGTCGATCAGCGCGATATCCTGCGGCGTAGTCACGACGACCGCCCCCGTGACCGGAATGTTCTGCGCCAGCGTCAGCTGAATGTCACCGGTGCCCGGCGGCATGTCCAGCACCAGATAATCCAGATCAGGCCACATCGTCTCCTGCAGCATCTGCAGCAGCGCTTTGCTGGCCATCGGGCCGCGCCAGACCATGGCGTTATCGTCAGTCACCAGGTAACCGATAGAGTTGGTCGCCAGACCGTGCGCCATAATTGGCGCCATGTGGGTCCCGTCCGGCGAGGTTGGGCGCTGGTTTTCCGCGCCCAGCATGTTCGGAATAGACGGACCGTAGATATCCGCATCCAGAATGCCGACCTTTGCCCCTTCCGCTGCCAGCGCGAGCGCCAGGTTAACGGCGGTAGAGGATTTCCCTACCCCGCCCTTGCCCGAGCTGACGGCAATGATATTTTTCACGCCGTTCACGCCAGGCTGGTTTTTCACGCGTTTCAGCGTGGCGATGCTGTGGCTCAGCTTCCAGTCAATCGCCTTCGCGCCGGTGATGCGCAGCAGTTCAGAGCTGGTTTGCTCCTTCAGCGCGTCAAAGGCGCTGGTCCAGACGAACGGCATCTGCAGCTCAATGTGCAGGGTATCGTCCAGCCAGGCAACGTGGTGTAACGCTTTCAGCGTAGTGAGATTGTGCTTCAGGGTTGGATGCTGAAAGTTAGCCAGCGTCCCGGCGACCATTGCTCGTAAGGCTTCCGGTGATTTGGCCTGGGATTGAGAACTCATCCCGACTCCTTTGTTCTTGTGAATAAGACCTTAGATGGACAAGTTTACCTGAAAGGCCGTGGTTTGTGCTTACTTAATAATGCCCCTTTTGGTAATATCAAAAACCCTTTTCACAGTTAAAAGAAGTAATGCCTACTATGACTCAAGTCGCGAAGAAAATTCTGGTAACGTGCGCACTGCCGTACGCCAACGGCTCAATCCACCTCGGCCACATGCTGGAGCATATCCAGGCTGATGTCTGGGTCCGTTACCAGCGAATGCGCGGCCACGAGGTTAACTTCATCTGTGCGGACGATGCTCACGGCACGCCGATCATGCTGAAAGCGCAGCAGCTGGGGATCTCCCCGGAGCAGATGATTGCCGAAATGAGTCAGGAGCATCAGACCGATTTTGCTGGCTTTGACATCAGCTATGACAACTATCACTCCACGCACAGCGACGAAAACCGCGAGCTGTCGGAGCTGATCTACACCCGTCTGAAAGAGAACGGTTTTATCAAAAACCGCACCATCTCTCAGCTGTACGATCCGGAAAAAGGCATGTTCCTGCCGGACCGTTTCGTCAAAGGCACCTGCCCGAAATGTAAATCCCCGGACCAGTACGGCGATAACTGCGAAGTGTGCGGCGCGACCTACAGCCCGACCGAGCTTATCGAGCCGAAATCCGTGGTTTCCGGCGCCACGCCTGTGATGCGTGACTCCGAGCACTTCTTCTTCGACCTGCCGTCCTTCAGCGAAATGCTGCAGGCGTGGACCCGCAGCGGCGCGCTGCAGGAACAGGTGGCGAACAAAATGCAGGAGTGGTTCGAATCCGGCCTGCAGCAGTGGGATATCTCCCGCGATGCGCCGTACTTCGGCTTTGAAATCCCGAACGCGCCGGGCAAATACTTCTACGTCTGGCTGGACGCGCCAATCGGCTACATGGGCTCCTTCAAGAACCTGTGCGACAAGCGTGGCGACACCGTCAGCTTCGACGAATACTGGAAGAAAGATTCCACTGCCGAGCTGTATCACTTCATCGGTAAAGACATCGTTTACTTCCACAGCCTGTTCTGGCCGGCAATGCTGGAAGGCAGCAACTTCCGCAAGCCAACCAACCTGTTTGTTCACGGCTACGTGACGGTGAACGGCGCGAAGATGTCCAAGTCCCGCGGGACGTTCATTAAGGCCAGCACCTGGCTGAACCACTTCGACGCGGACAGCCTGCGCTACTACTACACCGCGAAGCTCTCTTCCCGCATCGACGATATCGATCTGAACCTGGAAGATTTCGTGCAGCGCGTGAACGCGGACATCGTCAACAAGGTGGTGAACCTCGCCTCCCGTAACGCGGGCTTTATCGCTAAGCGTTTTGACGGCGTGATGGCGGCTGAACTGGCTGACCCAGCCCTGTACAAAACCTTTACCGACGCGGCAGCCACCATTGGCGACGCGTGGGAAACCCGTGAGTTCGGTAAAGCCGTGCGCGAAATCATGGCTCTGGCCGACCTGGCGAACCGCTATGTGGACGAACAGGCACCGTGGGTTGTAGCGAAACAGGAAGGTCGCGATGCCGATCTGCAGGCCATCTGCTCCATGGGCATCAACCTGTTCCGCGTGCTGATGACGTACCTGAAGCCGGTTCTGCCGCAGCTGGCTGCCCGCGCTGAAGCGTTCCTGAACACCGAACTGACCTGGGATGCCATGGCGCAGCCGCTGCTCGGCCACAAGGTGAACACCTTTAAAGCGCTGTACAACCGCATCGAGATGAAGCAGGTTGAAGCCCTTGTGGAAGCGTCTAAAGAAGAGGTGAAGGCGGCTGCGGCACCGGTCACCGGCCCGCTGGCAGACGATCCGATTCAGGAAACCATTACCTTTGACGATTTCGCCAAAGTCGACCTGCGCGTGGCGCTGATCGAAAACGCGGAATTCGTGGAAGGTTCTGACAAGCTGCTGCGCCTGACGCTGGATCTGGGCGGCGAGAAGCGTAACGTCTTCTCCGGCATCCGTTCTGCGTATCCGGACCCGCAGGTGCTGATCGGCCGTCAGACCGTGATGGTGGCGAACCTGGCGCCGCGCAAAATGCGCTTCGGCATCTCCGAGGGGATGGTGATGGCCGCAGGCCCTGGCGGGAAAGATATCTTCCTGTTAAGCCCTGACGAAGGCGCGAAGCCTGGCCAGCAGGTGAAATAACAAAAAAGCCGGAGATAATCTCCGGCTTTTTTTATGGTTTCGGGTGATGCACCCGGTGGGTCAGCCCGCGCAGGAAATTACGCAGAAACTGATCGCCGCACTCACGGTAGTTTTTATGATCCGGCGCGCGCATCATGGCGGTCACTTCCGGCACGGATACGCGGTATTTTTGCTCCGTCATGATCGCCACAATATCGTCCGTTTTCAGCGAAAACGCGATACGCAGCTTTTTCAGCACCGTGTTGTTGTTCACCCGACGCTCCAGCGCCAGCTCAGGCGCGGAGGGATCCTTGCCACGCTTATCGTAAATCAGGCCATTAAGGAAACCCGACAGAATGATGTCAGGGCAGCGGACAAAGCCCTCTTCGTCTTCTTTGGTCATCCACGTGTCAAAACTCGCAGACGTGGATTCCATGTCGGACAGCGCAAGAATGCGCACCATGTCGTTATTGTTCGCTTTCAGGGTGTAGCGCAGGCTACGAAGAATATCGTTACTTAGCATAGAGCCTTCGAATGTCGATGATGCAATGGCGCGCAGTGTACCAGCTTTACAGGCCAATCGCCTCTTTCAAACTCTTGAGATAGCGACGGCTGACGGGTACCGTTTGCCCGGCACGCAGCACCAGCTCGGCCTGGCCGTTATCTTCCAGGCGGATCTCCTTCAGGTGCGCCATATTTACAAGATACTGGCGGTGGCAGCGGAGCAGAGGCGTGCGACTCTCCAGCGTGCGCAGGGTAAGCTCGGTAAACCCTTCGTTCCCTTCCGCGCTGGTGACAAACACCCCGCTCAGTCGGCTGCTGACGAACGCCACATCATCCATCTGCAGCAGATAGATCCGGCTGTGTCCGGTACAGGGGATAAACTTCAGCGGCTGCTGGTTCTCCGGCAGCAGCGTGACGTCCTGCACGGTGCGCTCCTGGCGTAAACGAGTGAGCGTTTTTTCCAGACGCTTCTCTTCAATCGGCTTGAGTAAATAGTCAAACGCGTGCTCCTCAAAGGCCTTAACGGCGTATTCATCAAACGCCGTCAGAAACACGATGTACGGGCGATGCTCCGGGTCAAGCATACCGACCATCTCCAGCCCGCTGATGCGGGGCATCTGAATATCGAGAAACAGCACGTCCGGGCGCAGCTTGTGCACCGCGCCGATGGCCTCAATCGCGTTCGCACACTCTCCCACAATCTCAATATCCGGCTGCTCCTGCAGCAGAACGCGCAGGTTTTCCCGTGCCAGCGGCTCGTCATCCACAATCAGCACTCTTAACATGCGTTTTCCTCCAGCGGCAGTCGTACGGTAATACGGGTAAATTGGTCGGGCTCGCAGGCGACGGTAATGCCGCAATCGTCGCCAAAATGGGCGTGCAGGCGTTTATCCACCAGGCTCATACCTAAACCGCCGGAGGCGGAAGGCTGGTAAAGACCGGCGTTATCTTCAATATCCAGCACCAGATGGTGGTTGAAACGGCTGGCGGCAATGGTTATCTCCCCCGTTCCCAGCAGCTGTGATGTACCGTGCTTGATGGCGTTTTCCACAATAGGCTGCAGGGTAAAGGCCGGGAGATGCTGATACGCCAGCTCGTCCGGAACGGAGAGCGACACCTGCAGGCGCGACTGGAAACGCGCCTGCTCAATCTGCAGATAGGCATTCACGTGCTCAATCTCATCGGCGAGGGTCACGATCTCTGAAGGCCGTTTCAGGTTCTTGCGGAAAAAGGTCGACAGAAATTGCACCAGCTGCGCGGCCTGATCGCTGTCGCGGCGGATCACCGCTTTAAGCGTATTGAGGGCGTTGAACAGGAAATGCGGATTGACCTGGGCATGCAGCAGTTTGATCTCAGACTGCGTCAGCAGGGCTTTCTGCCGCTCATACTGCCCGGCAAGGATTTGCGCGGACAGCAGCTGGGCGATCCCCTCCCCCAGCGTGCGGTTGATCGAGCTGAACAGACGGTTTTTGGCCTCATACAGCTTGATGGTTCCCATCACCCGCTGATTTTCCCCGCGCAGCGGAATCACCAGCGTGGAGCCCAGCTTGCACTGCGGATGCAGCGAACAGCGGTAAGGCACTTCGTTACCGTCGGCGTACACCACCTCACCGGTTTCGATGGCGCGCAGCGTATAGGCTGAGGAGATGGGTTTACCCGGCAGATGGTGATCGTCCCCGGTTCCGGTAAAGGCCAGCAGCCGCTCGCGGTCGGTGATGGCCACCGCGCCGATATCCAGCTCCTTGTAGAGCACCTGCGCGACCTTCATGCTGTTCTCTTCGTTAAAGCCCTGGCGCAGGATCCCTTCGGTCGAGGCGGCGACCTTCAGCGCCGTGGCGGAAAAAGCCGAGGTGTACTTTTCGAACATGGCGCGCTTGTCGAGCAGGATGCGCATAAACAGCGCTGCCCCCACGGTGTTGGTCACCATCATCGGGGCGGCAATGCTGCTGACCAGGTGCAGCGCATCGTCAAACGGACGGGCAATCAGCAGAATGATCGCCATCTGCGCCATTTCGGCCACAAAGGTAATGGCACCGGCGGTAAGCGGGCTAAAGACTTTATCAGGGCGGCCGCGTTTGATCATATAGCTGTGCACCAGCCCGCCGAGCAGCCCTTCCACGATCGTCGAGATCATGCAGCTGAGCGCCGTCATCCCTCCCATGGAATAGCGATGCAGCCCCCCGGTTAAGCCGACAAGGCCACCGACGACGGGACCGCCCAGCAGCCCGCCCATCACCGCGCCAATCGCGCGCG
The DNA here is from genome assembly GCF_008364625.2 of Enterobacter dykesii. NCBI lineage: Bacteria > Pseudomonadati > Pseudomonadota > Gammaproteobacteria > Enterobacterales > Enterobacteriaceae > Enterobacter > Enterobacter dykesii. The sequence goes on from NZ_CP126604.1 coordinate 3,030,016, forward strand.
TATTGGCAATAGAGTCTTCGATATGGAGACCAAAATAAGTCCCCATGATGCAGAAAATAGAGAAGGTGACGTAGCAGAGCAGCTTATGCGGCAGACGTACGGTGACCTGCATCAGCGGGATAAACAGGCGAGTTTTGCTCATCAGCCAGGCAATGACCAGAAACACGCACATCTGCTGAAGCAACAGCAGCACCAGATTAAACTCGTACATACTCAAAACCGCACACGCTAAAAACGCGTAACATACACGGATGTGGGTTTACTTTCTTTGAAGCATCCCAAAAAAGCGCAAAATCGTGTCCGTTATCACACATTTTTCTAAATATCGCGCATGCTTCGCATTGCTTGTTCAAAAATCAATCAATTCTTCCTAGTTCGCCAAAGTGGGTCTACAGTTAAGCTGGGAACGCGTAAGCCAGGGGGCGAATATGGCGCTTTACACGATAGGTGAAGTGGCACTCCTTTGTGATATCAATCCCGTTACCCTACGGGCTTGGCAGCGACGGTATGGATTGCTTAAACCGCAAAGGACCGACGGTGGGCATCGCCTCTTTAATGAGGCCGATATCGACCGTATCCGCGAAATAAAAAGCTGGATCGACAACGGAGTGCAGGTCGGGAAAGTGAAATCCCTGTTGAGCCACGACGATCCTGACACGCAGCACCTCTGGCGCGAACAGCAGGAAACCCTGCTTCGGCTTCTGCAGGCGGGCAACCTGCAGCGCCTGCGCGCATGGATAAAAGAGCAGGGCCGCGACTATCCGGCACAGACGCTGATCTCCCATCTTTTCATTCCGCTCCGTCGACGCCTGCAGTGCCAGCAGTCCACCCTGCAGGCGCTGCTCAGCCTGCTCGACGGGGTGCTGATCAACTACATTGCCGTCTGCCTTGCCTCGGCGAAGAACAAAGCCGGAAAAGATGCGCTGGTGGTCGGCTGGAACGTGCACGATACCACCCGCCTGTGGCTGGAAGCGTGGATTGCGACCCAGAAGGGCTGGCGCGTGGATGTCCTGGCGCATTCCCTGGCGCAGCTCAGACCTGAGTTTTTCGACGGTCAGACCCTGCTGGTCTGGTGTGGGGAAGTGCCCTCCGCCACGCAGCAGCAGCTGCTGACACAATGGCGAGAGAATGGTTACCCGGTATATTCCCTTGGCCCGGATGAGCCATAACGGCATTTAATGGTTCATTAACAGCTGCGCTTCACCGTATAATTGTTCCGTTAACAACAGGAGCACATGATGAAGGCAACCAAACTGGCCATTATTACCCTTTTTGTCCTGATGGCCGTGAGCGGTATCGGCGGCGTGATGCTGGCAGGATACTCGTTTATTGTTCGCGGCGGTGTCGGCTGAGGTACAGCGCCAGCCGCTCAAAAAGGCGATCGACGACGATTGCCGCCAGCGCGACCAGCACCGCCCCCTGCACGATATAAGCCGTATTAAACCCGCTCAGGCCGATAATAATCGGCGTTCCCAGCGTATTGGCACCGACCGTAGACGCAATGGTCGCCGTCCCGATGTTGATAATCACCGATGTGCGGATCCCGGCAATGATAACCGGCGCCGCAAGCGGGAGTTCAACCTTGCGCAGCCGCTGGCCGCGACTCATCCCCATCCCTTCTGCCACACTCAGCACTGACGCCGGTACCGCCGCGAGGCCCGCCAGCGTGCCCTGCAGTACCGGCAATACGCCGTATAAAATCAGCGCAATAATGGCGGGCTGCTGACCAAAGCCCATCACTGGAACCGCTATCGCCAGCACAGCCACCGGGGGAAACGTCTGGCCAATCGCCGCTATCGTCTCCACCAGCGGACGAAATTCTTTGCCCGCAGGCCGCGTGACCGCGATGCCTGCTCCAACCCCCAATACAACCGCGATGACGCTTGAGAGCGCCACCAGCCAGAGATGCGCCAGGGCGAGATTAATAAAGCTCTCCTGCTGATAAACCGGCCGCGGCAGCCCCGGGAAAAGGACGTTAAACAGCGCCGCGCTGTGGGGCATCAGAAACAGTAAGGCGACAAACAGCGCTACCAGCCAGAGGAGCGGATCACGCAGTGCCTTCACGCGTCACCTCCCCGGCCAGCAGATCGCGAAAATGTAAGGTTCCGCACGGCGTACCGCGCGAGTCAGAGACAGGCAATACCTCGCACTGGCGCGCGACAAACGCCGAGAGGGCATCCCGCAGGCTCATCTGCGCCTGCAGCGGTTCGCCGCTCACCGGTACCTCCTCCCGACGCATATAGTCGCTGACCGTCCGCAGGGAGAGCAGCCTCACGCCCAGCTCGCTGCGGCCGAAAAACTCGCGCACAAAGTCGTTCTTCGGCCATGTTAATAGCTCAAGCGGCGAGCCCTGCTGCACCACTTCGCCATGATCCATCAGCACCAGATGGTCGGCCAGGCGCAGAGCTTCATCAATATCGTGCGTCACGAGAACGATCGTGCGCCCGAGAATGCGGTGAATGCGGGTCATTTCCGCCTGCAGGGCCCCGCGAGTGACCGGATCCAGCGCGCCGAAGGGTTCATCCATCAGCAGTACCTGCGGGTTAGCGGCCAGCGCGCGCGCCACGCCCACGCGCTGCTGCTGGCCTCCGGAGAGCTGGTGCGGATAGCGATCGCGCAGCGCGGGCTCTAACCCCAGCAGCGACATCAGCTCATCCACCCGGTCAGCGATTTTTGCTCGCGACCATTTCTCCAGCTGCAGCACGGTGGCGATGTTCTGCGCCACCGTCCAGTGCGGAAACAGGCCGATAGACTGAATGGCATAGCCCATCCGCCGACGCAGCTCCAGCACCGGCAAGCTGCGGATCTCTTCCCCGGCAAAGCGAATCAGCCCGCTGTCATGCTCAACCAGACGGTTGATCATCTTCAGCGTGGTGGACTTGCCCGACCCAGAGGTGCCAATCAGCACGGAAAACGCCCCCTCGGCAAAGTTCAGGTTCAGGTGGCTCGCCGCCGGGCGACCGGCAAAGGTTTTACTGACATCATGAAATTCAATCATTGGCTCTTCTCCTGAGCAGCGCGAGCCATAAGGCAAACAGCGCGTCGACGACAACCGCCAGCGCAATCGTGGGCACCACGCCCAGTAACACCAGATCGAGGGCACTGCTGAGCAGCCCCTGGAACACCAGCGCGCCAAAGCCTCCCGCGCCAATCAGCGCCGCAATCACCGCCATGCCGACGGTTTGGACCGCCACCACCCGCAGGCTGCGCAGCAGCAGGGGCAGCGCCAGCGGCAGCTGAATTTTCCAGAAACACTGCCGCGCGCTCATCCCCATCGCATGGGCGCTTTCAAGCACATTCGGCGCGACCTGACTCAGCCCCGCGACCACGCCGCGCACCAGCGGCAGCAGCGCATACAGCACCAGCGCGTTAAGCGCGGGCGTTAACCCCGTTCCGGCTATGCCGAGCGTTCCCAGCACCGGAAACGACTTCACCAGCCCGGCCAGCGGGGCAATCAGCAGGCCAAACAGCGCGACGGAGGGAATGGTCTGGATAATGTTGAGGACGGTAAAAACCCCACCCTGGCGTGAAGGATGGCGATAGCACCACATGCCGAGCGGTATCCCGACCAGCAGAGCCGGGATCAGGGTGCCAAAAAGGATCGTCAGGTGTTGCGCCAGGGCATCATCAAACACCTCCTGACGGTTGGCGTACTCTTTCAGAAGCGAGAGATTGTTCAGCTCACCGCTGAACAGCAAGAACAAGGGAATACACCATATCTGCGCGTTGAGCACCCAGCGCCAGACGGCGCTGGAGATAAGTCGACGAATGGCATCGCTGCTGGCCAGCAGACACAGCGCCAGCCACAGCCAGAGGCCGCTGCCTATTGTGGTTCTCGCCAGCGGACTTTCCGCCGACGCCATATGCGTCGCCGCCAGCCCGGCGCTCCAGAACAGGATGATAAACAGCCCTTCAGCGAGGAGCAGCGTCAGCCACTGCGCCGTGCGTCCCTGCCAGAGCGAAAGCGCAACCCACGCGCCCAGCGACGCCACAAGCCATCCCGGCGTAAAGGACCAGACCTGCCAGAGCGCTTTGCCCTCCCCCGACATCAAGCGGTTTGGGGCAACGTTGACAAACGGTAATGCGACCGCCGCGATGGCCACGCAGGCCAACAGCAGCAGGACGCGGTTATGACATTTTATTGGCACAGCCCTTTCCCGTTACTTCACAAGCCCTTGTTGTTTCAGGAAGTCGGCGGCCACTTTTTTGGCATCCAGCCCCTCGACGGCAATGCTGGCATTCAGCTGCTGCAGCGTTTTTTCATCCAGTTTTTCGAAGACCGGTTTGAGCCAGTCGGCAATCTCCGGATAGGCTTTCAGCACCGCCTCACGCACGACCGGGGTCGGGGCGTAAATCGGCTGTACGCCTTTAGGATCGGTCAGGGTTTGCAGGCCGAGCGCCGCCACCGGACCGTCGGTGCCGTAGGCCATTGCCGCGTTAACGCCGGAAGTTTGCTGCGCCGCCGCTTTGATGGTTACCGCCGTATCCCCGCCCGCCAGCGAGAGCAGCTGCGCCTGTTCGAGCTTGAAGTCGTAGGCTTTTTCGAACGCCGGGAGCGCGTCAGGACGCTCGATAAACTCCGCGGATGCAGCAAGCTTAAAGTCGCCCTTCTCTTTCAGATAGCGGCTAAGATCCGCCAGAGACGTCAGCTTACCTTTCTCCGCCACGTCCTTGCGCACGGCGATAGTCCAGGTATTGTTGGCCGGGGCCGGCGTCAGCCAGACAAGCTTGTTCTGTTCCGCGTCGAGTTTTTTGACTTTCTCATACCCGGCTTTGGCGTTTTTCCATGCCGGATCGTTTTCATCTTTGAAGAAGAATGCCCCGTTGCCGGTGTATTCCGGATAGATATCCAGCTCGCCGGAGGTGATCGCCCCGCGCACGACGGGCGTGGTGCCCAGCTGAACTTTATTGACGGTTTTCACGCCGTGGCTTTCAAGCACCTGCAAAATAATATTGCCGAGCAGGGCGCCTTCGGTATCGATCTTTGAGCCCACTTTTACCGGCTCCGCCGCCTGTAGCGGCAGGCTTAGCGCTGCGAGTAGCGCCGCAGAAGCTACCATCCCCGTTTTAATCGTCATTCCGCTGTCCTCATTTTTTTATCGCCTTTTTCAGAGGCTTGAGAGAAAAGCGTAGCTTAAAACGGCGGATTTACCCGGCAAAATGCCTTTTTAGCATAAGGTAAGACGCATCCCCCGGAAACCGGGGGATGCAAAGGAAGGAAGGTTACAGCAGCTCGAACTCGCCTTTATTCACGCGGGCGGAGTCCACGCCGATAAAGACGTTAAACTTGCCTGGCTCCGCATCGTATTTCATCTGCTGGTTCCAGAACTTCAGCGCGTCCACGTCAATCGGGAAGCTGATGGTTTGGGTTTCGCCAGGCTTCAGATTGACCTTCTCGAAGCCGCGCAGCTGCTTAACAGGACGGCTCATCGAGGCGGTGACATCCTGCACGTACATCTGAATCACCGTTGCCCCTTCGCGCTTGCCGGTGTTGGTCACCTCGACGCTGGCGGTAACTTTGCCGTCACGCTTCAGGGTCGGCGCCGACATTTTCACGTCAGAAACCTTGAAGGTGGTGTAGCTCAGACCGTAACCAAACGGATACAGCGGGCCATTAGCTTCGTCGAAGTAACGGGATGTGTACTTGTTCGGCTTGTCGGCGTTGTACGGGCGACCGGTGTTCAGGTGGCTGTAGTACACCGGGATCTGCCCGACGGAGCGCGGGAAGGACATCGGCAGCTTGCCCGACGGGTTGTAATCACCAAACAGCACGTCGGCGATGGCGTTACCGCCTTCGGTACCGGCAAACCAGGTTTCCAGAATGGCGTCAGCCTGCTGGTCCTCTTTCACCAGCGCCAGCGGACGCCCGTTCATCAGCACCAGCACAAGCGGCTTGCCGGTGGCTTTCAGGGCAGCGATCAGATCGCGCTGGCTCTGTGGGATGGTGATGTCGGTACGGCTGGAGGCCTCGTGCGCCATACCCTGCGCTTCGCCCACGACCGCGACAACCACATCAGACTGTTTCGCGGTATTCACCGCCTCGTCGATCATCTCCTTCGGCGTGCGCGGATCGACCTTCACCGCCTCCTCGTACTGGTTGAGGAAGGTGACGATGTCTTTATCGTTGGTGACGTTCGCCCCTTTGGCGTACACCACTTTCGCGTTATCACCCACGGCACTCTTAATCCCGGTCAGCACGGTCACGGACTGATCGGCCACGCCTGCGGCAGACCAGCTGCCCATCACGTCGCGCTTGCTGTCGGCCAGCGGGCCCACTACGGCAATGGTGCCGGATTTTTTCAGCGGCAGCGTGTCGAGGCGGTTTTTCAGCAGCACCAGGCTTTCGCGCGCCACGTCACGCGCTTCTTTGCGGTGCAGGCGGCTTTCGGCGTTGGTGTCTGCCGGGTCAGAGTCTTTCGGACCCAGGTGGCTGTACGGATCGTTAAACAGACCCATGTCATATTTCACGTTCAGCACGTGGCGCGCGGCATCGTCCAGCTCCGCCATCGTGACCTTGCCGCTCTTCACCAGACCCGGCAGGTATTTGCTGTAGTACTCGTCGCTCATGCTCATGTTGATGCCAGACTTGAGCGCCACGCGCACGGCGTCTTCCGGGTCGGACGCCGTGCCGTGTTTGATCAGCTCTTTAATCGCACCGTGGTCGGAAACGGTGATGCCCTTAAAGCCCCACTGGTCGCGCAGGACGTCTTTCAGCAGCCAGGAGTCGGACGTTGCAGGCGTGCCGTTCAGCGAGTTCAGCGCCACCATCACCGCGCCGCTGCCCGCGTCCAGACCAGCCTTGTACGGCGGCATGTAGTCGTTGAACAGGCGCTGCGGGCTCATGTCCACGGTGTTGTACTCTTTCCCGCCTTCAACCGCGCCGTAGGCCGCGAAGTGTTTGACGCTGGTCATCACCGAGTAGCGGTCCGCCGGGCTTTTGCCCTGCATCGCTTCCACCATGGTTTTACCCATCGTGGAGGTTAAATACGTATCCTCACCAAAGCCTTCCGAACCGCGGCCCCAGCGCGGGTCGCGCGAGACGTCCACCATTGGCGCCCAGGTCATGTTCAGGCCGTCGTCCGCCGCTTCATAAGCCGACACGCGCCCGACGGTTTTCACCGCGTCGAGGTTAAAGGAAGAGGCTAAGCCGAGGCTAATCGGGAAGACGGTACGCTGCCCGTGCACTACGTCATAGGCGAAGAACAGCGGAATTTTCAGGCGGCTGAGATCCATCACCTGATCCTGCATCTTGCGGATATCCTGGCGGGTGACGGTATTAAAGATGGCCCCTACCTGCCCGTCTTTGATCATCTCGCGGATGGCCTCTTTCGGGTTATCCGGGCCGACGCTGATAAGGCGCAGCTGGCCGATTTTCTCATCGACCGTCATTTTCTTGAGCAATTCCGTGACAAACGCGTCCCGCGCTTCAGGCGTGAGCGGGTGATTACCAAACAAATCCTCTGCCAGCGCAGGTTGCAGCGCCAGGCTGACGGCGACACCTACAGAACATAGCCATTTCATGTCGTTTTACTCTCTCATCAATAACCGCCGGACGATCTCGGCCATACCGTGCGAAAAGCGCAGTGTGCCACAAACCCTCTGAACGTTGCAGGGTTATTCTCTGATTTTTCTCGTGAATACTCGACCGCTTAACAGTTAATCGCGCTATGCTTTACAGCGAGAAATTTGCCCCACCACAAGGAGTGGAAGATGTCTTCTGTTCGAACAAACGATAACACGGCTTTTATTAACGAACTGTCGCGCCTGGTTGGCTCCTCTCACCTGCTTACCGACCCGGCCAAAACCGCCCGCTACCGCAAAGGTTTCCGCTCCGGTCAGGGCGAGGCGCTGGCGGTGGTCTTCCCCGGCACGCTGCTTGAGCTGTGGCGCGTGCTGAGCGCCTGCGTCGCCGCCGACAAGATTATTTTAATGCAGGCGGCCAACACCGGCCTGACCGAAGGCTCCACGCCAAACGGCAACGATTACGATCGCGACATCGTGATTATCAGCACCCTGCGCCTCGACAAGCTGCACCTGCTGGACAAAGGCGAGCAGGTGCTCGCGTTCCCCGGCACGACGCTCTATTCCCTCGAAAAAGCGCTTAAGCCGCTGGGCCGTGAGCCGCACTCGGTGATTGGCTCCTCCTGCATTGGCGCCTCGGTGGTTGGCGGAATTTGCAACAACTCCGGCGGCTCGCTGGTGCAGCGCGGCCCGGCCTACACCGAGATGTCGCTGTTTGCCCGTATTGACGAAAACGGCAAGCTGACGCTGGTGAACCACCTGGGTATCGATCTCGGCGTAACGCCGGAACAGATCCTCAGCAAGCTCGACGACGATCGCGTGAAGGACGAAGACGTGCAGCACGACGGTCGTCATGCGCACGATCACGACTACGTGACCCGCGTGCGGGATATCGACGCCGACACCCCGGCGCGCTACAACGCCGACCCGGACCGCCTGTTTGAATCCTCGGGCTGCGCCGGGAAGCTGGCCGTTTTTGCCGTGCGTCTGGATACCTTCCCGGCAGAGAAAAAGCAGCAGGTGTTTTACATTGGTACCAATCAGCCTGAGGTTCTGACCGAAATTCGTCGTCATATTCTGGGCGAATTTACCCATCTGCCGGTGGCGGGCGAGTACATGCACCGGGACATTTACGACATCGCCGAGCGCTACGGCAAAGATACGTTCCTGATGATCGACAAGCTCGGCACCGACAAAATGCCGTTCTTCTTCACCATGAAGGGACGCACCGACGCGATGCTGGAGAAAGTGTCGCTGTTCAAACCCCACTTCACCGACCGCTTTATGCAGAAGCTGGGCAACGTTTTCCCGTCGCATCTGCCGGAGCGAATGAAAACCTGGCGCGATAAGTACGAACATCACCTGCTGCTGAAAATGGCCGGGGACGGAATTGCCGAAGCGCAGACCTGGCTGACCGAGTTCTTCAAAACCGCCGAAGGGGATTTCTTTGCCTGTACGCCTGAAGAGGGCAGCAAAGCGTTCCTGCACCGTTTTGCCGCTGCGGGCGCCGCCATTCGTTACCAGGCGGTGCATTCCGAAGAGGTGGAAGATATTCTGGCGCTCGATATCGCCCTGCGCCGTAACGACACCGAGTGGTTTGAGCACCTCCCGCCGGAAATCGACGGCAAGCTGGTGCATAAGCTCTATTACGGCCACTTTATGTGTTATGTCTTCCATCAGGATTACATCGTCAAAAAAGGGGTCGATGCACACGAACTGAAGGAGCAGATGCTCGCCCTTCTGCGTGAACGCGGCGCACAATATCCTGCGGAACATAACGTTGGACATCTTTATAAAGCCCCTGACGCACTTAAGCAGTTTTATCGCGAGAATGACCCTACAAACAGCATGAATCCCGGCATTGGTAAAACAACGCGGAAGAAATACTGGAAAGAAGAGGCAGACGCGGAGCAGCGCATAACGCAAGCGTCTGATTAATTCCTACAGCCAAATTTGAGAGATTGTTTAGCGCGCCTTAATCGTAATAGAGTATCTTTCTGATGCCGGAGAAACGTTTCTCCGGCTTTCTATAACGAGGAGCGGGCACATCATGTCGGCTATTGATGTTTTATCCGAGACCGAACTGGAAGTGCGCGATGCCCTTCCCGATGATGTGCATGCCATCGCCGCGATCTATGCCTGGCATGTGCTGCACGGGCGCGCGTCATTTGAAGAAGTCCCCCCCACCATCGACGAAATGCGTCAGCGTATGAAAAGCGTGGCTGAGAGCGGTTTACCGTGGCTTATCGCGCTGTATCGCGGCATCGTGGTGGGCTACTGCTACGCCACGCCTTACCGCCCGCGACACGCCTACCGCTATACCCTGGAAGAGTCGATTTACGTGGATGCCAGCATCACCGGGCGCGGTTTTGGTTCGGCACTGATGGATGCGCTAATTGAACGATGCGAGCAAGGGCCGTGGCGGCAGATGATTGCCGTGGTGGGAGATGGCAACAATAATGCAGGCTCATTGCGGCTGCATAAAAAGCATGGCTTCGTGATTGTCGGTCAGCTGCGTAGCGTGGGCTATAAGAAAGGCGACTGGCGGGATACGGTGATTATGCAGCGCTCGCTCAACGACGGGGACTGGACGCTGCCGGAATAAACGCAAAACGGTAACTGGGTTACCGTTTTTTGTGTTTTCTCCCTCTCCCTGTGGGAGAGGGTCGGGGTGAGGGCATCAGCGCGCACAAACGACTCAATCGTTCTGCGCCGTCGCCATCTGTTCCGCTTTCTGCTTTTTATACGTCAATGCTGCGGCCGGAACGGGCTGGACTTTCCCGGTTTCAATCCAGGTACGCAGGCGGCTCGCGTCCGCGAAGTGGGTATATTTGCCGAAGGCATCCATCACCACCAGCGCCACTGGCTTACCGTTAAACACGGTGCGCATCACCAGACAGTGTCCTGCCGCGTTGGTAAAGCCGGTTTTCGTTAGCTGAATGTTCCAGTTATCGCGGTATACCAGATGGTTAGTGTTGCGGAACGGCAGCGTATAGGACGGGTTAGAGAACGTCGCCATATCCTCACGCGTGGTGCTGAGCTGACCAATCAGCGGATACTGTTTGCTGGCAATCAGCAGTTTCGTCAGATCGCGGGCCGTGGAGACGTTGTTGATCGACAGACCCGTCGGTTCAACGTAGTGCGTATTGGTCATCCCCAGCGCTTTGGCTTTCGCGTTCATCGCGCGGATAAAGGCGTCATAGCCGCCCGGATAGTGGTGCGCCAGGCTCGCCGCCGCGCGGTTTTCAGACGACATCAGCGCCAGCAGCAGCATATTCTTACGGCTGATCTCACTGTTCAGGCGCACGCGGGAGTAGATACCCTTCATCTCCGGCGTGTGGCTGATATCCACTTTCAATTTTTCGTCCAGCGGCAGATGGGCATCAAGCACCACCATCGCGGTCATTAATTTGGTAATTGAGGCGATCGGGCGCACCAGGTCCGGATGGCTGGCGTAGATCACCTTATTGGTGTTGAGATCGACAATCATCGCGCTGCCGGACGCAATTTGCGGCTGAGCAGCAGCGGCGGTCACCGCGGGCGTTTTAGCGACGGCCGGCACGGCAGCGGACGCGCCCAGCAACAGCGCCAGGCTAAGTAAAGAGACTCGGAATTTCAGCATGGTGAGACTTCTGATAATTATTCACGCACGTCATGACGTACACCGCCTGTATCAACGGATAAACACAGGCTGGCTTCGGCATCATAGCGGTCACCGGGCGTTGTCGCCAGCGGATAATCGTGAACAGATGCTGCATTGCTGGCATTTACGCCAGCAATGCAGTGAACTCAGAAGAGACGGTATCCGTAACCCCAAAGAATAACCGTCAGCGCCAGTAGCGCCTCCAGCACCAGCACCCCAATGGCGAGCGTTGAACTGGAAAAACTCAGGCCTTCTTCTTTATTGATATTCAGGAAGGTTGGAACCCCCAGATACAGCAGATACCCGGTGTAAAAGAGGGCAATAGTACCGATCAGCGCGCAGAGCCAGACCAGTGGATAGAGCGCAACAATACCGCTTAAGAACAGCGGGGTCGCGACATATCCGGCAAAGACCATACAGTGCGCCAGCGATGGACGTTGCGGGTAGTTACGCGCCATCCAGTGAATGACACGCCCCATTATCGCCACACCCGCCAGCATCAGGCCATAAAAAACGATGGCCAGATAGAGCCCGGTAAACCAGGAAAGCTGAACCACGGTGCCATCACCGAAGTTCCAGCCGATTTGTGTTGTTCCGATAAAAGCGCATATTACCGGCACCGCCGCCATCAGCAGCACGTGGTGCGTGTAATGATGCGAGACCGTTTCGTTCTCACTTTTAATGACATGCATCTCACGATCGGGATGGGAGAAAAGTCCCCAGACATGGTTCATAGCGCCCCCTTGTTGTCGGCCCGTCAGCGATACCTTAAGTATAATGCAGGCTTTAGATTATTTTATGTACAGTGGGAAATTTCCGTTGATTTCCCCGCTGTTGATTCATGGGGTATATGATTAAACGAGGTACGCTGAGGGAGATAACATTTACGTAATGGATATTAACGCACTCATTGAACAATATGGATATGCCGCGCTGGTCGTCGGTAGCGTGGCGGAAGGTGAAACCATCACGCTGTTAGGCGGCGTCGCCGCGCATCAGGGCTTACTGAAATTCCCGCTGGTCGTCGCCGCGGTCGCGCTCGGCGGAATGATTGGCGATCAGCTGCTCTACTTTCTCGGGCTGCGCTTCGGGCCCACGCTGCTTAAGCGTTTCGCAAAGCATCAGAAGAAAATCCGCCGCGCTCAACGGCTCATTCAACGTCATCCCTATCTGTTCGTCATCGGCACGCGCTTTATGTATGGCTTTCGCATTATCGGGCCGATACTGATTGGCGCCAGCCATCTGCCGCCAAAAATTTTCCTGCCGCTCAATGTTCTTGGTGCGATAGCCTGGGCGCTGATCTTTACGACGCTCGGCTACGTCGGGGGCGAAGTGATTGGCCCGTGGCTGCATAATCTCGACCAGCACCTGAAACACTGGGCGTGGTTGATTCTGGTGGTGGTGGCGGTGATTGGGGTCAGGCTGTGGCTGAAGCACCGGGATAAGACGCGGGATGAGGAGTAGCCGGGCGCGGCCTGATGCCCGCACCCTAACCCTCTCCCACAGGGAGAGGGAGAAAGTAACCTACCCCTCCGGCTTAAACTGCGGGTTCGCCAGCATAAAGCCCCCGTCGACAATAAACGATTGCCCCGTCGTGTAGCTGGCGTCGCTGTCGCACAGCCACGCCACCAGGCTGGCAATCTCTTTGGTGTGGCCCGGCCGCGCCAGCGGGATCTCAGGCATTGAGCCTTCCTTCACTTCGCTGTCGTCCATGTCGTTCATCGGTGTGGCAATGGCGCCCGGCGCGACGGCGTTCACCAGAATGTTGTGCTTAACCAGTTCCATCGCCATGGATTTGGTTAACCCGCCGAGCGCGTGTTTTGCCGCCGTGTAGGCGCTGGCCTCCGGCAGCGGCGTGTGCTCATGCACCGAGGTAATGTTCACAATCCGCCCACCTTTCCCCTGCTTCACCATCTGCCGGGCGGCAATTTGTGAGCAGAGAAACGCGCCGTCCACGTCGACGGTGAAAATGTTCCGCCAGTCGTCAAACGGCATCTCAAGGAACGGCGCTTTGGTCATCGCTCCGGCATTGTTAACCAGCACGTCCAGCCGACCAAAACGCGCAATCAGCGTTTCAATAGCCTTTGCGCCTTCCGGCAGCGTGCTTAAATCAAGATGGATAGCCTCTGCGCGCTGCCCCTGCGCCTCAACTTCGCGGCAGGTTTCCAGCGCCCCTTTTTCATCCGAGTGCCAGGTGACGCCAATATCAAAACCGCGCTCTGCGAGCATCAGCGCCGTGGTTTTACCAATCCCGGAATCCGATGCGGTCACTATCGCTACTCTGGTCATACTCACCTCCTGAAAAACTGCAAAGAGGTAAGTATAGATAATGACCATTTTTAGCCATGATGATAGCCGCCGCCCAGCGCCGACGTGAGCTGCAGCGTGGCGTCGATATACTGGCCTTTCAGCAACAGTCCGGCGAGGTCTTCCCTGAGGGCCGGTATTCTGGCTTCACTGACCCGCGAGCCCGCAACGATCCCCGCGCTGAAACGCGCCTGCGCCAGCGCCACAACTCGCGCCGCATCTTTCTCGACCTGCTGCTGATGGCGGTTCTTCGCCGTCAGGGTTTCGACTTCACTGGCCGTGCGCGCCACCTGATTGACCGCTTCGACCACCGCTTTGTTGTAGTTCGCGACCGAGAGATTGTTCTGCGCCTGGGCGATATCCAGGCTGGCGTTCAGCCTGCCGCTGTCGAAAATCGGCAGCGTAAGCCCGGCTGTCACGCCCATCTGCTGCGCTGAAGCGCGAAACAGATCGCTCAGATGGAGGGCATCCTGCTGTAAGAACGCCATCAGGTTCACGTCAGGATAGAAAGCCGCTCTGGCGGCCTCCACCTCGCTCATGGAGGCTTCGATATACCAGTGCGCCTCCTGAAGATCCGGACGGCGTGCCAACAGTTCATAACCGAGCGTCGGCGGTAACGAGGCCTCTACCGTCGGCAGCGCATGCCGCGTAAGCGTCACGGAGGAAGAATTCGTCAGCGCGACCAGACGCGCCTCAACGGCTTTCATCTTCCCGTTGACTTCTGCCAGCTGTTCTTCGGTTTTGTTGGCGTTGATATCGGTTTCCACCCCTTCCACGGAGGAGGTGATCCCGTGCTGATACAGCTCGCGGTCGGCGCCGATAATATTGTCCTGCTCATGTTTGATCTGCGCGAGAACCTCCCCCACGGCGGCCTGAGTTTGCCACTCCCAGTAGAGCCGCGCCACGCTGCTGGCCAGTAGCTGGCGGGTTTGCTCCAGTTCCGCTTTTTGCGCATTCACTTTGCCAATCCGGGCCTCGACCCGGGCGCGATTTTTTCCCCACAGATCGAGCTCCCAGCCAGCGGTCAGGCCGAAGGTGCCGTTGGTGTACCACGGCCCGGTGGTGCCTGCAGCCGGGTCGGTAAGGGCAAAAGGCCCCATCAGCCCTTCGGCGGACATTTTCTGGCGTTCCGCATCGGCGGAAAAATCAATCTGCGGACCGTCAGCGGCCATTGCGGCTTTGGCCTGGGCTTCGGCAAGCGTTATGCGCTGGCGGGCAATCTGCATATCCGGCGCATCGCTCAACGATTTTGCAATCAGCCCGTTAAGCTGGGGATCGTTATACGCTTTCCACCACTCATTCTTCGGCCAGTCCTGATGATTCAGAACCGTATTCACCGACGCCGCAGCGGTTTGCGTTTTAAGGGGAGATACCGTGGCATGTTCAGGCGCACAGGCTGCCAGAATAAAAGCGAAGGGAGCACTCAGAGATAAAATAAGAGAACGTTTCATGACGCCATACACTCAAAAAATAAAGGCGCACGTTACGCTCGATGTCGCTCATTTTTTTAGTAACGCGTGGCAATCCGCAAATTGTCATACATTTTAATACCCGGAAATTTATTCCCGAAGAGAATGATTAAATTCAATGCATTCACGCCAAATATAAATACGCTGCTACACTTATTCAGGACATACATGAGCGGGAGAAAGGAATGAAAATATTACTGTGGGTTATTTTAATTATATTTCTGATAGGGCTCTTAGTGGTTACCGGCGTATTCAAGATGATTTTCTGATTCATTTGCCCGGCTCTGAGCCGGGCAACGGCTTTAATATCAGTCTTTCAGCGAAGCGCCTTTTGTGGCAATAACCTCTTTATACCAGTAGAAACTTTTCTTACGGCTGCGCGCCAGCGTGCCGTTACCGCTGTCATCGCGATCGACGTAAATAAAGCCGTAGCGCTTGGAGAGTTCAGCTTTAGACGCGCTCACCAGGTCGATTGGCCCCCAGCTGGTATACCCCATCACCTCAACGCCGTCGTCAATGGCTTCACGCACCTGCACCAGGTGGTCGTTAAGGTAGCTGATGCGATAGTCATCCTGCACCACGCCGTTCGCATCCGGTTTATCCTTCGCTCCGAGGCCATTTTCCACAATAAACAATGGCTTCTGATAGCGATCCCAGAGGACGTTCAACAGGGTACGCAGGCCGATGGGGTCAATCTGCCAGCCCCATTCGGAACTGGCCAGATGCGGGTTTGGCACCATGCTCAGGATGTTGCCGCGCGCCTGCTGGTTGAGGGCCTCATCCGCGGTGACGCAGCCCGTCATGTAGTAGCTGAAGGAGATAAAATCAACGGTCGATTTCAGCGCCTCGCGGTCGTCATCCGTTACCTCAAGCTGAATACCGCTGTCGCGGAAGAAGCGCTGCATATAGCCCGGATAGGCGCCACGGCACTGCACGTCGCCAAAGAATTGCCACGCGCGGTTTTCCTGCAGCGTCTCCAGAACATCTTCCGGCTTGCAGGTCAGCGGGTACATCAGGCCGCCCAGCAGCATGTTGCCGATTCTGGCACCCGGGATAATCTCGTGGCAGGCCTTCACGGCCAGCGCGCTGGCCACCAGCTGATGATGGATCGCCTGGTACACCTCCCCTTTGCTGCTGGTTTCCGGCAGGCCCACGCCGGTCATCGGCGCGTGCAGGGACATGTTGATCTCGTTGAAGGTCAGCCAGAGCTTCACCTTCTCCTTGTAGCGCGCAAACACGGTACGGGCGTAGCGCTCGAAGAACCCAATGGTCTGGCGGCTGCCCCACCCGCCGTACTGCTTCACCAGCCCCCACGGCATTTCGTAATGCGACAGCGTCACCAGCGGGGTGATATTGTGCGCGGCCAGCTCGTCAAACAGCCGGTCGTAAAACGCCAGCCCCGCTTCGTTAGGCTGCTGCTCGTCGCCGTTCGGAAAAATGCGGGTCCAGGCAATGGAGACGCGCAGGCAGCTAAAGCCCATCTCAGCGAACAGTTTGATGTCTTCCGGGTAGCGGTGATAGAAGTCGATAGCGACGTCCTTGATGCCGCTGTCGCCCGCCACGCGCTCAACCACCGGGCCGAAGACGCCCTGCGGCTGAACGTCTGAGGTGGACAGCCCTTTCCCCTCCTCCAGATACGCGCCTTCTACCTGATTCGCGGCAACCGCGCCGCCCCATAAAAAATCGTCCGGGAAAGTTTTCATCACGTTCTCCTGTTATTGATGACTTACGCTGAGTAACGGCGCACCGGCATTGACGGACGTTGCCGCCACGGTCACCACGTCACGATACTCATCGCTGTTACTGATAATGATCGGCGTCGCCAGGTCATATCCGGCATCGATAATCGCCTGACGATCAAACTCCAGCAGCAGGTCGCCCGGCTGCACCCTGTCGCCCACCTTCACGTGGGCGGTAAACGGTTTTCCGTCGAGCTTCACGGTGTCGATCCCCACGTGAATCAACACTTCAATCCCGCTGTTGCTGAGCAGGCCGATGGCGTGTTTGGTCTGAAACAGCGAGGCCACCACGCCGGCAAACGGGGCCACCACTTTGTTATCGGAGGGAATAATCGCGGCACCGCTGCCCAGCAGGCCGCTGGCAAAGGTGGTATCCGACACCTGGTCGAGCGCCAGAACGGTGCCGGTCATCGGTGCCAGCACATCGTTTTCACCCGCTGGCGCAACCGCCTCGGGCGCTGAGCGTCCCGGCATGCCCGCCACCAGCGTCAGGCTGCAGCTCAGCACCAGCGCTACCCCGGTGCCGATCACGCCGCCCCACAGCGTGGCGTTTACCCCACCCGGCGGAATCATCTGGGCGATGGTAAAGATATTGGCGAAGCCGAAGGAGTAAACGTGGGTGTCGCTGAAGCCGACAATCGCCCCGCCGATTGCCCCCGCCACGCAGCCAAAAATAAACGGGCGGCGCAGCGGCAGGTTTACGCCATAAACGGCCGGTTCGGTAATACCAAATATCCCAGCCGTCACCGATGAACCCGCCAGCATCTTCTGACGGGCATCGCGGGTGCGCAGGAAGATCCCCAGCGCCGCCCCTACCTGACCAAACACCGCAGGCAACAGCATCGGCAGCATGGAGTCATGCCCCAGCACCGCCAGGTTGTTAATCATCAGCGGCACCAGCCCCCAGTGCAGGCCAAAAATAACGCAGACCTGCCACAGCGCACCCATCGCCGCGCCCGCCAGCCACGGTGCCAGAACGTAGATGCTCTGATAGCCGTTCGCCAGCATCTGGCTCAGCCAGGTCGCCAGCGGCCCGATCGCGAGGAAAGTCAGTGGCACGGTTAATCCTAAGCAGATCAGCGGCGCGAAGAAGTTTTTCATCGAGGACGGCAGCAGCCTGGTGCTCTGTTTTTCCAGCCAGCAGCTGACCCACGAGGCGAGAATAATCGGGATCACCGACGAGCTGTAGTTAAACCAGGTGACGGGAACGCCCAAAAAGGCGTCCGATACCGCGCCCGGCTGCTGGCTGGCGTTAAACGCCGCAATCATCATCGGATGGGTGAGCGCCCCGCCGATCACCATGGTAATAAACGGGTTGCCGCCGAATTTTTTCCCGGCGGTATAGCCCAGCACCAGCGGGAAGAAGAAGAACAGCGCGTCGCTGGCGGCGAACCAGATTTTATAGGTACCGCTTTCGGTGGTGAGCCAGCCGCACACAACGGCCAGCGCCAGCAGCCCTTTCAGAATACCGGACGCGGCCAGAATGCCGATAAACGGGGTGAAGATCCCGGAGACGATGTCAATCAGGCGGCCCAGCAGATTCCCTTTTTCGCCCTTCTCTTCCACGACGGGAGCGTCATCGGTAAGGCCTGCCTCATTGCGCACCGCCTGCCAGACGTCGTGGACGTGGTTGCCAATCACTACCTGAAACTGGCCGCCGCTTTCGACCACCATGATGACGCCCGGGTTTTTCTTCAGCCCTTCCGCATCCGCCCGTTGATTCTCTTTCAGTTTGAAGCGAAGCCGGGTCGCGCAGTGTACAAGACTGACGATGTTCTCTTTTCCGCCAACGTGGCCGAGAATATCCTTCGCTAAAGCCTGGTATTCCATCTCGATTTCCTTACATCCGATGCCCGCAGGCACCTGTTGACTGAGTACAAAAAATAAAAAAACCCGAGAACGACCTTCTGACGAAGGCCGCGCTCAGGTTTTGCCTGCGTGATGCAGTAACAATCCTGTTTGAGGCTTAACGCCCCTCTTTTCTCACCCGCTCGATATGAATGGCGAGGAACATAATTTCTTCGGTTGTCAGCTCACGCTGATAGCTTTTGTTCAGGTGCTGGGCGATTTTCTCGGCGCATTTCCACGCTTTCGCATAGTTGTCTTTTACTGCCGTATGCAGCGAGACATCGTCATCTTCCACCACGGTGCGGGTGAGCATCCGCTGGGCAAAAAACTTCAGGTGGGTGACAAAACGCTGATAGCTGAGCGACTCTTCATCGTACTCAAGCTGCAGCTGATACTTCACCAGCTGCAGGATCTCCTGCATCACCCTCGTCACGTGCATCACTTCCGGCATTTCGCTGTTCAGCTGCGCGGTGACCAGATGCAGCGCGATAAACCCGGCCTCATCCTCCTCCAGCTCGACGTTAAGTCGTCTGGCTATAATGGCCCTCGCCTCCTGCCCTAGTTCGAACTCCTTCGGATACAGCCGTTTAATATCCCACAGCAGCACGTTTTTGATGGCCAGCCCGTTCTTCTGCCGCTCAATCGCAAAGTAGCAGTGATCGGTGAGGGTGATATACAAACTCTCCTGCAGCTTGCCCAGCCGCTGCGCCGCCAGCCCGATGATGCGGTCGCAGGTGGTCATCACCTCCAGCGGAATTTGACTCAGCAACTCCCCGAGTCGACGCACCAGTTCATCGCTTTGCAGCGCAAACACCTTTTCAACCAACGCGGTATCCAGCGCTTCGCCGACGCGCTTCTGAAAGGCCAGCCCACGGCCCATCACCACCTGTTCGCGCCCGCGCTCATCCTGAACAACCACCACGTTATTATTGAGTATCTTGGCGATTTTCATCTGAACCCCAGAAACAAAAAAACCTGACCTCCGGCAGATGCCAGAAAATCAGGTTTTGCCTGCCTAAGCAGTAACAATCCAGTTATGGCACTCTATCAGTTTCATTCATAGCCTCAATGCATCACGCATCAGAAACGTGACGCGGATCGACATTGCTAGAACGTCACGACAGTTTTCAGCTCCGTCACCCAGGCATCCTGCGTCCGGGATACCCCGCCGGGATGGTGCCAGTACTGAATGCCCGGCTGCAGTTCAAGCCACGGCACGGGACGAAAACGGTAGTAAAACTCGCCGTTCAGGGAATGGCCCGGCACCGGATGATACGCCGGATTGGTGTAATCGCTAACGCCGCTCAGGCTGTTCAGGTAACGCTGATTGCGGGCGTACTGGCTGCTCATATCAATCCAGGTCAAGCCAAAGCCAATCCAGTCTTCCGGTCGCGCGTCAAACAGCCCGCGGTAGCGCAGCGAGGCGGCGTAAACCTGGTGCATGTAGTTGGTGCGCTGATCCGCAAGGCTCATGCTGAACGAGGTGCTCAACCCGCGATTCGGATCGTCCTGATGCTGCGTAAGCTGCTGGTTCAGCCCGGCGTACATGAACCAGGTCCGGCTGTGCGTATCGAATCCGTCCGGGTCCGTCGCGCCCGCCCCACCGGATTTGCCGCGATAGAGATCGGTTTGCGGCGCGTTGGTAAACACCACGCCCAGGTTGTACGCCCCCGGCAGGCCGTTAATCAGCGGACGCGCTTCGATTTCAACCGGCAGTAAAACCCCTTTGCTGCCCTTCGTCGACCAGCTCCACGCGTGGCTGCGGCTGGAGGCCTCCGGATTTTGCTCCATCACGCCGCCCTTCAGGGTTAGCGTCGGCGTTAATTTATACGCAAGCGTGGTGCCCCAGGTGTGAACGTTCCAGTTGTTCCACGTCAGCGAGTTGGCTGACTTCCCGCCGCACTGCGACAGCAGCTGGAAATCACAGGGGATGATTTGATCGAAGGTCTGCACCTTGTTCATCATCCCGATGCGCCAGGTCAGACGCCGGTCGTCAAAGCTGCGGGCAAAGGTCAGCCAGCCCAGACGGGTAATCGACTGCCCTCCCCAGCTCTCCTGGGTCAGGTCGTTAAAGTTAACGCGAGGGTCCTGCACGCGCTTGGTGGTGAGGTCGTCATTGTGGTTGCGGTTGACGATGTTCCCCTCGATACGCGCATCCGGGATACCGGTCCAGCGCTCCAGGTCCTGGTTGAAGGTCAGCGCGAACTGGTCAATATAGGCCACGTGGGAGTCGTGGTTATATCCGCCACCGCCGTTCCAGCCAATTTCATTCAGGTATCCGAGGTTATAGGTAAAACCGTTATCGTTAAGGATTTTACGTATGCCGAGCATTTCTCCCAGAACAGGCTCCGGGGGAGCTTCAAACCCTAATACCGTTCCGTTCCAGTCTTGCGCCATCGACAGCGGGGATATCGCCAATATGGCGAACGCAAAGAGTTTATTTTTATATGCCATGATAACAACCTGTGCTTGAGTATTTTGTGCGTAACCGGCCGCAGGAAATTTTCTATTCCCTGTCGAGATTTCATTTTTTTAAAATCAGTAAAAAGCGCTAAGCCAAATTTCTCTCCTGCGTAAACGAGAGGCAAAAAAAAACCTAAGCGCTCCACAGCGAAAATGCTGTGAAACGCTTAGGTTTTGCCTGTTAACCAGTAACAATCCTGCGTTGAAAACAGTGGCACCTTAACACCGTCGCGCCACGTTGAAAACCAGAACGGTTTTCTGATTTAAAAAAGTGTGAGCAATTTAACGCTTATTATTTTGACTGAATCACCCGGGCAATATCAGACGAAGTCTGCAATGTACGAATTTCCTGAAATAATCCCAGCGCTTCATCGTACTCTTTACGTAAATAACTCAGCCACTGCTTAATTCGCGCGACGTGATACAAACCGGTATCGCCCTGCTTTTCCAGTCGGCTGTATTTTTGCAGCAACGTGACGACGTCTGCCCACGGCATTCGCGGCTCGTTATATTTCACCACCCGGCTGAGGTTCGGCACATTCAGGGCGCCGCGACCGATCATTACCGCATCGCAGCCGGTGTCCTTCAGACAGGCCTGCGCGCTCTCGTAATCCCAGATTTCGCCGTTGGCGATGACCGGAATGGTGAGGCGCTTGCGGATCTCACCGATCGCCTGCCAGTTTATGCGCTCGGCTTTATAGCCATCCTCTTTGGTGCGGCCATGCACCACCAGCTCGGTGGCCCCGGCCTGCTGCACCGCATCGGCGATCTCGAACTGCCGCGCTTCGCTGTCCCAGCCCAGGCGCACCTTCACCGTCACCGGCAAATGCGAAGGCACGGCCTCACGCATCGCTTTCGCACCGCGGTAAATCAGCTCAGGATCTTTCAGCAAGGTCGCCCCGCCGCCGCTGCCGTTAACCAGCTTCGACGGACAACCGCAGTTGAGATCCACCCCGTAAGAGCCCAGCTCAACCGCGCGGGCGGCGTTTTCCGCCAGCCATTCGGGGTACTGGCCGAGCAGCTGAATACGCACCAGCGTGCCGGAAGAGGTCCGGCTCTGGTTGTGCAGCTCGGGGCACAGGCGGAAGAAGGATTTTACCGGCAACAGCATATCGACCACGCGCAGAAATTCCGTCACGCAGAGATCGTAATCGTTCACCTCGGTCAGAAGCTCGCGCACGAGGGAGTCGAGCACGCCTTCCATTGGGGCCAGTAAAACACGCATAGCAGTACCTGTGAAAAAAGACGCGCTATAGTATCTGCTCTGTATGTATGTGGAAAGCGCGACTTTCCATTCTGGAATGTCTGGTATGCTCAAATTTCATGATGTGATCCGTGGCACATTTTTGAGTTTAATTGTATGATGAATGCGTTTCAGCAAGGACTATCACCATGAGCAAATCATTGAACATTATCTGGCAATATCTGCGCGCATTCGTCCTGATTTACGCCTGCCTGTATGCCGGGATTTTCATCGCGTCGCTGCTGCCCATCGTCATTCCCGGCAGCATTATCGGCATGCTGATCCTCTTCGTTTTGCTGGCGCTGCAAATCCTGCCCGCAAAATGGGTCAATCCCGGCTGCTTCGTCCTTATTCGCTATATGGCGCTGCTTTTCGTGCCTATCGGCGTCGGGGTCATGCAGTATTTTGATTTGCTCAAGGCCCAGTTCGGCCCGATTGTGGTCTCCTGCGCGGTCAGTACGCTGGTGGTTTTCCTGGTGGTGAGCTGGAGTTCGCATATGGTGCATGGCGAACGTAACGTGGTCGGGGAGAAAACAAAAAAATGATGGCCAATATCTGGTGGTCGCTGCCGTTAACCCTGGTGGTATTCTTCGCCGCGCGCAAGCTTGCCGCACGTTTCAAAATGCCGTTGCTGAACCCGCTGCTGGTGGCAATGGTGGTGATTATTCCGTTCCTTCTGCTCACCGGCATTCCCTACGATCGCTACTTTGCCGGCAGCAAAATCTTAAACGACCTGCTGCAGCCTGCCGTTGTGGCGCTCGCCTTTCCTTTATATGAACAGCTGCACCAGATCCGCGCCCGCTGGAAATCCATCATTACCATCTGTTTTGTGGGCAGCCTCGTGGCGATGATCACCGGAACGTCGGTGGCGCTGTTGATGGGG
Source organism: Enterobacter dykesii (assembly GCF_008364625.2). Lineage (NCBI taxonomy): Bacteria > Pseudomonadati > Pseudomonadota > Gammaproteobacteria > Enterobacterales > Enterobacteriaceae > Enterobacter > Enterobacter dykesii. The sequence continues at coordinate 3,053,132 of NZ_CP126604.1, forward strand.
GCCTCGCCGCAGATTGCCGCCTCTATCCTGCCTAAATCGGTGACCACGCCTATCGCGATGGCGGTTGGCGGCAGCCTCGGCGGTATTCCGGCCATCAGCGCGATGTGCGTCATTTTCGTCGGTATTCTCGGTGCGGTGTTTGGCCACACCCTGCTAAACGGGATGCGTATTCACACTAAAGCTGCCCGGGGACTGTCGATGGGGACAGCTTCCCACGCCCTGGGCACCGCCCGCTGCGCGGAGCTGGATTATCAGGAAGGGGCGTTTAGCTCGCTGGCGCTAGTGATCTGCGGGATTATCACCTCCCTGCTGGCCCCGTTCATTTTCCCGCTGATTCTGGCGGTGATGGGCTAAAATTTGCGATGCGTCGCGCAAATTTCATTTTGATTTCATAAGTTGCATACATAATGAGAAGTGGATCACATATAAAGCCCTAACGGCTCCGTAAACTACCGATCCATTAACCTTTATGAGGCAAACGCCATGCACCCACGTTTTCAAGCTGCTTTCGCCCAGCTTGCAGAGAATTTGCAGTCAGCCCTGGCTCCCGTTCTGGCAGATGCACACTTCCCCGCCCTGCTGACCGTGGAGCAGGTCACGATGCTGAAACAGGCAACGGGACTGGACGAAGACGCGCTGGCTTTCGCACTGCTTCCTCTGGCTGCCGCCTGCGCGCGGGCCGATCTCTCCCACTTTAACGTCGGGGCCATTGCGCGCGGCGTCAGCGGCACCTGGTACTTCGGCGGCAATATGGAGTTCCTGGGCGCAACCATGCAGCAAACCGTGCACGCCGAGCAGAGCGCCATCAGCCACGCCTGGCTGCGCGGTGAAAAAGCCCTGAGCGCGATTACCGTGAACTACACCCCCTGCGGGCACTGCCGTCAGTTTATGAACGAGCTGAACAGCGGGCTGCAGCTGCGCATCAATCTGCCAGGCCGCGCGCCGCACACGCTGGGCGATTACCTGCCTGACGCGTTTGGCCCGAAAGATCTGGAGATCAAAACGCTGCTGATGGACGATCAGGACCACGGTTACGCCCTGTCCGGCGATGACCTGAGCCAGGCAGCGATTCGCGCGACGAATAAAAGCCACACGCCATACAGCAAGTCCCCTAGCGGCGTGGCGCTGCAGTGCCGTGATGGCCGAATCTTCACCGGCAGCTATGCGGAAAACGCCGCGTTTAACCCAACGCTGCCGCCGCTGCAGGGCGCGCTTAACCTGCTGAGCCTGAACGGCTATGACTATCCGGACATTCAGCGCGCCATTCTGGCAGAAAAAGCCGATGCGCCGCTGATCCAGTGGGATGCCACCGCCGCGACGCTCAAAGCGTTAGGCTGCACGACGATTGACCGCGTACTGCTGGCGTAATCCTTCCGGCGGGCAGAAATGCCCGCCAGTTTGCTGAAAAACCCCTCAGTTGAGTCGCTGTTTCTTGCGCTAACCAGGCGGGTAAAGTAGCCTGAGTTAAATTTCATCCACGAACGAGCCATCTCCATGTTAAAGCGCGTTTTTTACAGCCTGTCTGTCCTGGTCGGCATACTGCTGTTGATCGTGCTCGGTCTCGACCGCTGGATGAGCTGGAAAACCGCCCCCTACATCTTTGATGACCTGCAGGACCTGCCCTATCGTCAGGTTGGCGTGGTGCTCGGCACCGCCAAGTATTACCGCACCGGGGTGATCAACCAATATTACCGTTACCGCATTCAGGGCGCGCTGAACGCCTACAACAGCGGCAAGGTGAACTACCTGCTGCTGAGCGGCGATAACGCGCTGCAAAGCTACAATGAACCGGTGACGATGCGGAAGGACCTGATTGCTGCGGGCGTGGATCCTGCCGATATCGTGCTCGATTACGCCGGGTTCCGCACCCTGGACTCGATCGTGCGCACGCGCAAAGTCTTCGACACCAACGACTTCATCATCATCACCCAGCGCTTCCACTGCGAGCGCGCGCTGTTTATCGCCCTGCATATGGGCATCCAGGCGCAGTGCTACGCGGTGCCGTCGCCGAAAGATATGCTGAGCGTGCGCGTCCGCGAGTTCGGCGCCCGCTTTGGTGCCCTGGCCGATCTGTATATCTTCAAACGCGAACCGCGCTTTTTAGGCCCGCTGGTGCCGATCCCGGCGATGCACGAAGTGCCGGAAGACGCGCAGGGTTACCCGGCCGTCACGCCCGAGCAGCTGCTGGATATGCAGAAAAAAGAGAAATAACAGGGCCGCCTTTATACTTTCTTTACGCCGGGCCTGACGCTTTTTACCTCCCCTTTACGTCGGCTCTTTTAAGCTGAGTTCACTGCCGCTACGGCTTCATTGAAGAATGACTATGAACTCAATAATGAATGCGTTTTTCCTCAAAAGTCTCCGTCCGTATTTTAACTTTCCCGGTTTATCACTTCCTGGCGCACTCAATTCCGGTCTCTGGCTTGATGAAAAAATTGACGCCCTGCAGCACAACATTGCAGTGGAAGTGGCAGATTATCTGGAACGTTACCCGCAGACGAAACATGTAGACGTTTACCTGAACGATATCAACGGCACGATGCGCGGCAAGCGTCTGTCGGTGGAGAGCATGCTGAGCCTGGAAAAAGGCTGTTATTTTCCCCTTTCGGTCTACTCGATGGATCAGAAAGGAAAAATCGCCGCCCCGCTTCACGATGAACCGGACCGACTCTGCGTTCCTGTCGCCGGCTCCCTGCGCCCCTGCCCGCAAGATCCGCAGCATAACGCGCAGATCCTGCTGACGATGAAAGACAGCGACGACACCCCCTGCCCGCTTGAGCCGCGCGTGATACTGCAGAGCGTGCTGGCCCGCTTCCACCAGCACGGCCTCTTCCCGGTGATTGCCCCGGAAATCGAGTTCTATCTGACGGGGCATGACGATCGGGATCCGCAAAATCAGGGCTGTTTTCACATGGATACCTCAACTGCCCATGCGGCCCTGTTTGACGAGCTGGAAAAGCTGGCGCACCTGCAGCGCATCCCGCTGTCCGGGATCGTGGCGGAAGCCGAGTCCGGTCAGTACGAATTAAACCTGAAGCACAGCCATCGCGTGGTTGAGGTCTGCGATAACGTGCTGGCGCTTCGTCGCCTGACCCGTTACGTTGCCGAAAAGCACGGCCTGCAGGCCAACTTTATGGCTAAACCTTTCAGCCAGCTGGCCGGCAGCGGTTTGCACTTCCATTTCAGCCTGAACAATCGTCACGGCGAAAACGTCTTTGCTTCCCCGGTGAATGCGCTTAACAGCATGATGCGTTTGTGCATTGCGGGGCAGCTGGCGCTGATGCCCGCCTCAGTCGCCATTCTTGCGCCGGGCGTCAACGCGTTTCGTCGCCTGCGTAAAAACCTGACGGAGCCCGTCTTTAACTCCTGGGGCTATAACACCCGCTCCGCCGCCCTGCGTATTCCCTGCTCGGATGATCACAACCGTCGTATCGAGTACCGGCTGGCCGGGGCGGACGCCAATCCGTATCTGGTGGCAGCCACGATCCTGACCGGCATGCTGTACGGGCTGGAAAACACCGACGAGCAGGATTTACCCGAACCGCAGCACGATCAACCCGAGCTGCCGCTGTTTCAGCAGGAGGCGATTGAGACCTTTGCCCGCTGTCAGTATCTCACCGACAGCCTGGGCGACGCCTTTTCCGAACAGTGGGTCGCCTGCAAGCTCTCTGAACTCGACTGGTTTGAGCGCATTGTGACCCGAGAGGAGTCGCATCTGGCGTAGGGCATAAAAAAAGCCCGCTCGATGAGCGGGCTGGGTATAGCGAGAGACGATTATTTCTTACGCGCGTACTTAAGTGAATCCAGCGCGACCGCGAAGATAATGATGGCGCCTTTGATGATGTACTGCCAGTACGGGTTCACGCCGATATAGGTCAAGCCGTAGTTGATGACGGTGAAGATGATCACACCGGTCACCACGCCCAGTACCGTACCCACGCCGCCGCTGAAGGAGACGCCGCCCACCACGCAGGCTGCGATCGCATCCAGCTCGTACATGAAGCCAAGGTTGTTGGTGGCAGAGCCGATACGGCCCGCTTCCAGCATCCCGCCGAAGGCGTAGAACACACCGGACAGCGCATAAATCATCAGCAGGTTCAGAGCAACGTTTACGCCGGAGACTTTCGCCGCTTCCGGGTTACCGCCGATGGCGAAGATGTTTTTACCAAAGCGCGTTTTGTTCCACAGGATCCAGACGAAGGCCACCGCAATCAGCGCATAGAAGGTGATATACGACAGGCGGAAGCTGCCCAGCGCGATGAACCCTTGCGTAAAGGTAGAGAAGCCACTGTCAAAACCCGAGATTGGGGAAGCACCGACAAAGTCGTAGTACAGGGAGTTGATACCGTAAACGATGATCATCGTACCCAGGGTGGTGATAAACGGCGTCACGTTCAGGTAGGCGATAATGATACCGTTGATCAGACCAATCACCGCACCGATGGCGCAGACAATCAGGATCACCACGAAAATCGGCATGGTGGCCATTTCCGGGAAGACCTTGTTGGCGTTTTCCATCGACTGCAGCAGGGTTGCCGCGATAACCGCCGCCAGCCCCACCTGACGACCGGCAGAAAGGTCCGTCCCCTGAGTCACGATCAGGCCCGCCACGCCCAGCGCAATGATAATACGCACGGAGGACTGGGTCAGAATGTTACTCAGGTTCAGCAGGCTTAAGAACGTAGGGTCCTGGAAAATGATGATAGCCAGCAGTACTAAAAGAACAACGTAAATACCGCCTTCTTTCAGGTAAGTGAGAAAACTTTTTTTATTTAACGCACTCATGAGGAGCCCCTGATCTTAAAGGTGCAAAGACGCAAGACGCAAAATTTCGTTTTGCGTTGTCGTTTTGGTGTCAACAATACCGGCAACGAGACCATTGCTCATAACCAGAATACGATCCGTGATCCCTAACAATTCCGGCATTTCGGAAGAAATAATAATGATCCCTTTATTCTTTTTCGCCAGCTCGGCAATCAGCTGATAAATTTCAAACTTCGCGCCGACGTCAATACCGCGGGTCGGTTCATCCAGCATCAGAATTTCTGGCTGGGTTAATAACCAGCGTCCGATAATGACTTTCTGCTGGTTACCGCCTGACAGCGAACCAATTTGGGTGCGGTGTCCTGGCGTTTTCACGCGCATGGAGTCAATAACCCATTGGGTATCGCTCTTCATGCGGGAGTTATCCAGCAGTCCGACTTTGTTTTTGTAATTGCGAATGTTAGAAATTAACGAGTTAAAGTTAATATCCAGATAGGCATAAATACCGGTCGAACGACGCTCTTCCGTCACCAGCGCAAAACCATTATTAATGGCTTCGTTGGCGTTGTGGTTGTTAATTTTCTTACCGTGCAGCGTAATAGTGCCTTCGGCTTTCTCACGGATACCGAACAGGGTTTCCACGATATCGGTACGTTTTGCGCCGACCAGACCGGCAATCCCCAGGATTTCGCCCTTATGCAGGTCGAAGGAGACATCGCGAATAGACGGCTGACGTAACGAGGTCAGATTGCGCACTTCCAGGATCACTTCGCCCGGCTTGTTTTCTTTGTCCGGGAAGCGCTGGTTCAGGGAACGACCCACCATCATGGCGATGATCTTGTCCATGTCCAGCCCTTCCAGCGGCTGCGTGGCAATCCACTGACCGTCGCGCAGAATGGTAATCTCATCGCACAGCTGGAAGATCTCTTCCATTTTGTGGGAAATATATACGATACCGCAGCCGCGATCTTTCAGCTTACGAATAATGGTAAAAAGGTGATTAACCTCTTTTTCCGTTAATGACGATGTCGGTTCGTCCATGATGACAATTTTCGCATCGTAGGAGAACGCTTTGGCGATTTCGATCATCTGCATCTGGGAGACGGATAATGTTCCCACGCGGGCGCGCGGATCGATATCAATATCCAGCTCGTCAAAAATCGCTTTGGTGTCGCGATACATTTTGTCCTGATCGACAAAGACACCCTTGGTTGGATAACGCCCCAACCACATGTTATCCATGACTGAACGCTGCAGCACCAGGTTTAATTCCTGGTGAACCATCGAGATACCGTTTTCCAGTGCTTCTTTCGCTGAATGGAAATCGATCTCTTTCCCCTGAAAAAGAATGCTGCCAGAATCTTTTTGATAGATCCCAAAAAGACATTTTAATAATGTTGATTTACCCGCACCGTTCTCCCCCATCAGGGCATGAATAGAGTGAGGACGAACTTTTAAATTAACATTATCGAGTGCCTTAACGCCGGGAAATGACTTGTTGATACCGCTCATTTCCAACAGGTATTCACCGGATGACTGAGTATTTGTGCTGACCATAATTATACCTTGTTGGCCTCGCATATCGCGTTATAAAAGGGCGCAACGAATTGCGCCCAGTGGAGACAGTACCGCTAACTTATTTGCCGATAAACTCAGCCAGGTTGGACTGGTCTACGCCCACGTAAGGTACGCGAACGATTTTGTTTTCAATTTTCCAGTTGGTGCCATCAGCCGCGCCTTTGCCATCGGCCAGGTTTTTCGCCAGATCGAAGGTCGCTTTCGCCTGGTTGTTGGCATCGTTCAGAACGGTACCGGCCATCGCACCGGATTTAACCAGCGCCAGCGCTTCTGGCAGTGCATCTACGCCGAACACAGGAATGGAGGATTTGTTGTGTGCTTTCAGCGCTTCTACCGCACCCATTGCCATCGCATCGTTGTTCGCGATAACCACTTCGATTTTGTTGGCGTTAGGGCCGGACAGCCACGCGTCCATCTTATCTTTCGCCTGAGCGGTATCCCACATCGCGGTATCTAACGCCAGCTGTTGGGTTTTCAGACCCTTATCGTTCAGCTCTTTGATAACGTAGGTGGTACGGGCTTCAGCATCCGGATGGCCTGGTTCGCCTTTCAGCAGCACGAACTGAATCTGACCGTCTTTGTTCAGATCCCAGTTCGGGTTCGCCGCCCAGTGTTTGGCGATCAGATCGCCCTGAATAATACCGGACTCTTTGGAGTCGGTACCGACGTAATACGCTTTGTCATAGCTATCCAGCGCCTTACGGGAAGGTTCTTTGTTGAAGAAGACGATTGGCACGTTCTGGCCGCGCGCTTTTTCAATAACCGTGCCTGCTGCAGCCGGGTCAACCAGGTTGATGGCCAGGGCTTTCACGCCTTTCGCCAGCAGAACGTCGATCTGGTCGTTCTGTTTGGACTGGTCGTTCTGGGAGTCGTTCATCAGCAGCTGAACGTCTGGCGCTGCTTTCGCATCTTTCTCAATCGCTTTACGCACAACAGACATGAAGTTGTCGTCGTATTTATAGATGGTCACACCAATACGGGTATCCGCAGCGTGCGCTGCTGCACCAAAAAGCATGCTTGCCATTACGGCAGACAGGGTCAACACCTTCTTATTCATGGTATCTCCGGTTTTTTTTATGCAGGGTAGTTCTTGTGAATAACGATCGGCGGGCAGGTGTTAATAAAACGTTACTGACAGCCGAAGTTCACTTATAAAATTTCTATCTTCCGTGTTCGGTAACGCTCCAGAAATGCGTTTTATTCGTTGTTTGCAGCACGTTGGCTATAGTGAAAGTGAATAATCACCGTTACATAGCGTTTCAGCTCCTAAAACGCTGACATCATAGTCAGCGCCTTGTTAAGATACTGTGAATTTACTCACAGATTGAAAACGGTTACATCAGCTCATGTAATCAGTTAGTGATCGGAACCACAATTTGCCGGGCCGCTACGGAGTGCCGACGCACTAAAGTCGGCATGAAACAGTGCGTTGCGCCCGGATCCAGTAGCCCTGCCGCCCCCTGTAACGCCAGCTCAGTCGCCAGTTTTGCCATAGAGGCAATGGGGTAGCGCACCGTTGTCAGCTGCGGGTCGGTGTAACGGGCAATCGGGATATCATCAAAACCAATGAGTGATAAATGCTGTGGCACCGCAATGCCGTTATCTTTCAGCGCCGTCAGGGCCCCTGCCGCCATGCTGTCGTTATAGGCAAACACCGCAGTAAGCTGCAGGTTGCGCCCCAGCAGCTCCACCATTGCCGCCTCGCCGCCCTGCATGTCCGGCGTGCCGGTGCCTGTCCAGCTTTCTGAGGGCGTAATGCCGTGATCTTTCAGGGCGTTTTGCCACCCCTCGCGCCGCAGGTCATCATCTTCAATATGATGGCTGGAGGCCAGATAACCGATCCGCTGATGCCCGTTGTTGATGAGCATTTTCGTCGCCATCATGGCGCCGCTGACGTTATCCAGGCCGACGCAGCGATGGGCATAGCCGGGGACAATGCGGTTGATCAGCACCATGCCCGGGATCTGATCCATAAAGCCGGTTAGCTCTTCATCGCTCAAGGCTTTTGAATGGACAATCAAGGCGTTACAGCGCTGGCGGATCAGCACTTCAATGGCATGGCGCTCCTTTTCCGCCTCATGATAGCTGTTGCCGATCAGGACATATTTCTGATGCTGCTGGGCGACCACGTCGACCGCTTTCACCAGCGCGCCGAAAAAGGCATCCGATACATCCATCACCACCACCCCGATGGTGTCGCTGACCTGCGTCGCAAGCGCCTGGGCATTGGCATTTGGCCGGTACCCGAGCTGGGTCACGGCTTTCATTACGGTTTCACGGGTTTCAGGGCTGACCAGCGCGCTATTGTTCAGCACGCGTGAGACTGTAGCCACAGAAACGCCCGCCTGACGGGCGACGTCACGAATGGTGATCATATTCACCATCCTTCAAAGGATTGCAGCAACTCACAGACACCCCCTGTGTTTAGCAAGGTGGCTATTTTGGCAGCGAGAGAAAGGGGACTACGTGAAGAAGCTCACACTCATGAAAACGCTTACATCCGTTTTGTTAATGATTGTGATCCAGATCGTTATCTGGATGTGTTTTTCAATGATACCCCTGAAGCACGTGCGGTTAACTGACGCCACACCCACTCCAGCGGTCCCTGGCGGAAATAGCGTAGCCAGAGCACAGAAAACGCCAGGTTTACTACCCAGACCGGAATAACAAACGCCAGCAGCGTGAGGCGGTCGAATTTCATAAACAGGCCAAAACGGTAGAAAAGCGTGGTGCAGAGAAGCGTTTGCAGGAGGTAATTGCTCAACGCCATGCGGCCCACGCAGGCGATAGCGCTGACGATCCACAGGCGGGAAAGCGTTGGCCAGAAGCCATAGATCAGCGCCGCGTAGCCGATGGTCTGGAACGGCGCGCTCAGTTCGCGCGGCACCTGGAGCAGGAACGCGCACCAGCGGTAATCCCAGTGGATGTGCCACTGCGTGATTATCGCCGGGAGGTTAATCAGCACGCCGATCAGCACCAGCCCGACACCCGTTCGTCGATAGTGATGCAGGCTGAACTCCCCTTTCAGCCAGCCGGTGCGCATCAGTGACGCGCCCATCAGCATCATACCCGCCAGCTGCCAGCCGTATTGCGCCCCCAGCGCAAGGAGGTTATCCCCCAGCATATCCGCGCGGTTGCTTATCGCTTCCGTACCGCCCTTCAGCTTCCAGTACTGTTCGTACTGCAGGTTAGCGGCATCCGGGATCCAGGAACGGTTCGTCGTCTCGCCGGAGATCATCCCCAGCAGCAGCAGGACCCCAAGCCCCATGACATAGAGCATCACGCCGGTGTTAAACAGGCTTTTTACGCTGTGCGCATCGCGAATCAGGCGCCAGCAGATGAGCCCGACTAACCCATACGCGAGAAGAATATCGCCGTCCCAGAAGAACAGGCCGTGGATAAAGCCGAGGAGAACCAGCAGCGTCAGGCGCGACTGGATCCAGCGCGTACCGCGTTTGAGAAGGAGTTGCAGACCTGCGCCAAACAGCAGGGCAAAGAGCGTGAGGAATTTAACCTGCGCGAAGAGATCGAGGACAGCCCAGGTCCAGGCATCGCTGAGGGTGATGTCGCCATACCAGGCAGGATTGAGATAAGCCGCCTTCGGCAAGCCGAAGGCGCTGATATTAAGCAGCAGGATACCGAGAATGGCGACGCCGCGAACAAAATCGAGCGTGACGTTTCGCTCCATGGTTCCTGCCCTGTAAGACTTAGTTGTGGTGACGTACGGCGCGCAGGAACTCCTGGCGGGTATTCTGGCTCGATTTAAACAGGCCGCCCAGCGACGTGGTGGTCGTTGCACTGGTTGCATCACGCACGCCGCGCGCCTTCACGCAGTAGTGAACCGCGTCGATAGAGACGGCCACGTTACTGGTACCCAGCAGCGTTTGCAGCGCGGTCAGGATCTGCTGCGTCAGACGCTCCTGCACCTGCGGACGCTGAGCAAAGAACTGCACGATGCGGTTGATTTTCGACAGGCCAATCACCGTATCTTTTGGAATATACGCCACGGTCGCTTTACCGTCGATGGTCACGAAGTGGTGTTCGCAGGTGCTGGTCAGCGTGATATCGCGTACCGTCACCATCTCGTCCACTTTCATCTTGTTTTCAATGACGGTAATTTTCGGGAAGTTGGCGTAATCCAGCCCGGAGAAAATTTCGTCGACGTACATTTTCGCGATGCGGTGCGGCGTCTCCATCAGACTGTCGTCACTCAGATCGAGATTCAGCAGCTCCATGATCTCGGTCATATGACCGGCAATCAGACGCTTGCGGGTTTCATTGTCCAAATCCTGTACGGGCGGACGCAGTGGCGTTTCAAGACCGCGCGCAACCAGGGCTTCGTGGACCAGGGCAGCTTCTTTACTGAGTGATGACATTTTGTTCTCCTGCAGGTGTGGCGTCTTTTGCCCTCGTTGTGGCAAAAGTATGCGCTCATTGTGCGTGAGGCGGCGCACATAATCCAGTATTCACGACGATAATTATTGCAATTGCTGTTGCCTTTCAGCGTGACGATTCCAGACCAGCGCTCCGCCGACGCACAGCGCAACGCCCGCCAGCCCCAGCGCGGGCTCCAGCCGGTGGGTAAGCCAGGTTGATAACGCCGAGGTGACCGGGCCAATCAATTGACCAATTGCATACCCCGTGGTGAGCAGGCCTGCCATATAGCGCGTGTGGTTTGGCGCCAGCTCGCGGCCGTATAAAAGAGAGAGCTGCACGGCACACAAAAAGCCGCCGCCCACCAGCAGCCCGCCCGTCAGCAAACCGCCAATCCCCGGCAGCAGCCAGGCCGCCAGCACGCCCGCCCCCTGTAACCACAGGACTATAGCCAGCCTGCGGTTAGCCGTTGAGGTGTGGCGTAAAAGAATACTGAGCGCAATCCCCACCACGGCGGCGAGACCAAAAATCGGCCAGACAAACTGGGCAAACAGGCTGCCGGGAAAACGCACCGCCGCCATTTGCGACAGGAATGTCGCCGGGAGGATATAGCCAAACCCGGCCAGGCTGTAGCTCCAGACCAGGCGCTTTAAATCCGCCGTCAGCACCAGCGGCTCCGGCGCGGTGCCGGGGCGATGGAGCTGCCCGGATCGCGGCAGGTAGCGCGCCACCAGCGCAATCAGCACCAGCGCCAGCACGCCGTAGATTTGCCATGCCGCACCGGCCGAAAGGGATTTCGCATGGATATAGACGGCGAGAAGCCCGCTCAGGGCAATGCCCGCCCCCGGTCCGGCAAACACGGCGGCGCTCAGGCCCGGTTTACCCAGCTGCCCCAGCCGTTCGTTGGTCCAGGCGGCAATGAGTACCATCGACCAGCCGCTCATGCAGCCAATCACGAAGCGCAGCAGGCCGTGCGCAACGGCGTTATCCGCCGCCGCGGAGAGCAGCGTCAGAGCAACCGCGCCGGTGATGCCAAGCCAGAGGCGCGTTTCAACAAAGCGGTGCGCGCGCATCGCATCCCATGCGCCCACCAGATAGCCCAGATAATTCATCGCCGCCACCAGACCCGCGCTGGTCAGCGTAAGCTGTCCGGCAGCAATCATCAGCGGCACCTGGGGCGTAAAGGCAAAGCGCCCTATCCCCATCGCCACCACCAGAACGACAAACCCACTGAGCGCAATACGCAGCGCCATGACCGCTCCAATTGTTAAAGAAAAGTAAATTTATGATGCAGCATCTCACCGTCTGGCGAAAGTGAAAGTTACTCACAGGTCAATGAAAAGGCTGTATTATGGTTTTTATGAATATGCATTATCATTAAGGAGCCCTGCATGGAACTGCTCGAAGAGCACCGTTGTTTTGAAGGTCGACAGCAGCGCTGGCGGCATGACTCCACCGTTCTGAACTGTGCGATGACGTTCAGCATTTTCCTGCCGCCGACGGAAAATCCACCGGTTCTGTTCTGGCTTTCAGGCCTGACCTGCAACGACGAAAACTTCACCACCAAAGCGGGCGCGCAGCGACTTGCCGCCGAGCTGGGTATTGCGCTGGTGATGCCTGATACCAGCCCGCGTGGCGATGATGTGGCCGACGATGCTGGATACGACCTCGGTAAAGGCGCCGGGTTTTATCTCAATGCGACCGAGCAGCCCTGGGCTGGCCACTACCGCATGTATGACTACATTCGCGACGAGCTACCCGCGCTGATTCAGTCCGGGTTTGCGGTAAGCGACCGCTGCGCCATCAGCGGACACTCCATGGGCGGACACGGGGCGCTGATCATGGCGCTAAAAAATCCGGGAAAATACGTCAGCGTGTCGGCATTTGCGCCAATTGTGAACCCAACGCAGGTGCCGTGGGGGCAGAAAGCCTTCACGAACTATCTGGGTGAAGATGAAGCGAAATGGCAGGAATGGGACAGCTGTGCGCTGATGCTGGCCAGCAGCTCGGCAAATGCGATCCCGATGCTTGTCGATCAGGGCGATGCGGATCAGTTCCTCGCCGGTCAGCTACAGCCTGCGGTGCTCGCCGAAGCGGCACGTCAGAAGGACTGGCCGCTGACGCTGCGCATCCAGCCGGGGTATGACCACAGCTATTACTTCATCGCGTCCTTTATTGAGGATCATCTCCGCTTCCATGCGGAGCATTTGTTTGGGTAAGTGCGGGTGCGTGCGCTCTGATGCCCTCACCCTGGCCCTCTCCCACTGAGAGAGGGAACAAACTAAAAACGGCAACTTACGTTGCCGTTTTGCTTTTACCCTGTCCGCATCAGAACTTGTAATCCACGCCCACAAAGTAGCGACGGCCGTCTTCCGTATAGCTGTAATCGTCGCGGCTCAGATCTTTGTCCAGCAAGTTCTGCACGCCCGCGCGCAGCTTCACGCTTTTCGTCGCCTGCCACGCGGCGCCGGTATTCCAGATGACATAGCCACCCGGCGTTGCTGCACTGCTGGTAAGCGCGCGTTTCTCGCCGGTGTAGTTGCCCTGAACGTAGAACGACCAGTCCTGCGTCGCCTTCCAGTCAACGGTTCCGTTTGCGGTGTGGAACGGCAGATCGGACAACGGCTTGTTGCCGCCGTTGCTGATATCGCGACCGTCGTTGTAGGTGTAGTTCAGGGTCAGCTTCCAGTCGTCCGCCAGCGGGAGCTTCAGCTCGGTCTCCACCCCGCGGATACGCGCCTTGTTAACGTTGTAGTAGCGGAAAATCGGTTCACCGTCCGCATTCAGTCCAACGTAGTTAGGGTAACCCTGGGCCTGTTTCGCATTGGCCGTACGGCTGATGCTGATGCGGTCATCCACGTTATTCTGGAAGGTGGTAACGCTGGCCTGCACGCCCTCTAACCAGCCCTCTTCCCCGCTGTAGTACAGACCGAATTCGAAGCTCTCGCTGGTTTCCGGTTTCAGATCCGGGTTACCGACAATCTCACAGGCACCGCGACACGAGCCGGTAACCCAGTCCGGGCTAAGCTGCAGCAGCGACGGCGCTTTAAACGCGGTAGCCCAGCCCCCTTTCACCGTTACGGTATCGGTCGCGTTGTAGACCAGATAGGCTCGCGGACTCCAGTGATCGCCGTAGGTATCATGGTCGTCCATACGGATGCCGGTGGTCAGCGCCAGAGGTTCAAAGAGACGCCACTCATCTTCAAGGAACAGGGCATACTGGCTTGTCGAGGTACTGCTGCTGGAACCGCCCGTCAGGTTGACCGGATCTTTCAGCTTATCGTGACGCCATTCGCCGCCGAAGGTCAGCAGCTGGTTGATTTCACCCAGCGGCAGCACGTATTTTCCGTCCACCGCGTTGCTCTCGGAGGTGATCGGATTGCTGTTTCCCGGGTTTTTGTTATCCACCTTTTCGCCGTAAACCTTCAGCTCGCTGTTGCCGACGCCCCAACGGCCGTTGTGGCTGAGTGAGTAGTTCTGACGCTCAAGGCGGTTTTTGTCGAGGGAATCCGAGTCACGATCCTGACGGTCGAAACCGTAGCCCGCCGTAAAGTCGTGGTTTTCAGACGGTGTCCAGGCGAACTCCACATTCGCATCGCGGCTGGTGAAGCCCTCAATGCGCGGCGTTTCACCGCTCGCCGTGGTGGAGGATTTCTGCTGACCGTCTTTCTCACGCTTCGCGAGGCTACCGTAGGCTTTCAGCCCCAGCAGGCCGTCCACCAGCGGACCGCTGGTATAGAACTGACCGTTGTAGGTGTCTCCACGATCGCGGTGCTCCTGAATCGTCGAATCGGCGCTCAGGGTGCCCGTCCATTTCTGGCCGATTTTTTTGGTGATAATGTTCACCACGCCGCCCAGCGCATCGGATCCGTAAAGAGAAGACATCGGTCCGCGTACCACTTCGATGCGTTCGATGGCGTCAACCGGCACCCAGTTGAGGTCGAAATCATTATGGCGGAATACCGCGTTACGCGAGTTAACGCGCTTGCCGTCGATCAGGATCAGCGTATAACTGCTGTCCAGTCCACGAATACTTACCCCTTTACGGTTGTCCCCTTCGCTCGTGAGCTGAACGCCCGGCACCTCCCGTAACACATCTTTCAGATTCTGAACGGGTTTGCGCTGCAAATCTTCCTGGGTAATCACGCTGATGCTTGCCGGCGCGTCTTTCAGGTTTTGCTCGGTCGCGGAGGCCGTGACGACCATTGTGTCGCCGGTTTCCGCTGCGATAACAGGCAGGGCCAGGGACATTGCGGACGCACAAAGTCCTCCCCTGACGAAGGGATTCAACCTAAACATTCCATATCTCCATGAGGTAAATACAACTAAATCAAATCATCATTGCTCACAGCGTCTTCCTTGCCGCCCACGTCTGCGGTGGGTCGGTGACACGCTTACTTTTGATAACGATAAAGCAAACGATAATTATTATCAATTAAATTGTTAAGAAATATATCTTTGTTTCAGGAGGCGGGCATAAAAAAACCCGCTCGAATGAGCGGGTTAAAAGAGAGGAAGTGCGGTTATTGTTTAAATCGTTCCGGGAATTCCATTTCACTGTAGCGAACGAAGTGTGTTCCTTTCGTCAGCTTGTAGCCAAACCAGATGACGAGGAACAGCGGAATACCAATGTAGGTCGCCGTCACGGCGCCCCAGTCAATGGTGTCCGCCAGGAACGCTTCATAGTTCTGTCCCAGCGTAATGATCAGGCACAGAATGAAGGCGAAAATAGGACCCAGTGGGAAGAAGCCGGAGCGATACGGCAGCGAGTTAATATCGTGTCCCTGTTTGACGAAACCGCGGCGGAAACGGTAGTGGCTAATGGCAATGCCCAGCCAGGCAATAAAGCCCGTCATCCCGGAGGTGTTAAGCAGCCACAGGTACACCGTCTGGTTGCCAAACATGGAGGTCAGGAAGCACAGGCCGGCAATGACCGTTGTGGCGTACAGCGCGTTACGCGGTACGCCGCCGCGGGACAGCTTCGCGAAGATACGCGGTGCTTTACCGTCGCATGCCAGCGTGTAGAGCATACGGGTGGACGCGTACATCCCGGAGTTACCGGCTGAAAGCACTGCGGTCAGGATAACGGCGTTCATCACTGCCGCGGCTGAAAGCAGACCAGCGTGCTGGAAGACCAGCGTGAACGGGCTGACGCTAATGTCTTTTACGTCATTACGCAGCAGGCTTGGATCGGTGTACGGGATGATCAGACTGATAATCAGGATCGCGAACACATAGAACAGCAGGATACGCCAGAATACCTGACGGACCGCACGCGGAATATTTTTCTCCGGGTTCTCTGACTCACCGGCGGCGATACCAATCAGCTCGGTCCCCTGGAAGGAGAAACCGACAATCATCGCCACGCCAATCATCGCCGAAAGGCCACCGGCAAACGGCGCATCGCCTATCGCCCAGTTACTCCAGCCCGCAGGTTCTGCGCCTTTGAAAATACCAACGATCATCGCCACACCGACGACGATAAAGATGATGACGGTTGCCACTTTGATCAAAGAGAACCAGTATTCCGCTTCGCCGAAACCGCGCACGGAGATGTAGTTCAGCAGGAAGATGACGGCGAGGAACAGGGCGCTCCAGATCCAGCCCGGCGTATCCGGGAACCACCAGTTCATCACCAGCTGTGCGGCGACAAGGTCAACGGCGATAGTGACCGCCCAGTTGTACCAGTAGTTCCAGCCCAGCGCGAAGCCGAAGCCTTCTTCAACGTATTTTTGACCGTAGGTCGAGAACGAACCGGATACCGGCATGTACGCGGCCAGTTCGCCGAGACTGGTCATCAGGAAGTACACCATCAGGCCAATCAGGATATAAGAGAAAAGTGCCCCACCCGGGCCTGCTGCCGAAATCGTTGCGCCAGAGGCAACGAAAAGACCTGTACCGATTGAGCCGCCAATGGCGATCATCGTCAGGTGACGCGCCTTGAGTTCACGACGTAGCGTGGGCGCTTCTGTGGTTTTAATTTCTGAAACCATATGAAAATGCTGTCCATTTAATAAATGAGGCGCGATTGTAGCAGACGATCCGCGTTCCTTCCGGCAGAAATACTCAGTTATAAGAGAGCTTCATGACTGGGCCAGGATTATAAGTAAAGCATAATTTTTCCCTCTCCCCTGTGGGGAGAGAGCCAGCATGAGGGGAAGATTACATCTCGCAATAGCGCAGAAAACGCTGCAGCGAGCTGGAAAGGTGTTTCTGACGATGATGGATACACCACAGCGTGCGCACCAGTTTCGGGAGCGGAACGGGAATTTCCACCAGCGACCCCGTCTCAAGCTGTTCGGCAATAACGCGCCGGGAAAGACAGCTGATCCCCAGGCCATGACGCACCGCGTGCTTGATAGCCTCAGAGTTCCCAAGCTCCATCCCTAACTGGAAATGCGGCAGATGGGAAAGCAGCAGATAATCGACAATTTCACGCGTGCCGGAGCCCTGCTCGCGCAGGATCCACTGCGCCTGCGCCAGCCGCTCCAGCGTCACCTCGCCCTGCAATAACGACGAGGCCGGGGACGCAAACACTACCAGCTCATCTTCCAGCCAGGGCTCGGCAATGATATCGACGTTATGACAGGGCCCTTCGATGAGGCCGATATCCACGCGGAAATCGATCACCGCGTTGATAACGTCCTGACTGTTACCCACGCTCATCTCCAGCGGCAGGGTCGGGAAATCACGGCGGTAGCGGGCAATCACTTCCGGCAGGATGTAGTTCCCAATGGTGCTGCTGGCGTAGACGCGGATTGCGCCGTTGTCTTCGCGGAACAGCTGTTCGATTTCGATAGCCTGCTCCAGCAGCGCCAGCGCGCGTGGATAAAGAAGACGACCGTGCTCGTTGACCACCAGACGCTTCCCTACCCTGTCAAAAAGCTGAACGCCCAGCTGTCCTTCAAGATCGGTCAACGCCGCGCTGACCGCAGACTGTGAGAGCGCCAGCATTTGTGACGCCTGGGTCGTCGAGCCGCTTTTCAGCACCTCGGCAAACACTTCCAGCTGACGCAATGTAATGTGCATGGTTGCTTACCACTTATATAGATTAATTATAAGTATATAATCAATTTTATTTTTAAGCCAGAGCACCGTAACCTTTAGCCAGACAAAGGAGAAGGTTATGTCAGAAATCACCTTACAACATCATCGTACAGTGTGGCACTTCGTGCCGGGTCTTGCGCTCAGCGCAGCAGTGACCGCCGTCGCGCTATGGGGCGGCAGCATCCCGGCTATCGCGGGCGCCGGTTTTAGCGCGTTGACGCTGGCCATTTTGCTGGGCATGGTCGTGGGGAATACCGTTTACCCGCATATCTGGAAATCCTGCGACGGGGGCGTCATTTTCGCCAAACAACATTTATTGCGTCTCGGCATTATCCTTTACGGCTTCCGTCTCACCTTTTCGCAGATTGCGGATGTGGGTGTCAGCGGAATCGCTATCGACGTCCTGACCCTGACCAGCACCTTTTTGCTGGCCTGCTTTATCGGCCAGAAAGTCTTTGGCCTGGATAAGCAAACCAGCTGGCTGATCGGTGCCGGGAGCAGTATCTGTGGGGCCGCGGCGGTACTGGCAACGGAACCCGTTGTTAAAGCCGAAGCCAGCAAGGTGACCGTGGCGGTGGCGACGGTGGTGATCTTCGGTACGCTGGCGATCTTCCTCTACCCGGCGATGTATCCGCTGGTTGCCCACTGGTTCAGCCCGGAAACCTACGGCATCTATATCGGTTCGACCATGCACGAAGTGGCCCAGGTGGTGGCGGCAGGACATGCCATTAACCCGGAAGCTGAAAACGCGGCGGTGATTGCCAAAATGCTGCGCGTGATGATGCTGGCACCGTTCCTGATTTTCCTCGCGGCGCGGGTTAAGCAGCTGGCACCGGCAGGCGGCAGCGAGAAAAGCAAAATCACCATTCCGTGGTTTGCGATCCTGTTCATCGTGGTCGCTATCTTTAACTCCTTCCACCTGCTGCCGAAAGCGGTGGTGGATATGCTGGTGACGCTGGATACCGTGCTGCTGGCGATGGCCATGGCGGCGCTGGGGGTGACCACACACGTCAGCGCGCTGAAAAAAGCCGGGGCGAAACCGCTGCTGATGGCGCTGGTGCTCTTTATCTGGCTGATTGTCGGCGGCGGTGCCATTAACCTCGCGGTGCACAGCCTGATGGCATAAACCATCTCGTCCTTCTCCTGCTAACCCGCTATCATAAGCGTTTCGGGTTAGCAGGAGTTTTTTTATGAAATATGTTGGAGCGCACGTCAGCGCTGCAGGTGGCCTTGCGAATGCCGCCATTCGCGCCGCCGAAATCGAGGCGACCGCTTTCGCCCTGTTCACCAAAAACCAGCGCCAGTGGCGCGCCGCACCGCTCACCGCTGACGTGATTGATGATTTCAAAGCCGCCTGTGAGAAGTACCACTACGGGCCAGGCCAAATCCTTCCCCACGACAGTTACCTCATCAACCTCGGGCATCCTGTTGAAGAGGCGCTGGAAAAATCCCGCGAGGCGTTTCTTGATGAAGTACAGCGCTGCGAACAGCTGGGACTGACGCTGCTGAACTTCCATCCGGGCAGCCATCTGCTGCAAATCGATGAAGATGCCTGCCTGGCGCGCATTGCCGAGTCCATCAACATCACGCTGGACAAGACCAAAGGTGTCACCGCGGTAATAGAGAATACCGCCGGTCAGGGCAGTAACCTCGGCTTTAAGTTTGAACATCTGGCGGCGATTATCGACGGCGTGGAGGATAAATCCCGCGTCGGCGTGTGCATTGATACCTGCCACGCGTTTGCGGCCGGGTATGACCTGCGCACCACCGAGGCAACGAAAAACACGTTTGATGAGTTCGAGCGCATCGTGGGCTTTCAGTACCTGCGCGGCATGCACTTAAACGATGCGAAAAGCGCCTTTGGCAGCCGCGTTGACCGCCACCACAGCCTGGGCGAAGGCAATATTGGCCATGATGCGTTCCGCTTCATTATGCAGGACGCCCGCTTCGACGGTATCCCGATGGTGCTGGAAACCATCAATCCGGACATCTGGGCAGAAGAGATTGCCTGGCTGAAGGCACAGCAAACCGCTGAACAGGCGGCATAAAAAAAGCCGGGCGCATAATGCACCCGGCTTTTTTGTCACGTTAACCCTTAGGCTACTTTCGCAACCGCTTCTGCTTCAGGGCGCTTCAACACCGCATAAGACAGACCAGCCACCAGCGTACCCGCGATAATCGCCAGCAGGTAGCCCAGTACCGGCGTGATAGCGCCAGGGATCAGCAGCACGAACAGACCGCCGTGTGGTGCCATCAGTTTTGCGCCAATCGCCATGGAGATCGCCCCGGTCACTGCACCACCCGCGATACAGCACGGCAGCACACGCATTGGGTCACGCGCCGCGAACGGAATCGCCCCTTCGGTGATGAAGCACAGACCCAGCACCAGCGCGGCTTTACCGCCTTCCTGCTGCGCTTTATCGAACTTACGACGGGCAATAATCGTCGCCAGGCCGAGCGCCAGAGGAGGCACCATACCTGCCGCCATGATCGCTGCCATCGGTGCGTAGGTTTGAGTACTCAGCAGGCCAACACCAAAGGCGTACGCCGCTTTGTTCACCGGACCACCCATGTCGGTACACATCATGCCGCCGAGGATTGCGCCCAGCAGAACCGCGTTCGCGGTACCCATGGTTTGCAGCCAGTGGGTCAGACCCGCCAGGATGCCCGCAACTGGCTTACCAATCAGGTAAATCATCGCCAGACCGACCACCAGGCTGGAAATCAGCGGGATGATCAGAATCGGCTTCAGCGCTTCCATACTCTGAGGCAGCTTGAGCTTCGAGCTGATGAGCTTCGCGACGTAACCGGCCAGGAAGCCCGCGATAATACCGCCGATAAAGCCAGAACCGGTGCTCACGGCCAGCATACCGCCGATAAGACCCGGCGTCAGGCCTGGACGGTCAGCGATGGAGAAGGCAATAAAGCCTGCCAGTACCGGCACCATCAGGGCGAACGCGGAACCGCCGCCGATCTGCATCAGCGCAGCGGCCAGCGTGCCTTGCTCTTTAAACGCGGTAATACCAAATGCGAACGAGAGGGCAATACACAGACCGCCCGCAACCACCATCGGCAGCATGTAAGACACGCCGGTCAACAGATGGCGATATGCGCCTGCAGACTCTTTCTTACCTTCCGTCGCAGTTTGACGCGCGCCGGTTGCCTGATACGGCTTCGCTTCCACTAGCGCTTTATCAAACTCCTGCGCGGTCTTTTTCAGCGCCAGGCCGGTAGACGTGCGGTACATTGGCTTACCGGCAAATTTCGCCAGGTCCACTTCGATATCCGCCGCCACGATCACCAGATCGGCCTCAACCACTTCTTCAGGGGTGATAGCGTTGCCGGCACCGACGGAGCCGCGCGTTTCAACTTTAACCCACCAGCCGCGTTTTTTCGCTTCGGTTTCGATGGCTTCAGCTGCCATAAAGGTGTGAGCCACGCCCGTCGGGCAGGCCGTCACCGCGACAACGCGTTTCGGACCGGTGGCCGCAGCCGGTGCCGTCGCGACAGGCGCGCTGTAGACAGACGCGTGCCCTTTCGCTTCGCTCAGGAACAGTTCCGGATGTGCCACCGCGCGATTAATATCGCCCAGCCACACTTTTTTGCCGTTCAGCGCACTGTCAGCCGGGATCTTATCGCCCAGGACAATGGCCAGTTCTGCATCGCCTGGATTATCGATAATCTCCAGATGTGCTTTTTGTGCCGCCGCGCCCAGCAAGGTCTTCGCCATATAGGCGCGAGCCTGTCCGAGACCGGAGTCAATGATCAGCAGCGTTTTCATTATTCCTCTCCTGCTGTTAGTTAAAAGGTTTTAAGTCAACGCGCGCCATCATCGCGGCTAACTGGGTACGATCGGTAATACCGACATTGCTCTGGCTGACGGCCAGGGCAGCAACGGCAGTGGCAAGACGTAAGGTATGTTCACTGGATTCCCGCATCAGCAGACCATAAATCAGGCCGCCAACCATGGAATCCCCTGCGCCAACGGTACTCACAACTTCCATTGACGGCGGTTTGGCGATCCATTCGCCAGACGCGTTAACCCACAGCGCGCCTTCTGCACCAAGCGAGATCACCACGTGAGCGATACCCTGCTCGCGCAGCGCATGGGCAGCGTCAATAACATCTTTTAATTCCGGCAGCTTACGACCCGCCCAGATCTCCAGCTCGCGGCGATTCGGCTTAACCAGCCACGGCGAGGCTTTCAGACCGGCAACCAGCGCGTCGCGGCTGCTGTCAAAAATAATGCACGGGCACTGGCTGCGCAGGCGCGTCATCCAGTCGGTAAACGCTTCCGGGCTCACGCCGGACGGCAGGCTGCCGCTTACGCAGACCATGTCAAACTGACCAAGCCAGGTCAGAGAGTCGTTAACAAAACGCTCCCAGTCTGACGGCGTTACTTCGAAGCCAGAGAAGTTCAGATCGGTCACTTCACCGTCTTTCTCCGTCAGCTTAACGTTGATGCGGGTGCGGCCCTGAACAACCTGAAAACGGTTGGCAATGCCCAGCTCGCTGAACAGCTGCTGGAAACCATCCTGGTTATCTTTACCGAGGAATCCACCCACGGTGACATCGATACCGAGATCCTTGAGCACTTTCGCGACGTTAATCCCTTTGCCCGCAGCATGCAGGCCAGTGGTACGCACGAGGTTGACTTCGCCGCGCTCAATTTCCGGGCAAAATCCTACCAGGTCATAAGCCGGGTTCAGCGTAATAGTCGCAACACGTCTGCTCATTATGCGCCCTCCCCCAGACCAGCCGCGATGGCATCGCCAATCGCTTTCAGCGCCTGTTCAGCATCGGCACCCTGCGCGGTGAAGCGCAGACGGTGGCCTTTCTTCACGCCCAGCGCGACAACTTTCATCAGACTACGGCCGTTGGCCGGTTTGCCCGTGCCGTCAAGATTCGCCACGGTGATCTCACTTTCGAATTGTTTAATGGTATTCACCAGCATGGTGCCCGGACGGGCATGCAGGCCGTGCTCGTTACGTACCACGAACTCCGCGGTCTGCACGTCTTCAGTCGGCGCATCATCACTGGTAAGCAGTGCCAGCACGGTGGAGGCATCAGCGTTCAGCAGTTTTTCAGCTTTGTTGTTCAGCAGTAGATCGCCCAGACGCTTCAGCACGGAAACCGGCTGCTCATCGTTCATTGCCACGGTCACCAGCATGGCCGCACGCTCGCCTTCCACGTCAAACGCATTGGCCGCGCGGCTCACGGCGATAGCGCTGCGCAGGTTGCCTTCAGCACTGTCGTTCAGCCAGATACCCTGACCCAGATTCAATGGCTTATCGTTAATCACGCGCGTCACAAAGGTGGCATCCGCCGCGCCGGCTTCTTTCAGACGACCCGCGTTCAGCGCCTGCAGCGTTACCAGATCGGAGGCAATCACGTCCAGCGTCAGCGTTTCATTGTCCAGCTTCAGCGCTTCGCTCTGTTTTTCTCCCATCAGCAGGGCGCGCAGCTCTTCAGCTGTGGTCGCGGACTTCAACTGTTCAGCCACATCGTCATCGCTCAGGACATGCGTCAGCTGACGCAGCAGGCCTAAGTGTTCATCGCTGCTGGCCGCGATACCGATAGCCACATACGCCACCTGACCGTCGCCCCAGAGCACGCCCTGCGGGAACTGATAAACCTGAACGCCGGTTTTCAGCACCTGATCGCGGGTGTCGGTTGTGCCGTGCGGAATGGCAATGCCATTACCGAGGAAGGTTGAGGTCTGCTGCTCGCGAGCCAGCATTCCGTTTACATAGCCGTCCGCGACGTTACCCGCCTGCACAAGCGCAGCGGCAACCTGGCGAATAGCCTCTTCTTTATCCCCGGCCTGAGCGCCCGGGTGGATATCCTGAACAGATAACTGGAACATGGTTCTCCACTCCTGCTGAACTTGAATCGTTTCAGCTTTAATGAGAAAAAATGCGCTAGCCTGCTCCGTTTGTTAAAACAAGATAGCGCTGAAACGTTTCAAAAAGTCTTGCGCTTTCTGCAATGTCTTGCAAGTAAACTCGTATTTCCGATATCAGAATTTAGAGATGCAGCACATTTCTTCTTCGTTCAGCTGAATTTTGCTGAAGTTCAGCAAGACAGTTTCAGCTAAGTTCAGCCGGGTGGGACGTAGTTGAAATGCCATTTTGATTTTTCGTGGCATCATTGACCGTACCCACTGTTTATTTTTTAGCTGACGGCGTAAACTCCGCCCCTCTCTGCTACTCGCTAATTATAAAACATGCATAACACCCCTGCGGCCGTCTCGCCGAAGCCCTTTGATTTGACCTCAGCGGCATTCCTGATTGTTGCCTTCTTCACGGGCATTGCCGGTGCGTTACAGACGCCGACATTGAGCCTGTTTCTGACCAACGAGGTTCACGTCCGTCCAGCGATGGTGGGCTTCTTCTTTACCGGAAGCGCTATCATCGGCATCCTGGTCAGCCAGTTTCTGGCGGGGCGATCCGACAGAAAAGGCGATCGTAAAAGCCTGATCGTTTTCTGCTGTCTGCTCGGGGTCATGGCCTGCGTTTTATTTGCCTGGAACCGCAACTATTTCATTCTGCTCTTCGTCGGGGTTTTCCTGAGCAGCTTTGGCTCGACGGCGAACCCACAGCTGTTCGCCCTTGCCCGCGAACACGCCGACCATACCGGACGTGAAGCGGTGATGTTCAGCTCTGTCCTGCGTGCTCAGGTGTCGCTGGCATGGGTGATTGGCCCGCCGCTGGCTTACGCGCTGGCGATGGGTTTTGGTTTTACGGTGATGTACCTGAGCGCGGCCGTCGCGTTTGTGGTGTGCGGCGCGCTGGTGTGGTTCTTCCTGCCGTCCATGCGCAAAGAGGCGAAAGTGGCAACGGGCGTGCTGGAAGCGCCGCGCCGTAATCGCCGCGATGCCCTGCTCCTGTTCGCGATCTGCACGCTGATGTGGGGCACCAACAGCCTGTATATCATCAATATGCCGCTGTTTATTATTGATGAACTCCACCTGTCGGAGAAGCTGGCGGGCATCATGATGGGCACCGCGGCCGGGCTTGAGATCCCGACGATGCTCATCGCGGGCTATTACGCAAAGCGCTTCGGAAAGCGTTTTTTAATGCGCATCGCCGCTGTCGCCGGTCTGCTGTTCTATATCGGTATGCTGACGGTACATACGCCAGCGCTGCTGCTGGCTTTACAGCTGCTGAACGCCATCTACATTGGCATTCTCGCCGGGATAGGCATGCTCTATTTCCAGGATTTGATGCCGGGCCAGGCAGGCTCAGCCACCACCCTTTATACTAATACCACCCGCGTGGGCTGGATTATCGCGGGCTCAATGGCCGGTGTCGTTGCCGAAATCTGGAACTATCACACGGTTTTCTGGATTGCACTGGTGATGTGTACGTTGACGATCGGCTGTCTGGCGAGGATTAAAGACGTTTAGGGTGCGGTGAGTGCTTCCAGCTCAAGAAGGTACGTCATCGCCTGCCCTCGCGTGCTGCCGCACATTTCGGCAGTGGGCTGAAGCCCGGAGCAGACCTTCGGGCGCAGCGGCGATCCAAAGATCATGCACAGATTCGTTTCCGAGAGCTGAACGCAGCGGGTATTGGCAGGCTTGCCCCCCGGCATTCCTGGAATGGGGCTTGAAATGGACGGTGCAGTACAGCACGCGCCACAATCGGGACGACAATCCATAAATGCTCTCTTTAGCTGACGATGGCCCGCGCAGTCGGGCATCGCGCGCACAGTAACACCTTTTGCGTATTGATAGCAAAAGCCACGAATTCCTCTTGCCTGAAAGGCCGCGCGCGAGTAATTTGGCGCGATATTTTTTACCTCCCGTAAACAGGATTACTGCAATGCCAAGAGCGAACGAAATTAAGAAAGGTATGGTGCTGAATTACAACGGCAAACTGCTGATTGTGAAAGATATCGACATTCAGGCACCAAGCGCCCGTGGTGCAGCAACGCTGTACAAAATGCGTTTCGCCGATGTGCGTACTGGCCTGAAGGTGGAAGAGCGCTTTAAAGGTGACGACATCGTCGATACCGTGACCCTGACCCGTCGCTACGTTGATTTCTCCTACATCGACGGCAACGAATACGTGTTCATGGACAAAGAAGATTACACCCCGTACATCTTCACCAAAGACCAGATTGAAGAAGAGCTGCTGTTCATCCCTGAAGGCGGCATGCCTGACATGCAGGTCCTCACCTGGGACGGCGTGCTGCTGGCGCTGGAGCTGCCGCAGACCGTCGATCTGGAAATCGTGGAAACCGCACCCGGCATCAAAGGCGCATCCGCAAGTGCGCGCAACAAACCGGCTACCCTAACCACCGGCCTGGTTGTGCAGGTGCCTGAATACCTCTCCGCTGGCGAGAAGATCCGCATCCATATTGAAGAAAAACGCTATATGGGTCGCGCTGACTAACACAAAAAACCCGGCTTTACGCCGGGTTTTTCTTTTACAGCAATTCAGGATACTTCGTCATCTTCAGCGCCAGCTCAACGCCGCGCACTTCCGCCATCCCTTTAAGACGGCCAATCGCCGAATAGCCCGGGTTGGTTTTCTTACGCAGATCGTCCAGCATCTGGTGGCCGTGATCCGGACGGAACGGAATAGGACGCACGTCGCCCGCCTGCTTGCGACGCGCCTCTTCCGCCAGAATGGCGTCTACCACCGCTACCATATTCACATCGCCGCCCAGGTGCGCCGCCTCGTGGAAGGTTTTTGGATTATCCTCACGGCAGGTCGCACGCAAGTGCGTAAAGTGAATGCGATCGCCAAAGGTTTCAATCATCCGCACCAGGTCGTTATCCGCACGCACGCCGTAGGAGCCGGTACACATGGTGAAGCCGTTATAGATGCTGTTTACCGTCTCTTTCAGCCACTGCATATCTTCAATAGTGGAAACAATACGCGGCAGACCGAGTATAGGACGCGGTGGATCGTCCGGGTGTACCGCGAGGCGTACACCTGCCTCTTCAGCAACCGGCACGATAGCGCGCAGGAAGTACGCCATGTTTTCACGCAGCTGCTGCTTATCAATATCGCCGTATTCCGCCAGGCGCGCGCGGAACTGATCCAGCGTATAACCCTCTTCAGCCCCCGGCAGGCCCGCAATAATATTACGGGTCAGCTTTTCGATGTCTGCGTCACTGGCGGCGTTAAACCACGCGTGCGCCTGCTGCTGCTCTTCCGCGGTGTAATCCGCGTCGGCGTCAGGACGTTTCAGAATGTGCAGCTCAAACGCCGCGAAGGCGATCTGGTCGAAACGCAGCGCTTTCGAGCCGTCCGGCATCTGGTATTCAAGGTCGGTACGCGTCCAGTCCAGAATAGGCATGAAGTTATAGCAAACCGTATCAATGCCGCAGGCTGCCAGGTTACGAATGCTCTGCTGATAGTTAGCAATCCAGGTCTGATACTCCCCGGAATGGGTTTTGATGTCTTCGTGAACCGGGATGCTCTCCACCACAGACCAGGTTAACCCCTTCTCCGCCAGCAGCGCCTGACGCTGTTGAATTTCTTCAACCGGCCATACCTGACCGTTAGGAATATAATGCAGCGCCGTGACGACACCCGTTGCGCCAGCCTGGCGCACATCATCAAGAGAAACCGGATCGTTCGGCCCGTACCAACGCCAGGTTTGTTCCATTGCCTCACCCTCTTAAGTTGTTATACCAATATGTGTTACTGCAATGACGACTACCATACATGTTTGCCGCTAAGGGTCAACATACCGCCACACATTGATTGATCAAACTCACAGAACGTGGATATTTACGGCTCACCAATTTTATTTGCTGTCATATAACTTTACACTGGCATTGTTAATTAATGGTTAATCAGGTGTATATCACATGAAGACAATTGCCTCCACAGCCCTTCCTGCTCAGGTTCAGCAGCCGCGCTACGATCGTCAGCAACTGCGCTCTCGCATCGTCCATTTTGGCTTTGGCGCGTTTCACCGTGCGCACCAGGCATTGTTAACAAATCGGGTACTGAATGAAAAAGGCGGCGACTGGGGTATTTGTGAGATTAGCCTTTTCAGCGGCGATGTGCTGATGAGCCAGCTGCGCGCACAGGATCATCTGTTCACCGTGCTGGAGAAAGGGGCAGAAGGAAATGAGGCGATTATCGTCGGTGCCGTCCATGAATGCCTGAACGCAAAACTGGACTCCCTGCCCGCCATTATTGAGAAATTTTGCGAGCCTCAGGTCGCGATCGTGTCGCTCACCATCACGGAGAAAGGCTATTGCATCGATCCCGCGACCGGGAAACTCGATCTGCACAACGCCCGGATTATCCATGACCTTGAAAATCCATCAGAGCCACATTCCGCACCCGGGATCCTTGTCGAAGCGCTTCACCGCCGCCGCGAGCGCGGTTTGCCTGCGTTTACCGTGCTCTCCTGCGACAATATCCCCGATAATGGGCACGTGGTGAAAAACGCAGTGCTGGGCATGGCGCAAAAGCGTTCTGCAGCGCTGTCTGAATGGATTGACAGCCACGTGAGCTTCCCGGGAACGATGGTCGACAGAATTGTTCCCGCCGCGACGGAAGCCTCGCTGGCGGAAATCACCGACGCGCTCGGCGTGGAAGATCCGTGCGCCATCAGCTGTGAACCGTTTATTCAGTGGGTGGTGGAAGATAATTTTGTCGCCGGCCGTCCGGAGTGGGAAGTCGCGGGCGTTCAGATGGTGCAGGATGTTCTGCCGTGGGAGCAGATGAAATTGCGCATGCTCAACGGCAGCCACTCTTTCCTGGCGTATCTGGGGTATCTCGCGGGCTACACCCATATTAATGAATGCATGGAGGACGCTGCGTTCCGCGAAGCCGCCCGTCGGCTGATGCTGAACGAGCAGGCCCCCACATTACGCATTAAGGATGTCGACCTCACCGCCTACGCCGATAGCCTGCTCGAGCGCTTTGCCAACCCGGCGCTCCAGCATCGAACCTGGCAAATCGCGATGGACGGTAGCCAGAAGCTTCCGCAAAGAATGCTGGACGGGATCCGCGTTCATCTCGAGCGAAAAACACCGTGGTCGCTGCTGGCTCTGGGCGTGGCCGGCTGGATACGCTACGTCAGCGGTACCGACGACCGTGGCAACGCGATTGATGTTCGCGATCCCCTCAGCGATAAAATCCGCGCCATCGTCGACGCCAGCAGCGATGCCGACCGCGTTAACGCGCTGCTGGGGCTCAGCGAGGTCTTTGGTCACGATCTCGCACAAAACAGCGTCTTTGTGGAGGCTGTCAGCCAGGCATACCAGCGCATTATCCTCAACGGCGCACGTCAGGCTGTTATCGAAACGTTAAATATTTAACGATTATTGCGCTTAACGCGAACGGATGAAGCCTCCGTTCGCCCTCCCTCTTCTCACAGGTCACGTTTTTCGCCAGGATAAAGAGAATAGTGTTATAGCATCACCATTCTCATCTGGAGCGCACGTGACCAAAACCAACCTCATCACCGGTTTTCTCGGTAGCGGTAAAACCACCTCAATTCTCCACCTGCTGGCGAACAAAGATCCTGCCGAGAAATGGGCGGTGCTGGTCAATGAATTTGGCGAGGTGGGCATTGACGGCGCGTTACTGTCATCCAGCGGCGCGATGATTAAAGAGATCCCCGGCGGATGCATGTGCTGCGTCAATGGCCTGCCAATGCAGGTCGGGCTTAATACCCTGCTGCGTCAGGGCAAACCTGACCGCCTGCTGATTGAACCCACCGGGCTGGGTCACCCTAAGCAGATCCTCGATTTACTGACCGCCCCGGTTTACGAGCCGTGGATCGATCTGCGCGCCACCCTGTGCCTGCTCGATCCGCGTCAGCTTCTGGATGACAAAGCGGTGGCCAATGAGAACTTCCGCGATCAGCTCGCCTCGGCTGACGTTATTGTCGCAAATAAAGCAGATCGCGCCACGGCTGAAAGCCAGGCCGCACTGGACGCGTGGTGGCAACATTTCGGCGGCAACCGCACGCGGGTACAGGCCACCCAGGGGAATATTGATAGCGCCCTGCTTGACCTTCCTCGTCTGAACATGGTTGAACTTCCGGCCAGTGCGGAACATCAACATCGTCATTCGGTGAAACAGGGTTTAGCCGCTCTCAGCCTGCCGGAACATCAGCGCTGGCGTCGTAACCTGAACAGCGGCCAGGGATATCAGGCCTGCGGATGGATTTTTGATGCTGAAACCGTTTTCGACACTATTGGGATCCTGGAGTGGGCCCGACTTGCTCCCGTCGATCGCGTGAAAGGGATCATGCGCACCCCAGACGGGCTGGTGAGGATCAACCGTCAGGGTGACGATTTCTTTATTGAAACGCAGAATGTGGCGCCGCCTGACAGCCGAATAGAGTTAATTAGTGCGGTTAACGCCGACTGGAATGCCCTCCAGTCCAGCCTGTTGAGGATTCGTTTAAGTTCGGGGGGCTAACGTTGCCCCAGTTTTCACTCTATGCAGAACGTTATGACAACTCGATTTCCCCTGATATTACTGCTTAATGTCGCCGGTCTGGCGCTTTTCTTCTCCTGGTATATCCCGGCGGATCATGGTTTCTGGTTCCCGCTGGATTCTGCCATTTTTCACTTCTTCAACCAGGAACTGGTGAAGAGCAACGCGTTTCTTTGGCTGGTGGCAATTACCAACAACCGTGCCTTCGACGGCTTCTCGCTGCTGGCCATGGGTTGCCTGATGCTCTCTTTCTGGCTGAAAGAGGATAAAGCCGGGCGTCGGCGTATTCTCATTATCGGTCTGGTAATGCTGCTGTTTGCTGTCGTCATTAACCAACTGGCAACCGCGATTATTCCGGTTAAGCGTTCAAGCCCAACGCTATTCTTCACCGATATTTATCGCGTCAGCGAACTGCTGCATATTCCAACAAAAGATGCGTCGAAGGACAGTTTCCCCGGCGATCACGGTATGATGCTGCTTATTTTTTCCGCAATTATGCTTCGCTATTTCGGCAGAAAAGCCTTTTCCATAGCCCTGATTATTTTTGTGGTTTTTGCCTTCCCGCGCGTAATGATTGGCGCTCACTGGTTCACCGATATTGCCGTCGGTTCGCTCTCCGTGGCGCTGATTGCGCTGCCGTGGTGTTTGATGACCCCACTGAGCGACAGGATAATAGCGCTGTTCGATCGCTATCTTCCCGGCAGAGCGCAACAACAATTAAACAAATAACTAACCTAAATTAACGTGAGCTATCAGGGATCGACATGATCCCTGATAGCTCTCCCGCCAAGATCGTTTCTCACTGTCATATTCCTGTCATCACATTCATGATAAAAATGAATCAATTACGCGATTACGCGGCGGATCTGCCGGTATTTTGAGCATTTCCATGTTTTTACTTTCTGTATCACATTTTCTTATAAAAAAAAGGCTTTTTTTACTCGCATTACCCCAGGCAATCGGTTAATCTCGAACTCGTTTTGCCCCATAGAGATAATTATTTCAATGGCAAATAATTTTGTGCGCTGAGCCACAAATGTGACCAGAAAGAATTGTCTCAATGTGAACAGATAATTAGTCTCGTCACGTTTGGCATTTTTATAACGATATTTGTCGTTAAGGACTTCAAGGGAAAATAAACAAAATGGTCAAATCTCAACCGTTTCTGAGATATATCTTACGGGGGATCCCGGCGATAGCAGTCGCGGTACTGTTGTCTGCATGTAGTACATCGAACACCGCAAAGAATATGCATCCTGAGACGCGTGTTGTGGGAATGGAAGATTCCTCGTCACTGCAAGCCTCTCAGGATGAATTTGAAAATATGGTACGTAATCTGGACGTGAAGTCCCGCATTATGGACCAGTATGCTGACTGGAAAGGCGTGCGCTATCGTCTTGGCGGCAGCACAAAAACAGGTATTGATTGTTCCGGGTTTGTACAGCGTACGTTCCGCGAGCAATTTGGGTTAGATCTTCCGCGTTCAACCTATGAACAGCAGGAGATGGGCAAGTCGATTTCACGTACCAAACTGCGCACCGGTGATTTAGTCCTGTTCCGTGCCGGTTCTACAGGTCGACATGTTGGCATCTACATTGGTAATGACCAGTTTGTACATGCCTCCACCAGCAGCGGTGTGACCATTTCCAGCATGAACGAACCGTACTGGAAGAAGCGTTACAACGAAGCACGCCGCGTACTGACCCGCAGTTAATATGACTATCGTATCGTTGGTTATCCCTTGGCTGACGATATGATGAAAAAAAGCACTGCTTCGGCAGTGTTTTTTTTTGCCCGTTACACTGAATACATCCAGCGGCATTTCAGGAATCACGACGTCTATGCTCACCCGCTATTTCTCCAGCAATCGCAAAATACTGATCCTTAGCATCATCACAGGCCTGATCGCCGCCCTGCTCCTGGGTTCGTTGCAATTTTTCTGGAGCTACCACAAGCGGGAAGTCAAATTCGACACCCTGATCCACGATGTGAGCATCTATATGGAGAGCTATTTCGATGAGTTAAAAAATTCTATCGATGTGCTCCAGCCGCTCACGTTAAGCAATTGCCACGATGTCAATCAGGAACTCACCTCGCGCGCTGCCTTTAGCCTTAACGTTCGCGCATTTCTGCTGGTCAGAGACAAAATGGCGTTCTGCTCTTCTGCCACGGGGCCGATGAATTCCCCGATGGAGGAGCTGATACCTGAGCTGCACATCGATAAACAAATTGATATGGCATTGCTTCCAGGCACCCCGATGCTGCCCAACAAGCCCGCGGTTGCCATCTGGTACCGTAACCCGCTAGTGAAGGACGGCGGCGTGTTCACCTCGGTGAATCTTAATCTGACGCCTTATCTGCTCTACACCGCGCGCCAGGACGAATTTGCCGGCATTGCCATCATTATTGGCGATCATGCGCTGTCAACGCGGTCCAGCACACTGGTCCTTGCGCATGACCTGCATGAAACTCCGGCCCGTACCGCGACGCTGAAAGACGTCCCCCTGACCATAAACCTGTATGCCGACGCCTGGACCAGCGATGAAATTCTCTACGCCCTCTTCTTCGGGCTGGTATGCGGTATTTGTGCCGGATCGCTCAACTACTATATCCTCAGCATTCGCCTCAGCCCGGGTAAAGAGATTTTAAGCGCGATTAAGCGCGGTCAGTTTTACGTGGTTTATCAGCCTGTCGTCGATGCTAAATCGCTCCAGATGACCGGGCTTGAAGTGCTGATGCGCTGGAAACACCCGACAATGGGGGAAATTCCGCCGGACGCGTTTATCAACTTTGCCGAAGCGCAGAAGCTGATTGTCCCGCTGACGCTGCATCTCTTTGACCTTATCATTCACGATGCCCCCGTGTTACAAACCCTGTTACCTCCGGGAGCAAAGGTGGGTATCAACATTGCGCCGGGGCATCTGCATGCAGAAAGCTTCAAAGACGATATGCGCACCTTCAAAGCGCTACTGCCGCAGGATTACTTCCAGATCGTGCTGGAAATTACCGAGCGCGATATGCTCAATCACCGGGAAGCCAACAGCCTCTTCGAATGGCTGCATAATGAAGGGTTTGAGATAGCCATTGATGATTTTGGCACCGGCCACAGCGCGCTGATTTATCTTGAGCATTTCACCATGGACTACCTCAAGATAGACCGTGGATTTGTTAATGCGATAGGGACTGAGACGGTGACGTCACCGGTGCTGGATGCCGTCCTGACGCTGGCAAGACGGTTGAATATGTCGACCGTCGCCGAAGGGGTAGAAACGCCGGAACAGGCCGCCTGGCTGCGCGAGCACGGCGTTAATTTCCTGCAGGGATACTGGATTAGCCGCCCGATGCCGCTGGCGCAATTCCGCGAATGGCGGCCTGATATTTCGCCCGAGGGTGATTAATTTCACATTGCCCGTGACGTCACTTATTATTCAGCTTAACCGAGCCGGTCTGTAAAAGAGGGAGCTGCCGCGAGATGCTTATGCGCTTTATGTTGCTGATGTTGGCACTAACGAGCCTGTCCAGCCAGGCGCAAGCCATCAAAGAAAATATCGCCTTCGCGGTGATTGGCGAGCCGAAATATGCGGTCAATTTTACACACTTCGATTACGTTAACCCTGCCGCGCCAAAGGGCGGAAAGGTCACGCTTTCCGCCACGGGAACCTTCGACAACTTCAACCGCTTCGCCCTGCGCGGCGTGGCGGCCGCGCGAACGGAATCGCTTTACGATACGCTCTTCGTCACGTCGGATGATGAACCCGGCAGCTACTATCCGCTGATTGCCGAGAACGTGCGTTATGCCGATAACTTCGCCTGGGCGGAAATCTCGCTGAATCCGCGAGCGCGTTTTCACGACGGTACGCCGGTTAAGGCGAGCGACGTCGCGTTCACCTTCCATAAATTCATGACCGAAGGCGTCCCCCAGTTCCGCATCGTGTATAAAGGCGCATCCGTCAGAGCCATCGCGCCGCTCACCGTGCGCATCGAGCTGAGCGAACCGAACAAAGAGAATATGCTCAGCCTTTTCTCGCTGCCGGTAATGCCTGAATCGTTCTGGAAAAATCATAAGCTAAGCGACCCGCTTTCCACGCCGCCGCTGGCAGGCGGCCCATACCGCATCACCGACTGGCGCATGGGGCAATATGTTGTTTACTCTCGCGTGAAAGACTACTGGGCGGCAGACCTGCCGGTAAACCGCGGGCGCTGGAATTTCGACACCCTTCGCTATGATTACTACCTCGACGATAACGTGGCGTTTGAAGCGTTCAAAGCCGGCGCCTTCGATTTGCGCGTCGAGAGCAGCGCCAAAAACTGGGCGACCCGCTATATCGGCAAAAATTTTGCCAAAGGCTATATCGTCAAAGACGAGCACAAAAATGAGTCTGCCCAGGACACCCGCTGGCTGGCGTTTAATATTCAGCGTCCGGTATTTAATGATCGCCGGGTGCGCGAAGCCATTTCCCTGGCCTTTGATTTTGAATGGATGAACAAAGCGCTGTTTTACGGGGCTTACAGCCGTGCGAATAGCTATTTCCAGAACACCGAATATGCCGCGCGCGATTACCCGAAAGCCGACGAGCTGGCTCTGCTGGCGCCGCTGAAAGCGGAGCTGCCGCCACAGGTGTTCACCACCGTGTTTCAGCCACCCGCGTCGAACGGTGACGGTTACGACCGCGAAAACCTGCTGAAAGCCAGCAAGCTGCTGGATGACGCGGGCTGGCACCTGAAAAATCAAAAGCGTGTGGATGCCAGAACGGGTAAGCCTCTCAGCTTTGAACTGCTGCTCTCCTCCGGGGGCAACGATCAGTGGGTACTGCCGTTTAAGCACAACCTTGCGCGGCTGGGCGTGACCATGAACATTCGCCAGGTCGATAACGCGCAGATCACCAGCCGCATGCGCAGCCGTGATTACGACATGATGCAGCGCCTGTGGCCCGCGCAGCCGTGGCCCAGCTCCGACCTGCAAATCTCCTGGGCCTCCAGCTACATCGACTCTTCATACAATGCGCCCGGGGTAAAAAGCCCGGCGATTGACGCGCTGATTGCGAAAATAGTGGCAGCTCAGGGAGATAAAGATAAGCTCGTGCCGCTCGGGCGCGCCCTCGACAGGGTCCTGACCTGGAACTACTACATGCTGCCGATGTGGTATATGGGCGAAGATCGCCTTGCGCGCTGGGACAAGTTCTCCGTGCCTGCCGTGCGCCCTGTCTATTCTCTGGGCTTTGATACCTGGTGGTATGACGTTAACAAAGCCGCCAGACTTCCCGCCGAGCGGCGATAAGGAATCATCATGGGTGCCTATCTTCTCCGTCGTCTCCTGCTGATTATCCCCACCCTGTGGGCCATCATCACGATTAACTTTTTTATCGTGCAAATCGCCCCCGGCGGCCCGGTCGATCAGGCGATTGCCGCCATTGAATTCGGCAACAGCGGCGGCATGCCCGGCGGCGGCGGTGAAGGGATGGGCGCGAGCCATGCGCGAACCGGCGTAGGGAATATCAGCGAAAGCCATTATCGCGGCGGACGCGGGCTGGATCCGGAGGTGATCGCCGAGATCACCCACCGCTACGGCTTTGACAAACCGATTCACGAGCGCTATTTCAAGATGCTCTGGGATTACATCCGCTTTGATTTTGGCGACAGCCTGTTTCGCAGTGCATCAGTGTTAACGTTGATCAAGCAAAGCCTGCCGGTTTCGATAACGCTGGGGTTATGGGGAACGCTGATTATCTACCTGGTCTCTATCCCGCTCGGGATCCGCAAAGCGGTGTATAACGGCAGCCGGTTTGATATCTGGAGCAGCACGTTCATCATCATCGGCTACGCCATCCCGGCGTTTCTGTTTGCCGTCCTGCTGATCGTCTTTTTTGCCGGGGGAAGCTATTTCGACCTCTTCCCGCTGCGGGGGCTGGTCTCCGCCGATTTCAGCTCCCTGCCGTGGTATCAGAAAATCACCGACTATCTCTGGCATATCACGCTGCCGGTGCTGGCCACGGTCATCGGCGGGTTCGCGGCCCTGACCATGTTGACCAAAAACGCCTTTCTCGATGAAATTCGTAAGCAGTACGTTGTCACGGCCCGCGCTAAGGGCGTGAGCGAGAAGCAGATCATGTGGAAACACGTGTTCCGTAACGCCATGCTGCTGGTGATCGCCGGGTTTCCGGCCACGTTCATCGGCATGTTTTTTACCGGCTCGCTGCTGATAGAGGTCATGTTCTCACTCAACGGCCTGGGGCTGCTGGGCTATGAGGCTACCGTGTCGCGCGACTATCCGGTGATGTTTGGCACACTCTATATTTTCACCCTGATTGGCCTGCTACTGAATATCATCAGTGATATCAGCTATACGCTGGTCGATCCCCGAATCGATTTTGAGGGCCGCTGATGCCGCGTTTAAGCCCCGTCAACCAAGCCCGCTGGGCCCGTTTTCGCCACAACCGCCGCGGCTACTGGTCGCTGTGGATTTTTGCCGTGCTGTTTGCCTTAAGCATGTGTTCGGAGCTGATCGCCAACGACAAGCCGTTGCTGGTGCATTTTAACGACCGCTGGTACGTGCCGGTTATCGCCAACTACAGCGAAAGCGACTTCGGCGGCCCGTTTGCGACACCGGCGGAGTATCAGGATCCGTGGCTTCGCCAGCAGATCGAACAGCACGGATGGGCGCTCTGGGCGCCGGTGCGCTTTGGCGCCAACAGCATTAACTTCGCCACCACGACTCCGTTCCCTTCCCCGCCCTCCGCGCAAAACTGGCTTGGAACGGATGCAAACGGCGGCGACGTGCTGGCGCGCATCCTGTATGGCACGCGAATTTCTCTTCTCTTTGGGCTGATGCTGACGATCTTCTCAAGCGTAATGGGCGTTGTGGCGGGTGCCGTTCAGGGCTACTACGGCGGGAAAATTGACCTGTGGGGCCAGCGGGTTATTGAAGTCTGGTCAGGCATGCCAACGCTGTTTCTGATCATCCTGCTTTCCAGCGTGGTGCAGCCCGGCTTCTGGTGGCTGTTAGGCATCACCGTCCTCTTCGGCTGGATGGCGCTGGTGGGCGTGGTGCGCGCGGAGTTCCTGCGCACCCGCAATTTCGACTACATTCGCGCCGCGCAGGCGCTTGGCGTGAGCGACCGGGGGATCATCTTCCGCCACATGCTGCCCAACGCGGTCGTGGCAACGCTCACCTTCCTGCCGTTTATTCTGTGCAGCTCCATCACCACCCTCACCTCGCTGGATTTTCTTGGTTTCGGGCTACCGCTGGGTTCCCCGTCGCTCGGCGAACTGCTGCTGCAGGGCAAAAACAACCTGCAGGCGCCGTGGTTAGGCATCGCCGCCTTTCTTTCCGTGGCCGTGCTGCTGTCGCTGCTGATTTTTATTGGCGAAGCCGTGCGCGATGCCTTTGACCCGAACAAGGCGGTATAAAATGAGCCAGCCTCTTCTCAGTATTGATAACCTGTCGATTGCTTTTTCTAAGCAGGACGAGACGCGCACCGTGGTCACCGACCTGTCGCTGCAGATCCAGACCGGGGAAACGCTGGCCCTGGTGGGCGAGTCGGGTTCAGGCAAGAGCGTTTCGGCGCTCTCTATCCTGCGCCTGTTGCCGTCTCCACCGGTGAGCTACCCGCAAGGGGATATTCTGTTTCACGGCCGTTCGCTGCTGCACGCCGATGAACAGACCCTTCGCGGCATTCGCGGCAACAAAATCGCCATGATCTTCCAGGAGCCGATGGTTTCCCTCAACCCGCTGCACAGCCTGGAAAAACAGCTCTATGAAGTGCTCTCCCTGCACCGGGGGATGCGCAAAGAGGCCGCGCGGGGAGAAATTCTGGACTGTCTGGAACGAACGGGCATACGCAATGCGGCCAAACGGCTGAATGATTTTCCGCACCAGCTCTCCGGCGGCGAACGCCAGCGCGTGATGATCGCCATGGCCCTGCTCACGCGGCCCGAGCTGTTGATTGCCGACGAGCCCACAACGGCGCTGGACGTGACGGTACAGGCGCAAATACTGACGCTGCTGCGGGAACTGCGTGACGAGCTGAACATGAGCCTGCTGTTTATCACGCACAACCTGAGCATTGTGAGAAAGCTGGCCGACAGCGTCGCGGTGATGCAAAACGGACGATGCGTTGAACAGAATACCGCGTCCACGCTGCTGAGCGCGCCGCAGCACCCCTATACGCAGCGTTTGCTCGACAGCGAACCCTCCGGCGACCCGGTTCCTCTCGATGCGGACAGCACGCCGCTGCTGCGCGTTGAGGATCTGTCCGTCTCGTTCCCGATCCGCAAAGGTATTCTGCGGCGCATCGTCGACCAGAATCCGGTGCTGAAAAACATCCGCTTCTCGCTGCGCCCGGGAGAATCCCTGGGGCTGGTGGGCGAATCCGGTTCGGGCAAAAGCACCACCGGTCTGGCGCTGCTGCGCTTAATTGCCTCCCAGGGCGAGATCCTCTTTGACGATATGCCGCTGCACCGCTGGAACCGCCGTCAGATGCTGCCGGTGCGGCCCCGCATGCAGGTGGTGTTTCAGGATCCCAACTCCTCGCTTAACCCCCGGCTCAGCGTGTTACAGATTATCGAGGAGGGTCTGCGCGTGCATCAGCCCGGCCTGAGCGCTCAGCAACGGGAACAGGAGGTTATTCGGGTGATGGCCGAAGTGGGCCTGAATGCCGGGACGCGCCACCGCTATCCGGCTGAATTCTCCGGCGGTCAGCGCCAGCGTATCGCCATTGCCCGCGCGCTGATCCTGAAGCCGGAGCTGATTATTCTGGATGAACCAACATCGTCGCTGGACAGAACCGTTCAGGCGCAGATCCTGGCGCTGCTGAAAGGGCTACAGGAAAAGCACCGGCTGGCCTATATCTTTATCAGCCACGATCTTCAGGTGGTGCGGGCGCTATGCCATCAGGTGATTGTGTTGCGACAGGGAGAAGTGGTCGAGCAGGGAGAGTGCCAGCGCGTATTTAGCGCGCCAACGCAGCGCTACACGCGCCAGCTGTTGTCGGCAGACTAGCGGTCAGAACGGGTACTGGCCGGAGAAAGGCTCCGCGATGGCAACGCCAAAATTTTTCAGACGGCAGGTGGCGGCAAACTCGTCCTGGCTTTTCACAAACAGGCACGGCTCACCTTCGCACTCCAGCACGGAGCTGTCCACTTCGATATCCGTCAGGGCCTGGCTGAGACGCTCCATCACCCGCCATGCATTTTCGTCGCTCGGGCTCAGCAGCTTGAGCGCCACCAGGCAGTTTTCACAGCCCGCGACGTTTTGCGGAATCGGTTCAACTTTCGAACCTGCAAAACCCGTCGACCAGCGATAGCTCTGGGGCAAGCGATGGACAATAGAAAGTTGTAATGTATTCACGTTCGTTCCCCGGAAGCAAAATTTACTTCACAATTTATTTACATTTATAGTAACACATCATCGCCAGCCTGCACTCTTCAGCGCTTTTTTATCGGTATTCAGGCTCGCGTCGGCGCTATATGTACCCGTTTCTGCGATCTAACTCAACCTTTTTGAATACAATGATGTGACTTTTTACACAAATAGATTTTACATAAAATAAACAAACACGGAATAAACGAACGGGGGTTTGGTTGATATGCATCAACAAAAAAGGCCCTGCCGGGCCTTCTCTGTGTTTTAGTGGGCCACTTTTCGCGGTCGACTGGCGTAAAGATAGAAGAATATCGAGCTGGTTGCGCAAAAAGCCATCGCCCACAGCATGGGCCATGCCGTCGTAAAGGTAGCCATTGAAAGCAACGCCCCGACGATAGCGCCGATGCCGAAGCGGAACGTCCCCGCCAGGGAAGAGGCGGTGCCCGCCATATGCGGAAACTCATCCAGGATCACCGCCATCGCATTAGATGACACCATCGACACGCAGCCGACAAAGGCCGCCACGCCAACCACCAGCGCCCAGAAGCCCACGCCCAGAAACGCGCTCACCACCAGCCAGATCGCCATCACAAACTGGATCCACAGCCCGGCGCGGAACATGTTCAGCGCCCCTACCCGCCGGACAAAACGGCTGTTGATGATGGTCATGATGAACAGGAAGACGATGTTAAGCGCGAAATAGTAGCCGAAGTGCTGCGGCGAAACGTGGTTCAGCTCGATGTAGACAAACGGCCCGGCGCTCAGGAAGGAGAACATCCCGGCGAAGCTGAACCCGCTTGCCAGCATATAGCTGAGCACGCGCTTGTGGCGAAACAGCGAGGCAAAGTTGCCGATGGTGGTTCGGATGTGGAATTTCTGACGGCGCTCGACGGGAAGCGTTTCATCAATAAAGAAGAAGATCATCGCCGAGGCCAGCAGCGCGGCCAGGGCCAGGATCCAGAAAATCACATGCCAGCTAAACCACACCAGCACCGCACCACCGGCCATCGGGGCCACCAGCGGCGCAATCGTCGTCACCAGCATCACGAACGACATCATGCGGGAGAACTCTTCTTTCGGGTAGATATCGCGCATCAGGGCGTTAATCACCACGCTTGCCGCTGCCGCCGCCAGACCGTGGAAGAAGCGCATGATAATCAGATGATCGATGGTCTGCGCCAGCGCACAGGCAACCGCTGCGGCCGCAAAGACCAGCGTCCCGCCCAGAATGACGGGCTTGCGTCCAAGACTGTCCGCCATCGGGCCATAAAACAGCTGGCCGAGGGCAAAGCCGAGAATATAGGTGCTGAGCGTCATCTGCGCACTGCCCGCCGGAACGCCAAACTGCGCGGAAATGACCGGCAGTGCGGGCAGGTACATATCAATAGACAGCGGCATCAGCATGGCCAGCAGGCCAAGAATGAAGACGATTTTGAACGACGAGTGTGGCCTGGTGGTCACAGAGCTCTCCTGAAATTAGTGCGAAGGAAGACCGACGCTGGCGATCTCTTCTTCCGTTAACGGGCGATATTCGCCAGGCGCCAGGTCGGGATCGAGCTCAATCGCACCAATCCGTTCGCGATGCAGGCCAACAACGTGGTTCCCCACCGCGGCAAACATACGTTTCACCTGATGGTAACGCCCCTCGCTGATGGTCAGACGGACTTCCGTCGGCGTAATCACCTCAAGCACGGCGGGTTTGGTCAGATCTTTTTCATTATGCAGCTGAACGCCTTTCGTGAATTGCTCTGCCGTGTCATCCGACACCGGCGACTCCAGCGTGACCAGATAGGTTTTCTCGCAGTGGTGACGCGGGGAAGTAATGCGATGCGACCACTGCCCGTCGTCGGTCATCAGCACCAGACCCGTGGTGTCGATGTCGAGGCGGCCTGCGGCGTGCAGCTTGTGCGCCACCGGTTCGTCGAGGAAATAGAGCACCGTCGGGTGATCGGGATCGTCCGTTGAGCAGACGTAGCCTTCCGGCTTGTTGAGCATGAAGTAGCGCGGACCGTGCTGCTGGGTCAGCGGATTGCCGTCATACTCCACCTGATGGTCAGGTTGCAGTTTGAACGCGCTGTCTCTCACAGTGTCGCCATCCACGGTAACGCGGCTGGCGCGAATTTCGCGCCCGGCAATAGCGCGGCTTACGCCGAGTTGCTGAGCGATAAACTTATCAAGTCGCATGAAATCTTTTTAGCCTTAATGGTGCTGGAAGTCGGACAACAGGTCCGAAAAAAGAAGCAGTCTGGAACGGTTCAGTATAATGGTCTGGTTGCGCCACTCAAGGGAAAAAGTTTCGTGGCATACTATGTGCGGAATAACGAAACCGAGACCCCATGACTTTTACACTTCGTCCCTATCAGCAGGAAGCCGTTAACGCCACCCTCGCCTGGTTCCGTAAACATCGCGAGCCGGCGGCGATTGTGCTCCCGACCGGCGCAGGCAAAAGCCTGGTCATCGCCGAACTGGCGCGTCTGGCCCGCGGTCGCGTGCTTGTGCTGGCGCACGTCAAAGAGCTCGTCGCGCAAAACCATGCCAAGTATTGTGCGCTTGGGCTGGAGGCCGATATTTTCGCCGCCGGGTTAAAGCGTAAAGAGAGCCACGGCAAAGTGGTCTTTGGCAGCGTGCAGTCGGTGGCGCGCAATCTGGACCTGTTTCGCAGCGAATTTTCGCTGCTGATTGTCGACGAATGTCACCGCATCAGCGATGACGACGACAGCCAATATCAGCAAATCCTGTCCCACCTGAAAGAGGTGAACCCTCATCTGCGCCTGCTGGGCCTGACGGCGACCCCGTTTCGCCTGGGGAAAGGCTGGATCTATCGCTACCATTATCACGGCATGGTGCGCGGCGATGACAAAGCCCTGTTCAGCGACTGCATCTACGAACTTCCGCTGCGCTACATGATTAAACATGGCTACCTGACGCCGCCTGAACGGCTGGATATGCCGGTGGTACAGTACGATTTCAGCCGCCTGCAGGCGCAGAGCAACGGCTTATTCAGCGAAGCGGATCTCAACCAGGAGCTGAAAAAGCAGAAGCGCATTACGCCGCATATTATCAGCCAGATTGAGGAGTTCGCCGCGACGCGCAAGGGGGTAATGATCTTTGCCGCCACCGTTGAGCACGCGCGTGAAATCACTGGATTACTGCCCGCTGGCGACGCG
The DNA here is from genome assembly GCF_008364625.2 of Enterobacter dykesii. NCBI lineage: Bacteria > Pseudomonadati > Pseudomonadota > Gammaproteobacteria > Enterobacterales > Enterobacteriaceae > Enterobacter > Enterobacter dykesii. The sequence continues at coordinate 3,095,845 of NZ_CP126604.1, forward strand.
GCGTTAATCACCGGCGAGACGCCCGGCCCGGAGCGCGACCGCCTGATTGAGGCCTTTAAAGCCCAGCAGTTCCGCTATCTGGTTAACGTGTCGGTGTTGACCACCGGCTTTGACGCCCCGCACGTCGACCTGATCGCCATTTTGCGCCCGACCGAATCGGTCAGTCTGTATCAGCAAATTGTTGGCCGCGGCCTGCGTCTGGCCCCGGGGAAAACCGACTGCCTGATTCTGGATTATGCCGGCAACCCGCACGATCTCTATACGCCTGAGGTCGGCGCGCCAAAAGGGAAAAGCGACAACGTGCCCGTGCAGGTCTTTTGCCCTGCCTGCGGGTTTGCCAACACCTTCTGGGGAAAAACCACCGCCGACGGTACGCTGATCGAACATTTTGGCCGCCGCTGTCAGGGCTGGTTTGAAGATGATGACGGGCACCGCGAGCAGTGCGATTTTCGCTTCCGCTTTAAAAACTGCCCACAGTGCAATGCCGAAAACGACATTGCCGCTCGCCGCTGCCGGGAATGCGACACGGTGCTGGTTGACCCGGACGACATGCTGAAAGCGGCGCTAAAGCTGAAAGATGCCCTGGTGCTGCGCTGTTCCGGCATGGCGCTGCAGCCCGGCGCCGATGAAAAAGGCGAGTGGCTGAAAATCACCTATTACGACGAAGACGGGGCGGACGTCAGCGAGCGCTTTCGGGTTCAGACGCCTGCCCAGCGAATGGCCTTCGAACAGCTGTTTATCCGCCCGCATACCCGAACGCCGGGCGTTCCCCTGCGCTGGATAACCGTAGCCGATATCGTGCGCCAGCAGGTGTTATTGCGCCATCCGGATTTTGTCGTCGCCCGTAAGAAAGGCCAGTTCTGGCAGGTGCGCGAGAAGCTCTTTGACTACGAAGGTCGCTTCCGTCGCGCCAACGAATTGCGCGGTTAGCGGGACTTTTCATTGATGTGAGGGGCATTTGAGTATAAAATGCCGCCCGCTTCACATCCGTGAGGCAGAACACTCACCTGCTGCTGGGTCGCCTGTAGTAGGGTTTTAAATACAGAGAGAAATCAATGTTCACTATCGAAGCAGAAGTACGTAACGTGCAGGGTAAGGGTGCGAGCCGCCGCCTGCGTAACGCTAACAAGTTCCCGGCTATCGTTTACGGTGGCGAAGCTGCTCCAGTTGCAATCGAACTGGATCACGACAAACTGTGGAACCTGCAGACCAAAGCTGAATTCTACAGCGAAGTTCTGACCATCGTTGTTGGCGGTAAAGAAGAAAAAGTGAAAGTTCAGGCTGTTCAGCGTCACGCGTTCAAGCCAAAACTGACTCACATCGACTTCGTTCGCGCGTAATCGCAAACTCGTCGAAAAAAAACCCCGCTTCTGCGGGGTTTTTTTATGGCTGTTATTTCCCACCCGAGGTGCGGCGCTGAAGCTGATCGCGCAGGTTCGGCGGCGTACCTTTAATGGTCAGCGTATCGGTGGCCGGATCCCAGAAGATGCGTTCCCCCAGCAACATCGCATCAAAGTTAATGGTTAACCCACCGCCGCTACCGGCAAACTTGGTCAACTGACGCAGCGTACTGCGATCGGCCGGGAAGCTCTCTTCAAGCTCATAGCCTTTCTCCGCGGTGAATTCCTGGAAGCTGACTTCGCTGACGCCCGCCAGCTCTTTTGACAGGGACTCCAGCTCGATCTCCTCCCCTGCCTGCAGCTGTTCGTTGCAGTAGCTGTATACCTGCTGACGCACGGTCTGGCGCTCAGATTTATCGAGCTGCGCTTCAGCCGTAAAGTCGTCAACCGCCTGGAGCAGCCCTTTATTCTGCGCTTTAGCGTTGAGCCCTTCGCTGGCACCGAGGAAATCCATAAAGAAATCCGCCACTTTGCGGCCCACGCGTCCCTTCAGGAAAGTCAGGTAGCGGGTTGACTCCGGGTTGGTTTCCCATTCGGTCAAATCAATACGCGCCACGATATCCGCATGGTTGATATCCAGATAATGCGTTGAGCTGATATCCAGCTGCTCGTTCACGCGCATGCTGCTTAAGTTATTCAGCACGGTAACCAGCAGATACTCTACCGCCAGGTAGCGATAGTGGCAGAACAGCACGATCCCACCGTCGGCGAACGGATATTTCGCCAGCTCGTCGCGCAGACGCCCGGTTGCGGCGCGGCTAAACGCGAGGAAATCCTCTTCGCCCTGACGCTGCAGGCGCAGGCTATCGGCCAGTTCACTCTCTTCGCTGAACAGACCATAGGCTTTATTTTTGGCGCTGTAGACGCGATGCAGCTCTGCCATCATCTCCACCACGGTCGCCGTGGGTTCCAGTAACGAATCGCGCAGCACCACTTCAAGGGTTTGCTCATCACGCTTGATAAGCTGGTGCAAGGCAATCTGGTTGATTTCCAGACTCATGATAAACTCTCCTTTTAGACCGGGCGGTATTCAACCACCACCAGGACATGTGTGCAACAACAGATAAAAAAGGGGAAAAAAAGCTGTTGCTACGGTAATATGTTGCCCTTTCATCAACAAACTGATTTTGATTTATGCCACAACATTCCCGCTACAGTGATGAACACGTTGAACAACTGCTCAGTGAGCTGGTCAACGTACTGGAAAAACATAAAACGCCGACCGATCTCTCCCTGATGGTTTTGGGAAATATGGTCACCAACCTGATTAACACCAGCGTTGCTCCGGCTCAGCGTCAGGCGATCGCAAAATCTTTCGCCCAGGCTTTACAGTCGTCCGTCAGCAACGACCCGGCCCATTAAGGGATACGAACAACAGTTTATGGTGACGAATCGTCAGCGCTACCGTGAAAAAGTCTCCCAGATGGTCAGCTGGGGGCACTGGTTTGCCCTGTTCAACATTCTGCTGGCGACGGCCATTGGCTGTCGTTATCTGTTTGTCGCAGACTGGCCAACAACGCTAACCGGGCGTATTTACTCCTGGATAAGCGTTGTCGGTCACTTTAGCTTTTTGGTTTTCGCCACCTATCTGCTGATCCTGTTCCCCCTGACGTTTATCGTCATGTCGCAGCGTCTGATGCGATTCTTGTCCGCCATCCTTGCGACGGTGGGGATGACGCTGCTGCTTATCGACAGTGAAGTGTTCACCCGCTTCCACCTGCATCTCAACCCCATCGTCTGGGAACTGGTGATTAACCCCGACCAGAACGAAACGGCCCGCGACTGGCAGCTGATGTTTATCAGCGTCCCGGTGATCCTGTTGATTGAGATGCTGTTCGCCACCTGGAGCTGGCAAAAGCTCCGCAGCCTGACCCGGCGACGCCATTATGCGAAGCCCGTCGCCGCGCTCTTCTTCGTCTCCTTTATCAGTTCGCACATCATGTATATCTGGGCGGATGCGAACTTCTATCGCCCGATTACCATGCAGCGTGCGAACCTGCCGCTCTCATACCCGATGACGGCCCGTCGCTTCCTCGAGAAACACGGCCTGCTTGATGCGCAGGAGTACCAGCGCCGTCTCATCGAGCAGGGTAACCCGGAAGCCGTCAGCGTTCAGTATCCTTTGAGCGACCTGAACTACCGCGATATGGGACGCGGGCAAAACGTCCTGCTGATCACCGTCGATGGCCTGAACTATTCCCGCTTCGAGAAGCAGATGCCTGCGCTGGCCGCTTTCGCGAGTCAGAACGTCTCGTTTACTCAGCATATGAGCTCCGGTAACACAACCGATGCTGGCATCTTTGGCCTGTTCTATGGCATTTCAGCCGGCTACATGGACGGCGTACTGTCTACCCGCACGCCTGCGGCGCTGATCACCGGGCTGAATCAGCAAGGCTATCAGCTAGGGTTGTTCTCCTCCGATGGCTTTAACAGCCCGCTCTACCGTCAGGCGCTGCTGTCCGATTTCTCACTACCGACGGCGCAAAATCAGTCCGACGCGCAGACCGCCAGCCAATGGATAAACTGGCTGCAGCGCTACGCCCAGGAAGATAACCGCTGGTTCTCATGGGTTGCCTTTAACGGCACAACGCTTGCCAACAGCAATAAAAGTGACTTTGCGCGCCGCTACGGCCGTGCGGCTGGCGATGTTGATGCGCAGATAGGCCGCGTGCTTGACGCGCTTCGCGAGTCGGGCAAGCTGGACAATACCGTGGTGATCGTGACCGCGGGCCATGGCATCCCGCTAGGTGACGAGACGAAGAGTATGAGCTGGTCTCGCCCGAATCTGCAGGTTCCACTGGTGATCCACTGGCCAGGCACCCCGGCGCAGCGCATCAATATGCTCACCGAGCATAAAGATGTGATGACCACCCTGATGCAACGCCTGCTGCACGTCAGCACGCCAGCAAACGAGTATTCGCAGGGGCAGGATCTCTTCAGCGCCGCGCGCCGCCACAGCTGGGTGACGGCGGCGGGGAATAATACGCTGGTGGTGACCACGCCGAAGCTGACGCTGGTGCTGAACAGCAACGGGAATTATCAGACGTATAATCTGCAGGGTGAACGGTTAAAAGACCAGAAGCCGCAGCTGAGCCTGCTGCTGCAGGTCCTGACGGATGAGAAGCGTTTCATCGCTAACTGATTAATAATAAACCAGTTAGCGACGGATTCCCTTGCATTCAAAACGGAATCGAGTAGTATTCTTTTTATGCGTCGGCACGTAGCGCAGCCTGGTAGCGCACCGTCATGGGGTGTCGGGGGTCGGAGGTTCAAATCCTCTCGTGCCGACCAAAAACACATTGAAAACCAGCCTGATGGCTGGTTTTTTATTTCGCTTCGTCCGGCGTTTTGCGCAGATACACCAGCGTAACCAGACAAATCACCGCTCCGGCATAAAACGTATATTCCGCGCCAAACGTATCCCATATTGCCCCTGCCCCCAGGCCAATGACCCACCAGCAGCCTTTCCCGAGACGCTTTAGGTACTCTTTTTTGATGGGGTTCGTGCGTTTATGTTCGACGGGCGTTTTCGGCTCATGAAGGCCGAAGAAAATCATCTGATGTAAAAAAACCAGCCCGCAGGCTGGCTTTTTTATCTGAAGTGAATGCTTAGCGCTTCTCACGTCCACCCAGGAAGAAGATGCCCAGCGGGATGGCCAGCAGAACGGTGAACACCAGGCTGTAGACAAAGATCATCGCCGACTGCAGGACATACATGCTTGTTGTCCAGGCAGAGAGAGGAATGTTGTACTGTTCGATGACGCCAACAATAGTGGCCCGTCCCACGCACGCGGCGGCAATCATAAATACGACCAGCAGCGCCAGGAGGAATTTGCGGCCTTCAGGCGTTTTCAGTTTTGCACGAACCATCTCTCTTCCCTTTCACAGATGAATAACAATATATAGGGTCTAAAATAACACGAACTGGCACCCGACTCCACATCAGCATAAAAAACCACTAAACAGGCAAATAAAAAGCGCATAACACTATCATTAGTGAAAAAGTAAGTAAATAACACCGGTCATTCATCGTTGTTATGTTACCCTGCGCAGGATCGTTTTGACATAAAGGAATGACAATGAAAAACGCACCTAAATTTGCCATCGCCCTCATCGCCGCCGCGTGCGTCAGCAGCAGCGCTTTCGCCAGCGGAACCCCAAAAGAGCAGCCGCTGGAAAAAGTTGCCCCGTATCCGAAAGCGGAAAAAGGGATGAAGCGTCAGGTGATTCAGCTGCCGGTTCAGCAGGATGAAGGGAACTTCAAAGTGGAACTGTTAATTGGCAAGACGCTGGAAGTGGACTGCAACCAGCACCGTCTGGGCGGTCAGCTGGAAAGTAAAACCCTGGAAGGCTGGGGTTACGACTATTACGTTTTTGACAAAGTGACCTCGCCGGTCTCCACCATGATGGCCTGCCCGGACGGCAAGAAAGAGAAGAAATTTGTAACGGCGTATCTGGGCGACAACAGTCTGTTGCGCTACAACAGCAAGCTACCGATCGTGGTGTATACGCCTGAAAACGTAGAGGTGAAGTATCGCGTGTGGAAGGCAGATGAGACTGTCGGACAAGCGGTAGTACGTTAAAAATAAGTAGGGTGGCGGCTTCGCCTTACCCGACCCGGAAAGGGTGCGCTCTGGTGCCCTCACCCCAACCCTCTCCCACCGGGAGAGGGAGAAAACACTAAAAACGGTAACGGATGTTACCGTTTTGCTTTTACCTTACAGCGCGATATCCGCAACCGGTTTGTTTTCCGGCTGAGGCTTTAGCTCCGCTTTTGGCGCAGCGTCCGCAGCCTGCGGTTTGATGTACTGCAGCTGCAGTACGCGGCTGGTGTATTCCAGCTCCTGCTCCGTCGCGCTCACGTTGCCGTTTAGCTTCGTGCCGTAGGATGGAATAATGGTTTTCAGCTTCGCCTGCCATTCCGGGCTGGCGACTTTATCTTTAAACACTTTTTCCATCAGGTGCAGCATGATTGGCGCAGCGGTCGACGCACCCGGCGACGCGCCCAGCAGCGCGGCGATGGTGCCATCCTTATCGCTTACCACTTCAGTACCCAGACGCAGCACGCCACCCTCTTTCGGATCGCGCTTGATGATCTGAACGCGCTGACCCGCCTGCCACAGACGCCAGTCTTCTTTCTTCGCCTGCGGATAGTACTCTTTCAGCGCCTCGAAACGGTCGTCGTCAGAGAGCATCACCTGGCTAATCAGATATTTCACCAGGTCGAAGTTATCCAGACCCACGTCCATCATCGGCTTGACGTTAGAGGTGGTCGTGGCGCTGAGCAGATCCCACAGAGAGCCGTTTTTCAGGAATTTAGTGGAGAAGGTTGCGAACGGCCCAAACAGCACCACGCGTTTGCCGTCAAGCATACGGGTGTCAATGTGCGGAACAGACATCGGCGGTGCGCCAACGGAAGCCTGGCCGTACACTTTTGCCAGATGACGATTCACCACTTCCGGATTATCGGACACCAGGAACTGGCCGCCCACCGGGAAGCCCGCGTAGTCGTCAGCTTCCGGAATACCGGACTCCTGCAGCAGCTTAAGCGCCGCGCCGCCGGCACCGATAAAGACAAACTTCGCCTTGATGACGTGCTCGGCTTCGTTGTTTTTCAGATCGGCAACGGTCACGCTCCAGCTATTATCCGCGTTGCGCTTGAAACCGCGCACTTCGGTGCTGAGCTGCAGGTTGAAGTTCTCTTTTTTCTTCAGAGACGTCACCAGCTGACGGGTAATTTCACCGTAGTTAACGTCGGTACCAATTTCGGTACGGGTCGCCGCCACTTTCTGGTTCGGGTCACGACCTTCCATGACCAGCGGAGCCCACTCTTTAATCTGCGCGTGGTCTTCAGAGTATTTCATCCCGCGGAACAGCGTGCTCTGCTGCAATGCGGCGTAGCGCGCGCGCAGGAAGTTAACGTTCTGCTCACCCCACACAAAGCTCATGTGCGGCACGGTGTTGATAAACGAGTGCGGATCGTGCAGCACGCCGCTGTTGACCTGGTGAGACCAGAACTGGCGAGAAACCTGGAATGCTTCGTTGATCTCGACCGCCTTCTCGATACTAATGGAACCGTCCTTTTTCTGCGGCGTATAGTTCAGTTCCATGAGTGCCGAATGGCCGGTACCGGCGTTATTCCAGCCGTTCGAACTCTCCTGCGCGACGCCATCAAGGCGCTCGACCATGGTCATAGACCAGTCCGGCTGCAGTTCTTGCAGATAGGTTCCCAGCGTGGCGCTCATGATACCGCCACCAATTAAAAGGACGTCCGTTTCCTGCTCTTTTGGTGCGTCAGCTTTCGCCGCCATGGAGACGGTATTAAGCCCCACGGCCAGAGAAAAGAGCATGGCAGTCATTTTTTTCATAATTTATGCCTTAGTGTAAAAGTGCTTGATGCGTGGAAATTGCAGGTGAAAAAAGCTGCGGGGGCACGGTAACAACTTTTAAATATTGTTTAAAGGTTACGAAATTATTGTAATTGTGAAATTTAATGATGGATTGTTTGTGAGGAATTAGCGATGCGTCTGGTAAAGCGCGGTTTTACTGGCTAGTATGTGGCGTTTTGTGATCGCGCGCACGGAAGCCTGCCCTAACCAGCGAACTGTTATGTCCCTACCCCATTCTGCTGTATCCCCCGAAGACCGCGTAGCCAACGTGCTGCGTTCCCCTAAGCTGCTGACGCGTGAAACGCTGGCAGGGGTGATCACCGCCCTGGCGCTGATCCCCGAAGTCATCTCATTTTCGGTGGTGGCGGGCGTTGACCCGAAGGTCAGCCTGATCGCCTCCGTGGTGCTGTGTCTTGCCCTTTCTGTACTCGGTGGTCGCCCCGCGATGGTCACGGCAGCGGCCGGCTCCGTGGCGCTGGTCATTGGCCCGATGGTGCATCAGCACGGCGTACAGTACATTCTTCCCGCCGTGCTGATGGCGGGCGTAATTCAGATTCTGTTTGGCGTACTGGGCATGGCAAAGCTGATGCGCTTTATTCCCCAGTCGGTCATGACCGGGTTTGTTAACGCCCTGGGCATTTTGATCTTCTTCGCTCAGGTGCCGCATTTCTGGAGCCGAAGCCCGCTGATTGTGGGCCTGTTCGTGCTGACGCTGCTGATCGTGCTGTGGGTGCCGCGCTATATCAAAAGCATCCCTTCCCCGCTGATTGCGATTGTGCTGTTAACCTTGTTCACCGTTTCAACCGGCCAAATCCTGCCGACCGTGGGCGATGAAGGCTCCATGAGCGGCGGTTTGCCGGGGCTTACCGAGCTGTTGGTCCCGCTCAATGTGCAGACGCTGAGCATTATCTGGCCGTGCGCGCTGAGCATCGCGTTTGTCGGCCTGCTGGAATCCCTGCTGACGGCAAAGCTGGTGGATGAGCTGACCTCGACACCGTCAGGTAAACGCCGCGAAAGCATTGGATTAGGCGTCGGCAATATTCTGGCCGGATTTTATGGCGGGATTGCAGGCTGCGCGATGATCGGACAAACCATCGTCAACGTGGAGATGGGGAAAGGTCGAAGCCGCATTTCAACGATTGCGGCGGGCATTGTGCTACTGATCCTGGTGACGGCGCTCAGCGACGTGATGGCCAAAATCCCGATGGCGGTGCTGGCGGGTATTATGGCGATTGTCGCCGTCAAAACCTTCAGCTGGCACAGCCTTCAGCCGGCCACGGTGAAAACGGCCCCGATAGCAGAAACGGTCGTCATGCTGGTCACGGTTGCCGCCACGGTATCCACCGGCAATCTGGCGATTGGCGTGCTGGGCGGGATTATCGTTATGGCACTCCTCCCCGCCCGCATTAAGCGTCGGCTTAAAGAAGAAAAACCGTCGCCAGCCCAAGAAAAATAAAGAAACCGCCGGTATCGGTGATGGCGGTGATCATCACGCTCGACCCCACCGCGGGGTCGCGCCCCAGTTTGGTCATGGTCAGCGGGATAATCACGCCCATTATCGACGCTACCAGCAGGTTCAGCACCATCGCCAGCATCATCACGCCGCCCAGGGCCATATCGTCGTACAGCCACCAGGTGATGCCGCCCATAATCCCGCCCCACACCAGGCCGTTGATGAGCGCGACGCCCATCTCTCTGAAAATCAGCCACGAAAAGTTACCGGGCTGAATATTTTCCAGCGCAAGGGCGCGAACGATCATGGTTATAGTCTGGTTTCCGGTGTTACCACCAATCCCTGCGACAATCGGCATCAGCGAGGCCAGCGCCACCAGCTGTGAAATGGTGTGTTCAAAACCGTCAATCACCCGGGAGGCGATAAACGCGGTACAGAGGTTAATGGCCAGCCACGCCCAGCGCGTTTTCACCGCCTTGCCCACGGAGGCATGGACATCATCTTCCGCGCTGATCCCCCCGAGCGCACGCAGGTCGTTGTCGGTTTCTTCGTAGACCACATCAACGATCTCATCGATGGTCAGACGCCCCATCAGTTTGCCGACGGAATCCACGACGGCGGCACTGACGAGGTCGTCACGCTCGAAGGTACGCGCCGCTTTCTCCGCGTCGTCTTCAGGGGAGAAGACCATCGGCTCGTTTTCCATCACCTCGCTCACCTTTCGCTGGGTGCTGTTGAGCAGGATAGTTTTCAGCTCCAGTTCGCCAAGCAGGGTTTTATCCCGGGAGGTGACAAACAGTTTATCGGTGTTGTCCGGCATCTTGCCCAGGCGACGCAGGTAGCGCTGCACGGTACCGAGCGTCACGTCCGGGCGCACCGTGATAACGCCGAACTCCATGATCGCGCCGACGCTGTTTTTCTCGTAGTGCATCACCTGACGCACGCGCGCCCGCTCCTCCGCAGGCAGTGACGCCAGCAGGCGACCGGTCAGGTTTCGCGGCAGGTGCTGAACGAGGTAAATCTGCTCGTCGATATCCAGGGTTTGCAGAGCGTCGAGAATATCCCGGTCGCTCATCTCGTCGATCAGGTCGTCCCAGACGTTCTCAGAGGCCTCAAGCAGCACCTGCCCGCGCTCATGATCCTGCACCAGACGCCACAGGGCGTGACGTTCTTCCGAGGGAAGCGCTTCAAGGGTATCCGCCAGATCCGGCGGGGGTAAATGAGCAACCAGCGCACCTACCTCAGCAATATCGTCGGCCAGGGTGCCGACATCATATTGCTCAGCCAGGGTGAGTTTGCCTAATAGCGTAGAAGTGACCGCTTTATCGGTCGTGAGAAGCCAGATGAGTCGCGCGCGCTCCTGGTCACGCTGCCTGGCGCTGTTTTTCTTTAATACCGACATCAATCATAAATCCATTAAATGAGTTGGGGTTAAGCATAGCGCGGGGATATGTAAATAAGAATAAACAACGGGGCGGGATGGAGAAAAAAGCGTCATTACGGCCACGATCTATCCCCTCTCCCTGTGGGAGAGGGTCAGGGTGAGGGCATCAGGCCGTGCGCGCTACCGCGTCACGCGAGGCCGCATCGCGCTCTTCACCGGTCAGCTCGCTCAGCTTGCCGTCGCGCATCTCCAGCAGGCGGTCAGCATGAATGAAGTAGTGATCGTCGTGGCTGATGGCGAAAATGGTTTTGCCCATCTCCTGCATCAGCGGCAGCAGCACCTGATAAAACTCGCGGCGGAAATGCGGATCCTGATCCGCAGCCCACTCGTCCAGCAGGATGATGTCACGCTCTTCCGCCAGCGCCAGCAGCAGCGCCACGCGCTTTTTCTGCCCTTTGGAAAGCTTCAGATTGAGGATCTTCCCGTCCTGTAACTCCAGCTTGTGCGACATCTGCAGCTGCGCCAGCCATTTTTCCACCAGCGCAGGATTGGCCTGTTGCCCTTCCGGCCCCAGCAGCCGATCGAACAGCCAGACGTCGGTGAACACCGCCGAGAAAAGCTTGCGGTAATCCTCGGGTTTCTCCGCGCTCAGCGCCGTGCCATCCAGCAAAATCTCGCCCGACTGCGGCTGATAGAGCCCGGTCAGCAACATCGCCAGCGTAGATTTACCGCTGCCGTTGCCGCCGATGAGGAACAGCAGTTCACCGCGGCGGATCGTCAGGTTGACCGGCCCCACGGAGAAGGCGCTGTCCTGATAGCGGAACGTGACGTTACGCAGCTCCAGCGTCTGCCAGTTCGGGAAGGCCTGCGGGCGCGGGAATTCAGCTTTAAACGGCGCGAGATCGAATTTTTTGAGCTTATTAAATGCCACCTGCGCACTCAGCAGGGTGGGCAGCGCACCGACCGCCGAGAGCAGCGGCGTACGCAAAAACAGCAGCGTCAGCGAGTAGGTTGCCGCTACGTTGGTGTCCGCCCAGCCCAGGCTGTTCGCCATCCAGAATACCAGGCCAATCGCCCCCAGCATCATAATGTTTGACCAGTTAACCGCGCTCAGGTGGAAGGTATCGGCGCGAATGATGTGATGACGGTATTCGCGCGCGTCCGGGATATAGAGATGATTAAAGATATGCTCGGCGCGCTCGCGATTCAGGGTGAGCTCTTTGCGCCCTTCCAGCACCGTCTGGTAATCGTTATAAAGCTTATCTTCGGTCTCGCGCAGCACCGCCATGTGTTTATAGACGCGCGACACCAGCATAAAGCCGCCCCAGATGGTGATCGCAATCCACAGGGCGGTCACCGCCAGCATTTTGCTGGAGAGCCAGGCGAGATAGGCCGCCGAGCCAAAGGTCAGAATGATCCCCTGCACAAGTTCCGGCAGACGCACGAAAGCGATGGTAATGGCGCGCACGTCGCTGGTCAGCCCCGCCAGCAGGGATGCACTGCCGAGCTGCTCAACGCGCTCAACCTGGGTATCGAGGATCCGCTTGATAAACTCACTGCGCAAACGGAAAACGAAATGGTGTCCGAGCGCGGTCAGCGCAAGCTGGGAACCGAGCGTCACCGCCATCAAAAGGAGCAGCAGGCCGAGAAACTCCGGCAGAACGGAGAGCGAAGTGTCGGTCATTTCAATCAACCGCACGTTAATAAACGCGATCAGGCCAATACCCAGCGCGGCGCTGGCAAGGCTTAACGCCATTACTGCGATGAAGGGCCAGCGATACTGACGCCAGACGAGGAGAAGTAGTTGCATGCAGGCAATCCGGACAATAAAAATCAGCCAGCAGTGTAAACTGCCCTGCGTGTACATCAAGAATAATTCTTATTTTAGTTTACTGTGCCCCGCCTGACGGAAGGTCAGGTTGAAACGGTACTCGCCCGTGAGCGGGTGAACCCCGGGCTTCAGCGGCTGAATGCCGTGATAGTAAAGCCGCGACTCCCTGCCCCACACCACCACATCGCCATGTTCCAGCATGATGCGCTTGAGCGGGTCGTTGCGACGTAATCCCCCAAACTGGAAGACGGCGGGCAGACCTAACGATACCGAGACGATAGGCGCGCGCAGATCGGGTTCATCCTTGTCCTGATGCAGCGAGAGCTTCGCACCGACGGCGTAGCGGTTGATCAGGCAGGCATCCGGCCGGAAATCAGGATACTTCGCTGCCACGGCGGCCTCGTGACATAGAGCCTGAAAGACCGCGGGCATCGGTGGCCACGGCTGGCCGGTCGCGGGATCGTTCGGGGCATACAGATAGCCCCGCTCGTTCGTCGCCCAGCCCAGCTCCCCGCAGTTGGCCATGGCCACCGACATGGTGTAGCCGCCCGGCGTCACCATATGGCGAAACGGCGAAACCGCCGTCACCTCGTCAATACCGGCCAGCAGCGCCGCCGCACGGGAGAGCGCAAAGCGGCGCAGGATCACCGCCCCCGGCGCAAGCGGCTCCTGCCAGGGTTCAGCATCCGCAAAAAGATCGAGCATTATCCCTCCTGGCGTTTCGCCTCACGTTTCAGTAATAGCGCTTTTCGCGCCGTCCCCCAACGGTAACCCGACAGCGCGCCGTCGTTACGAACCACGCGATGACAGGGGATCACAATCGCCAGCGTGTTTGCCGCACAGGCTCCGGCAACGGCGCGTACCGCACTGGGCTGGCCAATCGCCTGCGCCACCTGCCGGTAACTTGCCGTTTCGCCGCAGGGAATGTTGCGAAGAGCCTGCCAGACGCGCTGCTGGAACGCGGTTCCGCGAATATCCAGCGGCAGCGCAAGCGGTACGTCGCGGTTATCAATACTGACAATCACCTGCTGGACCCGACGCGCGAAACCCTCTTCCAGCGGCGCAAGCTCTGCTTTTGGAAATTGCGCGGCAAGCTCTTCGGCTAATTTTTCATCGCTGTCACCCAACAGGATCGCGCAGATCCCCCGCTCGCTTTCTGCCACCAGACAGCGTCCTAACGAAGAGTCGCTAATGGCATATCGCACGGCCACATCCCCTTTGCGGTACTGCTTCGCCGTCATGCCCAACGCGTCGTTGGCTTTACGATAATAGCTGCTGCTGTCGGGAAACCCCGCCGCCAACACGGCGTCGGTAATTTTGTCTCCCTGCGCAAGCGCGTTGCGCAGGCGCTGGCCTCGCGCCGCCTGCTGCCAGGCTTTTGGCGTCATGCCGGTCACGGACTTAAACAGACGGTGAAAATGGAAAGGACTCATGGCGACCTGCTGCGCCAGCCTCTCCAGGGTTAACGCAGGATCCTGCTCCAGAAGCCGGCAGGCGTGTTCCACTTTTGCCAGCTTCTGCGCCTGCGGATCGCGTTTGTCCGGCATGCAGCGCTTGCACGGGCGAAATCCTGCCTGAACGGCGTGGTGGGCATCGGGATAAAAGCGGACGTTTTTACGCAGCGCGTGGCGGGCGCGGCATGACGGGCGGCAGAAAATCCCCGTGGTCTGCACGGCGAAGACAAACCGCTCGTCAGCGCGCGGATCGCGGGCCAGCACGGCCTGCCAGCGATCCTCATCGGTAGTAAAGGTCGGGTTTCTCATTATCGGCTCCTCATGTAAGCATACATAGAGCGTGCCTGAGCGCCAGTGATAAAAAACCCGCAACCTTGCTTTTTAATTTTTGTCGCTGACCAGGAAACTGTTGAACTGCGGCGAGCTCCAGGTTTTAAACCCGTCGCCCTCTTTAACGATCATATAAACCGCCAGCCCTTCCTGACGGACCACCTCTTTGGCTTTTTCCGGGCCAAGAACCATTAATCCGGTATCCCAGGCATCCGCTTCCAGCGCGGTGGGGGCGATGACCGTCACCGAGACCAGGTTATGCGTGATAGGACGCCCGGTCTGCGGATCAATCACGTGCGAAATACGCTTCCCGTCAAGCTCGTAATAGTTACGGTAGCTTCCGGAAGTACTGATGCCATGTCCGTTGATATCCACTATCGCCTGCACGGCATTTTGCCGATCGGTCGGCTTTTGAATCGCTACGCGCCACGGCTTATCGCTGGCGTTCATGCCCCGGCTGACCAACGCGCCGCCCACCGAGACCAGATAACGTGAAATGCCTTCCTGCGCCATCAGTGCAGCAAGATGATCCGCCGCATAGCCTTCCCCTACCGTCGACAGATCGACAAACAGATCGGGGATATCTTTTTGCAGGTACTGTTGCCCGTACTGATTGATCACCGTCAGATGCTGCAGCCCCGTCCGGGCGCGGGCGTCATCAATGGCAGCCTGTTCGGGCGTCTTCACCGGCTGTTTATTCGGGCCAAATCCCCAGAGGTTCACCAGAGGGCCGACGGTCACATCCATCGCCCCGTTGGTTTTGTAACCCACGCGTATGGATTCGGTCACGATATCGGCCATCGCCTCGCTCACCGGCCACAGGGAGGTGCTGGTGGAGAGGTTAAAGCGCATCAGCGCCGAGTCATTTTTATAGGTTGAGAGCAGCTGATCGTCGGCGTCCAGCTGTGCCTGGATTTTGCCGCGAAGCTCATCTGTACGTGTTTTATCGAGGTTCATCACGCTGACGCGCCAGAAGGTGCCCATCGTTTTGCCTTCGAGCACCGTCGCGGCGGGTGCGTCGGTTTTCGCCACGGGTGTGAGATCGTTACACGCGGTCAGGAAAAAAAGCATAGCCAGAAAGCTGGCGCGTAAAAAAGTCATGTCCATTCATTATTATCCTCATGCCAGGGCGGCAAGAGTACACCAAAACGGGTGAGTTGTGAGAATCCGGGAGGCACAAAAAAGGGGCCATCAGGCCCCTTACGTCACACGGTGAAGCGATTAGAACTGGTAAACCAGGCCCAGCGCGACGATATCGTCAGTACCGATACCCGCCTGACGGGTGAATTCATTTTCATCAACCAGGTTGATTTTGTAATCCACGTAGGTGGACATGTTTTTGTTGAAGTAGTAAGTCGCACCCACATCAACATATTTCAGCAGATCCTGATCGCCGTAACCTTCGATGTCTTTCCCTTTAGACTGCAGGTAAGCCACGGATGGACGCAGGCCGAAGTCGAACTGGTACTGAGCAACCACTTCGAAGTTCTGCGCTTTGTTAGCGAAGCCGTAAGCGGTAGTCGGGCTGCTGCCGTTAGAGGTACCGAAACGGGTTGCGTTGTAGGTCTGAGAGTACTGCGCTGCCAGATAGATGTTGTTGGCATCGTATTTCAGGCCACCAGAGTAGACTTCTGCGTTGTCGCCATGACCGTAAACGCTTGCGCCGTTCTGATCGGCGGTACGTTTGGAGGAGGACATCGCACCACCTACGCTGAAACCTTCACCCAGGTTATAGGTCACGGATGCACCGTAGCCGTCGCCGTTCTGTTTCAGCAGGCTACGGCCACCGACGTTTTCACCGCTTACGCTGCCGTTTTTACCCTGATACTGCAGGGCAAAGTTCAGACCATCCACCAGACCGAAGAAGTCCTGGTTACGGTAGGTCGCCACGCCGTTAGCACGGGACTGCAGGAAGTTGTCTGCGCCGTAGGTATCGCCGCCAAATTCTGGCAGAACGTCGGTCCAGGAGGTTACGTCGTAGATTACGCCGTAGTTACGACCGTAATCGAAAGAACCCGCGTCAGCGAATTTCAGACCCGCGAACGCCACACGCGTCCAGGCATCGTTTTCGCTTTCTGAGGTGTTGCCCTGGATCTGGTATTCCCACTGGCCGTAACCGGTCAGCTGATCGTTAACCTGAGTTTCGCCTTTGAAGCCAAGACGCATGTAGGTCTGGTCGCCGTCGGCACCCTTGTCGTCAGAGAAATAGTGCAGACCATCGACTTTGCCGTACAGATCTAATTTGTTGCCATCTTTGTTATAAATTTCGGCCGCATTTGCTGCGCCTGCCACCAGGAGTGCTGGTACCAGGAGGGACAGTACTTTAACTTTCATTTTATTAACCCTCTGTTATATGCCTTATAATTGCCACTGCTTACTGGTTAACCCTCATTAACCAGTCGGCAATTTCATTCTCCTCAAAATTACAGAATAATCCAATGCGAATATGATACGAAAACTTTGAAGATGTTTCATTTATCTATCAACATGTTTCAAAATGTAAATATCAAGGAACTTTTACAAAGCACAAATAGCTTAGAAAATTAGCACTTATAATCAAACAGAAAAATCACCCTATAAATATCAGAAAGTTACAATAAAATTCGTTACAGCACTGAATGACAAAACAAGATCGCAGCTAATCTCTAAAATAATACTCGCTATCATCATTAACTTTATTTATTACCGTCATTCAGTTTTGAATGTCTGTTTATCCCTAATTGAACCGGATGCTCCGCATTCGGTTTTTTTTTACCTTTCTTTACGTAACTTCTCTTTTTTTGTGCTACCGCACCGTAATTGTAACGACTATTAACTAAATTCTCGTCGGATATCCTTCGAAGTGCATAAATTGGGGCAAAACTTAATTTCTTGTTAATTCGTGCTATTTATTGACGGCGTGGGTTGATTATTTGTACGCGCATGGCGAGTTTGTACATGTTTTCTGCACTCCCCGCCGCCGATATTGTCCGGAGAAAAAGTCGCCTCTTCCCGGACAGTCGCGCTGGAAATTCAATTATTACCCTTTATACTGCCCTATCGCCACAGAGCACGACCATAACGGGTTAAAGATATCAATGAGTCAGACTGAAACTACCGCCCCGAGCAAATTCTCCCTTCTCCCCGGGAGCATCACTCGTTTCTTTCTTCTTTTGATCGTTGTGCTGTTAGTCACCATGGGGGTGATGGTACAAAGCGCGGTTAACGCCTGGCTGAAGGATAAGAGCTATCAGGTCGTTGATATCACCCATGCCGTGCACAAGCGCATAGACACCTGGCGCTACGCCACCTGGCAGATTTACGACAATATCGCGGCTGCCCCGACCTCATCGTCCGGAGATGGACTTCAGGAGACGCGGCTGAAGCAGGACGTCTACTACCTCGAAAAACCGCAGCGTAAGACCGAAGCTCTTATCTTTGGCTCTCACGACAGCGCGACGCTTGAGATGACGCAGCGTATTTCTACCTATCTGGATACCCTCTGGGGTGCCGAAACGGTACCGTGGTCGATGTATTATCTGAACGGTCAGGATAACAGCATGATCCTGATCTCAACGCTGCCGTTAAAAGATCTCTCGTCCGGCTTTAAAGAGACAACCGTGGGCAGCATCGTCGATTCCCGCCGGGCAGAGATGCTGCAGCAGGCGAACGCCCTTGATGAACGTGAGAGTTTCTCTTCCCTGCGTCGTCTGGCCTGGCAAAACGGCCATTATTTTACCCTGCGTACCACGTTCAACCAGCCAGGACATCTGGCGACGGTAGTGGCCTTCGATTTACCGATTAATGATTTAATCCCGCCGGATATGCCGCTCGACAGCTTCCGCCTGGAGCCAGACAGCAGCACCCAGAACATGCGTGCGGCGTCTGACAAAGAGGCCGCAGAGAGCGTATCGATCTCCTTTAACGGCTCGAAAATCGAAATTGCCTCATCGCTGAATTCGACCGGTATGCGCCTGGTGTGGCAGGTGCCCTTTGGCACGCTGTTGCTCGACACCCTGCAAAATATCCTGCTGCCTCTGCTGCTGAATATCGGTCTGCTGGCGCTGGCGCTGTTTGGCTATAGCACCTTCCGTTTCCAGACGGGGCGTCAGAGCGACGCCTCTGCGGTTCCGGCCGGCACCAGCAATGAGCTGCGCGTATTACGCGCGCTGAATGAAGAGATTGTTTCCGTGCTACCGCTTGGGGTCTTGGTTCACGACCAGGAGGCGAATCGTACGGTAATGAGCAACAAAATTGCCGACCATCTGCTGCCGCATCTTAACCTGCAGAACATCACCACCATGGCGGATCAGCACCAGGGGGTGATTCAGGCCACCATCAACAATGAACTGTACGAGATCCGTCAGTTCCGCAGCCAGGTGGCTCCCCGCACGCAAATCTTCATTATTCGCGATCAGGATCGCGAAGTGCTGGTCAATAAGAAGCTCAAGCAGGCGCAAAGGCTGTACGAGAAAAACCAGCAGGGGCGCGCCGCATTTATGCAGAACATTGGCGATGCCTTCAAGCAGCCGTTAAAAACGCTGGCGACCCAGGCGGCCGCGCTAAACACCTCTGAAAGCCACCAGCTTGCCTGCCAGGCCGATTCGCTGGTCAGAATGGTTGATGAGATCCAGCTGGCGAACATGCTGGAGAATGATTTCTGGAAGGGAACGCCTGCCCTCTTCTCCATTCAGGATCTGATCGATGAAGTGGTGCCGGAAGTGCTGCCCGTCATCAAACGCAAAGGGCTGCAGCTGCTGATCAATAACAATCTCCCTGCGAATGACGAACGCCACGGCGATCGCGAAGCGCTGCGCCGCATTCTGCTGATGATTATTCAGTACGCCGTAACCACCACGCAGATCGGCAAGATCACCCTTGAAGTCAGCACCGAGGAGTCGGCAGAAGACCGTCTGACGTTCCGCATTCTGGACACCGGGGAAGGCGTCACAACGAGCGAAATTGATAATCTGCACTTCCCGTTCCTGAATGACACGCAGAGCGATCGCTACGGCAAGGCCAATGCTCTGACCTTCTGGCTGTGCGATCAGCTGGCGCGTAAGCTCGGCGGCCACCTGAATATCAAAGCCCGTGAATCACTCGGCACCCGCTATTCTCTGCACGTGAAAATGGCGGCCAATCCGCAGGAAGAAGATGAGGAACGTCTGCTGGATGATGTGGTGGTGATGGTCGATGTGACCTCGAACGAGATCCGCAATATTGTCGTTCGTCAGTTAGAAAACTGGGGAGCGGCCTGCATCACGCCGGATGAAAGACTTGCAAGTCAAGAATTTGATCTGTTTTTAACTGATAATCCGTCTAATCTTACTGCCTCCGGCTTGCTTTTAAGCGATGATGAGTCAGGCGTGCGGAAAATCGGCCCTGGCCAGCTGCGCGTCAACTTTAATATAAGCAATGCGATGCAGGAAGCTGTACTACAACTAATAGAAGAGCAGCTGGCGCAGGAAGAGATAACGGAGTCACCGTTAGGCGGCAATGAAAATGCCGAGCTTCACGCCAGCGGATACTATTCACTCTTTGTTGATACAGTACCAGATGATGTTAAGCGGTTGTATACTGAGTCCGCTGCGAACGATTTTGCAGCGCTGGCACAGACAGCACACCGGCTTAAAGGGGTGTTTGCCATGCTTAATCTGGTTCCCGGCAAGCAGTTATGTGAAACGCTGGAACATCTAATTCGTGAGAAAGATGCCTCTGGCATTGAAAAATACATCAGCGACATTGACGCCTACGTCAAAAGCTTGCTGTAGCAAGGTAGCCTTATACATGAACAATATGAACGTAATTATTGCCGATGACCATCCGATTGTACTGTTCGGTATTCGCAAATCACTTGAACAGATCGAGTGGGTGAATGTAGTCGGTGAATTTGAAGACTCTACAGCACTGATCAATAACCTCCCAAAGCTTGATGCGCACGTGCTCATTACCGATCTCTCTATGCCTGGGGACAAGTACGGTGATGGGATCACGCTCATCAAATACATTAAACGTCACTTCCCGGATATTTCGATCATTGTTCTGACCATGAACAACAACCCGGCGATCCTGAGCGCGGTGTTGGATCTGGACATTGAAGGGATTGTGCTGAAACAGGGCGCCCCGACCGATCTGCCAAAAGCGCTCGCTGCGCTGCAGAAAGGCAAGAAGTTCACGCCTGAGAGCGTCTCTCGTCTGCTGGAAAAAATCAGCGCGGGTGGCTACGGTGACAAACGCCTGTCCCCGAAAGAGAGTGAAGTTCTGCGCCTGTTTGCAGAAGGTTTCCTGGTAACCGAGATTGCCAAGAAGCTGAACCGCAGCATTAAAACCATCAGCAGCCAGAAGAAATCAGCGATGATGAAGCTGGGCGTGGACAATGATATTGCCCTGCTGAACTATCTCTCCTCCGTTACGCTGAGCGCATCGGACAAGGATTGATCCCGGACGGGTGTGCGGCCTGAGGCCCTCACCCCGTCCCTCTCCCACGGTGAGAGGGTTGAAAAGCGAAAAGGCCCTTGTGGGCCTTTTTTATATTCTGGTTTTTCTCACGCGATCCGCGTAAATCGACAACGTCTGCTTCAGCACGTCCAGCGTCACCGGTTTCGACAGACAGCTGTCCATGCCTGACTCCAGACAACGCTGTTTCTCTTCCGCCAGCGCGTTCGCCGTTACGCCCACTACCGGCAGCGTCAGGCCAAGCTGACGGATGCGCTGCGTCAGACGGTAGCCGTCCATGTTTGGCATGTTGACGTCGCTAAGCACGATATCAATATGATTTTTACTCAGCACATTCAGCGCATCCACGCCGTCATTGGCGGTTTTGCACTGGTAGCCCAGCGATCCAAGCTGGTCTGCCAGCAGGCGACGGTTAATCGGATGGTCATCCACCACCAGAATCATCATATCGTCATTCACCGACGCCAGAGACTCCGGTGACGGCAATCCGCCCGCGCCGTCGCGCTCTTCCAGCTCCACTTTGTAGATGCGCGCCAGCAGGCTCAACAGCTCGTGCGGCGTTGCGACGCTGTGTACCCATTCACCAGGCGCGCGCTCGACAGGAATGCCGATGTGGCGACGGCAGAAGAGCACCGACCCTCTCCCCTGCCACGGCTGCTCCGGCATCTCGTCGGCGATCAGCACATCGTCCACGTCCGGCGTTTGGCCTTCATAGCGGCACACCCTCACGCCGCTGTGGGCAAGCAGCGCCGTCAGGTAATCATTCAGCGAGGCGTTATGCACCGCCAGCCAGCAGCGCTTGTCGCTCAGCCCGTCCACCGTCGCTTTTGCCGGATACTGCGCCGAATAGAGCGGAATACGGATGGTGAACTGGCTGCCCATGCCGGGCTCGGTATCCACGGAAATATCACCGTCCATCATGCTGACGAGCTTCTCACAAATCGCCAGCCCCAGTCCGGTGCCCTGGAAGTTACGCTGCACGCCGGTCCCGACCTGGAAGAACGGATCGAACAGGCGGACCACTTCCTTCGCCGGGATGCCGACACCCGTGTCGCGCACGCGAATGCTCAGGTAATCCCCCGCCCGGCAGACGTGCAACACGATACAGCCGGTATCGGTGAATTTAATGGCGTTGCTGAGCAGGTTAGAAATGACCTGCTGCAGGCGCATCGGATCGCCGTGCAGCGTCAGCGGCACGTCCGGTTCAATAAAGCAGTAGAGCCCCAGCTGTTTACGCACCACCAGCGGCAGATAGTTGGCGCTGATGTGGTTCATCACCTCGCGAGGCGAGAACTCCCGCGGTTCGATTTTCAGCTGCTCAGACTCGATTTTAGAGAAGTCGAGAATATCGCTGATGATCTTCAGCAACAGGCTGGAAGAGTTGTTCATCGCCGTCACCAGCCTGTCGACCCCTTTCGGCAACTCTTTGGTCTGCAGCAGGTCGAGGTTACCGATAATCCCGTACAGCGGCGTACGCAGCTCGTGGCTGACGGTGGCAAGGAACATGGATTTCGACTGGCTGGCCTGCTCCGCGGCCTGCGCCATCTCCTGCAACGACTCTTCCATCTTCACACGCGCGGAGACATCCACCAGCACGCAAATCGCCACGTTTTCATTGCGATAGCGGGAATGCACAAAGCTGATCTGCAGGTTGGTGTGCGTGCTGGTGAGCACGTCGACAAAGTTAACCTGCTGACCGCAGATAATTTGCGTCAGCCTCTGTCGGTCTTCGTGCGTCAGCATGTTCAGGTAGTTATGCGCCAGCTCGTTACTCAGGATGTTGGTTCCGTCCTGGGTACGCAGAATGCAGATCCCCACCGGCGCCGAGGCAACAATCTTCCGGTTAAACTGCTCGTGTTCCTCCAGCCGCTGGGCGTCGCTTTCGGCCGGAATAAAGATTTTCCGCTCATACATGCGCGCCAGGGTAAACAGCGCCCCGCCCGCGATCAGGTTCAGCAGAATCGCATTCATGATGAGAATGCGTATCCGCTCAAGCACCATATCCACCGGCAGCGAATAGACAATACTCAGCGACGAAGGCGGCAGACTCTTCTTCAGCACCAGCTCGCGGAAGCCCGAGGTATAGCCAAACCACGACCGCTCCTGCATCCAGTGCGGTTCGACGTTTAACCGGTTATCCGGCCCGGCGAGTGAGATCAGCTGATGACCGTTCTCATCCAGAATGGTCACCCCCATAGGCAGACTGCCCGGGGTGAAGAAGTTTTCCATGCGAATGGTCTGCTCAATCCCCAGCAGCGCCTGCAGGCGATTGCCCAGATATACCGGCGTCAGGGCGTAGAAATAACCCACGCCCGGACGCGGGCCCTGGCTCACCCAGAAAATGTTATTTCCGCGCTCGTCCTGCGGCGCATTGCGGTATTTCACAATTCGTTCATGCAGGCTTTTCAGCGCATCGTCACGCTCAACGGGCACGTCGCGCAGGCCAAAATCAGCCATGCAGAGATTTTCACTGCCAATCAGGAAGACGCGGTTCAGGTCATAGGCGGCGGAGAAATTGTCGCGCCAGTAGCGCATAAACCAGGCAAGGGATTCCAGCGACCCGCGCCAGGTATTGCTCATGGTGGAGCAATCGGAGTCCGGGAACAGCGGCTGGAAGTCCGGGACTTCGGTTTTGTCGTTGCGCCCGCGAAGCGCAAGGATGCCGTTTTCCGCCGTCAGACGATTTTCGGCAATATACTTCAGCTCCTTCATCACGTCAGACGTTCGCTGAATATAGCGCTGGGCCTGGTCGGAGCTTAAGTTAAACTCCTGGCGAATCTCCGCTTCTTTCTGGTGTAGCGCGTTAACGATGTAAAACACCGAGAACAAGGCCACCAGCAGCCAAAGCAAGAGCGCCAGCGCCCGAAACAGGTAGCGAGAAACTTTCAGCGTAGTACGAAAGGAGACGAGGTATTTCAAGGGGGCGAGGCTCCGCCGTCGGGGTCAAAAGAATGTGGTTAAGGTAGCGGTAAACGCGCCAGGTCGCAACGTTGACTTATCTGCTTGTGCAAAAGAAAAGGGCCGGAATCCGGCCCTTTTTTGCATCAGGAGACATTACTCGTCAGCGTCATCCGCTACGTCATCGTCGGTGTCGGCTTCCGGCGCGATATCATCATCGCCTTCCGCAACGCTACCGTCGATGGAATCGAGCTCTTCGTCATCCACCGGCTCAGCAACGCGCTGCAGACCCACCACGTTTTCATCTTCCGCTGTACGGATGAGGATCACGCCCTGGGTGTTACGCCCCACCACGCTGATCTCAGAGACGCGGGTACGCACCAGCGTACCGGCATCGGTGATCATCATGATCTGGTCGGCATCGTCTACCTGCACCGCGCCCACAACGGAACCGTTGCGCTCGGTCACTTTGATAGAGATAACGCCCTGCGTGCCGCGAGACTTGGTTGGGTATTCCCCTTCCGCCGTACGTTTACCGTAACCATTCTGCGTCACGGTCAGGATTGCCCCTTCACCGCGCGGAATAATCAGAGAAACAACGCTGTCTTCGCCAGCCAGTTTGATACCACGAACGCCCGTCGCGGTACGGCCCATTGCACGAACGGCGTTCTCTTTAAAGCGCACCACTTTACCGGCCGCAGAGAACAGCATGACTTCATCAGAACCCGAGGTCAGATCCACACCGATCAGCTCGTCGCCTTCGTTCAGGTTCACGGCGATAATACCGGCAGAACGCGGACGGCTGAATTCGGTCAGCGCGGTTTTCTTCACGGTACCGCTGGCGGTCGCCATAAAGACGTTCACGCCCTCTTCGTACTCGCGTACCGGCAGG
Organism: Enterobacter dykesii; assembly: GCF_008364625.2. Taxonomy (NCBI): domain Bacteria; kingdom Pseudomonadati; phylum Pseudomonadota; class Gammaproteobacteria; order Enterobacterales; family Enterobacteriaceae; genus Enterobacter; species Enterobacter dykesii. The sequence goes on from NZ_CP126604.1 coordinate 3,120,311, forward strand.
ATGGCGGTGATACGTTCGTTCGCTTCCAGCGGCAGCAGGTTAACGATTGGACGGCCACGCGCGCCGCGGCTTGCTTCCGGCAGCTGATAGACTTTCATCCAGTACAGACGACCGCGGCTGGAGAAGCAGAGGATCGTGTCATGGGTGTTCGCCACCAGCAGGCGGTCAATAAAGTCTTCTTCTTTAATACGTGCCGCAGATTTGCCTTTACCGCCACGACGCTGTGCTTCGTAGTCGGTCAGCGGCTGATACTTCACATAGCCCTGGTGAGACAGGGTGACCACCACGTCTTCGCGGTTGATCAGATCTTCAATGTTAATATCAGAACTGTTCGCGGTGATTTCGGTGCGGCGCGCATCGCCGAACTGGTCGCGGACCAGCTCCAGCTCTTCACGGATCACTTCCATCAGACGCTCTGCGCTGCCCAGGATATGCAGCAGTTCAGCAATCTGTTCCAGCAGCTCTTTGTATTCGTCGAGCAGTTTTTCGTGCTCAAGGCCGGTCAGTTTCTGCAGACGCAGATCCAGAATCGCCTGGGCCTGCTGTTCAGTCAGGTAGTACTGGCCGTCGCGCACGCCGAACTCAGGTTCCAGCCACTCAGGACGCGCTGCGTCATCCCCCGCACGTTCCAGCATCGCGGCGACGTTACCCAGATCCCACGGACGGGAAATCAGGGCGGCTTTCGCTTCCGCCGGGGTTGGCGCACGACGGATCAGTTCGATGATCGGGTCGATGTTGGCCAGCGCAACCGCCAGCGCTTCAAGGATGTGCGCACGGTCGCGCGCTTTGCGCAGTTCGAAGATGGTACGGCGGGTCACCACTTCACGGCGGTGACGCACGAACGCGCTCAGGATCTCTTTCAGGTTCATGATCTTCGGCTGACCATGGTGCAGCGCAACCATGTTGATACCGAAGGAGACCTGAAGCTGAGTCTGGGAGTACAGGTTGTTCAGCACAACCTCACCCACCGCGTCGCGTTTGATCTCAATCACGATGCGCATACCGTCTTTGTCAGACTCGTCACGCAGCGCGCTGATGCCCTCAACACGTTTTTCTTTTACCAGCTCGGCGATTTTTTCAATCAGACGCGCTTTGTTCACCTGATACGGGATCTCGTGAACAATGATGGTTTCACGGCCGGTTTTAGCGTCCGCTTCCACTTCGGCGCGGGCACGGATGTAAATCTTGCCGCGGCCGGTGCGGTACGCTTCTTCAATACCGCGACGACCGTTGATGATCGCCGCCGTTGGGAAGTCCGGGCCCGGGATGTGTTCCATCAGCCCTTCAATGCTGATGTCTTCATCGTCGATATAGGCCAGGCAGCCGTTGATCACTTCGGTGATATTGTGCGGCGGAATGTTGGTTGCCATACCGACCGCGATACCGGACGAACCGTTAACCAGCAGGTTCGGGATCTTGGTTGGCATCACATCTGGGATGCGCTCGGTGCCGTCGTAGTTATCGACGAAATCAACGGTCTCTTTTTCCAGGTCGGCCATCAGCTCATGAGCGATTTTCGACATACGGATTTCCGTATAACGCATCGCCGCAGCGGAGTCGCCGTCGACTGAACCAAAGTTACCCTGACCATCTACCAGCATGTAGCGCAAGGAGAATGGCTGCGCCATACGAACGATGGTGTCATAAACGGCGGTATCACCATGCGGGTGATATTTACCGATGACGTCACCGACGACGCGGGCAGATTTTTTATAGGCTTTATTCCAGTCATTGCCCAATACGTTCATGGCGTATAGTACGCGACGGTGTACCGGCTTAAGGCCATCGCGGACGTCCGGCAGCGCACGGCCAACAATGACCGACATCGCATAGTCCAGATAGGAGCTCTTCAGCTCTTCCTCGATGTTAACCGGTGTAATTTCTCTCGCAAGGTCGCTCATCTAACCGCTATCCCTCTACTGTATCCCGGATTCAAAGGTCGCAAATTATAACACAGCCGAGGTGATGGAGGTAAACCTATACGCTTTATTCACGGGGATTGCCTGATATACTCCTTTGTCTTGCTAAATAAGGAGTAAAAGCGCCCATGAATGCCGAAAAATCCCCGGTGGCTCACAACGTTGACCACGAAGAGATTGCCAAATTTGAAGCGGTGGCGTCCCGCTGGTGGGATCTCGAAGGTGAGTTCAAACCGCTGCATCGCATCAACCCGCTGCGTCTGGGCTATATCGCGGAGCGTTCCGGCGGTCTGTTCGGTAAGAAAGTGCTCGACGTCGGCTGCGGCGGCGGCATCCTGGCTGAGAGCATGGCGCGCGAAGGGGCGAATGTTACTGGCCTGGATATGGGCTTTGAACCTCTTCAGGTGGCCCGCCTTCACGCGCTGGAGTCCGGCATACAGGTGGAATACGTGCAGGAAACCGTGGAAGAGCACGCGGCAAAACACGCCCATCAGTACGATGTGGTGACCTGCATGGAGATGCTGGAGCACGTTCCCGATCCGCAGTCGGTGGTGCACGCCTGTGCAAAACTGGTGAAACCGGGCGGCCAGGTCTTCTTCTCAACCATCAACCGTAACGGTAAAGCCTGGCTGATGGCCGTCGTCGGCGCGGAGTATGTGCTGCACATGGTGCCGAAAGGGACGCACGACGTGAAGAAATTCATCAAGCCTGCGGAGCTGTTAGGCTGGGTTGACCAGACGTGGCTCAAAGAGCAGCACATCACCGGCCTGCACTACAATCCGCTGACCAATAAATTCAAACTCGCACCGGGCGTTGATGTTAACTATATGTTGCATACAACTGCCAAAAACGACTAACGTCATTCGTTATTCTTATAAAGATTGCGCGACATCATGTTGCGCAATTCTGACCTCCCGTTGAAGAAATCAGCACTCGATCAAATTTTGAATTTTTTTTCTTAATTATTGACATGTCTTCCAGGCCTTACGGTACGAGGACTTAGCCTTTTTTACCCTTTCACAACCTCAAATTAACGCCAAAATCAACCCTTGTGCTGAAAAGATTCGATACTAGAATACTCACCATATAGCGTTTTTCTTATCGCAAACCCCCTACATGTAGTATTTATCCACAGAGTTAGTCACAAGGCGGATCTGTGGATAAACGGGGGATATTTTTTATTTCACGGACAGGTAAAACCCACATGAATCAGAGTCTGCTGGTGACAAAGCGCGACGGTACTACCGAGCGTATCAATCTGGACAAAATCCATCGAGTTCTCGACTGGGCAGCAGAAGGACTGAACAACGTATCTATCTCCCAGGTCGAACTGCGTTCCCACATTCAGTTCTACGACGGCATCAAAACGTCTGATATCCACGAAACAATCATTAAAGCAGCGGCAGACCTCATCTCCCGCGAAGCACCGGATTATCAGTACCTCGCTGCACGTCTGGCGATTTTCCACCTGCGTAAAAAAGCCTACGGCCAGTTTGAGCCGCCGAAGCTTTACGATCACGTGGTGAAAATGGTTGAGCTGGGTAAATACGACACGCATCTGCTGGAAGACTATACGGAAGAAGAGTTCGAGCAGATGAACGGGTTTATCGATCACTGGCGCGACATGAACTTCTCCTACGCGGCGGTGAAGCAGCTCGAAGGCAAATACCTGGTTCAGAACCGTGTAACCGGTGAGATCTACGAAAGCGCCCAGTTCCTCTATATTCTGGTGGCCGCCTGCCTGTTCTCTAACTACCCGCGTGACACCCGTCTGGAATACGTGAAGCGTTTCTACGATGCGGTATCCACGTTCAAGATTTCTCTGCCGACGCCAATCATGTCTGGCGTGCGTACCCCAACCCGTCAGTTCAGCTCCTGCGTACTGATCGAGTGTGGTGACAGCCTGGATTCCATCAACGCCACCTCCAGCGCCATCGTGAAATACGTTTCCCAGCGTGCCGGTATCGGCATCAACGCCGGTCGCATCCGTGCGCTGGGCAGCCCGATTCGCGGCGGTGAAGCGTTCCACACCGGCTGTATCCCGTTCTATAAACACTTCCAGACGGCAGTAAAATCCTGCTCTCAGGGCGGCGTGCGCGGCGGTGCTGCGACCCTGTTCTACCCGATGTGGCATCTGGAAGTGGAAAGCCTGCTGGTTCTGAAAAACAACCGCGGCGTGGAAGGCAACCGCGTGCGTCACATGGACTACGGCGTGCAGATCAACAAGCTGATGTACACCCGTTTGCTGAAGGGCGAAGACATCACCCTGTTCAGCCCGTCCGACGTTCCGGGCCTGTATGACGCGTTCTTTGCCGATCAGGACGAGTTCGAGCGTCTGTACACCAAATACGAAAAAGACGACAGCATCCGCAAGCAGCGCGTGAAGGCGGTAGACCTGTTCTCCCTGATGATGCAGGAACGTGCCTCTACCGGTCGTATTTACATCCAGAACGTGGACCACTGCAACACCCACAGCCCGTTTGATCCGGTGGTTGCGCCAGTGCGCCAGTCTAACCTGTGCCTGGAGATCGCCCTGCCAACCAAACCGCTGGAAGACGTGAACGACGAAAACGGCGAAATCGCGCTGTGTACGCTGTCCGCGTTCAACCTGGGCGCAATTAAGAGCCTGGATGAGCTGGAAGAGCTGGCCGTGCTCGCGGTTCGCGCGCTCGACGCTCTGCTGGACTACCAGGATTACCCAATCCCGGCCGCTAAACGCGGTGCGATGGGCCGCCGTACCCTGGGTATCGGCGTGATCAACTTCGCCTACTGGCTGGCGAAAAACGGCAAGCGTTACTCCGACGGCAGCGCTAATAACCTGACGCACCAGACGTTCGAAGCGATTCAGTACTACCTGATGAAGGCCTCTAACGAGCTGGCGAAAGAGCAAGGCGCGTGCCCGTGGTTCAACGAAACCACCTACGCGAAAGGCATTCTGCCGATCGACACCTACAAGAAAGACCTGGATGCGATCGTCAGCGAACCGCTGCACCTCGACTGGGAAGGTCTGCGCGAGTCCATTAAGACCCATGGCCTGCGCAACTCTACGCTCTCTGCCCTGATGCCGTCCGAGACCTCTTCGCAGATCTCTAACGCCACCAACGGTATTGAACCACCGCGCGGCCACGTCAGCATCAAAGCGTCGAAAGACGGCGTCCTGCGTCAGGTGGTACCGGATTACGAAACGCTGGGTAATAACTACGAGCTGCTGTGGGAAATGCCAAACAACGACGGCTACCTGCAGCTGGTGGGTATCATGCAGAAGTTTATCGACCAGTCGATCTCTGCCAATACCAACTATGACCCGACGCGCTTCCCGTCCGGCAAGGTACCGATGCAGCAGCTGTTGAAAGACCTGCTCACCGCCTACAAATTTGGCGTGAAAACGCTGTACTATCACAACACCCGTGATGGTGCGGAAGACGCGCAGGACGACCTGGTACCGTCAATTCAGGACGATGGCTGCGAAAGCGGCGCATGTAAGATCTAATGAAGGGCGGGGATATCCCCGCCTTTATTTCGTAAGACAGGACACACTCATGGCATATACCACCTTTTCACAGACGAAAAACGACCAGCTCAAAGAGCCGATGTTCTTCGGCCAGCCGGTCAACGTGGCACGCTACGATCAGCAAAAATATGACATCTTCGAAAAGCTGATTGAAAAGCAACTCTCCTTCTTCTGGCGCCCGGAAGAAGTGGACGTCTCCCGCGACCGTATTGATTACCAGTCGCTGCCGGATCACGAAAAACATATCTTCATCAGCAACCTGAAGTACCAGACGCTGCTGGACTCCATTCAGGGCCGTAGCCCGAACGTGGCGCTGCTGCCGCTGATCTCCATTCCTGAGCTGGAAACCTGGGTGGAAACCTGGGCGTTCTCCGAGACAATCCACTCCCGCTCTTACACCCATATCATCCGCAACATTGTGAACGATCCGGCGGTGGTGTTTGACGATATCGTCACCAACGAGCAGATCCAAAAGCGCGCGGAAGGCATTGCCCATTACTACGACGAGCTGATCGAGATGACCAGCTACTGGCATCTGCTGGGCGAAGGTACGCACAACGTGAACGGTAAAACCGTTACCGTGAACCTGCGCGCGCTGAAAAAGCAGCTGTACCTGTGCCTGATGAGCGTTAACGCGCTGGAAGCGATCCGCTTCTACGTGAGCTTTGCCTGCTCCTTCGCCTTTGCCGAGCGCAAGCTGATGGAAGGCAACGCCAAAATCATCCGTCTCATCGCTCGTGATGAAGCCCTGCACCTGACCGGTACCCAGCACATGCTGAACCTGCTGCGCAGCGGTACGGACGATCCGGAGATGGCGGAAATCGCTGAAGAGTGCAAGCAGGAGTGCTACGACCTGTTCGTGCTGGCGGCTCAGCAGGAGAAAGAGTGGGCAGACTACCTGTTCCGCGACGGCTCCATGATTGGCCTGAACAAAGACATCCTGTGCCAGTACGTTGAGTACATCACCAACATCCGCATGCAGGCTGTTGGCCTCGACCTGCCGTTCCAGACGCGCTCTAACCCTATCCCGTGGATCAACACCTGGCTGGTGTCCGATAACGTGCAGGTTGCGCCGCAGGAAGTGGAAGTCAGCTCTTATCTGGTCGGTCAGATTGATTCTGAAGTCAACACCGACGACCTGAGTAACTTCCAGCTCTGATGTCACGCGTCACGCTACGTCTTTCCGGCACTGAGGTGCTGTGTCGGGAGGAGCACCCTTCTCTGCTGGTGGCGCTTGAGGCACATCAGGTAGAAGTAGAGTACCAGTGTCGTTCCGGCTACTGCGGCTCCTGCCGCTGCCGTCTGGTCGCAGGCCAGGTGGACTGGCTGACCGAGCCGCTGGCCTTTATCAACGAAGGGGAAATTTTGCCCTGCTGCTGCCGGGCAAAAGGCGATATTGAGATCGAGATGTAAAAAAGGGCCTTCCGGCCCTTTTTCTATTTTAAGAACGTCACCGCTTTATCCGGGAAATCGGTAAACAGCCCCTCCACGCCCGCCTGGTTATACAACACCTCATAAAGCTGATTCACATCCGTGGCATATGGCGGCAGCTGGTCTGCACGCACCGTATACGGGTGGACCTGCATCTTGCTGGCGTGCGCCTCTTTCACCATCGCCGTCAGCTTCACGTGACCCGGGGTGGATCCTTCCGCCACCAGCATGTGGTAATCCGGCCCGATGCCGTCGGCGTACTGCGCAATCTGCTTCATCGCGCCCGGCTTAAACATCCAGTCGTAGTTATAGTTCACCCACTTGCCGTCCGGCTGTTTCTCCTGGGTTTCATTCCAGTCGGTATAGGCAATCAGCTGCACCAGATTGAGGTTCACCCCCATTTTCGGCTCCAGCTCGGTTTTGATGCGCTTCAGCTCGGCGGCATCAAAGCACTGCAGGTAAACTTTGTCCTTCTTGGTGGTGTAGCCATACTGCTTCAGCACCTCCAGCGTTTTCGCGGCGATGTCTTTCCCTTCCTGATGGTGGAACCACGGCGCTTTGATTTCCGGGTAGATACCGATATTTTTACCGGTTGAGTGGTTCAACCCCTGAACAAACTCAATCTCTTCCTGGAAGGTATGGATCCGGAAGTCAGATTTGCCCATCGGGAAGCGTCCCGGATAGACCTGCACCTTCTTGCCGTTTTCAATCTCAAAGCCTTCGGTAAACTTCAGAGAGCGGATCTCCGCCAGCGTGAAGTCGATGGCGTAGAAACGACCATCTTTGCGCGCGCGGTCCGGGAAACGCTCCGCCACATCCGTCACGCGGTCCAGATAGTGATCGTGCAGGACCACCAGCTGGTCGTCCTTCGTCATCACCAGATCCTGCTCCAGATAATCCGCGCCCTGGGCATAGGCCATCGCCTTCGCCGGGAGCGTATGCTCCGGCAGATAGCCGCTCGCGCCGCGGTGGGCGATCACGATTTTATCCGCCGCCAGCGCAGAGCCTGTCATCAGGCCCGCCAGCAGCAGGCCGGTTGTTACGTAAGATAATTTCATCGCAATACTCCTTATTGACGACGCGCCAGCACTTCCGCATGGTGACGTTTCTCACCGATCATGACCACAATGAGCAGCAGTACCGCCAGCACGCTGCCGCCGATCATCACCATAAAGCCGCCGTCCCAGCCGAAGAAGTCAACGGTGTAGCCCACGATGGCGCTCGCCGCGACCGAACCGCCCAGATAGCCGAACAGACCGGTAAAGCCTGCCGCCGTGCCCGCCGCTTTTTTCGGCGCCAGTTCCAGCGCGTGCAGGCCAATCAGCATCACCGGACCGTAGATCAGGAAGCCAATAACAATCATGCAGGCCATATCTACTGATGGGTTGCCCGGCGGGTTGAGCCAGTACACCACGGTCGCGATGGTCACCAGGGTCATAAAGAACACGCCCGTCGCGCCGCGGTTGCCTTTAAACACCTTATCTGACATCCAGCCGCAAAGCAGCGTGCCCGGGATCCCGGCGTATTCATACAGGAAATAGGCCCAGGAGGACTTATCCAGCGCGAAGTGCTTCACCTCTTTCAGGTAGGTTGGCGACCAGTCGAGGATGCCGTAGCGCAGCAGGTAAACGAACACGTTCGCCACCGCGATGTACCACAGCAGCTTGTTCGGCAGGACGTACTTCATGAAGATCTGTTTTGCGGTCAGCTCTTCTTCGTGCTCCTTGCTGTAATCATCCGGATAGTCGTTTTTGTACTCTTCAATCGGCGGCAGGCCGCAGGACTGCGGCGTATCGCGCATCAGCGCGAAGGCAATAATCGCCACCAGAATGGCGCCAAAGGCAGGCATATAGAGCGCCGCATGCCAGTCGTTGAACCAGGCCATCCCCAGCAGGAACAGCAGAGGCGGAATACCGCCGCCCACGTTATGGGCGCAGTTCCACACCGACACGATGCCGCCGCGCTCTTTTTGCGACCACCAGTGCACCATGGTACGCCCGCACGGCGGCCACCCCATCCCCTGGAACCAGCCGCAGAGGAACAGCAGGACGAACATGACGGCGATGCTGGAGGTTGCCCACGGCACAAAGCCCATGAACAGCATGACCGCGGCCGCCAGGATCAGGCCGGCGGGCAGGAATACCCGCGGATTCGAGCGATCCGATACCGACCCCATGATGAATTTGGAAAAACCGTAGGCGATTGAGATCCCCGACAGCGCGAACCCCAGATCGCCGCGGGAGAAGCCCTGCTCCACCAGATACGGCATCGCGAGCGCGAAGTTTTTACGTACAAGGTAGTACGCCGCGTACCCGAAGAAGATCCCCAGGAAAATTTGCCAGCGCAGACGGCGGTATAGCGGATCAATTTCTGCCTCTGGCAGACGCGCCCTGTGCGGCGCAGGTTTGAAGATACTGAGCATAACAGCCTCCGTGGCCTTGAATTGAATGGGCAGGTGGCTCGCACCTGAATTCCAGAGGCGGGGATGTTAAGAAATCACGGTGATTGTTACTGTGAATCAACGCACAGATTGTTACAGAAATATGACAGAATGCGCAAAAAAGCGCATGAAATCACGTTTCACTTTCGAATTTCGCGCGTTTATGTTCGAAATCAAACAAACCACACTATTGATATGGCTAAATGATAAAAAAACGAACATAGAGGGTAAACAATGACCATTCACGATCCTCGCTACAGCGATGTGATAATCATTGGCGGTGGCGCAACCGGCGCCGGGATCGCACGCGACTGCGCCCTTCGCGGCTTAAGCGTCACGCTGCTGGAGCGCCACGATATCGCCACGGGCGCAACCGGGCGTAACCACGGCCTGCTGCACAGCGGCGCGCGGTACGCGGTTACCGACGGTGAATCCGCACGCGAATGTATTGCTGAAAACCAGATCCTCAAGCGTATCGCCCGCCACTGCATTGAGCCGACCGACGGCCTCTTTATTACTCTTCCCGAAGATGACCTCGCCTTTCAGGACACCTTTATTACCGCCTGCACTGCAGCAGGCATTCAGGCTGAGGCCATGGACCCGACGCTGGCACGACGGCTGGAACCGTCTGTTAACCCGGCGATTATCGGCGCGGTGAAAGTGCCTGACGGCACCGTTGATCCCTTCCGCCTGACCGCCGCCAATATGCTGGACGCCCGCGAGCATGGCGCACGCATTCTGACCGGGCACGAAGTGACCGGGCTTATCCGCGAAGGTCATCGTATCTGCGGCGTGCGGATCCTTGATACGCAATATAACGAACACAGCGAGCTGTATGCCGCCGTGGTGGTCAACGCGGCGGGGATCTGGGGGCAGCGCATCGCGGAATACGCGGACCTGTCGGTGCGCATGTTCCCGGCGAAAGGCTCGCTGCTGATCCTCGACCACCGCATCAATAACCACGTGATTAACCGCTGCCGCAAGCCGTCTGATGCCGATATCCTGGTACCGGGCGACACCATTTCGTTAATCGGTACCACCTCAACCCACATCGACTACAGCGAGATTGACTACAACCGCGTGACCGCCGAAGAGGTCGACGTCCTGCTGCGCGAAGGGGAAAAACTGGCCCCGGTGATGGCCCAGACGCGTATTCTGCGCGCCTACGCGGGCGTGCGTCCGCTGGTTGCCAGCAACAACGACCCGAGCGGGCGTAACGTCAGCCGGGGCATCGTGCTGCTCGATCACGCCGAGCGCGACGGCATGGACGGGTTTATCACCATCACCGGCGGCAAGCTGATGACCTACCGCCTGATGGCCGAGTGGGCGACCGACGCCGTCTGCCGCAAGCTGGGCAATACCGAACGGTGCGTGACGGCAGAACAAGCTCTGCCCGGCTCGCGTCAGTCCACCGAAAAAACGCTGCAAAAAATCATCTCCCTGCCCGCGCCGCTGCGCGGATCCGCGGTATACCGCCACGGCGACAGAACGCCACCGTGGCTTGGTGAAGGAAGATTGAGCCGCAGCCTGGTGTGCGAGTGCGAAGCCGTGACGGCCGGTGAGGTGCAGTACGCGGTGGAGAACCTGACGGTCAACAGCCTGCTCGATCTCCGCCGCCGCACCCGCGTCGGAATGGGGACCTGTCAGGGCGAGCTGTGCGCCTGTCGTGCCGCCGGGCTGCTGCAGCGTTTTCATACCACCACCGCCACCCAGTCGCTCGATCAGCTCAGCGCGTTTTTAAACGAGCGCTGGAAAGGCATTCAGCCTGTCGCCTGGGGCGATGCCCTGCGCGAAAGCGAGTTTACCCGCTGGGTCTACCAGGGGCTTTGCGGACTGGAGAAGGAGCAACACGATGAAATTTGATACCGTGATTGTCGGCGGCGGGCTGGCAGGCTTGCTCTGCGGCATCAGGCTCACGAAGCAGGGACTGCGCTGCGCCATTATCACCCGGGGGCAGAGCGCCCTGCACTTCTCGTCGGGCTCTCTGGATCTGGTGGACGAAGCGTACCGCGATAAGCTGCCGCCGGAGCACCCGTATCACCTGATTGGCGCCCAGCATATTGACCGCTTTGCGCTGGAAACCGAAGCGCTGCTGGCGGAGTGCGGCGCGCGTCTGCAGGGCAGCGCCAGGTTCAATCACCAGCGCGTTACGCCGCTCGGCACCCTGCGCTCTGCCTGGCTCAGCCCGGAAGAAGTGCCCGTTGCTCCCTTCAACGCCGCACGCGTGCGGGTCGTGGGTATTAGCGGCTTTCTGGATTTTCAGCCCCATCTCGCGGCGGCGTCGCTTTGTCGCCAGGGCGTCAATGCCGAAACGGCAGAGATAGAGCTGCCTGAGCTGGATATCCTGCGCGATAACCCGAGCGAGTTTCGCGCGGTGAATATCGCCCGTTTTCTGGATGACGAGGACAAATGGCCGCTGCTGTATGACGCGCTCAGGCCCCTCAGCGACAGCTGTGACGCCCTGCTGATGCCCGCCTGCTTTGGTTTACGCGACAACCGTCTCTGGCGCTGGCTCTCGGATCGTCTGCCCTGCACGCTCGGCCTCCTGCCAACCCTGCCCCCTTCCGTCCCCGGCATTCGCCTGCACACCCAGCTCCAGCGCCAGTTTGTTGCCCAGGGCGGCGTGTGGATGGCGGGGGATGAGGTGAAGAAAATTACGCTGGTGGACGGCGCGGTAAGCGAAATCTGGACGCGAAACCACGAGGATATTCCGCTTCGCGCCCGCTTTACGGTGCTGGCAAGCGGCAGTTTCTTCAGCAACGGGCTGCTGAGCAGCCGGGAGGGCATCCGGGAAGCCATTATGGGGCTGGATGTTCGCCAGCGTGCCTCCCGCGCGGACTGGTATCAGAGTGATTTCTTCTCGCCGCAGCCCTGGCAGCAGTTCGGCGTGATCGTCGATAACCAGCTGCATCCGCAACTTTCCGGTAAGCCCGTCAGTAATCTTTTTGCCATCGGCTCGCTGCTGGGCGGGTACGATCCCATTGCCCAGGGATGCGGTGGCGGGGTCTGCGCCGTCACGGCGCTGTATGTGGCAGAGCAGATTAGCCAGCGCGCGGAGGCTGAACAATGAACGATACCCGTTTTGAAAGCTGCATTAAATGCACGGTGTGTACCACCGTCTGCCCTGTGAGCGGGGTGAACCCACGCTATCCCGGGCCAAAGCAGGCCGGGCCGGACGGCGAGCGTCTGCGCCTGAAGGACGGCAAGCTTTACGACGAGGCGCTGAAATACTGCATCAACTGCAAACGCTGCGAAGTCGCCTGCCCGTCGGATGTGAAAATCGGCGATATCATCCAGCGCGCCCGGGCGCGCTACAGCACGCAAAAGCCGACGCTGCGTGACGCTATTCTGAGCCACACAGATCTGATGGGCAGCGTCTCGACGCCCTTTGCCCCGCTGGTGAATGCCGCGACCTCTCTCAAACCGGTGCGCCAGCTGCTGGATGCGACGCTGAAGATAGACCATCACCGCAGCCTGCCGAAATATTCTCACGGCACCTTCCGCCGCTGGTACAAATCCGTCGCGGCGGAACAAGCGAAGTATGCCGACCAGGTGGCCTTTTTCCACGGCTGCTATGTGAATTACAACCACCCGCAGCTGGGTAAAGATCTGCTGAAGGTGCTAAACGCCATGGGAACAGGCGTTCAGTTACTGAACAAAGAGAAGTGCTGCGGCGTACCGCTGATCGCCAACGGGTTTACCGATAAAGCGCGCAGGCAGGCTCAGAGCAATGTCACGTCACTGCGCGAAGCGATTGTCGATAAAGGTATTCCGGTGCTGGCGACCTCGTCCACCTGTACCTTCACCCTGCGCGATGAGTACCCGCATCTGCTGGACGTGGATAATACCGGCCTGCGCGAGCACATCGAGCTGGCGACACGCTTCCTGTGGCGCAAACTGGATAGCGGGCAGACGTTGCCGCTGGGGACATTACCGTTGAAAGTGGTGTATCACACGCCGTGTCATATGGAGAAAATGGGCTGGTCGCTCTATACGCTTGAGCTGCTGCGGTTAATTCCGGGCCTGGAGCTGACGGTGCTGGATTCGCGCTGCTGCGGGATTGCGGGAACCTATGGCTTTAAGCGTGAAAACTACAAAACGTCGCAGGCGATCGGCGCCCCGCTGTTCCGTCAGATTGAAGAGAGCGGCGCGGATATCGTGGTAACGGACTGCGAAACCTGCAAGTGGCAGATTGAGATGTCCACCGGCAAGCGCTGCGAACATCCGATTACCCTGCTGGCGAAGGCGCTGGGCTGAACAGTGCCGGGGCGAAACGCCCCGGCAAAGGCATTACTCCACGAACAGCGACTCGACAACGTTAATCCAGCCGTGCTCGCTGGCGACTTCTTTACCGTTCAGCCAGCGGCGCAGCATGTTCAGCGCCATCATCGCGCAAACCTCCTGACGCACCGCCAGGCTGTGGCGGGTGATACTCATTTTTACCCGCAGGGCCCAGGTGCCTTCCGGCGTCGCCAGCGCGAAGTTAAGGTATTCCTCGTCCAGCCCGCCGACAAACAGCGCCAGACCGGCAAAATGCTTCACCCTTCTCTCGGACGCCCAGCGGGCGGTCTGCGCCAGAGTCTCCTGCTGGAACGGCACCACTTCGCTGGCCAGCAGCGGCGCGTTGACGCGCGACAGCTGCAGCGCGAGCAGGCCACCGGTGAACTGCTCGCTTAAGGTCACGCTCAGCTGACGCGACTGCAGATGCGTCGCAATCTGCGCCGGAAGCCCTTCCGTGCCTTCAAAGATCAGGCTTTCGCCCGCCACGCGCTGCACCTCGGGCCACAGGGCCAGCATCGCCTCTTTCTGCTCGGCCGGGCCTGTCAGCTTAAGTTCAATGATCGGCATGGAGGAGCGGTAGCCCATGGAGACGCCCGGCGGCAGCGGGAGAGGGTCAAGGCTCTGGGCCAGATCGCTTTCCGAGCGGCCAAAAGTGGTCAGACGCAGGCACAGCGGCGGTTCAGGCAGAGTAAAACGATCGCGAAGGCGCGGCAGGATCTGCTGCTCGACCATCACTTTAAATTCTGAGGGCACGCCCGGCGTGAAGAACATCAGGCAGCGGTTCAGCTGCATGGCAAACCCGCACGCGGTACCGACCGGGTTATCGACCAGCTCGGCGCTGGCGGGAATTTCAGCCTGTTTGCGGTTACTGGGGGCCATGACGCGGCCACGTTCGGAGAAAAAGCGCTCCATCTGCGAAAGCCACGCCTCGTGCAGCACCAGCCCTTCGCCTTTTGCGGTCGCGGCGGCCAGCGCGCTGAGATCGTCGCTGGTGGGGCCGAGTCCGCCATTCACAATCAGCACGTCGCAGCGTTCGCTGCGCTCGCGCAGAATAGCGACCAGCGACTCAAGATTGTCGCCCACGGTATTGCGGCGCGTTAACGGTAATCCTTGCTCAAAGAAAAGATCGGCAAGCCAGGCAGCATTGGTATCAATAATTTGTCCATGCAGCACTTCGTCGCCGGTGGATAACATCTCCACGTTAATCATTATGTTCTCCCGCTTATTTGGTCAAAACACTATAGCGCAAACGCGGGGTGGAGAAGAGAGAAACTGGCGCGACAGAACGCCGCGCCGGAGTGATTAGAAGCCTGCGCTGACGCCCACGTACGGGCCGTCGGCCAGCGCGTTGTCGCGGTTTCCGTCTTTACCGGCCAGGTTCAGATAGCGATAGCCCGCTTCGATGGTAATTGGACGCATGATGGTCCAGCGCGCGCCGGCGTTGGCCTCTTCATAGCTTTCGATACCGCTTGAGAGGGAATCCGGCGAATAGTAGTACTCACCAAACAGGCCGAAGCTGTCGCCAATTTTCCACTGCAGGCCGCCGCCCACTGCCGCCGCGTATCCTTCGTCACCGTCATTTGGGTTGGTGTAGATACCTTTACCGCCGACGGTGGCCAGGAACGGGCCAAGAGGAACGTTCAGACCCAGGCCGAGGCTTGCCGCGTCACCGTCGTCATCGTTATGCGTCCAGCCGCCAGTCATCGCCAGACCGGATGTCTCGGTACCCATGCCAAAACCCAGATGGGTATAATCCTGACCCGCCGAGCCGTTAATGCTGATGGCGTTAGCCGCCGCAGATACAACCATCAGGCCGAAGCCCACGAATGCCACTTTTTTCATTGTCGTGATCCCACACAATTATTATAAAGAAGTCCCAAAACCGCGAGATTTTAACCGGAGTCTCCCGGGGATCAAGCACTCTGCGTGCGGCAGGTCAGTAGATTGTAATTATTTGAAACGGCGATTATCCCTTCAGCGAGGCGTTCACCCACTGCTGCAACGCGCGGCGCGAGACTTTAATGCCGCCATTTTTGAGTTCGGTCGGCAACAGCAGCCAGCGGACGGGTTGCTCAAAACGCGCCACCTTATCCCTGACCCAGTCAGGTAAACAGGTGATATCCGTTCCCGGCTCGCACTCCACCACCGCCACCGGACGCTGACCAAACTCGGCGTCGTCCAGCGGGACGATAAACACCTGGTTAATCTGCGGATGGCGGGCGATAACGCGCTCAAGGCTCTCCGGCTGGATCCCTTCTCCGCCGCTAAAAAAGAGGTTATCCATGCGGCCCAGGATCGTCAGGCGACCGTCATGCCATTCACCGCGATCGCGGGTGGCGAACCATCCCTGCGCGTTGGTCAGCGGAACCAGTTCGCCGTCCCGCCAGTAGCCTGAGGCCATGCTCTGCGCCCGGATCCAGACCTCGCCGTTAACCACCTGCACCTCTCTGCCCGGCAGCGCATAGCCTACATCCGGCTCGCCGTCTGCCGCTTTCGCGCAGACGGTAGAGGCAAACTCGGTCAGGCCGTAGCCGCAGAAGGTATGAATACCCTGCTCTCGCGCCTGCTGCGTTAATTCCACAGGAATGGCGGCCCCGCCCAGCAGCACCGCTTTCAGTGCGACAGGCTGGTGGGTGTTAAGCAGACGCCAGAGCTGGGTCGGCACCAGCGAGGCATGAGTGCAACCACGCAAAGCCTGCGCCAGCGGCTGTTTCTCGCGCACGGTTAACCGCGCGCCGGCCTGCAGCCAGCGCCATAAAATCCCCTGCCCGGAAACGTGAAACAGCGGCAGCGAAAGCAACCAGTCGTCGTCTTCGCCGTAGGGCATCAGCGCCAGCACGCCGCGCGCGCTGGCAAGATGGGCCTCGCAGGTATGCACCGCCGCTTTCGGCAGCCCGGTGGAGCCGGAGGTTAGCGTCATGGACGCCAGCCGCGCCGGTTGCCACGCAGCGCAATACGCATCGGCTGTCTCGCGCATGCTCAGGGCAGGAAGACCGTCGCAGGTACCGTCCAGCACCAGCGCAAAGCGCAGCGTCATCTGCGGGAGCAGCACGTCCAGCAGCGGGCGCGGCAGCTGCGGATTCACGGGAAGAATACGCGCCCCGCACTGGAGCAGCGCCAGCCACGCCAGCAGGGTATGCGGGTGATTATGGGCCAGCAGCAGCACGCCGTCGCCCTCCTCCACGCCCTGACGGTGAAAGCCCGCCGCAAGGCTGTCGATGCGCGCGCACAGCTGTTGCCAGCTGAGCACCTCGTCGTTCAGCCTCAGGGCCGGTTTATTGGCAAACTGCGCACACCAGTGCCGCCACGGCCAGTCGGAAAAACTCATCGCAGCGGCTCCAGCGACGCGACATCAAGGCACGGCAGCGCGCTGTCCGGCCACGGGCGAAGAAGCTGAGCCTGCATCAGGTTCAGCGTGTCGAGGCCGGGGATGGTATCCGGCGTTAACCAGGCGGCAATGCGCGCCAGCTGGGTCAGCCCCAGGCTGGACTCAATCGACG
Organism: Enterobacter dykesii; assembly: GCF_008364625.2. Classification (NCBI taxonomy): domain Bacteria; kingdom Pseudomonadati; phylum Pseudomonadota; class Gammaproteobacteria; order Enterobacterales; family Enterobacteriaceae; genus Enterobacter; species Enterobacter dykesii. The sequence continues at coordinate 3,137,393 of NZ_CP126604.1, forward strand.
AGCTGATGACCGCCGTCAGCCCTAAGGCGTGCGCCGCCGCGACCTGCTCGCGCACATTCGCCAGGCTACCGGTCAGCGTCGGTTTAATCACCACCGCACTGACGCCGGGCTCGGCGACAAATTCAAAATCGGCCTCGCGCAGGCTTTCATCCCAGGCGATGGCAATCCCCGTTTCGCGGGCAAACGCGCGCGAATCGTCGCGGGTTTTGCACGGTTCTTCGAGGAAGGCAATGCGGCTGCGGTACGCCGGATTGACGTACTTTGCGAACTGCTGCGCCTTGAGCGGCGTCCAGGCGCGGTTAGCGTCCAGACGCAGATGAAGGTCGGGGATCGCTTCCAGCAGCAGGTTAGCGACCATGCCGTCGCGCACCGCCTCGTAGAGACCGACTTTAATTTTCGCCACTTTCTTGCCCGGCATGGCGGAGAGCAGCGCGAACAGTTCGTCCGGATCGCCCGTGCAAAGCGGTGCCGCACGGTAGTTAGCCTCTTCAGGCAGGCTACCGTCCAGCTCCGCCAGCGCGCAGCTGATGCCAAAAGCCGCGGAAGGCACGTCCGGCAACGCCGGATCCGCCCCCTCACGCCACGCGTCTGCCCACGCCAGCAATACAGACTGCGCGTCATCCAGCGACTCCAGGCTAAATCCCGGCAGAGGAGAAATCTCGCCCCAGCCTTCCCGCTCGCCCTGCTGCAGATGCACGAAGAAGCCGTCACGGGTTTTTAACCGCCGTTCACGCAGCACCACGCCCGCGTCCATCGGTATCTGCCAGCGGTAAACCTGCGCGCGACGCATTACGGGTTCCGTTTGTATTTGCTAAAGTCCGGCTGACGTTTTTCGTTAAACGCGTTGCGCCCTTCCTGACCCTCTTCGGTCATGTAGAACAGCATGGTGGCGTTGCCCGCCAGCTCCTGCAGACCCGCCTGACCGTCACAGTCGGCATTGAGCGCGGCCTTCAGGCAGCGCAGCGCCATCGGGCTGTTTTGCAGCATTTCACGGCACCAGCGAACGGTCTCTTTTTCGAGATCGGCAATCGGCACCACGGTATTCACCAGGCCCATATCCAGCGCTTCCTGGGCGTTGTACTGACGGCACAGGAACCAGATTTCGCGGGCTTTTTTCTGTCCGACGATGCGCGCCATGTACGAGGCGCCCCAGCCGCCGTCGAAGGAGCCCACTTTCGGACCGGTCTGGCCGAAGATGGCGTTCTCGGCCGCAATGGTCAGGTCACACATCATGTGCAGCACGTGACCGCCGCCGATGGAGTAGCCCGCTACCATCGCCACCACCGGTTTTGGACAGGTGCGGATCTGACGCTGGAAATCGAGGACGTTCAGGTGGTGGGTACCCGCATCGTCCTGGTATCCGCCGTAGTCGCCGCGCACTTTCTGATCGCCACCGGAGCAGAACGCTTTGTCGCCTTCGCCGGTCAGGACAATCACGCCGATGTTGTCGTCGTAGCGCGCATCCGCCAGGGCCTGAATCATCTCTTTCACGGTCAACGGACGGAAGGCGTTACGCACCTGCGGACGGTTGATGGTGATTTTGGCAATGCCGTCGGTGGATTTGTGGTAACGAATGTCGGTGTAGCCTTCGGAGCAGTCCTGCCATTCAACCGGGGCGTAAAGCATGTTTTCATCAGGGTAGATCATAGAGTGTCCTTTATTCGATAACGCAGTATCTGAGCCAGACTCGCGATAACCGCATCGGGGTTTTCCCGGTGGGCATTGTGTCCGGCGTCTGGAATGGCATGGCGAACGGCGTTCACTTCCGCGGCAAGGGCCGCGAACTTCTCATCCCGTTCGCCATAGAGATAATCAAAAGAAAAATCGCGTGCGCTAAGCGCGGCACGCAAATCCGGCTGCACGGCCAGCGAGGTCGCCTCGAGCATCATCGCCAGCGTCGCGCCGTTGTTTTGGCTGCGCAGGGTAATAAGCGCCTCGCGCTGGGCTTTCGTAAGGGAGGCGAACAAGGGCTGTTGGTACCAGTCAGCGAACACCTTATCCAGCGGTTCGGTGCGAAAACGCCCTGCCCAGCGGCGGTCGGACGCCAGCCGCGCATTTCGCGCATCGGCATCCTGCAGGCCCGGATGTCCACCTTCAACAATCACCCCGAGCAGCCCCTTCGGCTGCTGGCAGGCATGAAACATCGCAATGCGGCCGCCGAGGGAGTACCCTATGAGCCAGAACTTAAGTATGTTGTAACTAAGAAGGGTTCGGGTGAGCAACGTGCTCATCTCGTCAAACCCCGTCACGCCCAGATTCCGGGATCCGCCGTGACCCGGCAGATCCAGATACAGCCGGGGATAATCGCTGAGTCCTTCACCGACCCTCTGCCACTCGCGGCAGTCGCCCGAAAATCCATGCAAAAAGACCAGCCAGGGGTAGCCCGGTTTTCCGGCCTGCTGCCCGCCCGAGAGAATCACAGCTGGCTCACCTGCGCCAGCAGGCTTTGCAGGGCCTGCGCACCGTCAGCCTCGTTCACCACCAGCTCAATCAGCGTCGAGCCCGGCTGTTTCCAGGCGCTGCTTAACGCCGCGTCCAGCTGCTCCCAGCTTTCCGGGCGATGGTATTTCAGGCTAAACATCGCCGCGGCGTGTTCGAACTGCACGTTCTGCGGCATCAGATAGAAACGCTCGCGCTCGCTCTGAGGCGTTGGCAACAGGGAAAAAATCTGCCCGCCGTTGTTGTTGACCACAATCAGCACAAACGGGGCTGACGCCTGACGCAGTAGCGCCAGCGCGTTAAGATCGTAGAGCGCGGAGAGATCGCCCACGATCGCCAGGGTCGATTTCGCGCTAGCGCGCTGCACGCCCGCCGCCGTAGAGATCAGCCCGTCGATGCCGCTGGCGCCACGATTGCTGTACACCGGGTAGCCCGCGGGCAGCTTCGAGAAAGCGTCAATCAGCCGCACGACGAGGCTGTTGCCGACAAACAGCTGCCCCTGTTCAGGCAGGTACTGGCGAATGCGGTGCGCCAGCCCGGCTTCGCTAAACGCTTCACAGTGCGCTTTGGTCAGTTCCCACGCCTGGCGCGAAAGGTCCGGGATGGCCACCGCCCAGGGCTTGCGTTTCTCAGCCGGATGAAGCGTCAGCCAGGCGTCAATACTGCTGACCAGACGACGACCGCGGTGGTGCGCCGGGTCAAGCCGTCCTTCCAGCGAATCCACCAGCCAGTACTCTTCCGGCGTGCAGGTGGCCTGCCACTGCAGTAACCGTTTGCCGGTCAAACTCGATCCAAGCTGGACCACAATCTGCGCCTGCGCAAGCTCGGTGACCGCTTTCGCGTTACCCAGCCAGAGGTCGGCGCACGGCAGCGGCTGCCCGGTCTGGGAAAGCACGTCGCCAATCAGCGGCCAGCCGAGAGTTTGCGCCCATTCAGCGACCAGCTTGCCTTCCGCGGCGCTCATGCGCCCGGCAATCACCACGCCGCGCTTCTGCCGCCAGAAGAACCAGTCGCGCTGCTTCGCGCTCTCAAGATGCGTCTGCTCGCGCAGCCACGGTTTTTCACTCTGCCACCAGTCGCCGAGAGACTGCTGCCAGTCAAGACCCGTGTCGTCCAGCTCGCCGTACAGCGGCTCGGCAAACGGGCAGTTGATATGCAGCGCCCCGCTGCGCAACGTCTCCATGGCGTGATCGACGGTGGAGACCAGCCAGCTTGCCGGAATATCCTGGGTGGGACGCGGTAACGAAATCGTCTGCGAAGGATGCGAAGAAAAGAGCCCCGGCTGGCGAATGGCCTGATTGGCGCCGCAGTCGATAAGCTCAGGGGGACGATCGGCCGTCAGTAAGATCAGTCTTTCACCCGTTAACCCGGCTTCAATCAGGGCCGGATAGAGGTTCGCCACGGCGGTACCGGAGGTGACGATCACCGCCACAGGTTCTTTGCTGACTTTCGCCAGACCCAGCGCAAGATGGCCGAGACCGCGTTCATCAAAGTGGGTGTGGTGAATCAACGCCCGGTTTTCTGCGGCCGCCAGCGTCAGCGGCGTGGAGCGAGAACCCGGCGCAATACACACGTGCCTGATGCCATGGCGCGTCAGGGCTTCAAGGATCACCGCCGCCCAGCGTCGGTTAAAAGAACTTACTGACATGAGATTGTCCGGTATCAAGAATGCGACACAGTATAAATAATAGAAAAAATTGGAATTTTGATATGAATCGGGATTGCGCGAATATGTATTAATCCCTTAGGAGCAGAGAGCGCAATCCGGCGGCTTTGTTTTCAATCTCCTGCCACTCCTGCTCCGGGTCAGACCCGCTGACAATACCGGCGCCGGCGTAGAGCCGCAGGGAGTCCTCCTGAACGCGCGCGGAGCGCAGCGCCACGCAGAACTCACTCTGTTCGGGGGATAAGTACCCGGCCGAACCGGCGTACCACTCGCGGTTAAAGGGTTCAACCTTCTGGATAAACTCGCGCGCGGGCTGTCGGGGTAATCCGGCAACGGCCGCGGTCGGCTGCAACATGAGCAGGCACTGCTCGTCGTCGGCCTGTTTCAGCTCGGTCCAGATACAGCGGCGCAAATGCTGCACCTTACGCAGGCGTACCACCTGGGGGGGCAGTACCTCAAGCGTCTGCGTAGAGTGCTGAAGACGCTGGCAGATATCTTCCACCACCAGCATATTTTCGCGCTGGTTTTTATCATCATTCAGCAGCCACTCGCCGAGACGCTGCGCCTGGCTATCATCGCTATGGCTGGCGACGGTGCCAGCGAGCGCTTCCGTGCGCAGCAGCTTGCCGCGCCGCCGCCAGAGACGCTCGGGCGTAGAGCCGAGAAACGCGTTGCTGGCGTCAAATACCATGCAGAAATGATAGCAATGTAAATTCAGGGCGCGGCTGGCGGCCATTAGCGCGACAGGGTTTACGCGCTGCGAGAACTGCAGATCGGTTGCCCGGGCGAGAACCACTTTTTCAAACTCACCGCGCGCGATGGTCTCCGTCGCCCTGCGGATAAGCTTCAGCCATTCGGCCTGCTGCGGCTGATGGGTTTCGTGCTCAACCTGAACGGAGAGCGGACGGATAGATCTCGCAGGACGGAGCTGCTGTAAAAAATCCTGCGCGACGCGGGCATCCTCCACAAGCGAGCGGTCGCTCCAGAGCTGAAGGCGCAGCGTGGCGTTGCCGGCGGTACGTCGCCAGAGCAGTCGCGGTAAAAATAGGCTGCCCTGCTCGGGATTAAAGGCGTTCAGGCCGCATATACGGGTATCACTTGCCGCATTTTGCTCGCGCAAAAACTGCGAGGCTAATGCCAGGGAGGAAAATTGGTTAACCGCCCCCAGCGCGGCCAGCTCTTCATCGCCGTTACGCTGCTGCCAGTAAAACTGCGGATAGCACCGCTGCTCGCCCAGCCAGGCGAGGGGATCGAAGGCGTCGTTTAACGGGAAAGAGACGTCGAAATGACGTATGCCGGGTGCTGCGGGTAACGCTTGCGACAGCTGGGAACGCAGTTGCTCCAGCGCGAGGAAAATCGAATTCACGCGAACCTCTCCCTGTTAAAACCTCATATTATACGGGGTACTGGCCATAAATAGCAGTACCCACGTATAGGGAGTGGTTAAGCGGCTTAACGACGGGCTAACAGCAGCCCCAGAACCAGCCCCACGGCAGCACCCACGCCAATACCCTGCCACGGTTTTTCATGAACGTAATCATCGGCACGGTACACCGCTTTTTTGGCACGATAGTAGTAGGTATCAGACGCATGGCTGACGCGGTTTTTCACTTCATGCAGCGCCTGCTCGGCACGGGCTTTTAGCTCAATATATTTCTGATCGGCAGGGTCGCCCGAGGAACGTAACACCTCTTCCAGCGTTTCGCTCAGCAAGGCCAGATCGTCGTCGATACGGGTATCCCAGGATTGAAATGACATAGTTTTCTCCATGTTAGTGCACCAGTCCGCTAACTATAGCCAACGACATGCCATTACGCCTGTTTCACTTCCCGCGCCATGCCGACGTGCGGAATGCCATCTTCATCGTAGACCTGCGTCACCGGCACAAAACCAAAGTGGCCGTAGAAGGACTGCAGGTGTGCCTGCGCGCCCAGGTATAGCGCCTTGTCCGGCCACTGTTTCCGGCACGCCTCCAGCGTTTTTTCCATCAGCTGATAGCCCAGTTTTTCACCCCGCGCGTTGCCGCTGATGATGACCCGACCAATCACCACGGGCTCAAAATCGTCTTCGCTTTTCAGAATCCTCGCATACGCCACCAGCTCGTTATCCCGCCAGCCGAGGATATGGCGGTTCTCGCCAACGAGGTCATCACCATCGATGTCCTGATACGGGCAGGTCTGTTCCACAACAAACACTTCACAGCGCAGTTTAAGCAGCGCGTAAAGTTCATTTACGGTGAGGTCACTATGATGTAAATCTTGCCACTGGATCATGTCAGTCTCCTTCCTGGGGTTCATCACGTTATACTAAACCCCTCCCCGTTCGGCAAAGGGCTGATTGCGTTATGGAACTGATTTTTCTGGGTACGTCCGCTGGCGTGCCAACCCGCTCACGGAACGTGACGGCGATCCTGCTGGATCTTAAGCACCCCACCCGCGGCGGGCTGTGGCTGTTTGACTGCGGTGAAGGGACGCAGCATCAGCTGTTACGCACCGCTTATCACCCCGGCAAGCTGGATAAAATTTTTATCACCCATCTGCATGGCGACCACCTGTTTGGCCTTCCCGGCCTTCTGTGCAGCCGCTCGATGGCCGGTAACGCCAACCCGCTGACGATTTACGGGCCAGCGGGTATTCGTGAATTTGTAGAAACTACGCTGCGTCTGAGCGGGTCGTGGACGGATTATCCGCTGGAGGTCATTGAGATTAGCGAAGGCCCGATTTTCGATGACGGCGATTATAAGGTGAGCACTCAGCCGCTCAATCACCCTGTCGAGTGCTATGGCTACCGTATTGATGCGCATGACAAACCCGGCGCGCTGGATGCCGCCGCGCTGATGGCAGACGGCGTAAAACCCGGGCCGCTGTTCCAGCGTCTGAAGCACGGAGAGACCGTCACGCTGGAGGACGGACGCGTCATTAACGGCCAGGATTATCTCTCCGCACCGCAGCCCGGCAAAAAGCTGGCGATTTTTGGCGATACGGCCCCGTGCCCGGCGGCGCTCACGCTGGCTCAGGGCGTGGACGTAATGGTGCATGAAGCGACGCTTGAAACGGCGATGGAAGAGAAAGCCAACAGCCGGGGCCACAGCTCCACGCGTCAGGCGGCGCAGCTTGCCCGTGACGCGGGCGTAGGGAGGCTCATCGTCACCCACGTCAGCTCGCGCTACGACGCGCGGGGCTGCGAAAAGCTGCTGGCAGAGTGCCGCACGCTGTTCCCGGAATGTGAGCTGGCCGAAGATTTCGCTCAGGTTAGCGTTTAGTCCTTCATTTTTCCCTCAGTATGCCGATAACGATTAAAAGGTCAGCATTTCTCTTGAGGGTAGAATGGATAATTTCCAGAAAGATATTGATGACAGGGCGAATCTGACCCTGTCGAACCGTTTTGAACTGTTGCTGTTCCGTCTTGGCACCTCTCTTAACGAAAATAAATCCGAGCTGTTTGGCATTAACGTTTTTAAGCTGCGTGAAATTGTGCCGATGCCGGAGTTCACGAAACCCGCCGGGATGAAGTCACCGCTGATGGGAATGGTGAATATTCGCGATCAGGTGATCCCGGTTATTGACCTGGCCGCCGTGGCGGGCTGCAAGCCCACCACCGGGCTGAACATCCTGCTGATCACCGAATACGCGCGCAGCGTGCAGGCGTTTGCCGTGGAATCGGTTGAGAACATCATGCGTCTGGACTGGAAGCAGGTGCATGCGGCGGAAACCGCCGTCAGCGGTCGCTACATCACCAGCATTGCGTGTCTTGACGAGAAGACCGATACCAACGATCTGGCGATGGTGCTGGACGTTGAGCAGATCCTGTATGACATCACTCCGGCCAATCACGATCTGCACGCCACGAATCTAAAGACAACCAAATTCCATATCAAACCGGGCGCTGTCGCCATCGTCGCGGAAGATTCCAAGGTGGCGCGCTCGATGCTGGAAAAAGGTCTGCAGGCGATGGAGATCCCCGCGCAGCTGCATATCACCGGCAAAGACGCGTGGGAGAAAATTGGGGTTCTGGCCGCGCAGGCGCAGGCTGAGGGGGTTCCCATCACCGATAAGATCGCCCTGGTGCTGACCGACCTTGAAATGCCGGAGATGGACGGTTTTACGCTGACGCGCAAAATCAAAACCGACCCGATATTGAAGGACATTCCGGTGGTGATCCACTCTTCCCTTTCCGGTAACGCCAACGAAGACCATATTCGCAAGGTGAAGGCGGACGGGTATGTCGCGAAGTTTGAGCTGAACGAGCTGTCGTCAGTGATTGAGGAAGTGTTGGACCGCTCGATGAAGAAGATTGACGGGCCGTTGATTAGCCGCAAGCAGCTGGCTTAAGTCTGGTGCGGGCTGGTGCCCGTCCCTCTCCCACGGGGAGAGGGAGAAAACCATAAAAAAACCCGCCGAGGCGGGTTTTTTGTTTTTACATCAGCGGCATCGCTCGCTGCACGATATCAATCAGCGGCTGCGGATAGATACCGAAGATCAGCACCAGCAGCGCGGAGATGAGAACCACAATACCGCCAGCGCTGTACTGCCAGTTGGTTGGGGCATCACGGTTGAGCTGCTGAGGCGCGCTCAGGTACAGGCTCACGGCCACGCGCAGGTAGTAGTAGAGACCAATCGCGGAGCCAATAACCACGCCCGCAGTCAGCCACCACAGGTGTGCCTGCACACCGACGGCCAGCACGTAGAACTTACCGATAAAGCCAAGCGTCATCGGGATACCCGCCAGAGAGAGCATCATCACGGTCATCACCGCGGACAGAATTGGACGGTGCCAGAACAGACCACGGTAGGAGAACAGTGAATCGGCATCCGGGCCGCGGTACGGGCTGGACATCAGGCTCACCACGCCGAAGGCGCCGAGGCTGCTGAACAGGTAACCGGCCAGATAGACGCCCACGGCTTCCATCGACATCTCACCGCTCTGCAGCGCAATCAGCGCCACCATCAGATAGCCCAGATGAGAGATAGACGAGTAGCCCAGCAGACGCTTGATGTTGGTCTGGCTCAGCGCCATCAGGTTACCGAAGATGATGGAGACGAACGCGATAATGCCCAGCACCACGCGAACCGCTTCGCTGTCACCAACCGGCGCGTACAGGAACAGACGCATGACCACACCGAAGATAGCGATTTTGCTCGCCGTCGCCAGGAAGGTCGACACCGGAGCCGGAGCGCCCTGGTATACGTCTGGCGTCCACAGGTGGAACGGCACCAGAGAGAGTTTGAAGCCGAGGCCAACAATCATCATGCCCAGACCTGCCAGCAGCAGCGGCTCATGCAGCATGCCGTCACCGAGGCTCTTGCCGAGCGCCATGAAGGAGAGGTTACCGGACTGTGCGTACAGCAGCGCAATACCAAACAGCAGGAATGAGGACGCAGCAGCAGACAGAATGGTGTACTTGATGCTTGCTTCCAGGGAGCGCTTCTGACGGAACGCGTAACCAATCAGGCCGAACAGCGGCAGAGAGATCAGCTCAATACCGAGGAACAGCGCGGCCAGGTGGTTCGCATTCGCCAGCAGAATGCCGCCCAACGCGGCAATCAGAACCAGCAGGTAAAACTCTTCTTTGTTGTCGTTGTAGCCTTCGAGCCACGGGTACGCAAAGGTACAGGTTGCCAGGCTCGCCAGCAGCACCAGACCGGTATACAGCATGGCGTAACCGTCAACGCGCATCAGCGGGGTGACGTCCATCGCCCCACCCTGGCCAACAAACCAGAGAGAGACTAACGCGGCGTTCAGGCCGATGACCGACAGCGTGGCATTCAGGAAGTGATTGCGTCGCCACGCAATGGAGAGCATCACAACCACCACCGTCAATCCGACGATCAGCAGCGGTAGCAGCGCGATCAGTTGTTGTGGAGTTATTGTCATGGCGAATTACGGCCTTGTAGTAGAAGCAGAATTAACAAACCACTGCTGGATGTTACCCATCGCGCTGTGCGAGGTATCCAGAATCGGCTGCGGGAAGAAGCCCAGCAGCACCAGCAGTACGACCAGCAGCAGGATGATGAACAGCTCACGCAGCGACATCCCCGGCAGTTCTTGTGCAGCAATTTCGCTCTTCGCTTTACCGAAGTATGCGCGGTGCAGCATCGCCAGCGAGTACACGGAAGCGAACACCAGACCAAAGGTGGAGATCACGGTAATCACCGGTACCACTTTGAAGCTGCCGAACAGAATCATAAATTCGCCGACGAAGTTACCGGTACCCGGCATCCCCAGGGTGGCAACCGCGAAGAACATGGAGAGCGCTGGCAGCCATTTAATTTTGCTCCACAGGCCGCCCATCATACGCATGTCGCGGGTATGCAGACGTTCGTACAGTTGGCCGCACAGGATGAAGAGGCCGGCTGCGGACAGACCGTGCGCAATCATCTGGATCACCGCTCCCTGGTACGCCAGCTGGCTGCCGGTGTAGATAGCAATCAGAACGAAGCCCATGTGGGAAACGGAGGTATAGGCAATCAGACGCTTGATGTCGTACTGCGTGAAGGCCATCCAGGCACCGTAGAAGATACCGATCACACCCAGCCACATGGCAATCGGTGCGAACTCTGCGGAGGCATTCGGGAACAGCGGCAGTGCGAAACGCAGCAGACCGTAGGCCGCCGTTTTCAGCAAGATGCCCGCCAGGTCAACGGAACCCGCCGTTGGTGCCTGAGAGTGCGCGTCTGGCAGCCAGCCGTGCAGCGGAACGACCGGCATTTTCACCGCGAAGGCGATGAAGAAGCCCAGCATCAGCAGGTATTCAACGCCGTGGGACATTGGCGTCTTCAGCAAATCTTCGTAGTTGAAGGTCCAGGTTCCGGTCGCGTTGTGGTGAACAAACACCAGCGCCAGAATGGCAATCAACATCACCAGACCACTCGCCTGGGTATAGATGAAGAACTTGGTTGCCGCCGTGATACGCGTTTTACCGTCGGACGCCTTGTGGCCCCACAGCGCGATCAGGAAGTACATCGGCACCAGCATCATCTCCCAGAAGAAGAAGAACAGGAACATGTCGATGGCAAGGAACACGCCGATCACGCCGCCCAGGATCCACATCAGGTTCAGGTGGAAGAAGCCCTGGTATTTTTCGATTTCTCGCCAGGAGCAAAGTACCGCCAGAACGCCGAGCAGACCGGTCAGCACCACCATCAGCAGCGACAGACCGTCAATCGCCAGGTGGATCGTAATGCCGAAACGCGGGATCCACGGCAGGATGAACTCAGACTGCCACTGCGGAATGCCCGCAGACTGGGTCAGTGAGTAACCGCCCTGCAACCACAGTTGCAGACCAAGCGCGAGCGTCAATCCCATGGTGATCAGCGCGATCCAGCGCGGCATCTTCACGCCAAAGCGTTCAGTCTGCCAGCACAGGAAGCCGCCGATGAAGGGAATTAATATTAGCCAGGGTAGTAACATGGCGATTTACATTCCTTTTTAAGGCCCCCAGCAGGGGCCTGATTTTCAACGAATTCGAATAAAATTCACTTAACGATCAACGCAACACCATCAGCAGCGCCAGCACGACAACCGCACCGATGCTCATTGACGCTACATACCAGCGCAGGTAACCGTTCTCGCTATACAGCAGGCCTTTACCTGCAAAGCGGGAAAGGATCGCCGGGATATTCATCAGGCTGTTCAGTGGGTCGCGCTTCAGCAGCCACGCAATGCCCAGGAACGGCTTAACGAAGATCATGTCGTACAGCCAGTCGAAGCCCCACGCGTTGTACCACCAGGTGCCCAGCAGACGGCCCGGCGCACTGTTGGCAACGGCAGTCACCAGCGTACGTTTGCCCAGCCACAGCCATGCAGCGATCAGGATGCCCGCGATAGCGACCACACCGGAGGTGATTTCAAGCGTCAGAACGCGACCGTGCTCAAGCTCGGTGGTGTCTGGCAGTACGCCCTGCAGCGGCGGCACAATCATCGCGCCAACGAAGGTGGACAGTACCAGCAGCACAATCAGCGGCAGGTGGTGGGTAATCCCCTTCCCTGCGTGAGCATGAATTTGTTCTTTACCGTGGAATACGATGAAAATCATACGGAAGGTATACAGGGAGGTCATGAACGCACCGACCAGACCCGCAACCATCAGATTGATATGACCATTCGCCATGGCACCCGCAAGGATTTCGTCCTTACTGAAGAAGCCCGCGGTGATCAGCGGCAGTGCCGCCAGCGCCGCGCCGCCCACCAGGAAGCAGACATAGACCAGCGGAATGGACTTACGCAGTCCGCCCATCTTGAAGATGTTCTGCTCGTGATGGCAGGCCAGAATCACGGAACCAGACGAGAGGAACAGCAGCGCTTTAAAGAACGCGTGCGTCATCAGGTGGAAAATGGCTGCGTCCCACGCCTGAACGCCCAGCGCCAGGAACATGTAGCCAATCTGGCTCATGGTGGAATACGCGAGAACGCGTTTGATGTCGGTCTGCACCAGCGCGGCAAAGCCTGCCAGCACCAGCGTGACCGCACCGACGATACCCACCAGATGCAGAATTTCCGGGGTCATCAGGAACAGGCCATGGGTACGCGCAATCAGGTAAACACCGGCGGTTACCATGGTCGCGGCGTGGATCAGCGCGGAGACAGGGGTTGGACCCGCCATCGCGTCGGCCAGCCACGTCTGCAACGGCAGCTGCGCGGATTTACCCACGGCACCACCCAGCAGCATCAGCGTTGCCCACCACAGCATATTGTTGCCTGCAGCGAAGTGTGCCGGCGCCAGTTCCACCATTTCGCGGAAGTTCAGCGTGCCCAGTTCGTTGTAAAGAATGAACAGCGCGAAAGCGAGGAAGACGTCACCCACGCGGGTCACGACGAACGCTTTCATGGCCGCTGCGCCATTCTTCGGATCGGTGTAGTAGAAACCGATCAGCAGGTAAGAACACAGACCTACGCCTTCCCAGCCCAGATACATCAGCAGCAGGTTATCGGCCAGCACCAGAACCACCATGCTGGCGATAAACAGGTTGGTATAGGCGAAGAAGCGGGAGTAACCCTCTTCACCGCGCATATACCAGGAGGCGAACATGTGGATCAGGAAGCCAACGCCGGTGACCACGGAGAGCATGGTCAGCGAGAGGCCGTCCAGCACCAGGTTGAAGCCGATGTTGAAATCACCGACCGACATCCAGGTCCACAGCGGCACGCTGAAAGGCTGACGCCCGTTGTTAAAGAAGTCGATACCTGCATACGCTGTTACCAGCGCAGCCAGGCCGATGGAGCCAATGCCCACGGTCGCAGACAGATTCTCAGACCAGCGGCCGCGAGAAAACGCCAGCAGCACGAAGCCAATCAGCGGAAAAATAATGGTTAAGGCAAGCATGTTCATCCACGCAACTCACTTACTGAATCGATGTTCAGGTTCTGGCGGCGACGATGGAGCTGCAGCAACAGCGCCAGGCCAATACTCGCTTCGGCAGCCGCGAGGCTGATGGCAAGAATGTACATCACCTGACCATCGGTCTGGCCCCAGTAGCTTCCGGCGACCACGAAGGCCAGCGCGGAGGCATTAATCATGATTTCCAGACCGATCAGCATAAACAGCAGATTGCGGCGGATAACCAGACCGGTCAGACCCAGAACGAATAAAATCGCAGCGAGGATCAGTCCATGTGTTAAGGGGATCATGCGCGCTCCTCCGTTTTTCTTTTCGCGCGGTCGTCAGTGCGGTTGCTCAGCACCTCGCCAGCACGCTCTTCGCGGCCAACGTGGAAAGCAACAACCAGACCAGCCAGCAGCAGCATTGAGGCCAGTTCAACCGCCAGAACGTATGGGCCAAAGAGGGTAATACCGACCTCTTTAGCGCCGATCGGCGTGCCGTCGATGCCCTGATCGTTGACGCCCAGAATGGCGTAAACAATCACCGCCAGCATGATGGCCGACAAAATTGCCGGGCCGATCCACACCTGCGGTTTTAACCACTGACGTTCCTGTTCAATCTCAGAGCCGCCCAGGTTCAGCATCATCACCACGAACACGAACAGCACCATAATGGCCCCGGCGTAGACGATGATTTCCAGCGCACCGGCGAAGTGTGCGCCCAGTGCGAAGAACACTCCGGAAATAGCCAGCAGGGAAATGATTAAGTACAGCAGCGCATGCACCGGATTGGTGTGCGTAATCACTCGCAGCGTAGCCAGGATGGCGATAAGGCCACAGATATAAAAAGCGAATTCCATTGCCCTCTCCTTACGGTAACAGGCTCTTGACGTCGATAGGCTTAGCTTCGTTCTCTGCTTCGCCCTTATCTTTGCCGTCGATTGCCATACCCGCCATCCGGTAGAAGTTATATTCCGGGTATTTGCCCGGACCGGAAATCAGCAGATCCTCTTTCTCGTACACCAGGTCCTGACGCTTGTACTCACCCAGCTCGAAGTCTGGAGTCAGCTGAATCGCCGTGGTTGGGCACGCTTCTTCACACAGACCGCAGAAGATGCAGCGTGAGAAGTTGATGCGGAAGAACTCAGGGTACCAGCGGCCGTCTACCGTCTCTGCTTTCTGCAGAGAGATACAGCCTACCGGACACGCTACCGCACACAGGTTACAGGCAACGCAGCGCTCGGAACCGTCCGGGTCGCGCGTCAGCACGATACGGCCACGGTAGCGCGGCGGCAGATATACCGGCTCTTCCGGGTACATCCGGGTTTCGCGTTTGGCAAACGCGTGCAGGCCGATCATCCAGATACTGCGTACCTGGGTACCGAAGCCTACCAGTAATTCTTTTAAGGTCATGGTCTATAGCCCCTTATGGCTGCTGCCAGAGAATGACAGCGGCCGTTACCAACAAGTTGACGAGCGTCAGCGGCAGGCACACTTTCCAGCCGAAGGACATTACCTGGTCGTAACGCGGACGCGGTAACGCTGCGCGAATCAAAATGAACATCATCATGAAGAACGCGGTTTTCAGCGCGAACCAGATGAACGGCGGTAAGAACGGGCCATGCCAGCCACCGAAGAACAGCGTTACCATCAACGCGGAAATGGTGACGATACCGATGTACTCGCCCACGAAGAACAGACCGAATTTCATACCGGAATATTCAATGTGGTAACCGTCGGCCAGTTCCTGTTCGGCTTCTGGCTGGTCAAACGGGTGACGGTGACACACCGCCACGCCCGCGATAGCAAAGGTAATAAACCCAAAGAACTGCGGGATAACGTTCCAGATGTCGGCCTGGTTGTTGACGATGTCGGTCATGTTGAATGAACCGGCCTGCGCCACCACGCCCATCAGGGAGAGCCCCAGGAACACTTCGTAGCTCAGCGTCTGCGCGGAAGCACGCATCGCACCCAGCAGCGAGTATTTGTTGTTACTGGACCAGCCTGCGAACAGCACCGCGTAAACCGCGAGGCCTGCCATCATCAGGAAGAACAGAATGCCGATGTTCAGATCGGCGACCACCCAGGTCGGGCTGACCGGAACGATAGCAAACGCCAGCAGAAGCGAGGTGAAGGCGATCATCGGTGCCAGAGTAAAGATCACGCGGTCCGAGAAGCGCGGGATCCAGTCCTCTTTAAAGAACATCTTGATCATGTCCGCGACCAGCTGGAGTGAACCACCCCAGCCCACGCGGTTCGGTCCGTAACGGTTCTGGAACAGACCGAGCAGACGACGTTCACCAAAGCTCATGAACGCGCCGCAGGTGACCACCACCAGCAGGATAACAATCGCTTTCAGAATGCTCAGCAGGATGTCGATAAGATCCGGCGTTAACCAACTCATGCTTTTGCCTCCTGCAGATTATCAAGACGCGCGCCCGCCAGAACAGGCGCGATGCCAGGCATACCCATCGGCAGACCGACCTGCCCTGCTGTCAGACTTTCAGAAATAATCAGCGGCAGGCTGATGGTCTGGCCGTCATAGCTAAAGGCAATGTTCGCGCCCGCGTTAACGCCAAGCTTCGCGGCATCCGCCGGGTTGAGCTTGATGTACGGCTGCGGCATACGGGTCTGGAAGACCGGGGAACGCTGGGACAGCTCGTCGCTACCGAACAGATGGTAGTACGGCGCGATACGCCAGTTACCTTCCTGCGCCTGGAAGCTCGCCGGTACGGTGGTGAAGAAGTCCAGACCGGTTTCGGAGGCTTCAATCAGACGCACGCCCGGATCGCCGTGGCGCAGGGAGCCACCCACTTCAGCCTGGAACTTGTTCCATGCCTGCGGGGAGTTCCAGCCTGGCGCCCATGCGAATGGGATTTGCGAACGCGGCGCAGACGGCTGGTTGTTCCCTTCCATAGAGAAGGCGAACATGGTGTCTTTATCCTGCGGCTGGCGCGGTTCGTGCACGCTGATATTGGCGCGCATCGCGGTACGGCCGCTGTAGCGGTGCGGTTCACGCGCCAGTTTCTGGCCGCGAATGCGGAAGCTTGCTTCAGGTGCGGCATCTTTAATGCCTGCCAGCTGAGGCAGTTTTTCGACTACCGCGTCGATAACGTGGTCGAGCTGCGTCCAGTCCACTTCACGGCTCTGCACGGTGCTGTGCAGGGAGTGCAGCCAGCGCCAGCTTTCCAGCATCACGGTGTTGCTGTCGTAGTACGCCGGGTCATAAACCTGGAAGAAACGCTGGGCGCGACCTTCGTTGTTGATAACGGTACCGTCGCTTTCTGCGAAGCTTGCCGCAGAGAGCACCAGGTGCGCTTTATCCATAATCGCGGTGCGCTGATGGTCAATGACCATTACCAGCGGCGCTTTGGAGAGCGCGGCGTCAACGCGAGCGGCAGAGGCGTGGCGATGCAGATCGTTTTCCAGCACCACAACGGCGTCAGCGGAACCGGATTCCAGTTCGCTTAACGCTGCTTCCAGCGAGCCGCCGCCAATCATACCCAGACCGATGCTGTTCACCGCACGGGCAATCATGGTCACACCGACGTCCACACCGCGGCCTTTCAGGGCTTTGGCAACGTTGGCTGCCGCCTGAATGATCTCCGCGCTACCGGCGTTGGTACCGGAAATAATCAGCGGTTTCTTCGCACCCGCCAGGGCCTGAACAATCACGTCAACCTTGTTTTGCAGGTCGCGATCCAGTTCAACGGCCGGCGAGCTGCTGTCCAGCGCGTGGGCAATGGCAAAGCCGAGGCGCGCCTGATCTTCAACCGGCGCGCAGTAGGTCCACGCGGCGATATCGTCCAGACGGGTGTTGTCGACGTTGGTCACAAACAGAGGATGCTTCGCGCGCTGGCCGATGTTGAGGATCGCCGCAATCTGCCAGTCAGCCACTTTCTGCGCCGCTGCCATTTCACGTGCTTTCCCCTTCACCGCCTGGCGAACCGCCAGAGCCGCACGTGCGCCCGTCTGCGTCAGGTCTTCACCCAGCACCAGGACCGCATCATAAGATTCGATTTCGCGCAGCGCAGGAGTGTGGACACCGCCTTCACGCAGCACTTTCAGTACCAGCTGCAGACGTTCCTGCTCGCCCTGAGCGATACCGGTATAGAAGTTTTCCGCTCCAACCAGCTCGCGCAGCGCGAAGTTGCTTTCAATGCTGGCGCGCGGGGAGCCGATACCGATCACTTTCTTCGACTGGCGCAGAATATCTGCCGCGCCCTGCATCGCCTGCTCGGCGTTCAGGGTAATGAAGTCGTCGCCACGGCGCTGAACCGGCTGACGCGGACGGTCTTTCAGGTTCACATAGCCATAGCCGAAACGACCGCGGTCGCAGAGGAAGTAGTGGTTAACGGTACCGTTGTAACGGTTTTCGATACGACGCAGTTCGCCGTAACGCTCACCCGGGCTGGTGTTACAGCCGAGGGAACACTGCTGGCAGATGCTTGGCGCAAACTGCATGTCCCATTTACGGTTGTAACGCTCGGAGTGAGTTTTATCCGTGAATACGCCGGTCGGGCAGATTTCTACCAGGTTACCGGAGAATTCGCTTTCCAGCGTACCGTCTTCCGGACGACCGAAGTAGACGTTATCGTGCGCGCCATACACGCCCAGATCCTGACCGTCTGCGTAGTCTTTGTAGTAACGCACGCAGCGGTAGCAGGCGATGCAGCGGTTCATTTCGTGAGAGATGAACGGCCCCAGGTCCTGGTTACGGTGGGTACGCTTGGTAAAGCGATAGCGACGGAAGCTGTGGCCGGTCATCACGGTCATATCCTGAAGGTGGCAGTTACCGCCCTCTTCACAGACCGGACAGTCGTGCGGGTGGTTGGTCATCAACCATTCCACAACGCTTTCGCGGAACTGTTTGGCTTCTTCGTCATCAATCGAAATAAAAGTGCCTTCGGTGGCTGGCGTCATACAGGACATCACCAGGCGACCACGCGTGTCTTCCGCGTTTTGATATTGCTTCACCGCACACTGGCGGCAAGCACCGACGCTGCCCAGCGCCGGATGCCAGCAAAAGTACGGAATATCGAGGCCAAGAGACAGACAAGCTTCCAGCAGGTTGTCCGCCCCGTTGACTTCGTATTCTTTGCCGTCTACATGAATCGTAGCCATTAGCATGCTTCCAGTTGGCTCGGTCGAAACCGAGCGTTAATCAAAATTCTTGTCGTTACCAGCGCGCTTTAAGCAGGTTCGGCTGAATCCCATTGATGGCATGGGTATTGCTGAACGGCTGCTTGATGCCTGCTTCGAACTCGTCGCGGAAATATTTGATCGCGCTCTGCAGAGGTTCGACGGCACCCGGTGCGTGGGCACAGAAGGTTTTACCCGGGCCTAAGAATCGACACAGTTGCTCAAGCGTCTCGATATCCCCAGGCTGGCCTTCGCCACGTTCGATTGCACGCAGGATCTTCACGCTCCACGGCAGACCATCACGGCACGGTGTACACCAGCCGCAGGACTCACGGGCGAAGAACTCTTCCAGGTTACGCACCAGCGAGACCATGCCGATCTCGTGGTCGACGGCCATCGCCAGCGCCGTACCCAGACGGCTGCCTGCTTTACCAATACTTTCGAATTCCATTGGCAGATCAAGGTGGGCTTCGGTCAGGAAGTCTGTCCCTGCCCCACCCGGCTGCCAGGCTTTGAATTTCAGGCCATCGCGCATGCCGCCAGCGTAGTCCTCAAGAATTTCACGTGCGGTGGTACCGAACGGCAGTTCCCAGACGCCAGGATTTTTAACGCGACCAGAGAAGCCCATCAGCTTGGTACCAGCATCTTTGCTTGAGGAGATGCCCTGATACCACTCCACGCCGTTGGCGAGGATAGCCGGAACGTTACACAGGGTTTCAACGTTGTTTACGCAGGTCGGTTTACCCCATACGCCGGAGCTTGCCGGGAACGGTGGCTTGGAACGCGGGTTCGCGCGGCGGCCTTCCAGGGAGTTAATCAGCGCGGTTTCTTCACCGCAGATATAACGCCCTGCGCCGGTGTGCACGAACAGTTCAAAGTCAAACCCGGTTCCCAGGATGTTTTTACCCAGCAGGCCCGCTTCGGTGGCTTCGGCAATCGCGCGACGCAGGTTTTCCGCCGCTTCAATGTACTCACCGCGCAGGAAGATGTAGCCACGGTAGGCTTTCAGCGCGAACGCGGAGATCAGCATGCCTTCCACCAGCAGGTGCGGCAGCTGTTCCATCAGCAGGCGGTCTTTATAGGTGCCCGGCTCCATTTCATCGGCGTTACACAGCAGGTAACGGATGTTCATGGATTCGTCTTTCGGCATCAGGCTCCACTTCAGACCGGTGGAGAAGCCCGCACCGCCGCGCCCTTTCAGGCCGGAGTCTTTCACCGCGTTAACGATGTCGTCCGGCGCCATGCCGCCAAGGGCTTTACGCGCGCCGGCATAGCCGTTTTTGCTCTGGTATTCGTCGAGCCATACCGGCTGTTTGTCATCGCGCAGACGCCAGGTCAGCGGATGCGTCTCAGCAGTACGAATTACAGTTTTCATTTGTACTGCTCCAGCAGGTCAGGAATCGCTTCCGGCGTCAGATGGCTGTGAGTGTCCTCATCAATCATCATGGTCGGCCCCTTGTCGCAGTTACCCAGGCAGCAGGTTGGCAGCAGGGTAAAGCGTCCATCGAACGTGGTCTGGCCCGGCTTGATATTGAGCTTCTTCTCAATCGCAGCCTGAATGCCCTGGTAACCGGTGATGTGGCAGACCACGCTGTCACAGTAGCGGATCACATGGCGGCCAACCGGCTGACGGAAGATCTGGCTGTAGAAGGTGGCCACGCCCTCTACGTCACTTGCCGGAATACCCAGCACTTTCGCGATCTCATAGATCGCCCCATCCGGCACCCAACCACGCTGTTTCTGTACGATTTTCAGCGCTTCAATGGACGCCGCACGCGGGTCTTCGTAGTGGTGCATCTCGTGCTCAATGGCGGCACGTTCTGCTTCACTCAGCTCAAAAGCCTCGGTTTGTGGTTGTTGATTCTCGTGCATAATTAGCGGTCCACATCTGACATAACAAAATCGATACTACCCAGATACACAATCAGGTCGGAGACCAGACTGCCGCGGATGGCGGACGGGATCTGCTGCAGGTGCGCAAAGCTCGGCGTACGCACGCGGGTACGGTAGCTCATGGTGCTGCCGTCACTGGTCAGGTAGTAACTGTTAATACCCTTGGTCGCTTCAATCATCTGGAAGGATTCTTGCGCCGGCATGACCGGACCCCAGGAAACCTGCAGGAAGTGGGTGATCAGGGTTTCGATATGTTGCAGCGTGCGCTCTTTCGGTGGCGGCGTCGTCAGCGGGTGATCCGCCTTGAACGGGCCTTCCGGCATGTTGTTGAGGCACTGCTCAAGGATGCGCAGACTCTGGCGCAGCTCTTCTACTTTCAGCATCACGCGGGTGTAGCAGTCGGACACGCCGCCGCCCACCGGGACTTCAAAGTCGAAGTTCTCGTAGCCAGAGTAAGGACGGGCTTTACGCACGTCGAAATCAATACCGGTCGCACGCAGACCTGCACCTGTTGTCCCCCACTCCAGCGCTTCTTTCGCGCCGTAGGCAGCAACGCCCTGGGAACGGCCTTTCAGGATGGTGTTACGCAGCGCGGCTTTCTCGTATGACGCCAGACGTTTTGGCATCCAGTCGAGGAACTCACGCAGCAGACGGTCCCAGCCGCGCGGCAGATCGTGTGCCACGCCGCCGATACGGAACCAGGCCGGGTGCATACGGAAACCGGTAATCGCTTCCACCAGATCGTAGATTTTCTGACGGTCGGTAAAGGCGAAGAAGACCGGGGTCATCGCGCCGACGTCCTGAATGAACGTGGAGATGTACAGCAGGTGGCTGTTGATACGGAACAGTTCTGAGAGCATAACGCGAATCACGTTAACGCGATCCGGCGTAACGATACCCGCCAGTTTCTCAACGGCCAGCACGTATGGCATTTCGTTGACGCAGCCGCCGAGGTACTCGATACGGTCGGTATACGGAATGTAGCTGTGCCAGGACTGACGCTCGCCCATCTTCTCAGCGCCACGGTGGTGGTAGCCGATGTCAGGCACGCAGTCGACAATCTCTTCGCCATCAAGCTGAAGAATAATACGGAATGCACCGTGCGCTGACGGGTGGTTTGGACCGAGGTTGAGGAACATGAAGTCCTCGTTGTCGGTACCGCGCTTCATACCCCAGTCTTCCGGTTTGAAGGTCAGCGCTTCCATCTCCAGATCCTGCTTGGCTTTTGTCAGCTCAAACGGATCGAATTCGGTTGCACGTGCCGGGTAGTCTTTACGCAGCGGGTGGCCGGTCCAGGTCTGCGGCATCATAATGCGCGTCAGATGCGGGTGGCCGTCGAAGGTCATGCCGAACATTTCCCAGGTTTCACGCTCATACCAGTTGGCGTTCGGGAAAAATTTGGTGATCGTCGGCAGATGCATGTCGTTTTCAGACAATGCCACCTTGAGCATGATATCCGTATTACGGTCTATTGAGATCAGGTGGTAGAAAACGGAAAAATCCGCAGCAGGGAGACCCTGGCGGTGGGTACGCAGACGTTCATCCATGCCGTGTAAGTCAAACAGCATGACGTACGGTTTTGGCAATTTCTTGAGGAAATCGACAACTTCCAGCAATTGCTCACGCTTCACCCAAACAACGGGTACCCCGGTGCGGGTAGCCTGAACAGTAAAGGCATCCGGCCCAAAACGGTTGCGCAGTTCGCCAATGACTGGGTCATCCAGATGATCCCGGGTCTGCCAGGCGGCTTCTTGCGCGGTTAAGTCGGTCATATTGTTCACCATTGCAAATGGTCCGTGGTGACTGTTGAGCCTGGCTTCGCGCTATTTGAGTAGTGATATGCGAAGGTGTTCTCCAGGCCTACAGGCGCAAATTAAATTTCGTCAGGCGTACGCAGGTTGGTGACGGCAATACGTTCACCACGTTTACGCTCGCGCTCAGACTGCATGTTCGCGCGATACACACCCTGATCGCCAACCACCCACGACAGTGGGCGACGTTCTTTACCGATAGACTCCTGCAGCAGCATCAATGCCTGCATGTAGGCTTCCGGACGTGGCGGACAACCCGGGATGTACACATCCACTGGGATAAATTTATCTACGCCCTGCACGACGGAATAAATGTCGTACATACCGCCAGAGTTTGCACATGCGCCCATGGAGATAACCCATTTTGGCTCCAGCATCTGGTCATAAAGACGCTGAATAACAGGTGCCATCTTGGTAAAGCACGTACCGGCAACCACCATCAGGTCAGCCTGACGCGGGGAAGCACGGAGTACCTCGGCCCCAAAACGCGCAACGTCATGCACCGCAGTGAATGACGTCACCATTTCAACGTAGCAGCAAGAAAGGCCAAAGTTGTAAGGCCAGATGGAGTTCTTACGACCCCAGTTGACCATATCGTGCATGGCATGTTCGAGTTTGCCCATGTACACGCTTTTATTGACTTCTTGCTCCAGGGGGTCGGTTACGATCTCCTGTTTTTGCAGGGGGTAACGGTCATTCTCACCGTTAGGATCTATGCGGGTGAGCGTATAATCCATCTTATTGCCTCGCTGTTACTGCTGACGATTAGAGATACTGTTTTCCGGGTTGATGTGTTCACGACGTGAACGCGCAGGCGTCCAGTCAAGCGCGCCAATACGCACCAGATAAACCAGACCGGCCAGTAGCACTAAAATGAAAATTGCGGCCTCGACAAAGCCCACCCAACCACTTTCGCGGATGGACGTTGACCATGCGAAAAGGTAAAGCGCTTCCACGTCGAAGATGACGAAGAACATGGCTACCAGATAGAACTTGGCAGACAGGCGTAAGCGAGCGGTACCTACCGAATCAATACCTGATTCGAAAGGGGTGTTTTTGTGCCTTGCACGGGCGCGACCGCCCAGGAACCAGCCGCCGACTAACATCAGGCAGCACAGGCCAATGGCTACAATAAGAAAGATTGCGAATGCCCAGTGATGAGCGATGACTTCTGTGGATGTTGACATACTCATTGCTTACTCATCAAAAGTGATACCTACGACACTGCTCTTGCTGGCAGATGGGCATCACATCGATTCATGGGGAGGAACAAATAACCTTACACTAACTGTCAGAAATGAGACGTAGACAGCAAAATGATGGGGTTTTTTACTCCTTTCTATAACCTATTGTCAACTTTAACAAAGGTTTCTTCACATTAAATTACATCGAGCGATTCTCATTAACATTTGGTGCCCTTTAACCCTGGTGGGTGCATGACTTTCCGTCAAATGTATGTTGTTGAATCGTGTCCGTTTCGGAAGTAAAAAAAATAACCCTCCTATTTTGACAGGATTTGCCAACGATTCCTCCCCCCAAATAGGAGTATTTTCTTGATCTGCGACACGCTTTTGTTAATTCGACATGGAAAACGGCAACATATTTCCTGTTTTTTTAACATGAGAGGGATATGGTTGAAGTTAGAACGGAAAGTGGACAAGTTTTAAGCCAAAGCATCCAACTCATTGATAAGTAAGATAACACCCTGAAAATCCATGTCCCTTAAGCGGGTATTGTTGTTTAAAAAAAGCCACTGCATGTGAAAATCACACGAGTGGCTTTTTTTTACACTTACATTTTGTTACCAGAATATTGAGCTATCGATCACTCAAAATCCCCTTCAACGATCAGGGAGTCATCCCCCCCTTCGGAGGTAATGCGCTCAAACTGCCACGGGTTATGGTAGTTTTCCATCGCCTCGAACACCACTTTGGCCAACTCGTTATGGCTGGACGAATTGTGGCAGAGCAGATATTCCGTATCCGGCAGCGCAGGGAGACCATCGGATTTCCCCAGGACGCGCAGATCGGGACTCATCATCTCTACCGGACGGGCCGTTACGCCCAGACCGGCCTTCACGGCGGCACGAACCGC
Source organism: Enterobacter dykesii (assembly GCF_008364625.2). Classification (NCBI taxonomy): domain Bacteria; kingdom Pseudomonadati; phylum Pseudomonadota; class Gammaproteobacteria; order Enterobacterales; family Enterobacteriaceae; genus Enterobacter; species Enterobacter dykesii. The sequence goes on from NZ_CP126604.1 coordinate 3,161,756, forward strand.
TGGCAGCGTGGAAGCCACATACGCCAGTCGCCAAGGAATGTTGGCCTCATTCAGCGCCGTAAGCACCATATCGCGGAACGGGCTCGGGTCATCCAGTAAGACCAGCGGAACCGGCTCCCCTTTTTGCAGCACGTACTCGGCTGCGCAATACCAGTGCGTAGGTGATGTGCGCAACGTCAGGCAATCAAACTGCCCGGGACGATGCGTAGTCACTACAAGGTCGACTTTATGCTCATTTAACATCTCAACCATAAAGGCATTACGTTTTACGCTAACGTCCAGCGCAAGCTTCGGATAAACCGAACTAATACGGTTGAGAAGAAACGGCAATATTGTATCCGCTGACTCATCAGATGCGCCTAACGTTAGCACCCCTTGAAGGTTGCTAAACATTAATGACATACATGCTTCATCATTAAAGCGAAGTATTTTCCTGGCATAACCCAGTAGCTGAATACCGTGTTCCGTTAAGAGCTTATTACGCCCGTGACGTGCAAAAAGCTCTTTACCAACCAGTTGCTCCAGCCGCTGCATTTGCTGGCTAACGGCGGACTGAGTTCGGCAAACGGCGGCAGCAGCTGCTGCAAAAGTGTTGAGATCGGCGACCGCAACAAACGTTCTCAGCAGATCGAGGTCGAGATTCATTATCGGACGATTTGCATTTATCATATCTATTCACTTTCAGGTTGCTCGTGCGGAGCTGCCCGGGTTGAAGCTGTGTGTAACAGTTAAGCAATTCCCTCTGAAGGTTTTCCCTCGCATCCCGGCCCGGCAGACTGCCTGACAGATAGTTATTGTGCTGCTTTATATCAACAGTCAGAAAGCACGTTTCATGACGTTATTTTTATTCTCTTAAACGTTAAGGATATTTAGATGTTCGCAGGTTTATGTAAATTACATTAAAGGTATAACACCTTTTCTGCCATCTTTATCGCAGCGCTGTCAACGTAGCAGGAGATGTTCGACACACTCCAGCCAGAGATAATTCCAACAATAACAATCAATTAATTCGAAAAGCCAGTGCCAGATATACAAAATTTTTGCATCTGTCCTCTGCTTTCCTGAAAGACATCTTAACCCAAATCCACTTTATTTATAAGTATTATTGCAATATTGAGGATTAAAGAAGAATGTTAAGCTTCTAAACTAATTTTATTAAAATTAACTAAAGTTGCATTTTATAGGTTAATAATAAATAAATTTTAATTTAGATTAAGACCATTCATTAATGGCACTTAACATTAATTTCACATGAGTAACTTTTAGCCACATTATGCTTTTACAGGCACATGTATCAAGCATTCAGGTTTTACGAAAAGTCACTCAGGGTGATTGCTACCCTTGTCAGGTTCACCACTTATTTTCACCAGCACAATATACAGAATTTTGTCAAAGTAATAGCATATTTAACCTGTCATATCGCGATGAGCACAACTTTAAGACAGTGAAAAAGCTAACGCACAGCGAAAAAGATTTATCAAAATTTTGCTTCCGGCACAAAATCTTCTACTGCACACCCTTCAAAACGAAGCGAGGGGGGAGTACATTATTCCGTGCTGACTTCCACGGCAGGGAGTGGCAATAATAGCGAAAAGGTTAAAGGTTCATGTCCCCTATCGAAAAATCCAGCAAGCTAGATAACGTCTGTTATGACATCCGCGGCCCGGTTCTGAAAGAGGCAAAACGCCTTGAAGAGGAAGGCAACAAGGTTCTGAAACTCAACATTGGTAACCCTGCGCCATTTGGTTTTGAAGCGCCGGATGAAATTCTGGTTGACGTGATCCGCAACCTTCCTACTGCGCAAGGCTATTGCGATTCCAAAGGCCTTTACTCCGCACGTAAAGCCATCATGCAGCATTATCAGGCACGCGGTATGCGCGATGTTACCGTTGAAGATATTTATATCGGCAACGGCGTCTCTGAACTGATCGTGCAGGCGATGCAGGCGCTGCTGAACAGCGGGGACGAAATGCTGGTTCCCGCGCCGGACTATCCGCTGTGGACGGCTGCCGTATCACTGTCGAGCGGGAAAGCCGTGCACTATCTGTGCGACGAGTCCTCCGACTGGTTCCCGGACCTCGATGATATTCGCGCAAAAATCACCCCCCGCACGCGCGGCATCGTGATCATTAACCCGAACAACCCAACGGGCGCAGTGTACTCAAAAGAGCTGCTGATGGAGATCGTCGAGCTCGCCCGCCAGCACAACCTGATCATCTTTGCCGACGAAATTTACGACAAGATCCTGTACGACGCGGCACAGCACCACTCCATCGCCGCGCTGGCCCCGGATCTGCTGACCGTCACCTTTAACGGCCTGTCTAAAACCTACCGCGTGGCCGGTTTCCGTCAGGGCTGGATGGTCTTAAACGGTCCGAAAAAGCACGCCAAAGGCTATATTGAAGGGCTGGAGATGCTGGCCTCCATGCGTTTATGTGCCAACGTTCCGGCGCAGCACGCGATCCAGACGGCTCTCGGCGGTTATCAGAGCATTAGCGAGTTCATCGTTCCCGGTGGTCGCCTGTACGAACAGCGCAACCGCGCGTGGGAACTGATCAACGATATTCCGGGCGTCTCCTGCGTGAAGCCGAATGGCGCGCTCTATATGTTCCCGAAAATTGACGCAAAGCGCTTTAATATTCATGACGACCAGAAAATGGTGCTGGATTTCCTGCTGCAGGAAAAAGTGCTGCTGGTTCAGGGGACGGCGTTTAACTGGCCGTGGCCGGATCACGTGCGTATCGTGACGCTGCCGCGCGAAGATGACCTCGAAATGGCCATCAGCCGCTTCGGGCGCTTCCTCTCCGGGTACCATCAGTAATCTTAAAATCAGGCTACTTCGGTAGCCTGATTTGCATCTTCCCTCCCCTCCCCGCACAATGAACGCCTGTCGCAGTGAAGACAAAAGGTAACCTATGAGTCAGAGTCATTTCTTCGCCCACCTCTCCCGCCTAAAACTCATCAACCGCTGGCCGCTGATGCGCAACGTGCGCACGGAAAATGTGTCAGAGCACAGTCTGCAGGTTGCCATGGTCGCTCACGCGCTGGCCGCCATTAAAAACCGCAAATTCAACGGACAGGTCAACGCGGAACGCATTGCCCTGCTGGCGATGTACCACGATGCGTCGGAGGTGCTGACCGGCGACCTGCCCACGCCGGTGAAATATTTCAACTCGCAAATTGCGCAGGAATATAAGGCTATCGAGAAGATTGCCCAGCAGAAGCTGATTGACATGGTGCCGGATGAGTTGCGCGACATTTTTGAGCCGCTCATCGATGAGCATCAGTACACGGAAGATGAAAAGTCGCTGGTCAAGCAGGCCGACGCGCTCTGCGCCTACCTGAAGTGTCTGGAAGAGCTGTCCGCGGGGAATAACGAATTTTTACTGGCGAAAACGCGTCTGGAAAAAACGCTGGAATCCCGTCGCAGCGCAGAGATGGATTACTTTATGCAGGTGTTTGTGCCGAGCTTCCATCTTTCGCTGGACGAGATTAGCCAGGATTCACCGTTGTAATTTTTGCCGGGTAAGGCGAAGCCGCCACCCGGCAAAATGCTCAGAACGGGAACAGGACCGGTATCAATATCACGCACACCACCATCACCAGCACGGTGAACGGCACGCCCAGCTTCACGAAATCACTGAACCTATAATTCCCGGGCCCCAGCACCAGCGTGTTAACCGGTGAAGAGACCGGCGTCATAAATGCCGCGGAAGCAGCCATCGCCACCATCATCGCAAAGGGATACGGCGACACGCCCATGGATTTGGCCATCGCCAGCGCAATCGGCGCCATCAGTACCGCCGTCGCGGTGTTGGAGATAAACAGACCGATGGTGGCGCACATGATAAACAGACAGACCAACATCATGTACGGCCCATACCCGCCGCCAATGTCCATTAAGCCTTTAACGATCAGATCCACCCCGCCGGTTTTTTGCAGCGCCAGAGCGAAGGGCATCATCCCGACGATGAGAATAATGCTCGGCCAGTGAATGGCTTTATAAGCGCTTTCGGCGTCAATGCAGCGGAATTTCCCCATCAACAGGCAGGCGATGATTGCCGCGACCGGATTGGGAATTTCATCGGTCAGCATCAGCGCCACCATCAGCACCAGACAAAAAATAGCATGGGGCGCCTGGCTGTGCGCCGGCGATGCGTCGCTCTCCTCGACAGGCATGTTAAGCACCACAAAATCGCGCCCTTTTTGCCCGAGCTGGCTAATCAGCTTCCAGTTACCGACAACGAGGAAGATATCGCCCAGCAGGATCGGCTCATCCACCACCGCCCCTTCCATCGCCACGCCATCGCGCTTCAGCCCCACGACATTGAGGCCATAGCGGGTTCGGAATCCCATTTCCCGCACGGTTTTACCCAACAGTTCCGATTCCGGGATCAGCGATACTTCGGCCATACCGACATCCAGCGCCTGATCGGAGAAATACTCCCCGCGCAGCACCATCGGTTCCAGCAGCTGTTCGCTGCAAAACTCGCGCAGATCCACGTCCGCGGTGGACATATCAATCAGCAGGACGTCCCGCGCGCGGAATTCCGACACCCCGTTGACGTTGACGATCACCCGACGAAAACGACGCCAGCGCTCTACGCCGATCACGTTCGCGCCATAGCGCTCACGCAGCTTCAGGTCGTCAAGACGCTGTCCCACCATCGGCGAACCGGGACGAATAGCCAGACGGCGCGCGCGCCCGGTGAGACGGTACTCTTTAATCAGATCGCGGAAGGTGCGCCGTTTCCACCCTTCTTTATTTTTGTCCTGTTTTTCACCTTTCAGGGCAAACCGGGTCAGCAGCATGTAGACCACGCCCACCACCAGAATGACCAGCCCAAGCGGGGTGACGCTGAAAAAACTGAAGCCCTGGAATCCTTCCCGGATAAGCTCGCTGTTGACGACCAGGTTCGGCGGCGTTGCCACCAGCGTCATCATGCCGCTGATCAAACCGGCAAAACTCAGGGGCATCATCAGGCGCGACGGCGAGATCTGCATCCGCATGGAGACGCTCAGCACCACCGGGATAAAGATGGCGACCACGCCCGTTGAGCTCATAAACGCTCCCAGCCCGGCAACGGTCACCATCAGGTAGATCAGCATTTTGGTTTCGCTGCTGCCCGCCACCTTCACCAGCCACGATCCCATGATGGTTGCCACGCCGGTACGCACAAGCCCATCACCGATAATAAACAGGGCGGCAATCAGGATAACGTTAGGATCGCTAAACCCGGAAAACGCTTCCGGTAGCGTGAGCGTTCCGCTCAGCACAAACGCGACGATGACAAACAAGGCGACGGCGTCCATGCGTACCTTGCCCGTTGCAAAAAGAAGGATGGCGATTAAAAGCAGGCTCAGGACCCAAATCAGTTCACCGTTCACAACATGTCCTTGTCAGTGGGAGATGAGGAATTGTGCCATAAAAAAGCCCCAGCAATGTGGGGCTGTATCATGGGATTACAGTTTTAGCGAGACGGTTACCACTCCGTCAGAGGCTTTCGAAACAGCCAGTGCCGTCAGTGAATTCAGCACAAAGTCTGCCTCCTCCAGGCGGGGAGATCCCGCCGGAACGTTAACGGCGATAACGTGACTTCCGGCGTTCAGCCCGGCCAGTACGCCAGCGGCCGCATCTTCCACCACCACGCACTCTGCGGGCGCGAGGCCAAGCAGTTCAGCGCCCAGTAAAAACGCGTCGGGCTCCGGTTTACCGCGCTTTACGCGCTCCGCAGTAATAAACACTTCCGGCTTCGGTAAACCTGCCGCCTTATGACGGGCGTGGGCGACGGGAATGGAGCCTGAGGTGACGATAGCCCACGGGATCTGCGCCTCGTTCAGATGCTCAAGCAGTTCGCGCGCGCCCGGTAAGGCTGTGATGCCGTCCGTATCCGTGGCTTCAATGTGTTCCAGGTATTTGAACTCCGCCTGAATTTCGTCCTCAGAGCGTCCGGCCAGGAAGTGCCGTAGCGAGGTAATGGCCTGTTTGCCATGGATAAAATTCAGCACGTCCTGATGGTCGATGCCATGTCGGTCAGCCCAATGGCACCATGAACGCTCCACAACCGGCAGCGAATCCACCAGCGTACCGTCCAGATCAAACAGAAAACCTTTACACTGCACACGCACCTCCGTCAGGCATTAATGATTTGTTGAATTTCGTTGCTGCTTAAATGGTACTGGCGCGGGCAGGCGTGCCACGCGCTTAGCATACGCTGATATTTCTCCCACATAGGAGTCTGCGCGTTGAAGCCGTGGGTGCCCGCGTCAAAGTGGGTATAGCGCCCTTCTGTATTCACCATAAAGCGAACATAGCTCAGATAACGCGCTTCCGTTGCGGCATCAAAGCCTAAGAAGGTCACGCGGCGCTCGTCAATGGACTGCCGATCTTTGAGATTCGTCCAGGACACGTGCAGGGCGTGATACATCTCCATAATGTCGATCACGATGCGACAGGTTTCTTCTTTCAACTCGCCAAACTCGCGGTCCAGTTCGCGCATTTGCAAACCAAAACCGCGTTCGACGATGGTTTGCAGGCGGCTGTAGCGCGCAGCGTTATCGGGATCAAGCATAGTCATCATCTTGTACTGGTTAGACAAAATCAGACGTTGAGCATGGGTCATTTCCATCTTTCGACTCCTGTAGCGCATTGCACTTAAAAAAAAGACACGGTAACTGATTGTTACTGTGCCTTCTTTTCGTCGTCGTTTCGATGATCAATCACAAGTCATCGAGGAATGTTTTATCCAGTTGCTTAAAAGCACGCTTTAACGTGTCCGCCAGCGCCTGGTAATCCGGCTTGCCTTCAACCGGGGCGAGCGCCTGCCCGGCCTCCTCCAGTTTTCCGCGCACTTCATAAAACCAGTGTAAAATAGAAGGGGGAAGTGGGGTGATGGAGCGTTTACCTAACCACCACAGGCCCTGCATCGGCAGGCTTAAGGCGAAGAGCGCCGTCGCGACGGCAGGGCCAAGCTGGCCGCCCAACGCAATCTGCCAGCACAGCGTAAAGACAGCGACAGGCGGCATAAAGCGAATCGCATAGCGCGTGGCGCGGATAGTGCGATTCTCAATGAACATCGGCGCAAGGCGCTTTTCCATCGGCCACGTCTTTGCGTAATGCTGTCCCCGACGAAACAGACTAAAAAAATTTACGGACGGGTTCTCTGGTGTCGACATGGCTGTACCTCAACTTCACATATAAAAATTAAAATTTTCGTGCAAAACCACAACAAGCTATGACAACGTTCAAAATATTTTGTCATCTCTACCCCGTATCGGGTATCCTGTGCCAGCCTGATAGGGCCATAGACGAGAATCATTAACTCGTCAAATTATTGCACATTATGCCATTGGCTGAAAATTGTGCAAAATGGCATAAAATCATAGTTATTTCTTCCATCATGCCACAATGTTTGTTTGGCATGATGTTAATCATAAATGTCCGAGTCCTCATGCGTTACGCTGTTAGACTCACTGACGTTTTTTTAGCCACGTATCAATAATAGGTACTTCCATGTCGAGTAAGTTAGTACTGGTTCTGAACTGCGGTAGCTCCTCACTGAAATTCGCCATCATCGATGCGCTCAACGGTGACGAATACCTCTCTGGTTTGGCCGAATGTTTCCATCTGCCTGAAGCACGTATCAAGTGGAAGATGGACGGCAGCAAACAAGAAGCGGCTTTAGGTGCAGGCGCCGCTCACAGTGAAGCGCTGAACTTTATCGTTAACACTATTCTGGCACAAAAACCAGAACTGTCTGCTCAGCTGACTGCGATTGGTCACCGTATCGTCCACGGCGGCGAAAAATACACCAGCTCCGTCGTGATCGACGAATCTGTGATCCAGGGCATCAAGGACTCTGCGTCCTTCGCACCGCTGCACAACCCGGCTCACCTGATCGGTATCGCTGAAGCGCTGAAATCCTTCCCGAATCTGAAAGACAAAAACGTGGCCGTATTCGACACCGCGTTCCATCAGACCATGCCGGAAGAGTCTTACCTCTATGCCCTGCCATACAGCCTGTACAAAGAACACGGCGTACGTCGCTACGGCGCACACGGCACCAGCCACTTCTATGTGACTCAGGAAGCCGCTAAAGTCCTGAACAAGCCTGTTGAAGAACTGAACATCATCACCTGCCACCTGGGCAACGGTGGTTCTGTTTCTGCTATCCGCAACGGTAAATGTGTAGATACTTCCATGGGTCTGACCCCGCTGGAAGGTCTGGTGATGGGTACCCGTTCCGGTGACATCGACCCGGCGATCATCTTCCACCTGCACGACACCCTGGGCATGAGCGTTGACCAGATCAACAAAATGCTGACCAAAGAGTCTGGCCTGCTGGGTCTGACCGAAGTCACCAGCGACTGCCGTTACGTTGAAGACAACTACGCAGAGAAAGAAGACGCTAAACGTGCGATGGACGTTTACTGCCACCGTCTGGCGAAGTACATCGGCTCTTACACTGCGCTGATGGAAGGCCGTCTGGACGCGGTTATCTTCACCGGTGGTATCGGTGAGAACGCGGCAATGGTTCGTGAACTGTCCCTGGGCAAACTGGGCGTTCTGGGCTTCGACGTTGATCACGAGCGTAACCTGGCTGCCCGCTTCGGCAAGTCTGGCTTCATCAACAAAGAAGGCACCCGCCCTGCTCTCGTTATCCCAACTAACGAAGAACTGGTCATTGCGCAAGACGCGCACCGCCTGACTGCCTGATTCCACACCGCCAGCAATGCTGGCGGTGCTGTTTTGTAACCCGCCCAATTGCGGCGGTAACGAAAGAGGATAAACCGTGTCCCGTACTATTATGCTGATCCCTACCGGAACCAGCGTCGGCCTGACCAGCGTCAGCCTTGGCGTTATCCGTGCTATGGAACGCAAAGGCGTTCGTCTGAGCGTCTTTAAGCCAATCGCCCAGCCACGTGCCGGTGGCGATGCGCCAGACCAGACCACCACCATCGTTCGCAAGAACTCCAATCTGCCGGCGGCTGAACCGCTGAAGATGAGCCACGTTGAGTCTCTGCTGTCCAGCAACCAGAAAGACGTGCTGATGGAAGAGATCATCGCCAACTACCATGCTAACGCGCAAGACGCGGAAGTGGTGCTGGTTGAAGGTCTGGTCCCGACGCGCAAACACCAGTTTGCCCAGTCTCTGAACTTTGAAATCGCGAAAACCCTGAACGCAGAGATCGTTTTCGTGATGTCTCAGGGCACCGACACCCCAGAGCAGCTGAACGAGCGTATCGAACTGACGCGCAGCAGCTTCGGCGGCGCGAAAAACACCAACATCACCGGCGTGATCGTGAACAAGCTGAACGCACCGGTGGATGAGCAGGGCCGTACTCGCCCTGACCTGTCCGAGATCTTCGACGACTCTTCCAAAGCGAAAGTTATCAAAGTTGACCCGGCTAAGCTGCAGGGATCCAGCCCACTTCCGGTTCTGGGCGCGGTGCCATGGAGCTTCGATCTGATTGCCACCCGTGCAATCGATATGGCGCGTCACCTGAACGCTACCATCGTTAACGAAGGCGACATCAACACCCGCCGCGTGAAGTCCGTGACCTTCTGTGCGCGCAGCATTCCGCACATGCTGGAACACTTCCGTGCAGGTTCCCTGCTGGTGACCTCCGCAGATCGTCCTGACGTGCTGGTTGCAGCCTGCCTGGCCGCGATGAACGGCGTGGAAATCGGTGCGATCCTGCTGACCGGTGCCTACGAGATGGACCCACGCGTTAGCAAGCTGTGCGAGCGCGCGTTCGCGACCGGCCTGCCGGTCTTCATGGTGAACACTAACACCTGGCAGACCTCCCTGAGCCTGCAGAGCTTCAACCTGGAAGTGCCGGTTGATGACCACGAGCGTATCGAGAAAGTTCAGGAATACGTAGCGGGCTATATCAACGCAGACTGGATCGAATCCCTGACTGCGACCTCCGAGCGCAGCCGCCGTCTGTCTCCTCCAGCATTCCGTTACCAGCTGACCGAGCTGGCGCGTAAAGCGGGCAAACGCGTTGTTCTGCCTGAAGGCGACGAACCACGCACCGTTAAAGCAGCTGCTATCTGTGCAGAGCGCGGCATCGCGACCTGCGTGCTGCTGGGTAACCCGGATGAGATCACCCGCGTTGCGGCCTCTCAGGGCGTTGAGCTGGGCGCTGGCATCGAAATCGTTGACCCGGAAGTGGTTCGCGAAAGCTACGTTGCCCGTCTGGTCGAGCTGCGTAAGAGCAAGGGCATGACCGAAGCCGTGGCGCGCGAACAGCTGGAAGACAACGTGGTGCTGGGCACGCTGATGCTTGAGCAGGACGAAGTTGACGGTCTGGTTTCCGGTGCGGTTCACACCACGGCGAACACCATCCGTCCACCGCTGCAGCTGATCAAAACCGCGCCAGGCAGCTCTCTGGTTTCTTCCGTGTTCTTCATGCTGCTGCCTGAACAGGTTTACGTTTACGGCGACTGCGCGATCAACCCGGATCCAACCGCAGAACAGCTGGCTGAAATCGCTATCCAGTCCGCGGACTCCGCGATTGCCTTCGGTATCGAACCGCGCGTAGCGATGCTCTCCTACTCCACCGGTACCTCTGGTGCAGGTAGTGACGTAGAGAAAGTGCGTGAAGCGACCCGTCTGGCGCAGGAAAAACGTCCTGACCTGATGATCGACGGCCCGCTGCAGTACGACGCCGCCGTGATGGCCGACGTTGCGAAATCCAAAGCGCCGAACTCGCCGGTTGCAGGTCGCGCTACCGTGTTCATCTTCCCGGATCTGAACACCGGTAACACCACCTATAAAGCGGTGCAGCGTTCAGCAGACCTGATCTCCATCGGGCCAATGCTGCAGGGCATGCGCAAACCTGTGAACGACCTGTCTCGTGGCGCGCTGGTTGACGATATCGTCTACACCATCGCGCTGACCGCGATCCAGTCTTCACAGCAGCAGTAATGTTAAAAAGCCCGGTGGCGCTAGCGCTTACCGGGCAACAAAAAGGCGACCACTTAATTGGTCGCCTTTTTTATTTACAGCAGCTCTCTCGCCGCCGACACAATGTCATGCGCCGTCAGGCCATACTCCTTCTGCAGGAAATCCTGCGTCCCCACCTGGCCGTAACGCTCCTTGACGCCCACCCGCCGCATCGGCACCGGGCAGGTTTCCACCAGCACCTCCGCCACTGCCGATCCCAGGCCGTTGTGAATGCTGTGGTTTTCACAGGTGACGATGCGACCGGTTTTCTCGGCGTAGTTTTTCACCAGCATCCTGTCGATAGGCTTCAGGGTAAACATGTCGATGACCGCCGCGCTTACCCCCTCCTGCTCAAGCTGGCGCGCCGCCTCCAGCGCTTCCGCCACCATGATGCCGTTGGCAATCAGTGTGATATCGGTTCCTTCGCGCAGCACGTTACCTTTACCAATGGTGAAGGTTGAGCCCGGCGCATACACGCTCGGCGCCTGCTTACGGATGGTGCGTACCCAGTAGAAGCCTTCGAGGTCGATAAGCTGGCGCAGCACGTCCTCAAACATCACCGCGTCGGTCACTTCCAGCACCACCGAATGCGCCAGCCCGCGTACGATGCCCATATCCTCAAACGACATATGCGTTCCGCCGTTATGGCAGGCCGTCACGCCCGCATCCGAGGCAATAACCTTCACGTTGTTACGCTGATAGTCCAGGGACATAAACAGCTGATCAAAGCAGCGACGGCTGGCAAACGCGGTGAAGGTGTGAACGAACGGCTTGCGTCCGGTAAGCGACAGCCCGGCTGCCGTGCCGATGACGTTGGCTTCCATAATGCCGCAGTTAATCACGTGCTGCGGATAATCGCGCGCCACGCCGTCCATCGCCATCGAGCTCATCAGATCCGCTTCCAGGGCGATAATCTCGCTTCCCGCCTCAATCTGCTTTGCCACAAAGCCCGCGTAGACCTTACGCATCTCAACGGCGTCTTTCTCTCCTGCCGGTGCAACCTTAATCATGTGAAGCCTCCAGTTGGCGAATCGTCTCATTGAGGGCCGCTTTGCTTTCCGCGGTCAACCGCAGGTGGTGCGAGTTGCTGAGCTGTTCCAGGTACGGCACCCCCTGCCCTTTGATGCTGTCGAGGATGACGACTAACGGACGCGCGTCGGCAGCCGGGACCCGCGACGTCACCGCCAGCAGACCCGGAATGTCGTCGCCCTTCACCGTCGCCACGTCAAAGCCAAAGGCGCGGAATTTCCCCTCCAGGTCGAACGCGCTGATGATCTCGTCCAGTTCGCCGTCGAGCTGCTGTTTGTTCCAGTCCACGAACACTGTCAGGTTGTTCAGGCGATGGTGGGCAATAAACTGGAAGGCTTCCCAGCACTGCCCCTCGTTCAGCTCGCCGTCACCAACGATGCAGAAGACGCGATTCGGTCGCCCGGCCAGCCTGTGCGAGAGCGCCATGCCGCCGGCGATGGAGATCCCCTGCCCCAGCGAACCGGTGGTGGCGTCCACGCCGCGCGTTTTCAGGCGGTCCGGGTGGCTTGGCAGACGCGTGCCGTTCTGGTTCAGGGTGCTCAGCTCTTCCACCGGGAAGTAGCCCTTGATCGCCAGCGTGCTGTAGAGCGCCGGGCCCGCATGACCTTTTGACAGGACAAAATAGTCTCGCTCCGGCCAGTCCGGATCCGCCGGGTCGATTTTCATCACCGCGCCGTACAGCACGGCCAGGGTTTCAACCACCGACATACTGCCACCGTAGTGCCCAAAGCCCAGCTGCGTCAGGGATTTCAGCGTCTCAAGACGGATCTGACGCGCGAGTTCGGTTATCTCTTTCTCATTCATGATTTGGCTCCGGTGTTTTCCTGCGCGTTACCGCCCGCAGGTTTGTTTTTCGCGAAGACGTTGTACGCCACCAGCAGCGCGAACAGCGCCACGACCAGCCCGGTGATGGCGAGCGGCGAAAGGAAGCGCGCCAGGTTGCCGAGCACAATCCCGACCGCGCCAAAGTCGGCGTCCGAGAAGGTGGTGTTGGCAAAGCCAATGGCGCCCAGTACCGGCAGCAGCAGGACCGGCAGGAAGGTGATCAGCAGGCCGTTAGCAAAGGCGCCAATCATTGCCCCGCGGCGTCCGCCGGTGGCGTTACCGAACACGCCAGCGGTTGCGCCGGTGAAGAAGTGCGGCACCACACCCGGGAGGATCAGCACCCAGCTAAACTGACCGCAGATGAACAACCCTACAATCCCGCCGAGGAAGCTGAACAGGAAGCCAATCAGCACCGCGTTTGGCGCATAGGGATACACCACCGGGCAGTCCAGCGCAGGACGCGCGTTCGGCACCAGTTTCTCCGAGAAGCCGGTAAAGGCCGGAACGATTTCCGCCAGAATCAGGCGCACGCCCTGCAGGATGATGAACACGCCCGCCGCGAAGGTGATCGCCATGATGATGGCGTAGACCAGGTAGTTCTGACCGCCGCTGAAGGTGGCCTCCACGTACTCGCGCCCGGCGCTCACTGCCATGATCAGGTAGATAATCATCATGGTCAGGGAGATGGAGATCGAGCTGTCGCGCAGGAAGCTCAGGTTCTTCGGCAGGTTCATCTCTTCGGTTGAGCGGGAGCCTTTGCCGACCTTGCTGCCAATCCAGCCGGACAGCACGTAGCCCAGCGTGCCGAAGTGGCCGAAGGCAATTTCATCGTTGCCGGTAATGCGCTTCATGTAGCGCTGCGCAATCGCCGGGAAGAAAGCCATGATCAGGCCGAGGATCAGCGAGCCGGTAAAGACCAGCCCCACGCCCTCAAAGCCCGCCACCGTCAGGATCACGCCAATCATGCACGCCATATAAAACGTGTGGTGTCCAGTCAGGAAGATATACTTCAGGCGGGTAAAGCGCGCGACGATAATATTCGCCACCATGCCGAAAGCCATAATCAGCGCGGTCGCTGCACCGTATTTTTCGAGCGCAATGGACACAATGGCTTCATTGTTTGGAATAATGCCCTGAATCGTAAAGGCGTGTTCAAACATACCGCCCAAAGGATTTAATGACCCCACCAGCACCGTGGCGCCGCCGCCCAGCACAATAAAGCCGAGAATGGTTTTAATCGTTCCTTTCACCACGTCCGAAAACGCTTTCTTCTGCGCAACCAGACCAATAAGCGCAATTAAACCGACCAGCACCGAAGGGACTTTTAAAATATCAACAACGAAATTCAGCGTTTCAAGGATAAACATATCCACCTCGCCTTATCAGGGTTATTGTCTGTCGAACCAGGCGCGCAGCTGCGCTTCAAGTTCGTTGATGTCGATGATGTTGTTGATCACCACCAGCTGGCTTTCCGGCACGCTGGCGCTGGCCGCAATGTCTTTTGCCATCACGAAAAGATCGGCTGCGCCCGGCGTGGCTGAGGAGAGATCGGAATGTTCAACCTCAGCCTCAATCTCCAGTTTTTTAAGCACCTTTTTAATATTCATTTCGACCATAAAACTGCTGCCCAAGCCGGAGCCGCAAATAGCCATGATTTTCATTGTTGTCCCCTTATTTTGAGTAGAGCACGCCCCATCACGCTGTCGCGTAATGTTGTGAATAATCGGATTAAAGAATTAAATCAGAAGCGGTCAATAATCGTTTTAATTTCCTCCAGGGTATTCGCCTGATGCAGTTTCTCCATATCCTCGTCGCTGGAAAATAATTCTGCGAGTGCGGATATCATTTCGATATGGCTATGTTTGTCCGGTGCCGCGAGCATAATAATGACATCGACAGGGTCAAACTCACCGGCACCAAACGAGACACCCTGTTTTAGTTTTAATAACGACAACCCCAGTCCTTTGGCACCTTCCTCCGGCCGCGCATGCGGCATTGCCAGCCCTGGTGCCAGCACATAATAGGGTCCTAACGTGTGATGCTGCTGGATGATGGCCGTGACGTATTCAGGCTCAATCACCTGCAAATCAAGAAGCGGCTTCGCGCACAGCTCCAGCGCCTGCGGCCAGTTTTCCACGCTATCCTGCAGCGTGATGGTTGTATCATATATCCATTTTTTGAGCACTTTTCACTCCCGCTACACGCTAAAGATGAGCAAACTTTATTCAACACATCGCTGGATGACTGCGATCGCGATCACAAAGATAGCGCTACCAATAGCTAACATGCAGAAATGTGATAGCGCTATCAAATTGCAATCACGGCGCTAAATCACAGCAAAAAAAGGGATTTAAGGCGTATACTGCCTGTCACGTGAAGCGAAGGAAAAGAAGAACGCGTCTGGTCAGCAGGAAGGTGTATGTCTCTAACCCGAAAACGGCGCAGTACCGGTAAAGTGACACTCGCCGATGTCGCACAGCTTGCCGGTGTGGGCACGATGACCGTGTCCCGTGCACTCCGCACGCCCGAACAGGTTTCCGATAAACTACGAGAAAAAATTGAAGCTGCCGTGCAGGAGCTGGGTTATATGCCTAATCTTGCCGCCAGCGCGCTGGCCTCTGCGTCGTCATGGACGATCGCTATGGTGGTGCCTAATCTCTCCGAAGCCGGATGCTCGGAGATGTTCGCCGGGCTACAGCAGGTGCTACAGCCTGCCGGGTATCAGATCATGCTGGCAGAATCCCAGCATCGCCTGGAGCAGGAGGAGAAATTACTGGAAACGCTGCTGGCGTCAAATATTGCCGCCGCTATCCTGCTCAGCGTTGAACATACCGACACCGTTCGCCACTGGCTGAAAAATGCCTCTATTCCGGTGATGGAGATGGGTGCCATGCGTGCCGACCCGATCGATATGAATATCGGGATTGATAACGTAGCGGCCATGTATGAACTCACGGAAATGGTGATTAAGCGCGGCTATCAAAATATTGGCCTGCTGTGCGCCAACCAGGAGCAGTGGATTTTCCAGCAGCATCTGCAGGGCTGGTACAAAGCCATGCTTCGCCACCATATGTCGCCGAACCGGGTGATTAACGCGGCGATGCCGCCGAGCTTCTCGACCGGCGCGGCACAGCTGCCAGAATTCCTGCTGGCATGGCCTGAGCTGGATGCGCTGGTCTGCGTCTCAGACGAGCTGGCCTGCGGGGCGCTGTACGAGTGTCAGCGCAGGCGAATCAAGGTGCCGGACGATCTGGCGGTGGTAGGCTTTGGCGATAGCGACGTGAGCCGCGTCTGTCAGCCGCCGCTGACGACGATGGCGGTGCCGCATCGTAAGATTGGCGTTGAAGCCGGGAAAGCGCTACTGGAGCGTCTGAATGACGGGGACTGGCGCGATCAAAAGCCCATCGCGTCCAGTCTGTGTCTGAGAGAGAGTTGCTGACGCTTACTCAGCCTCTTCCTCTTTCTCTGATTTGGTCGATTCGTTTTTGGCGTTGCGGGTCATCCACAGCGCCAGCGCTTTTAACGAATCCGGCGTGAACTCGTCGCAGCGCGCGGTGATCTCTTCCGGGGTCATCCAGCTGACTTCACTCACCTCTTCTTCCTGCAGAGCGAACGGCCCGTGGGAGACGCAGCTAAACAGCCCGCCCCAGACGCGGCAGTTTTCGTCTTCGAAATAGAACTGGCCGTGCTCGGCAAACGGCACGCCGGCGATGCCTAACTCTTCTTCTGCTTCTCGACGCGCGGAATCCAGCAGCACTTCATCAGCCTGGACAACACCGCCTGCGGTGGCATCCAGCATACCCGGGAGAAAATCTTTGGTGTCCGTGCGGCGCTGGACCAGAATTTTGCCCATCCCGTCATGCACAACGATATACGTTGCGCGGTGACGTAAACGCTCCGCACGCATTTGTTCGCGGCTGGCCTGCGCGATCACTTCATTCTCTTCGCTGACAATGTCAACCCACTCTGTACTTGCCAAATGACTCTGCTCCACCATCGGGAAACCTTCTCTTCTAAGCGCTCTTTCGGCGCGTTTGCAGTTGAGGTGTAACTTACGGATTAATCGCTACCTGCGCAATAACTTGCTGATCATTAAGTGCGATAACGCGCAGGGTATTTCCATCCAGCATGCCATAGCTCGCTGGATAACCGCCTTTCGGTATGCTGACCGAACCCGGGTTAAAGTGATAAATCTCACCGCGCTTTTCAGCAACCGGAATATGAGTATGACCGTAAACCAGGACATCGCCAGCCGCGAGCGCCGGGAGATTATCCGGGCTAAAAAGATGCCCGTGCGTCAGGAACAGGCGGCTTTGTTCCAGCAGCACCTGCTGCCATGGTGCGGTAAGGGGAAAATGCAGCAGCATCTGGTCCACTTCGCTGTCGCAGTTGCCGCGAACGGCGATGATGCGCGAGGCGTACGGGTTGAGCTTTTCCGCGACCTGCGCCGGAGCGTAGCCCTCCGGCAGCGCGTTGCGCGGGCCGTGGTTGAGCACATCCCCCAGAATAATCAGCCACTGCGCGCCGCTTTGTGCAAACAGGGAAAGGACACGCTCGGTAGCGGGCAGCGATCCATGGATATCCGACGCAAACATCAGTTTCATCAGTCACTCCTCGGGAAAACAGACTGCCCCCATCATACCTGAAGCGTCAGGGCTTATCAGCCCGCGCGCTTAGCCGAGAGTGCCACATAGCGCTGCACGGAGGCGCGCTGCCACTGAAACGCGGCATAATCAACCAGCAGCTGCGGCACCTCGTCGCCGTTGAGGATCAGGCGGTTTAGCATCAACGCCAGATCGGCGTCGGCAATGCACCACTCGCCGAACAGGTTCGGGTTGCCGTGGGCGAGCAGCGAGGTGGCGGTTTCAATGAGTTTTTGGGCGCTTTCTGTGCCTTCTGCGCTCAGCGCTGGCTTTTTCACCCCGGCAAACACAACGTCCGTCGAGCGTTCCACGCGAATCGGCACCAGATCGCTACGCAGCCACGCCTGGATCTGCCGCGCCCGCGCGCGTTTCTGCAGGTCGTGAGGATAAATACGCTCCCACTCGGGCGGCGCAAACCGATCTTCCAGATATTCATCGATCGCCGACGATTCGCTCAGGGCAAAACCATCAATTTCCAGCACCGGCACGCGTCGGGTCAGGTCGTAGCCCTGCCACTGCGGTTTAAGATGTTCACCGCCGTCGAGATCGACGGTCTTCAGCGTAAAAGTAAGCCCTTTTTCGGCCAGCGCAACGTATACGCTCATAACATAGGGAGAAAAGAAATTCGCATCGGACCACAACGTGATGACGGGCTGGTTCATAACATCCTCATAGGCTGATCGGTTTTTACTCAACATATAATCTCTTTGCCTCGCTGTCACTTGATGAAAACTCACGATTTACAACAACCACCTATACTCATTTGTCATAGCACCACTCTTCGCATGGACAGGAGTTGAGAATGATCGACCTTTATTACGCCCCTACCGCAAACGGCCATAAGATCACCCTCTTTCTTGAAGAAGCCGAGCTGGATTACAGGATCATTCGCGTGGATATCAGCAAAGGCGAACAGTTCAGCCCTCTTTTTCTGGCTATCTCGCCGAATAACAAAATCCCGGCCATTATTGATAACCAGCCGGCGGACGGGGGCAGGCCGCTGAGCCTGTTTGAATCCGGTGAAATTTTGCTCTACCTGGCGGAGAAAACCGGCAAACTGCTGAGCGGCGAACTGCGCGAGCGTCACCATACCCTGCAATGGCTCTTCTGGCAGGCGAGCGGGCTGGGGCCCATGCTGGGTCAAAATCATCACTTTACCGCATACGCCCCGCAGCCCATTCCTTACGCGATAGAGCGCTATCAGGTCGAGACGCAGCGGCTCTATGACGTTCTGAACCGTCGGCTGGAGAAAACGCCGTGGCTCGGGGGCGATCATTACAGTATTGCCGACATCGCCTGCTGGCCGTGGGTGAATACGCATGAAAAACACCGAATTGACCTGGCCGCTTACCCGGCGGTGAACAACTGGTTTGAGCGCATCCGGACCCGGCCGGCCACCGAGCGGGCAATGCAAAAAATCCAGCAGATTTAACCCGCTATGAGGCTGGGTGCCTGCGAGCCTCTCATGTATTATGAGCAGGAAATACTGACACGGAGAAGACCTGCAATGTCACAGCCAGACGCCATTATTCGTATAAAAAATTTACGCTTGCGTACCTTCATCGGTATTAAAGAGGAAGAGATCGCCAACCGTCAGGATATTGTCATTAACGTGGTGATTCACTACCCCGCAGACAAAGCGCGGGCCAGCGAAGACATCAACGACGCGCTGAACTATCGCACCATCACCAAAAATATCATCCAGTACGTGGAAAATAACCGCTTCTCTCTGCTGGAAAAATTAACTCAGGATGTGCTCGATATCGCACGCGAACATCACTGGGTCACTTATGCTGAAGTTGAGATCGATAAACTTCACGCCCTGCGCTACGCCGATTCCGTCTCCATGACGCTAAGCTGGCGACGCCAGGCGTAACCCTGGAGGTTGTATGAAGATTTTGCTGACCGGCGGCACGGGCCTGATTGGTCGTCACCTCATTGCGCGTCTGCAGGCCCTGCATCACGACATTACCGTGGTCACGCGCAGCCCGGAGAAAGCGCGCCAGGTGCTGGGGGCGGGTGTCGATATCTGGAAAAATCTTGCCGAGCAGCAAAATCTGGACGGCTTCGACGCCGTCATTAACCTCGCGGGTGAACCCATCGCCGATAAGCGCTGGACGGAAGAGCAAAAACAGCTGTTATGCAGCAGCCGGTGGAACATTACCGAAAAGCTGGTCGAGCTGATCCGCAATAGCCACACGCCGCCTTCGGTACTGATTTCAGGTTCAGCGGTAGGCTATTACGGCGATCTCGGCGAGGTGGTAGTGACCGAGGAAGAGCCGCCGCATAATGAGTTTACCCATAAGCTCTGCGCCCAGTGGGAGCGTATCGCCTGCGCGGCGCAGAGCGATCGCACCCGCGTCTGCCTGTTGCGGACCGGCGTCGTGCTTGCGCCGAAAGGCGGCATTCTGGCGAAGATGCTTCCCCCTTTCCGGCTCGGGCTCGGCGGCCCCATCGGCAATGGTCGTCAGTACCTGGCGTGGATCCATATCGACGATATGGTCAACGGGATTCTCTGGCTGCTGGATAACGATCTGCGCGGGCCGTTTAACATGGTAGCTCCCTATCCGGTGCGTAACGAACAGTTTGCCCACGCGCTGGGGCATGCCCTGCACCGCCCGGCGATATTACGCGTGCCTGCCACGGTGATTCGCCTGATGATGGGTGAAGCGTCTGTGCTGGTATTAGGCGGACAGCGAGCGCTGCCAAAACGGCTGGAAGCGGCCGGCTTTGCGTTCCGCTGGTATGAATTAGAAGAGGCGCTGGGGGATGTGGTGACAACAAAATAATCAGGGCTGAGGATAAATCAGCCCATTCATTCCCTAAATTAGACCTAAACGCCTCCAACATTCTTTATATTTCTCAACAAAAATTTTCTTTGGCAAATTTCTGTTGCAGACGTTTTTATAATATTCATATATAACGTCTAACTCCTCATTCAAGTTATTTTTATCTCTCAACACGACCAGCATATCATCTGACCATAGATTATATGATTTTGCTGTAAAAACATTGCTAGGTAACAAACTATGCTTGAGTGAAATTTGTTTAAATTTTTTATCGAAGCATGGAACAACCCATCTCCCTGGATTTTGCCTCATTAATGGCAACATATCCTCAATAATCTTAATATCAATATTCGTATTTTGTTCACCATCAGGGAAGAAATTAATCTCATGAATACCAATTTTGAAGTTTCTAATACCAACCTTCTCTTCTCTTAAAAATGAAACATTAAATGATATCTTTTCTCTTTTAATTATATCACCGAGGCATTCAAAAACAAAATCATCGACAGTGAGATAGTTAATATTTTTAATGTTTGACTTGGTGTCAGAAATTAAAAGACTCTTCCCATCAAACAAATAACTAGAAATGAGTTGCTCATTTAGAATAAAGTTTTTCCAAATACCATTGATGGAATTATTATATTTTGCATAGAATAAGAAATCAGTTTCTTCTGGAGAAGGTGAGCTTTTTCTTATTTCAGAAAGATTTTTTTCAATTAACTTATCATATAGTTCATTCAGATTCTGTATTCTATCCGTTCTTCCTTTGGTTCTATCTATTGTAAGCCAATATCCTGCATTTTCAGAAAAAATATTAATTTCCCCTGAGATACCTTTATAGGGTGTTTTTAAATCAAAAGGAACACCCTTGAACAAAAAATCAGGTGGGGTATTATCATTAAGCTGAACATACAAATCGTAGTCAACTTCGATATCATAATCGCTTTCCCAACGTTTAAAATTTCTACTTGAGATAGCATTAATATACTCGCCATTAAATTCTATCATTGCTTTTGATGTTCTAAACTCATCCGTTACAAGTGATTTGAATAGTGCTGACATAGCTTGACCCTTATCATCCATAAAAGGATCAAATGATATTTCATTTCCATTTTTATCCACACCAATTTTCAACGGTGCATCAGGCACATCAAAAAAGGATGTGATTTTTGTACCTGCAAATCTTGCATCTTCAATCTTACGAATTTCAAAAGAAAAGTCTTTTCCTTTTGTATTATTAACTATCATTTCGTAGCATGGTGAATTTATCTTTTTAGTTTTTATAATCACTTTATTGCAAAACTTAAAAGCAGCTTGGAGGCCAATTCCAAAATAACCACTAGGACGAGCCCATGCAGGCATAGTATTAAGTAAATTACTTCTAAATGCGCTTGTAACAGAGCCAACCTCCAAGATCTTCTGAAAATCTAAAAGATCCATTCCAGTTCCATGATCTTTAATTTCTAATTTATAATGCGCATCATTAATATCCAAGATTTCTCTTTCATTATCATTTAGTTGGGTAAATGTCAGTGAAACAGGATGTGCTTGCAATTCACTATTAAATACCCCCCTTAGAATTTGATGATCAACATGAATATTAATGCTTTCGTTATAAAGAATATCTTCCCATATTTTATAATAAGTCGCATCAATTGCATTCTGTACCAACTCTCTTATAAATGGATACTTCTCACTATAAATTTGTGAACCTGTCAGATATTCATAGACTCTTTTAGTGTCCAAACTAAGTCTTGGTACCTTTCCTTTTAGAGCAATCAGACCATCAATTCTACAATCTATTTTTTCAATTGTAGGAAGTGGCCTATAATTGCTATTTGGAACTATTTTATTCCAAATGCTTTTTTGATATGAGAATTCATCACGTATATACTCAAACCAAGATTGCTGAGCCTGGAAATCACCATAACCAGAGCAAACAGCCTCAATTTCGATAATATCACTATCAATATATAAATGTTTTATAGATGCATGTTTCTTTTGATGATCATGTGAAGAACAAGGAACATCACCTATATTAGAAAGAAGAGTGGGACAAAAGCGCCCATCATCTATATCAAGTAAGTCACCAATTCTAAGCAAAGCAGCAATATAACGCGGATGTGCATAATCTCCAGCATCCATACCGTCGTTACTTTTAGGTAAAGTCAAGATTTCCTCTCTACTCTCCCCATGACATCTAACTATGCTCGCGATAAATTCAAAAAGTCGCTTAGGGATTAAAATAGTTCTTGGGGAATCAATCTTGACCTGTGTAGGATCTAGTACAAAAGTTCCTGAACGTTCAGCATGTTTAGTACGAAAATAATCTGCGATAATAAAAGTCAATGAGTTCGACATAAGCAATACTTTATGAATATCGCCATTTTTCTTTTCGTCAATGATGATATTTGCATGTTGAGATAATTCTCCATTTGAACGCGAAAGGTGTTTTAAGTACGATATAAACCCTTCATCCCTTAGGAGAGACTCTTTATCTTTATGCGTAATAAGCATACCGGCATCGTGCCAATAACAAGACTCTAATATTAACCAGCAATCAGTAGCTGATAGATGTTCAATATTTGGCGCTATAACTTTTTCTATCTGTGTAACAATAGTTGATGAATGAGATGCATCATGAAGACTATAATGTGGAAAATCGCGAGAAACAGTATTCAATGCTCGTGATAATAACTTTTTGTCAAACTCCCATTGTGCCCATAGTAGTGAGTAATTAGGGTTTTGCTCCGCAAGTTGCTTGAGTCTTTTTTCAATTTGCATAAACAATCACAGCCTTAAAGTTAGAATTTATAGTTTATTTTTTATAATAGTGAAATATAATTTCAGCCAAATCATCCTCAACAGTATAAAAATAACAGGCCGGTATATTAAGCACCTCCGCCAACTTGCACGCCAGCGCAAAGTCAGGCGTATGAATGCTCTTCTCATACTGGTTCATACGTGCGCTCGCCGTCGCTTCATCAATCCCCGCGAGGATCCCAAGTTTTTGCTGTGATAGTCCGGCCTTCAGTCGAGCCGCTTTTAGTCGATGGGGAAGCATGATGACTCTTCAAAATCTGGAAGTAGAGTCATGATTCTGGTATCACGTTATTGAAATTGTACTAAGTATTACTTAGTATTTATGTCTACAATTTGAACAAAATCATATATAAAGGAAAATGTATGAATAGAGATCAGGACATGCACCCAGCGGATATCATCGCCATGCTCCACAAGCGCAAGCTCTCACTAGCCGCTCTTTCACGCCAGGCGGGTTTGAGTTCTTCTACGCTTGCAAACGCGCTCTCCAGGCCGTGGCCCAAGGGGGAAAAGATCATCGCGGAGGCACTAGAAAAAGATGCGGCGTCGATCTGACCCAGTCGCTACTACGATCAATATGGCAACTATGTTGATCGTTCTAAGTTGATGAGGACCAAACGCTAACCTCCATCACCAAAATCCATTCTGTTCGCCAGTTCCATTCCGGTGTTAAGGTAATAAGCCAAATTCATCGGAATGGCGTAACAATGGCAACGATAACCACTCCCCGGCTTCACCTCACTCCTTTCGAACCCACTGACTGGGCCTTCTTCCGCTCGCTGCGAGAAGATCGCCGCATCATGCGCTACATGGCCGCCATCGCGCCGGAAAAAGAGACCCGCCGCGTGTTTGCTGCACGCCTGATGGCGGAGCATGTCTTTGTGATCCGCTCTCTTGAGGACGATACGCCGCTGGGCGATATTGGCCTGCAAATCAGCCCTGAGAATCGTGAAGAGGCCGATATCGGCTACACGGTTGTGCCTGCCGCGCAGGGGAAAGGTATCGCCAGCGAGGCGCTGCGCGCGGTGTGTGATTACGCGTTTAACCAGACCTGCGTGAAAGCGATTAACGCGTACGTGCTGGCAGATAACGGCGGTTCGGTGCGGGTGCTGGAGAAAGCCGGGTTTGTGCGCACGCAGGTGCTGGAAAAAGCGTATGAGATTGACGGCGTGCGCTATGACGACTGGGTGTATCGGCTGGAGTGCGGTGCGGCTTGATGCCCTCTCCCACAGGGAGAGGGGGAAAGTTAAAACCTACTTCAACGACCCTTTCAGGAACTGCTGCAGGCGCGGGCTTTGCGGGTTCGCCAGCACCTCGTCCGGGTGCCCCTGCTCTTCAATTTTCCCCTGATGCAGGAAGATAACGTGGTTCGAGACGTTACGGGCGAAGCCCATCTCGTGCGTCACCACCACCATCGTTTTGCCCTCTTCGGCCAGCTTCTGCATGATGCGCAGCACTTCGCCAACGAGTTCAGGGTCCAGCGCGGAAGTCGGTTCGTCGAACAGCAGCACTTCGGGCTCCATCGCCAGCGCGCGCGCAATAGAGACACGCTGCTGCTGACCGCCGGAGAGATGCACCGGATATTTCATCTGCTGGCGCTCGTCGATACCCACTTTCGCCAGGTATTTCACCGCGCGCTCGCGGGCTTCCTGCTTGCTCAGGCCCAGCACCTGAATCGGTGCTTCCATCACGTTCTCCAGCACCGTCATGTGGCTCCAGAGGTTGAAGTGCTGGAACACCATCGTCAGGCGCGTACGCAGCAGGCGCAGCTGGTGTTTATCCGCAACCTTCAGCTGGCCGTCTTTGTCACGGACCAGGTTAATATTCTGCCCGCTCACCACAATCGAGCCTTCGCTCGGCTTTTCGAGGAAGTTAATGCAGCGCAGGAAGGTACTTTTACCCGAGCCGGATGAGCCGATGATACTGATCACGTCGCCCGCATTCGCCTGCAGCGACACCCCTTTCAGCACTTCATGTTCGCCGTAGCGTTTGTGCAAATCAATAACGTTTAATTTGTTCTCAGCCATCATCTTTCTCAGTGCGTCGAAGAAGGTTTTATATGCTGCAACCAGCGTTTTTCAGCCTTACGGAACAGGCTAATCAGAACATAAGAGATAATTAAATAGAGCACCGCCGCAATGCCAAACGCGGTAAACGGCTGATAGGTCGCGGAGTTAATATCGCGCGCGATTTTGAGCAGATCCGGCACCGTCGCGGTAAAGGCGAGCGCGGTGGAGTGCAGCATCAAAATCACTTCGTTACTGTACGCCGGTAACGCTATACGCAGTGCCGACGGTAGAATAATACAGCGATAAAGTTTCACCGAGGAAAAGCCGTACGCGCGCGCCGCTTCAATCTCGCCGTAAGGAACAGAGCGAATTGCCCCGGCGAAAATCTCGGTGGTGTAGGCGCAGGTGTTGAGCGTCAACGCCAGCACCGTACAGTTCAGGCCGCTGCGGAAGAACGCGTTCAGCATCTCAGTGCCTTTTACGATCTCAAGCGTGTACATCCCCGAATAGAACACCAGCAGCTGCACGTACAGCGGCGTACCGCGAAACACGTAGGTGAACAGCCAGATCGGGAACTGGATAAATTTATTGTTCGACACGCGGCCAATGGCAAGAAACACCGCCAGAATACCGCCCATCACCACGGAGGAGATCAGCAGCCAGAGGGTAATCGCCACGCCGGTAAAGCGGTAGCCATCCGTCCACAGCAGCGATTTCCAGTATTCCTGAATAATCTCAATCACAGGTCAGCCCTCTTCACACCCACGGAGTAGCGACGCTCGAGCAGAAGCAGCACACCATTGGAGGCGGTCGTAAAGACCAGATAAATCACGCCACAGACCACCGCAAAGTAGAACGGCTCCCAGGTGCTCTTACCCGCCAGCTGAGTCGCTTTCACGACGTCTTCCAGGCCGAGCAGCGAGACCAGCGCTGTCGCTTTGAGGATAACCTGCCAGTTGTTGCCGATACCCGGCAGCGCATAGCGCATCATGGCCGGGAACATAATTCGACGAAACGTTTGTGAAGAGGTAAAACCAAATGCGGTTGCCGCCTCAATGTGGCCTTTCGGCACGGCCATGTAGGCACCGCGGAAGGTTTCGGTGAAGTAGGCACCGTAGATAAAACCGAGGGTAATAATACCGGCCACCATCGGGTCGATATCAATTTGTCCCATGCCCATCGCGTCCGTTACGCTGTTCAGCGCAATCTGCAGACCGTAAAAGATAAGCAGCATTAGCACCAGATCGGGAACGCCGCGAATAAGCGTGGTGTAGCCTTCAAATATGAGCGCCAGCGGTTTGTTAGCTGAAAGCTTCGCCCCTGCGCCTGCCAGACCTATCAGCACCGCCAGCACCACGGAGCTGATAGCCAGCTCAAGGGTGACAAGCGCGCCCTGTAAAATAACGCCAGAAAATCCGTACAGCATACCGCGAGCCCTGTCGTATCGTGAGTGGTGGAACCGTGTCTTTTCCCCTCCCGCAGCGGGAGGGGCCGCACGTTATATGACGGGGCGATTAGCCACCGTAAACATTAAAATCAAAGTACTTTTTCGCCAGTTTGTCGTAGGTACCGTCAGCGCGCATTTCAGCGAACGCTTTGTTCAGCGCTTCACGCAGCTCGTTGTCTTCTTTGCGCAGGCCCATACCGGTGCCCACACCAAACAACTTCACGTCCTTAATTGACGGGCCGCCAAACTTGTAATCTTTACCCACCGGCGTTTTCAGGAAGCCTTCGCTTGCCGCGACTTCATCCTGGAATGCCGCATCAATTCGGCCTGCCGTCAGGTCAGCGTAGATATTTTCCTGGCCCTGATAGGAGACGATTTCAATCCCCTTCGGCGCCCAGTGTTCGTTGCCGTAGGTTTCCTGCGTGGTGCCCTGCAGCACGCCGACGCGTTTGCCTTTCAGCGACTCCAGCGTTGGCTGAA
This sequence comes from Enterobacter dykesii, assembly GCF_008364625.2. Lineage (NCBI taxonomy): Bacteria > Pseudomonadati > Pseudomonadota > Gammaproteobacteria > Enterobacterales > Enterobacteriaceae > Enterobacter > Enterobacter dykesii. Next base: position 3,188,753 of record NZ_CP126604.1, read on the forward strand.
TGTCAGAAGCTTTAGCCACTACAAGACGAGAATCGGCCGCGTAGAGTTTGTCGGTGAAGGCAATCTCCTGCTGGCGTTTTTCGGTGATGGAGAGTGAGGACATAATTACGTCGATTTTTTTCGCTTTCAGGGACGGGATCAGCGCATCCAGGGGGTTCTCAACGTAGGTACACTGTGCTTTGATGCGTTTGCACAGCTCATTGGCCAGATCGATGTCAAAACCGACAAGTTCCCCCTTTGAATTCTTCGATTCGAACGGCGCATAGGTTGGATCGGTACCAATTCGGATTTTCTGCGGAATGGCTGCGAATGCCGCGGTGGCGCTGGAAAAGGCCAGTACCAGAGATAGTGACAACACGAGTTTTTTCATATTTATCCTCAACAAACTGTCTTCATACGGGATTTTTACGACGACGGGCTGGTGCTAATGTGCCATTAATCCCCTCTGTCAGGCAAAGACTAATGCCCTTCAGGCGGGAATTTTTGCATTATAAATGCGTAAGTATGCACAAAGCGATCCAATACGGTGCAACACATGCACCGTACTGGGTCAACCGCTCCCGTAACGCACCTTTTCGGTGCGTTAGCGTCAGGTATTATTCACCGTATACGTTGAAGTCGAAGTATTTCTTCGCCAGTTTGTCGTAAGTACCGTCTTTACGCAGCTCTGCAAAGGCTTTGTCGAAGGCGGCTTTCAGCTCGGTATCATCCTTGCGCAGGCCAATACCGGTGCCGTCACCAAAGTATTTTTTGTCTTTTACCGACGGGCCAGCAAATGCATAGCTTTTACCCGCAGGCTGCTTCAGGAAGCCTTCGCTCGCGGCGACTTCATCCTGGAATGCCGCATCCAGACGGCCTGCGGCCAGGTCAGAGTAAATCAGATCCTGGTTCTGGTAAGCCACCACGTCTACGCCCTTCTCACGCCAGGTCGCATTGGCATAACCTTCCTGCGTCGATCCCTGAAGCACGCCGACGTGTTTGCCTTTCAGCGAGTCGATGGTGGGCTTAATCGGGGAACCTTTCGCGGCAATCAGACGCGAATCCGCAGCGTAGAGCTTGTCAGAGAAGGCAATCTCCTGCTGGCGTTTTTCAGTGATGGAGAGAGAAGAGATAATGGCATCGATTTTCTTGGCTTTCAGCGACGGGATTAACGCGTCAAAGTCGCTGCCCACCCATGTGCATTTCACCGCAATGCGTTTGCACATTTCATTTCCCAGATCGATATCAAACCCCACGAAATCGCCTTTCGCATCCTTGGAAGAGAATGGCGCGTAGGTTGCGTCTGTACCGATACGAACCGTCTGTGGAAGCGCTGCGTAGCTACCTGCCGCCGCACTTAACCCCACGAGCAAAGACAGAGCCAGAACCGTCTTCTTCATACATTTACCCTCAAGTACCGTGATTTTATTATGTATTGTGTTGTGTGTTGTGTTGCAGGCTTCATCTTGCAGGTCTTATGCCACATTGCCGTCTGGTCAAAACTTCGACGTTAAATATGTTAATAAAACGTTGCGATATTGCCTTAATGGTGAAAGATAGCAGGTCTGCCGAACGAACCGGAAAGAGAAAAAGGGAAAAAACGAATTAAATGTCGAGGATATGATCGCCGTTGCATAATTGCCCTGAAACAGGGCAACGTCTCTTTTCATGCACTCTGTTTGTGCACAGATTCAGGCCCCTTGCCAGCGGGTGAAGAGATCTTCAGGCAGGTCGATGTCAAACTGATCCAGCACGCGGTTAACGGTCTGATTAATCACGTCATCCAGCGAGGTCGGGCGATGATAAAACGCCGGTACCGGCGGCATGATGACGGCCCCAAGCTCGGCGGCCTGGGTCATTAAACGCAGATGGCCGAGGTGCAGCGGCGTTTCCCGCACGCAGAGCACCAGAGGACGACGCTCCTTCAGCACCACATCCGCCGCGCGCGTCACCAGGGTGTCGGTATAGCTGTTCACAATGCCGGAGAGCGTTTTAATGGAACAGGGCAGGATAACCATGCCGGCCGTTTTAAACGAGCCTGAGGAGATGCTGGCGGCGATATCACGGGCATCGTGAACCACGTCCGCCAGCGCCTGGACATCGCGCAGGGAGAGTTCGGTTTCCAGAGAGAGGGTCTGCCGCGCCGCCTGGCTCATCACCAGATGGGTCTCGACTTCCGCCACGTTACGTAGAACCTGTAACAGACGTACGCCGTAAATCGCGCCGCTGGCGCCGCTGAGCCCAACAATGAGTCGTTTCATGATTTTCGCCCTTACTGATTTCAGGGCAGACTGTGCAGGATTTTGCGGGGAGTTGCAAGTGAGGGCATTCGCCCTCACCTGCCGGAGCATCAACCTTCGTTATGCATCTCTAAGCTTTCGAGATCGTTCTGCAGCTGGACGGCTTTCGCATCGTCGTTGCGCAGCGAATCAAGATAGTCGAGGTACTGCTGGTCAACGTCTTTGGTCACGTAAATACCGTTGAACACGGAGCATTCGAACTGCTGAATTTCCGGGTTCTCGGCACGCACCGCGTCGATGAGGTCGTTCAGATCCTGGAAAATCAGGCCGTCGGCACCGATGATCTGGCGAATCTCATCCACTTCACGGCCGTGAGCGATCAGCTCGTTGGCGGTTGGCATATCGATGCCGTACACGTTCGGGAAGCGAATCTCCGGCGCAGCAGAGGCCAGGTAGACTTTCTTCGCGCCCGCTTCGCGCGCCATCTCGATGATCTGCTCAGAGGTGGTGCCGCGAACGATGGAGTCATCCACCAGCAGAACGTTCTTGTCGCGGAATTCAGCGCGGTTGGCGTTCAGCTTGCGGCGCACGGACTTACGGCGCAGGTGCTGGCCCGGCATGATAAAGGTGCGGCCAACGTAGCGGTTCTTCACGAAGCCCTGACGGTATGGCTTGTCCAGAATGCGGGCGATTTCCAGCGCGATATCGCAGGAGGTTTCCGGGATAGGAATCACCACGTCGATGTCGAGATCGTCCCACTCGCGGGCAATCTTCTCGCCCAGCTTGGTGCCCATGTTCACGCGCGCGCTGTAGACGGAAATCTTGTCGATGAAGGAGTCCGGACGGGCAAAGTAAACGTATTCAAACAGGCACGGGTTGCTGACCGGGTTGTCGGCACACTGACGGGTAAACAGCTGGCCCTTCTCGGTGATATAAACCGCTTCGCCCGGCGCAACGTCGCGCAGGAACTCAAAGCCCAGGGTATCCAGCGCCACGCTCTCAGAGGCAACCATATATTCGGTACGGCCATCGCCGAGGTCGCGTTTGCCGAGCACCAGCGGACGAATGCCGTTTGGATCGCGGAAGGCCACCATGCCGTGACCGATAATCATCGCCACGCAGGCGTACGCGCCGCGGATCTGGCGGTTGGTCGCGGCAATCGCAGCAAAGATGTTGTCTGCTTCCAGCGGGTAATGACGGAAGTTATCCAGCTCGCTGGCGAACACATTGAGCAGGATTTCAGAATCAGAGGTGGTGTTAATGTGGCGACGTTTCTCTTCGAACAGCTTTTTACGCAGCTCATGCGCGTTGGTCAGGTTGCCGTTATGAGCAAGGGTGATGCCATACGGTGAGTTGACGTAGAAAGGCTGTGCCTCAGAGGCGCTGGAACTGCCAGCAGTTGGATAACGAACGTGACCGATCCCCATATTACCTTGCAGACGCTGCATATGGCGGGCTTCAAACACATCGTTTACCAGGCCATTCGCCTTGCGTAAACGGAAGCAGTTGTTTGCATCAATGGTGATGATACCCGCAGCATCCTGCCCACGGTGCTGAAGCACCGTTAACGCGTCATAAATCGACTGGTTTACCGGCATGAAACCGGCGATACCGACAATACCGCACATTCGTCTTTTCCTCGTTAAGCCACATCTCAGGGTTTATGCCCTGGGCAAAAAACTCGACGAGCTTTGCAGATAGTCAAAGAACCATCTGATGATGAAGCTGAACTCTGGAATGAGCTGCGATTTCTGCCAGTCTTCACTTTTGGAGAACCCGGTAAAGGTATCCAGGAAGAACAGGATCGCGGCCACAATCAGCACGCCTCGCAACGCCCCGAAACAGATCCCGAGTACCCTGTCCGTTCCTGACAGACCGGTTTTCTCGACCAGCTGACCTATCACGTAATTCACGATAGCGCCGACAATCAGCGTTGCGATAAACAGCACCGCGATAGCGATTCCATTTCGGACCAGTTCATCTTCAAAGCCCGTGAACCAGACAGACAGGTAAGTGTAGTAATGACTGGCGACAAAGAAAGCACAACCCCAAGTCACCAGCGATAACGCTTCACGAACAAAGCCACGGATCAGGCTAACCAGACAGGAAAAACCAATCACCGCAATGATGGCGTAATCAATCCAGACCATATGTGTCCCACGATTAAACGCCCTGTCATCCAGTTCGGGGCGAATTCTAACAGAAAAAGAAAACGTTTGCGTAGGGATTTCCTTCCCGCGCGTAAATAAAAAAGGCGCTGAAAAAATGTTCAACGCCGTGGCTTATCGCCTCTCTCTTTAAGGAGCAGGTCGTACTTAGTTCGCGCTGTAGCCCATCACCACGCCGCTCAGGCCGGAGATCTGCTTCAGCTCGCCCAGCGAACCTTTAAGCTTATCTTTGGACGCTTCTGGCCCCACGAGGATGCGGGTAATTTTACCCTGCACCGGCGTGGAAGGTGAAGTGTAAACACGATATCCCGCACTGCGCAGTTTGCTCACGACCTCGTTGACCTTATCGGCGTTTTTCAGCGCGCCGAGCTGCACAACGTACGCTTTTCCGGTCGGTGCCGCGTCCTGTTTTGCCGGCGGAGGGGTTTCTGATGCGGCAGCCAGCTGCTCCGCTGCTTTATCCCGCTGTGGCTGTTGCTGGGGTTTCGGCTGCGGCTTCTCAACCGGCTTCGGTTTTTCCACAGGTTTAGGCTGCTCTACCGGCACCGGATCGATATCGCTGCTGCTCGCTGCCGCCAGGCGAGACGGATCGAGTGACGGTGCGGCGGCATCGCCTGCCCGCACCTCTTCCGCCGCCCCTTCCGGCGGCTGGGCAGGCAGCGCCTGCGTCGCCGCGGGCAGCATATCCGGCTCATCGCGGTCACCCGGCTTCGGCACCAGCGGAATAGCGGCAAACTCATCCTGATAATGCTTTTTCTGCCCGTCGAGCAGCCCGGGGAGAATAATCACCCCGAGCGCGACCAGCACAATGGTTCCTGTTAAACGGTTCTGAAACTTACTCGCCACCGGTTCTCCCCGCGTCCATCACTTCCATGACATGTGCCACCGTGTGGAATGAACCACACACCAGCACGGTATCTTCTGGTTTAGCATCCGCCATCGCGGCATGCCAGGCATGAGCCACGCTACTATAGATTGCGCCTTTGCCGAGATGTTCCATCAACTGCTCAGCCGTCGCGCCGCGCGGCCCTTCCAGAGGAGCACAATACCAGCTATCGACCACAGTCTCCATGCAGGCCAGCGTCCCGCCGATATCTTTATCATGAAGCATACCGATAACCGCCAGCACGCGCCCGGTTTTTGGTAACGATTTGAGACGTCCCGCGAGATACGCCGCCGCATGCGGGTTATGCGCCACGTCCAGAATCAGGCGCGGTGATTCGCTGACAATCTGGAAACGCCCGGGCAGAATTGCGCTCTGAATGCCGTCGCGGATCGCCTGCTCGCTGACCGCTAATCCGCTGGCGCGCAGTGCCGCCAGCGCGGTTGCCGCGTTCGGCTGCGGCACCTGCGGCAGCGGCAGGTGGTCAAGCGTGCCCTGCGCATCGCTAAAGCGCCAGCCGTTATCCTGAACCTCATATTGCCAGTCAACGCCGCGGCGCAGCAGACGCGCGCCCTTCTCGTTTGCCACGTCAGCAATGGTGTGCGGCATGTCCGGATCGCCGACCACGGCAGGTTTATTCGCCCGGAAAATACCGGCCTTCTCGCGGCCAATGCTTTCACGATCCGGCCCCAGCCAGTCGATATGGTCCAGCGCGATGCTGGTGACCACCGCCACGTCCGCATCCACCATATTGGTCGCATCAAGACGTCCGCCGAGGCCAACCTCAAGGATCAGCACATCCAGCTGCGCCTGCCTAAACAGCCACAGCGCGGAAAGCGTACCGTATTCAAAATAGGTTAATGAGATCTCACCGCGCGCGGCTTCAATTTCCGCGAACGACGCCGTATGCGCCGATTCCGGCAGCTCGCTGTTCTGCACGCGAACCCGCTCGGTGTAGCGGACCAGGTGTGGAGAGCTGTACACGCCTACTCTGTAACCCGCAGCCATCAGGACAGATTCCAGCGTGCGGCAGGTGGTGCCTTTACCGTTGGTGCCCGCGACGGTAAACACAAAAGGTGCCGGTTTGAGCACATCAAGACGCGCGGCGACCTGGCTTACGCGCTCAAGCCCCATATCGATGGTTTTACTGTGCAGGTTTTCCAGATAAGAAAGCCACGCGGCCAGGGGCGACGTGGCTTGGGGAATGCTTTTATTTTCCATAATGCCCGGTTGTCATTAACAGATTAGAAAGCAAAAGGGCAGCGCCAACCGGCCCTGCCCTTTTCAGTTATCAGGCCTCGGGTTCCTGATCCGGTACCACCACGCCTTCGCGCGGCTCATCCGGGTTCGGCGCTGGCAGATTCATCAGCTTCGCCAGGATGCTCGCCAGCTTCAGGCGCATTTCCGGACGGCGGACGATCATATCGATAGCGCCTTTCTCAATGAGGAACTCACTGCGCTGGAAGCCCGGCGGCAGCTTTTCACGAACGGTTTGCTCGATAACGCGAGGACCCGCAAAGCCGATCAGCGCTTTTGGCTCAGCGATGTTCAGGTCGCCCAGCATCGCGAAGCTCGCGGAGACGCCGCCCATGGTTGGGTCGGTCAGCACGGAGATGTACGGAAGACCGCGCTCCTGCATTTTCGCCAGCGCAGCAGAGGTTTTCGCCATCTGCATCAGCGACATCAGCGCTTCCTGCATACGCGCGCCGCCGGAGGCAGAGAAGCAGATCAGCGGACAGTTGTCTTCCAGCGCCTGCTCAACGGCACGCACGAAGCGCGCACCGACCACGGAGCCCATTGAGCCGCCCATAAAGGAGAACTCAAAGGCAGCGGCGACAACCGGCATCTCATGCAGGGTGCCTTTCATGACGATCAGCGCGTCTTTCTCGCCGGTCTCTTTCTGTGCAGAGGCCAGACGATCTTTGTATTTTTTGGAATCGCGGAACTTCAGCACGTCTTTTGGCTCGAGTTCGCTACCCAGCTCTACCAGAGAGCCTTCGTCCAGCAGGCTATGCAGGCGGTTGCGCGCCGACATACGCATATGGTGGTCACACTTCGGACACACCTCAAGGTTGCGCTCCAGCTCTGCGCGATAAAGAACCTGACCGCAGCTATCACACTTCGTCCATACCCCTTCAGGAATGCTCGCTTTGCGCGTTGGGGTAATGTTGCTTTTAATTCGTTCAATCCAGCTCATTGATAACCTTTCTGCCTGAACCTGGTCGTATGCCAGTTTTGCTATAAGAGGCGAATAATGCCATTTTTGCCTCCAACAGACCATGAATGTTGCACATTAAAACATAACAGCCCGAAACTTTGGATAAAAAAGTGGTCGAACCGCCAGTGTGCATTTACTTCGCTTGTTTTGCCGCCGCACGTTTGTGACGAATGATTTCGATAACGCCAGGCAGTACGGAAAGCACAATAATCGCTACAATCAGTAACTTAAGGTTTTCCTGCACCACCGGGAGATCGCCAAACAGATAGCCTGCGTAGGTAAACAGCAGTACCCACAGCAGCGCGCCAACCACGTTGTATGCCGCAAAATGACGATAGGACATATGCCCCATTCCCGCCACAAACGGTGCAAATGTGCGCACAATAGGCACAAAACGCGCAAGGATAATGGTTTTACCGCCATGGCGTTCATAAAACGCATGGGTTTTATCTAAATAGCTGCGACGGAAAATTTTGGAATCAGGATTGCTGAAAAGCCGTTCACCGAACACTCGTCCAATCGTATAGTTGACCGCATCACCGACAATGGCGGCAATCACCATCAGCACAACCATAAGATGCACGTTCAGATCGTTAGTGGGCAGCGCCGATAACGCCCCGGCCACGAACAGCAGTGAATCTCCTGGCAGGAATGGGGTAACGACCAGACCGGTTTCACAAAACAGAATGAGGAACAGTATGGCGTAAACCCAGACGCCATACTGCGCGACCAGCTCCGCCAGGTGAACATCAATATGCAGAATGAAATCAATCAGAAAACGTATTACGTCCATATTGTCTAAGCCCTAATTGCACCTTTGTTTAGTCCGCTAAAAACAGCGGACCCATTGGCGGTTTCGGCAGGTCAAATCGATCCGGATAGTCTACTGAGACCAGATACAATCCTTCCGCTTTCGCCGTGGCTGCCGCAAGCGTTCTGTCCTTCGCTGCCAGCAGGTCTGCAATCCAGCTCTCCGGCTGGTGTCCGGCACCCACTTCCATCAGGCTGCCCACAATATTCCGAACCATATGATGTACAAAGGCATTGGCTTTGATATCCACCACCACATACGCGCCAAAACGGCTGACGTTTATGTGCATGACGTTGCGCCACGGCGTGCGGGACTGACACTGCACCGCACGAAACGACGTAAAGTCATTTTCACCAATCAGACACTGCGCCGCGCGATGCATACGTTCTGCATCAAGCGGTTCATAAAAATGCGTCACGCCCTGGCTTAACACCGCAGGACGCAGGCGCTGGTTGTAGATGACATAACGGTAGCGACGCGCCGTGGCGCTGAAGCGCGCGTGAAAATCATCCGGCACAGCTTTTACCCAACGCACCGCAATGTCACCAGGCAAATTCGCATTTACACCCAGCGTCCAGGCGGCATCCTTACGCACGGCGGTGGTTTCAAAGTGCACCACCTGTCCGGTGCCGTGAACTCCCGCGTCCGTACGTCCCGCGCACAGGACGTTAATCGGCTCGTTTGCCACCTGAGAGAGCGCTTTCTCCAGCTTCTCCTGGACGCTGCGCACCTCATTCTGACGCTGCCAGCCATAATATTTACTGCCATCGTACTCAATACCGAGGGCAATTTTATGAACTGGCTTTTGTTCCACGTCTGACATCAGTACAGGTACTCCTGCACCAGTTTTTCAGCGATTTTGACCGCCATCAGCGCGCCGCCGAAGCGAACGTTATCGGCAACGGACCAGAACTGAACCTGCTCCGGCATCCCGTAATCGTTACGCACGCAGCCAACGGAAAGATGCGCGCTACCGGTGGCATCACCAACCTGCGTCGGGAACTCGCTCTCTTCAGAGAGCACGATGTCTTCACCGCGGCCAAACGCGTCGCGCGCCTCTTCTGCCGCCAGCGGACGGAGAGCTTCAAAGCCGACCATCTGCGCGTGGCCGTAGAAGACCGGAGACTGCACGACGCTCGCGGAGATCGTCAGGCCATCGTCCTGCAGAATTTTACGCACTTCATCGACGATACGGCGCTCTTCGCGCACGGAGCCCTCGCGATCCGGCAGCAGCGGCAGCATGTTGAACGCCAGCTGGCGGCCAAAAAAATCATCTTCGTCAATCGGGATACCGTTCAGCAGCTTCGCGCTCTGCCCGGCCAGCGCGTCAACGGCCTTTTTACCGTTCGCGGACGCGGACAGCAGGCTGGTCACGGAAATGCGCGACAGGCCGCCGTCATCGATTAGCGGTTTCAGGGCGGTCAGCAGCTGGCTGGTGAGGCTGTTCGGCACCGCAATGACGTTACGGTTGCGGTAGTCAGCCAGCACAAACGGGTTCACGTCCGGCACCACCAGCGGCACATCCGGCTCCATTGAGAACAGACCGCTCAGGTCGATCACCAGGCAGCCTGCGTTAGTCGCCTCTTCAACGTACGCCGCAGTGGCTTCAGCGCCCGCGGCGAAAAACGCCAGCTGCGCCTGCGTCCAGTCGAACGCGGCCGCGTCCTGAACCATGACGGATTTACAGTTAAAACGCAGATGCTCACCTGCGCTGTCGGTACGCGCCAGCGCATAGATATCGCCCACCGGGAACTGACGCTCAGCAAGGGTTTCGAGCAGGGCTTCGCCCACGGCACCCGTGGCACCTAAAATGGCAATGTTCCAGCCTTCAGACATGGTGGTTTACTCCAGAAATAAAAAAGCGTCCCTGTCGGAGTATCCGACAGGGAGCATTAAGAAGACATTAATGCGCCGGGTGATGAACGGCGTTAAACCCCAGCTTGTGCAGCAGCGTCGCCGCCGGGGCGTCGTCGCATATTACATACAGGGAAGACCACTCGCGGCGCTCAACGTAGTTCTTGCGCAGCTTATCAAACTCACCCGGGCTCCCCGCCACTTTACGCAGCAGCGCATCATCGCGGCGCACATCATACACCAAATGCACCAGCCTTTTCAGCGTTGCCTGATCGAGCGGGCCGTGCAGGGTAATGCGGCCAAATTCAGGCGCGGGGAGTAAGGTATCCAGCGCCACCTGCTGCGGATGGCCAATAAAAGCGCTGAAGGCTTCGAAGACCTGCGTCGTGCCGCGCGCTTTCCCCTCGAGGGTGTAACCAGCGATATGCGCCGTGCCCACGTCCACCTTGTTAAGCAGTTCAACGTTGAGATCCGGCTCCGGCTCCCAGACGTCCAGCACCACCCTGATGTCTTGTCCTTCGTTCAGACACGTCAGCAGCGCGGCGTTATCTACCACCGGACCACGGCAGGCATTTATCAGAATAGTGCCAGCCTTCAGACGACGGATCAGCGCCTCGTCAGCAAGATGCAGCGACTTATACGGCCCCTCTTTAAACAGCGGCGTGTGGAAAGTCAGCACGTCACACTGTTCGACCAGCTCATCCAGCGAGCGGAAATCGCCGTCATCACCGTTGTCTTTACGCGGCGGATCGCACAGCAGCGTGCGGATCCCTAAGGCTTCAAGGCGCTTTTGCAGGCGCCCGCCGACGTTACCCACGCCGACAATCCCCACGGTGCGGTCTTTTAGGGCAAAACCGTCGCGCTCGGCCAGCATCAGCAGCGAGGAGAAGACGTATTCCACGACGGCTATGGCGTTACAGCCCGGCGCGGCGGAAAAACCGATTCCGGCCAGCTTCAGCCATTGCTCATCCACATGATCGGTCCCTGCCGTTGCGGTCCCGACGAACTTAACCGCCTTACCGGCGAGCAACGCCTCATTTACTTTGGTCACCGAGCGCACCATCAGCGCGTCGGCGTCATCCAGTTCGTTGACCGGGATCGGGCGACCAGGGACAGCCTTAACGTTACCCAGGCGGCTAAACAGCTCACGGGCATAAGGCATATTTTCATCAACGAGGATTTTCACGTCTGAGTACCTGTTTGAGAGGAAGAAAACCTGCCAAGTGTGCCATAATCTGGCCGCCAGGCATATACGTTCGCCAGGTTTACGCTGAGTTTTGACTTTAAGGATTTTTGACGATGCAGCCCATTTCAGGTACGCCGCCACGCCCTCCGGGTGAAGGCCCCGTCACGCCAAACGTTGCCGGTGAACAACCGCTATCCACGCAACAGCGCACCGTGCTGGAGCGACTGATTACGCGCCTGATTGCGCTGACTTCGCAGCAAAACGCGGAAGTCTGGGCCGGGGTAAAGCATGATTTAGGCGTGAGGAACGACGCACCGCTGCAGTCGCGCCATTTCCCTGCGGCCGAACAAAACCTGAACCAGCGTATTACGACCGCGCAGCAGAATCACACCACGCGCCAGATTGTTTCTCAGCTGACGGAGCTGCTGGGCCAGGGCAATAACCGCCAGGCGGTGAGTGATTTTATTCGCCAGCAGTATGGTCAGACCGCGCTGGGCCAGCTGACGCCCGACCAGCTCAAAACCGTGCTGACCCTGCTGCAGAACAACGAGCTGTCTATTCCGCAGCCTCAGGTGCGCCCGGCGACCGAGCGTCCGCTGCTGCCTGCCGAGCACAACACGCTCAAGCAGATGGTGACGAAGCTGGCTGCGGCCACCGGCGAACCGACGAAGCTTATCTGGCAATCCATGCTGGAGCTGTCCGGCGTGAAGGCGGGTGAGCTGATCCCGGCCAAACAGTTTACGCATCTGGTGACCTGGCTTCAGGCGCGCCAGACGCTCAGCACCCAGAATGCCCCTACCCTACATACCGTCCAGGCGGCACTGAAGCAGCCGCTTGAGCCGCACGAATTTGAAGTTATCCGGGATTACGCCCAGCAAAACTGGCAGGCCACGCCGCAAACGGTACTGACCACCGCGCAGGTGCAGGATCTGCTCAATCAAATCTTCGTTCGCCGCGCCGAGCGCGAGGGCGGCGTGCCGGAGGTGAGAAACATTCAGCCGATCTACAGCCCGCTGTTTTCGCCGGTCGTCGAGACGTTCAGAACGCTCTCTGCGCGTCCGGGGTTGATGTTTATTGCGCTACTGATTGCGCTGGCGATTTTCTGGCTGGTTGCCTGAGCTTTTGCCCGGTGGCGCTACGCTTACCGGGCCTACAGCGGCTCAAGCCCTGCGAAATGCCACCAGCGTCACCACGATCCCCACCACCGCAGAAACCGCACCGGCCAGGAAGACGGACGGATAACCAAACGAGGTAGCTAAAACCCCGGCCAGCGGCCCGGTTACCCCGTATGAGATATCCTGAAACGCCGCATAACCGCCCAGCGCCGTGCCGCGCACCTGCGGGGCCACGCGCTTCACGACTTCAACACCGAGCGCCGGGAAGATCAGTGAACAGCCACAGCCGGTCAGCGCCGCGCCAAGCAGCGCAACGGAGGCCACGGGTGCATTCCACAGCAGCAGCAGACCCACGGTCTCTATCATCAGCGACGCGACCGCGACCTTCACGCCGCCGAAGCGATCCGGCATCCAGCCGAAGAAGACGCGCATTAGCACAAACGCGCCGCCAAACGCGGTGAGCGTAAAACCGGCCATCGCCCAGCCGCGGCTCATAAAATAGAGCGAGACGAAGGTACCAATCACCGCAAAACCCACGCCCTGCAGCGCCAGGCCAAGACCCGGCTGCCAGATCTGGCCGACCACGCTCCACAGGGAAGGACGCTCGCCCTTGTGCGCGGGCACCTTACGCACCGAGCCGTTAAACGCCCATGCCAGCAGGGGTAAAACCATGGTGGTGGCAGCCAGCGCCGCAAACCCAAACTGGCTATTGATCAGCAGCCCAAGCGGTGCGCCTGCGGCCAGCGCGCCATAGATGGCCATACCGTTCCAGGACATCACCTTGCCGGAGCGTGCGGGCCCCACCAGCCCCATTCCCCACGTCAGGGTGCCGGTCAGCAGCTGGCTTTCACCAAAGCCAAGGATTAAACGGCCCAGCACCAGCAGCGCAAACTTATACGCGGCATCTACCGGCAGAAGAGCCGCCAGCAGCCATGCGCCGCCCGCGAGCCCACAGGCAAACATTCCCTGTAACGCCGAGCGTTTTGCACCGTGCTGATCCGCCAGTCGTCCGGCGTAACCGCGGGTTAATACCGTGGCTAAAAACTGAATGCCCACGGCAATGCCGACCATGGTGTTGCCATAGCCCAGCTCCTGATGAACGAACAGCGGGATCACCGGCAGCGGCAGGCCAACGGTCATATAGGTCAAAAATACCGCAAAAGCGATACGGAACAGCGAGACGTTCGCTGAAGGGGTTGTTTCTGTTTGAGTTACTGCAGTCATGCTTTACTCCGAAATGAAGAGTAAGGCGGGGAAATGCCACGCCCCCTCTACCTGATAATCAGGATTAAGGTGCGTTGGTTGACGTTAAACGCTTACGCATTATCGTGAGGATAATGTTGAGTGGTGAAGTTTGCCTGTGAGATCAGCCGCTTGTCAATGCATAAAAAAAGGGAGCCTTATGGCTCCCTTCCGGAATCAAACTAAAACTTATGCTTTCAGCTTACGCATAACCAGCGTGGCGTTGGTGCCACCGAAGCCGAAGCTGTTTGACATGACGGTAGTCAGCGTCGCGTCCGTTGGGTTGGTCACGATGTTCAGGCCTGCAGCCTGCTCGTCCATCTCATCAATGTTGATGCTTGGCGCGATAAAGCCGTTTTCCAGCATCAGCAGAGAGTAGATCGCTTCCTGCACGCCAGCCGCACCCAGAGAGTGACCGGTCATGGCTTTGGTCGCGGAGATTGCCGGGCTGTTGTCGCCGAAGACTTCACGGATCGCACCCAGCTCTTTCACGTCGCCTACCGGAGTAGAGGTACCGTGGGAGTTCAGGTAGTCGATTGGGGTGTCAACGCCGTGCATCGCCATTTTCATGCAGCGCACCGCGCCTTCGCCGGATGGCGCAACCATGTCGGCGCCGTCAGACGTTGCGCCGTAGCCCACGATTTCAGCGTAGATGTGCGCGCCACGTGCCAGGGCATGCTCCAGCTCTTCAACCACAACCATACCGCCGCCGCCAGCGATAACGAAACCGTCACGGTGCGCATCATAGGTACGGGAGGCTTTATCCGGGGTTTCATTGTATTTGGTGGACAGTGCGCCCATCGCGTCGAATTCACAGGCCATTTCCCAGCCCAGCTCTTCGCCGCCGCCAGCAAATACGATGTCCTGTTTACCCAGTTGGATCTGCTCAACAGCATTACCGATGCAGTGTGCGGAGGTCGCACACGCGGAGCTGATGGAGTAGTTCACACCGTGGATTTTGAATGGGGTCGCCAGGCACGCGGAAACCGCAGAACCCATGGCTTTGGTTACCACGTACGGACCTACTGCTTTCAGACCACGCGGGCTTCGCATTGCGTCAGCGCCGAATACCTGCGCTTTTGATGAGCCGCCGGAACCGGCGATCAGACCCACGCGCGGGTTGTTCTGATAAACCTCTTCGCTCAGGCCGGAATCTTTGATCGCTTCCTGCATGGAGAGATAAGCATAAATAGAGGCATCGTTCATGAAACGAACCACTTTGCGGTCAATCAAACCGGTGGTGTCCAGTTTGACGTTACCCCATACGTGGCTACGCATACCTGAATCTTTAAACTCTTCAGAGAAAGTGATCCCGGAGCGTCCTTCACGCAGAGATGCCAGGACTTCCTGCTGGTTATTACCGATGCTGGAAACAATGCCCAGGCCAGTAATCACTGCACGTTTCATTCAATACCTCTGTAAGTCGCACTATAGTAAGTTTCGAGTCGCACAATAGCGTACACTTGTACGCCGAACAAGTCCGATCAGACATTTTCTGCGGAAATTTGCACCGATGGACTCACATCGTTAAGATCGTGCCACTGCCTGTCAGACGAGTAACTTACGTGAAACAAAACGCTATACAACCCGCCAACCTCGAATTCAACGCTGAGGGTACACCTGTTTCCCGAGATTTTGATGACGTCTATTTTTCTAATGATAACGGACTCGAAGAAACTCGCTATGTTTTCCTCGACGGAAACCAGCTCAGCACCCGCTTCCCGGAGCATCCGCGGAGCCTGTTTGTGGTCGCGGAAAGTGGATTCGGCACCGGGCTGAATTTTTTAACCCTCTGGCAGGCGTTTAACCAGTTTCACGCTGCCCACCCTGAGGCTACGCTACAAAGATTACATTTCATCAGTTTCGAAAAATTCCCGCTGACCGCGCACGATCTGCGGCTCGCCCATCAGCGCTGGCCAGAGCTTGCTGCCTGGGCGGAGCAGCTTCAGGCGCAGTGGCCGCCCCACATCGGCGGCTGCCATCGTCTGATTCTGGACGATGGACGCGTGACGCTGGATTTATGGCTTGGCGACATCAATGACCTGACCGATACCCTCGACGATTCGATGAATCAGACGGTGGACGCGTGGTTCCTTGACGGCTTTGCCCCCGCCAAAAACCCGGACATGTGGAGCCAGCATCTGTTTAGCGCGATGGCGCGGCTGGCGCGTCCTGGCGCGACGCTTGCCACCTTCACCTCGGCAGGCTTTGTCCGCCGCGGGCTGCAGGAGGCGGGCTTTACCATGCAGAAGACCAAAGGTTTTGGCCGCAAGCGCGACATGCTGGTCGGCAGAATGGAGCAGACGCTGGACATCCCCGCACAGGCGCCCTGGTTTGCGCGCCGCGCCAGCGCATCCCGTGAGGTGGCGATAGTCGGCGGGGGGATCGCCAGCGCTCTGCTGTCCCTCGCGCTTCTCCACCGCGGCTGGCAGGTCACGCTCTACTGCGCTGACGACGCACCCGCCTGTGGAGCGTCCGGTAACCGTCAGGGGGCGCTCTACCCGCTTTTAAGCGCGCACGATCCGGCCCTGTTCCAGTTTTTCCCCGCGGCGTTTACCTTCGCTCGTCGCCTGTACGACGCCCTGCCGGTGGCGTTCGATCATGACTGGTGCGGCGTCACGCAGCTCGGCTGGGATGAAAAGAGCCAGCAAAAAATCACGCAGATGCTGTCGCTGGGTCTGCCTGACGAGATTGCCCGCGCGGTAAGTGCGCAAGAGGTGGCAGACACCGCTGGCGTGGAAACCGGATGTGGGGGCATTCAGTATCCGCTCGGCGGCTGGCTGTGCCCGGCTGAACTGACAGCGGCGGTCATTGCGCTGGCGCAGTCGCGCGGGCTGACGACGCATTATGCTCACAAGGTTGAATCGTTGAGCCGGACAGAACGCTGGAATCTGCGTTTTGCCGATGGCAAAGAGGCGAGCCATGCCAGCATTGTGCTGGCAAACGGGCATAACATCAGCCAGTTTATCCAGACAGAGACGTTGCCGGTTTATTCGGTCGGAGGCCAGGTAAGCCATATTCCTTCCGCGCCCGAACTGAGCAAACTGCGTCAGGTGCTGTGCTATGACGGCTATCTGACGCCGCAAAATCCGTCTAACGGCCATCACTGCATCGGGGCCAGCTATCATCGTGGCGAAACGGATATGCGCTACAGCGACGCGGATCAGGCCCAGAACCGCCAGCGCCTGATTGACTGTTTCCCGGATGCGGCGTGGGCGAAAGAGGTTGACGTCAGCGAGGGTGACGCGCGCTGCGGCGTGCGCTGCGCCACCCGCGATCATCTGCCGATGGCGGGAAATGTGCCGGACTACGACGCGACGCTTGAGGCCTATCAGGATCTGGCTGATAACCGGGATAACGCGGTAAGCGCGCCGGTTTATCCCGAGCTGTATATGCTGGGTGGATTAGGGTCTCGTGGGCTCTGTTCTGCGCCGCTGCTGGCAGAAGCGTTAGCCGCGCAAATGAGCGGCGAGCCGATCCCGCTGGACAGGGTTACGCTTGCAGGGCTGAATCCGAATCGCTTGTGGGTACGGAAACTGCTGAAGGGGAAGAAGGTTAAGTAGGTGCGGCCTGGTGCCCTCACCCGTCCCTCTCCCACAGGGAGAGGGTGGTGAAACACTTACTTCGCTTTCGCCTGCTGGAACAATTTGTCCCACATGCCCAGCACCAGTGACTGGTCGCGCGGAGAGAGCTCCCCGGCCAGAATGGCTTTCTCCAGGCTGCGAGTGACTTCAGCGTGAACGGCATCAGCAGAGTGATCGTCCCCCGCTTCCAGCTCGGCTACCGCGAGCGTCAGGTGACCACGCAGATAACCGCTGGCGAACAGCTCATCATCGCTGGCATGTTCCACCATGTCATCAATTAACGCCAGAATGCGTGATTCAAATTCTGCGATCATCTTCTTTCCTCTGTTAAAGATCTTCCGGCCAAGGGAAGCATTCCGCCGTGATAACCGGCGTGTGGTAATAATTCTGTAAGGCCTCGATCAGACGTGCCGGACGTTCCGGGATGCCTTTCTCAAGATATTCCATCACCTGCGCGTGAACGCGGCGCTGGAAGACGATACGGTCTGGCTCGAAGTCGCCTTCGAGGTTGTCACAGCTGACGTTGAACGGGAAACCCGCCGCGACGCAGAATAGCCATTCCAGCGCCTGCGGCTTCACTTCCACATCTTCAAACTGGCCCTGAGTGGCGGCATCACGTCCGTCCGGGCAGTACCAGTAACCGAAGTCCACCAGCTCGCGCCGCGCTTTACCCGCAATGCACCAGTGCGAAATCTCGTGCAAGCCGCTGGCATAAAAGCCGTGGGCAAAGACGATGCGGTTATACGGAACCTCCGCATCAGCAGGAAGATAGATCGGTTCGTCGTCGCCTTTAATCAGACGGGTATTAAAATCGTCAGCAAAACAGCCGTCGAAAATCTCAATCAGCTGTTCGTATTTATGCGTACTGTTCATTAGTGCATCCCCAACCAGGTGAGGATCTCCTGTCCATGGCTGTCATAAAGAAGTTTGGCGCTCATTACGGCCGAGACGATGACGATCATCGGGCGAATAAGTTTTTGTCCTTTGCTTAATACCAGACGCGAGCCCGCGCGCGCGCCCAGGAACTGCCCTGCCATCATCACAAACCCGGTTGCCCAGATAACCTTGCCGCCAATGATAAACAGCAGCAGGCCTCCGACGTTTGAGGTCGCGTTGAGCACTTTGGCATGAGCGGTGGATTTGGCGAGGTTAAACCCAGCCAGCGTCACGAACGCCAGCGCGTAAAATGAACCGGCCCCCGGCCCGAAGAAACCGTCGTAAAAACCCACGCAGCCCCCGGCAATCAGGGCAAACGGCAGGCCGTGCAGACGACGCTGGCGGTCTTCTTCACCGAGCTTTGGCATCAGCAGGAAGTAAAGCCCGATGCAGATGACCAGAATCGGCAGGATCTGGCGCAAAATATCGGACTGCACGTGCTGAACCAGCAGCGCACCCGACGTGGAGCCGATAAAGGTCATCAGGATATTGAGCTTCTGATCGGCCAGGCTCACCACCTTACGGCGGATAAAATAGAGCGACGCCGAGAGCGAGCCGCCGCAGGCCTGAAGCTTATTGGTGGCAAGCGCCTGCGCCGGGCTCATGCCCGCCGCCAGCAGAGCGGGCACGGTTAACAACCCGCCGCCGCCCGCGAGCGCGTCGATAAAACCGGCCAGCATGGCCACAAAGAACAGCACCACCAGCAGCAGCGGTGACACCATAAACAGATCGACGAAATTATCCATTAAAGTACATGCTCATCCAGTAGCGCCTGGCAGGAAGGCGGCAACGGAGGCGGTGTCTTCTTCTCAGGCTTAGAGGTTCCAGGTTTTGCCGGTTCAAACCAGCTTTGCAGTTCCGCACCGCAGCCATCGCCTGGCGGCGGAAGTGGCTGATCTTCACATTCCAGGCTATTCGCCGGGCAGCGCAGACGAACGTGCATGTGCGCACGATGCTGGAACCACGGGCGCACTTTGCGCAGCCAGTCGCGATCGGTTCCTGCATCCAGGCAGAGCTGCTGCTTGATGGCCGGGTTGACGAAAATCCGCGTGACGTCGTTATCTTCTGCCGCCAGCTTGATCATGCTGGATACGTCCCGCGTCCACAGGGACGGCACAACGCGCTTGCCGTCGCTCGCCACCAGATCCAGCGCCTGCGGTTTCAGCAGTTGGGCGGAGGTCCAGCGCGTTTTCGGCAGCTGCAGGAAGATATCGACATCCAGTCCGGTCTGGTGACTGGCGTGTCCACCGTTAAAACGCCCGCCGGCAGGCATCCCCATATCGCCAATCAGCATCGTGCCCAGCCCCAGGTTATGCACCTGGTTTCCCAGGCGCTGGATGAACAGCACCAGGTCAGGGTGGCCAAAGTAACGACGCTGGTCGGTACGCATCACCTGATAGGTATCAGACTGGAGTGGAAGCTCCTGGGCACCGACGATACAGCCGTTGGAAAAGGCGCCAATGGACTGCGCGCTCCCCGCCACCGGGTGGGTGATTTTTTGCCACGGTGTGGCGGCCAGACTGGCTCCACTGGCAAGCAGCGCCAGCAGAGCAATTGCGGTTTTTTTCATGTTTACCAGCGTGGAATGGTGGTCGTCACATCCGCATTCTGCGCGCGCTGGCGCAGGAAGTGATCCATCAGCACGATCGCCAGCATCGCTTCTGCGATCGGCACCGCGCGGATCCCCACGCACGGATCGTGACGTCCTTTGGTGATCATCTCAACTTCTTCGCCATCGCGGTTAATCGTGTGGCCCGGCACGGTAATGCTGGAAGTTGGCTTCAGCGCGATGTTGGCAACAATCTGCTGCCCGCTGCTGATACCGCCCAGGATACCGCCCGCATGGTTGCTCTGGAAGCCCGCTTTCGTGATTTCATCGCGGTTCTGACTGCCGCGAAGCTGAACCACGTCAAAGCCGTCGCCAATCTCTACGCCCTTCACCGCGTTGATGCTCATCAGCGCGTGGGCAATGTCGGCGTCGAGACGGTCGAATACCGGCTCGCCCCAGCCAGCCGGGACGCCGTCGGCCACCACGGTCACTTTCGCGCCAATGGAGTCGCCCTCTTTTTTCAGGCCGCGCATCAGTTCGTCCAGCGCCTCAAGCTTGTCGGCATCGGCGCAGAAGAACGGGTTTTGTTCAACCTGATCCCAGTCCTTGATCGCCAGCGGAATGTCGCCCATCTGGGTCAGACAGCCGCGGATAACGATGCCAAATTTCTGCTGCAGGTATTTTTTGGCAATCGCCCCTGCCGCCACGCGCATCGCGGTTTCACGCGCGGAAGAGCGCCCGCCGCCGCGATAGTCGCGGAAGCCGTACTTTTGCTCGTAGGTGTAGTCGGCGTGGCCCGGACGGAAGACGTCTTTGATGGCGCCGTAGTCCTGGGAGCGCTGATCGGTGTTTTCGATCAGCAGACCAATGCTGGTGCCGGTGGTGCGGCCTTCAAAGACGCCGGAGAGAATTTTTACCTGGTCCGGCTCGCGACGCTGCGTGGTGTAGCGAGAGGTGCCCGGGCGACGACGGTCGAGGTCGTGCTGTAAATCGGCTTCTGTCAGTTCGATGCCTGGCGGTACGCCATCAACGATACAGCCCAGCGCCAGCCCGTGTGATTCCCCAAAGGTGGTCACGCGGAATACCTGTCCAATACTGTTTCCTGCCATCACGGCTCCGATGTTGTTGTTTGTGTTTGAGCGTTGTGAAACGGGCCGAAGCCCGCTGGATTAATCTTTATAGATGCTGAAGTGTTCGCGCGCGTCGAGCAGCTGCGCTTTGGTCAGCATAAAGACGCCGTCACCGCCGTTGTCGAACTCAAGCCAGGTGAACGGCACATCCGGGTACTGCTCTATCAGATGTACCATGCTGTTGCCCACTTCACAAATCAGAACGCCGTCGTCGGTCAGGTAATCCGGCGCGCAGGCCAGAATGCGGCGGGTCAGCTTCAGGCCGTCAGAGCCTGACGCCAGACCGAGCTCCGGCTCGTGACGGTATTCGTTCGGCAGATCGGACATGTCTTCCGCATCGACGTACGGCGGATTGGTGACGATCAGATCGTACTGCAGCGTCGGCAGATCGCGGAACAGGTCAGAGCGAATTGGCGTAACGTGATGGATCAGGCCGTGCTCTTCAATGTTGTGCTCGGTCACGGCCAGCGCGTCGGTGGAGATATCGACGGCGTCCACTTCCGCTTCCGGGAAGGCGTACGCGCAGGCGATGGCGATACAGCCGCTGCCGGTACACATATCCAGAATGTGCTGCGGCTGATGGCCGATCAGGCCTTCAAAGTGGTTGTTAATCAACTCACCAATCGGCGAGCGCGGCACCAGCACGCGTTCATCGACATAGAACTCGTGGCCGCAGAACCAGGCTTTGTTGGTCAGATAGGCGACCGGAATGCGCTCGTTCACGCGGCGGATCACGCGCTCAACGATGCGGTGTTTTTCGCTGGAGGTCAGGCGCGCGGTGCGCATGTCTTCCGGAATATCCAGCGGCAGGTAGAGAGACGGCAGCACCAGTTGCACGGCCTCATCCCACGGGTTGTCGGTACCGTGACCGTACCAGATATTGGCGGCGCTGAAGCGGCTAACCGACCAGCGCAACATGTCCTGTATGGTATGCAGCTCGTTTACTGCTTCATCGACAAATATTTTATCCACTCTTTCCTCCAGGGCATGCTCGCATAATTTTCGGCGGCTAGTTTGCCATGAAGACGGCGATAAATCAGCAATGACGCGTCGCGCTTGAGGTTAAAAAATGCGTTTAGTCGGGTACACTATCGGAAATACGAGATGAGAATGACGAATGAAAAAGAAAACATCGCTCAGTGAGGAGGATCAGGCGCTCTTCCGCCAGCTGATGACCGGGACGCGGAAAATCGCGCAGGACACCATCGTCCATCGCCCGCAGCGTAAAAAAATTAGCGAAGTACCGGTCAAACGTCTGCTGCAGGAGCAGGCGGATAACAGCCACTATTTTTCAGATGAATTTCAGCCGTTGCTTAATACGCAAGGGGCTGTTAAGTACGTACGCGAAGACGTCAGCCATTTTGAGCTGAAAAAATTACGCCGCGGGGATTATTCGCCGGAGCTGTTTCTCGATCTGCACGGTTTAACGCAGATGCAGGCGAAACAGGAGCTGGGGGCGTTGATCGCTGCCTGTCGCCGTGAACATGTTTTTTGCGCCTGCGTGATGCATGGCCACGGTAAACATATCCTCAAGCAACAGACGCCGCTGTGGCTGGCTCAGCACCCGCACGTAATGGCTTTTCATCAGGCACCGAAAGAGTACGGCGGAGATGCCGCGTTGCTGGTGTTGATTGAAGTGGAAGAGTGGCAGCCGCCAGAGTTGCCCTGACAGAATGGCGGGAAGCACATTGCGCCCCGCCATATCGCACGTCACGTCAGATGGCTTTTGCCATCTTCAGGTTGCACGGACTCATTTGCCAGTTGAAGACACCTTTGCCCGTTTCGTCGAGAGAAACGTTGGCAATGGCGGATGTCGTGAACATCGGCGGGGTCTCGCCCGGGCACAGCTCAGATACCAGATAGCCAACCAGTGGCAGGTGGGAAATGACCAGCGCGGAAGCGACACCTTCATTGCACAGCGCCTGAAGATAAGCGCTGACAAGACCTACATCGCCACACGGGGTGAGTTCAGGGAGAACATCCACGCTGGTCGGCAGGTTCATACACTCCCCTACCACATCCAGCGTCTGTTCTGCACGCAGGAACGGACTCACCAGAACGCGTTCGATGTCCACTTTTTGACCGTTAAGCCAGGTCGCCATCAGACGAGATTCGTCGCAGCCACAGACGGTCAAAGGACGTACTGAGTCACTGGCGGCATCGAGTGCCGCGTCGCCGTGACGCATGATAAAAACTTGCATATTGCACCGCTTTTGTTAACCAGAATCACCGGCGTTAACTACCCGCGATAAATGCTATGAGGTAGAAAACCCGATGGCCGGGCATTGTGCCTGATCCATTCGGTGAATTAAACGCTGTTTTTTACCTCAATGGCGTAAGTATAGTCAATCTCTGTTTACAAAATCGCCAGAACAGGTCCATTCACCTCAGGATTTACCCTTCTTTGACCTCAGCTTACGAGGACAGTTTCCCTTGCAGGCCAAAATGTCTGGCCGCGTTCCGCCATCTGCAATAATTCGTCACACGGCGTAAACCGGGGACCATATTGCGAAGCCAGACGTTGCAGGATTGCAACCACTTCACCCGCGCCGAGCGTATCCATGTAACGGAACGGGCCGCCAAGGAACGGCGGGAAACCAATACCAAATACCGCGCCGATGTCGCCATCGCGTGCACTCTTGATCACCTGCTCATCAAAGCAGCGCGCCGCTTCATTGAGCATCATCATCACGCAGCGCTCAGCGCACTGAACGGCGGACAGTTTTCCCTGACCTGTGGTCGAAATGAGTCCATATACCGAAGGGTCGACCTGTTTCCTGCTTTTACGCCCTTTCGCGCCGTAAAGATAGAAACCGCGTTCATTTTTTCTGCCTTTGCGATCGTCCTTCAAAATCGCAGAAACAATGTTTGCAGGGGGGCTAAAACGATCGCCATATGCAGCTTCCAGCACTGGTATAATTTTAGTGCCGGTGTCTATTCCCACCTCATCCAAAAGTTGGATTGGGCCAACGGGGAAACCAAACTTTACCAGCGCCTCGTCGACGTGCTCAATCTTCTCCCCTTCCGACAGCAACCGCATGGCTTCATTAATGTAGGGCGCCAGAATGCGGTTGACGTAGAAGCCAGCTTTGTCCGCTACCACAATCGGGGTTTTGCCCTGTTTTTTCGCCAGCTTCACCACGGTGGCAACAGTTTGCGGATTGGTCGTCGCGTGCGGAATAACCTCCACCAGCGGCATTTTTTCTACCGGGCTAAAGAAGTGCAGTCCGATCACCTGCTCCGGACGCACGGCTTTCGCCGCGATATCGCCAATCGGTAATGACGACGTGTTAGAGGCAAAAATGGTGTGCGGGGCGCAATGTTGCTCAACGTCTGCCACCATCTGTTGTTTAAGCGCCAGATCTTCAAACACGGCTTCAATCACCAGATCGCGGTGCGCAAAACCGCTGTAATCCGTCGTACCGGAGATCATCGCCAGGGTTTTATCACGCTCGCTTGCCTTGATATGGCGGCGCTTGACCTTTAGATCAAGGTTCAGCCAGCTGTACTGCAGCGCGTGGTTGATCCCCTTAGGATTAATGTCTTTGATTCGTACAGGCAATTTGCCTTTGCTGGCGGTAACAAAAGCGATACCGCCGCCCATGAGTCCCCCACCCAGTACGCCAACGGCACGCAGCGGCGCAGGCTCAGCCTCGCTGCCCGGATCTTTTTTCACGTCCGTGCTGGCGAAGAAGATGCTGCGCAGCGCCTGCGACTGCGGCGTCATCGCCAGTTCGCCAAAGGCTTTGGCCTCCGCGGCATAACCGCTGCTGCTGCCCTGCGACAGCCCGGTTTCGATCACGTCCAGGATCCGCTTTGCCGCCGGGTAATTGCCTTTGGTTTTTTGTTCGGTCTTTTTGCCCACCATGTTGAACAGGAGGGTTCTTCCCAACGGGCCGGCAAGCACGCGCTCGCGAACCGGCAGAGGACGTTTTGCCTGACGCCCTTTCAACGCAAGCTCAACGGCGGCCTCCAGCAAAATGGACTGCGGCACGACATCATCGACCAGACCGGCTTTCAGCGCCTGACGGGCACGCAGCTGTTTACCGGTTAAGATCATCTCCAGCGCCGTGCTGACACCCACCAGGCGCGGCAGCCGTTGCGTTCCGCCGGAGCCAGGCAGAAGTCCCAGCTGCACTTCCGGCAGGCCCAGAATCGTTTTCGCATCGTCGGTGCAAATCCGGCTGTGACAGGCCAGCGCCAGCTCAAGCCCACCGCCCAGACAGGCACCGTGGATCGCGGCAATGACCGGGATCGGCAGACCGTTGATCTCCGCCATCACCTGCTGCCCCTGACGCGCCAGCTCTTCGGCTTCCAGGGCGCTTTGCGCCCGGGCGATCATGTTGATATCCGCGCCGGCGATAAAGTTATCCGGCTTGGCAGAGATAAATACCAGACCGCGAATCGCTTTATTGTCGCGGATCTGCTTTAGCATCGCGCGCACCTGAACACCAAATTCGGCCTTCAGGGTATTCATCTTTTCATCAGGCACATCAATAGTGATAACGGCCACGTTATCGAGGCGAACCGTCAGATTAAATGCAGATGGCATATCCATTATTCAGCCTCCAGAACCATTGCTGCGCCAAGGCCACCCGCCGCACAGGCGGTAACGAGGCCAAACCCGCCGCCACGGCGACGGAGTTCATGTAATGTTTGCGTGATCATCCTCGCCCCTGTGGCGGCAAACGGATGACCGTAGGCGATAGAGCCGCCCAGCACGTTGAATTTACTCTGATCCACTTCGCCCGTGGCATGGGCGCGGCCCAGCACATCGCGCGCGAAACGCTCGCTTGCCAGCAGCTGGACGTTTGCCAGGGTTTGCGCGGCAAACGCTTCGTGCATATCAATCAGGGTTAAATCAGCCAGCGTCAGCCCCGCGCGCTCCAGCGCCAGCGGCGTGGACCACGCCGGACCTAACAGCATGTCCTGCCAGACATCAATAGCGGTGAAGGCATAGCTGCGTAGATAGCCCAGGGGAGTGATGCCCAGCTCCTTCGCGCGGGATTCGGTCATCAGGATCACGGCGGCGGCGCCATCCGTCAGCGGCGTGCTGTTCGCCGCCGTCACCGTGCCGTGTTTGCGGTCAAACGCCGGGCGCAGTTTGGCGTAATCCGCCAGCGTTGAGGTGCCGCGAATATTGTTATCTTCCGCAAGCGGTTCACGGTAGGGGGGGATATAGGCGGTCATGACCTCGTCGGCCAGCTTGCCTTCCGACCAGGCTTTTGCCGCAAGCTGATGCGAGCGATGCGCCAGGGCATCCTGCTGTTCACGCGTAATGCCGTACGTTTTTGCCATCTGCTCGGCGGTATCGCCCATGCGCAGGCCGGTGGAGTATTCCGCGACGGCAGGTGGTACAGGCATGAGGTCGCGCAGACGTAAACGCGAGAAGAGTTTGAGTTTCTGACTCGTCGTACGGGCTTTATTGGCATCCACCAGGATGCGCGCCAGCTTTTTACTGGCCCCAATCGGCAGCACCGAAGAGGAGTCCGCCCCACCCGCAATCCCGGCGCGAATCGTGCCCGCCATCAGGCTTTCAGCGACGTTAGCTACGGCCTGGAAGCTGGTTGCGCAGGCGCGGCTGACGCTGTAGGCATCAGTATGCACGTTCATCCCGGTACCGAGGACGATTTCACGCGCAATATTGGGGGCTTCAGGCATCTGCACAACCTGACCAAATACCAGCTGTTCGATGACGTCAGGCGGAATTTCGCTGCGAGCCAGCATCTCCCCCACTACCATTTTTCCCAGGTCGACGGCCGGTATGCCATGAAACGCCGTTGCCTGACGCGCAAACGGCGTGCGCAACCCACTGACTATGGCAATGCGATCGCCCTGACGGGTAATAAGCGGTAATGCCTGACTCATAACACTCCCCTGTAAAAAATTTTCGCAAACATAAAGTGGTCTGACCTGATAATAGTCTTAACCATTTTTTTACATTCAGCCAATCGGGGAAACGAAAAAGTGCGAGCTAAAACACAGAGAAGAAAAAGAAAATGCCCCAAGGAAAAAGCAAAACGGTAACCCATAGGTTACCGTTTTTAGTATTTGCACCCTCTCCCGTGGGAGAGGGCTGGGGTTGAGGGCATCAGGCCACAGAGATTAACGCAGGCCCAGCTGGAAAATCAGCGTTTCTGCTTCACAGGCGAAGACAAAGTCGATGTCCAGCTTCACTCCACCTTCCACTTCGGTAAAGGTAGACTTGATTTCACACGGATCGGATTCAACGTCACGCGCACGCTTGCTCAGCGCGGCCAGGGTCTCTTCCGCTTCGGCACGGTTGGTGAATACACGGCTGTAAGAGGCGGTGCAATCGGTGTTGTCCATGATGGTCCCAACATCCATACAGCAGCAAACCGGGGTTTCATCAGCACTGCATTTACTCATAGCTCAATTTCCTCTGTATTCGCGCAGCGCGCGAGATAAACACGATGCTGCTATTTTACGCCCCGGAGCGGGCGCTCTCCAGCCGTTAATGGCGTAAAAGCGGATAAGTGACCAATATCACACTAAAAAATGATCTAAAACAAAAACCACCCTTTTGGGTGAGTATTGATGGTCACAATTTTGCCAACCAGATCTCGTTTCACGAAACATGTTTGAAAATATTAATAAACAAACTTGCAACATTCCGGCTGGTCAGACCTATACTCTGGCCACTGGTCTGATTTGTCTGTCATACCTCAGACCCTACACTTCGCGCTCCTGTTACGGTATGTAACAATTATTGAATAAAAATAACTCAATGAGGTTATGGTCATGAGCCAGAAAACCCTGTTCAACAAGACTGCGCTGGCAGTCGCAGTGGCACTCGTCTCCACTTCCGCCTGGTCAGCGGGCTTTCAGTTAAACGAATTTTCTTCCTCTGGCCTTGGCCGTGCGTATTCCGGGGAAGGCGCTATTGCTGATGATGCGGGTAACGCGAGTCGTAACCCTGCGTTGATCATGATGTTCGATCGTCCGACCTTCTCTGCCGGTGCAATTTTTGTCGATCCAGGTGTTGATATCTCGGGCCGTTCTCCGACAGGTGCCGATCTGAAATCGGATAACATTGCCCCAACGGCATGGGTTCCAAACATGCACTTCGTGGCGCCGATTAATGACCAGTTCGGCTGGGGCGCATCCGTGACCTCTAACTACGGTTTAGCAACCGAGTTCAATAACGACTATGCAGCTGGGGCGTTTGGCGGTAAAACCGACCTGGAAACCCTGAACCTGAACCTGAGCGGTGCTTACCGTCTGGATAATCACTGGAGTTTCGGCGTTGGCTTTGACGCTGTGTATGCTAAAGCGAAGATCGAACGTTACGCGGGCGACCTGGGCAAAGTCGTCGCTGGCTCAGGCGCACTACCACCAGCCCTGGCACAGCGTGTGGCTGGTATCCCAGCGGATACTCAGATCGCTTATCTGAAGGGCGATGAGTGGGGCTTTGGCTGGAACGCCGGTATCCTTTATGAACTCGATAAAAACAACCGTTACGGCTTAACCTACCGTTCCGAAGTAAAAATCGACTTTGATGGAGATTACAAAAGCAGCCTCCCTTCTGCCTATAACCAGATCCTCGGCAACTTCGGTCTGCCGATGGGCACCAATGGCCAAACCACTGGCGGCTCTCTGAGCCTGCACTTACCAGAAATGTGGGAATTGTCAGGTTATAACAAAGTGGCGCCACAGTGGGCAGTTCACTATAGCCTGACCTACACCAGTTGGAGCCAGTTCCAGGAGCTGAAGGCGACCAATAGCAACGGCGACACGCTCTTCTACAAAGATGAGAGCTTCCGTGATGCTTACCGCATCGCACTGGGGACCACCTACTATATGGATGACAACTGGACATTCCGTACCGGTATTGCCTTCGATGATAGTCCGGTACCAGCAGACAAACGCTCTATCTCAATTCCGGATCAGGACCGCTTCTGGCTGAGCGCAGGTGCGACCTATGCATTCAATAAAGATGCATCTATTGATGCAGGCATCTCTTATATGCACGGTCAAAAAGTTAACTTCAAGGAAGGTCCGTATGAGTTCTCTTCCGAAGGTAAAGCCTGGCTGTACGGCATGAACTTCAACTACGCGTTCTAATTGGATTAGAATCAAAAAAGGTGAGCATTGCTCACCTTTTTTATTTACTCCGAATCGATATCTTTTAGTTCGTTTTCGATCGCCTTCGCGTTTGGATTCTCTTCCGGCTTCAGCTTGCCGCCGTTGGCAATAAAGTCATGATTCTGGAAGTACGCTTCACGCACCATAATATACGGGTCAGAAGACTGGCGCAGCAGACCATCAGAGTCGAGCAGTTGCGCGCGGGTTTCAATCCCTTCCACCGTCCATTTACCCACCGACAGCGGCCAGGTCAGCCACGACAGAACCGGATACAGCGTATCGACCATATCGCCGCCATCATCACGCACGGTGAAGCTGCCATAGAACGGCAGATGAACGTAAGGACCGTAACCGACACCATAATGCCCCAGCGTACTACCGAAACGGTGCGGCTGTTCACGCTGCAGTTTCGGGTTAGCCATACCTGCTACATCAATAAAGCCGCCCATACCCAAAATGGAGTTCAGGAAGAAGCGGGTAAAGTGGACCATCCCCTGATACGGGTCGCCCTGCAGGAAGTAGTTCACCATTACCGCAGGCTCTTCGAGGTTGCTGGTAAAGTTACTTAACCCGTTACGCGCAGGTTGTGGAACATAATCGCGCCATGCTACTGCTACCGGACGAACCACATACGGGTCCAGTACGTTGTAATTGAAGCTATACATTGAGCGGTTAAATCCTTCGAGAGGATCGGAGCGTCCCGTTTGCTCACCGGAGCTGGCGCAGCCCACAAGCATCGTCGCGCCAAGCGCAAGCGCCGACAGCCGAAGTTTCATAAATATCTCCCTGTTCAGTATGGCTATCGTTGATTGCCATCCGTAACGGAGCCGTTAATGCTCCGTCTGTAAACGTGCAAGCGATTGTAACAGCACGTTTACCGATGTCTATGAGCACAATTACGGGCAGTAACCACCGTGACTCTGATCTCAGCATAGCCTGGCTTTTGGAATTCGTTTCGCTGGCAATTTTATAATGTCTTTGAAAGAGATGTATCACCTTTGTTGTCATTGCTGACAATTTAAGAGCATCCCCACAGGCATCCCGATAAAAGCCGCTACGCTTAACAGAAAGACAACCTCCGGGAGCAGATATGAAAGATGTAGGCGAAGAAAAAATTGGCGAGAACACTGAGGATCTTGAAATTGAAAGCGAGGAGAAAGCGCGCGGCGAGAAGATAGAAATTGATGAAGATCGCCTCCCCTCCCGCGCAATGGCCATCCACGAGCATATACGCCAGGATGGTGAAAAAGAGATGGAGCGCGACGCGATGGCCCTCTTCTGGTCAGCCATCGCGGCCGGGCTCTCAATGGGGGCATCTCTGCTTGCGAAAGGGATATTTCATGTGCAGCTGGAAGGCGTACCCGGTGGATTTTTACTGGAAAATCTCGGCTATACCTTCGGCTTTATTATTGTCATCATGGCCCGCCAGCAGCTGTTTACCGAAAACACGGTGACCGCCGTTCTGCCGGTGATGCAAAACCCCACACTCGGTAATTTCGGTTTATTGATGCGGCTCTGGAGCGTGGTCCTGCTGGGTAATATTATCGGCACGGGCATCGCGGCATGGGCGTTTGAATATATGCCGATCTTTGATGAACCCACCCGGGATGCGTTTGTGAAAATCGGCATGGACGTAATGAAAAACACGCCGGTTGAGATGTTCTCAAACGCCATCATCTCTGGCTGGATTATCGCCACGATGGTCTGGATGTTTCCTTCAGCGGGAAGCGCAAAAATTGTGGTGATCATATTGATGACCTGGCTGATTGCGCTGGCGGACACCACGCATATAGTGGTCGGTACTGTTGAAATCCTCTATCTGGTCTTTAACGGTACGCTTCACTGGAGCGATTTTTTCTGGCCGTTTGCCCTTCCGACGCTGGCGGGAAACATTTGCGGCGGAACGTTTATCTTCGCGCTGTTAAGCCATGCCCAAATTCGTAACGACATGTCGAACAAACGCAAAGCTGAGCTTAAGGCACGGGAAAATGATGATAAATCGACAAAAAAATCGACCTGAATGGTGACTCTTTGAGCAGTCAGGCGGCGATGCGCTTAACGCAAAGTGTAAATAAGGCTATACTCGTGCCGCCTCGTCCCCTTAGTTAAATGGATATAACGAGCCCCTCCTAAGGGCTAGTTGCAGGTTCGATTCCTGCAGGGGACACTTTACCCTCGCGCTTTTTTCAGCACATTCGTCTGTCCAACGCCAGAATTCACTGAGCAGAAGAATCCTGTTTTATTTGAGCGTAACGCGTTGCCAGCTGTTTAAGACGTAACTCCAGTTGAGTCTTTTCAGCTTCAGGAAGCGCATGTCCTGCTGGATGCTGTGACAGACGCCTGAGCTGTTCTTCAGCCGGTATCGTTTGGTTAAAGGACTGTATAGTCGAAAAAACCACCGATTTAAGCTCACTTACCGTGATGTATTTTCCTTTTTGCTCGTCCAGACTACTCAGCCGGTGACTCAGTTGCTGAAGCGTCATCATTCCCTGATACCAGCTATTCATGGCGTCGACAGGCAACGCAGCCGCGTTAAATTTTTGCTGCCACTGCATTGTGAGCGATTTCGCCTCCTCCGGCCGCAATGTCTGGAGCTGTTCTAACAGCTGAAGGCTGTAGGAAATATTCCAGTCAGGAGGCAGTTTATCCAGGCGGGCAAGCTGCTGCTGCGTGTCTGTGATAAAGGTGGACGATAAAGTGCCTCGCAGTGTTAACGCGTTTTGCTGCACGGGCGTGAGCACTTCAGGTAACGGAGCCAGAGAGGCAAAAGCCTGAGTCGCCAGGGGGTCGGGTCTGGACAAAGAAATCCATCCCCAAGCCACAGCGATACAAACCACCAGCGTAGAACACATCCCGGCAAAAAAGGGCTTCCACTGTCTGACTGGCACGGGGGCTGTCGTGCGATCCTCTCCATTCGGCTGATTTTCCTGATGCACAACATATACCCATCTCACCTCTTCGATCGGTTCGGCTTTATCCAGAGGCGATTCGCTATCGTGCTTCATGTTCACATTCAAATCTGATGCGTCATTACTGCTTTCCAGCCGTTCAGCATTTGAACGTATCAACGTTCGTAACGTGTCGAGCTGGCTAAGGTGTTTGAGTTCCAGGCGCTGGAGCACCGCGCTCAGGCTGGTAAGTAACGCTTCTGCACGATAAAGCTCACTAAGATGACTGCTGTTGAATGGAAGCATACGCATGCGCTGCTGCAGGCGCTGGCTAAGGCCGCTAAGGATTTCCATACGAGCGTGTTGTGTCTTCGGCCATAAGGTGTGCCACTGGCGGCTAATCAGGGCCTCCAGAATCGCAAGCCCTTCATTCAGGCCAGCTAATCCAGACAGGTGAGTACGGGCAAAGGTGTACCATGCTGCTGTCTGCAACTCCACACCGTTCTGTTCAAACATTGAGAGACAGAGTCTTTGAACATATTGCCAGTTCACATCAGGGCGAGCAGGATGCGTCAGC
Source organism: Enterobacter dykesii (assembly GCF_008364625.2). Classification (NCBI taxonomy): domain Bacteria; kingdom Pseudomonadati; phylum Pseudomonadota; class Gammaproteobacteria; order Enterobacterales; family Enterobacteriaceae; genus Enterobacter; species Enterobacter dykesii. The sequence continues at coordinate 3,221,219 of NZ_CP126604.1, forward strand.
TTGCTGAGTTCATCGCGGAGAGCGGCATAATCTGGCAGCGTACGCGGGTCGCCGCCGGTTTTTAACGTTATATGTTTGGTCATTCTGCAGGGCCTGCATATCCGTGTCGGTTAATATCGTCAGTTGATGTGTAAGACAGTTTTGCGTGTAGAAACGCAATGACTAATAAAGAAATGAATGTTATTGCTATGGCAGCAGCGCTAAAATCAGACCGAAAAAAACACCTTCATCAAATAGTTGTCCTGACTGAGGTGATGTATCAGGGGGAGTAAAGATCCAGTCATTTACGCTCCCCACCCGCATGAACAGCCGTCCCTGAGAAATCACCTTATCCCCGAAACACAAAGTCACCTCGATACAACCTGCGACTCCCTGTCCATAAAGAAATATCGGCATAAACTTAACCGCCCGGTTACCATAACGCAGGACGATACCGGAAATATCAAAAGCCCCGCCCTCCACCAGCAGGTCCGGAACGCATACCGTCCGTGGCTCCGTATTAAGTCCCGTATCTGTCAGCCACGCGTCCATCTCATCCTGAAGCTCAGCCATTCGCTGGCGAAACTCTGCAATATCAGCCTGGCTTTTATTAGCTGCGGGAACGGGTGCAGGCTGTCTGGCCTGCAGCTTCTTCAGGAACTGTGATTTTACTGACATGGTGTTATCTGCCTTATATACGGAGAGTTGTGTCGAGATACTGTTGTTGCCTGAGATGCCGCAACAGGACCCGACCTTCGGGCATAAACTCAGTCCCGTAGCGTACCAGGCCAATCCCTTTAAGTTCAGCATCAATGGCATAGCGCAGCTCGCCGGGAATGTTCTGCTCCAGCAGAACAACGTCTATCTTTTTCAGGCGCGGTTCATATTTGAGCAGGACGGCAGACAATGTACCCATTAGTTCATGAGCCGTTCCGGGCATGCCCTGCAGGATTTTGGTCATATCGGGCAGCCCGTAGTCAGGCAGATGCGCCAGCGTGCCGGCGCGACAGTTGAGAACGCGCTGCATGTTATCCAGAACCGAAAGGATGACCTGGTTTTCTTCACTGACCTGTTTAAGGTCGAGGCCACCGCTAAAATTCCCGGTTAGCATTTCATACAGCGAAGGCGTGTTATGTCCCTGAGGCATCAATTGTCCTTAAGCGGTTGCAGCGTCAGATGGTTCTCACCGGCTTCCAGAATGCGCGGTTTATCGGGATCCAGATCGCTGCGCTTGATAACCAGCTTCCAGGTGTCGTTGGTCATGTCCGGATGGCGGAACAGCCCCACTACCGCGACAAACTGCGCCTCTTCTTCCATCGGCATATCAAGGCTTGCATCACCACCCGGCTTCACCACGATATTACGACTACCCAGCATGTCGTCTTTCAGAATACTGGCATCATCCTGAAGCAATTGCTGATAAACCGTCTTATCAAAGGTTTTGCGGTCTTTGAGCTGGTAAACTCTGACCACGACAGGCTCAGACAGCGAGTTATTTTCGCGAGAGTCGGTGTTCAGTGCTTCACGCGCGGTGAAATCCAGATGCAGGATTTTAATTTGTTTATAGAACACAGAATTAAACGCCGATTTGGTACCGTCGGTAACGCTCTGCGTCACCCCGCAACCGGTCAGAATAAGCGCCATGAGAGGCATCATCCAGCGCACGGTTTTAGTTAAACTTGTACGTGACACGTCGGTTTCCTTGTTGTGGTTTCGCGGGCTCCAGCCCGCTGTAATAGCCCAGTTCTGTCGTAAAGGTTTCAGGAATGTCATCAGGATGGCTATCATCTTCTGCTCCCAGCACGCCGTTCATTCCCAGCCAGAAAGGGTTCTCACCCAGCGGAGGTACGGCCAGCAGTCGAACAGACGTCGTCAGGGTTATTCTGGCCTTAAACCGCCAGCCCAGATACACCCGCAGCATCACCAGGAAATCCATGTACAACTGGCCATCCGGTTTCCAGCCTTGCGCCTCCTGTTCGTTGTCCGTCGCAAGAGCAATCAGCAGCTGGCTGCCGGCATCCATCGCCTCGTCACCCAGCGGCGTATTGCCATCAAGCAGAAAATCTTCGTCACCGTAAAAACCCAGCGGCCTGTCGATCTCTACAGGCCGGAGACAATACGGACTCACCTGTACCTTCGTCTCGGGGGCCAGCAGGCTCACCAGTGCCTGCATCCCTTCCTGAGTTTTGCCCGGTTGTTGCAGAACTCCCAGCAGGGCCAGAAAGCGCGACACTGGCGTGGCAATGTGATTTGCCGTGCCCGGTATTCCAAGCCCCACCAGACCCAATAACGACTGTGAAATGCTGTCGGTTCCGCCGGGCTCAAACGTGGCGGGATAAGAGTATTTACGCCAGACGCGGTAAAACTGCGTCAGGATGCGATGACTGAAAATATCCAGAAACCCCTGCAGCGCCTCATGTCCTTCCCGGCGCTGGGAAATGTCATCCAGATAGGCGGTTGGCAGCGGTGAGTCAACACCGTACATCCCCATAAAGGTCGTGCGGATAAGCGGTGGCCTGCTGTCATCATCCTCGTCATACTCGACAGCCTTCAGTTCACTGGCCGGGAACCCCATTCCAGGGTGCGGTGCAAAGCGTACCGGGTCATCTGCGGGGTGGCTGGTCGATCCCATCAGCGGCCTGCCAGGATTGTTTTTCTCCAGCAGCTGACATAATCGATAGAAGTTAATGCGGTGAAGGTCGGCCTCCAGCCGCGGTGTCAGCCGGGAATGCGGCGGTTGTGCTTCTCTTCCCATTCCAGGCGCTCTCCGGTTGGTTGCAGGATAATTATCAGGCGGTTAAACAGATAGATGTCGGTGTAGAGCGCGAAGAAGCAGCTTAGCATCTCGCCGAACAGACAGATGCCTTCTTTGTGAAGCACTCCATTGAGTTCTGTGGTCAGGAATCGATCTATGCGCCCACTGTCTTTACGGATGAACTCTGCCAGCATCGGCAAAGAGGCGTCACTCTTGCTCGCAGCGAACGGGAAGCGTCCGTCAAAGGCGGTGCGCCAGTTCGCCACCACGGAGCGGCTCCATTTGTCATTCAGGCTCGCCGCCGACGGCTGAAGCACGGTCTCCCAGGCCTGGGTCAGCGGCTGTACAAACATCGAGCTACCAAAACCACTCCACTCTTCACCAAGGCTTGCCGAAATCAGACTGCCATATTGCTGGGTGTCGGTCAGATCCACACTTTTTCCCTGAAATACGGTCTGCGCCAGGGTTTGCATCATCTCCTGCGGGTCAGAAGCGCTGGCCACCTGCTGCAAGCGAAGACGCACGCGGGTGATACGGGTCAGGTACGTCTGCAGGCTCAGTGAGTTGTCAGTCGACATGACGTTGCTGCCCGTGTTTTTGCCGAGAAGCTGAAGCAGCGGACCGAAAGTTTCATCCAGTGGTCCCTGTGGACCTATCGCAGACTGGTCAATTGCGGGTTTGTCTTTTCCACCAACCAGATCTTTAGCCGATTTGATAATGGAGTCCGAAAGGCCTTCGCTTTGCTGACCGGTCTGCCCCTGCCAGGCGATGGTGTTCATCAGGGCAATCAGTGGCGACTGGCGGATATCACTCATTAGCGTCAACTGGTCGGTCACATCGGCAATATTGTTCGCAGAATTCCAGCGCAGACTGTTAAGGAAGTTCAGCCAGCTGCCGGCAAAGTCAGTGAAGTAACGCTCTGTCAGGCGAGCTTTGAGCGCTTCCGGGGAGAGGTCCGCCGATACGGCTTTACGGGAATCGCTCAGCACCCAGTCGATTTCATCCCGGCGTGAATTTGCGGCCTTTTCGATAGCCTGCTGAATGCCACCTTCCCAGGCCTGGCGAGTGAACATGCCCGGCACTACTTCATCGGTGGTGAACAGCCGCCGCGCATCGGTTCCGCTGGTCATGTCTTCCAGAGACACATCGGCAAAGTTACGACGCACGGATTTGAGCATATTCTCGTACAGCGTGCTTTCAGCATTGCGGCGGCCAATCTGCTGTAACAGCACCTGGCGGCTCTGGCTGACCAGCTGTTCATCCGGCGTGATTTTCCACTGTGGCTGCTTGGGCAGTTCAGAGATATAGAAGGACCATAAATCCGGCGACAGGCTTTGCCACAGACCGGTAGAAATACCCATTCGTGTCGGCTGCACGGTTTTCATAGCTTGTGCATAAAACGCGCCGTCGACTTTATCCGGGCGGGACATCATCAGCCAGGCTTTAAGCTGGTCATAACCCGGCCTCGCCAGCTGTGCACGCTGGTCGCTGTTGGGTGCAGAGTTTGCCAATGTGCTGAGTTTCTGCGTCAGGGCAGCATTTGCCGGGTCACGAATCAGGCGGTTGTTTGCTACGCCGTACCAGGGCAGCATTGCGCTGAGCAACTGCTGATTATGGTCAAGACCGAAGCGCTGATACCAGGGCGTGCCCTCCTGAATATTGTGCAGCAGGCGGCCGGCGTCGTTTCGCAGTTCATGCAGTGCCGTCAGTTGATAATCGGATACCGAAGGATGTTCAACCAGACTGCGGGCTTTTCCTGCTACAGAGGTAATTTGTCCATAGTTCAACACAAACGAGGCCAACAACCCCGCCCCCCAGAGACCGATGATGGCCGACAGCGTCCAGGCGAGCGTCCGTTCCCATGCCATACCGATACGACGGCCACTAACACGAGTGCAGTCGTCAACGATACTCTGCCATGTCACCGGTAGAGCAAGGGCATGACGTTGTGACTCCAGAACATATTTCTCCGCGTCGGCAGATGCCGCACTGGCTACTATCTTTGTGGTATCGGCGGTTTTATTCTCCGTCAGGCTGAACATCAGGCCGCGCAGCGGAACGCGTTGCTGAGCGTCGGAGAGCCATGGCAGCAGTTGCTGAGCCCAGCGGGCAATCCCGCCGTCTTTGAGATGCTGGCCCAGACGCAGCAGGAAATCGTGGTTGTTATTCTCGAGCATCTGGTTCACGCCCTGCGCCCGCAGTTTGGGCAGCAGCAGCTCAAGCTGGCGGGTAATGTCGTCAGCTTTGGCACCCAGCGGGAAATTGGCCCCGACCGGCTGTTCAATGCGCTTTGCCTGCGACCATTTGCTGTCACGTAGTTGCCATAACCATACCGGCGCGGAATAACGCAGCAGTTCGCTGATTTTTTCCAGCCCGCGTAAATCATTATCGCTGATTCGTGGGGTCAGAGTGAGCGACTGCGGCAATACGCGTACAATACCGTCCAGCGGGCGCCCGAGGCGCAGTTTACGCAGCGCAGTGTATTTTTCGCGATCGGGCTCAGAAGCCAGACTGCCGCCATAAATCAGTACGGTACGATTGCCTTCAAGCCACTGCTGCTGTTTCAGGCCCGGAACAAGCTGTTCAATCGCGGCTTCATCGCCAGTAATCAGCAGCAGACGGATTTTGTGGTACCAGAAGAAGGTGTATCTACGGCGGAGGGATGTTCTGAGATTCAAATATTCATTCCAGTATTTATTATCCTTTTTCTTTTCCGCCTGAGCCGTTGATTCTTTTCCGGTTGCAACAGTTTTAACAGCTTTATAGTTCCTCTCACCGAACAGGCGAGTGACAATAAAAAATAAAATAATAAATAACACCAAACCGCCAGTCAGCAGCGCACAGGTGAAAAGCCAATATCCTTGCTGTACAGAACCATCCATCACTCCCAGCGTTTCGGGAGAGAATTCAAGTAACCAGAAAACCGTCGTTCCCACTACAAAAAGAAACAAAAGAATCAGCCATAGCTGGAACGTTGTATTTTTAAATATTGCCAAAAGACGCGTCACTTCAGTGCACTCCGATCAAAAAGATGATGGCAGTTTTATCAGTCGTGGGAAAACTGGAACCGAAAGTAAACTTATCGGTTCACAGACAATGGATAATGCTGGGGAATTATTTCGTTACAGGGCAAACAGTCATAAACCAGGGAAATATACTTTCGTCCGGAACGTACACAACAAGTTGTGGTGATTTAGACTGTTCAGCCAGGTCGGCAGCAACAGCTATCGCAAGCCAGGGCGAAACATTCCTCGTCAGCCCCGTTTTTAAATCAATATCACAAGGTTCTCCGGCAACAGGAAATCGAACACCAGAGGTTGAGAGCAAGGCGGTTGCTTTATTGCTGACACCCGTGCCCGTCAACCAGATCTGTTTTATCTCTTCTGGAGCAGACTCTCCCCAGTGTAACGCCTGCATAAGTGCGCTACTCATATCCTGGATAGTCTTCATCTGTTCAGGTCGATGGACCTGAGCCACAACGTTCCGGTTTACCTCAGGTCTTTCAGGTGAACTCATCAATATTGCTGCCGCCGCTTCCCCAGTACCATCTATGATTTTTTCAGTAAGGTTCAGAGTAATAACAAGCAGGGTCTGCATCGCATCTGGTCTATCAAGCCACGCATCAATCGCCTGTAATCCTTCTCCGCTGATAAAAGTAATACAGAAAGGGTAACCAATGCTGTTTTGAACCAATAGCTGTATTGCACAAAGTTCTTCGGGTGATAAAGATATATCCGGGCTGAACTGAAATAACACAGCAAGGGGGGACTTTTGGGGCATGTGTTGAAATGCGTTTTGTAGCGCAGTCTCCCTTAACAACAAATTTATCCGTTCCTTCACTCTTACCAGCACAGGTAATCCCATATCGCTAAAACTGGCGTGGTGGATAAGCAACTCGCTATTCTCATCCACCTTGGTAGGCAATATGATACCTTCAGGTATTTGCATCTGTTGAGAAATGGATTCAGACGAAATGACATGCGGCAAATGAACTACGTAACCTAACATACCGAGACTACGCTGGCCGGACCGAATATCCTGAGCAAGATCCCACTCCCTGGCCGCATCCCAGCCATCTGCCAGCCATTCTCCTGCAAGATAAAACAGCCAGCGAAACGAAAATGCAACCCCACCGGCAGCCAAGGGGATTCCAAGAAAACAAAACCAGAAAGTAGGCGTATGAGTGGGCGAGTTCATAGGCCAGAAAAGGGCTGTGATCCCCGCTCCGGCCACAATAAGCACCATCAGGAACATCACCCAGCGCTTAAAGGAAGGGGCAGATTGTCGTTTTGCACGTGGTGGAATACAGGTAAGATCAACGGGCATTATTTACTCGTGGTTGCATTACTTAAAGATGTGATCAGTATGCATCCACAGGTACATTTGTATCCGTGAAATGCAACTGGTACGCCATTATCCTTCATAGTTGGATGCCCTTCAGCGATAAAAGAAGGGCTATGTCCTAATATTGGACAACTGACCGGATCGTCTTTACGCGCCACACCAATACCAGCAAATTTCATTGTTTTTGAGCCGCCCATAACCTGGCCGCCCCCGGTGGTTTTATCACCGATACGAATGATACCTTTCATCTTTATTCCCTGTGTTTTACTGATGATTTTCTGAAAAGATCTCGCCATGGATGTTCAGGATTACCAGAAGCATCGACCCGATAAGGGTCATCTTTATCAACCCGGCACAGTGACTCAATACTCTCAGGCCAGACGGGCACCCTGCTTGTCACCATTGCCAGGTAGCGCGGAACGCTGAAAATAAAGGCCAGCACAAACAGGAGCGGAAACAGAAATAACGGTGCGCCGTTAAAGCCGGATAAAAGATAGAGCAGACCAAAGCGATAGCCCTCGCGTTTTTTTGCGATGGGCAGGCAAAAATCAACAACCCCAATGACGGACTCAGGCCCTTCTTCCATGTAACGTCGGACAAACTCCCAGTGCCTTTCAAGCTGCTTTCTGTCCGAATGCGTGGCCGGCAGACAGAAGGTGTCAATCACGGTTTCATTATCATCGGCCAGCACATGACCGCTGATGTAGTAGTCTTTGTTCGCATCTTTTCTGTGGCTCAGTCCTGTGGTGAAAAAAATGCTTTCCCAGGGAACGCTGTAGGCTGAACCATTTAACCGGAATACGTGCACCAGTCTGTTTTTTCTGTCAAAGCGAATGGGGTAATGTGTCCAGGCAAACCATTCTGTTTTTAGAAGCTTGAATGAAAACAGAATTGCCGGAACTAACATTAACGTAAAAATCAAAAGTTCTTTTTCACTTCCCGAAAACTTCCACCTGAGATAAGGAATGGTTCCAATAAGCACAACTAGATAAAATAGCGAAAATCCAAAAAAACCAATTGCAGCGATTAATCCACCGAAACCCTTCGCTGAGTAATATTTGTCAACTAACTCCAGATAGTGGGAATTTAATGTTATGACTTTCATATCAGTAACTAAAGATTGTCCATCCAGTTCAGTTGTCCGGTGTTGTTTTAGCTGATGCGTTCTCTCTTCATCACTAAGATACCGATTTAATTTAAACTTAGGAAAAAGACCGTAATAATCCATTTTACCCCTCCACTCCGAGAGCTAATTTAAGCTCATCCATTTCCATTTTCATGGTTGGCCATACAGGCAGTTCGGCAGCTTCTATCTGCTTATATTCCTCTTGTTTTTCACTCGTTTTATCTGTGTCAACAGGTATTCTTCGCCATAAGCACTGCACAAGCCATTTCTGAATACTATCGCGATTATGAAACGCCAGATAAATTGCTGTACCTATTAAAATCGCAACCGCAATAAACGTTCCTATAACAGGTATCGTCCAAAGTACAGCAACAGTCACCCAAACACCAGCCGCTGCAGAAAGACCGTAAGCTACAGCCAACCCGGTATGTCCTTTATTAAATTCGTTAATGCCATGATAGAAGTCATATACCACAGCAATCACCCCAGCCACCACACCAAATGCTTTCCCCACATAACCAACCCATCTGAGAAAGGTTTCAGAGCTGAAAACCCGGAGCCTCGACGCAGCATTGGCAAATAACCGAAATTGTTTAATACCGGTCTCAATAATGCCTAATGTCGTGCTTCCAAGACCTAACACGCCCGCCCAAAATCGGGAATGCGCTTCTCCCTGATCGGCAGTGAGCGTTTTTTTATTGTGAATATCAGCAGAAATAAAAAGTGCTGCAACCTGAAGAATCCCGGAACATATCCCCAATGTAAATGGCATAGCCTGTCCGGCTTTTGTGACTCCACGCTGGACAGCCCCCTGCCAGCGGCTAAATTGCTGAGCTTCAACATCTGCCGAGGTTCGAAGTAATTTGCTCAATGCAATAGCACGCTCTTTAGGTGGCAGCGATGCCATCTCGTGTACTTTGTCAATATCAACCATGACCAGAAATTTTTTTGTTTCCTCAACTTCCATTGGCAACCCGTCGATTCTGAGTCGTCTTAACTCCCGTCTGACATAATGTCGTAAGCTGTCTTTATTTGCTCTGCTGTCCAGTCCGCTTTCCTTAGCCAGTTGCGTGACCACTTCAGAAACAAAGTGTTTATATTTCCCTGTTTTTTCTAAAGGAACCAAGGCTTTATTTGTTATTGCCCCCATTGCAACTAAACTGCTGTATACTTTGTTTGATTCTAATGCCTGTGCGATCTGTTTTGTTAAGATACCTGAGAGCAATCCGATGAATATCCCCGCCACACCGGCGGCATTGTCACGCATTTTTTCGATACCATCTTTAAAGGCATCGGCGATCCCATTCCAGGGAATGGCAAACCAGTCCGAAAAGCCTTCAGTAGCTTTAGCTAACTTTTCAGCCAGAACATCCTGATTCAATATTAAAGCACGAGCCAGTATATTTGTTACATCTGTGGGTGTCCCTGATAACAAATCATTAAAATGCCGGATGATCCCCACTTTGTCCTGCATCCCGGCAATGCAATAATTCAGCGTCTGGACATATTCAATACCGCTTTTCAACTCCTGGGTATCAAAATTATGCTTAAAATATCCCAGCAACACACTGCCCTTTATCCACTCAAGATACATTTCGGTGCGTGGACTTACGACACTGTCGTTATACTGCTGTAAAACTTGATTAAATTTCTTCTGAAAGTCAGCCACTTGTGATGGTTCGTAATATTGTTCATATTTCGCCCACTTCCTTGCTGCTTCAGACTTCACTTTACGATCGCCAATCGAGGTATACATATTATCCGGAACATCACCGTTCACGCTATAGCCAAAGGGGCCATAAAGCGCATTGCGTTCCCGGCTCTCATTCTTCTCAATAGCGTCACGTTCAAACTGACGATTCATTGATTCTTTCAAACCAGTAATTGCAGAAGCCAAAGCAAGCTCCCGTTGATATTCGGCTTTTTTGTAGACATTTTTTTGCAATTCATAGTCTATAACGGCGGAGAGATCCTGCAAGACTGCAGGTGGATCCTGCAGCACAATCATTGCCCCCTTATTTGGGTAAAGCTTGTCCGCTGATTTTTTGATTAAAAGGGCTTCAAATGTCGTGGCCGATTTCCAGGGGGCGCGGGACCATAGTCTGGCACTGCAACTTTCTCCTGATTTGCTGTATTCCGCCACTATTTTTGTCAACGCTGATATTGCAATAGTCTGGTCTGCCTTGCCGTTATTAATCCAGGCATCCATGTCAAAACGTTGCATATACTGGATACGATAAGACGCGTCCTCATGCTTTGTGCGGACCGCTGGCGTCCATTCCACTTCGGACCAGCAGAACCAGAACACGCCGTTTTTCATGCCCAAGGGCTTTACCGGCAGCGTTATCAGTGATGCACTCGCCAGTTCTTCTGGCTGAGTAATGCATGGCTTAGCCTTGCCATTTGCAATATCAGGAGGCACATCTCCATTTTCAGGCAGCGGGTAATAATATCCTTCGCGAGTGACAAAATAATTTATCCAGCGGTTACCTGACTCAGACCAGATGTATAAATAGCCCTCACGCAGCAAGCGTCCCGTCCATGCAGTTTCGCCCTTTGCTACTGCAGGTACGGCGACGCTACCTGGCAAAAGAGGTAATGCATCATCCCTTGCCACAACCGCCGGGCGAACGGGTAAAAGTGGCAACCCATAGCGGGTACAGAATTTACAGCCTTTTTGTGTGCTCATATTAATTGTTCCATGCATTATTATAAGGCTGCATTTGGGTCATCTCCTGCCAGAGATGTTCATCCCAGTTACTGGTTACATCACGATAATAGTCAGGAGCCTGTCGGGACTGTGCCAGAAATGCCGCCATCTTCGGAGCCATCCAGAAACCTTCTGGCTGCACTAATCCATGCAGCGCAAATGCAATACGATCTTCCTGAGTGGGCAGTCCACATGTCATTGCCTGCACAAGCAATGCATCTATTTTTCGACTGCTTTCCTGGCGCTGTGCCATATTGACATTGCGTGGCAGTTTTTCCAGAGTAAGGTTTATCTGTCCACTACGCTGTAATTGCGCTAGCGGAATTTCTGTTTGGTCTCCGGGCTGGCAAGAAACTCGAGCCGGGAACGCCAGTGTGTGCCACTCTCCCTCCAGCCAGAATGTCCAGTACGGTATTTCCTGGGCGGGTAGATGGTTAAACAACTGCCATGGGTTCAGCATCCAGTGCAGATGAAACAACACTCGCGGATCGTAATAACGCAGGATATATCCCTTTTGGTGTGCATCCTTAAAAAACAGGGCATTAACCAGCAGATTGTGTACGATCTTAATCGGGCGCTGACTGGACAATAAAAGGACGCACGTCGGCGGTGAAGTTGGGTCTGCACACCGTGAAAGGTCTGCCATAAATGTTCTCCACTCGCCAGGTGGAAGCTCATGCAACGATATTAGCCACGGGTAAAGATGGGCCTGTGGTGCCAGCATCGGCGAAACCAGTTCAATATGCGGCCAGCTTTCAGGCAGTTCTGGCACCCGCATGCGGTCAATAACTGCATATTGATGGTCCGCCAGTTGCAAAGGCTGCTCCAGGTAATTAATCATCAGTCGTCCTTAACTCAATGGTATGGTCGCATCACCTTGGCCTGAAGCTTCTGAAGACATGGATTCACAGGCGGTGAATTTTGGGTAGGGAACGTTCAGTTTCGCTGGCCCCGCATAGTCAAAATCAGCACTTTTTACCTTAAACTCGCCCTGGGTGCCGTGTTCAATTTTGGTCGGGTCAATGGTCAGATAGGAACCACCACACTGCACAGTGATTTTCTTTTTCGCCGTGATAAGGATTTCATCTTCGGTACTCGTAATGGTTAACCCTTTCGCGGCTGTGATATCAAGCCCATCAGTCTGGGCATGCATTTCGATTTTCCCCGCCGCCGCAACCAGTTTCATTCCCATCTCGTGAGCAAACACCACCACCGCTTTTTTCGCGACTAATGCAATACGTTTTAGCGCTGATATTTCCGTATTCCCGCCTGCAGTTAATATCTGATTCTGGTTAGCACTGAACTGAATATGCTGAGGCGTAGAAAGTGCAATTCCTGCGGGTGCACCCGCCACAATCACCGGCTGTTGCAGGGCATCCACACTTTGCTGTAAGAAACTTTGTTGTGTGTCATTATCCAGTGAATCGATATTTGCAGTTTCCAGGAGACTGGAGAGTGATTCAGCCAAAGACAGGGCGTCGGATAGCTGGCGTTTAACCGCTGTCATATCAAGCACCTGCCCCTGCGCCCTGGCCTGCCCGTCAGCACTGATAAATATCCCTTTCTGCGCCCGTATCGCGCCCCAACTGTCTGTCCGGAGCTCAAAGCCCTCGCCGCGCTGCTGTTTTTCGCTGTCGACCAGATGCCCGAGGTTGAGCTGGCTCTTGCCGCCATACTCCGTGCTGACCTTGATGTGCTCTTTTCCACGCTCGTCATCGAGGCGGATTTTGTTGTTAGCCGGGGTGCGCAGGACGTTACGTTTGTAGTTGCGGATGGTGACGTGGTCGCCGTGCGCCGAGTCGTGCAGCACGCCGGAGATGTACGGCCGGTCCGGGTTACCATCCTCAAAACCAATCGCCACTTCAGTGCCCGCCAGCAGCGGCAGGTGCAGACCGTAGGTATCCCCTGCATACGGGCGGGACTGGCGCACCCACAGGCTCTCGAACCCGGTTTCCCAGTTATCACGGTCAAACAGCATGTTGACGCGATAGCGACCGTCTTTATCGATGTGACCATAGATGTCATTTTCGGTGGTGCTGGTGACGCGGGCCGGAAGTGTGCCCGCTATCACCGGGCGTGCCCCCGGCTCAGGACGGAAACTAAAATCAGTGCTGTCCGGAACGCCGTCAAAAGCAACCGCAAAGTCCTTATCACGGCGGGCATACGTGTGCATCGCCGTGATAACCACGCCCTGCGCATACACGTCAGCCACTTCATACCCGCCGGTGACTTTCAGTACCTGACCCGGCGAGAGCGTCGGACAGCTGGTGATGCCCTGCGCCCGGGTCTGACCATTCAGGTAACGTTCGTGACGAAGGCGGGCATAAAAGGCTCCGGACTCCGGGGCCGGATTGCGGTCATAGATGCTGCCCGGCGTCAGGTAGTTATCCGCCCAGTGATAGGCATCACCGTACGTGGTGACATCCCCGCGGGTCGCATCCACCAGGGTGTTCATGTCCTGCGTGGCCTGACGGTAGTTGTAGTCCCGGGTGCTGACCTGCTTCTGCACCACGCTGTGATGGCATTCCATTCCCCAGACCGAATCCACGCCTTTTGAATGCTGGCCCGATGGCGGTACCGACAGCAGCGTCAGACCTTTCTCGTACCCCTGCTGGCTGTCGTAAAACTCCACCACGTCAATGTTGAGGCGCGTGTCGGTGGTGAAGCGAAACCAGATACCGACCTCACCCAGCAGGCGGGTGATAAAGTGCAGATCGTCCTCGCCGTACTGCATCACCTGCTCACGGCGCGGGTACTCTTTTGACAGCGAGAACAGAAAATCCTGACCACGCATGCCGTGACGCTCGCGCAGGATTTTTTCCACGATTTGCGGGACCGACATATCCTGGTAAATGGCGTTCTGGTGCGAACGGTCAAGCAGAGCCAGACGCGGCTGCAGCGTCAGGGCGTAGTGCGTTTCATCTTTTGAGGTGCCAAGGCGTTCAAAACCAGTCACCACCCCCTGAATCACCCGCAGCGGCTGCTGGATTTTGATGCCGTACCCCTGGTCTACCGGAGCCTGCAGCCTCAGCGAGCCGGGCTTCATCAGCATCATCTCTTTGCTGATGCCGTGGTCGCGGCTGGTGAACTCAACACGGTAGCTGAATGGTCGGCTCAGGGCTTCGTCGCCTTCAAAAGCCAGCACGTCGGGTTCGGCCTCACAGCCCTTCACCACCAGAAGGTGGTGGTTATGGCTGAATCTTAACGGAGGATTGTTGCTCATGCGTTTACTCCCTGTATCCGATCAAACTCCAGGCCGATCCCCTCCTCGTCACTCCAGCTAAGGCGTAACGACGCTGGTTTCTGCCTGGCGGCCATGTGGGTGAGTAATTGCTGGCTCAGCACCGGCAAAATTTGTTGATTTAGCAGACTATCAACGTTACGCGCCCCCGTATCCGGCAGCAGGCAGGCTGTGGTCAGCGCGTCATAGAGACTCTCGTCAATTTGCGTGGTCAGCCCGTAGTGGCGGTGCAAGCGCTTGCTGACCTGTGAGAGTTTCATTTCCACGATGGTACGCATGGCTGCTTCCGAGAGGGGGCGGTAAATCACGGTCTGGAAGCGGGCCAGCAGCGCGGGCTGGAAGTGATCGCGCAGGATCGGACGCAGCAGCTCGTGGAGATCGCCTTCGCTGGCCTCAGGCTGTTCATCGAGCAGTTGCATCAGGTGATCGCTGCCGAGGTTCGAGGTCATTAGAATGACGGTGTTGCGGAAGTCGATTTCACGCCCTTCACCGTCGCGCATAAAGCCGCGATCGAAAACCTGGTAGAACAGGTTCATCACGTCGCGGTGCGCCTTTTCCACTTCATCCAGCAGCACCACGCTGTACGGACGCTTGCGCACAGCTTCGGTGAGGATACCACCCTGGCCGTAACCCACGTAGCCCGGCGGCGAGCCTTTCAACTGGGAAACCGTGTGCGGCTCCTGGTATTCAGAAAGGTTAATCGTTATGAGTGACTTCTCACCACCGTATATGACATCGGCCAGCGCAAGCGCGGTTTCGGTTTTGCCAACACCGCTCGGTCCAACAAGCAGAAACACGCCCTGCGGGCCATTCTCGGATGTGAGACCCGTTTTTGCAGCACGCAGACGCTGGGCGATGGCCTCGAGCGCCACATCCTGCCCGACCACACGTTTATCGATTTCATTTTCAAGGGTCAGCAGTTCGGTCTGCTCATCTTTCATCAGCGATGACAGCGGCACGCCTGTCCAGTCGGCAATCACGTTGGCAACGGTGCGGACATCCACGTCCACGGAAAGCAGCGGATTGCTGTGCTGAATGCCGTTCAGTTCCTGCTGCAGCATGCGCGTCTCGCTCTGACGGGAGATATCCTGGCGGCTTTCCAGCAGTTGTTCGGTAAGTTTCAGTTCCTGCCCGTACTGAGTTTCAAGCTCATCGAGAGCAACGATAAGAGCGTTCTCTTCCTGCTCAATGACGGTCAGGCGTTCACCATGGCTCTGATTGCCGACAGCAATATCCTCCAGCAGTGCCTGCTTCTCCATTTCAAGAGAGGTAATCTGCGAGCGAATGCAGGTCAGCTGTTCCGGCACCGTGTCGAGGCACATGCGGACGCGCGCTGCGGCGGTGTCGAGCAGGTCAACCGCCTTATCCGGCAACTGGCGGCCCGTCAGATAACGACGCGAAAGAGTAACTGCCGCACGAACCGCATCGTCGGTAATATGCACATTGTGGTGTTCGGCATAGCGGGATTTCAGTCCACGGAGCATCAGGCAGGCGGTGTCATCGTCAGGCTCATCCACTTTTACCATCTGGAAACGACGCTCCAGGGCCGCGTCGCGTTCGAAATATTGTTTGTATTCAGACCAGGTGGTGGCCGCAATAGTACGCAGTTCGCCACGCGCCAGCGCCGGTTTCAGCAGGTTGGCCGCATCTGCGCCACCCGCCTGGTTGCCCGCGCCGATGATAGTATGCGCTTCATCAATAAATAGCAGGACCGGGGACGATGATTGCTGCACCGCATCGATGACGTTTTTCAGCCGCTGTTCGAACTCACCTTTCACGCCCGCGCCAGCCTGCAGCAGACCCAGATCAAGGGTGCGGAGAGTGACCGTTTTCAGGGATTCAGGCACATTACCCTCGGCAATACGCAGCGCCAGACCTTCAACCAGTGCGGTTTTCCCCACACCCGGCTCGCCGACCAGAATCGGGTTGTTTTTGCGACGACGAGAAAGGATGTCCACCATCTGGCGGATTTCCGTGTCACGGCCAAACACAGGATCGATCTTCCCTTCCTTAGCCTTGGCGGTGACATCGAGGGTAAATTTATCCAGCGCTTTCTGCAGCGCAGGGCTCAGCTCCCCCTCTTCCATTTCCATACCAGCCGGGCGCCCGACAAACTCCACCTCACCACCGTGGCTCTGTGCCAGCTCGGCTTCGCGCTGCATTTCCGGACGTTCATCCGATTGCGCATCCAGCAAAGGTCGCAGGCGCTCCAGTTGGCTCTGACCAAGCGTTAACAACGGCCACAGGCCGTCACAACGCGCCAGTTTCGGTTTTTCCACCAGGGCCATCAGCAGATGGACGCTGCGAATGTGCTCCTCGCCATTGAGTGAGGCAAGTAGCCAGGCTTGCTGCATCAAAGTCTGGATGTCATTTGAGAGCTGGGGCCGATGGCGCACGGAGCGAGGTTGTCTGTCGAGCCAACCCAGCAAATCCTGCCAGATGCCATCCATATCCCATTCATAGCGACGCGCCAGCACCGTCAGATCACCTTCCCCCTGCTCCAGCAGCTTCAGCAGCCAGTGCTCCGGCAAAATTTCCGCATGGGTGCGGGTCTGACAGAGCGAAGCTGCGCCTTCCATCGCTCGGGCACAGTAAGGGTTCAGACGACGTAACAGGATGGCTGGATTTTCCATGAGATTCTCTCTTTGTCGGTTCCTGGACACGCTACCGCCCCTCGCTGTTCACCAAAGCGCATAAGGTCAGGCAGGCAGATTTTTTTCTTTGCTGAGTACCCGCATCTCAGGCACTCAGCAAAAAACTGCGGACAGGAAAACCTGCCCGCATCAGGATTACGCCGTGGCGCGTTCGTTCCAGGAATCGGAATGAATGATGTTGCCGTCTTTGTAGGTCCAGGTGATTTTTTCGTAACGCAGTTCAACGCGTTCAAGGTGGTTGTGCTTCTCTTTAGATGGATCCTTGATGTCATACATTTCAGGATTCACTTTCACTACCTTCACGTTTTCCAGTTTGGTGTTGAAGTACTCCACTTCCTGACCCGCGTCGTTGATTTTGTACCACTTGAATTCAGCGGATTTCAGGGTCTGACCGGTGGTCACCGCCTTGTACAGGTACGGGCTGGACGAGTCGATTTCCTTAGTGAACAGGAACGGGGTGTGGATACGGGTACCGGTCAGCTTGCCGGTGTTGTTGTCAGTCGGGATGTACAGGTTATGCTCCTGAGCGACAACTTCGATGCTGCCTTCACGATCCTGAACGTCAACAGACCCTTTAATGTCCGCGCCGCCGTCGTCTTTCAGCCAAAGATAAACAGGAATTGCCATGTTAATTACTCCGTTTTATTTTCTGAGACGCCATCATCCTGCGATGGCGCCATGTGTTTGCCGGGTATCTGACAGGCACTTGCCTGCGGTACCAGACTGATTTCGACACGGCGGTTAAGCGCACGCCCTTCCGGGGTGTCGTTGGTTGCGACAGGGCGGCTTGCGCCATAGCCCTGCACCGCAAAACAGCTTTCCGGCACGTCGCCGGTGTCACGCATCCAGTTGCGCACCGCTTCGGCACGTTTTAGAGACAACGTCTGGTTTAGTTGCGGATTGCCGGTGTTATCGGTATGCCCTGACACGACAATCAGCCAGCCGGGCTTCGCTTTGATGCCAACCAGTGAATTCACCAGCATTTTGGTGGAGCCCGCCTTCAGCTCGAACTTGCCGGAATCGAACAGCGACATGCTGTCCAGCCTTACTATTTTCGGAACCGGTTTTGGGGTTGGCTGCGGTTTAGGAGGCGGCGGCACATACGAACGGATCGCTACCAGAAAGGGCATCCGTAGACGTTCCCCCTGATAAAGCCCGAGACCCAGCCGGGCCGGTACGCCGTTACGTGCATAGTCATCCAGCAGCGCCGCATTCTCACGAAGGACAGCAACGGCGCTAGCCTTCGGGACATAGTCATCCATGGAGAGGCTGTCGTAACGGGCTATATCGAAGCTCACGCGATGCAGTAGTTGACGATTGTTCCAGCCACTGCTGAGCAGCGCGGCGATGGCCGCCAGGGTGAATAGACCAAGGACACAGCGCCAGGTGCGGGCCCGGGGAGTGAGTCCACTTCCCTCAGGTAGTAGCGGCAGTATGAAATCCGGTAAGGGTGAGATCACCGTACTGTCCGTCCCTACCGGTTGCCAGCCAGCCACCTGCTGCATGGCGGTATGACGCGATAACCACGCCGTCCAGGCTGATGACGCAAGGCTTCCGGCAAGAATCGGCCCCATTCCCCACAGCAGCGCCGCAGGTGCAATGGCCGGAACATCAGGATTATCATCGATGAATACCGCCTGGACATGTTGATGGAACCAGCTCATCAGGCTATTCATCAGCACCTGCTTTTGCATCACAGGCGCACCGCCAGTGGTGACCCACCCTGCAATTGAACAAGGCGCATTCGACTCACGCCAGACAGTCCACCCTTCACCCGAAATAGCGGCCTGCCAGAGCATGTCATCCGTCATCGCGCTGCCGATCTGACCATTCAGAATCAATGGCATAGAATGTCCCGTTTCTTTACGCAACTGGCTGATTTGCCAGCGCAGAGTCAGCAGACGACTTGTCAGGGCTTCGCTATCGAGGTGTTTCTGCGGGCAGACACTGACCATCACCGACAGCTGACGCCCCCAGTCCGGGCGCTGCCACAGAATCTGACGGGCAACCTGCTCCAGATCCTGATGGTCCTCAACGCGGATCCAGCATCCCTGCGTGACCATCAGTACTGGTGACCGTTGAGGCCAGGTCAGAGGCATATCGCCACAAACCAGCACCACGGGTTGACGGTAAGAGGATTCAGGAAGGTCATCCAGAAGCAGGGTGACGTCATGCTCCGCACGAGGTTTGGTGATATACCAGAACACGAAGATAACCCCGAGCATCGCCAGCAGAACGAGCACCGAAGCCAGCCGGGATACCGGCAGAAAAGCCAGACAGACCACGGCACTCAGCAAGGCGGCCCACAGCGCAAGAAGGCGCTGTTGTACAGGACTCATTTTATGGCTCCCGGCAGCAAGGTCAGCAGCATCTGATCGAGCCAACGATCCAGTCCCCACCAGAGCGCGGCAAGAACAATCACGCTTATTCCAATACGTGCAGGCCATGATGCGAGCCATCCACCCATTTCCCACCCGGCACGGCTTTCTGCCAGAACAGGGTGGGTCTGCGGATAGCTGAACGGCGCGACATGTTCACTGAGCGCGCTGACCAGCCTCTGGCGTTCAGGATCGTTCAGCGCGCGATAGCCCCCCAGGAATCCAAGCATCATTACCCGCTGGAAGCAGGTCAGTACGGCATTGTCTGGTGCAGGTTCGCGCAGCACATCGCGCATCCTGTCACACAAAGTGTCACCGGCGTCCATCGTGCCAAGGAAGTATCCCTGCAAAGGAATGTCATACCATTGCACACAGGCATCATCCTCTACACCGCGCCCTTTGACTGCCTCATCAAGCAATGCAAATTGTGCAGTGAGGATATGCTTACAGCTGGCTTCATCAAGTTCACTCGCTTTCAGCTCACGCTGAACGCGCTCCACATCAGCAATACAGCGTTCCCACAAGATCCGACCTTCGCCTTCCTGAAACTGCGGGCCATGGCGAAGGCTGATGACCTGAAGCCAGGTATCCTGCAGCAGTGCGTCAATATCAACAGACACGACAGCGCCGTGTTTATGTTCACTCATGTTCTCAATACCGCAAAGAGTTCAAGTTCAGGCTCTCCGAGCATCCCCGGGACGTAAAACATACACGTCCCACTCTGGAGCATCTCAGTCGCCAGAGGATGGGAGAGATCGAGACTGAAATACTGATTTTCCAGGCGCAGCGGAATGGCGGCTGGTACATGGCGCAATGGCATCAATGGTACGCCCACGCGGGAAGAGTTGACGATCCCCCGCACATGGTCAGGACTGCCCACCTTACACTGACGCGGGAACTGTTCCTGCAGTTGCGCTACTGGGATCGGCGAGCGCACAGAAAGATAGTAATCAGCCCCTTCGCGCAGACGCGGGTCATGCAGTCGAGCCTGCCAGAAGTGCAGCCGTGGGTCATAGTCGAGTGCCAGTGCAACCACGCGGGACGGCAGACTGGCTTCAAGCAGATCGCCCAGTAAATCAAACAGCGGCGGGAAGACATTATTCAGTTGCCCATGTTGCCAGACCGGAATAGCACTCACCTGATGCTCAAGCGAGAAGGTCAGCAGGCTGCCCGCCAGGCGGGCCAGCTCCGGGTACAGACGCTCCGGTGGGCTTTGCGGGTATCGCTGAAACTGTCCGAGCACGGGCTCGGCGCTGTTCAGCGCATTTAGCAGCCAGAACAGTGATACATCAGCCACGGCGAAGTCTGCCATACGCTCATTGCTTTCACGCCGCATTGCCATCAGACGGCACAGTCGGGCCCGCAGTTGGGTCATCAGCTGTTCCAGCTGAGTTACCAGCCAATGGCTGCCCTGGAGGGTCAACAGCGGAGGGAGAAACGTCTCATCCAGTAACCACATCCCCTGAGAGTCCTGCTGCAGGCGGGCGACCGGACAAGTCAGATAATCGCTGTTGTTCTGATGGGCAAAACGCAGCGTCAGTTCCGGTTGAATCACGGCAATCTGCCGAGTGTCTTCCCCAAAGGTATTGCGTACATCCCGCCAGCACTGACGATATCGCACCGGACGCTCGGCCACTTCATCGGGTTTCAGGCAGTTGCCGCCGTTCGCCCGCAGTAGCGGGAGCGCCAGCACCACCGTCACCTCCCGCGGTTCACTTTCAAGCGACAGTACCGGTGGCAGCGAATCAGCATTGTCAGTATCAATCAGCGTACCGTCCTGAAAACGGACATGCATATGACGGGCCTGCAGACGTCCAAGCCTGAGAGCGTCAGGCTCGAAGGTGGCATTGATCACCCCCCACGGGCAGGAAAGGCCCAGCCGGGCAATACACTCGGCAGACCAGGCCGCATACGCGACCTGTTGCTGAAAATGCTGGGGAGCGACCATGACGCCCCTCCCCCATAACGGTTGTTCCGTTTTCATCGGCTTCCTGCCTGTTATTACGATTTTGCTTTCGGCATCTGGGAAACCAGCGACAGGTTGACGTCCATGCCTTCCACCTGGAAGTGCGGAATCGCATACAATTTCACGCGGAAGAATCCCGGGTTATCTTCAATATCTTCCACCACCACTTTTGCATCACGCAGTGGATGAGACGCCTGAAGTTCATCGCCCGGATCGGTCATTTCGGTCACCAGACTGCGGACCCACGTATTCAGCTCCAGTTCCAGCAGTCGGCGATCCTTAGTGGTACCAATGTTTTCGCGCTGAATCAGCTTCAGGTAGTGGGCGATACGCGACAGCAGGAAGATGTACGGAAGACGGGCGTTGATGCGGCTGTTCGCCGTCGCATCAGCGGTGTCATACAGCGCCGGTTTCTGAGTGGAGTTGGCTGAGAAGAAGCACGCGTAGTCGCGGTTTTTGTAGTATGACAAAGGAATGAAGCCCAGATTCGCGAATTCGAATTCGCGGGTTTCAGGGATCATCACTTCGCTCGGGATTTTTACCTGATTGCCGGTACCGAGATCGTACAGATGGATAGGCAGGTCCTGAACCGCACCGCCAGCCTGCGGGCCACGGATTTGTACGCACCAGCCATTATTGATAAAGCTGCGCACCATGTTGGACGCAAAGGCAAACGATGCATTGGTCCACAGGTATTTGTCGTGATCCGGACCTTTGACTTCTTCGACATAGTTGAAGCTGCGAACCGGAACGGTGTCCGGGCCATACGGTAAACGTCCCAGTACGCGCGGCATGACCAGGCCGATGTAGCGGGCGTCGTCCGTATCGCGGAACGATTTCCACTTGATGTACTCTGCGCGGTCAAAATAGTTACCAATATCTTTAATCGCAGCAACGTCTTCCATTGACTCCTTGAGGAAGAATTTCGGGCCTGCTGAACCGATAAATGGCATATGTGCAGCCGCAGATACTTTTGAGATGTTGCGCAGCAGAGCGACATCCTGCGCTGAAGCATCGAACTCATAAGCGGAAATCAGCGCCGCAATCGGCTCGCCGCCTGGGGTATCATATTCATCAATGTAGGTGTGTTTATACAAACCACTCTGGATGACTTCCGGGCTGTCTTCAAAGTCCTGGCGCAGCTCTTCTTTAGACATGCTCAGAAGCTCAATTTTCACGTTCTGGCGAAAATCTGTTTTATCAATCAGCGACTTCACTCCGCGCCACAGGCTCTCAACCGCCTGAAACTCGTCATGGTGCATAACGGCGTCCAGTTGGCGGCTTATCTGGTAGTCGAGCTCAGCGATATGGTGATCGATCAGGCTTTTATCCAGTTTTTCGACCTTCGCGCCTGCCTTGGTCAGGCATTCCAGAAAGACCTGCATACCTGCGGTCAGACGCTCGTCAGCGGTCGCATCCGACATCGCCTGCGCATCTTGCCAGATATCCAGCGCGCTCAGCTCAGAGACAGGGTTCAGATTGATTTTCTCAAACAGGGAGGCGTAAACCCCACCCGCAGCAGGACGTTCCAGCACCACGCTTTCAGTACCGGCAATATTATTTTGTACAGACATGAGCATTCCTTGATTAATCCGTTAAAACAGCGTGATGGTTACTATTTTCTTGATGCAAGTGCGGATAGTTCATTTCGCAGTTCAGCACTAAGGGACTGGTCCAGAAGGATTTTTTCCAGCTCTTTTCGGAAAGTCTGGTTATCCAGCAAATTGGCCTTCAGATCGCGGAGCAAATTGCGCATCGCCAGCATCGCCTTCAGCTGCGGTATCTGAGCGGCCACCTGCTCTGGCGTAAAATCTTTCATACTCTGGAAAGTCAGCTGAACATTTTCCTCACCACCATCATCAGAGAGCGTATTTTTAACGGTTAGATTAAGTTTTGGGGAGTATTCAGAAAGAACACTGTCGAAATTATTTTTCGTGATGTTAACTTTCTCACGCTCAGATATTTGAGCAGACTCTTGCCCATTGCTGAAATCACCCGCAACCAGTAATTTCAGCGGTAATTCCATTTTCTTGCTTGCCCCGCCTGTATGCAGATCAAGCTTCAGGTTAATACGTGCCTTAGGCACCTCATTCTGAAAACTGTCAGCCATCTCATCATCCCTCTTTGTTTTTGCTACGCCAAATTCACGGTATCGTTCTTGATGCGCAATATTAGAATAATGATCGACACAAAATCAAATACACAGATCTTTTATCCGCAATGAGAAATTTCTTAAGAATTTTCCACCAATATATTATTGCGGATTATCCACTCACCTCAGGGAAAGACACTGCTTTTTTCACGCAAAGTGAATATTTGTACCGTAAGAAGGATCGTAACCTGAGAGATGCTAATAAAACCATCTTGTTTTGACTTGCATCACAACATGATATTAAAAAAAGATGAAGGAACGGAAACAGGTTATTGTAAGCAGATAAAGCCAAGAGGCTAATCAATTAAGAAGAGTGACGAATTGATTGATGACATGAATAATAAATAAGAATTTTCACAAAGAAAATTCTTATTTATTATTCGAAGGAAAATAAAATGTCGATGCGGGTCCGAAAATAAACACTGCTGCTCTTTTGTCGGCCCACTCCTCCTTGCGCAAAGACTTCAGTTCTCCTCTCAGGCATGAAAACTGCTCTCCTTTCTGGAGTTTATACAGTGTAAAATCAAACACCTCCCGGATCGCCGCTTTTTTAATCAAAAA
Source organism: Enterobacter dykesii (assembly GCF_008364625.2). Classification (NCBI taxonomy): domain Bacteria; kingdom Pseudomonadati; phylum Pseudomonadota; class Gammaproteobacteria; order Enterobacterales; family Enterobacteriaceae; genus Enterobacter; species Enterobacter dykesii. The sequence continues at coordinate 3,245,085 of NZ_CP126604.1, forward strand.
CGAGTAATAGCACATATCGTATAACGGTGCTACATTACGCCGCCCGCCCAAATCAGCAGTGGCCAGGCAACGCCGCCGTAAAGTTCGGTAAAGCCTGCAACCATCACCTTGAAGAACGGTCTTATCGGCACGTCGTATCGCAAACTTTGCGCTACCTTTACAGGCTTCACATAGGTTCTACTATTTTGTCTCAATCCAAATTTCAACGCGCGTTTTTACACCCGCGTTACTGGTTTACATGGTTTGGCCTTGGCGTACTCTGGCTGCTGGTTCAACTTCCCTACCCTGTCCTGCGCTTGCTGGGGTCGAAACTGGGCAGCGCTTCCCGCGGTTTCCTGAAACGTCGCGAATCCATCGCGCGTAAAAATATTGAGCTTTGTTTTCCGCAGTACAATGCCGAAGAGCGCGAAAAACTCATCGCTGAAAACTTCAAGTCTATCGGCATGGCGCTGCTTGAAACCGGCATGGCCTGGTTCTGGCCTGATGAGCGTGTCCGCAAGTGGTTTGACGTGGAAGGACTGGATAATCTGAAACGCGCGCAGATGCAAAAACGCGGCGTGATGGTCGTCGGCGTTCACTTTATGTCGCTGGAGCTGGGAGGCCGCGTGATGGGGCTTTGTCAGCCAATGATGGCAACTTACAGACCGCACAACAGTGCTCTGATGGAGTGGGTGCAGACGCGAGGCCGCATGCGTTCCAATAAGGCGATGATCAGCCGTAATAACCTGCGCGGTATGGTCGGAGCTCTCAAGAAAGGAGAGGCTGTCTGGTTTGCACCCGATCAGGATTATGGACGTAAAGGCAGCAGCTTTGCGCCTTTCTTTGCGGTTAAAGATGTTGCGACGACTAACGGCACCTTTGTCATTTCTCGTTTGTCAGGTGCCTCCATGCTGACCGTAACGATGGTGAGAAAAGCAGATAAATCAGGCTATCGTCTGCACATCTCTCCTGAAATGGCTAACTATCCGGAAAACGAGTGCGAAGCCGCGGCGTTTATTAATAAAGTCATCGAAACTGAAATCATGCGTGCGCCAGAGCAGTATCTGTGGATGCATCGTCGTTTTAAAACCCGCCCTCTTGGCGAAGCCTCGCTCTATATTTAAGCCTTTCATTAAGGTTAGTTTCGCTAAGAAACTAACCTTTTCAATCACCTGTCATCCCGTTAAGAAATCGTCTTTCATTGCGTCGCCCAACGTGAATTTATTACGAAGTGAAATCAAACTGTCGCCGTTCCACGACACTCGTAAGTGACGGAAATTATTTAAAAAAACCCCTCTTGTCACCCCTCATTTTTAAGCGTACATTAGCGCCGTCTGGCAACAGGAAAGCACAGAATTCTGAGCTGGAGTGAGCGGCGTAACGGGAAAATTCTCATTTCCGTTTTGACCGGATTTCAGTTCTCTATAATCAGGTGGACTCTGTTTTTAAATGCGTACCACAAGATACGCGGAGCGATGAAACGTGAAATATTTCTTTATGGGCATGTCGGTGATTGTTTTAGTCTGGGCCGGAACCTTTGCCCTGATGATCTAGTGAAGAACATGCAGTCAAAAAAACAGGAGCCATCGGCTCCTGTTTTTTATGTCATGACGATGCGGGATGTTCAGCGGCGCTCTTTGAAGTCAGAAGACCGTCGGCCCGGAACATACTCTTGATGCCCCTCACCGCCTGACGAATACGATCGCTGTTTTCAATCAGGGCAAAACGCACATGGGTATCGCCATAATCACCAAAGCCAATGCCCGGTGATACGCACACCTTCGCATCCTGCAGCAGCTTTTTGGCAAACTCCAGCGATCCCATCGCCGCATAGGGCTCCGGAATCTTCGCCCAGACGTACATAGACGCCTTCGGCATTTCCACCATCCAGCCCGCTTCATGCAACCCTTTTACCAGCACGTCGCGGCGGCGCTTATACTGGGCGGCAATCTCATGAACGCATTGCTGGTCGCCTTCCAGGGCAGCGATAGCCGCGACCTGCAGCGGCGTGAAGGTACCGTAGTCGTGATAACTCTTAATGCGCGCCAGGGCACTCACCAGCGTTTTGTTACCCACCATAAAGCCAATACGCCAGCCCGCCATGTTGTAGCTTTTCGAAAGGGTGAAGAACTCTACCGCCACATCACGCGCGCCCGGGACCTGCATGATCGACGGGGCTTTCCAGCCGTCATAGACGATATCAGCATAGGCTAAATCGTGAACCACCAGCACGTCATAACGCTTGGCCAGGGCTACTACTTTCTCGAAGAAATCGAGTTCCACGCACTGCGCCGTTGGGTTCGACGGGAAACCGAGGATCATCATCTTAGGTTTCGGATAGCTTTCGCGAATCGCACGTTCCAGTTCGTTAAAGAAATCGACACCTTCCACCAGCGGCACAGAACGGACCTGCGCCCCGGCAATCACCGCGCCGTAGATGTGAATCGGGTAGCTTGGATTAGGCACCAGCACCGTGTCACCATGATCCAGCGTGGCCAGCATCAGGTGTGCCAGCCCCTCTTTCGAGCCGATGGTGACTATCGCTTCACTTTCCGGATCGATATCAACCTGATAGCGATCCTGATACCAGCGCGAGATCGCGCGACGTAACCTGGGAATACCGCGAGAGGTTGAGTAGCCGTGCGTATCCGGGCGCTGGGCAACCGTGCAGAGCTTCTCAACGATATGCGGTGGCGTTGGGCCGTCAGGGTTACCCATGCTGAAATCGATAATATCTTCGCCGCGCCGACGCGCAGCCATTTTCAGTTCAGCAGTGATATTGAAAACATAAGGGGGGAGACGATCGATACGCGTAAAACGGCGTTCAGGACTGAATTCAGCCATAGATTCCTCAGATTAACGTTAGCGCCCGGACCGTCCGAGCGACGCTGCCACCGATGTGGCATGCTTAGAAAATAACCTGAAAAAAATCATGCTGTCGAGAGGGAAATGAAAAAAAAGCGATCGTCTGAAAACAGGAACCCGGCTGAGCCTAAAAGCGGAAGCCTTTGTTTCGGGATCGGCTTTCTGGTAGCTGTTATTTAACAGGACGATATCAAACCAGTTACCTGAGGATACGCCGTTAAGAACAAAACAGGACGCATCGGTCATGTCCAGATAATCCCCTTTGAAAATTATGGTTTTTCCTCATTTGATAAACCTGACGGATAGCTGGTCAATACGCGTCAGGTTTTTTATCATGGTTCTTTCCCGTTTTCCCAGGTCTACTCGTGCACGAAATATTCAATATGCTGCTGGCGGTTTTTGACCGTGCGGCATTAATGCTGATTTGCCTGTTCTTCCTCATTCGCATTCGCCTGTTTCGCGAGCTGTTGCACAAATCAGCCCACTCGCCAAAAGAGCTGCTGGCCGTTACCGCCATCTTTTCGCTGTTCGCCCTGTTCAGCACCTGGTCCGGCGTGCCGGTAGAGGGTTCGCTGGTAAACGTGCGCATTATCGCCGTCATGTCCGGCGGCATTTTGTTTGGTCCTTGGGTCGGCGTTATCACCGGCCTGATTGCCGGGACGCACCGCTACCTGATTGATATCGGTGGCGTAACGGCGGTGCCGTGCTTTATCACCAGCATTATCGCCGGAGTGCTTTCCGGCTGGATCAGCCGCAAAATCCCGAAAAAACAGCGCTGGCGCGCCGGGATCGTCGCAGGCATGGTGTGCGAAACGCTGACCATGATCCTGGTCGTCGTCTGGGCCCCCACCACCGCGCTGGGGCTGGATATCGTCTCGAAAATCGGTATTCCGATGATCCTGGGCAGCGTATGCATCGGTTTTATCGTGCTGCTGGTGCAAAGCGTTGAAGGGGAAAAAGAGGCCAGTGCCGCCCGTCAGGCCAAGCTGGCGCTGGATATCGCCAACAAAACGCTGCCGCTCTTCCGCCACGTTAACGCGGAATCGTTGCGTCAGGTCTGCGAGATCATTCGCCACGACATCCACGCTGACGCCGTCGCCATCACCAATATTGATCACGTGCTGGCCTACGTTGGGGTCGGGGAGCACAACTATCGCGACAATGATGACACCATAAGCCCGACCACCAGACAGGCGATTAACTACGGTAAAATCATTATTAAAAACAATGATGAAGCCCACCGAACGCCGGAAATCCACTCCATGCTGGTCATCCCGCTGTGGGAGAAAGGCGTCGTGACGGGCACGCTGAAAATTTATTATTGCCACGCGCATCAGATCACCTCAACGCTGCAGGAGATGGCCATCGGCCTGTCGCAGATTATCTCCACCCAGCTTGAGGTTTCGCGGGCGGAACAGCTGCGCGAGATGGCAAATAAGGCAGAACTGCGCGCGCTGCAGAGTAAAATCAATCCCCATTTCCTGTTTAACGCGCTGAACGCTATCTCCTCGTCCATTCGCCTTAATCCGGACACCGCGCGCCAGCTGATTTTTAACCTGTCGCGCTATCTGCGCTACAACATCGAGCTGAAAGATGACGAGCAGATCGACATCAAAAAAGAGCTTTATCAGATCAAGGACTACATCGCGATTGAGCAGGCCCGCTTTGGCGACAAGCTCACGGTCATTTACGATATTGATGAAGAGGTCAACTGCGTGATCCCGAGCCTGCTTATCCAGCCGCTGGTTGAAAACGCGATTGTTCACGGTATTCAGCCCTGTAAAGGCAAAGGCGTCGTCACCATCAGCGTCACCGAAAGCGGCAACCGGGTGCGGATTGCCGTGCGCGATACCGGCCACGGGATTGATCCAAAAGTCATTGAGCGCGTGGAGTCTAACGAGATGCCGGGAAATAAAATCGGCCTGCTAAACGTGCACCACCGGGTCAAGCTGCTTTATGGCGACGGGCTGCATATTCAACGTCTTGAACCGGGCACAGAAATTGCTTTTTACGTCCCGAATGAGCGCTCGCGCGCGCATACAACGACATCACTGTTGCCCCAGGTGGAGTGACCCATGAAAGTTATCATCGTAGAAGATGAATTCCTGGCTCAGCAGGAGCTCACCTGGCTTATCAAAACCCACAGCCAGATGGAGATTGTGGGCACGTTTGATGATGGTCTGGACGTGCTGAAATTTTTGCAGCATAACCGGGTTGACGCCATTTTCCTGGATATCAATATCCCGTCGCTGGATGGCGTATTGCTGGCGCAAAACATCAATCAGTTTGCCCATAAGCCGTTTATTGTGTTCGTTACCGCCTGGAAAGAGCACGCCGTAGAGGCCTTCGAGCTTGAGGCGTTTGACTATATTCTTAAGCCTTATCAGGAGTCGCGGATTGTCAGCATGCTGCAAAAGCTGGAGGCCGCCTGGCAGCAGCAAATCGCTCCCGCCAGCCCGACGGTACGCGAAAACGACACCATAAATCTGGTTAAAGACGAGCGCATCATCGTGACCCCGGTCAACGATATCTATTACGCCGAAGCGCACGAAAAAATGACGTTTGTCTATACGCGGCGGGAATCTTACGTGATGGCGATGAATATCACCGAGTTTTGCAGCAAGCTGCCTGCGTCGCACTTTTTCCGCTGCCACCGCTCGTTCTGCGTCAATTTAAACAAGATCCGCGAGATCGAACCGTGGTTTAACAACACCTACATTTTGCGTCTGAAGGATCTGGATTTTCAGGTGCCGGTAAGCCGCAGCAAGGTGAAAGAGTTTCGTCAGCTGATGCACCTGTAAAGAAAAGGCCCTCTCCTGCGGGAGAGGGCTCTGCATCACAGGATTTGACCGAGAACCTGACGCAGATGGGCCCCGGAACCCAGCAGTCCTGGGTTGTCATGCACGATCAGATAAACCGGAATGTCCTGCACGTAGCTTCTGAAACGCCCTTTATCTTCAAACCCGCCGCGGAAGCCGGAGGCTTTAAAGAACTCCAGGAAGCGCGGCACAATTCCGCCCGCGATATAAACGCCTCCGAAGGTGCCCAGCGTCAGCGCCAGGTTGCCGCCAAAGCGTCCCATAATCACACAGAATAGCGACAGGGCACGACGGCAGTCAATGCAGCTGTCCGCCAGCGCGCGTTCGGTGACGTCTTTCGGCTGCAGGTTTTCCGGCAGACGACCGTCTGACTTCACAATCGCCCGATACAGGTTCACCAGCCCCGGACCTGAAAGGACGCGCTCGGCGGAGACGTGGCCGATCTCCGCGCGTAACTCTTCGAGGATAATGCCCTCTTCTTCACTGTTTGGCGCAAAGTCTACGTGGCCGCCTTCACCCGGCAGGCTTACCCAGCGCTGAGCAACGTGCACCAGATGCGACACGCCCAGACCGGTACCGGCCCCGTAGACCGCAATCGGCTTGCCTTCGACCGGTTCAGCGCCGCCAAACTGGATCAGATGCTCAGGCTTCAGCATCGGGATCGCCATGGACACCGCGGTGAAGTCATTGATGATTTCAAGATGCGCAAAGCCGAGGTTTTTTTTCATCTCGGCGATAGAGAATGCCCAGGTATGGTTGGTCATGGCAACCCAGTCGCCGGTTATCGGGCAGGCTATCGCGATGCAGCCGTCTTCAACGCTCACCTGATGCTCTTCCAGATAGACGCGGACAACGGCCTCAAGGCTTGGATAATCCAGTCCTGAGTAGGTTTTCGCCCGCGAAATCTCACCGCTATTAACATCGCACAATGCGAGGCGCGCGTTCGTGCCGCCCACATCACCTACCAAAGCATACTTTGTCATTCTTCTACTGCTCCGCTAAAGTCAGAATAAATCTTTGGGACACTGTAAATTCAAGGCGTGATAACAACAACGGCCATAAGGTGAATGCCCATGGATTATCGATCTTCGTCACAGAATAACTTTACCGTTTCAGCACCTTTTGCACTATTGCCATAAAGCTTAATGTGCAAAGTAACGTAATACCGTTTTGTACAAGGAAATCATCATGCTCCACCCGCGAGCCAGAACCATGCTGTTGCTGGCAATTCCGGCGCTAATTATTGGCGTGGCCTCAAGTCTGGTGCTCATTGTCGTGATGAAAGTCGCGTCGGTGCTGCAAGCCATGTTATGGACAGCGCTTCCGACAAAACTGGGCGTCAGCACTGATTCTCCTGCCTGGATCATTGTGATGCTGACGTTGACCGGTATTGCGGTAGGCCTGGTGATCCGTTTCAGTCCCGGCCATGCAGGGCCAGACCCGGCGCAGGAACCGCTGATTGGCGCCCCTGTTCCCCCTTCGGCACTGCCAGGGCTGCTCATTGCGTTGATTATCGGTCTGGCCGGCGGCGTCAGCCTGGGGCCGGAGCATCCGATTATGGCGGTGAATATTGGCCTGGCGGTTTTCCTCGGCTCACGGATTTTGCCCCGCGTCGGCGCGCTGGACTGGACCATCCTCGCCTCCGCAGGCACCATCGGTGCGCTTTTCGGCACGCCCGTCGCTGCCGCACTGATCTTTTCGCAGACGCTCAGCAGCAATAACGACGTCCCGCTGTGGGATAAGCTGTTTGCCCCGCTGATGGCCGCAGCCGCCGGGGCGTTGACGACCAGCCTGTTTTTCCATCCCCATTTTTCACTCTCCTTCCCCCACTACGGCCAAATGCAGATAGCCGATATTTTCAGCGGCGCAATCGTCGTCGCGATCGCCATCGCGCTGGGAATGGTGGCGGTATGGTGTCTTCCTCGCCTGCACCGGCTGATGCATAAACTCAAACACCCGGTGTTAGTTCTGGGAGCTGGTGGTTTGATCCTCGGTATCTTAGGGGCAATCGGCGGAACGGTGACATTGTTCAAAGGTCTGGACGAGATGCAGCAGTTGGCCTTCAGCCAGGTGTTTAGCGTGTCCGACTATCTGCTGTTTGCCGCGATCAAGCTGGCCGCGCTGGTGGTGGCGGCCGCCTGCGGTTTCCGCGGTGGACGCATCTTCCCGGCGGTCTTTGTCGGCGTAGCGCTAGGGCTGATGCTGCACGAACACGTCGATGCGGTGCCTGCGGCCATTACCGTCTCCTGCTCTATTCTGGGGCTGGTTCTGGTGGTCACGCGCGACGCCTGGCTCAGCCTGTTTATGGCGGCGGTCGTGGTACCCGATTCGACGCTTTTCCCCCTGCTATGCATCGTGATGTTGCCCGCCTGGCTCCTGCTGGCGGGCAAACCGATGATGATGGCCTGGCGAAACGACAAGTAATCAGGCGCTATTGCGCGCTTCCAGCGCTTTAGTAATCGCCCCCAGCAGCGGCGGGATATCGGCTTTCGGCAGCATCACCTCAATCAGCGAGAGCCGCTCGTGGTGCGCCACTTTCTCAAGTACATCCGCCAGTTGCTCAGCTTCACTGACCCGCCAGCACTGGGCCTGAGGATCAAGGCTCAGGGCCTGCGGGATTTGCGTCCAGTTCCATAGCGCAATGTCGTTATATCGCTGTTCCGGCCCGTGGATCGCTCTTTCCACCGTGTACCCTTCGTTGTTAAGGACCAGAATGATCGGGTGTTGTTTATCCCGCAGCATCGAGCCAAGCTCCTGTATGGTGAGCTGCGCCGCGCCATCTCCCGTCAGGACAATCACGCGCCGGTTCGGGCAGGCCGTTTGTGCGCCAAACGCCGCCGCCAGCGTATAGCCAATCGATCCCCACAGCGGCTGGACGATAAAATTCACGTCAGCCGGCAGACGAAGGTCGATCGCGCCGAAGGCCGAAGTGCCTTGATCCGCAAGGATGATGTCTCCCGGGCGGATAAACGTCTGCAACGTTTTCCAGAAATTCTCCTGCGTCAGCGAGCCATCCGGCTGCGGATATTCCATCGCGCTTTGAGACGACGGTGCCGGCATATCGTGCACGTGCTGTTTACAGAGCTCTACCAGCGTTTCGATTGCATGAAGCATGGGGATGCCGGTAAACCAGACGTCACCGACGCGTGAGGCATGAGGCTGAACTTCAATTGTTTGTGACGGGGTTAGCTGATGCGTGAAGCCGGCGGTCAGGGTATCGGTAAATCGCGTCCCGATGCACAGCACCGTGTCTGCCCCTTCAATCGCCTCTTTTACCGCATCGGCGCTCGCCGAACCGCTGTATGTGCCGTAAAAACCGGCGTGACGCTCGTCAAATATGCCTTTACCCATCAGCATAGTGGCGTGCGCCATCGGCACGTCCTTGACCCATTTCTGTAGGGCATGCTTCAGGCCGTGGCGCAGGACCAGGAAATCGGCCAGGAGCGCAGTACGCTTGCTCATGGTCAGCCTGTTCTCAGCGGCGTCCCGGAACGCTTTCAGGCAGGCGCTATCGGCATGCGCGTGTTTGAGAGTGAGAGCGTTTACAGGAGGCGTGGCGGCTTTTTTTGCCACATCGGCAGGCAGCATCAGATAGCCGGGGCGACGCTCCCGGAGCATGGTAGTTAATACCCGGTCAATCTCGTAACAGGCGTTTTGTTCAGTCAGAATCGCCTGTGCTGCGGTGATCGGCTCGCTCATATGATAAAAATGACGAAACTCACCGTCGCCCAGCGTATGGTGCAGCAACTCTCCTCTTTGCTGCGACGCCGTACCCGGCGCGCCTACAATATGCAGTACCGGAACGTGCTCAGCGTAGCTGCCCGCAATGCCGTTCATGGCGCTTAACTCCCCTACACCAAATGTCGTCAGCAGCGCAGCAAAGCCCTTACATCGGGCATATCCGTCCGCGGCATAAGAGGCGTTTAACTCGTTGGCACAGCCCACCCAACAGATATCCGGGCTGTCTATCACATGGTCGAGAAACTGCAGGTTATAGTCGCCCGGCACGCCAAACAGATGATCGGCTCCACAATCTGTAAGACGGTCCAGCAGGTAATCGGCGACGCAGTATGGGGTACGCATGAACAGGTATCCTTCTAATGTTGACCTCACCTTGAGTATTAAATAAGCGTGATGACTGTCCAGAATTGGCGATAAGAAGACCATGGAAAGAATGCTTTACAAAAAAGGCTGCGCTATGCTGCTTTTTTTTACGTTAATGTAAACGCATACACTGATTTTTTTCTTCAGCGCCAGAGGTTATGAGAATGGGGTATCAGCCGGACAAAAATCGTTATCGGACAATGGAGTATCGTCGCTGTGGGCGAAGCGGACTCAGGTTGCCCGCCATCTCGCTTGGGCTGTGGCATAACTTTGGCGACACCACGCTTATCGAAAACAGCCGTCAACTTTTACAGCGCGCGTTCGATCTGGGCATTACGCATTTCGACCTTGCCAACAACTATGGCCCGCCGCCGGGATCGGCCGAACGTAATTTCGGCCGTATTTTGCAGGAGGATTTCCTGCCCTGGCGCGACGAGCTGATCGTCTCTACCAAAGCAGGTTATACCATGTGGGAAGGCCCTTACGGCGACTGGGGGTCACGTAAATATCTGCTGGCAAGCCTCGATCAAAGCCTGAAGCGCATGGGGCTGGAGTACGTGGATATCTTCTATCATCACCGTCCTGACCCACAAACGCCGCTGCTGGAAACCATGAAAGCGCTTGACCATGCGGTGCGCCAGGGAAAAGCCCTGTATGTCGGGTTATCCAACTACCCTGCAGAACTGGCCCGCAAGGCGATTGATATCCTTGACGATCTCGGTACCCCCTGCCTGATCCACCAGCCGAAATACTCTATGTTTGAGCGTGCGCCGGAAGAGGGGCTGCTGAACGTGCTGCAGGAAAAAGGGGTCGGCTGCATTCCCTTCTCGCCGCTGGCTGGTGGACAACTGACCAACCGCTATCTCAACGGCATTCCGGCAGACTCACGCGCGGCAAGCGGCAGTCAGTTCCTGAACCCTGACCAGATCACCGAAGAGAAGCAAGAGAAGGTAAGAAAGCTGAATGCCATGGCGGAAGAGCGCGGTCAGAAGCTGTCCCAGATGGCGCTGGCCTGGGTATTACGCCATGAGAACGTGACGTCAGTGCTGATTGGGGCAAGTAAAACGGCCCAGATTGATGATGCCGTGGGGATGCTGGAAAACCGACATTTCTCTGCGGAAGAACTTGTCGGTATTGACACGATCCTGAACAGCTCAAAATAGAATCACTTTTAGCAAAAAGTGCTCCCACCCAAGAATTCGGAGTTGAGGCGATGAAACGAGGCTTTACCAACTCGTAATATTGCGTTAACAGGCCCCACAAGGGCCCCGATCGTGAAGGAGAAAGAGTATGTTCAGGTCACTGATTCTTGCAGCGGTATTACTGGCTTCAGCCCCGCTGGTCGCCAATGCGGGCGAAATCACCCTGTTGCCATCAGTAAAATTACAAATTGGCGATCGTGACGACTACGGCAGATACTGGGACGGTGGCTACTGGCGCGACCGTGACTACTGGAACCGTCACTATGAGTGGCGCGGAGACCGCTGGTGGAAACATGATAACGGCAGACACCGCGGCTGGTATAAAGACAACGCATACGAGCGCGGTTACCGTGAAGGCTGGAACGACCGTGACGACCGCCGCGGCGGCTGGGGTCGCGGGAAAGGTCATGGTCACGGCCATCACCACTAATAAAAAAGGAGCCATGGAGGCTCCTTTTTTTGTTAAAGACCCAGTGCGGTTCCCACCAACAACCACAGGTTCAGCGCAACGACCACCACCACGATGGCCCACCCGGTCCGTTTCACCAGCGTTGAGTTAACCAGTTCGCCCATCAGGTTTTTGTTGCTGGTAAAGATCAGCAGCGGCACCAGCGCCAGCGCGATACCAAAGCTCAGCAGCACCTGGCTCATAACCAGAATTCGCGTAGGATCGAGCCCCATCAGAATCACGATAAATGACGGCAGCATGGTAACGGAGCGACGAACCCACAGCGGAATATGGAAGCGGACAAACCCCTGCATCACCACCTGGCCTGCCAGCGTGCCCACCACCGTAGAAGAAAGACCGGCAGCCACCAGGCTGAGACCAAATATCGTGGCGGCAGCATGGCTCAGTAAGGGCTCAAGCGTGAGATAGGCCTGGTCGAGATCGGCAATACCGGTGTGGCCGTTAAAGTGGAAAGCGGCGGCAGCGGTAGCCATCATCGCCAGATTGACAAACCCCGCGATGGTCATGGCAATCGCCACGTCCCATTTGGTAGCGGAGTAACGCTCTTTGCGCGTTCCACCATGGAGATGCTGGGTCAGCGAGGAGTGAAGGTAAATCACATGCGGCATGATGGTCGCCCCCAGTACCCCAGCGGCCAGGAACACTGCTTCCGAGGTTGGCAGGCTTGGGATTGCCATTCCTTTAGCGAGCTGCGCCAGGTTCGGCTGTGAGAAAATCAGCTCGACAATATAGGCCGCCGCGACAAACAGCAGCAGACCGCCGATAACCTTCTCCAGCGGTTTTTGACCACGACGCTGCAGCATCAGGATCAGGAAAGTGGCAATCCCGGTCAGTACCGCCCCCTGCAACAGCGACACGCCCAGAATCAGTTTAAAGCCGATCGCTGCGCCGATAAATTCAGCGAGGTCTGTGGCCATGGCGATGATTTCCGCCTGAACCCAGTAGAGCCAGACGGCCGGACGCGGATAATGGTCGCGAATTTGCTCTGCCAGGTTTTTACCCGTGGCAATTCCCAGCTTTGCAGAGAGCATCTGAATCAGCATCGCCATCAGGTTAGCCCAGACGACCACCCAAAGCAGCTTATAGCCGAAGCTGGCCCCGGCCTGAATATTGGTCGCAAAGTTACCTGGATCGATATAGCCAATGGCAGCGATGAACGCAGGTCCCATTAATGCGAACCGCAACTTGCGCGCGGCTCTGCCACTGCTACCCTCTACGCGACTGTTTGTCATTTCTGCCTCTGAAATATAGCCTTTGCTATGTTTAATGCTATCAAAATGAGAATGATTATCAAGATCATTTATGATGTTTACAGTGATTTCTCTGATAGCTTTGAACGATAGACGGGCGGGTAAGTGGGCGTTCAAACAGAAACTGAATTGCGCGCGCTTTTGTGAAGACTAGCACACAAACTTAACTTTTCACTCATTTACCTAACATAACAAAAATGTATTGTGGATCACTATTTTTGAGACTCGTCACAGGATGTAACTATAGTGTGTCCTCGATCTCGTTTTCTTTTCGCTTGTTACATAGAATGTGCACGAAAATTAAACCTGCCTCATATTTGGAGCAAATATGGACCGCGTCCTTCATTTTGTCCTGGCACTTGTTGTCGTTACTGCACTTGCATTGCTGGTCAGCACAGACCGCAAAAAGATTCGTATCCGTTATGTTGTCCAGCTGCTGGTCATTGAAGTATTACTTGCGTGGTTCTTCCTGAACTCCAACGTAGGCCTCGGCTTCGTGAAAGGCTTCTCCGAAATGTTTGAAAAACTGCTCGGATTCGCCAATGAAGGGACCAACTTTGTCTTCGGTAAAATGAACGACGAAGGCCTGGCGTTCTTCTTCCTGAAGGTTCTTTGCCCTATCGTCTTCATCTCCGCGCTGATCGGTATTCTGCAGCACATCCGCGTTCTGCCGTTCGTTATTCGTGGAATTGGTTTCCTGTTGTCCAAAGTGAACGGCATGGGCAAGCTGGAATCCTTCAACGCCGTCAGTTCCCTGATCCTCGGTCAGTCTGAGAACTTCATCGCGTATAAAGATATTCTCGGCAAAATGTCCCGCAACCGCATGTACACCATGGCGGCAACCGCAATGTCTACCGTTTCCATGTCTATCGTGGGCGCGTATATGACCATGCTGGAGCCAAAGTATGTTGTTGCGGCGCTGGTTCTGAACATGTTCAGCACCTTTATCGTTCTGTCGCTGATCAACCCGTACCGCGTTGATGCCAGCGAAGAGAACATCCAGATGTCTAACCTGCACGAAGGCCAGAGCTTCTTCGAAATGCTGGGTGAGTACATTCTGGCCGGTTTCAAAGTGGCGATTATCGTTGCCGCCATGCTGATCGGCTTCATTGCGCTGATTTCTGCGCTGAACGCCCTGTTCGCAGCGGTGCTGGGTATCTCCTTCCAGGGTATTCTGGGCTACATCTTCTACCCGGTTGCCTGGGTGATGGGTGTTCCGGCTCACGAAGCGCTGCAGGTGGGCAGTATCATGGCAACCAAACTGGTTTCTAACGAATTCGTTGCGATGATGGATCTGCAGAAAATTGCCAGCACGCTTTCTCCGCGCGCGGAAGGCATTCTGTCCGTGTTCCTGGTCTCCTTCGCGAACTTCTCGTCCATCGGGATTATCGCGGGCGCGATTAAAGGTCTGAACGAAGAACAAGGCAACGTGGTTTCTCGCTTTGGCCTGAAGCTGGTTTACGGCTCTACGCTGGTGAGCGTCCTGTCTGCTTCTATCGCGGCACTGGTGCTCTAACCTATAGCGTTAAACAAAAACCGGGAGCCTGGCTCCCGGTTTTTTTATGCCCGCAATTCTTCGAGCGGCTTGGGTTTGCCTATCAGGTAGCCCTGCAGATAATCCACGCCGAAACGAAGCAGCATCTCCCGCTGCGCCGGTGTTTCGACGTATTCCGCTACGACGCACAGCGATTTCGTCTTCGCCAGATTACACATCGACTGCACGATCATCGCATCCATATCATCAGTACAAATGTCTTTAATAAAGCAGCCGTCAATTTTAATGATGTCCGCCTGCAGGCGTCTGAGGCGCTCGTAGTTGGCGTAGCCGGTACCAAAATCATCAATGGCAATCCGGAAACCGTAATCCCGCAGCTGCTGAATATTGTGGATGCTGCAGCCTGAATTTGAGAAGGCCTGCTCTTCGGTAATCTCAATCACGACAGACTGAGGCGCAACGCCGTAGCGTTCAAAGAGCGCGCAAATCTCGGTCGCCACCTCTTTTTGCATCAGCGTGAGCGGCATCAGATTGACGGAGAAACGGGCGCCAGCCTGCGTTGAAGGGTGATCGCGCAGCCACAGCAGTAATTTCTCCATGACGCACATATCAAACCGGTGGCTGAGGTTGAACTGGGCAATCAACGGAATAAAGCGGTCTGGAGTGAAGATCTCGCCCTCGCTCTCCATACGCGCCAGAATTTCGTAGTAGCCGCTCCCGTCCGCCTTCTGGATCGGTTGCGCGTACAAATGGAACTGGCCCGCCTCCAGAGCATGCTTAATCCGCGCCAGCATCAGGACTCGCTCTGTCGTTTGCCCTGATGCCGCCTCGAGGCTATTCGTGAGCGCAAGCACGTTGTTTGTTGTTCCGCAGGATTGCTCGGCCAGCCAGCTCAGTTGCCCCAGCGTGTGGTGCAACTTTTCGCCGTTTTCCACCATTCCCCAGGACGCGCCAAATTCAATATCCAGCCCGGTGTTGTTCCAGAAAATCTTACGGCTGTTCAGCCGATCAACCATATGCTGAAGGCGCTCAGCGGTTCCCGGGCCCAGTAATACCAGCACAAGCTCGCTTCCAGGGAGCTGGAAGAGCGTCTCATCTTTTTGCAGGAGAGGCTGCAGCGACGTGGCGATCGTGCGTTTGCAGTGTACCCGCATCAGGATCCCATAGTGGCGACTCAAAAATTCCAGGTTATCCATACGCAGAATGCTCACTTTTGCATCCGGGTGAATCTCCAGATAATCTTCAAGCGCACGAATATTGGGCAATCCGGTCAGCGGATCGGTGAGCGCCCTCCCCTGCCAGCCCCGCTTAAGCCACTCGCTGCGCTGGTAAATGCGCGACATGTAAAGCAGACAGATCGCGAACGAGATAAGCACGGACAGAATAAAAGAGAGCGAATGGCCCGATTCCACCCCGTTAAGGAAGTTGTAGTTGTAGGTCAACAGCAGGAGCGCAGATACAGCCCAGAGCAGAGAAATCAACGCATAGGTCAGTCGGCTTATCGCTAAGGTAAAAAGAATAAAAATCAGCGGCATCAAATAGCCCGCAATGACGGGAGATTCAAAAGGACCACATAAAATGATGAGAATGAAACTTAAAAGCACCAGCCAGGCAAAAATATATAATGAATTCTTGTGAAAAAACACGGGCTTCACGCTTCGTCGCCAGAAGCTCATTGCATAACGAGGATTAATTATCATTCTTAACGGGTAATAGAACATCATGGTAAAAATCAATGCTGCACATATCAGGCTTTGTATATCCACAACGTTATAAATTACCGTTCCTTCGCCGAAAAATGTCGAAATTGTCACCGGAAAATCAAACAAATAGCCTGCCAAATACATTGAGAGCTTAATCCCTATTGGCACCATAAAACCGAGCCAGAATATCCGTAATCCGATGTGCTTGTTAGGGATGCAGTAACGCCAACGCTTACCCAGCATGATACGCAGAAGGCCGCACGCCGCGAACAACGCAAAGGTCTGACAGAACAGTAATACTAAATATTGTAGCGGTGCTAAATTTACATAGAATAAATTAGTGACAGTAAAACCTAACAAAATGGGAAGAATAGCCCTGCGTCCAAATAGCAGGATTACCGCCAGCATCACGCTTAAAGGTAACCATGCTAAATAAACGTCGTGACCATTAACAATTGCGCGGGGAGAGAGATAACGGGAGACAGGTACCGCAATCAGGCATAAAGCCAGAGCAATCATAAATATCTTTACATTATTGTAAGCTTTTCTATTCATTAACCTGGGCGTTATTTTCCGAGAGAATTATTGACCGGATGGATAATAGGTTTATTAATTGCGCGAATCAAGTTCAAGTCTATTTTTAGACTGGTTAATTGATGCCGATTGAGGTGAGGTACGGGAATACCTTCTTTTTGATAACAAAATGCAGGAGAGTGTGTTACAAACACATAAAAAAAACCCTCGTCTTTCGACGAGGGTTTACAATTTTGGTGGAGCTAAGCGGGATCGAACCGCTGACCTCTTGCATGCCATGCAAGCGCTCTCCCAGCTGAGCTATAGCCCCACATGTGACTTTACTGACCGCACTCTGTTGGGTTCAGAGTTTGGTGGAGCTAAGCGGGATCGAACCGCTGACCTCTTGCATGCCATGCAAGCGCTCTCCCAGCTGAGCTATAGCCCCATCGTAAAGCTGTCATGTTGACGGGCGGCATAATATGAATTCCGCCGCGGAGTGTCAACGGCAAAATCAATCCCAGCCATTCAATCGCCGAAAATTCATGCAAATGAATCACTTTGCGAGCCTGCTCGCAGTCAGGAGTTAAGCCTGTCACGTTTTCACGTAAAACGGTGCTATAAAATGAGCCGTTAATTAACCCCACTGATATTCAGGAAATTGCATGATCAAGGAACGAATGACGCCAGAAGAGTTAGCCCTTCTCACTGGCTATAGCCGCCAGACCATCAATAAATGGGTACGCAAAGAGGGTTGGATTACATCACCAAAACCAGGCGTCCAGGGCGGGAAAGCTCGCCTGGTACATGTGAACGAAAAAGTCCGTGACTTTATCCGCAGCGCACGTCGGGCAAGTGAAACGTCCGAACTGCCTGAAGGCGTCGGTCATGACCGTTCGCTTCACACGCTGCTCCTGACGCTGGCCAATGAAATGACGCCAGAAGAGCAGAAGCAGATGACATCGCTGTTATTACGGGAAGGGATCACCGGCTTGTTGCAACGTTTAGGGATACGCGATCGGGACTGATATGAAAAGATTACGCAGCAAAATGACCACGGAAGAGCTGGCGGAGAGTTTGGGCGTTGCCAGACAAACGGTTAATCGCTGGATACGCCAGCAGGGGTGGAAAACTGAAGGGCTCAACGGCGTGAAAGGCGGTCGCGCGCGGCTCATTCATGTCGATGCGCGCGTGAAGGAACATATTATGAGCCTCCCGGCGATCCGTAACCGTCAGGCGGTTTACCATCTCGCTGAAGTCACCGCGTCATACAGTGAACCCTCTTCAAACCTGTCTCCGGGCATTATTGAGACGCTGGAGAGTATGACTGCGTCAGAGCAGAAGCGTCTGGACGCGTTATTGAAACGAGAAGGCATTGACGGTTTTCTTACGCGGCTCGGCATCGCGGAAAAAGAGGCATAAAAAAACGGCAGGATAACCTGCCGTTTTTTATCTGGGGCCTAATTACTGCTGATTTTCACGTTCAGCGATAAAGTCCAGCGCCTTGTTAATGCGCGCCACGCTGCGTGACTTGCCGATCGCGTGAACCGTCACATCCAGCGCCGGAGACTGCCCCGCCCCGGTCACCGCAACGCGCAGTGGCATGCCGACTTTACCCATACCGACTTCCAGCTCGTCTGCCGTCGCCTGAATCGCTTGATGCACATTCTCAGCGGTCCACTCGGTAAGGGCCGCCAGCTTGTCGCGCACCACTTCCAGCGGCTGACGCGCAACCGGACGGAGGTGTTTCTTCGCGGCGTCCGCGTCGAACTCTTCAAACTCTTCATAGAAGTAGCGGCAGCTTTCGGCAATCTCTTTCAGCGTTTTGCAGCGCTCGCCGAGGAGTTTCACCAGGTCCGCCAGCTCAGGGCCAGTGCGGGTATCAATATTTGCCTGCTCAATATGCCACTGCAGATACGTCGCCACATATTCTGGCTGCATGGTGTTAATGTAATGATGGTTCAGCCACAGGAGCTTGTCGGTATTAAAGGCGCTCGCTGATTTGCTAACAGAGCTCAGAGAGAACAGTTCGATCATCTCTTCGCGGCTGAAGATCTCCTGGTCACCGTGGGCCCAGCCCAGACGCACCAGATAGTTCAGCAGCGCTTCCGGCAGGTAACCGTCGTCGCGATACTGCATAACGCTTACCGCACCGTGACGTTTAGACAGTTTTTTCCCGTCATCGCCGTTGATCATGGAAACGTGCGCATAAACTGGCACAGGGGCGTTCAGCGCCTTCAGGATGTTGATCTGACGCGGCGTATTGTTGATATGGTCTTCACCACGGACAACGTGGGTAATTTCCATATCCCAGTCGTCAACCACAACGCAGAAGTTATAGGTTGGGGAACCGTCGGTACGACGGATGATCAGATCGTCCAGCTCCTGGTTGCTGAATTCAATTGGGCCACGGATCTGGTCGTCAAAGATCACCGATCCCTCTTGCGGGTTAGCAAAACGCACCACGCAAGGCTCATCTGCAGCATGCTCGCTATGGTCGTGTCGGCAGCGGCCGTCATAACGCGGCTTTTCACCGTTCGCCATCTGCGCTTCACGCAGTTCATCCAGACGCTCTTTAGAGCAGTAGCACTTATACGCCGTGCCCGCGACCAGCATCTCATCAATGACAGCGTTATAGCGGTCAAAGCGTTTGGTCTGGAAATAAGGACCTTCATCCCATTCCAGATTCAGCCAGTTCATCCCATCCATAATGGCTTCAATTGCTTCTGGCGTGGAGCGCTCAAGATCGGTGTCTTCAATACGCAGCACGAACTCACCTTTGTTGTGACGTGCGAAAAGCCAGGAATAGAGAGCGGTACGTGCACCACCGACGTGCAGATAGCCTGTCGGGCTCGGCGCGAAGCGAGTTTTGATTTTCATGAAATGGCCTTACGTTATAAAGATGCCGGCAATCGGCAAATCCTGGGGAAAAAACGATGGGCAACATTCTATCACTGTGGGGGGATTCCTCAATGTTGATCCCTTTATCGTGACCGAGTTTGCGATTTTTGTTTAGAAATCATGCGCCATTGCCCGTTTCGCGATCGTTTTGTTTAATTTTACGACGAACGAATAAAAACTTTAGAAAATGCGTTGACTCATTTTCAACTCTCCCTATAATGCGACTCCACACAGCGGGGGTGATTAGCTCAGTTGGTAGAGCATCTCCTTTACACGGAGGGGGTCGGCGGTTCGAGCCCGTCATCACCCACCATCTACTTCGGTAGACTCGCAGTGTAGATAAGAATTGAGATTGGGCGATTAGCTCAGTTGGTAGAGCATCTCCTTTACACGGAGGGGGTCGGCGGTTCGAGCCCGTCATCGCCCACCATTCTCACCTTATCGCAGCAGTTCCGAAATGGGCGATTAGCTCAGTTGGTAGAGCATCTCCTTTACACGGAGGGGGTCGGCGGTTCGAGCCCGTCATCGCCCACCATTTCGGGTCGTTAGCTCAGTTGGTAGAGCAGTTGACTTTTAATCAATTGGTCGCAGGTTCGAATCCTGCACGACCCACCAATGTAAAAAAGCGCCCTAAAGGCGCTTTTTTGCTATCTGCAGTTTGTCTACTTTCGCCTTCCAGTACACTTTTACCGCATCAATAATACTGATTATGTATAGATGTAACTCCCTGCCAGATATGGCAGTTTTGCTCAAGCTAATCCCGTTGGTGTCGATACCTCTGTTTTATAACGCGAGGAAATACTATGACGACCATTCAGGCTTCAACCCAAATGATTCAAACCAGCAGCGGTGGGAGTGGTGCTTCTGGCAGCAACGACATCGCTTCCCAGATCAGCAGTATTATTGACAAGATCAATAAGCTGACTCAGCAGCTAAAAGAACTGGCGAACAACACCGGCAGCGCTGATGAGAAGAAGAAGCAGCAGGAGCTTATTCAGACCCAGATCAAAGTGCTGCAGGCGCAGCTCGCCGCGCTGCAGCGCCAGCAGGCCGAAGAGGCCCAGAAGAAGCAGGATCTAAATCTGGGCAAGGTCGAAGGTGTGAATAACCCGTCAGACGATCATCAGATCGATATCTACATCTAATCGTCTGATGCATTAAACAGTGGGTCGCGTATGCGGGCCTCGGTTAATCGCTGTGCCTGGATGCGCACCACTTCCCAGATGGCCTGCGCCGCCCCCGAGAGTGAACGATTTTTTCGCCGCACCAGCATCAGCTTTCGCTCAACAACGGGCGTTAATCGCCTGACGGCCAGTCGACTCCCCTGCGGCAGGGGAAGCGCCAGGGCGGGCAACACGCTGATGCCAATCCCTGCTTCCACCATGGGAAACAGCGTTGCCGGGTGCCCAATCTCCTGCACGATCGTTGCCTTTACGCCCTGATTCACCAGCGCGGAATCAATCAGCGGACGGCTGCCCGAGGCATAATCCTGTAAAACCAGGTTCGCGCCGGTCAGGGACTGCCAGCTGACTTCCGGCAACGTGGCCAGCGGGTCGTCGTCACGGCAGAGCAGCAAGAATGGCTCGGAAAGTACGCTTTCGCACGCCAGATCGCTCGCCTGGCCGGGATCGATAACAATACCAAAATCCGCATCGCCCTGGCGGATGCTCTCCAGCACCCACTGCTGCGGCCTGTCATGCAGGACAAAATCAATGTCCGGGTAGCGATGATTTCCCTCGGCAATACACTGCGGGATAAGGTGCGCTGATATCGTCTGGCTGGCCGCGACGCGCACGGTCCCCGAAAGCTGCTGCCCCAGCCTCCCCACGTCTCTGAGCGTGCTGTTCAGCTCATCCAGCAATCGTTCAAGACGCAGGGCGAGCTGCTGCCCCGCTTCGGTCAGTACCACTTCACGCGTGGTGCGGTCAAGCAACTTCACCCCGGTCTGATTCTCCAGCTCTTTCACGCTGTGGCTGACCGCCGACTGGCTCAGGCCAATCGTCTCCCCTGCCCGGCTAAAGCTGCGGGCGTGGGCGACGGTGACGAAAATACGAAGCTGGCGTAAGGAGTAATTCATCTGTTTTATTCATGAATGGATGCAATAAATCAATTTTATTTCTCAAATGGAAAAAAGCACAATAGCGACATCTGTTTTCAGGAGTCATTATGAAACTATTTCGTATTGTTGATCCGTTTACGCTCACCCTGGTGGTTACCGTTTTACTGGCCTCGTTCTTCCCCGCCCGCGGGGGCTTTGTCCCGTTTTTTGAAGGGCTGACGACGGCCGCCATCGCGCTGCTGTTCTTTATGCATGGCGCAAAGCTCTCGCGCGAAGCGATTATTGCCGGCGGTAGCCACTGGCGGCTGCATCTCTGGGTGATGTGCAGCACGTTCATTCTGTTCCCAATCCTCGGAGTGCTGTTTGCCTGGTGGGCGCCGGTTAACGTCGACCCGGCGCTCTACACCGGTTTCCTGTATCTCTGTATTCTGCCGGCTACCGTACAGTCCGCCATTGCCTTTACCTCTCTCGCTGGAGGGAACGTTGCGGCCGCGGTCTGCTCGGCATCGGCATCCAGCCTGCTTGGAATTTTCGTTTCCCCGCTGCTGGTGGGCCTGCTGATGAACATGCACGGCGCGGAAGGCAATCTCGAGCAGGTTGGAAAAATCTGCCTGCAGCTGCTGCTCCCGTTTGTCCTGGGGCATCTATCCCGTCCATGGACCGGGGCGTTCGTGGCGAAGCACAAAAAATGGATCTCCAAAACCGACCAGTCATCAATTCTGCTGGTGGTCTATTCCGCCTTCAGCGAAGCGGTCGTGAACGGGATCTGGCATAAGGTAGGCGCAGGCTCGCTGCTGTTTATCGTGGTAGTCAGCCTCGTCCTGTTGGCGATTGTGATTGCGGTAAACGTCTTTGTGGCACGCAGGTGCGGCTTCAGCAAAGCGGATGAAATCACCATTGTCTTCTGCGGTTCGAAGAAAAGCCTGGCGAACGGTATCCCGATGGCCAATATTCTGTTCCCGACCTCGGTGATTGGGATGATGGTGCTGCCGCTGATGATTTTCCACCAGATCCAGCTGATGGTCTGCGCGGTGCTGGCGCGTCGCTACAAGCGCCAGACCGAAAAGCTGGCGCAGGAAGAGACCCGCGCCGCGAAGGCTTAAGGACGTTTCAGGGGCTGAACCAGCTGGGTCAGCCCCTCGGTTTTGATCAGTAACGTGATAGCCATCAGCTCGCCCAGTCGCCCTGCCGGGAATTCATCCTTGCGGGCAAACCACAGCAGATACTCCTCCGGCAAATCAATCAGCCTGCGGCCCTTGTATTTACCGAACGGCATCTCCGTATTGGCAATCTCAACGAGCTGTTCTTTCTCCACGTTACTCTCCTAACAGACGCATCATTTCCGCTTCGTCGATAACATCAATGCCGAGCTCCTGGGCTTTCGCCAGCTTAGAGCCCGCCGCTTCCCCGGCGATCACCAGGTCGGTTTTCTTCGACACGCTGCCCGCCACTTTGGCCCCCAGCGCCACCAGGCGCGCTTTCGCATCGTCGCGTGAAAGCTGGCTCAGGCTGCCGGTCAGGACCACCGTTTTACCGGCGAACGGGCTGTCGATCTCTTCGGCGTTAACCACCACCGGCGCGGGCCACTTGATGCCCTCTTCCAGCAGCTTGCCGATGACTTCACGGTTGCTCTCTTCGGCGAAGAAGTTAAAGACGTGCGTGGCGACTACAATGCCAACGTCAGGGACTTTCTGCAGCTCGTCGATGCTTGCCTTTTCCAGCGCCTCCAGCGTACCAAAGTACGCCGCCAGGCCCGCCGCCGTCGCCTCACCCACTTCACGAATGCCCAGCGCATACAGGAAGCGGGCAAAGGTCGTCTCTTTGGCGGCTTCCAGCGCGTTAACCACATTCTGGGCTGACTTTGGCCCCATGCGATCCAGGCCGGTCAGTTTACCTGCCGTCAGTCTGAAGAGATCCGCTGGCGTGTGGACATACTCTTTCTCAACCAGCTGATCGATAATCTTGTCGCCCATGCCGTCGACGTCCATCGCCCGACGGGAGACGAAATGCTTCAGCGATTCTTTACGCTGCGCACCACAGATTAAGCCCCCCGTACAGCGCGCCACCGCTTCACCTTCCACACGCTCAACGTCGGAGCCGCACACCGGGCAGTGGGTCGGGAAGACGATCTCGCGCGTATCGGCAGGACGTTCTGACTCCACGACGTTAACCACCTGCGGGATAACGTCGCCCGCCCGGCGAATCACCACTTTGTCACCAATACGCAAGCCCAGACGTTCGATTTCATCGGCGTTATGCAGCGTGGCGTTACTCACCAGCACGCCCGCAACCTGCACGGGCTCCAGACGGGCGACCGGGGTAATCGCCCCCGTACGGCCAACCTGGAACTCCACATCGCGAACGAAGGTCATCTGCTCCTGAGCAGGGAACTTAAACGCCACCGCCCAGCGCGGCGCGCGAGCAACAAAGCCCAGCTGCTCCTGCAGCGCCAGTGAATTCACCTTGATGACGACGCCATCTATATCAAAACCGAGCGTAGGACGGTCCTCTTCCACCTTGTGGTAGAACGCCAGCACCGCTTCCGGCGAGTCGCAGAGCTGAACGCGGTTGCTCACCGGCAGGCCCCACGCTTTAAACTGCAGCAGACGTCCCAGGTGCGTATCCGGCAGCTCGCCGCCCTCCAGAATACCGACGCCGTAGCAGAAGAAAGTAAGCGGTCGCTTCGCTGTAATACGCGGGTCAAGCTGGCGCAGAGAGCCTGCCGCCGCATTACGCGGGTTAGCAAACACCTTACCGCCCGTGCGACGCGCCTCTTCGTTAATTTTCTCGAAGCCCGCCTGGGGCAGGAACACCTCGCCGCGCACTTCCAGACGCGCGGGAATGTTGTCACCCTGCAGCTTCAGCGGGATCGCACGGATGGTACGCACGTTGGTAGTGATGTCTTCGCCCGTCGTACCGTCGCCACGCGTTGCGGCACGCACCAGCACGCCGTTTTCATAGAGAAGGCTGACCGCCAGGCCATCCAGCTTGAGCTCGCAGCACCAGGTGAGGGAGTCGCTGCTTTTTAGGCGATCCTGCACGCGCTTGTTAAACGCGAGGAAGCTCTCTTCATCGAAGACGTTATCCAGCGACAGCATCGGCACCTCATGGCGCACCTGGCTGAAAGCGCCCAGCGGCTCAGCGCCGACGCGCTGGGTGGGGGAATCCGGCGTGATAAGCTCCGGATGCTGCGCCTCTAGTTCGCGCAGCTCGCGCATCAGGCGGTCATATTCGGCATCCGGGACTTCCGGCGCGTCCATAACATGATAGAGATATTCATGATGGCGAAGCGTGGTTCGCAGTTCAGTGAGTTGTTGTTCGATTGAGTCCATATCGCACCATCAATGAGAAAAAACCCCCGACAGGCGGGGGTTGAGGAGGAGTTGAAGTAAGCGCGACTATTACGCGTTAGCTTCCTTAACTTCGCGGATGCGGTCCTGATACTCGCGCAGCTTCTGCGGAGTCATCATTCGACGCTGATCGTCGAGCACCACGCCACCGACTTCGTCAGCGATGTGCTGAGCGGACTGCAGCATCAGCTTAAAGTTTTGCAGTTCGTCGCCGTAAGAAGGCACCTGCATAAAGATAGTGACGCCCGGGGTCACGAAATCACCGGTCATTTCCGGATCAAAGGTGCCAGGGTTAACCATGTTGGCCAGGCTGAACAGCGCCGGACCGCTACCGTCAGGGCTCAGATGGCGATGGAAAATGTTCATATCGCCAAACTTGAATCCTGCCTGTTGAATACTGTTGAGCAGCACGTCACCGTTGAGATGGCTGCCGTGATGCGCGGCCACGTTCATGATGATCACCGCTTCTTTACGCTGCGGTTTTTCAACAACCGGCTCTGGCTCTACAACGGGCTCAGGCTCAACGTGCGGGGCCGGAGCAGGCTGAGGCGCAGGCTGTACGTGAACAGGCTGCTGCGGTTGTTGTACCGGCTGAGCAGGCTGTTGCGGCACGGGCTGCTGCACCGGTTGCTGTTGAACCGGCTGTGGCGCTGCAGGCTGCTGATAAACAGGCTGTTGCGGCGGCTGGCGCACCGGCTCTTCCACTGGCTGCGGCGCTGGCTGGCGCGGCTGTGCAGAAGCATACGGCGGTTGATACTGGTGCTGCGAAGGACGAGGCGCTTCATGCTCCCCATGGCCTGCGCCGGGCGCAGTATTGACCCGATGAACACGAACTTCACCCACGCCGTCGTCGTCGCTGCCGTCGATGTCATCTTCACTGTCATCGTCGTCACGACTGGACTTCATGCGCTTCAGTGGGCGATCGCGAAACATCGAGGAACGCTCTTTACGGCTGGTCCAGAAACCATGTACCAGTAAAGCGATTATGGCGATCGCGCCAACAATGATTAATATCAGACGCAAATCCTGCATCATTATATTCTCTGTTGTTCTAACACCTTGCCACCACGGCAAACATTTACTCACTAAGAGTATTTGCCGTTTACGTCAAGTGCAAGTGTGTGCAGAGCATTCACAGCATAAAGATGAAGGAAATCGTGCTTTTTGCTGGTTTTTCGAACATTTCCGAACTGGTCATTGCTCCGTAAGTGGATAATATAGGCGGGCAATTCCACTGGTTGTGTAAAAAGGAGTACAACCTGGCTATGGTTTCAACATCTTCTTCTCCCCCGCGCAGCGGCGTCTGGTATTTTTCTCAGGGCTGGAAACTGGTCTCCCTGCCGGGGATTCGACGCTTCGTCATTCTGCCGCTGTTGATCAACATTATTCTGATGGGCGGCGCGTTCTGGTGGCTGTTCACAAAGCTGGAGAGCTGGATCCCGTCGCTGATGAGTTACGTGCCGGACTGGCTGCAGTGGCTTAACTACCTGCTCTGGCCGGTAGCGGTGATCTCCGTGCTGCTGGTGTTTGGGTACTTCTTTTCGACGATTGCCAACTGGATAGCCGCACCTTTTAACGGTCTGCTGGCGGAACAGCTTGAAGCGCGGCTTACCGGCGCGACGCCGCCGGACACGGGCGTGCTGGGGATCATGAAAGACCTGCCACGCATCATGAAGCGCGAGTGGCAGAAGTTTGCCTGGTACCTGCCCCGCGCGGTCGTGCTGCTTATCCTCTATTTTGTGCCAGGCATTGGCCAGACGATGGCGCCGGTGCTGTGGTTCCTGTTCAGCGCCTGGATGCTGGCTATTCAATACTGCGATTATCCGTTCGATAACCACAAGGTGCCGTTTAAAGAGATGCGCACCGCCCTGCGCAGCCAGAAGGTCGCCAATATGCAGTTTGGCGCACTGACCAGCCTGTTCACCATGATTCCCTTCCTGAATCTGTTCATCATGCCCGTCGCCGTCTGCGGCGCGACGGCGATGTGGGTCGACTGCTACCGTGCTAAGCACGCATTATGGAAATAATGCAAAAATGTGTAAAGCAGGGGTGGCTTATGCCGCCCCTTATTCCATACTGTTCCCCATTATTTCCTTGCAGTATATAGATATGCGAATTCCTTACTTCCCCCTACCTGCTTAGCAGGTATGCTGGGTCGGTATCCCAATTTCATACAGTTAAGGACAGGCCATGAGTAAGATTTATGAAGACAACTCGCTGACTATCGGTCATACGCCCCTGGTTCGACTGAACCGTATCGGTAATGGACGCATTCTGGCGAAGGTCGAATCACGTAACCCGAGCTTCAGCGTAAAATGCCGTATCGGTGCAAACATGATTTGGGATGCTGAAAAACGTGGCGTACTGAAGCCTGGCGTTGAGCTGGTGGAACCGACCAGCGGTAATACCGGTATCGCTCTGGCCTATGTGGCTGCCGCGCGTGGCTACAAGCTGACGCTGACCATGCCAGAAACCATGAGCATCGAGCGTCGTAAGCTGCTCAAAGCGCTGGGCGCGAACCTGGTGCTGACCGAAGGCGCGAAGGGCATGAAGGGCGCCATTCAGAAAGCTGAAGAGATTGTGGCCAGCGATCCGGCGAAATATCTGCTGCTGCAGCAGTTCAGCAACCCGGCTAACCCGGAAATTCACGAGAAGACCACCGGTCCGGAAATCTGGGAAGATACCGACGGCCAGGTTGACGTATTTATCTCCGGCGTGGGTACCGGCGGTACGCTGACCGGCGTGTCACGCTATATTAAAGGCACAAAAGGTAAAAAAGACCTGATCACCGTTGCCGTTGAGCCAACAGACTCTCCGGTTATCACCCAGGCACTGGCGGGTGAAGAGCTTAAACCAGGCCCGCATAAAATTCAGGGTATTGGCGCAGGCTTCATTCCGGGCAACCTGGATCTGAAGCTGATCGATAAAGTGGTGACCATCACTAACGAAGAAGCCATCTCTACCGCACGTCGCCTGATGGATGAAGAAGGCATTCTGGCGGGTATTTCTTCCGGTGCGGCCGTTGCGGCAGCGCTCAAGCTTCAGGAAGATGAAGCCTTTACCAACAAGAATATTGTGGTTATCCTTCCTTCTTCGGGCGAGCGTTACCTGAGCACCGCACTGTTTGCCGATCTGTTTACCGAAAAAGAACTGCAACAGTAGTGCCAGCATGTTAATAACGCGTAAAAAAGCACCTTTTCAGGTGCTTTTTTGTGGCCTGCTTCAAACTTTTGCCCCTCCTGGCATTGCTTCACCCCGTTGGGTCTGGTATTTAAACCAGCAATTATTTTGATGCGTGAAATTAATCGGTGAATGAAATAGCCTTGCTGAATCGATTTTATGATTTGGTTCAAGTCTTGCTTTCGCTGCATAATGTTTAATGACGATCGAAACGTCAGCGCTAACAATACAGGCTAAAGTTCAGTCGCCAGGCTAGACTTTAGTTCCACAACACTAAACCTATAAGTTGGGGAAATACAATGTTCCAGCAAGAAGTTACCATTACCGCTCCGAACGGTCTGCACACCCGCCCTGCTGCTCAGTTTGTTAAAGAAGCAAAAGGCTTCACTTCTGAAATCACTGTGACTTCCAACGGCAAAAGCGCGAGCGCAAAAAGCCTGTTCAAACTGCAGACTCTGGGCCTGACTCAGGGCACCGTTGTCACCATCTCTGCAGAAGGTGAAGACGAGCAGAAAGCAGTTGAGCATCTGGTAAAACTGATGGCTGAGCTCGAGTAAGTTTCCGGGTTCTTTTAAATATCAGTCACAAGTAAGGTAGGGTTATGATTTCAGGCATTTTAGCATCCCCGGGTATCGCTTTCGGCAAAGCACTGCTGCTGAAAGAAGACGAGATCGTCATCGACCGGAAAAAAATTTCTGCCGACAAGGTTGATCAGGAAGTTGAACGTTTTCTGAGCGGTCGTGCCAAGGCATCTGCGCAACTGGAAGCAATCAAAACTAAAGCTGGCGAAACTTTCGGTGAAGAAAAAGAAGCCATCTTCGAAGGGCACATCATGCTGCTCGAAGATGAGGAGCTGGAGCAGGAAATCATAGCCCTGATTAAAGATAAAGGCATGACGGCCGACGCGGCTGCGCATGAAGTTATCGAAGGTCAGGCAACTGCCCTGGAAGAACTGGATGATGAATACCTGAAAGAGCGTGCGGCTGACGTACGTGACATCGGTAAGCGCCTACTGCGCAACATCCTGGGTCTGGCCATTATCGACCTGAGCGCGATTCAGGATGAAGTCATCCTGGTTGCCGCTGACCTCACCCCGTCTGAAACCGCACAGCTGAACCTGAAAAAGGTCCTCGGTTTCATCACCGACGCGGGTGGCCGTACCTCCCACACCTCTATCATGGCGCGCTCTCTGGAACTGCCTGCCATCGTGGGTACCGGTAGCGTCACCTCTCAGGTGAAAAACGGCGACTATCTGATTCTGGATGCCGTAAACAATCTGGTTTACGTCAATCCAACCAATGAAGAGATCGATAAACTGCGCGCGGTTCAGGAGCAGGTTGCGACTGAAAAAGCGGAACTCGCTAAGCTGAAAGACCTGCCAGCCATCACCCTGGACGGCCATCAGGTAGAAGTGTGCGCAAACATCGGTACCGTCCGCGACGTTGATGGCGCTGAGCGCAACGGTGCGGAAGGCGTCGGTCTCTATCGTACAGAATTCCTGTTCATGGACCGCGACGCGCTGCCAACGGAAGAAGAGCAGTTTGCTGCCTATAAAGCCGTGGCTGAAGCCTGTGGCTCTCAGGCGGTTATCGTCCGTACCATGGACATCGGTGGCGACAAAGAGCTGCCGTACATGAACTTCCCGAAAGAAGAGAACCCGTTCCTGGGCTGGCGTGCAATCCGTATCGCGATGGATCGTAAAGAGATCCTGCGTGACCAGGTTCGCGCGATCCTGCGTGCCTCTGCGTTCGGTAAACTGCGCATCATGTTCCCGATGATCATCTCTGTTGAAGAAGTGCGTGCACTGAAGAAAGAGATCGAAATCTACAAACAGGAACTGCGCGACGAAGGTAAAGCGTTTGACGAGTCAATCGAGATCGGCGTGATGGTGGAAACACCTGCGGCGGCGACCATTGCGCGTCATTTAGCCAAAGAAGTTGATTTCTTTAGTATCGGTACCAATGATTTAACGCAGTACACCCTGGCAGTTGACCGTGGTAATGATATGATTTCACATCTCTACCAACCAATGTCACCGTCCGTACTGAACTTGATCAAGCAAGTTATTGATGCTTCTCATGCAGAAGGTAAATGGACTGGCATGTGTGGTGAGCTTGCAGGCGACGAACGTGCTACACTTCTGTTGCTGGGTATGGGTCTGGACGAATTCTCTATGAGCGCCATTTCCATCCCGCGCATTAAGAAGATTATCCGTAACACGAACTTCGAAGATGCGAAGGTGTTAGCAGAGCAGGCTCTTGCTCAACCGACAACGGACGAGTTAATGACGCTGGTTAACAAGTTCATTGAAGAAAAAACAATCTGCTAATCCACGAGATGCGGCCCAAATTACTGCTTAGGAGAAGATCATGGGTTTGTTCGATAAACTGAAATCTCTGGTTTCTGATGATAAGAAAGACTCCGGAACTATTGAGATTGTTGCTCCGCTCTCCGGCGAGATCGTCAACATCGAAGACGTGCCGGATGTAGTGTTTGCTGAGAAAATCGTTGGTGATGGCATTGCTATCAAACCAACTGGCAACAAAATGGTTGCTCCAGTTGACGGCACCATCGGTAAAATTTTTGAAACCAACCATGCGTTCTCTATCGAATCTGATAGCGGTATCGAACTGTTCGTTCACTTCGGTATCGACACCGTTGAACTGAAAGGCGAAGGCTTCAAACGTATCGCGGAAGAAGGCCAGCGTGTTAAAGTTGGCGACCCGGTAATTGAATTCGATCTGCCACTGCTGGAAGAAAAAGCCAAGTCTACCCTGACGCCGGTTGTTATCTCCAACATGGACGAAATCAAAGAACTGATCAAACTGTCTGGCAGCGTCACCGTGGGTGAAACCCCGGTTATCCGCATCAAGAAGTAATTCTTGCCGC
The DNA here is from genome assembly GCF_008364625.2 of Enterobacter dykesii. Classification (NCBI taxonomy): domain Bacteria; kingdom Pseudomonadati; phylum Pseudomonadota; class Gammaproteobacteria; order Enterobacterales; family Enterobacteriaceae; genus Enterobacter; species Enterobacter dykesii. Next base: position 3,275,863 of record NZ_CP126604.1, read on the forward strand.
ACAGAAAAATGGCGCCTTCGGGCGCCATTTTTGTTTATGCGGGGAGGATAAGCTCGTCATACCCTTTCGACTGGGTATAAAGCATCACGTCGGTCACCCGATCGCCGGCCATGCGAATGGCATCAGCAACGGTTTTCCCCTCAACAATTCCGCTCACCAGCTCTGAACAGAACAGGTCGCCCGTCCCTTTCAGATCGGTTTCTACGCGCGGATGCGCGCTGACGGTCACGCCTTCATTCGTCACCAGCACCACGTGGATGTTTTCCGGGTCATCGGCGACCGGCGCACTGGTGATCGCCACCCATTTCAGGCTGTCGGAGAGCAGTCCCTGCGCCGCATCGATGGCGCTTTCCGGCGTACGGCACGGTTTGCCGCTTAACACTTCCAGCTCATAGACGTTTGGCGTAATCCCCTGCGCCAGCGGCAGCAGATGCTCCCGATACGCCTGCGGGATCTCAGGCTTCACGTACATACCGCTGTCGATATCGCCGATAACCGGGTCGACCAGCACCAGCAGGTCAGGATGCTGCACTTTGACCGCCTTCAGCCATTGAGCCAGCAGGACGATCTGGCTGGCGCTGCCCATATAGCCGGTAGTCACCGCCTTAAGCTCGCGCAGGATCTCGCGCTCTTCCAGCGCCTTAAGATAACCGCTGAACCACTCGTCGGGGATCACGCCGCCGTAGAAGGTGTCATAGTGTGGCGTGTTGCTAAACAGCACCGTCGGCACGGCGGTGACGTTCAGCCTGTGGGTACGAATATTCGGTACCGCAATGCTGTTCCCCACGCTGCCGTACACCACCTGCGACTGCACCGCCACAATGTCGGTTTGCTGCGCCCGGGTGTTATCCCGGAATAAAATCATCTCCATGACGCTTAAATCCCCGCCCCCTGCGAATAACTCTCTTCACCAAAGACGCCGGTAGACAGGTAACGATCGCCGCGATCGCAGATAATCGCCACGACAACCGCGCCAGGGTTTTCATTTGCAACGCGGATTGCCCCTGCTACAGCACCACCCGAACTGACCCCACAGAATATGCCTTCACGCACGGCCAGCTCACGCATGGTATTCTCCGCCTCGCGCTGATGAATATCCAGCACCCGATCCACCAGCTGCGCATTAAAAATGCCCGGCATATATTCCGCGGGCCAGCGGCGAATGCCCGGAATGCTGCTCCCCTCTTCCGGCTGCAGGCCAACGATGGTGACGACTTTTTCCTGCTCGCGCAGAAAACGCGATACCCCGGTAATGGTGCCGGTGGTGCCCATGCTGGAGACAAAATGGGTGATACGCCCGTCGGTCTGCTGCCAGATTTCCGGGCCGGTGGTGGTGTAGTGCGCGTACGGGTTGTCCGGGTTGTTGAACTGATCCAGCAGCTTACCTTCGCCGCGCTCGGCCATTTCTAGCGCTAAGTCGCGTGCGCCTTCCATTCCCTGCTCTTTGGTCACCAGAATCAGCTCGGCCCCGTAGGCACGCATCGCGGCGCGGCGCTCCTGGCTCATGTTGTCCGGCATCAGCAGCTTCATGCGGTAGCCTTTCAGCGCCGCAATCATCGCCAGGGCGATACCGGTGTTGCCGCTGGTAGCCTCAATCAGCACGTCTCCTGGCTTAATTTCTCCGCGTTTTTCGGCCTGGACAATCATCGACAGCGCCGCACGGTCTTTTACCGATCCCGCCGGGTTATTGCCTTCGAGTTTGACCCAGATTTCGCTGCCGTTGTTCGGCCCCATGCGCTGAAGTTTGACCAGAGGAGTGTTGCCGATGGTGTGTTCGAGTGTATTCACGATTTTTGCTCAATAAAAAGCCCGGTAAGCATTACGCCACCGGGCGAAAAACATACGCATTAACCTATCAGGCTGACTCCGCCAGAGCAATATCCTCGCGCGTCTCAATACGCTCCTTCCCGTGATAAATACGGGCATGCTGCAGCCCGACAAACAGGCGCTCCCCCCGGTGCGGCGGCACGTCATCGCGCATGACCACGGTCAGCGGCTCGGTATACCAGCCCAGCGGCTGTACCACCAATTGGGTGTAGTGACCTTTAGGGCTAGCTTCCAGGACCTGCACCGGCAGCGGTGAATCCAGGCTGGTTCGGCGGCTCACGTCCACTTCCCACGGACGCAGGAACAGATCGACCGGCCCCTGATGCGCGGAGGTATAGCCCAGCGGCCAGCGATGCGCGCCCACGTGGAACTGGCCGCCGCGAATGATGCCCTGCAGACGGTTCACTTCGCCCATAAACTCCAGCACGAAGCGGGTCGCCGGTTCACGCCACAGCTGTTCAGGCTCGTCAACCTGCTCAATGTTGCCCTGACTCATGACCACCACGCGATCCGCGACTTCCATCGCCTCTTCCTGGTCGTGGGTCACGAAGACGCTGGTGAATTTCAGCTCCTCATGCAGCTGACGCAGCCAGCGACGCAGCTCTTTACGCACCTGCGCATCCAGCGCGCCGAAGGGTTCATCCAGCAGCAGAATTTGCGGCTCAACGGCCAGCGCGCGCGCCAGCGCCACACGCTGTTTCTGCCCGCCGGACAGCTGGGCCGGGAAACGGTCCGCAAGGTGAGCCAGCTGCACCATCTCCAGCAGTTTTGTCACTTTCGCTTTAATGGTTGCCGCATCCGGGCGCTCGCGACGCGGCAGCACGGTCAGGCCAAACGCGATGTTGTCGAACACGGTCATGTGGCGGAACAGCGCGTAATGCTGGAACACAAAGCCTACTTTACGATCGCGGGCGTGCAGGCGGCTAACGTCGGTGCCGTGGAAGCGAATGTGCCCGCTGGTCTGATGCTCAAGCCCGGCGATAATACGCAGCAGCGTGGTTTTGCCCGAGCCGGACGGCCCCAGCAGCGCCACCATTTGTCCGGAAGGGATATCCAGCGAGATATCATTCAGCACCTGGGTGCGACCAAAAGACTTCTTAATATTGGCAATCTCAATGCTCATGATTTCCCTCCTGATGCTGACGTTTTTCCTGATTTTCTAAACGCCACTGCACCACACTCTTCAAAAACAGGGTCAAAATGGCCATCAGCGTCAGCAACGCTGCGGCAGTAAACGAGCCGATGGTGTTGTAGTCCTGCTGCAGCAGCTCAATCTGGAGCGGCAGCGACAGGGTTTCACCCCGGATGGAGCCGGAAACAACGGAAACGGCACCGAACTCGCCAATCGCGCGGGCGTTGGTCAGCACCACGCCGTAAAGCAGCGCCCAGCGGATATTCGGCAGCGTCACGCGACGGAACATTTGCCAGCCTGACGCGCCCAGCAGCACCGCAGCTTCGTCTTCGTTGCTCCCCTGGCTTAACATCACCGGCACCAGCTCGCGCACCACAAACGGACAGGTCACGAAGATGGTGACCAGAACCATGCCCGGCCAGGCGAACATGATCTGCAGGTTATGCTCATCCAGCCAGCCGCCCAGCGGACCGTTGGAGCCGTAAAAGAGCAGGTACACCAGACCGGCCACCACCGGCGACACGGCAAACGGAATATCCAGCAGGGTCAGCAGCAGCTGACGCCCCGGGAAGTTAAAGCGGGTCACCAGCCAGGCCAGCAGGGTACCGAACACGAGGTTCACCGGCACGGTGATCAACGCAATCAGCACGGTCAGCCAGATGGCATGCAGCATATCCGGGTTCGCCAGGTTTTCCAGCGCGGGCATCAGGCCCTTGCTGAAAGCCTGAACGAAGATATAGATCGTCGGCACGACGAGAATGAGGGCGGAAACCAGCACGCCCGCCCCAATGAGAAACCATTTGCCCCAGTTAATACGGGGTGCATCGTATCGCTTCAATTGCGTAACTTCCGCCATCAGTGACCTACCACGCGTCGACCAAAGCGACTTTGCAGAGTATTAATCGAGTACAGCAGCAGCAGCGAGGCCGCCAGGATCACCGAAGCAATCGCGCTCGCCGCCGGATAATCAAACTCCTGCAAACGGATGAAAATCATCAGCGAGGTGACTTCTGTTTTCCAGGCGATGTTCCCGGCGATAAAAATCACCGCGCCGAACTCACCGAGGCTGCGGGTAAACGACAGCGCGACGCCCGCCATCAGCGCCGGTGACAGTTCAGGCAAAACCACCTTGCGGAAGCTCTGCCAGCGCGTGGCGCCCAGCGTTTCCGCCGCTTCTTCGTATTCCGGACCTAACTCTTCCAGCACTGGCTGCACGGTACGGACCACAAACGGGATGCTGGTAAAGGCCATCGCCACCGCGATACCGAGCCAGGTGTAGGTTACTTTGATGTCAAATTTCGCCAGCCACTCGCCGTACAGCCCGTTCACGGAGAAAAGCGACGCGAGGGTTAAGCCCGCCACCGCCGTCGGCAGCGCAAACGGCAGATCCATCAGGGCGTCAAGCAGCGTGCGACCCGGGAAGCGATAGCGGGTTAAAATCCACGCCATCAGAAGGCCAAACACGCCGTTAAAAATGGAGGCGACAAACGCCGACAGCAGCGTCACCTTATATGCCGCCACCACCTGCGGGTTGGTGATCACGTCCCAGTACTGCGCCCAGCTCATCTGAGCAAGCTGCATCACCAGCGCGCTGAGCGGCAACAGCAGGATCAGGCAGACGAACAGCAGGCTGGTCCCGAGGCTTAAGGTAAAGCCCGGCAGCACGCGTTTTGTCGAGACTGCAAACATTACTTACGCCCCGCCGCCAGCAGTTTGTCTAACTCACCGCCGCTGGCAAAATGCGTTTTCATCACGTCAGGCCAGGAGCCGAAATGATCTTCCACGCGGAACAAATCGGTCTGCGGGAATTTATCTTTCAGCTTGTTCATTACGTCCGGGTTATTCACGCGGTAGTAGTAATCGGTAATGATGGTCTGCGCCTGCGGGCTGTACAGGTAGTTGAGATAGGCTTTTGCCGCTTTCTCGGTACCGTTCGCCTGCACGTTTTTATCCACCCACGCCACCGGGAACTCGGCCAGGATGTTGGTTTTCGGTATAACGACCTCGAAGCCCTGCGCTTCATACTGTTTGCGGATGTTATTCACTTCCGATTCAAAGCTGATCAGCACGTCGCCGAGACCGCGCTCCGCGAAGGTCGTGGTCGCCCCGCGGCCGCCGGTATCAAACACTTCGACGTTTTTCAGGAACTGGGTCATGAACTGCTCGGTTTTGGCTTTATCATTACCGTCAGCCTTGTCCGCCGCGCCCCACGCGGCTAAATAGGTGTAGCGCGCGTTACCGGAGGTTTTCGGGTTCGGGAAAATCAGCTTCACGTCGGAACGCACCAGATCGCTCCAGTCGTGGATATTCTTCGGGTTGCCCTTACGCACCAGGAAGCCCATGGTGGAATAGAACGGGGAACTGTTGTTCGGAAGGCGGCTCTGCCAGTCTGCCGGGATGAGCTTGCCTTTGTCGTGCAGGATCTGCACGTCAGTGACCTGGTTGTAGGTCACCACATCCGCTTTCAGGCCCTGCAAAATCGCCAGCGCCTGCTTGGACGAGCCGGCGTGGGACTGCTTGATGGTCAGCTTGTCGCCGTTATTGTCTTTTGCCCACTGCTGTTCGAACGGTGGATTAAGGGCGGCAAACAGCTCGCGGGAGACGTCATACGAACTGTTTAACAGTTCAGTCGCCTGCGCCTGGGCAACCAGCAGTAAACCTGCCAGCGCCAGAGTTCCTTTTTTCAGTACAGTAACGGCCATTGCGCACCCTTATAAATGTGATGACTATCTTATAGTCATAATATTTATAACGGGGATGAAAGGAGTAACGGTTTTATATACCGTTTGGTGATTTAGAAGCAGAAAAGGGAATAAGGGTGAGGCCTGATGCTAGCCCTCTCCCGCAGGGAGAGGGCGAAAGGACATTACAGCGCCAGCAGACGCTCAACGGACGGCGCGAAGTAGTAGCCACCGGTCACCGGTTTGGTGAAGCGCAGCATGGCGTCGCGCTTGCCGTCGGTATCGCCGAACATGCTCAGCAGCTGCTGCTCAATGTTATACAGGCGCGCGCAGTAGGCGCAGAAGTAGAGGCCGTGCGTGCCGCTTGCGGTACCGTACGGCAGGCTCTGGCGGACAATCTTCAGCCCTTTGCCGTCCTCTTTGAGGTCAACGCGGGTCAGGTGAGAGGTCACAGGGCGATCGTCACCGTCGATCTCTTCGTTGGCTTCTTTAGTACGACCAATCATCATCTCCTGATCGTGCACGCTCATGCGGTTAAGCTGCCTGAGGTTGTGCTCCCAGCGCTGCACGAACACGTAGCTGCCGCCCGCGTCCACGCCGTCTTTAATCACCGCCACGTCGCGACGAACCTCTTCACCCGCCGGGTTTTCCGTCCCGTCGACGAAGCCGCTCAGATCGCGCTCTTCCACCCAGCGGAAACCGTGAACCTCTTCCTGCACCTCAATGCTGTCGCCAAAGGCCGCTACCGCCGCCTGGGCAACGGAGAAGTTCACGTCGTGACGCAGGGAGAGAATGTGGATCAGCACGTCGTACTGGGTTGCCGGAGCCAGACCTTTGCCGTAAGGGATGAAGTCTTTCAGCTCTTCCGCCCCTTCGCCACCGCTCAGCTGACGCCAGACATTATTGCCAAAGGCGACAACGGCGCCGAGGTGAGCTTCCGGGAATTTGGCCTGGAAGGTAGCCAGCTTATCAACAAACGCTTTACTGGCCGCACGCAGGGCATCCACGTCCCCTTTAACATTGGCTTCAATCCAAATCGCCGCGCGGCAATGTTCTGGCAAAATGCCACTCTGAACCTGAGACATCGCTCCTCCTGAAATAAAGATGCCACGTTAGCGTGGCATTGATGGCGGCTATTATACCCGGATTTCAGCGAGGCGGTTTGTTCAGGCGCAAATTACTGCTTCCAGAGTATTTTGCTCACTTTCCAGCTCCTGAGCGTGTCGTCAGACGGCATCAGACCTTCCGGGCCGCTCCAGGTTCCGGTGAAGACATAGCTGATGTGCTGGCTGCCCTCAGCCTTACATTCCACCGCGACCTTGTCGTCAGACGGCAGGCTGGTGCAGTTGCCAAAAGCCTGCTTATAAAGGTCGCTGAACGGCGTGCCCACCTTCACACCGCTCGCCGTCGGAATATCTTCATCCATCACGGCAATGCGGTTTACGGTGCCTTTGTCACCGTTAATCACCAGCGCCAGCTTGTCGCCCTTCAGCGCTTCATAATAGCGAACAATATTGCCATTCTCCGTTTTCATGCCGCTGCGCAGGCGGTAATCGCCGCTGAGCGCATCCTGAATGGCGTCCTGATCCAGCGCCGTCGCGGCGGTAATTTTCCCCACGCCCTGCTCGGTCACTTCCGTCGATGAGCCAAACCAGTTCCACGGATACGCGGCGGACCAGTTAATGGAGGAGAGCGTCGAACAGCCGGTCAACGCCAGCGGGAGAGCGCATAAAAATAAACGCAGCGATTTCATTGAAACGTCCTTTCTTGTTAAATCAACGCTTGTTGGAGTGCGACATCGGCAAAAAGTGCCGGATTAATCATCCTGATGGGCAAAACAGGCGCGAAGACGTGGGTTGGTCAGCAGCCACAGCAGCGCCACGATATCGGCAACCACCAGCGCAACGCCGGTGCCCGTCAGCGGTTCACCGTACCACCAGAGTACCGGCTGCCAGAAGAGCAGCGCAACCTGGGCGAGGATCAGCAGCCAGCGAAGCGCGCGCCAGAAACCAGGGATCGTATGCCGTCGTCCGCTGCACAAAAAAGCGACCACCGCCGGTACGCCCGGCAATAAACCGAGCCAGAAGGCGTCGTGATCGGGATAAAAGAGATTCAGCAGCGTGTCGCCCTGCCCGCGCGACGCGGCGGCCATCACAAACAGCACCCAGGTTCGGGCCTGGAGCAGCAGAACGCACCAGAATAAAAAGGGCAGCCTGACGCGGCCCTGCGCGTCATAGTCTGCCGGATGGATCTCAGTACTCTTCATCTTCGATCAGACGCTTTCCTAAACTCAGCACGTCGGAATGCTCGTAGCCCAGACGCTCATACATGCCCAGCACCACGTCGTTATCTTCCCGCACCATGATCTGGATTTTCGGGCAGCCGCGGGCGATCAGCTTCTTCTCGAGCCGGTTCAGCAGCGCATTGGCAATGCCGCGGCCACGGTATTCGGGGTGGACGCCCAGATAATAGGCCGAGCCGCGGTGGCCGTCGTAACCGCCCATTACCGTCCCCACAACCTCGCCATTGACTTCCGCGACCAGAAACAGACTGACGTCGTGATTCACCTTACGTTCGATATCCATTTCCGGATCGTTCCACGGACGCAGCAGATCGCAGCGCTCCCAAAGGGTGATCACCTCTTCGAAATCTTCCTGGCGAAAAACGCGTATCTCCATGGTATTAACCGCCTTTTCGGGTTTAAAAACAGTGATTATGGCGCGAAGCTCGCCTTTCGCCAATAACCGGGGAAAATCTCGCCAAAATTTGGCATAATGTCACTTTGTCACGTATTGAAATGAAAAGTAAAACAATTCTCAACATGGACTGTCGTAACGGGAAACACGATACGATATAACACCAGGACCCCATTTTTTAGTATTCAGGCCGCATGAGCACATTCAAACCATTAAAAGCACTCACATCGCGTCGTCAGGTTCTCAAAGCGGGGCTGGCGGCCTTAACGTTAACGGGCATCGCAAAGCAGGCTCAGGCGAAAGACGAGAGCACGCTCAAAACCAGTAACGGACACAGCAAACCGAAAACCAAAAAGCCGGGCGCGAAGCGTCTGGTAATGCTCGACCCGGGCCACGGCGGTATTGATACCGGCGCTATCGGCAAAAACGGGTCGAAAGAAAAACACGTCGTGCTGGCAATTGCAAAAAATGTGCGCGCAATTTTACGCAGCAACGGCATTGACGCACGTCTGACGCGCTCTGGCGACACCTTTATTCCGCTGTATGACCGCGTTGAGATCGCCCACCAGCACGGTGCGGATCTGTTTATGTCGATTCACGCCGACGGCTTTACCAACCCTTCTGCGGCCGGTGCCTCGGTGTTTGCACTCTCTAACCGTGGCGCCAGTAGCGCCATGGCAAAATACCTTTCCGACCGCGAAAACCGGGCGGATGAAGTCGCCGGGAAGAAAGCCACAGACAAAGATCACCTGCTACAGCAGGTGCTGTTCGACCTCGTGCAGACGGATACGATTAAAAACAGCCTGACGCTCGGCTCGCATATCCTCAAGCGGATTAAGCCGGTGCACCGCCTGCACAGCAAAAGCACCGAGCAGGCGGCGTTCGTGGTGCTGAAATCACCGTCCATCCCGTCCGTGCTGGTGGAAACCTCCTTCATTACCAACCCGGAAGAGGAGCGACTGCTCGGCACCACGGCGTTTCGTCAGAAGATCGCCAACGCTATCGCCTCCGGCATTATCAGTTACTTCAACTGGTTCGATAACCAAAAAGCGCACTCCAGGAAACGTTGATGAAACCCGATGCTCAACTGGTCAAAACCTTCCTGCTGCAGCTGCAGGATGAGATCTGCCAGAAACTGGCTGCCGCAGACGGCGGTGAATTTCAGGAAGATACCTGGCAGCGCGAGGCCGGAGGCGGCGGGCGCAGCCGCGTACTGCGAAACGGCGGCATCTTCGAACAGGCGGGCGTGAATTTTTCCCACGTTCACGGCGACGCCATGCCCGCGTCTGCGACAGCACATCGTCCTGAACTCGCGGGCCGCAGCTTCGAAGCGATGGGCGTCTCGCTGGTGGTGCACCCGCACAACCCGTTCGTGCCCACCAGCCACGCCAACGTGCGCTTTTTCATTGCGGAAAAACCGGGCGCCGACCCGGTCTGGTGGTTCGGTGGCGGTTTCGATTTAACGCCCTACTACGGCTTCGAAGAGGATGCCGTGCACTGGCACACCACCGCGCGGGACCTTTGTCTGCCGTTTGGTGAAGACGTCTACTCGAAATTTAAAAAGTGGTGCGACGACTACTTTTACCTGAAGCACCGCGACGAGCAGCGCGGCATCGGCGGGCTGTTCTTTGACGATCTCAACACGCCTGATTTTGATACCGCGTTCAGATTTATGCGAGCGGTGGGCGAAGGGTATACCGACGCCTATCTGCCGATTGTCGAGCGTCGTAAAAATACCGACTACGGCGTGCGCGAGCGCGAGTTCCAGCTCTACCGCCGCGGGCGCTACGTGGAGTTCAACCTGGTGTGGGATCGCGGGACGCTGTTCGGTCTGCAGACCGGCGGGCGCACGGAGTCGATTCTGATGTCGATGCCCCCGCTGGTGCGCTGGGAGTATTGCTACGAACCAAAAGAAGGCAGCCCGGAGGCTGCCTTGCGTGAGTTTATTCAGGTTCGGGACTGGGTGTAGCCCTTATCCCCTCTCCCTTTGGGAGAGGGTTAGGGTGAGGGTAAAAATTACAGCGGCTGCGTCTGCGCCTCAACCACCGCCAGCGCCACCATATTCACGATACGACGCACAGAGGCAATCGGCGTTAACACGTGCACCGGTTTCGCCACGCCCATCAGTACCGGCCCTACGGTCACCCCTTCAGAGCTGGAGACGCGCAGCAGGTTGTAGCTGATACGCGCCGCTTCCACGTTTGGCATAATCAGTATGTTGGCCGATCCCTTCAGCGGGCTGTCCGGCATACGCTCGTTGCGGATGCTTTCCACCAGCGCGGCATCGCCGTGCATCTCCCCGTCAATCATCAGCTCCGGCGCACGCTCGCGCACCAGCTCCAGCGTCTGACGCATTTTGCAGGCCGCCGCGGATTTAGACGAACCAAAGTTAGAATGCGACAGCAGCGCCACCTTCGGCTCAATACCAAAACGACGCACGGTCTCGGCGGCCATCACGGTGATCTCCGCCAGCTCGTCCGGGGTCGGATCGTCGTTAACGTAGGTGTCCGCAATAAAGGTGTTGCCGCTCGGCAGCAGCAGCGCGTTCATCGCCCCGGCGGTATGGACGCCGTCGCGATAGCCGAAGATCTCCTGCACTACGCTAAAGTGCTCGTGATAATCGCCGATGGTGCCGCAGATCAGCGCATCCGCCTCGCCGCGATGAACCATGATCGCGCCGATCACCGTCGTGTTGCTGATCACCGCTTTCTGCGCCTGCTCCTGAGTGATCCCCCGGCGCTTCATGATCGCGTAGTATTCGCTCCAGTACTCTTTGAAGCGCGGATCGGATTCGTTGTTTACGATCTCGAAGTCGACGCCCGGCTTAATCTGCAGGCCCAGCTTCTGGATACGCATTTCAATCACGCTCGGACGACCAATCAGGATCGGTTTCGCCAGGCCTAAGGTGATCAGCTCCTGAGTAGCGTGCAGCACGCGCGCCTCTTCCCCTTCCGCCAGCACCACGCGCTTCGCGTCGGCACGCGCCTGGGAGAAGATCGGCTTCATGAACAGGTTCGTTTTATAGACAAACTCGGTGAGCTTATCGACGTACGCGTCGAAATCGTGAATCGGACGCGTCGCCACGCCGGAGTCCATCGCCGCTTTGGCCACCGCTGGGGCGATTTTAACAATCAGACGCGGGTCGAACGGTTTGGGAATGATGTAGTCCGGGCCGAAGCTCAGATCCTGATCGCCGTACGCAGACGCAACCACTTCGCTCTGCTCGGCGTGCGCCAGCTCCGCGATGGCGTGAACGGCGGCAAGCTTCATCTCTTCGTTGATCGCCGTTGCGCCAACGTCCAGCGCGCCGCGGAAGATGAACGGGAAGCAGAGCACGTTGTTGACCTGGTTCGGGTAGTCCGAACGACCGGTACAGATGATGGCGTCTTCACGCACCGCTTTCGCAAGCGGCGGCAGGATTTCCGGCTCGGGGTTCGCCAGGGCCAGGATCATTGGCGCACGCGCCATCTTCTTCACCATCTCCTGGGTCAGCACTTTCGGACCCGAGCAGCCGAGGAAGATATCCGCGCCGTCGATTACGTCGTCCAGGGTGCGTTTACCGTCGTCGTCGACCGCGTAAGCCGCTTTGGTTTCCGCCATGTTCGGCTCGCGGTCTTTATAGATAACGCCTTTGGAGTCGCAGACCACAATGTTGTGTTTCTGCATACCCAGCGCCACCAGCAGGTTCATACAGGCGATGGCCGCGGCGCCTGCGCCAGAGACCACCATGCGCACGTCGGAGAGATTTTTCTCTACCACGCGCAGGCCGTTGAGAATCGCGGCGGTGCTGATAATCGCGGTGCCGTGCTGGTCATCGTGGAACACGGGAATGTTCATACGCTCGCGCAGTTTCTGCTCGATATAGAAACATTCCGGCGCTTTGATGTCTTCCAGGTTGATGCCGCCGAAGGTCGGCTCCAGCGCGGCCACCACGTTGATGAATTTGTCAGGATCGAGTTCATCCACCTCGATATCGAACACATCGATACCGGCGAATTTCTTGAACAGTACCCCCTTCCCTTCCATCACCGGCTTACCGGCCAGCGCGCCGATATTGCCCAGCCCCAGCACCGCCGTGCCGTTAGAGATCACGGCGACAAGGTTACCGCGCGCGGTGTATTTGTAGGCCGCCAGCGGGTCTTTTTCGATTTCCAGACACGGTGCAGCCACGCCCGGCGAATAGGCCAGCGCCAGATCGCGCTGGGTTGCCAGCGGCTTGGTTGGGGAGACCTGGATTTTGCCCGGGACAGGGAACTCGTGAAAATCGAGGGCACTCTGTTTCAACTGATCGTCCATCTTGTTATTCCTTTTACGTATCGGTCAGATAGTATCGCCGCAGGACAGCGCATAAACTTTGAAGGCTGCCAAACTCTCACCATCACACATTAAAAATTGTTATCAATTTATAACAGCCATGTTACCCGTCTCAAAAGCAATGCCTCCCCCGTCTGCTATGCTTTTTTGTTAAGTCCATCATGATTTTTCCAGAAGTGTGAACTAACGCACTCATCTAACTCTTTTATTTCCAAGGAGTAATCATTTATGAACCAGCTAGACGGCATCAAACAATTCACTACGGTGGTGGCAGACAGCGGCGATATCGAGTCGATTCGCCACTATCAGCCGGAGGACGCGACCACTAACCCTTCGCTACTGCTCAAAGCGGCAGGGCTTGCCCATTTTAGCCATCTGATTGATGACGCTATTGCCTACGGTAAACAGCGCGGGAAAACGCAGGAGCAGCAGGTTGCCGAAGCCAGCGACAAGCTGGCGGTTAATTTTGGTGCGGAAATTCTTAAAAGCATCCCGGGCCGCGTCTCGACCGAAGTCGACGCCCGCCTCTCGTTCGATAAAGAAAAGAGCATAAATAAGGCGCGTCGCCTGGTGGAACTCTACGAGGAGCAGGGGATCGATAAATCACGCATTCTGATCAAACTCGCCTCTACCTGGGAAGGCATCCGCGCGGCGGAGGTACTGGAGAAAGAGGGCATTCACTGCAACCTGACGCTGCTGTTTTCGTTTGCCCAGGCGCGCGCCTGCGCTGAAGCGGGCGTGTTCCTCGTCTCGCCGTTTGTCGGGCGCATCTACGACTGGTATCAGGCGAAACAGCCGATGGATCCGTACGTGGTGGATGAGGATCCGGGCGTGAAATCGGTCCGTAATATCTACGACTACTACAAACAGCACCGCTACGAAACCATCGTCATGGGGGCCAGCTTCCGCCGTACCGAGCAGATCCTCGCCCTGGCAGGCTGCGATCGTCTGACCATCTCCCCTAACCTGCTCCAGGAGCTACAGGACAAAGACGAAACGGTGATCCGCAAGCTGGTGCCGACCTCCACCGTTCTGCCAAAACCGAAAGCCATGACCGAAGCGGAGTTCCGCTGGGAGCACAATCAGGACGCCATGGCCGTGGAAAAACTGGCGGACGGCATCCGCCAGTTCGCCGTCGACCAGCGCAAACTTGAAGATCTTCTCGCCGCCAAACTTTAACCTTGCCACGGAGTGAACTATGTCCCGTAAAGAGCTAGCCAATGCCATTCGCGCCCTCAGCATGGATGCCGTGCAAAAAGCCAATTCCGGCCACCCCGGCGCGCCGATGGGCATGGCTGATATTGCCGAAGTGCTGTGGAACGACTTTCTTAAGCACAACCCCAATGACCCGACCTGGTACGATCGCGACCGCTTTATTCTCTCCAACGGTCACGCCTCAATGCTGCTCTACAGCCTGCTGCACCTTTCCGGCTACGATCTGCCGCTTGAGGAGCTGAAAAACTTCCGCCAGCTGCACTCCAAAACGCCGGGGCACCCGGAGATTGGCTATACGCCAGGCGTGGAGACCACCACCGGGCCGCTCGGTCAGGGGCTGGCCAATGCGGTTGGACTGGCGATTGCCGAGCGTACGCTGGCGGCGCAGTTTAACCAGCCGGACCACGAGATTGTCGACCACTACACCTACGTGTTTATGGGCGACGGCTGCCTGATGGAAGGGATCTCCCATGAGGTCTGCTCCCTGGCGGGCACGCTGGGGCTCGGAAAGCTGATTGGCTTCTACGATCACAACGGCATCTCCATCGACGGGGAGACCGAAGGCTGGTTTACCGACGACACGGCAAAACGCTTTGAAGCCTACCACTGGCACGTGGTGCACGAGATCGACGGCCACGACCCTGAAGCGGTGAAAAAAGCGATTCAGGAAGCGCAGAGCGTGAAGGATAAACCGTCCCTGATTATCTGCCGCACGGTTATCGGCTTCGGCTCGCCGAACAAGGCGGGCAAAGAGGAGGCGCACGGCGCGGCGCTGGGCGAGGAAGAAGTGGCGCTGACCCGGCAGAAGCTGGGCTGGAAACATCCACCGTTTGAGATCCCGAAAGAGATCTACAGAGCCTGGGATGCCCGTGAGGCGGGCGAAAAGGCCCAGCAGTCCTGGAACGAGAAGTTTGCCGCCTACAAAAAAGCGCACCCGGATCTCGCCGCCGAGTTTTCCCGCCGCATGAGCGGCGGCCTGCCGGAGGACTGGGACGATAAAACCCAGGCGCTGATTGAAAACCTGCAGTCCAACCCGGCGAAAATCGCCACCCGCAAGGCGTCGCAAAATACCCTGAACGCAATCGGCCCTCTCCTGCCTGAACTGCTCGGCGGCTCAGCGGATCTGGCGCCCAGCAACCTGACCATCTGGTCGGGCTCAAAATCGCTGAAAGAGGACATTGCCGGGAACTACATCCACTACGGCGTGCGCGAGTTCGGGATGACCGCCATTGCCAACGGCATCGCCCATCACGGCGGGTTTGTGCCGTACACCGCCACCTTCCTGATGTTCGTCGAGTACGCCCGTAACGCGGCGCGCATGGCGGCCTTAATGAAGGCGCGGCAGATTATGGTCTATACCCACGACTCCATCGGTCTGGGGGAAGACGGGCCTACTCACCAGGCGGTGGAACAGCTGGCGAGCCTGCGCTTAACGCCGAACTTCAGCACGTGGCGTCCATGCGATCAGGTTGAAGCGGCGGTGGGCTGGAAGCTGGCGGTAGAACGCCACGATGGCCCAACGGCATTGATTCTGTCACGCCAGAACCTGGCGCAGATTGAGCGAACCCCGGAGCAGGTGAAAAACATCGCCCGCGGCGGCTACATCCTGAAGGACAGCGGCGGCAAGCCGGACGTGATCCTGATTGCGACCGGTTCCGAGGTGGAAATCACGGTGAAAGCGGCGGAGAAACTGACTGCCGAAGGACACGCGGTTCGGGTCGTATCCCTGCCCTCCACGGATATTTTTGACGCCCAGGACGAGGCGTACCGGGAATCGGTCCTGCCGTCCAGCGTCGCGGCTCGCGTGGCGGTGGAGGCCGGTATTGCCGACTACTGGTACAAATATGTCGGGCTCAAAGGGGCGATTGTCGGCATGCGGGGTTACGGTGAATCCGCCCCTGCCGACAAGCTGTTCCCGTACTTCGGCTTTACCGTTGAGAACGTAGTGGAGAAGGCGCTGAGCGTGCTGTAGTGCTTTACCGCGTGATCCACAGCGTGGGCCAGGCATCTGGCCCATTCCAGTTGTCGCAGCTGGGCTCCTCGGCGTAGCGCACCAGGCGGAAACGCTGGCCGTCAAAACGCCAGCGCGTCTGTATCCCGCAATCGCCCAAACCGCGCCCCAGCGCGAGCGTTGTCAGCTCGCGCGTCTTTTCATCGAAGCTGGCATTCATCAACTCCATTTCGCTCCCGTCGTCTGACGGCGTAAACGGCAGGCGCAGCCTGACGCTTCGTGCCGTGAACGGTTTTTTACGTGATACCAGCCACGCCAGATCGACGGTGTTATAGGCCCCCGCCTCGCAGCTGACGATCAGCAGCGCTTTGTCATCGGTTAACGCGGTGACGCGCACTTCGCGACGGTTAGGATCCAGAGAGCACTGGCTGGTGTTCATCCGTCCGGTACCATAGTCCAGCAGGTCGTTCAGTTCGGCGTGGGAGAGCGGCGTTGGGGTCGGGTTGACGACCGCCACCTTTTTTAGGGCGGGAGCAGGCGGAACGCTTAACGGCGGATCGTCACCTTTCTTGATCCACGCGGTTTCGCTGCCGACGCGCTTTTGCTGCGCATCAATGAACAGCAGCGCGGCCTTAAGCCCGGTCAGTGAAATGACCTGCTTACCGCCGCGCAGGGTCAGGGCCTTCCCTTCCTGGATGTTTTTCAGAAAGGCGGTGATGGTGGCCGCATCGTCCGTTTTCAGATGCCAGGGCGTGAGCTGCCAGCGCTGTTTGTCCAGCTTCAGGGGAACGTTATCCAGCAGCAGCCGGGGAGCAATCTCTGGCTCTTTGACCGGGGGCGCATCAAGACCGCCAAGATCGATACGCAGCGTGGCGTCCGTTTTCGCCCCGGCACTACGGGTGAGCGTCATGACCAGACCACGGTGTTCACCCGTGTTGCGTGCAAGGCAAAAATTCTGGTTATTGCAGGTTACCTGCCAGTCGGAGAAGGCTTGCTGGGCAGGTGCAGCCCGCACCTGCGGCGCGAGGAGCACACAAAACAGGTAAAACAAAAAGACGCTGTAGCGCATGAATGACACAATCCCGGAACGAAAACGCTTAACTGGGCAGTATCTTCGTGTTCCCGCCGGGGTTGCTCAATCGGATTTATCAGATATACCCGAAAAACAGGCTATATCCGTTCGAAAGTGGTCTTCATCAGCCCGGTTGTCTGTAAATACTGCAGTAATATCACCGCTTTACCATCCCTGATTTCGCCTGAACGCATCATCTCCAGCGCCCGGGCAAAAGGAAGCTCCAGCACTTCGATATCTTCATCCTCCACGCCACCGCCGCGGTGAGTGCGCTGCGCGTCGCTGTATTCCGCGATGAAGAAATGCACAATTTCCGTTACGCCGCCCGGCGACATAAACAGCTCGAAGACCTTTTTGACCTTGCCCACTTCGAAGCCGGTCTCTTCCACGGCCTCTTTGCGGATACAAACTTCCGGCTCATCATCATCGAGCAGGCCCGCGCAGGTTTCAATCAGACGTCCGTCAGGGTTGCCATTAACCCATGTCGCCACTCTGAACTGACGGATCAGCACCACGCTCTGCTTTTCACGGTTATAGAGCAGAATGGTTGCCCCGTTGCCGCGGTCGTAGACCTCGCGTTTGTGGCGGATCACCTCACCGTTGTTACGCGTAAGGTCATAGGTGATGTTACGCAGGACAAAGTAGTTTTCAGAGAGAATTTTGTCTTTGATAACGTCAATTTTCAAGGTCATACGGGCTCCACAACACAATGAGTCGTCCTATACTACGCCGTGAATCCCGCTTTGTCGCCCGCCGGATTAATGATGTTTTGGCGCGTTAACCCCAAGCCAGTCGAGTATCCCCTGCGCCGCATGACGCCCTTCCGCCATTGCGGTCACCACCAGATCCGCGCCGCGTACCGCATCGCCCCCGGCGAAGATCTGTGGGTTGGTCGTCTGGTAACGGTAGCGGCTCTCGACCGAAGCAACGATCCGCCCCCGATCATCCGTTTCGACACCCTGCGCCTGAAGCCACGGCATCGCGTGCGGGTTAAAACCAAACGCCATGATGACCGCATCAGCCGCCATCACGAACTCGCTGCCCGCTACCGGAACGGGCCGACGCCGTCCCTGCGCGTCCGGCTCTCCGAGCTCGGTACGCAGCATCCGGATACCGTTGACCTTTCCGTCGGGATCCAGCGTCAGCTCGACCGGCTGAACGTTAAATTCAAACGCCGCGCCCTCTTCTCGGGCATTCTTCACCTCTTTCTTCGAGCCCGGCATATTGGCCTCATTCCGACGATAGGCGCAGGTCACCTTCGCCGCGCCGTGGCGTAACGCGGTGCGGACGCAGTCCATCGCGGTATCGCCCCCGCCAAGCACCACCACGTTTAAACCACGGGTGTCGATGAACGGTTCGCTGGCCGTCGACCCCAGCCCCATAACGTGCCGCGTATTGCCCACCAGGAAAGGCAGCGCGTCGTAGACCCCTGGCGCGTCCTCATGCGGGATACCCGCCTTCATCGAGCGATAGGTTCCCACGCCAATAAACAGGGCGTCGTAATCGTTCTTTAACTGAGACATCGACACGTCCTGGCCCACCTCGCAGTTCAGCTCGAAGCGGATCCCCATCGCGGTAAATATCTCTCTGCGCCGCGCGAGCAGCAATTTGTCCAGCTTAAATGCCGGGATGCCAAAGGTCAGCAATCCGCCAATTTCCGGATGCCGGTCATAGACCGTCACGCTCGCGCCGCTGCGCGCCAGCACGTCGGCGCACGCCAGCCCGGCGGGCCCCGCGCCGACGATCGCGACTCGTTTACCTGACGGCGTGACGGCGGACATATCCGGCCGCCAGCCCATCGCCAGCGCCCGATCGGAGATATAGCGCTCGATGTTACCGATGGTCACAGATCCCGCCTCGTCACGTATTGTGCAGGCGCCTTCGCATAATCGATCCTGCGGACAGACGCGGCCGGTAATTTCAGGTAAACAGTTGGTCTGATGAGAAAGCTCGACCGCGCCGGCGATATCCCCCGCGTTGAGGCGCTCGATCCACTGCGGAATGTGGTTATGCAGCGGGCAGGTCCATTCGCAAATGCTGTGCTCTCCGCACTTCAGGCAACGCGACGCCTCGCGGGCGGCCTGTTCGGCCCGGAACGGCAGGTAAATTTCGTTAAAATGGCCCACGCGCTCTGCGGCAACCAGTTTGTCGGGCTCGCCGCGTGGCGGGGTTGTTTGCATCTGATGCAGTTTGGTGCGCGAAGCGTCTTCTCTGACGACCTCCGCATGCCAGGGCTGCGCTTCCAGGCTGGCCGTGCGCTGGCGGCGCGATTTCGCCAGAGTATCAAGGACAGCAGGCGTCGCCAGTGAGAGGACATCTGCCGGGCAATTTTCGATACAGGCCGGGCCGTGTGGCCGCGTCAGGCAGAGATCGCATTTATTCGCCGAGGCCTTCACGCCGCCGCTGTCGAGCGGAGTGACGATAATCTCCATCGTGCCAAACGGGCAGGCCACCACGCAGGCCTTACAGCCGATGCATTTTTGTTGATTCACCTGTACGCTGTCATCGCATTTGCTGATGGCGCCGTTCGGGCAGCTTTGCGCGCAGGGCGCGTTTTCACAGTGATGGCAGGTGACGGGGCTACTCTTCTCGCCGGTTCTCAGGACCGTAATACGGGGATGAAAATGGCGCTCGCTCAGGACGTGCTGCTCATCGTTGTGCGCCATCACGCAGGCCACTTCGCAGGCGCGACACCCGATGCACTGCTGGCTGTTAGCCATAATAAAACGATTCATAACCACACCTGTTTTTGGTTCAATAACCTTATTCTTTGTATGAATATGGTATTTACGCATCACGGCGCGATCGGGCAATGTTCAAATGCCCGGAATGCCGAATTATTTACAGTGAACCTGTAGCAGATCAATTTTATTCAGAGAGCCGTTCTGTGACCGTCAAACGACCCGTTTCCGGAAGCCTTGCCTGGGCTTTCTTTTCGATAATTGCCTTATCCGTGCTGACCAGCACCGTCGCGCTGCTGACGCTTGCCAGCAGCCAGCGTGACGCCGAAGCTATTAATATCGCGGGTTCGCTGCGCATGCAGAGCTATCGTCTGGGCTACGAGATGCAGCGCAACAGCCCTGCCCTTGTCGCGCATCGTGACAGCTGGCAACAGACGCTGAACGCGCCTGCACTGCAGAAGCTGAACCGCTGGTACGTCCCGGACGATGTAAAAGCGCGCTACCAGCAGCTGCACGTGGCCTGGCTGGAGATGGATGCGCGCATCGCCCGCGGCGACAGCGCGTGGTATCAAACCCACATTGAGGATTTTGTCGGCCGCATTGATGCCTTTGTGCTCGCCCTTCAGCACTACACCGAACATAAAATTCAGACGGTGACCCTGCTCTCGCTGGCGGGCGCCCTCGGGATCCTGCTGCTGACGCTGTTTACCCTGCGACGCATCCGTCGCCAGGTGGTGCTGCCGCTTAACAATCTGGTGGCGGCCAGCGAACGGGTTGAGCGTGGCGAATTTACAACCCCGGCGCCGGACACCGCCCTGCCGAACGAGCTGGGCCAGCTCTCGCGCGCCTTCAACCACATGTCCGCCGAGTTAGCCACGCTCTACCGCTCGCTTGAAGCCTCGGTCGCAGAAAAGACGCGGCATTTGCATGAAGCCCACCAGCAGCTCGACATGCTGTTCAAATGCTCGCAGGCGCTGAACACCGGCCAGATAGACAGCCACTGCTTCCGGCATATCCTGCAGATTGTCCATGACTATACGCAGATGAATTATCTCGAACTGCGCACCAGCGACGACTGGCGGCTGTCTGAAGGGACGGAGTCACATGGCACTCCTCTGCAGCACCTGCCGGTACTGATGCAGGACACCCTTTATGGCGAGCTGCGCTGGCAAAGCGAGACGGACAGCGTTCCCCTTCCGCTGATGAGAAGCGTGGCGACCATGCTCGGGCGCGGGCTGTACTTTAACCAGGCGCAAAAACATTACCAGCAGCTGCTGCTGATGGAAGAGCGCGCCACCATTGCCCGCGAGCTTCACGATTCGCTGGCGCAGGTCCTGTCGTATCTGCGCATTCAGCTTGCGCTGCTCAAACGCGCCGTGCCCGAGGAAAATACCCCGGCGCAGACCATCATCACCGACTTCTCCCGCGAGCTGAATAATGCCTGGCAGCAGCTTCGCGAGCTGCTCACCACCTTCCGCCTGACGCTGAACCACGCGAACCTACCCGCGGCGCTGCAGGAGTCTCTCGACGTCCTGCAGAGCCAGACGCAGGCGAAGCTGCACCTTGACTGCCGCCTCTCCTCGCTGGCGCTGGACGCGCAAAAGCAGGTGCATCTGTTGCAGATCGTGCGTGAGGCCGTGCTGAACGCCATTAAGCACGCGCAGGCCAGCGAGATCACCGTCAGCTGCGTGACCGCCGTGGACGGTACGCACAGCGTCAGCATTCGTGACAACGGCATCGGGATTGGCGAAGCCAGCGAGCCGCCTGGACATTACGGCCTGAACATTATGCGCGAACGCGCGCAACGGCTCGGCGGGATGCTGCACTTCTCGCAGCCGCAAAACGGCGGCACGCTGGTCAGCGTGACGTTCCCGGCGCCCGCGCCGTTAACGGGTAAATAACGGTAAAGGGGCACGCGCAGGAAAAAGCGCATGATAATTTACATTATCTCCTTTATTTCTCCACGTTTGACCTGGGCCTTACCGCTAAAGTTATGCGGGCAATAAACAATAATGACGTGCAGCAAAACGAGGTCACACTTTCATGGCGAATTTTTTCATCGATCGCCCCATTTTTGCCTGGGTGCTTGCCATCCTGTTGTGTCTGACAGGCGTCCTGGCGATTACTTCACTTCCTGTTGAGCAATACCCCGATCTGGCACCGCCTAACGTGCGCGTCACCGCAAACTACCCCGGCGCTTCCGCACAAACGCTGGAAAACACCGTGACGCAGGTTATCGAGCAGAACATGACGGGTCTGGATAACCTGATGTACATGTCCTCGCAAAGTAGCGCCACGGGTCAGGCGACGGTTACCCTGAGCTTTAAGGCGGGCACCGACCCGGACGAAGCGGTGCAGCAGGTGCAAAACCAGCTGCAGTCGGCTATGCGCAAGCTGCCCCAGGCGGTGCAGAACCAGGGCGTGACCGTGCGTAAAACCGGCGATACCAACATTTTGACCATCGCGTTTGTCTCGACCGATGGCTCGATGGATAAACAGGACATCGCGGACTACGTCGCCAGTAATATTCAGGATCCCATCAGCCGGATTAACGGCGTCGGGGATATCGACGCCTACGGCTCACAGTACTCCATGCGCATCTGGCTCGATCCCAACAAGCTCAACAGCTACCAGATGACGGCAACCGACGTGACGGATGCCATAAAGGCCCAGAACGCCCAGATTGCCGTGGGGCAACTGGGGGGAACGCCTTCCATTGATAAGCAAGCCCTGAACGCCACCATTAATTCGCAATCCCTGCTGCAGACGCCGGACCAGTTCCGCAACATCACCCTGCGCGTGAATCAGGACGGATCGGAAGTGCGTCTGGGCGATGTCGCCACGGTGGAAATGGGGGCGGAAAAATACGACTACCTGAGCCGCTTTAACGGCAATCAGGCCTCCGGTCTGGGGATTAAACTGGCCTCCGGCGCAAACGAAATGGCCACGGCGAAACTGGTGTTAGACCGTCTGGACGAGCTTTCTCAGTATTTCCCGCACGGGCTGGAGTACAAAGTCGCCTATGAAACCACCTCCTTCGTAAAAGCGTCGATCGAGGACGTGGTTAAGACCCTGCTGGAAGCCATCGCGCTGGTGTTCCTGGTGATGTACCTGTTCCTGCAAAACTTCCGCGCGACGCTGATCCCAACCATTGCCGTTCCCGTGGTGCTGCTGGGGACCTTTGCGGTGCTTTACGCGTTCGGGTACAGCATTAATACCCTGACGATGTTTGCGATGGTGCTGGCAATCGGCCTTCTGGTGGATGATGCCATCGTGGTGGTTGAAAACGTCGAGCGCATCATGAGCGAAGAAGGACTCTCTCCGCGCCAGGCGACGCGCAAGTCCATGGGGCAAATTCAGGGGGCGCTGGTCGGGATTGCGATGGTGCTGTCGGCCGTCTTTATCCCGATGGCCTTCTTTGGCGGCACCACCGGGGCGATTTACCGCCAGTTCTCGATCACCATCGTCTCGGCGATGGTGCTCTCCGTGCTGGTGGCGCTGATCCTCACTCCCGCGCTGTGCGCCACCATTCTGAAACCGCTGCACAAAGGGGAGCATCACGGGCAAAAAGGGTTCTTCGGCTGGTTTAACCGGATGTTCGACCGCAATGCCGCGCGGTATGAATCTGCCGTCGGTGGGGTGCTCCATCGCAGCCTGCGCTGGATGATGATTTACGTTGTGCTGCTGGGCGGCATGGTCTGGCTGTTTATGCATCTCCCCACCTCGTTCCTGCCGATGGAAGACAGGGGCATGTTCACCACCTCGGTGCAGCTCCCGAGCGGCGCAACGCAGCAGCAGACGCTGAAAGTGGTCCAGAAAGTGGAGCAGTACTTCTTCACCAAAGAGAAAGATAACGTTGTGTCGGTCTTCTCTACCGTCGGCTCCGGGCCGGGTGGAAACGGGCAAAACGTCGCCCGCATGTTCGTCCGCCTGAAGGACTGGGACGAGCGCGATACCCGGACGGGCACCTCGTTTGCCATCATTGAACGTGCGACAAAAGCCTTTGCGCACATCAAAGAGGCGCGCGTCTTTGCCAGCAGCCCGCCGGCGATAAGCGGGCTGGGCAGTTCCGCCGGGTTCGATATGGAGCTCCAGGATCACGCCGGCGCGGGCCACACGGCGCTGATGGCGGCACGCGATAAGCTGTTAGCGCTGGCGGGCAACGATCCCGGCCTGACCCGCGTTCGCCATAACGGTCTGGATGACAGCCCGCAGCTCCAGGTGGATATCGACCAGCGTAAGGCGCAGGCGCTGGGCGTGTCGATCAACGATATCAACGACACCCTGCAAACGGCGTGGGGCTCGAGCTATGTGAATGACTTTATGGATCGCGGCCGCGTGAAAAAAGTGTATGTCCAGTCCGCCGCGCCGTTCCGCATGCTGCCGGATGATATAAACCGCTGGTTTGTCAGGAATAACGCTGGCGGCATGGTGCCGTTTTCTGCCTTTGCGACATCGCACTGGGAGAGCGGATCGCCACGCCTGGAGCGCTATAACGGCTATTCTGCGGTTGAAATCGTCGGGGAAGCCGCGCCGGGCGTCAGCACCGGTACCGCCATGGACACCATGGAAAAACTGGTCCAGCAGCTGCCGGCTGGTTTTGGTCTCGAGTGGACGGCCATGTCTTACCAGGAGCGTCTCTCAGGGGCGCAGGCCCCGGCCCTTTACGCGCTCTCGCTGCTGGTGGTCTTCCTCTGCCTTGCCGCACTGTATGAGAGCTGGTCGGTCCCGTTCTCGGTCATGCTGGTCGTGCCCCTTGGGGTTATCGGTGCGCTGCTCGCGACCTGGATGCGCGGCCTCGAGAACGATGTTTACTTCCAGGTGGGCCTGCTCACCGTCATTGGGCTATCGGCGAAAAACGCCATTCTGATCGTTGAGTTTGCCAACGAGATGAATGCTAAAGGCCATGAACTGATGGCCGCCACGCTGCACGCCTGCCGTCAGCGCTTACGCCCGATCCTGATGACGTCGCTGGCGTTTATTTTTGGTGTGCTGCCGATGGCAACCAGTACGGGCGCAGGCTCCAGCAGCCAGCATGCCGTCGGCACAGGGGTCATGGGCGGCATGATTTCGGCCACCATTCTGGCCATTTACTTCGTTCCGCTGTTCTTTGTGCTGGTGCGTCGCCGCTTCCCGCTAAAGGAACGTGCTGAGTAAGTGATTGAAATAAAAAAAGGCGGCTTTATCGGCCGCCTTTTTATTGTGTGATTAATTCACACTATGGTTATTTTACTTATTTTAGTGCTCTTGCAATTCTTACTGAATGTCATTTACGAAGCATGCCTTCGATAAAATCTTTCCAGTTCCCCAGTTCACGTTCAATCATAACAACCTCTCTTATTATTATGCGCATTCTACAAAAACGGACCATCATTGTGAAGACTATTTAACCAATTGCTGTGATTGTACCCCACGTCCTGCGGGGATTTATGATAAATATGAACGGAGAGGCCTCAATTTTTTGTGACGGCTAGCAATATTTTGAAATAACCCCACGGACGGGTGAGTTTTATTTTACCCGCTGAGTTTATTCGAAATTTAAACCTTATGGACATCTATGCTTAAATGATGAAAGAATATTCAGCGTACAGATGTGAGTTGAATTAAGATGAAGCGTAAATCCAGACGATTCCTCAATGTGTTATATTCTACTTAAGGATATATCTTCGAATTTACTGAACATTTAATCATCATTAGGTCAAAAGGATTCACCATGGTTGTGATGTACGGCATTAAAAATTGCGACACCATCAAAAAAGCCCGCCGCTGGCTGGAAGAAAACAACCTAGAGTACCGCTTCCACGATTACCGAGCCGACGGGCTTGATGCAGAATTTCTGCATAGCGCGATCGGCGAACTGGGGTGGGAAGCACTGCTGAACACCCGCGGTATCACCTGGCGTAAACTGGACGAATCTCTGCGCGCCAGCATCAACGACGCTGACAGCGCGGCAAAACTGATGCTCGAGATGCCGGCAATTATCAAACGCCCATTGCTCTGCGCGCCAGGGCAGCCTATGCTGCTGGGTTTCAGTGAAACCCTTTATTCCGACTTTTTTCGTTGAGGTGTAGTTTATGTCATGCCCGGTCATTGAGCTGACTCAGCAGCTTATTCGCCGTCCTTCCCTTAGCCCGGACGACGCAGGTTGTCAGGCTCTTATGATTGAACGCCTGCGTGCCATCGGTTTTACCGTTGAACGCATGGATTTTGGCGATACCCAGAACTTCTGGGCGTGGCGCGGCCAGGGCGAAACGCTGGCCTTTGCCGGGCATACTGACGTCGTTCCCGCCGGTGACGCGGATCGCTGGATTAACCCACCGTTTGAGCCGACTATCCGCGACGGTATGCTGTTTGGTCGCGGCGCGGCAGACATGAAAGGCTCTCTGGCGGCAATGGTCGTGGCGGCAGAGCGCTTTGTGGCTCAGCATCCGAACCACAAAAACCGTCTCGCGTTTTTAATCACCTCCGACGAAGAAGCCAGCGCCCATAACGGCACCGTGAAGGTCGTTGAGGCGCTGATGGCCCGTAACGAGCGTCTCGACTACTGCCTGGTCGGTGAGCCGTCCAGTACCGAAGTGGTGGGTGACGTCGTCAAAAACGGTCGTCGCGGCTCGCTGACCTGTAACCTGACCATTCACGGCGTTCAGGGGCATGTTGCTTATCCGCACCTGGCCGATAACCCGGTCCATCGCGCTGCGCCGATGCTGAGCGAGCTGGTGGGTATCGAGTGGGACAAAGGCAACGAATTCTTCCCGCCGACCAGCATGCAAATTGCGAACGTCAAGGCCGGGACCGGCAGCAATAACGTGATCCCGGGTGATTACTTCGTCCAGTTTAACTTCCGCTTCAGCACCGAACTGACCGATGAGATGATCAAGGCGCGCGTCGTCGCCCTGCTGGAAAAATACCACCTGCGCTACACCGTGGAGTGGTGGCTTTCAGGCCAGCCGTTCCTGACGCAACGTGGCAAACTGGTGGATGCGGTGGTGAACGCCATCGAGCACTATAATGAAATTAAGCCACAGCTGCTGACAACGGGTGGCACCTCAGACGGACGCTTTATTGCCCGTATGGGTGCCCAGGTTGTCGAACTGGGTCCAGTGAACGCAACCATTCATAAAATCAATGAGTGTGTCAATGCGGCAGATTTGCAACTGCTGGCCCGTATGTATCAACGTATTATGGAGCAACTCGTCGCCTGACGAACGCTCTGAGAGGAATAGCGAATGGATTGGCTTTCAAAGTACTGGTGGATTCTGGTGTTAGTTTTTCTGGTTGGCGTTTTGCTTAACGTGATTAAAGATCTTAAGCGCGTTGACCATAAAAAATTTCTCGCCAACAAACCGGATCTTCCCCCGCACCGTGATTTTAACGACAAGTGGGACGATGACGACGACTGGCCGAACAAGGACCAGAAGAAGTAATCGTTAAGTTTCCCCTCTCCCCGGGAGAGGGGGAAACCTCACATAAACTCTACAATATCATCGTTATCCGGCTTGCCGCCGCTGAGCGCTTCATCAAAGTAGTGCTTTGGTACGGTATAGCGCAAACGATCGAGCGCGAACTGCATGCTACGGTCGTCAATCGCGTGGCCCAGATCGTCCACGATATCCAGCGTCACGTCTCCCCCTTCGCGAATCAGCGCTTCCTGAGCGGCAACCGCATGCGAGAGCTCAATCACCCGGTCTTCGCCACCGTGGATCAGGTGGATCGTGGTCTGCGTGGTCGCGCTTGTCGGTAACGTCGCAAAGCGGCCGTTAAACGCTATCACCCGTGAAGCCAAACCCGGCTGCGCTTTTACGCTTTCCAGCGACATGATTGACCCCTGCGAGAAGCCAATCAGCGCGGTCGCGTCAGCACCCACGCCGCTCTGCTGCTGCCAGTAGCGGACGATGTCGATAAAGGTCGGCATGATGGCGTCAATGCGAGCCTGACGGTTCTCTTCCGTCACGCCCTGCACAGAGAACCACTGGCGTCCGTTCGGACCACATGGCTCTACGCCACCGATGCTGACAATCAATGCCTCCGGAAAAACGGGCGCAAACCAGCTGCCAATCTGACCCATATTGACGGCATTATCACCTACGCCATGAAACAGAAGCAGTAACTGTTTAGCCGGTTTGTCAGGGCTTTGAACAACAAAATGGTCGTGTTTCATGGTGGTCTCCTTAATAGATGACCTGGATTCTACGCCTCCCGACGTGAATGACCATGCCACTTTACTGAAGAAGTCATTGAAAAAATTGCCATTGCAAAATGTCTTCTTTCAACTGCTGGCAGCGCGGATAATCAAGGCTTTCAAGCGCTTGCGCGGTTTCATTTCGCAACGTTGCCAGCAACGCTTTTCGCCCGACGTCTTCCGTTTTTCCGTCCATTTTCCCACGCAGGGCCGGAAGCGGCATGTCCACGGCTAACAACAGCCGCGTCAGCGCGGCAACCGAGGTTGAAAACGCCCGGTGTGCAAACGCAAACCCCGCCAGCTCCAGCCAGTCGTCATTATTAAGGGTAGCTTCCCAGCCGTCTTCCACGGGGATCTTTTCACCGTTCCAGGCCGATAACACCCGCGCATCGCGCTTCAGACGCTGCTGCGCCTTTTCACATAGCTGACGCCCGGCCTCGCTCTGCGGCCGCAACGCCATCGCGGTGTAGCAGCCGCTGCTGGCTTC
Source organism: Enterobacter dykesii (assembly GCF_008364625.2). NCBI lineage: Bacteria > Pseudomonadati > Pseudomonadota > Gammaproteobacteria > Enterobacterales > Enterobacteriaceae > Enterobacter > Enterobacter dykesii. Next base: position 3,304,098 of record NZ_CP126604.1, read on the forward strand.
ACGATGGCTGCCCATCCGCACCAGAACAAACCCACATTGCTGCCAGAAACGCCACAGCTCATCGGTATAACCAAAGCTCACCGAAAGATAATCTTCACCGCTGGCGCCGCGAACAAGCGCCTGGCCAATCCCTTCCCGCTGACGGTGAGGATGGACGGCAATGCGGGTCACCCGTCGTCCTCTGAGCGTCGCCGCCAGCGGAGAGCCGCCGTGCGCCGCCAGAGACTGCGCCACCAGGTTACCGCGCGGACGCCGGTACCCCGCCCACACGGCGCGGCTAAGCTCAGGTGAGAGCCCGCCCTCCTCCACCAGCCAGAGCGCCCCGGCGATAACGGGATTCGTCTCGGCAACGGAGAACTGCTGCCCGGGCGCGTCCATCATGCGGCGTAAATCGAGCGGCGAAGTGCGATAATGCGCCGCGCAGAGGAGCTCGTATACGCTCGCTGCAAGCGCCGGGCGGCTTTCCCATGCCGTCGGCGTCAAAGACGTTAAACGCACCTCCCCTTCCGGACGTCGGTCGATCAGCGTGTCGTCAAACAACAGCGCGCTGGCGACGACCCGCTCAAGCGGGCAGCCCGCCGCCCAGCGTACCGGTGTAGATAAGCTGTAGCGCTGCAGCCCGGTAAACCGACCGCAGAATTTAAGCAGGAATCCCCGGCCCGTCCCTTCATAGCCCTGCACCGTGGTGGTCAACAGCACGCGAGGGAAACGGGCAACCAGCTTTTCCAGCAGAGGTCCGGGGATAGCAGCAGCTTCATCGACAATCAGCCAGTCAGCCTGGCGTGAAGAGGCAAGCAGCGCGTCCGGGGCCATAAAATGAAAACGATCTCCGGCAAAGCGGGCGATGATATCCGTCGCCCCCTTCGACGGCGCGGTAACCACGGCGCTGCCCGCAATGCGGTTCAGCAACATGCCCGCCAGGGCTGATTTTCCGCGCCCGCGCGCGGCGGTGACGGCCACAATGCCACCCGGCATCCCCAGCAGCACATCCAGGATCTCAGCCTGCTCGCGCTGTGGGGCGCCGCTGGCAGGCTGCCAGTCTGGCGCGTCGGGTAAAGGCGGAAGGGAAAACGCGCGGCCCTGAAGCCAGACAATCGCGTCGGGATCGGCGTCAATCGTCCGGCAGAAATGGTGGACAAAATGCGGCGTGGCTATCGCTTCGGCGCTGTCGCTCCAGCGTAGTGAATCGCTGTCAGGCAACCCGGGCCACGCGTCGAGCGGCGGAACCCGCAGCACCAGAAGGCTTCCGGCGCTAAGCGTTCCGCTCAGGGCGGCAAATGCGGCAACATCAAACCCGGCGCTGGCGTCAAAAACGGCATGCCGGAACTCGCGTCCCAGCAGGCCGATGATGGCTTTTGAAGGATGTTCGTCAAGCCTTACCCAGTCTCCGGGCAAGGCGTCACGCAGGGCCAGCGCCTGGGTTAACGTCCACTGCGCCTCGCCGCTGAGCACCACCAGCCGACGATGGCCGGTGCGCTCAAGCTCGCTTATCAGCTGTTCAAGCTCCAGCATTACATCGCTTTGCCGAAGGTATTACACTGCGCCGGATCGCCGCTGTCGAAGCCGCGTTTAAACCAGCTATAGCGCTGCTGTGAGGTACCGTGAGTGAAGCTGTCCGGCACGACGCGCCCCTGGCTTTGCTGCTGAAGGCGGTCATCACCGATAGCCTGAGCGGCATTTAACGCCTCTTCAAGATCGCCGGATTCCAGCACGCCCTGCTGCTGCATGCTGTGGCCCCAGACGCCCGCGAAGCAGTCGGCCTGCAGTTCCATTTTAACGGAAAGGCGGTTCACGTCAGCCTGAGACGCATTTTGCTGAAGCTGGCGCACTTTGGGCTCAATCCCCAGCAGCTTTTGCACGTGATGGCCGACTTCATGCGCGATCACGTAGCCCTGGGCGAAATCACCGTCAGCGCCAAGCTTGCGTTTCATGTCATCGTAAAAAGAGAGATCGATATAGACGGTGCCGTCTGCCGGGCAGTAGAACGGCCCCATCACAGATTGCCCGGTACCGCATCCGGTGCGGGTTGCCCCCCGGTACATCACCAGCTTCGGCTGCTGGTAGGTACGCCCCATCTTTTCGAACAGCTGACTCCAGGTGTCTTCTGTTGTGGCGAGAATAACGGAGGTAAATTTGGCCGCTTCATCTTCATTCGGGCTGATGGAGCGCTGAGAATGCTCCTGCTGTTGCAGCGGCTGACCGGTCATTAAACCAGTGAGATCGACGCCGTAATACCCCGCAACCAGCACGACAATCAGCAGGATTATCCCGCCCTTGCCGCTGGGTAACCGGAAGCCAGGTCCTCCCATTGAAGGACCGCCGCCATCACCGCGTCTGTCTTCTACATTGTCACTTTCACGACGCCCTTGCCAGCGCATAACCACCTCGAACTATTCCATTTATAATAGCTATGATCGTAGGCGGTTAACGGCAAGATTACCATAGGAAACAAGGGTAAGACGCCAAAGGATGAGAACATCCTTTGGCAAGTGAGGGAGTTAGTCGAGCTTAACGCCTAAACGGTGAGCAACCGCTTCGTACGCTTCAATCAGGCCACCCAGGCTCTGACGGAAACGGTCTTTGTCCATTTTATCCAGGGTTTCTTTATCCCACAGGCGGCTACCGTCGGGTGAGAACTCATCGCCCAGCACCACTTCGCCTTTGAACAGACCAAACTCCAGCTTGAAGTCGACGAGGATCAGGCCCGCGTCATCAAACAGTTTTTTCAGCACGTCGTTGGCTTTGTAGGTCAGCTCTTTCATGCGCGCCAGGTTCTCCTGGTTCACCCAGCCGAAGGTTTCGCAGTAGGATTCGTTGACCATAGGGTCGTGCATCGCATCGTTTTTCAGGAACAGGTCGAACAGCGGTGGGTTCAGTTCGATACCTTCTTCAATGCCCAGACGCTTCACCAGGGAGCCCGCCGCACGGTTACGAATAACGCACTCAACCGGAACCATATCCAGTTTTTTCACCAGACATTCCGTATCGGACAGCAACGCTTCCATCTGGGTCGGGATGCCCGCTTCGGCCAGTTTGGTCATAATAAAGTGGTTGAACTTGTTGTTCACCATGCCTTTACGATCGAACTGCTCAATGCGTGCGCCATCCCCTGCTGACGTATCATTGCGGAACTCGAGCACCAACAGATCCGGGTTTTCCGTGCTGTATACGGTCTTCGCTTTGCCACGATACAACTCAGCTTGCTTCTGCATCTTCATTACTCCTGGTGTGATGATTTGTGTTCAAAACTGGGGATATTATGCCACGCACACGTTTGCGTGGCACTAAAATAAAAAGGGCTGGATTCACCAGCCCTCGTATTTATTTGCTGAATGCTGCCTGGAAGACAGCGACCAGCGCATCGTTCTGCGACTGGGTCAGCGTATGACCTTTTGGATCGATAAACTGCAGACTGCTGCGGTTATCAAGGTCGCCTACCTGAATCTTGTAGTCACCGGAGGCAAGCTGAGGATCTTTCGCGCCCAGTTCCTGCCATGCGCTGTCGGAGAGCGGCTTATACGTTGCCGTCATGCTGCCGGTTGAACGCGTGCTGTCGGTCACTTTCATGCCCACTTTTTCAAGCGTCGCTGGCAGACGCTGCCAGGTCTGGTTAAACGGTGCACGCACCACCAGCATTGGCAGGCCGGTATCATCCGCACCGCTTTGCACATCGAAGGTCGCGCCGTTGCGGCTCTGCGCTGCGTTGGCGGCATCGGTAGCGGTCTTATCCAGACCTGCGGCAATCACGTTCAGCATTTCGGTGCTGTAACGCTGCAGGGACGCGGCATCCGCAACCGGTTTACCCGCCTGCTCCAGGTTCAACAGCTTAACGTTAACCGCCTGCTGGTAACCCTGTGGTTTAACGGAGACTTGATAACGACCGCGGTACTGCTGGTCTTCATCCAGACGGTTCCATTCGATCCAGTCGGTGGTTAACGTCTGGCTGGCGTCATCGCGTTTATCGATGGTGTAGTTCTTCGACTGAATGACGCTGACAACCTGCGGCCACAGCGTGCTACCGCGCGCGCTCTCAACCATCAGAGACGCCGTATCACCGGTGAACTGGGTACGCGCCCCGCTGACCAGCGCCAGAGGCTGTGCTGGCGGACGAATATCAAGCGCTTTACCGACCGGGCCGCTGCCGTTGGTCACGGGAATATTATAATCGCCGTTCTGAATCGGCAGGATCATACCAGCCGGTGCGTGAAGTTCAGCAAGCGGGGTCGCATCCAGATAGGATTCATCACCGCTCACCTGGCGCTTGTAGCGCGAATCTGAACTACAGGCAGCGAGCAGCATAACAAGCGAAACACTCGCAACCTTCGCCAGGCGCGACTTCTGTACTGAATAAGCCATCAAATCTCCCTAAACTCTACAGCAAACCGGCATGCTTTAGCGCCGCCCTAACGATGTCACGACCGTGGTCGGTAATCGGTGTCATTGGCAGACGCAGCGTATCGGTTGCTACAAGCCCCAATTCCTTACATGCCCATTTCACTGGGATCGGATTGGGTTCGACAAATAATTTATTGTGCAGCGGCATCAGACGCTGATTAATGACGCGCGCTTCATCAAAGTGACCGGCTGCGGCCAGTTTGCACATTTCAGCCATATCGCGCGCCGCAACGTTTGACGTTACGGAGATCACGCCATGGCCACCGAGCTGCATAAAGTCCAGCGCGGTCGCATCATCACCACTCAACAGGATAAAGTCGTCTGAAACCAGCTCTTTGATCTGATGAACGCGGCTTAAGTTCCCTGTCGCCTCTTTAATACCGATAATATTTTTTACTTCCGAGAGACGACCAACGGTTTCCGGCAGCATATCGCAACCGGTACGGGACGGCACATTATACAGAATTTGTGGCAAGTCAGTATGTTCAGCGATGGCTTTGAAGTGCTGGAACAAACCTTCCTGAGTAGGACGGTTGTAATAAGGGGTCACCGTCAGACAGCCAACAATGCCGCTGTCGTTAAAACGTTGGGTCAGGCTGATCGCTTCTGCGGTTGCATTCGCGCCTGTGCCCGCGATAACCGGAATACGTCCGTCAGCCAGTTCCAGGGTCAGCATAACCACATCGCCGTGCTCGTCGTGGCTCAGCGTTGCGGATTCACCGGTAGTCCCTACCGAAACGATCGCCGAGGTTCCGTTGGCGACATGGTAATCAATGAGCTTCTTCATGCTTGACCGGCAGACGTTACCTTTTTCATCCATCGGTGTTACAAGCGCGACAATACTTCCCGTGAACATGAGCCATCCTCTGTGCGAACAAGAGCCTCAATGTTACGTTTGGAACTGTAATAAAAGCAAGCGACCTGAGGCTCTCAGGCGGTTGTATGCATGTTTTTTTTATGCTTTCCTTAGGAAGACTTAACCATGCAAAGGAAGAACAGGTTTGACAACCTCATCACAACATTACCTGGTTATCACTGCGCTGGGTGCCGACAGGCCGGGTATCGTGAACACCATCACCCGTCACGTAAGCAGCTGCGGCTGTAATATCGAAGACAGCCGTCTGGCGATGCTTGGCGAAGAGTTCACATTTATTATGTTGCTTTCCGGGACATGGAACGCCATTACGTTGATTGAATCGACCCTGCCGCTGAAGGGGGCCGAACTGGATTTGCTGATTGTCATGAAGCGCACCACTGCGCGTCCGCGTCCGGCACTGCCTTCTACCGTCTGGGTGCAGGTTGAAGTGCCTGATTCACCGCATCTGATTGAGCGTTTCACCGCGCTTTTTGACAATCATCAGATGAATATTGCCGAACTGGTTTCCCGTACGCAGACAAGCGATGACCATGGTCTTCCGGTGCTGTTTATTCAAATTACCGCGCACAGCCCTGCCTCACAGGATGCGTCAAATATCGAGCAAGCGTTCAAAGCCCTCTGTACAGAATTAAACGCGCAGGGCAGTATAAGCGTCGTCAATTATTCGCAGCACGAACAGGATGGAGTTGAGTAATGAACCCACTGAAAGCCGGTGACATCGCACCGAAATTTAGCTTACCGGATCAAGACGGCGAGCAAGTAAATTTGACCGACTTCCAGGGACAGCGTGTTCTGGTCTATTTCTACCCGAAAGCCATGACCCCCGGCTGCACCGTACAGGCCTGCGGCTTACGCGACAACATGGACGAGTTGAAAAAAGTCGGCGTGGAAGTGCTGGGTATCAGCACGGATAAACCAGAAAAGCTGTCACGATTTGCTGAAAAAGAGCTACTGAACTTCACGCTGCTTTCTGATGAAGATCATCAGGTGTGCGAGCAGTTCGGCGTCTGGGGCGAGAAGACGTTTATGGGTAAAACCTACGACGGTATTCACCGCATCAGCTTCCTGATTGACGCTGACGGTAAAGTTGAACATGTGTTTGACGACTTCAAAACCAGTAACCACCACGACGTGGTATTGAACTGGCTGAAAGAGAACGCCTGATAAACAGCAAAACGGCAACACAGGTTGCCGTTTTTCGTGTTTTCTCCTCTCCCTACGGAAGGGGGGCGGAGTGAGAGCATCAGGCCTCACAAAACCTACTTCTCTTCCACCGCCGGCACATCCGGCCACGCGTGGACCACGGCCTTAATCAGCGTCGCCAGCGGAATCGCAAAGAACACGCCCCAGAATCCCCACAGCCCGCCGAAAATCACAACCGATAAGATAATCACCAGCGGATGCAGGTTCACCGCTTCAGAGAACAGCACCGGTACCAGCAGGTTACCGTCCAGGCCCTGAATAATCAGGTACACCGCAAAGCAGCTCCAGAACTCTGTCCCCAGCCCAAACTGGAACAGCGCGACGCCAACAACAGGAATGGTCACCACAAACGCGCCAATGTAGGGGATCAAAACCGAAAATCCGACCAGCACCGCCAGCAGCAGCGAGTAGTTCAGGCCGAAAATCAGGAAGCCAATCCAGGTAGCTACCCCCACGACAATCATCTCCAGCACCTTGCCGCGAATGTAGTTGGTGATCTGCTGGTTCATCTCTTCCCAGACCTGCCCTGCCAGCCCGCGGTTGCGCGGCAGAATACGGCGCACGGCGTTGAGCATCTGATCTTTATCTTTCACCAGGAAGAAGACCATCAGCGGCACGAGCACAAGGTAAACCGCCAGCGTGAGCAGCCCGACCAGCGAGGCCAGAGAGTACTTCACCACCGAATCGCCCATCGTCATGATGCGGGCGCGCATATTTTCGGCCATCGCGTCAATAATCCCGGCATCCATCAGGGCCGGGTAACGGCGCGGCAGCGTGGCGGCAAAATCAGAGAGTTTATTCAACATGCCGGGCATATCGCGGATCAGGTTAATTCCCTGCTGCCAGGCGACCGGCATCACCACAAAGGCCATCAACAGCAGGATGCCGACAAACAGCACCAGCACAATGCTGGTCGCCCAGCGGCGGGAACAGCCGATATGCTCCAGTCGCGCCGTCGGCCACTCCAGCAGGTACGCCAGCACGATCGCCACCAGCAGGGGAGCGAGCAGGCCGCTGAAGAAGAACAGAATACCGAACCCGGCAACCAGAATAACCAACAAAGCAATGGCTTCCGGGTCGCTGAACCGACGCCGGTACCACTGCATTAACATTTCGAGCATACAACCCTTCCCTGAATCGAATGGCGGGAGTGAGACGGTGAATTGTATCTAACTGTCACAAAAAAGACTTTCGCTTTTTGTATCCCGATCGTAATCCGCAAAAGCCTGATGAATGGGATTTTCTTCATGCTGTAACACGGCTACACTCGCAGAGCAGCAGAGATGAACGTTATGCCGGTTCATCGGTCAAATTAGCACATCCAACATACAGGACAGTGGTTATGTTCAGGCAGTTGAGAAAAACACTGGTTGCAACGCTGATTGCCGCGGTGACGGTCGGTCAGGTGTTGCCCGCTTTTGCTGACTCGTCCGATTCATTGCCGGACATGGGCACCACAGCAGGAAGCACGCTCTCTATTGGGCAAGAGATGCAAATGGGGGATTACTATGTTCGCCAGCTGCGCGGCAGCGCCCCGCTGATCAACGACCCTTTGCTGGTACAGTACATCAACGGGCTGGGAATGCGTCTGGTGGCGCACGCCGACTCGGTAAAAACGCCCTTCCATTTCTATTTAATCAATAATGACGAAATCAACGCCTTCGCCTTCTTTGGCGGTAACGTGGTGCTGCATTCGGCATTATTCCGTTACTCTGACAACGAAAGCCAGCTGGCCTCGGTGATGGCGCACGAAATTTCGCACGTTACCCAGCGCCACCTGGCGCGAGCGATGGAAGACCAGAAACGTAACGCCCCCCTCACCTGGGTGGGCGCGCTGGGCTCTATTCTGCTGGCGATGGCCAGCCCGCAGGCCGGGATGGCGGCTCTGACCGGTACGCTGGCGGGAACGCGCCAGGGGATGATCAGCTTTACCCAGCAAAACGAACAGGAAGCGGACCGCATCGGGATTCAGGTGCTGCAGCGTTCGGGCTTTGACCCGCAGGCCATGCCGAGTTTCCTGGAAAAACTGCTCGATCAGGCGCGTTACTCTTCCCGTCCGCCGGAAATTCTGCTCACTCACCCGCTGCCGGAAAGCCGACTGTCGGACGCGCGTAACCGTGCCAACCAGATGCGTCCGGTGGTGGTCCAGTCTTCGCAGGATTTCTACATGGCGAAAGTGAGAACGCTTGGAATGTACAATTCCGGGCGTAACCAGCTCACCAGCGACCTGCTGGATACCCTGGCGAAAGGCAACGTGCGTGAGAAAAACGCCGCGCAGTATGGTCAGGCGCTCCAGGCGATGGAAGCCAGCAAATACGACGAGGCGCGTAAAGCGCTGCAACCGCTTCTGGTCGCCGACCCGAACAACCCGTGGTATCTCGATCTCTCGACGGATATCGATCTGGGGCAGAAGAAAACGGCCGATGCGATTAACCGTCTGAAAGGGGCGAAAGACGTCCGTACCAACCCGGTGCTGCAGCTTAACCTGGCGAACGCTTACTTACAGGGCGGCCAGCCTGGCGAAGCGGCGACCATTCTGAACCGCTACACCTTTAATAATAAAGACGATCAAAACGGCTGGGATCTGCTCGCTCAGGCGCAAGCGCAGCTTGGCAATCGCGATCAGGAGCTGGCGGCGCGTGCCGAAGGTTTTGCCCTGGTGGGCCGTCTCGATCAGGCGATTTCCGCGCTCAGCAGCGCCAGCTCGCAGGTCAAGCTCGGCAGCCTACAGCAGGCCCGTTACGACGCGCGTATCGATCAGCTGCGCGGCCTGCAGCAGCGCTTTAAGCCGTACGAGAAGATGTAATAAAGGAGAATTCACGTCATGACAGACGCCGTAAAAATTTATCACAACCCTCGCTGCTCCAAGAGCCGCGACACCCTGAGCCTGCTGAAGTCTAACGGCGTTGAGCCGGAAGTGGTGCTGTACCTCGACACCCCACCTGACGCGCAAACCCTCCGCCAGCTGCTGCACATGCTGGGAATGGGCAGTGCAAGAGAGCTGATGCGCCAGAAAGAAGATCTGTATAAGTCGCTTAACCTGGATGACAGCCGTCTCACCGAGGCTGAGCTGATCCAGGCGATGGTTGAAAATCCAAAGCTGATTGAGCGCCCGATTGTGGTGGCGAACGGCCAGGCGCGCATTGGACGCCCGCCGGAAGACGTGCTCGAGATCCTCTAGTCCTTATGCCGCAGCGCTTCCAGAAAGGCCTGCGGCGTACTCTCTCCCAGCTTTTTCTGCGCTTTTCCGCGGTTGTAAATTTCGCACAGCTGGATCAACAGCTCGCCTGCCGGTTCGCTGTTCAGACGTGGGATGATTTCACATAGCGGCAGATCAACCTGAAGGGCGCGGTACTGCTGCGGATGCACTGTCACGGTGGTATTGCGTTTTTCAAGCTTCACCTCGAAACCAAAAGTCTCAACAGATTGAATATCAGCCGGACAGGCTTCCAGCGCGTCGTTCGCCCAGCGGGCCAGCAGCTGCGGAGAAATGCCCGCGTACAGCCGGGCGTAGCACCAGCCACTCACGGGTTCACGCGCCCACAGCAGATGCTGTTCTCCGCCATCGTCCATATGCAGCGACAGAGGCTGATAATGTAAAAGGAGTTTTTGCGGCACGATACCTGCCTTCAGCGCCTTTTTTCCCTGCAACGTCGCGCCCTTCTGCTTTATCGAAGCCGGTTTGAGGTAGCGGTTCAGGGTCGCTCGGGACACGGCGATCCCGAGTCCGCTATTGACCATCTGCAGCAGTTCGTCCAGCGGGGCACCCGTGATATCCCGCAGGGCATTGACCAGCGCAACTTGTTCCTGTCTCAACGCTTTGTGTATCACTTTTGGCGTCGTGTGGTTATCCGAAACCTGCTCGCGGTTGCGCCAGCGCCTGACGGTAGTGACCGAAATGCCCAGCTCGGTAGCCAGCTCCCTGTCGCTTTTATCTGACTGCTGAAGATAGCGACGGATGCGCGGCGTCGTGGTGGCATTAGCATGCAGTTTAATTTCCATCGCAGGATCCTCGTAACCAATCTTATGAGATTTATAATACACCAGCGATTGCTTTGTGACCGATTTCACCTTTCGCTCGCCACGCTTCACTGATAATCCTCAGACATAACATAAACCACCCCCCTCAATCTTGTACGGAGTTCACAATGAACAATGTTCTGGGATTTCTTGAAGCAAAACTGATGCCGCTGGCAGCCAAAACGGCCCAGCAGCGTCATCTCGGGGCCATTCGCGGCGCTTACGTGTCCTTCATGCCGTTTATCATCGTCGGCTCTATTCTGCTGGTGATCTCGTCGTTCCCGAATCAAGCCTATCAGCAGTTTATGTCTCAGGCCTTTGGTGAGAGCTGGAGCGCCATTATAGAAATCCCGTTCAACGCGGTGTTTTCCACCATGTCGCTGTTCATCAGCTTCCTGGTCGCCTTCCGCCTGGCGGAACACTACGGTGAAGACCGCATCTCCTGCGGTATCCTGGCGCTGGTCGCCTTTCTCATCCTGACGCCCTTTATCAAAGTGGCGGAAAACGGCGGTATTACCGTCATTCCGGTGGAGTGGATTGGCAGCAAAGGGCTGTTCGTAGCGATGATTGGTTCCCTGCTGTGGACGGAGCTGTTCTGCTGGCTCAAGCGCAAAAAACTGGTGATCAAAATGCCGGACGGCGTGCCTCCGGCGGTGCAGGAGTCGTTCGCCGCGCTGATCCCGGCCCTGCTGGTGATGATTCTGGTGCTGGGTATCCGCATCGTGTTTGAAAACACCCACTACAACACCATCCACCAGTTTATTTACGAAGTGGTTGCCACGCCGGTGCGCCACTACGGCACCTCTTACTTTGGCGCGCTGATGACGGTGTTCAGCATCACCATTCTGTGGTCAGTGGGCATTAACTCCGGCTCGATGATCAACGGCATCATTCGCCCGCTGTGGATGGAGAACCAGACCGACAACATCGCCGCGATTCAGGCAGGCACGACGCCGCCGCACATTATCACCGAACAGTTTTTTGACATGATCTGGATGGGCGGCGCGGGAGCTACGCTGTCGCTGGTGATTGCGATGCTGATTTTCGCCCGCAGCAAAAACATGCGTGAAGTGGCGCGCCTCGGCGCCGGGGCGTCGGTGTTTAACATCAACGAACCGATCCTGTTTGGCCTGCCGGTGATCATGAACCCGATCATGCTCATCCCCTTCAACCTGGTGCCGCTGGTGCTGGTCACCGTGCAGTATGCGGCGATGAAGATTGGCGCGGTTGCCGTCACCACCGGGGTGTTTATTCCCTGGACGCTGCCGCCGGTTATCAGCGGCTTTATCGTTACCGGACACCTGAGCGGCAGCGTCATGCAGCTTATCAACCTGCTGATTGGCGCCATGCTGTACCTGCCTTTTATGCGTATCGTGGACAAACAGTACCGCGCGGCGGAAATGGCCACCGTTACGCAAACCGACACCACCCTTGCAAAACAGGAGTAAAGCATGTGGGGAATTATCGCGACCTGGAGAATGGCGCTTGAAGGCGTTACGGAGTCGGCGTCTGCGCTGGCTGCGGGTAAACAGGTCTCTGCGGCAGTGGTTGATGCCGTCGCCGCCGTCGAAGACTTTCCGTTTTATAAATCCGTCGGCTACGGCGGGCTGCCCACCGAAAATGGTGAAGTGGAGCTGGACGCCGCCTACATGGACGGCGATACGCTGGCGTTTGGCGCCGTGGGCAACCTGGTGGATATCGCCAACCCGGTGCGCGTGGCACAGGCGCTTAGCCGCCAGCGCTACAACAGCCTGCTGGTCGGCCAGGGCGCGCGGGAATGGGCGCTGAGCCAGGGCTTTGCCGACAAAACTATGCTCACCGAGCGCGCCATGCAGCACTACCGCAAACGCTGCCGCGAGACGCTGGATAAGGGCTTAAGCCCTTACGACGGGCATGACACCGTCGGCGTTATCGGCCTCGATAAACAGGGGTCAATGAGCGTCGCCACCTCCACCAGCGGCCTGTTCATGAAAAAACGCGGTCGACTCGGGGATTCGCCGATCGTCGGTTCCGGCTTTTACTGCGACAGTGAAACCGGCGCGGCCACCGCAACGGGCGTCGGTGAAGATCTGATGAAAGGGTGCACCAGCTACGAAATTGTCCGCCGCATGGCGCAGGGTATGACGCCGCAGCAGGCGGCGGATTCGGTGGTGTTCGAGCTGGAAGATAAGCTGATGTCGCGCTTTGGCCGCGCGGGCGATCTCTCCGTGGTGTGCATGAACAACAGGGGCGAATTCGGGGCCGCCACCAACATCAAAACCTTCTCGTTTGTGGTGGCGACAGCTCGCCAGCCCCTCACCGTTTTTCGTACCGAACGCCTGCGGGAGAAAACGCATTATCACCCGGTAGACGATGCGTGGATGCAGGCCTATGCCGCGCGGATCCGCGCGCCGATTGAGGAGTCATGATGATTACGTATCAGTTTATCAGTGCGCTTTCCGACGCGGCTCCGCAAAGCCATTTGATTGCGGCCGCCTCCTGTACGTACCTACCCGAAACGGCGCTTGTCGCGGAAATGCGCGAGTCTGCCAGCATCGCTGATACCCGCTTTGGCTGCGCCCCGTTTGCCCGGATCACCCTGCTACCGGATGCCCTCTGGCAGGACAGCCTGAGCGAAGGATTACTGACGGCGCTGCGCCCGCTGCTGGCCTCGCCCGCCAGTCCCGAGCTGATACTGGACGTTACCGATATCGACGATGTGGTGCTGGCGCAGGTGCTGCGTTTTCTCTTTAATCAGGCGCACAGGCTGAGCGACCTGAAGCTGAAGCAAACGGATGAATCGGCGGTGCGCCTTACGCATATTACCGCCCTCTGCCTGCCGGAACAGCAGGCAAAACTGGAGGGGATCTTCCGCCAGCAGCAGGCCATCGCCCGCGGCATGGTCGCGGCGCGACGTCTGGCGGATATCCCGTCCGACCGCTGCACGCCGCAGTTTGTGGTGGAAGAGGCGCAAAGGCTCTGTGCCGCCTTCCCCGCCCTGCGCTGCGAAGTGCTGAACGAAAAGGCTATTGCTGAGCAGGGTCTGGGGCTGCTGCACGCCGTTGGCAAAGGGGCGACCTGTCCACCACGCCTGCTGGCTCTTCATTATGACGGCGTCAACGACGGCCCGGTGCGCTGCTATGTGGGTAAAGGCATTACCTTCGATACCGGCGGCCTGTGGCTGAAAGAAGGCGCGGGCATGTACACCATGAAATACGACATGTGCGGTGCGGCTAACGTAATGGGCCTAATGCTGACTATCGCAGAGCTGGCGATGCCCGTGCGCATCATGGGCGTGCTGGCGCTGGCGGAAAACGCCATCGGCCCGGACGCCATGCAGCCCGGCACGGTGGCGACGGCCTGCAATGGCACCACAGTTGAAATCAACAATACCGATGCCGAAGGCCGACTGGTGCTGGCGGATGCCATCGCCTGGGCCAGCCAGCGCCATCCGCAGGCGCGCTATATTATTGATATGGCGACATTAACCGGTGCGGTCGTGAAGGCGCTGGGGTATGAGCTGAGCGGGCTGATGACGCAGGATGAACCGCTGCGTGCGGCGCTGACGCTGGCGGGTAAGCAGAGCGGCGATGAAGTATGGTCCCTGCCGCTGGACGCGCGGCTGAAAAAACAGACCGACAGCGCCATTGCCGATCTGTGCAACACGCCGACCAACAATGCGGCAATCAGTGCGTCGGCGGCGTGGCTGCTGCACCACTTTTGCCCGCCGACCATTCCGTGGGCGCATCTGGATATCAGCGGTACGGCTCTTTGGCGTGAAAACGGACGGAGCGTGGCGTCGGGAAGACCTATTCCACTTTTGGTTGAGCACCTGCTGGGAGATATTTAGCCGCCACCCGGCACAACTACAGCTTGAGAATATCTTTCACAAACGGAATGGTCAGCTTGCGCTGGGCGGTAATGGAGGCGCGATCGAGCTGATCGAGCGTGTCAAACAGCGTGCGCATTTCGCGATCCAGACGCTTGAGAAGGAAACGCCCCACGTCCTCCGGCAGCTCAAACCCGCGCTGCTTTGCGCGCAGCTGTAACGCCTGAAGCTTATCTTCATCCGACAGCGGCTGGAGCTTGTAGATTTGCCCCCAGTCCAGACGAGACGCCAGGTCCGGCAGCCCCAGATTGAGCTGACGCGGTGGACGATCGCCGGTGATCAGCAGTCGGGTTTTACCCGATTCCAGAATGCGGTTGTAGAGGTTAAAGATCGCCATTTCCCACGGCTCGTCCCCCGCCACGCATTCGATATTATCGATGCAGACCAGCGAGAGATGTTCCATTCCCTCCAGCACCTCAGGTACGAACCAGGTGCGTTTATCCAGCGGCACGTAGCCTACCGCATCACCGCGCGCCGAAAGCTCCGCGCAGGCGGCATGCAGCAGATGGCTGCGCCCCGCGCCTTCGCGTGACCAGATATAGATGTATCCGCTGTGATCCTGGCGCAGCACGTTTTGCAGTGCAGCCAGTAAAGAGGGGTTATCACCCGGCCAGAAACTCGCGAAAGTTTCGTCGTCAGGGAGATAGAGTGGCAGAGAGAGCTGTGCCGGTCCGTTCAGAAATACCTCAACCAGAGATCCTACGTAAAATCGGAATGGAGTTTAACACGGAACCTGCAAGGAGAGAACCGGGCGATCCCTCGCCCGGTAATACGATCAATGTGACGCTTTTTCGCTTTCGTCCGCGTCCAGAATTTCTTCTTCCGGGCGAATGACCGAGATCAGCTTGAAGATCAGGCTCAGGCCCACGCCGACGATGGTCGCCAGCGCCATGCCCTTCAGCTCGGCCGCACCAATGTGCACCTTCGCACCGCTCACGCCGATGATCAGGATAACGGAGGTCAGGATCAGGTTCTGTGCCTTGCTGTAATCCACTTTGGATTCAATCAGCACGCGAATACCGGAGGCGCCGATCACGCCGTACAGCAGCAGAGAAACGCCGCCCATTACCGGCACCGGAATGATCTGAATCGCTGCCGCCAGTTTACCGACGCAGGAGAGCAGAATGGCGATAATCGCCGCGCCGCCGATAACCCAGGTACTGTAGACGCGGGTAATCGCCATCACGCCGATGTTCTCGCCGTAGGTGGTGTTTGGCGTCGAGCCGAAGAAACCGGAAATGATGGTGGAGAAACCGTTCGCAAACATGGAGCGGTGCAGGCCCGGGTCGCGGATTAAATCGCGCTTAACGATGTTCGCCGTCACCACCAGGTGGCCGACGTGCTCCGCAATCACTACCAGCGCCGCAGGCAGAATGGTGAAAATAGCAAACCATTCGAAGCGCGGAGTGTAGAAGGTTGGCAGGGCGAACCAGTGCGCCTGAGCAATCGGGGTGGTGTCCACCACGCCCATCGCGAAGGAGAGCGCATAGCCCGCCAGCACGCCGATCAGGATCGGGATAATCGCCATAAAGCCGCGGAACAGCACGGAGCCAAACACCGTCACGCCCAGCGTTACCAGCGAGATGATAATGGTTTTGGAATCCGGTGACTGACCGTCAGCAGGCAGCAGGCCGGCCATATTCGCCGCCACACCCGCCAGCTCCAGACCGATAACCGCAACGATGGCGCCCATCGCCGCAGGCGGGAACATCACGTCCAGCCAGCCGGTACCGGCTTTCTTCACAATGAAGGACACCACGCAGAACAGGACGCCACACATGATAAAGCCGCCCAGCGCGACTTCATAACCCAGCGGCAGCAACAGTAACACCGGCGAGATAAAGGCGAAGCTCGACCCGAGATACGCCGGGATTTTGCCTTTACAGATAAAGAGGTACAGCAGCGTACCGATGCCGTTGAACAGCAGCACGGTGGCCGGGTTAATGTGGAACAGGATTGGCACCAGCACGGTTGCGCCAAACATGGCGAACAGGTGCTGCAAACTAAGCGGGATAGTCTGTAAAAGCGGCGGTCTTTCACTCACCCCGATAGCACGGCGCGTCATAGTGTTTTCCTCTGTGTAGTATTGTTGGTGTTTTATTCAAAAAAAAGCCGACTATCAAAGTCGGCTTATTTATCGTTATTCGATTATTTCGTACCAAAGATCTTATCGCCGGCATCGCCGAGCCCCGGGATGATGTACCCGTGCTCGTTCAGGCCCTGGTCGATAGAGGCGGTATACAGTTCAACGTCCGGGTGCGCTTTTTCCAGCGCCGCGATCCCTTCCGGAGCGGCAACCAGTACCAGCACCTTAATGCTGTTACAGCCCGCGTTTTTCAGCAGGTCGATGGTGGCGATCATTGAGCCACCGGTCGCGAGCATTGGGTCAACCACCAGCGCCATGCGCTCGTCGATGTTAGACACCAGCTTCTGGAAGTAAGGAACCGGCTCGAGTGTCTCTTCGTTACGGTAGATACCCACCACGCTGATACGCGCGCTTGGCACGTGCTCCAGCACGCCTTCCATCATGCCGAGACCGGCTCGCAGGATTGGCACCACGGTAATTTTCTTACCTTTGATCTGCTCAACCTGCACCGGGCCGTTCCAGCCTTCGATGGTGACTTTTTCGGTTTCCAGATCAGAGGTCGCTTCGTAGGTCAGCAGGCTGCCGACTTCAGATGCCAGTTCGCGAAAACGCTTCGTGCTGATGTCATGCTCACGCATCAGGCCCAACTTGTGTTTAACGAGTGGGTGTTTCACTTCCACAATCTTCATTCTCTTTCTCCTCTGAGGTGGCGTCCGCAAAAAAATCGCGGGATTATACCGCTTTTTTCAGATTAGGCCATACCCATGTTGCTTGACAGGGATCAAGCAAAGACAAAAAAGCCGGAGACTGGGCTCCGGCTTTTTTGCGGGGTTCTGCCGGGTGGCGCTTAGAGCTGCTCTCCGTTGCTGGCAATCACCTGCTTATACCAGTCGAACGATTTCTTCTTACTGCGGTTGAGCGTGCCGTTGCCTTCATTATCTTTATCGACAAAGATAAAGCCGTAGCGTTTTTTCATTTCACCCGTGCCGGCAGACACCAGGTCGATACAGCCCCACGGGGTGTAGCCCATCAGATCCACGCCATCTTCCACCACCGCTTTTTTCATCTCGCGGATGTGGGCGGCCAGATAATCAATACGGTACTGGTCGTTCACCATGCCGTCGCTCTCCTGCACGTCGATCGCGCCAAAGCCGTTCTCAACGATAAACAGCGGCAGCTGGTAGTGATCCCAGAACCAGTTCAGGGAGTAGCGCAGCCCGACCGGGTCAATCTGCCAGCCCCAGTCGGATTTCTGCACGTACGGGTTAGAGACCAGGCTCTTGCTTTCGTCGTAATCCAGCTGCGGGTTATCCGCCGTCGCCTTGGTGGCGAAGGACATATAGTAGCTGAACCCGATGTAATCGACGCAGCCCTGCGTCAGCGCCGCTTTATCCTCTTCGGTTATATCCAGCGCGAAGCCGCGACGTTCGAAGTAGTTGAGCAGGTGCTGCGGGTACTTGCCGCGCACGTGCACGTCGGTGAACCAGTAGCGGCGGTGCATGGCGTTCATCGCCATCATCATATCGTCCGGCGCGCAGGTCAGCGGGTAGATAGGACACATGGCAATCATGCAGCCAATCTGCAGCGACGGGTTAATCTCGCGCCCCGCCTTCACCGCCAGGGCGCTGGCCACGAGCTCGTAGTGCGCCGCCTGGAACATCACCGGTTCACGGTCTTCACCCGGCGCGTACTTCAGCCCGGAGTTCGTGAACGGCGCAAAGTCTTCGTGGAAGTTAGCCTGGTTGTTGATCTCGTTGAAGGTCATCCAGTACTTCACCTTATGCTGGTAGCGCTGGAACACCACTTTTGCAAAACGAACGAAGAAGTCGATCAGCTTACGGTTGCGCCAGCCGCCGTATTCGGTGACCAGATGGAAAGGCAACTCGAAGTGAGAAAGAGTGATAACCGGCTCGATGCCGTACTTCAGGCATTCGTCGAACAGATCGTCATAGAATTTCAGGCCAGCCTCGTTAGGCTCAAGCTCGTCGCCTTTCGGGAAGATCCGCGTCCAGGCAATAGAGGTGCGGAAGCATTTGAACCCCATCTCGGCAAAGAGTTTGATGTCTTCTTTATAGCGGTGGTAGAAATCGATGGCTTCATGGTTAGGGTAATTTTTCCCCTCCAGCACGCCGTTGGTGATTTCACGCGGCACGCCGTGCGCCCCCGCGGTCATGACGTCGGCGACGCTCACGCCCTTGCCGCCCTCTTTCCAGCCGCCTTCCAGCTGGTGCGCCGCAACGGCCCCGCCCCACAGAAAATCTGCTTTAAATCCTGACATTCGCTTTCCCTCATTCTGCGTTATTTTCTGCAAAAACAATTACAGAAACCGGTTTCAGTTCGATGATGTGCAAAGGGCATAGCTGTTGCAAGCAGTTCTCAGAAACCGGTTTCATTTTCGTGAACAGAGTCAAGTTTGGCTGCATTCACGAAGTACACAGAAAAAAAGATCCCCACGTCCAGAATAGGCTCGCAAACGTTTGCCTGGACTGTTAGAATTGCGCCGATTTTTCTTACTAGCTATGCAATCGCGTGGGGATTTAAGCCGTGACCAACAAAACTTCTCTCAGCTACAAAGATGCCGGTGTTGATATTGACGCAGGTAATGCGCTGGTTGACCGAATCAAAGGTGTGGTGAAAAAAACCCGCCGCCCGGAAGTGATGGGTGGTCTGGGTGGATTCGGCGCACTGTGCGCGCTGCCGCAAAAATATCGTGAACCTGTTCTGGTCTCGGGTACTGACGGTGTAGGCACCAAACTGCGCCTGGCGATGGATTTAAAACGTCACGACACGATCGGTATCGATCTGGTCGCGATGTGCGTGAATGACCTGGTGGTTCAGGGCGCAGAGCCGCTGTTCTTCCTCGATTACTTCGCGACCGGCAAACTGGACGTGGATACCGCTGCCAGCGTGATTAACGGTATCGCCGAAGGCTGTCTGCAGTCCGGCTGTGCGCTGGTCGGTGGTGAAACCGCAGAAATGCCGGGCATGTATCACGGCGAAGATTATGACGTCGCGGGCTTCTGCGTCGGCGTAGTAGAAAAATCAGAAATTATCGACGGCAGCAAAGTGGCCGATGGCGATGTGCTGATCGCGCTGGCTTCCAGCGGCCCGCACTCCAACGGCTACTCCCTGGTGCGTAAAATCCTCGAAGTGAGCGGTTGCGACCCGCTGACCACCGAGCTTGACGGTAAACCGCTGGCTGACCATCTGCTGGCGCCGACCCGCATCTACGTGAAAAACGTGCTTGAGCTTATCGAGAACGTCGACGTTCACGCTATCGCTCACCTGACCGGCGGCGGCTTCTGGGAAAACATCCCGCGCGTCCTGCCGGACAACACCCAGGCGGTGATCGACGAATCCTCATGGCAGTGGCCAGCCGTGTTTAACTGGCTGCAGACCGCGGGCAACGTGAGCTCTCACGAAATGTACCGCACCTTTAACTGCGGCGTTGGCATGGTTATCGCCCTGCCGGAAAGCGAAGCGGATAAAGCGGTTAAGCTGCTGACTGAAAAAGGTGAAAACGCGTGGAAAATCGGTACGATTAAAGCTTCCGATTCCGAACAGCGTGTGGTCATTGAATGAAAAACATCGTGGTGCTCATTTCCGGCAACGGAAGCAATTTGCAGGCCATCATAGACGCCTGCAAACAGAAGAAAATCAATGGCACCATTCGGGCAGTTTTCAGCAACAAGGCCGACGCGTTCGGCCTTGAGCGCGCGCGGGAAGCGAACATTCCCGCGCACGCGCTGGAAGCCAGCCAGTTCGCCGGGCGTGAAGCCTTTGACCGCGAGCTGGTTCAGGAGATTGATGCCTACGCGCCGGACGTGGTCGTGCTGGCGGGCTATATGCGTATTCTAAGCCCGGCCTTCGTCGAACACTTCGCCGGACGTCTGCTGAATATCCACCCTTCCCTGCTGCCGAAATATCCCGGCCTGCACACCCATCGTCAGGTTCTGGAAAACGGCGATGAGGAGCACGGCACCTCCGTGCATTTCGTTACCGACGAGCTGGACGGCGGCCCGGTGATACTTCAGGCCAAAGTTCCGGTCTTTGACGGCGACAGCGAAGAAGACGTGACCGAACGCGTGCAGACCCAGGAACACGCCATTTACCCGCTGGTGGTCAGCTGGTTTGTCGACGGGCGTCTCGAGATGCGCGACGGCGCAGCCTGGCTGGACGGCGTGAAGTTACCCCCGCAGGGTTATGCGGCGGAAGAGTAGTTTGCTATGTCGGGTGGCGCTGCTGCGCTTACCCGACCTGTTCATTGCATTACCCGATATTCCCTTCTCCAACCTTCTAAAATCCCCAACAAAAAAAATAACTGTCATACTTTTCTGGCACTGTTGGACATATCGTGGAAATGCTCGCCATAATAAGGACGAGACGGATTTACCACGTCCTGTGATTGAACTGGAGTGTGAGCTGTAATGGGTCAGGAAAAGTTATATATCGAGAAAGAGCTAAGCTGGTTAGCATTCAACGAACGTGTACTCCAGGAAGCGGCAGACAAAAGTAACCCGCTGATCGAGCGCATGCGTTTTTTGGGCATTTATTCCAACAACCTGGATGAGTTCTACAAGGTTCGCTTTGCCGAGCTGAAAAGACGCATCATCATCAGCGAAGAACAGGGCTTAAACTCGCACTCGCGGCATTTACTGGGTAAAATCCAGTCCCGCGTGCTGAAAGCCGATCAGGAATTTGACGGCCTGTATAACGAACTGCTGCTGGAGATGGCGCGCAATCAAATCTTCCTGATTAACGAACGTCAGCTTTCCGTTAACCAACAAAACTGGCTGCGCCACTACTTCAAACACTATCTGCGCCAGCACATTACCCCGATTCTGATCAACCGCGAAACCGATCTGGTCCAGTTCCTGAAGGATGATTACACCTACCTGGCGGTGGAAATTATTCGCGGTGAATCCATCCGTTACGCGCTGCTGGAGATCCCGTCCGACAAGGTGCCGCGCTTTGTGAACCTGCCGCCGGAAACTCCGCGCAGACGCAAGCCGATGATCCTGCTCGATAACATCCTGCGCTACTGTCTGGACGACATCTTCAAAGGCTTCTTCGATTACGATGCGTTAAACGCCTACTCGATGAAGATGACTCGTGACGCCGAATATGACCTGGTGCACGAGATGGAAGCCAGCCTGATGGAGCTGATGTCCTCCAGCCTGAAACAGCGCCTGACGGCTGAACCGGTGCGTTTTGTCTATCAGCGCGATATGCCGGACGCCATGGTGGAGATGCTGCGCGAGAAACTGACCATTTCGCGCTATGACTCCATCGTGCCGGGTGGCCGCTACCACAACTTTAAAGACTTTATTGGCTTTCCGAACGTCGGCAAAGCCAATCTGGTCAATAAACCGCTGCCGCGCCTGCGCCATCTGTGGTTCGATAAATTCCGCAACGGATTCGACGCCATTCGCGAACGTGACGTGCTGCTCTACTATCCGTACCACACGTTTGAGCACGTGCTGGAACTGCTGCGTCAGGCCTCGTTCGACCCGAGCGTGCTGGCGATTAAAATCAATATTTACCGCGTGGCAAAAGATTCCCGCATCATCGATGCGATGATCCACGCGGCGCACAACGCCAAAAAGGTCACCGTGGTGGTTGAGCTGCAGGCGCGCTTCGACGAAGAGGCCAACATTCACTGGGCGCGCCGTCTGACGGAAGCCGGTGTGCACGTCATCTTCTCCGCGCCGGGGCTGAAAATTCACGCCAAGCTGTTCCTGATCTCCCGTAAAGAGGGCGACGATGTGGTGCGTTATGCCCACATCGGTACCGGGAACTTTAACGAGAAAACGGCGCGAATTTATACCGACTACTCGCTCTTGACCGCCGACGCCCGCATCACTAACGAAGTGCGCCGGGTCTTTAACTTTATCGAAAACCCGTACCGTCCGGTGAGCTTCGACTATCTGCTGGTCTCGCCGCAGAACTCGCGCCGCCTGCTGTACGATATGATCGATAAAGAGATCGCCAATGCCCAGAAAGGGCTGTCGTCCGGCATCACGCTGAAGCTTAACAACCTTGTCGACAAAGGGCTGGTGGACAGGCTATATGCAGCGTCCAGCTCCGGCGTGCCGGTTAACCTGCTGATCCGCGGCATGTGCTCGCTGATCCCGGAACTGGAAGGCATCAGCGACAATATTCGTGTGATCAGCATCGTTGACCGTTACCTGGAACACGATCGGATCTATATTTTTGATAATGCGGGTGATAAACAGGTCTATCTCTCTTCGGCAGACTGGATGACGCGCAATATTGACTACCGTATTGAAGTCGCGGCACCGCTGCTGGATCCGCGTCTGAAGCAGCAGATCCTCGACATCATCGAGATTCTGTTCAGCGATACCGTGAAAGCACGCTATATCGACAAAGAACTCAGTAACCGCTATGTACCGCGCGGCAACCGCCGCAAAGTGCGGTCGCAACTGGCGATTTACGACTATATCAAATCACTCGAGCAACCCGATTAACCTATGCCGATAAATGATAAGACCCCACGCCCGCAGGAATTCGCCGCGGTCGACCTTGGCTCTAACAGTTTCCACATGGTCATCGCCCGTGAGGTGGATGGCGCGCTGCAGATCATCGGTCGTCTGAAGCAGCGCGTACATCTGGCGGATGGTCTTGATGAACGCAGCATGCTCAGCGAAGAGGCGATGGAGCGCGGGTTAAACTGCCTGTCGCTGTTTGCTGAACGCCTGCAGGGCTTCTCGCCCTCCAGCGTGTGCATCGTGGGCACCCACACCCTACGCCAGGCCCTGAACGCCCCGGAGTTCCTCAAGCGGGCCGAAAAAGTGATCCCTTACCCGATTGAGATCATCTCCGGCAACGAAGAAGCGCGTCTGATTTTCATGGGCGTTGAGCACACCCAGCCGGAAAAAGGGCGCAAGCTGGTTATCGATATCGGCGGTGGCTCAACGGAGCTGGTGATCGGCGAAGACTTTGAGCCGCGCCTGGTGGAAAGTCGCCGTATGGGCTGCGTCAGCTTCGCACAGATGTATTTCCCGGGCGGCACCATCACCCGCGAGAACTTCCAGCGCGCGCGTATGGCGGCCGTCCAGAAGCTGGAAAACCTGGCCTGGCAGTACCGTATTCAGGGCTGGAACGTGGCGCTGGGCGCGTCAGGCACCATCAAGGCGGCGCATGAGGTGCTGCTGGCGATGGGTGAAAAAGACGGGTTTATCACGCCCGAACGCCTGACGTTGCTGACCGAAGAAGTGCTGAAGCATAAAAGTTTTGACGCCTTAAGCCTGCCGGGTCTTTCCGACGAGCGTAAAGCGGTATTCGTGCCGGGGCTGGCTATTCTCTGCGGCGTGTTTGATGCCCTCGCCATAAAAGAGCTGCGTCTGTCGGACGGCGCGCTGCGCGAAGGCGTGCTGTATGAGATGGAAGGCCGCTTCCGCCATCAGGATATTCGCAGCCGCACCGCGCAAAGCCTGGCCAACCAGTACAACATCGACCGTGAACAGGCGAAGCGCGTGCTGGACACCACGGTGCAGATGTACGAACAGTGGCAGGAGCAGAATCCTAAGCTCGCGCACCCGCAGCTTGCCGCGCTGTTGAAATGGGCCGCGATGCTGCACGAGGTGGGGCTGAACATCAACCACAGCGGGATGCACCGCCATTCTGCCTACATTCTGCAAAACAGCGATCTGCCTGGCTTCAACCAGGAGCAGCAAACCATGATGGCGACCCTGGTGCGTTATCACCGCAAGGCCATCAAGCTTGACGATCTGCCGCGCTTTACGCTGTTCAAGAAAAAACAGTTCCTGCCGCTTATTCAGCTGCTGCGTCTGGGCGTGCTGCTCAATAACCAGCGTCAGGCGACAACGACGCCCCCAACGTTAAAACTGAAAACAGACGACCATCACTGGACGCTGAGCTTCCCGCACGACTGGTTCAGCCAGAACGCGCTGGTCCTGCTGGATCTGGAAAAAGAGCAGCAGTACTGGGAAGCGGTCACCGGCTGGCTGCTCAAAATCGAAGAAGAGAGCGCCGACGTCGCAGCGTAACGGCTCAGGCGTCCGCGGTGGACGCCTCTGCTTCCAGCAGTGACTCAAGCGGTGCCGGTCTGCCAATCAGATAACCCTGCACATAATCGATGCCTAGCGCCTGAACCGCGCTACGTATCTCTTCGCTTTCGACATACTCCGCCACCACCAGCATTTTCTTCATGCGCGCCAGATGGCAGATAGACGCCACAATCTGATAATCCAGGCTGTTGTTGACGATATTGCGGATAAAGCTGCCGTCAATCTTGAGAATATCCGCGTCCACGCTTTTCAGCCGCGCATAGCTCGCATAGCCGGTGCCAAAATCATCAATCGCAATACGTACCCCCATTTTCTGCAGCTGCCGGAGGATGTGTAGCCCCTGCTCCGCATTGCAAAAAGTGCTGCACTCCGTCACTTCAAAGATCAGCTGCCACGGCTCAATGGCGTATTTCGCCAGCAGGCGACTCACCTCAAGCGGAAACTGCACCCGACACACGGTCGACGGGGCAAGATTAATGGCAAAGCGCTGGCCGGGCAGTCTTTCGCGATGCGCGGCCAGGAAACACAGGGTGTGCTCGAGCACCCACAAATCTACCCGCGAGGAGAGGCCAAACTCCTGCGCGACGGGCAGGAACCGGTCGGGGGAGATCAATAGCCCGTTGATATCCGGCATCCGGAGCAGGACCTCGTGATAGCAATCGCCACGCATGCCGCGAACGGGTTGAACCAGCAGGGTGAATTCGTCGTTATCCAGCGCCTTTTGCAGGCGGCTCATCATTGCGACTTTATTCTTAAGGTTGCGCTGCAAATGGACGGCCCCACGCTGCTGAAGATTTTCCGGATGGTTGGAGGAGAGCGACAGATCGGCGACCACGCCCAGCTCGCCCAGCACCAGATAAAGATGGTTAACCGGGGACCGGACATAGCAATAGCTCACGCCCACCTGCGGCTGCAGCGGCATGCCGTCCCAGACAAAGCGGAACTGCTTGATATGCTCGTCCAGGGCTTCAATACGCTGCTGGTGCGATTCCGCGTTAAGCCGTACCGCCAGGTCATACCCGGTCAGGTGATAGACCAGCTCATTGGGCTGGAGAATGCCATTCACCCACTGCGCCAGCTGCTGCTTGTACTGAATCCTCAGCAACACGCCGTAATTTCGGCCCAGAATTTCCAGCTCCGGAATGCGCAGCAGGCAGAGCGCCGACCACGGGTTTTTCGCCAGATCGCGCGACAGCGCCCGCAGGTTAGGCATATGGACGACCGGGTCGAGCAGCGCCAGCCTGCGGGAGCGTTTGTTCGCCGCGCGCTGCCGGGTCGCCAGCATCGACATATAAATCACCACGAACGAGAAGACCAGGTAACTGGAAGAGGTGATCGCCAGCTGAATGTCATACCCAGGATTCACCGGGATATAGCGGTAAAAATAGTGAATAGATACCAGCAGTACCGGCGTCCAGATAAGCGAAATCAGCTTATATCCAAAACGCATCGCGCCCCAGAGCATCACCGGCATCAGCAGGGAAAGGGTGTAGTTGGTGGTGAAAATGGAGCTGTTCTCATTCATCGGAAGTAGCAGCAGCGAAAGCAGTCCGCCAAGCGCGATAACCCACATTAGAAACTCAATGACCGTCACCTTTTTGTCTATCCCGGAACGGATCTGCGAGAGAAGGCTTATGAGATAGCGCGGATGGCGAAGCAGGCGGATCAGCAGATAGCTCAGCGGCACGCCCGTCAGCCCGCTGACCAGCAGCGTCTGATAGTTGATGAGCGTGCGAATATTGAGGGGGTTTAATCCCGCAAGGCTCTGACGGCTCTCATACACGCCCAGATAGACCGCAAACTGAAACAGCACCAGAAACAGCGTCGCAGGGCAGAATACCTGCCAGAAGATGCGCTGCGCCATCAGCCGCACGTCGCCGTACGCGGTCATATTCCGTCTGGGCGCAAATACCCGGTAGCCACCCCAACTGAGGACTAAAGGGACGACAAAATGGAGGATCCCCGCGAAGGTTTCAAACATCCCGACCGACGGGTAATAGCGGATAAACAGCGACAATACGATCCCGGGCAGCGCTTCCAGGCCAAAAAACATCATCAGCGAAAGCAAAAATGAGAGGGGTAAATAATAGAGTGCCGCAATGCCGTCGCCCAGCTGCGTGAAGGTATTCGCGATACTCAGCACGGGAAGTAAAACCACAGGCAAAATAAGCGGCAATGCCCACCAGCGGTTTTCATTTTTTTTCAGGAAAGCCAGAATGTTCATAGATGCCCGGTTAAACCCCTTTCGCTCCAGAGGGAAAATAAAGACAGGCATCCAACCTGACGTAAGCGCCGCCCGGCAGCGTGCGGGCGAACTGTGTGGAGGAAGGATTTTAAATATAAGGGCCGGGAAGCCGTTGACTTAAATCAAACTATTTTACGCAAATATCTGTTTGCGGCGTTTTTTTGAAATCATTTTCTTCATATTATCAATGTGGTAAATGCCTTAACTAATTTCAATAACACTAATTAATGTAAACATTGACGGTTATTTACACACAGCAGAATTGACCCCGTCTTCCCGCTGTGCCTTAATATCCTTGTCGCCCAAAAGGGCTTATCCAGGAAAAACAGAGTGAGTCAGGTCACGCGTATGCGAAAACGACATCAATTTAATACCCGAATGACCCGCATCATACTGCTCATCAGCTTCCTGTTTTTCTTTGGCCGCTTCGTTTACTCTTCAATTGGCGCCTGGTACCACCATCAGGACAAAACCCAGTCGCAGCAATCCAGCCTGACCGTCGACACCGCCGATCGCTAAACAGCCGAAGGATGTTGCACGAGCCGAATAATGGCCGCGATCCCTTTGCTGAGGATTTTATCCTGCCGCATGACCACCGCCAGCTGCCGCTGCAGCATGGGCGTAAGCGACATCACGCGTAGCCCTTCGCGATCGACATCCTTTTCGACCGCCATTCGCGGCACAATACTGTAGCCCAGCCCCGCGCGAACCATGCGTTTGATCGCCTCGATGCTGCCAAGCTGCATCACCGGTGCGATCGCTAATCCATTAACCGCAAACCAGCCATCGATCAGCGCCCGGGTACCGCTGCCTGATTCAAAGGCAATCAGCGGCTGAGCGTGCAGCGCCTCCGGGGAAAAGTCCCTGAAAGCCTCCAGCTGCTCCTGCGACGCGATAAAAACAAACTCTTCGTCCATTACCGGCATGACGTCCAGCGATCTGCCACTTACCGGCAGCGTCACCAGTCCCATATCGAGCCGGTTCTCTTCGATGGCCCTGACGATATCGAGCGTGTTGCCCGTCGTCACCCCCACCCTCAGGAGCGGATAGTCGCGCCGCAACTTCTCCAGCAGCGGCGGCAGAAGATGGATGCAGGCCGTTGCCCCCGTGCCAAGCGTAATGATGCCGCTCACATCGTGGCTGAATGCGCTCACGGACCGGATGGCGTCATCCACCGCCAGTTGAATACGCTCTCCGTGCGCCAGCAATGCTTCTCCGGCAGGCGTCGCCTTAATCCCCCGCCCGGTACGCTCCACCAGCCGCGTTTGCAGAAACTGCTCCAGCTGGCGTATTTGCAGGCTGACGGCGGGCTGGGAGATACCCAGCGCATCCGCTGCCGCTGAAAAGCTGCCGCGCTGGATCACCAGACGGAACGTGGCGAGATAGCCCAGATTAAGCGTTGTCATTCAAAGTTTCTCTTATACCGCGCATAAGGTTGCTGCCCTGCCAGCACAATAGCGCGCGAGTTATGCTCAGGACAACTGCATAACGGAATGAAAAACAATGGAAACACCTGCCCTGCCACGCCGCCTCGCCCTCGCGGCGGGATGTCATCAGCTCATCAACTGGGGGATCTCGTTTTATATGCCCGGCACCTTTGCGCTGGCCATTTCAGCCGACCGGGGATGGTCATCACCGCAGATTTACCTCGGCCTGACGCTGGCGATGCTGGTGATGGCGGCGGTTTCCCCGTTTGTCGCCCGCCTGCTGGCACGCTTTGGCGGTCAGAAGGTGGTAATGAGCGGCACGTTGCTGATCGCCGCAAGCTGCGCAGGGATGGCGTACAGCCAGACGCTTTTTGGCTGGTACTGCGCCTGGCTGATCGGCGGCACAGGGATGCGCCTGTCGCTGTACGATGCGCTGTTCGCCGCGCTGGTAAACCTCTACGGGCAGCAGGCGCGAAGAACAATCTCACGCGTCACGCTGGCGGGCGGGCTGGCCTCCGCCGTTTTCTGGCCGCTGGGCGATGCTCTGCTTCATGTCATGAGCTGGCAGGAGGCGCTGCGCGTCTATGCTCTCTTCGGCCTGCTGAGCGCGATGCTGATTCGAACGCTTCCCCGACAGCGGCTGACGGTGACGGCAAGGGTCGCCGCGCCGCCGCTGAACAACGAGCGGCGTAACGGCTGGCTTTATGCCGCCTTCATTGCCCTCATCACCTTTGTCTCTAACGGCACGTCCACCCATCTGCCGGAGTTTATTGCCCACTTCGGCCTGCCGGTCGCCATCGGGATGCTGTGGGGGATCGGCCAGACGGGCGCTCGTTCTGTGGAGGTGCTGGCGGGCGCTCGCTTAACGCCGTTCAGGCTGACCCTTTTCACCGCCCTCGCCATGCCGCTCTGCTTTCTTCTGGGGATGAGCAGCGCCCTGTTTGCGTGGTGTGCGGCCGGGTTTGTGCTGGGCTACGGCGCCATCAACGGGCTGGTCACCATCGTAAAAGCCGCCCTGCCGCTGGAGCTGTTTAGTACCGAGAGCTATGCCCGCCGCACGGGCATGCTGCTTATCCCCGGCCAGCTGATGGCGGCAGCCTCACCGTTCGCCTATGCGTGGCTGAATAAAACGCTGGGGATAGCGGGTGCAATGTGGGCTTCTACGGGGCTGACGCTGGTAATTGCCGGGCTGGCGATAGCGATTGTGCGCCGTCCACGCAGGCAAACTGTATCGCACTGTATCCAGAGCGTCACGCTGACAAACGGGTACAAAACCCCGCCTCCGGCAAATATCTCCGATACATAAAAATGGTTTTCTTTCCCTGTCGCCATTCAGAACCGATGAGGAGAGAGCCCATGATTCGTCGCTATGCACTTTTACCCCTGCTTGTCCTGGCATCTGTAGCCCATGCCCAGGCCACACCGCTCGACAACCTGAGCGCCGCGGACGTGAACGGCCCCGCCGCCGTTGCCCCGCTGGCGCAGCCGCAGCCGCCCGCAAAGCTGATCGTCGATCCCCCGCTTGCCGGGCCGCTGAGCAAAGGCGCGGTGTTTATCCAGTACCGTGCCGAAAACCTGCGTATCGAGCCGGTATTCGGACCTGAAGCGCTCAAGGTCACCCCGCGCATCGGGCACATTCACGTGGTGGTGGATGACGCGCCGTGGCACTGGGCTGACGCCAGCGGAGAACCGGTGATCCTGGTAGGGCTGCCCGCCGGTAAACACAAGGTGACGATAATTCTGGCCGACCCGACGCATAAGCCGCTCGACCACAAAACCGTTGAATTCACCGTCCCGCCCCATGCGGCGGTCCACCATTTTTAAGGAGTCTGAAGATGAAAGCACTGTCTGTAGTCACGGCAGGCCTGCTGGCGCTTTCCGCCAGCGCCTTTGCGCAGAGTAATACCAGCGTCGTGCTGGTGCACGGCGCGTTTGCCGACGGCAGCAGCTGGAATAAGGTAATTACCCTTTTGCAGAAGCAGCACGCAGAAGTCATTGCCGTCCAGCTCCCGCTCACGTCGCTTAAGGATGACGTTGCGGCCACGCGGCGGGCCATCGCCCGCGCCCAGGGTGACGTGGTGCTGGTGGGCCACTCCTGGGGCGGCACCGTCATTAGCGAGGCGGGCAACGATGCGCGGGTCAAATCGCTGGTATACGTAGCGGCGTTCGCGCCGGACTCCGGCCAGTCGACGGCGGATCTGGCAGGAAGCTTCCCCGCGCCGCCGGGCAGCGCGGGCATTGCCAAAACGGCGGACGGCTATTTATACCTGCCAGCGGACGCCGTCAGGAAGGATTTCGCGCCTGACGTGAAACCGGTAGAACAACAGACCATTGCGGCCACGCAGGGGCCAATTAAGGCCGAGGCGTTTGGTGAAAAGGTTGCCCACGCGGCGTGGCATGACAAACCTAGCTGGTATGTGGTCAGCAAGAATGACCGAATGATCAACCCCGATCTTGAACGCGCGATGGCGAAGACGATCCATGCGAAAACCGCCGAGGTGGCGGCAAGCCACGTGTCTATGGTCAGCCAGCCGGAGGCTATCGCCCGGACGATTGCGCAGGCGGTTGAAGCAAAGTAGTATTTTTGCGGACTTTATGCCGGGTAAGCACGGCGCCACCCGGCAAAAAAGACCGCTTCAGCGCTCCCTGTTCGCGGGATAATCCCGATTAATCCACGCGTGGTCCTCTTCCCAGGTGAACATCCATTTACGCACCGGGCCGGCCATCACGTTGAGGTAGTAGCTGTCATACCCGGCCATCGTCGCGACCGGGTGGTAGCCCTTCGGCACCATCACCACGTCACGGTTATAGACCGCCATACACTCATCCAGCGTTCTGTCGTCGGTATAGACGCGCTGCATGCAGAACCCCTGCTCCGGGTTGAGGCGATGGTAGTAGGTCTCCTCCAGATACGTCTCCTGAGGCGGGTTATCCGTGTCGTGCTTGTGGCTCGGGTATGAGCTGGTGCAGCCCTCACTGGTCCACACCTCCACCACCAGCAGGCTGTCGGCGGGCCTGTCTTCCGGCAAAATATTATGCACGTAGCGCTGGTTATGTCCTTTGCCGCGCGCTTCACCGTCGATATCCTGCGGGGCAATCAGCCGCGTCGGATAGGTGCCCTTGCCCGGCGCGGCGCAGACCGCCAGCTCCAGCGTCGTCAGCGCCTTCACCTGCACCGACTCCTGCGG
The DNA here is from genome assembly GCF_008364625.2 of Enterobacter dykesii. Classification (NCBI taxonomy): domain Bacteria; kingdom Pseudomonadati; phylum Pseudomonadota; class Gammaproteobacteria; order Enterobacterales; family Enterobacteriaceae; genus Enterobacter; species Enterobacter dykesii. Next base: position 3,335,458 of record NZ_CP126604.1, read on the forward strand.
AGTGACGTAAACCGCCCACGGCTTGATGCGCTCGAAGGGGCTCATCCGCTCGCCGATGTCGTTAAACTGCGCGGAAGGCGTGCTGATGGAGGCGCGTCCGGCCACCAGCACCAGACAGCGCTCTTCGCTGACGGCGGGCAGCGTCAGCAGCTGCCCCTCCTGCAGCTCATACGCCTCAAAGCCAACGTATCCCCAGCCGGCGCGTTCCGGCGTGACGGACTGCGTGCGCCCTTCACCGTTCGGCTGTTGCCAGCGTGATAGCAGACGTGACATGTCACCTCCTCAAATCAGTCCGGCGTCGCGCGCCAGGCGGCTCAGGTTGTTATACCCCAGACGGGCGTAGGTCAGCGGATGGGCAATCGCCGGATCCTGCTCGGCCTCGACCACCAGCCAGCCGTGATAATCCTGCACCTTCAGCAGCCGCATAATCGGCGGGTAATCGACGCAGCCGTCGCCCGGCACGGTAAACACGCCGCTCAGCACCGCATCGAGGAAGCTGGTTTTGCGGTTTTTGACGTCCGCCAGCACGTCGGCGCGCACGTCTTTGCAGTGAACGTGATTGATGCGCGACGCCCAGCGCTGCGCCACCGCCAGAGGATCGGCCCCGGCAAAGGTCAGATGGCCGGTATCCAGCAGCAGTCCGACCGCCTCCCCGGTGTGGGTCATCAGATTGTCCACGTCCTCGGCAGATTCAATCACCGTGCCCATATGGTGATGGTAGGCAATCTGCACGCCCTGCTGCTGCGTATAGCGGGCAAATTCGGTGAGCTTCTCGCCGTACTCCTTCCAGCGTTCCTGCGGGAAGCGCGGGCGCAGATGCACCGGGGTCTGCTGCTCGCCGTGAATGCAGCCGCTCACTTCCGCAAACACCAGCACCTTCGCCCCCAGCTCGCGCAGCAGCGTCAGGTGGGACTGCACGGCGGCGATCTCCTCCTCCACGCTGCGCTCCAGCAGGCGGCCGGAGTACCAGCCGGAGACCAGCTGCAGGTCGTGACGCTGCAGGATGGGGCCAAGCAGGCGCGCTTCGCGCGGGAATTTATTGCCCAGCTCGAAGCCGGCAAAACCGGCCTCTTTACCTTCGCTCAGACAGGTCTCCAGCGACGTCTCCGCGCCGAGAGAAGGCAGATCGTCGTTCGTCCACGTCAGCGGATTAATGCCTAATTGCACACTCATTGTCGTCTCCATTATGCGTGTCCGCGCTCGCGCCACCAGGCGATAAGCTGCAGGTAGTTGTCCCGGATGCGCGCCACCAGCTGCGCATCGTCAATATCTTGCTTCAGCCACGCGCGGGAGGCATCGCCAAACAGCGTGCGTCCCACGGCGAAGCCTTTTACTACCGCCTGCCCCGCTGCGGCTTTGAAGTCCGCGCGCAGCTGTTCTGCCGGGGCGTCCAGGCCGAGGATCACCACCCCGCGGCAGTGCGGGTCCCGGCGTTCGATAATCTCGCTCAGCGCCGTCCAGCCGTCGGCGGAGAGCGGCGGCAGCTTCCACCAGTCCGGGTAAATGCCGAGGTTGTAGAAGCGGGAGATGGCGCGCAGGTAGAGCTCGTCGCTGCGCGGCATGGTCGCGGGCAGGATCACCTCCAGCAGCAGCTCGTGCCCGGACCGGCAGCAGGCGTGGTACACCTCGGCTATTTTCTGCTCCTGCTCCAGGCGCAGGCCGTGGGCATCTTCCGGGTGGAAGAAGACCAGGCACTTCACCACGTGCTCCTGCGGCCAGCTGATAAGCTGGGTGCCGATGTTGCCGTGCTCCATCTCCAGCGGCCTAGAGCCCGGCAGCTCAATGGGACGACCAATCCACCACCCTTCCCCGGTGATCGCGTTCAGCGCGTCCTGACCAAAGGTGCCGTCGCACAGCAGTCCGGCTTTGCCCTCCAGCCCGGCGCGGCTCGCCGCCTCGCGGCTGGCCTGCAGGATCAGCTGCTTCAGCGCCGGAATGCGCTTAAGCGACGCGCCGCACTGCATCGCCATATCCTCAAGCTGGCTGCGGTGGTCGAAGGCCATCACGCACAGCTCCGGCCATTCGCGGCGGCGGGTGGTTACCCGGTGTAGGTGGTTCAGACGCGGGTCGAGATCCGGGCGTGGCACCATCGCGGCGCGGGAGAGATAGTCATCCAGCTCGATTTTGCTCGGCATCGCCGGGGCGCAGCCGTGGCGCGAAACCACCAGCGCGCCGCAGGCGTTGGCGTAGCGGCACGCCTGCTCCCAGCCTTCGTCGTTCAGGTAGCCGCGCAGCAGGCCGGACATAAACGCGTCCCCTGCGCCGAGGACGTTCAGCACCTCCACGCGCACGCCGGTCACCGTCAGGCCGTCGTCCAGCCGGGGCGGAATGGCGTCGGTGTAGACCGAGCAGCCGAGCGCGCCGCGTTTGCAGACCAGCGTTGCTTCACTGACGGCGCGCACCTGCTCCAGCGCCTGCAGGGTCTCCGTGCTGCCGCCCGCAATGTGAAACTCCTCCTCGGTGCCGACAATCACGTCGAAGAGGTGCAGCACCTCCTGCAGCTCGCGGGTGACCTTATCGGCGGCGATAAAGCGCGTTTCCCCGTCGCCTAAGGCGGTCAGCCCCCACAGCACCGGACGATAGTCGATGTCCAGCACCGTGCGCACGCCGTGACGGCGGGCATAGCCCAGCGCCGTCAGCACCGCCTCGCGGGTTTGCGGATGAGAAAGATGAGTCCCGGTGATGGCAAGACAACGTGCGGAGGCAATGTAGCTTTCGTCCACATCGCTGGCGGTAATCGCCATATCCGCGCAGTTATCGCGATAAAAAATCAGAGGAAAGGTGTCCCGGTCTTTAATGCCGAGGAGCACCAGCGCCGTAAGGCGTTGTTTATCGGTAATCAGATGGCTGGTATCGCAGCCCACCTGGTTGAGCTCTTCCCGCAGGAAGCGGCCCATATGTTCATCGCCGACGCGCGCCAGCATCGACGAACGTAAACCCTGGCGCGCGGTGCCGTACGCCACGTTACCCGACGACCCGCCGAGGTATTTGGCGAAGCTCGACACATCCTCCAGACGGGCACCAATCTGCTGACTGTAGAGGTCTACCGCCACGCGGCCCATGCATATCACATCAAACTGCTTTTCCACGTTGATACCTCATCAGACAATGTCGTTCACGTTCAGCCAGCGGCCTTCCCGGTGCGAGAGCGCAATCGCGTCCAGCACGCGAGACACCTTCCAGCCCTCTTCGAAGTCCGGCCACATCGGCGCGTCGGCGGCAATACCGTCCACCAGGTCGCGCACCTCCACCGTTTTTTGATCGTTAAAGCCTATCCCGTGGCCTGCGCCCATGCAGAACGCGGCGTAGTCCGGGTGCGCCGGGCCGACAAGTAAGGTGCGGAATCCCTGACGATTCACCGGATCGTCATGCAGATAGAGCTTCAGCTCGGCCATGCGCTCCTGGGTGAAGCTGATGGCGCCTTTCGTCCCGGTGATGACGTACGACAGCCCCATCTTGCGGCCACAGGCAACGCGGGAGGTTTCAATCACGCCCTGCGCCCCGCCCGCGAAGCGCACCATCGCGTGGGCCTGATCCTCGTTTTCGACGGCAATCATCTCAGACGATCCGGCCTTCGCCGGGCGCGCCGGGACCACGATCTTCAGGTCGCCGCAGACCTGCTCAATCTCCCCGACCAGGTACTGGGCCATATTGACGATATGAGCCGCGAGGTCGCCCAGCGCCCCCAGCCCGGCGGTCTCTTTGAAGCAGTGCCAGTGAACAGGCGAGAGCGGGTCGGCCATATAATCTTCGTTGTGGGTGCCGTAGAAGTGGATCACCTCGCCAATCTCGCCGCGCGCAATAATCTCCTTCGCCAGCTGCGCCGTCGGGTTTTTCATGTAGTTGAACCCCACCAGCGTTTTCACCCCGGCCCGCTTCGCCGCGTCTACCATCTCGCGCGCGTCGTGGGCGTTCAGCGCCAGCGGCTTCTCCGAGTAGACGTGCTTGCCGTGGCGGATCGCCTCCAGCGCCATCTCTTTATGCAGGTGGTTCGGCGAGCAAATATCCACCACGTCAATGGCCGGGTCGGCCACCAGCGCCCGCCAGTCCCCGGTGGAGCGGTTGAAGCCAAACGCCTGCGCGCGCTCTGCCGCCAGCTCCGGCGTGACTTCCGCCACCATCTCGCGCACCAGCCTGCCGCGCAGGTTGAACACCGTCGGGGCCTGGGCATAGGCGATAGCGTGCGCCTTGCCGATATAACCGGTGCCAATTAATCCAATACGAACCTCTTTCATCGTGATCCTCACAGTGCGCCGCGACGGCTTTTGGCATAGGTATCGAATGCCACCGCCAGAACGATAATTAATCCGGTGATAATCTGCTGGTAGTAGGCCGAGACGTTCATCAGCACCAGGCCGTTAATCAGAATCCCCATGATAATGGAGCCGATGATGGTGCCGCCGATGCGCCCGTAGCCACCCATCAGGGAGGTACCGCCGATCACCACCGAGGCGATGACGCGCAGCTCAAAGGAGATCCCGGCCACCGCCTCGGCGCTCCCCAGACGCGCGCTCAGGATGAAGCCCGCCAGCCCGGCCAGACAGCCGATCAGCACGTAGACGCTAACCAGCACGCGCTTCACGTTCACCCCCGCCAGGCGCGCCGCCTCCGGGTTACCGCCGATGGCGTAGACGAAGCGGCCCCAGCGGGTTTTATGCAGCGCCAGATAGCCGCCGAGGGCGACGATGGCGAAGATCCAGATCGGAATGGAGATGCCGAGCAGCTCCCCGCGCCCCCACCAGCGGTAGCCAGGGTCGAAACCGGCGATCGGCGCGCCGTCGTTGATCACCAGCGTCAGGCCGCGCCAGATGGTCATCCCGCCGAGGGTCACGATGAACGGCGGCAGGCGCAGGCGGGTCACGCCCAGACCGTGCAGGAAGCCAATCGCCGTGCCCATTGCCAGACAAATCCCCAGACCAATCAGCCAGCTCATGCCGCCCCAGGCGTTCGGATCGACGGTGGTGAAGTTGTCGCCCTTAATGACGTACGCCGCGGTCATGGCGCACACCGCCAGAATGGAGCCCACGGAGAGGTCAATCCCGGCGGTCAGAATAACGAAGGTCATCCCCACGGCCATGATCCCGTAGATGGAGACTTCGGTCAGGATGTTGAAAATATTGCGTTCAGAGAAAAAGTTGCTGTTCTGCGACTGGAAGAAGATCAGCAGCAGGATCATGAAAATCAGCACCCCGAAGCGCTCGAAGAAGGCGATGGGATCGATGCGTCCGGCGCGTTTGGCCGGGGCCTGCGTTTTAGAAATCATCTGCGTCATGAGAAACTCCGTTATGCCGCGTTCAGGGCGTTGTGGTTGATGGCCATCATCGTCATCAGCCGTTCTTCGTTAGCGTCGTCGCCGTGGATCTCGCCGGTCACCCGGCCTTCGCTGAGGGTGATGATCCGGTCGGACACCGCCATCACCTCAGGCAGATCGGAGGAGATCACGATCACCGCCACGCCCTTTTTCGCCATGTCAAACAGCACCTGGTGCACTTCCGATTTGGTCCCCACGTCGATGCCGCGCGTCGGCTCATCGACGATCAGCACCCGCGGGTTGAGCGCCATGCAGCGCGCGAGGATCACCTTTTGCTGGTTGCCGCCGGAGAGCTTGCGCACCTCCTGCGCGCTGTCGACCATTTTGATCTGCAGCGCCTTGCGGTAGGACTCAATCAGGTCGTCCTCCTTGCGGGTGTTTACGAACCAGCGCCACTGCAGCAGCGAGGAGAGGCAGGAGAGCGACAGGTTGTCGCGAATCGACAGCCCCAGCACCGCCCCCTCTTTTTTGCGGTCTTCCGGTACCAGCGCCACGCCCTGATCGAGGGCATAGAGCGGGTCGCGCGGCTGGTACGGCACGCCGTCCAGCTCAAAGCTCCCGGCGGTAAAGGCGTCTGCGCCAAACAGGCAGCGCGCCACTTCGGTACGCCCCGCGCCCACCAGCCCGGCAATGCCTAAGACCTCCCCGGCGTGAACGTGGAAGCTGATGTCGTGCAGGGCGATGCCGTGCGGATCCAGCGGCGGCTTTTCGCGGCTCAGCCCCTTCACCGCCAGGCGGACGGGTTTGTCCTCATGATGGGTTTCGCTGGCGGGGCGACGGTTAAAGGCCACGTCGCGTCCGACCATCAGGCGGATCAGCTGCTCGACGTTGGTCTCCGCCACCGCGCCGGTGCCGGTAAAGCGGCCGTCCTGGAAAACGGTGAAGCGATCGCAGAGCTGGAAAACTTCGTGCAGGCGGTGGGTAACGTAAATAATGCTCACGCCGCGGTTTTTAAGCTCCCGCACCACGCGGTGCAGGCTTTCCACTTCGCTGTCGCTCAGCGCGGCGGAGGGTTCGTCCATGATGATCAGGCGGGCGTTGAGGGTCAGCGCCCGGGCGATCTCCACCATCTGCTGCTGGGCGACGCTCAGGCGGGCGACCGGCGTGGTCGGCGCAACGTTCAGTTGCAGGTAATCGAGAATGACCTGCGCCTCCTGGTTGACCGCCCTTTCGTCGACGATCAGGTTCCGTTTACGCGGCTCGCGCCCGAGAAACATATTTTCCGCGACGGTCATGTTGGGCAGCAGGTTGAACTCCTGATAGATGGTGATAATGCCCTTGTTCTGCCGTTCCACCGGGGAGTCGTCCACCGGCAGCGTTTCGCCGTTGAACCAGATCTCCCCGCGCGTTTGCGGCTGCGCGCCCGCGAGCGCCTTCAGCAGCGTGGATTTACCCGCCCCGTTTTCCCCCAGCAGGGCGTGGATCTCCCCCGCGCCGACGGTCAGCTGGGCGCTGCTCAGCGCCCAGACGCCGGAAAAGCTTTTTGCCAGGTCGGTCACTTTCAGTAAGGGTTGCGACATCGGTCTGCTCCTCCTCATCTTGAGCCGCCGGAGGCGGCTCGGGACATATCAGTTACCGGCCTCGCCGATACGCTCAGCCTGCTGCAGGTTCTCTTTGGTGATCAGCGTCGGCGGATAGTCGGCCCCGGTAATGGCTTTCTTCTCGCGCACGTTGGCCACCAGCTGGCTCATCGCCGTCTGCACCGCAAAGCCCGGACGCTGATCCGCCGTCACCGCCAGCCAGCCGTCGCGCACGCGGGCCAGCGCTTCCGGCACCGCATCAAACCCGGTCACGAGGATTTCGCCCGGCTTCACGCCCTGGCTCTGCAGGGCTTCAATCGCGCCCAGCGCCATATCGTCGTTGGCGGAGAGGATCACCTGCGGGCGTTTCGGCAGCGAAGGCAGAACGCTTTCAACGATGCGCATCCCTTCAGAACGCATCCAGTTGCCGGTCTGGTCGGCGACGATCTTGTATTTATCCCCGCCCGCCTTCAGGCTGTCGCGGATCCCTTTGGTGCGTTCAATATTGGAAGAGGAGCCCGGCTGGCCGGTGAGGAGAATGATCTCCGCGCCGTTGGGGAATTTGGTTTTGACGAAATCGCCAATCGCCTGGCCGCCCTTGTAGTTGTTGGCGCCAAAGTGCGGCACTTTCTTCTGGCTGTCGACGGATCGGTCAAGGGTAACCACCGGCAGCTTCGCGTCCTGAATTTCATCCACCGCGCTGGAGACCGCGTTGACGTCGTTCGGGGAGACGATAAAGCCCTGCGCCCCGCGGGTGATGGCGTTTTCCAGGTCAGCCACCTGCTTCGGCGAGCTGCCCTGCCCGTCCAGCACCTGAAGCTTCACGCCCATCTCTTTTGCGGCTTTCACCGCCGTGCGCTGCATGTGAACTTCAAACGGCATGGCCAGGTTTGGCGTACTGAAGACGATTTGCTCGTTTTCGGCGAGGGCGGCCCCGGACGTCATGGCGATGAGGGCGGCTACGATCAGTTTTTTCATTATTATGTCTCTCTGTGTAGGGTTGTTGTGTTTAGAGGACGATCTCGCGCTGGCTGCGCAGTGACTCCAGCGCTTTATCCGCGAGGTACAGCGCACGTTCACCATCATCGCCGCTGCAGTCAGGCACCGCTTCCCCGCGCAGGACCGCGACAAAGTGTTCCCATTCCGCGGCGTAAGCGGATTTGTAGCGCTGCAGGAAGAAATGTTCCGGCAGCGCGCTGGTGCAGCCCTGTTTGCCGTAGTGCTGCACCTGGTTTTCCAGAATGTTGCCCGCGCACAGCAGCCCTTCGGAGCCGTGCAGCTCCAGGCGCTGGTCGTAGCCGTAAGATGAACGGCGGCTGTTGACGATGGTCGCCATCGCGCCGGAGGCATATTTCAGAACGATAAACGCGGTATCGATATCCCCCGCCTCGCCAATCGCCGGATCCACCAGGTTGCTGCCCTGGGCATACACCGACACCGGCTCTTCGCCCATGATGAAGCGCGCCATGTCAAAATCGTGAATGGTCATATCGCGGAACATGCCGCCGGAGACGCGCACGTACTCAGCAGGCGGGGGAGACGGGTCGCGGGAGATGATGAGCAGCGATTCCGGTTTGCCGATGCGCCCGGCCTGCGCGTCGGTTTTCACGCGGCGGAACTGCGGGTCAAAGCGGCGGTTAAAGCCGATAAACAGCGGCACGTCGTACTCTTTGACCACCTTCAGGCAGTCGCGCACGCGGGCGAGGTCGAGATGTACCGGCTTTTCACAGAAGATGGCCTTGCCGTGGCGGGCGGCCATTTCAATCAGGTCCGCGTGGGTATCGGTGGCGGAGGCGATCAGCACGGCGTGAACGTTAGGGTCGGTCATCGCTTCTTCCAGGCTCTGCTGGCGGGCCTGATACTGCGTGGCGAGGCGGGTGGCAAATTCCTGATTCGGGTCAACCACGGACCAGAGCGTGGTCGCGCCGTGGCTGGCGATGTTAGCTGCATGTACCTGGCCAATTCGGCCAGCGCCCAGTAAAGCAATGTTAAACATAACGGCTCCCGGTGTTGGTGAATGCTGTGAACTAACGACCCTATAAATAAAACATTTATTTCATTTTTATAAATAGTGAAAATTATGTTTTTGAGTGCGGGTTAACACTTTTGAGATGAATGAGATAAATTCTGTTATCAATCTCACAACATGGCGGGAGGGATGCCCTCGCCATTACAGAGGGGCGAGGGAGAAAAAAACGCACCGTTCCGTCCCCTCTCCCGGTGGGAGAGGGTTAGGGTGAGGGGAAAACAAAAATGAAATGAAAATTTCGTTACGGCAGGAAAACTTAATACTGGCGGGCTTTTTTCACCTGCGCCTGGGTTTGCTCAGCGGCCTCACGCACGGCAGACGACGCCGCCACCTGCGCATCACCGGTTCGCCACCACGAGGCGTAATCGTGGGTCATGGTCTTCGGCAGCACCTTGATGTCCAGCAGCGTCGGGCCGGGATGCGCCCGCGACGCCTCAAGCGCCGCCAGCAGGCTTTGCTCATCGTTCACCCGCCACGCGCGGCAGCCGTAGCTCTCCGCGTTTTGCGCGAAGTCGACCTTCACCAGCGGACCGTCAAGCCGTCCGGTTTTCGGGTTGCGGTGGCGGTTTTCCGTGCCAAAGCTGCCCATACCGTGCCCCATCTGCAGGTTGTTAATGCAGCCGAAGCTGGCGTTATCAAACAGCAGAACGGTGACCTTAATGCCCTCCTGAACGGCGGTTTGCAGTTCGGAGTGCAGCATCATGTAGGAGCCATCCCCCACCATGGCGTACACCGGCAGTTCGGGTCTGGCGAGCTTCGCGCCGAGGGCCGCCGCAATCTCGTAGCCCATGCAGGAGTAGCCGTACTCCAGGTGATAGCTGTCCGGCGTCTTGACCTGCCAGAGGCGCTGTAAATCCCCCGGCAGCGAACCGGCCGCGCCCACCACGATGGCGTTATCTTCAACATGCTGGTTGATCAGCCCCAGCACCCGCGTCTGGGTCAGGCGGGTGTTGAGCGCCTCGCCGTATTCCGCCAGCTGCGCATCCAGGTGCCCCGCCACTTCGGGCGCGTCGTCAGGACGCCACTGGCGATCCCACAGGCGGCGGCACTCGTCGCGCCAGGCGGACTTCGCCTCGGCGATCGCCTCTCCCCAGCCGCTGCGGTAATCCCCGAGCGCGTGGGTCAATGCCTGGAGCCCGGTTTGAGCATCGGCAATCAGCGCGATCGCGTCCAGCTTCAGGGCGTCAAACTCGGCCACGTTCAGCAGCAGGAATTCGACGTCCGGATGGGAAAAGAGCGCCTTGGAGCCGGTGGTAAAGTCGGTCAGGCGCGTGCCGATGCCAATCACTAAATCGGCCTGCGGCGCGAGCTGGTTGGCGGCCATTCCGCCCGTCACCCCAACGCCGCCCAGGTTAAGTGGGTGGTCACTTACCAGTGCTCCCTTTCCGGCCTGAGTTTCAGCAAACGGCAGCCGCAGCGTCTCGACAAATTCGCGAAACGCCTCATGCGCGCCGGAATAGCGCACGCCGCCGCCGCACACCACCAGCGGATGACGCTTGCGGGCGATCAGCGCCCGCGCCTGCGCCAGACGCTGCGGATCGGGCGGACGGCGTTCGATGTGGTGCACGCGACGCGCGAAGAAGCTCAGCGGGTAGTCCCAGGCCTCTCCCTGCACGTCCTGCGGCAGGCAGATGGTCACCGCTCCGGTATCTGCGGGGTCAGTAAGCGTTCGCATCGCGCTTAACATCGCGCTCATCAGCTGCTCGGGGCGGTTGATGCGGTCCCAGTAGCGGGAGACCGGACGGAAGCAGTCGTTGGTGCTGATGCTGAGGTCGTGATACTGCTCGATCTGCTGCAGCACCGGGTCCGGCTGGCGGCTGGCGTAGATATCACCCGGCAGCAGCAGCAGCGGAATGCGGTTCGCCGTAGCGGTGGCCGCGGCCGTGACCATATTGGCGGCGCCCGGCCCGACCGAGGAGGTAACGGCAAAAATACGCTGGCGGCGGTGCTGTTTGGCGAATCCCGTCGCCATATGGGCAATCCCCTGCTCGTTGCAGCCCTGCATGATCTGCAAATGGCCCGGGTCCTGCTCCAGCGCCTGGCCGATACCCAGCACGTTGCCGTGCCCAAAGATGGTGGCGACGCCCTCCACGAAGGGCGTTTCGTTGCCGTCCACGCTGACGTACTGTTGATTAAGGAACCGGACCAGCGCCTGGGCCATGGTCATACGTTCGGTTTGCATAAAACCTCCTGTCAGCCCAGCGTTGGCATAGAGAACGCAGCGCCTGTCTCCTGCTGCATTTCCGGCCAGCGCGCGGTGATGGTTTTCATTCGGGTGTAGAAGCGCACGCCGTCGTTGCCGTGCACGTTGAGCGCACCAAAGATGGAACGCTTCCAGCCGCCGAAGCTGTGGAACGCCATCGGCACCGGGATCGGCACGTTGACCCCCACCATGCCCGCCTGCACCTCTTCGCAGAATCGGCGCGCGCAGCCGCCGTCGCGGGTGAAGATCGCCGAGCCATTACCATATTCATGGCGGTTAATCAGATCCACCGCGCTGGCGTAATCTGCTACGCGCACCACAGAAAGCACGGGGCCAAAAATCTCTTCTTTATAGATGGTCATTTCAGGAGTGACGTTATCGAACAGCGTCGGGCCGACGAAGTAGCCCTGCTCGTGGCCCTTCACGCTGAAGCCGCGACCGTCCACGCGAAGTTTCGCTCCCTGCGCTTCCCCGCTGTCGATGTAGCCCAGCACCTTGCTGCGGTGCGCGGAGGAGATGAGCGGCCCCATTTCGTTTTCCGGCGACTGGTCCAGGCCCGGCCCGACGCGCAGCGCGGCAATCTGTTTTTCCAGCCGGGCGCAGAGGTCATCGGCGGTTTTATCCCCCACCGCCAGCACCACCGAGAGCGCCATGCAGCGTTCCCCCGCCGCGCCGTAGGCCGCGCCCATGATGGCGTTGGTCGCCATCTCCATGTCGGCGTCCGGCATCAGGATGCAGTGGTTTTTCGCACCGCCCAGCGCCTGACAGCGCTTGCCGTGGGCGGACGCGGTCTGGTAAATGTATTCCGCAATCGGCGTGGAGCCGACAAAGCTCACCGCCTGCACGCGCGGGTCGGTCAGGATCACGTCAACGGACTCTTTATCGCCCTGCACCACGTTGAAGACGCCGTCCGGCAGGCCGGCCTCTTTCAGCAGCTGCGCCAGCGCGAGCGCCAGAGAAGGATCCTTTTCCGACGGCTTCAGCACGAAGGTGTTGCCGGTCGCCAGCGCAATCGGGAACATCCACATCGGCACCATCGCCGGGAAGTTAAACGGGGTGATCCCGGCGCAGACGCCGAGCGGCTGCATCAGCGAGTGGCTGTCGACGCCGGTCCCGACGTTCGCCGAGTGTTCACCCTTTTGCAGATGAGGGATGCCGCAGGCAAACTCCACCACTTCCAGGCCGCGGGTCAGTTCGCCCACCGCGTCGGAGAAGACCTTGCCGTGCTCTTCGCTGATGAGGCGGGCCAGGCGATCCATGTTCTCTTCCAGCAGCGCCTTGAAGCGGAACATCACGCGCGCGCGCTTAAGCGGAGCATGGCGCGCCCACGCCGGAAATGCCTGCTGCGCGGCGGCAATCGCCTGCTCCGTTTCCTGTGCCGTACTCATCACCACCTGGCGGATCTGCTCGCCGGTGGCCGGGTTGAAGATCGCCTGAACGCGCTGGCCTGAACCGGTGACACATTCGCCGTGAATAAAATTCGCTACCGTCTCCATCCTTAACCTCTCGCTGTTGATACGTGACTGTTACCTGAATACCGTGTACCGAACACTATATATGAAACAAATATTCCATTTTAAGTTGAAATAAAATAAATGATGATTATTGTGATCACGGATGGATTTTTATGTTAACAGCCAACAACACTGGCGTAGCGTGCGCTATTAAGGAATTTCGGGCGAGGAAATGACTGAAGTTTCTGTTTCATTTTTGCTGCCAGATGGATGGCCGACATTTAAAAGACGCGGTTTTGCGTTTAGAATCATAAGACTGTATTTGGGGGATAAGATGACGACAGCAACCAGCCTGAACGAACTGCAGCAGCAAATCCGCGATCGCTACGATAGCCTGAGCAAGAGGCTGCAGCAGGTTTCCCGCTACGTGCTGGACAACACCAACAGCGTGGCCTTCGATACGGTTGCCGTCATTGCCGAGCGCGCCGACGTGCCGCCGTCGACGCTGATCCGCTTTGCCAACGCCTTTGACTTCACCGGCTTCAACGAAATGAAACAGCTGTTTCGCATGAATCTGGTGGAGGAGACCGCCAGCTACAGCGACCGCGCCCGGATGTTCCGCGAGATGGAGAGCGAGGCCGTGCCGGAAACGCCGCTCGATATCCTGCAGGAGTTCGCCCGCTCGAACGCCCAGGCGCTCCAGCAGCTGGCCGCCCGCGCCGAGCCGGAAATGCTGGAGCGCGCGGTACAGCTGCTGGCAGATGCCGACACCATCTACATCGCCGGACTGCGCCGTTCCTTTAGCGTCGCGGCCTACCTCACCTATGCCCTGAGCCACCTGGAGTGTCGCCCTATCCTGCTCGACGGCATGGGCGGGATGCTGCGCGAGCAGATCAGCCGCATTAAGGCCCGCGACATCGTGGTGTCGATCAGCTTCTCGCCGTACGCGGAAGAGACGGTGATGGTCAGCGAAACTGCCGCCAGCGTCGGCGCGCGGCAAATTGTGATTACGGACAGCCAGATAAGCCCCCTGGCGACGTTTAGCGATCTTTGCTTTGTGGTGAAAGAGGCGCAGGTGGACGCGTTTCGGTCTCAGTCGGCAACGCTGTGCCTGGTGCAGTCGCTGGTGGTGGCGCTGGCGTATCGGTTGGGGAGTGGGGAGAAATGAGCATGCAATCGCCACATACTCGGCGCCGATGATCTCATGCATTGTTAGCTACACGCGTTCAATATGGCTCACCCATAGCGAGTCGACGTTTGATAATTATCCTGAATTTTTTCTTTAACGAGTGCTTTATTTGCCGGTGACTGTGGATGATATCGTTATCTACAGTTCAAGAGACCGTATTTTTCCTACAGTAATTTAGATTTGCGCTGTTCGGTGTAACCATTTATTTGATATAAGTCTTCATTCTAAAGCATCACGATCATTTTCAGCGTTAAAAAGTTCAAATACGCACTTTTTGTATGGTTTATTTTTGATGCATGCACTATTTGCAGATAACATTAATAAGTATCTATACAAGAAAGGGTGCTACATGACTTTACATGGAAAGTTTATAATCAATGATGCTGACTACTCACCACTTGCATTTGATGGTATTGGTGTCTTTATGGCTTTTTCTGGTAATGGTGCATACAGGAACAAAGGAGCATGTGGCATCATTCCAAACGTTGGACCGCTACCAAAAGGTAAATATTATATAGTTGATAGGCCGAAGGGGAGTATGGCTAACAGGTTTAGAGCCTGGGGAGTCGATACATATAAAAGCATTTTTAGTTATCATGTTGATCATTCTGAATGGTTTGCTTTATTTCGCGATGATGGGAATGTAGATGATTCTACATTTTACGAAAGCGTAGCCAGAGGTGGATTTAGGCTACATCCCGGTCAGGTTTCAGAAGGGTGTATAACTTTACCTAACCAATCAGATTACAATAGATTAAGAGATGCATTATTAAGAACAAAGAAAGAAAAGATTAAAGGTCTTGATTTAGAATCCTATGGAACAATTGAGGTCATTATTGGTGGTTATCAGAAAACTTGCCCTTAATTCCCTTAGAATGATTCTATTCATCGGGATATTCGCTATTGTGTCAGGATTGGATGTTGGTTACTTAACTGAACATCCATTAATAAGTAACGAAACAGCCATTAGCATTTCCTATTTATTTAGCAACAACCCAGCACCCGAAGATATTTATTACAGTTATGATTATGCGTTAATTATATTTAACGTTCTTATCTCTCTCTTCATATACATTGTTACAATGAAGTTATTTAAATTAACAAGGAGTAAATAAAATGCCTATCCCTCCCTATCTGTGGCTCAAAGATGATGGCGGTGCCGATATCAAAGGTTCTGTAGATGTTCAGGATCGTGAAGGCTCTATCGAAGTAATCAGTATGAGTCATGGCATTAATCTTCCCGTCGATACAGCCAATGGAAAGATCACCGGAACACGTCAACACTCGTCATTTAATTTTGAAAAAGAAGTTGACAGTTCAAGTCCCTATCTCTACAAAGCAGCGGCCACAGGACAAACATTAAAAAGTGCAGAGGTAAGGTTTTATCATATTAATGATGCTGGCCAGGAGGTGTGTTATTACACCGTCTTAATGGAAAATGTAAAAATAACGGGTGTGAATTGTGGTGTGCCCAATGTCAAATTATCAGGAAATGATAAGTTAAATCATATGGAATCCGTTTCTATGCAATATGAAAAAATCACATGGCGTATTGTAGATGGAAATATCCAATTCTCTGATTCATGGTACGAGAGGCCAACAGCATAAATTTCTGTCACATTCTGCGCCACATTGCATTCCAGAAACTATGCTCTTCTTTGCAAATAGCTGCCCGATTGCCAAAAACAAAAAAGCCCGCAGTTACGCGGGCTTAGAGGTACTTTACTGCTTTTACGTACAGGCTGTTGCCAGACGCGAAATCATTCCCACTCAATCGTAGCTGGTGGCTTACCGCTGATGTCATACACCACGCGGGAAATACCGTTCACTTCGTTGATGATGCGGTTAGACACGCGGCCTAAGAAGTCATACGGCAGGTGCGCCCAGTGCGCGGTCATGAAGTCGATGGTTTCCACTGCACGCAGGGAAACAACCCAGTCGTACTTACGGCCATCGCCCATCACGCCGACGGAGCGAACCGGCAGGAACACGGTGAACGCCTGGCTTACCTTGTTGTACAGGTCAGCTTTGTGCAGCTCTTCGATGAAGATCGCGTCCGCGCGACGCAGCAGGTCGCAGTACTCTTTCTTCACTTCGCCCAGCACGCGCACGCCCAGACCCGGACCCGGGAACGGGTGACGGTAGAGCATGTCGTACGGCAGACCCAGTTCCAGACCGATCTTACGCACTTCGTCTTTAAACAGCTCGCGCAGCGGCTCAACCAGGCCCATCTTCATCTCTTTCGGCAGGCCGCCCACGTTGTGGTGAGATTTGATGACGTGTGCTTTACCGGTTGCAGAGGCCGCGGATTCGATCACGTCAGGGTAGATGGTGCCCTGCGCCAGCCACTTCACGTCTTCCAGCTTCAGCGCTTCTTCGTCGAACACTTCCACGAACACGCGGCCGATGATCTTACGTTTCGCTTCCGGATCGTTCTCGCCCTTCAGCGCGTCCAGGAAGCGCTGCTCGCCTTCCACGTGAACGATGTTCAGACCGAAGTGGTCGCCAAACATGTCCATGACCTGCTGGGCTTCGTTCAGACGCAGCAGACCGTTGTCCACGAAGACGCAGGTCAGGTTTTTGCCGATGGCGCGGTGCAGCAGCATCGCGGTCACGGAGGAGTCCACGCCGCCGGAGAGGCCGAGGATCACTTTGTCATCGCCAACCTGCTGGCGGATACGCTCAACGGCGTCGTCGATGATTTTTGCCGGGGTCCACAGGGCTTCACACTGGCAAATGTCACGCACGAAGCGCTCCAGCATGCGCATACCCTGACGGGTGTGAGTCACTTCCGGGTGGAACTGCACGCCGTAGAAGCGTTTTTCTTCGTTCGCCATGATGGCAAACGGGCAGCTTTCGGTGCTGGCAACGGTCACGAAGTCAGACGGGATGGCGGTCACTTTGTCGCCGTGGCTCATCCACACGTCCAGCAGCGGTTTGCCGTCTGCGGTCAGGGAGTCTTCGATACCGCGCACCAGCGCGCTGTCGGTGACGACTTCTACCTGTGCGTAGCCAAACTCACGCTCGTTAGAGCCTTCTACGTGGCCGCCCAGCTGCATTGCCATGGTCTGCATGCCGTAGCAAACGCCGAATACCGGCACGCCAGCTTCGAACACGTACTGCGGCGCGCGCGGGCTGTTCTCTTCGGTGGTACTTTCCGGGCCGCCGGACAGGATGATGCCGCTTGGATTGAATTCGCGAATCTGTGCTTCCGTGACATCCCACGCCCACAGCTCACAGTAAACGCCCAGTTCACGTACGCGACGCGCCACCAGCTGAGTGTACTGAGAACCGAAGTCCAGAATGAGAATGCGATGTTTATGAATGTTTTCCGTCATTGACGCTAATTCCGAGGCAAGTGAAACAAAAACAGAGCGCCCGGCAGAAGCCGGGCGCGGAAACTTATCAGGAGCCCAGACGGTAGTTCGGGGACTCTTTGGTGATCGTCACGTCGTGAACGTGGCTCTCCTGGATACCCGCACCGCTGATGCGCACGAATTCCGCTTTAGTACGCAGCAGGTCGATGGTACCACAGCCCGTCAGACCCATACAGGAGCGCAGGCCGCCCATCTGCTGGTGAATGATCTCTTTCAGGCGGCCTTTATACGCTACGCGACCTTCGATACCTTCCGGCACCAGTTTGTCTGCGGCGTTATCGGTCTGGAAGTAACGGTCAGAGGAACCTTTGGACATCGCGCCCAGGGAGCCCATACCGCGGTAAGATTTGTAAGAACGACCCTGGTAGAGTTCAATTTCACCCGGGGATTCTTCGGTACCGGCCAGCATGGAGCCTACCATTACAGCAGCTGCGCCCGCGGCGATCGCTTTGGCGATGTCGCCAGAGAAGCGGATACCGCCGTCAGCGATAACCGGAATACCGGTGCCTTCCAGCGCTTCAACCGCGTCAGACACCGCTGTAATCTGCGGAACGCCCACGCCGGTGACGATACGGGTAGTACAGATGGAGCCAGGGCCGATACCTACTTTCACCGCGCTGCAGCCAGCGTCAGCCAGAGCGCGAGCGCCTGCGCCAGTTGCCACGTTACCGCCGATGATCTGCAGATCTGGGTATTTGGCACGGGTATCACGAATACGCTGCAGAACGCCTTCGGAGTGGCCGTGAGAGGAGTCAATCAGCAGGACGTCAACGCCCGCAGCGACCAGCGCGTCAACACGCTCTTCGTTACCAGCACCTGCGCCAACCGCAGCACCGACGCGCAGACGGCCATGCTCGTCTTTACAGGCGTTAGGCTTACGTTCTGCTTTCTGGAAATCTTTAACGGTGATCATGCCGCGCAGGTGGAAGCTGCTGTCAACAACCAGCGCTTTTTCAACGCGTTTTTCGTGCATTTTTGCCAGCACCACGTCGCGGGTTTCACCTTCGCGAACGGTAACCAGACGCTCTTTTGGCGTCATATAGACGCTAACAGGCTGGTTCAGGTCAGTCACGAAACGCACGTCACGACCGGTGATGATGCCAACCAGTTCGTTCTCTTCGGTCACCACCGGGTAACCGGCGAAACCGTTACGTTCGGTCAGGGCCTTCACTTCATGCAGCGTGGTGGTTGGCAGAACGGTCTGTGGGTCAGACACGATGCCGGATTCATGTTTCTTCACGCGGCGAACTTCTTCCGCCTGACGTTCGATAGACATGTTTTTGTGAATAAAGCCAATGCCACCTTCCTGTGCCAGGGCGATAGCCAGGCGCGCTTCAGTCACGGTGTCCATTGCCGCAGAGAGCATAGGAATGTTCAGGCGAATGGTTTTCGTCAACTGCGTGCTGAGATCGGCAGTATTCGGCAGAACAGTGGAGTGAGCGGGAACGAGGAGGACGTCGTCAAACGTCAGTGCTTCTTTAGCGATACGTAGCATGGGCAATATCTCTGACCTGGGTGGTTAAATATTGCCGTGGCATTATACAGAGCGTAACCGATTGCATCTACACTTTTTTATAAAAAAGCTTGCGATTGCCTCTCAGCAGGTTACTATCGACTGAATAACTTGCTGATTTAGAATTTGATCCCGCTCACATGTTATCCTCTCAATCCCCCTCAATTTATACCGTCAGCCGCCTGAATCAGACGGTGCGTTTGCTGCTTGAGCAGGAAATGGGGCAGGTCTGGATCAGCGGTGAGATCTCTAACTTCACGCAGCCGTCCTCCGGTCACTGGTACTTTACCTTAAAAGACGACACCGCCCAGGTGCGCTGCGCGATGTTCCGCAACAGCAACCGCCGCGTGACGTTCCGCCCTCAGCACGGCCAGCAGGTTCTGGTTCGCGCCAATATCACCCTGTATGAGCCGCGCGGCGATTATCAGATCATCGTGGAAAGCATGCAGCCTGCGGGCGAAGGCCTGCTGCAGCAGAAGTATGAACAGCTAAAAGCCCGGCTCTCTGCCGAGGGGCTGTTCGACCAGCAGTACAAAAAACCGCTGCCCTCCCCCGCCCACTGCGTTGGGGTCATCACCTCGAAAACCGGTGCGGCACTGCACGATATTTTGCACGTGCTGAAGCGTCGCGACCCTTCCCTGCCCGTCATCATCTATCCGACCGCCGTTCAGGGTGACGATGCGCCGGGACAGATAGTTCGCGCCATTGAGCTGGCGAACGCCCGTCAGGAGTGCGACGTATTAATCGTCGGGCGCGGTGGCGGCTCGCTGGAAGACCTGTGGAGCTTTAACGACGAGCGCGTGGCGCGAGCAATCTTTGCCAGCCTTATCCCCGTGGTGAGCGCCGTCGGCCACGAAACTGACGTAACGATAGCCGATTTTGTCGCGGATCTGCGCGCGCCTACGCCGTCCGCGGCGGCGGAAGTGGTCAGCCGCAACCAGCTGGAGCTGCTGCGTCAGATTCAGAACGGCCAGCAGCGTCTTGAGATGGCGATGGACTACTTCCTTGCCAACCGTACCCGCCGCTTTACCCAGCTTCATCATCGTCTTCAGCAGCAGCACCCGCAGCTGCGTCTGGCGCGTCAGCAGACCGTGCTGGAGCGCCTGCGTCAGCGCATGAATTTCGCGCTGGATAGTCAGCTTAAGCGCGCGGTATCGCGCCAGCAGCGCGTGACGCAGCGCCTGAACCAGCAGAACCCGCAGCCGAAAATTTATCGCGCGCAAACGCGGATCCAGCAGTTGGAGTATCGTCTGGCGGAAACTATCCGGGCGCGACTGAGCACCACCCGCGAACGTTTCGGCAATGCGGTGACCCACCTTGAAGCCGTCAGCCCCCTCTCCACTCTGGCGCGCGGCTATAGCGTGACGACGGCGACGGACGGCAAAGTGCTGAAGCAAACTAAACAGGTAAATACCGGCGATGTGCTGACGACGCGTCTTTCCGACGGCTGGGTAGAAAGCGAAGTGAAATCAATTAAACCGGTGAAAAAGACGCGTCAGCGTAAAACCGGATAATTCTTCGCCGGTTACTTACTATACTGCTGCTATTCCCTTTTTTAATAAGGAGAGCAGCATGCCCCATCTTCATAGCGTTATTCCCCCTTATATTCTTCGTCGTATTATCGAAAGCGGTTCCGAGCCGCAGCAGCGCTGTGCCCGTCAGACATTAACCCACGTCCAGACGCTGATGGCCCACATGCCGGGCAAACCCGCCGCGCCGCACGTGAATAAAGCCGGGCAGCTGGAGCGCGATATTTACGACGCGAAGCAAACCCAGGAGCTGCCGGGTAAGCAGGTGCGTTACGAAGGCCAGCCGTCGAACGGCGATGTGGCGGTGGATGAAGCCTATAATTATTTAGGTATTACCCATGACTTCTTCTGGAAAGAATATCAGCGTGATTCACTCGATAATAAAGGGCTTATTTTGACCGGTACCGTTCACTATGGCCGGGAATATCAGAACGCCTTCTGGAACGGTCAGCAGATGGTATTTGGCGACGGCGACGGGGAAATATTTAACCGCTTTACCATCGCCATCGACGTGGTGGCGCACGAGCTGAGCCACGGCGTGACCGAGACCGAAGCCGGGCTTATCTATTTTGAGCAGTCGGGCGCGCTGAACGAGTCTCTGTCGGACGTGTTTGGCTCGCTGGTCAAACAGTACCATCTGAAGCAAACCGCCGATAAAGCAGACTGGCTCATTGGTGAAGGGCTGCTGGCGAAAGGGATTAACGGCAAAGGGCTGCGCTCAATGTCTGAACCCGGCACCGCCTATGACGATCCCCTGCTCGGCAAAGACCCGCAGCCTGCGCACATGAAAGATTTCATTAAAACGCGCGAGGATAACGGCGGCGTGCATCTGAACTCCGGCATCCCCAACCGGGCATTTTATCTGGCCGCGACGGCGATCGGCGGCTACGCCTGGGAAAAAGCAGGTTATGCCTGGTACGACACGGTTTGCGATCGCAATCTGGCGCAGGATGCGGATTTTGAGGCCTTCGCAAAATTGACGATCGCGCACGGAGAGAAACGCTCCGGCGGTGACGTTGGAGCGGCCATTAAACAAGCCTGGGAACAGGTGGGAGTGTTGTAAATGCAGGTTCCGGAACTGACGGATGACGCCGTGGTTGAGCTGGCCCGGGAAGGCGGCGTCGCTTTTATCCCCAGGCTGAGCGGACAGCGCACCATCGCGCTCTCCTCGCTCAATGAAGCCCAGCGCCAGCGACTGGTGAGCATCCTGGAGCAGGCTTTTCCGCGCGGTCAGCCGCCGGGGCAAGCCTCTTCACCCGGCAGCGGCGACCAGCGCTATTTCCGCATCCAGATTATCTGGACCGGGCAAAATCAGGCGCACTACGCCGATATCATCGTGCTGGTACCCGAGCAGGAAGCCCCCGAGTCGCTGGTCGAGCTGTGGCAGAAAGGCGAAGGCTGCGTGTGCGATTAACCTTCGGCCCGAACAAACTCCACGCGTTTTTTAGAGATTAAACCGTGGCCGTTCTGGCAGAAATAGTCCACCGCACCGCAGGCTTTTAATACCTGAAGTGGCTGATGGCACTCCGGGCAGCGGGCTTCAAGCGCAATATCTTTATTACAGCTGTCGCAGTGCGCTACGCCGTTCTGGGGCTCCAGCGGTGCCTGGCATTCCGGGCAGGTAATCGACATATTCTCTCCTGTTGGGTTTTACCGGGGCAGGATAACTGCCCCGGTAGGCTGAACATTATCAGGCTTCAGCTGCCGGTTTAGTCTGCGCATTTTCCAGCATGCGGCGCACCGGAACAATAAGGACGACCAGTACCGCGGCACAGATCAGCAGCGCGATGGAGCAGCGCGCGAAGAGATCCGGCAGCATATCCAGCTGATCGGCCTTCACGTGGCCGCCGATCAGGCCCGCCGCCAGGTTACCCAGCGCGCTGGCGCAGAACCACAGCCCCATCATCTGGCCGCGCATTCTTTCCGGCGCAAGCAACGTCATGGTCGCCAGGCCAATCGGACTCAGGCACAGTTCGCCGAGCGTCAGCATCAGGATGCTGCCCACCAGCCAGAACGGCGACACGCCCGTTCCACCGCTGCTCAGCACGTTCTGTGCCGCCAGCATCATCAGGCCAAAGCCTGCCGCCGCGCACAAAATACCAATAACGAACTTGGTGATGCTGCTCGGACGAATGTTCATGCTCGCAAGCTTCGGCCATGCCCAGCTAAACACCGGTGCCAGCAGGATGATGAACAGGGCGTTAATTGACTGGAACCACACCGCCGGGATTTCAAAATCGCCGATCATGCGGTTAGTGTAGTCGTTGGCAAACAGGTTGAACGAGGTTGGCTTCTGTTCGAACGCGGACCAGAAGAACGCCGCGGAGATCAGCAGAATAAAGCAGACCAGCAGTCTGGCGCGCTCTTTACGGTTCAGCCCCGCAAAGACAAACAGATAAATAAAGTAGAGGGCAACGGATGCAGCAATCACATAGACCAGCACGCTGGCTACCGCGACCGGGTTAATCACAATCACGCCTTGCGCAATCAGCGTCACGATCGTTGCCACGCCTGCCGCCAGCGCCAGCAGCCAAACGCCCACGCCGTTACGCTTCACCACCGGGCTGTTCCAGGTGGAGTCGAGGCCGACTTCGCCGTCATAGCGTTTCATCGCCGGAACGGCAAACACGCGGAAGATAATCAGCGCCACCAGCATCCCGATGCCGCCAATACCAAAGCCCCAGTGCCAGCCGTGGGTTTTAATCAGCCAGCCGGAAATCAGCGGCGCGATGAACGAGCCCATATTGATGCCCATATAGAACAGCGAGAAACCGCCGTCACGACGCGCGTCGCCTTTTTTGTACAGGGTACCGACCATCACCGAGATACAGGTTTTGAACAGTCCGGAGCCAAGCACGATAAACATCAGGCCGATAAAGAACAGGTTGTTGCCCATCACAGCCGAGAGCGCGATCGACAGGTGGCCGAGCGCAATCAGGATCGAACCGTACCAGACGGCTCTCTGCTGGCCGAGCCAGTTATCCGCCAGCCACCCACCAGGCAGCGCGGCCAGGTACATGGTACCGGCAAAGATACCGACAATCGCCGAGGCGTTTTCACGCGCCAGGCCCATCCCGCCGTCATAGACGGTGGCGGCCATAAACAGGATCAGTAACGGACGAATGCCGTAAAACGAGAAACGCTCCCACATCTCGGTGAAGAACAGGGAACCGAGCGGATACGGATGGCCGAAGAACGTTCGGCTCTCTTTTTGATTAACAGTGGATTGCATAATTCTCCCGAAAGGTATGTCGTCGTGCTTGTAAACACCAGCAGGTACGCCGGCCAGTTACGTATCTGGCCGATTTTTTACATGCGGCGAAAAGTTAGTTAACCATTTGATAACCAGGCGCTAGTTTTGTCTAGTACCGGACCCTGGACTTTAAGATGAAAATTCGACGATTGTCTACTTTCTTAGATTTAAACATGGTTAAAAGTGAATAGTGATTGACTTCACACAGAGAAAACCGTCGGTATGATTGGGCAAAAAAAAGCCCGCGATAAACGCGGGCTTTCGTGAAGCAGGTAAAGCTTATTTGCTTTTCTTAATGTGCTTAATCAGGCGCTTACGCTTACGCATCTGGTTTGGCGTCAGGGTGTTGCGCTTGTTGGCAAACGGGTTTTCCCCTTCCTTGAACTGGATACGGATAGGCGTGCCCATCACGTCCAGCGATTTACGGAAGTAGTTCATCAGATAGCGCTTGTAGGAATCCGGCAGGTCTTTCACCTGGTTGCCGTGAATCACCACGATTGGCGGGTTGTAACCACCGGCGTGGGCATATTTCAGCTTCACGCGACGGCCGCGCACCAGCGGCGGCTGATGGTCTTCCGCAGCCATGTTCATGATGCGGGTCAGCATGGCGGTGCTCTGACGACGGGTGGAGCTGTCGTACGCTTCACGCACGGATTCGAACAGGTTACCCACGCCGCTGCCGTGCAGCGCAGAGATGAAGTGCACGCGGGCAAAGTCGATAAAGCCCAGACGGAAGTCGAGGGTCTCTTTCACCTGCTCGCGCACTTCATTGCTCAGGCCATCCCACTTATTGACCACGATAACCAGTGAGCGCCCACTATTGAGGATAAAGCCGAGCAGAGAGAGGTCCTGATCGGAGATACCTTCGCGCGCGTCGATGACCAGCAGCACGACGTTGGCATCTTCGATCGCCTGCAGGGTTTTGATAACGGAGAATTTTTCCACCACATCGGTGATTTTCCCGCGCTTACGCACCCCGGCGGTGTCGATGAGGACATACTCACGCTCATCGCGCTGCATCGGGATGTAGATGCTGTCGCGGGTGGTGCCCGGCATGTCGTAAACGACCACGCGCTCTTCACCCAGAATACGGTTAGTAAGCGTAGACTTACCTACGTTTGGACGACCCACGATGGCCAGCTTGATCGGCAGATCCTGCGGGTTGAAATCGTCTTCAGGCTCTTCTTCGCCCTCTTCTGCGTCTTCGAACTGCGCCCAGTATTCAGCGTCTTCGTCTACTTCTTCCGGCGGGTTTACTTCGTCCACCCACGGCAGCAGAACGGTTTCCAGCAGGCTGGTGACGCCACGGCCATGCGATGCCGCAATCGGGTAGATTTCACCCAGGCCCAGAGACCAGAAATCCGCGACGGCCTGATCGGCATCGATGCCGTCAGTTTTGTTCGCCACCAGGAAGGTCGGCTTTTCGCGTGAACGCAGGTGTTTGGCAATAGCGGAGTCCGCCGGCATCAGGCCAGCGCGCGCATCCACCATAAACAGCACCACATCCGCTTCTTCAATCGCCAGCAGCGACTGTTCCGCCATGCGGGTTTCAACGCCGTCTTCTGTGCCGTCAATACCACCGGTATCAATACAGATGAACTCGCGTCCTTCCACCTCTGCACGACCGTACTTACGGTCACGCGTCAGCCCCGGGAAATCCGCAACCAGCGCATCACGGGTGCGTGTTAAACGGTTAAAAAGAGTGGATTTTCCAACGTTAGGGCGCCCGACAAGCGCGACCACAGGTACCATGTTTGAAGCCTCATAAAATTCAAAATAACGTCGCTTTCGCGGCGTTTTTAAAAATGTCAAAACGGCTCCTGAGTGAACAGGAGCCGTTTAGTATACTACAACCGCCGGGTAATTAACGCGTGATCGCGTACAGCGTGCCGTCTTTTGCCTGAATCAGCAGTTTGCCGTCGGCCACAACCGGATCGGTCAGGAAACCAGAGCTGTCGACTTTTTGCTGTGCAACAAATCGGCCGTTATCCGGATCGATCCAGTGCATATACCCTTCGCTGTCGCCAACCACCAGGCTACCGTTGTACAGTGCCGGAGCAGTCAGCAGACGGTGCAGCAGATCGCTTTGCGTCCACAGCGTGACGCCGCCTTCGGTGCTCAGCGCCAGCAGACGGTCGTTCTGATCGACCATATAGATGCGGTTACCCTCAACGATGAAATCGTTCACAGAGCCCAGCTCACGCTTCCACATGATCTGACCGCTGCGCAGATCCAGCGCGGTCAGGTTGCCGTTATAGGCCAGCGCGTAAACCACACCGTTAACGATGACCGGCGTTGTGTCTACGTCGCTCAGACGGTCAATTTCCGTTGAGCCAGTGGCCTGAGAGATACGCTGCTGCCAGATCATCTGGCCCTGCTGCATCAGGACTGCGCTCACGCGACCGTTGTCACCGCCCACAATGGCAGCACCAAATGCGGTAGCCGGCGCGGATTCGCCGCGCAGAGAGAGCGCAGGCATATCCAGGTTAACGGTCCATTTCACCAGACCGTCCGCTTCGTTCAGCGCCTGCAGCTGGCCGTTGCTGGTATGAATCAGCACCAGACCGTCGCTCACCACCGGACGAGACAGGGATTCACCCGCCACGGTTGTTTGCCAGGCAATAGAGCCGTCGCTGCTGTTCAGCGCATAAACCTGCGCTTTTTCGCTGCCCACGTAGACATGGCCACCGGCAACGGTCAGACCGCCAGACAGCAGTGCAGGTTTACGGGAGAACCAGCCGTCTTTTTCCGCCAGGTTAACGGACCATACTTCTTTCCCGTCATCGGCGTTCACCGCTTTCACGGTACCTTTGCGGTCAGCGGCATAGACAACGCTGTCTGCATACGCCGGATGAAGGTTGGAATAGAAATCACCAATCCCATTGCCCACGGAGACATCCCACGCGGTGGATGGGGTAAACTGGTTTTCAACCGTCGGCAGTGGGGACATTTTCACAACGTCTTCTTCGCCACTGAATAGTGAACAACCACTCAATAACGTAACAGAAAGCAGTCCTGGCAGAAGTAATTTACGCAATTGCATCGGGTCCCTCTCAGACGGACAAATTATTTATTTTCATCTGCATCATTTCGCTCAGCGCAGGTGAAGCGTTGCTCTCTACGCCAGCTTGCCACGCTTTACGCGCGCCCGTTTTGTCACCTTTGCTCAGCAGTGCTTCACCGCGCAGATCGGCAACGATGGCAGCAAAACCTTCGCCTTTGATGGTATCGAGCGTTTTCAGCGCATCGTCAGCTTTTTTCTGCTGAACCTGAATACGTGCCAGGCGCAGATTGATCACCGCTTTCAGGTTCTCATCGCTGGCAGCAGCAAGGCTCTGCGAGAGCTGAGCAGCGGCTTTATCCAGTTCGTTCTTATCAACGTACTGCTGAGCCACTTCCAGCGCAGCCAGTGCACCGTAGGTGTTTTTGTTGTCAGCCGCAAATTTTTCTGCAGCAGTCAGCGTTTGAGGCTGATCGGCACGAATTGCGCTCACGGTATTTTCATAGGACAGGGACGCGCCGCGCGCGGAATCTGCCTGATGATTGTTCCAGTAACGCCAGCCCACCAGCGCACCGATACCTAAAACAACCCCAACAACCAGCGCTTTGCCGTTTTCAACAAAGAAGCGCTTAATCGCGTCGACCTGATCGTGTTCGTTCTCGTAAATTTCCACGCAGTCCTTCTCCTTAGCCCAATAGAGTGCGCAAGTGCGCCGCAACGCTGTCCTGCGTTACCGTTGTCTGCTCACCAGAGCGCAGGTCCTTCACCACCACTTCGCCGTTAGCCACTTCGGACTCGCCCAGCACCAGTGCAATACTTGCGCCCCACTTATCGGCACGAGCAAACTGTTTTTTGAAGTTGCCGCCGCCATGGTTTGTCATCAGCTTAACGCCCGGCAGCGCATCGCGCACGCGTTCGGCAAGCTGCATCGCCGCAGACTGCGTTTCCGCGCCTGAAGCCACCAGGTATATATCGACAACGGAATCTGCTTTAAATTCCGGATTAACTGCCTGAACCAGCAAAACAAGTCGCTCAAGGCCCATCGCGAAGCCAACAGCAGGCGCTGCGCGACCGCCAAGCTGCTCAACCAGACCGTCATAACGGCCGCCCGCACATACGGTGCCCTGAGAACCGAGGCTGGTGGTCACCCACTCAAACACGGTACGGTTGTAGTAGTCCAGACCGCGCACCAGGCGCTGATTCACGGTATAGGCGATGCCTGCCGCTTCAAGCAGCTTGCACAGGCCCGCGAAGTGTTCGCGAGATTCTTCATCCAGGTAGTCACCCAGCGCAGGCGCATCGTTCAGCAGTGCCTGAACATCCGCGTTTTTGGAATCCAGAACGCGCAGCGGGTTACTGTACATGCGACGTTTGCAGTCTTCGTCCAGCTTCTCTTTATGCTGTTCCAGGAACGCCACCAGCGCATCGCGGTAGTTAGCGCGTGCTTCCAGAGAACCGATAGAGTTCAGCTCAAGAGAAACGTGATCGGCGATACCGAGGGCGCGCCACCAGCGGGCGGTCAGCATAATCAGTTCAGCGTCGATGTCCGGGCCCTGCAGGCCAAAGACTTCCACACCCAGCTGATTGAACTGGCGATAACGACCTTTCTGAGGACGTTCGTGGCGGAACATCGGGCCGATATACCACAGGCGCTGCTCCTGATTGTACAGAAGACCATGTTCGATGCCGGCGCGTACGCAGCCCGCCGTCCCTTCCGGACGCAGGGTCAGGCTGTCGCCGTTGCGGTCCTCAAAGGTGTACATCTCTTTTTCAACCACGTCGGTCACTTCGCCGATCGCGCGTTTGAATAACGGGGTCTGCTCTACAATCGGCAAACGGATTTCGCTGTAACCGTAGCTGCCGAGCACCTGCTTCAGTGTGCCTTCAATGCGCTGCCAGATGGCGGTTTCGCCAGGCAGATAATCGTTCATGCCGCGGATGGCTTGAATGTTTTTTGCCACGTTTATTCTCTTTCTATATACAAAAAAAACCCAAAGAATGGGTTCAATCATACATGGGAAGCGGCACGCTTCCCATCACGTTATTTTTCAACCTGCTGAACGCTGATACGCTGTGTTTCGTCCATCATGGCGGCTTTGGCGCGGATGCGGGCTTCAAGCTGGTCGATCATGTCGCTATTATCCAGACGATCTTTACGAACGCCATCTTCATAGAGACCACTTTTCTTGTTACCGCCGGTTACGCCCAGGGTTGACACCAGTGCTTCACCAGGACCGTTTACCACGCAGCCGATGATGGAGACGTCCATCGGGGTGATAATGTCCTCCAGACGCTGCTCCAGGGCATTCACCGTCCCGATCACATCAAACTCCTGACGTGAGCAGGTTGGGCAGGCAATGAAGTTGATCCCACGCGCGCGGATACGCAGTGACTTCAGGATATCGAAACCGACTTTGATCTCTTCGACCGGATCGGCCGCCAGCGAGACGCGCAGGGTGTCACCGATGCCTTCCGAGAGCAGCAGCCCAAGACCGATCGCGGATTTTACAGAGCCGCTGCGCAGGCCGCCTGCTTCGGTGATCCCGAGGTGCAGAGGCTGGTCGATCTGTTTTGCCAGCAGACGATAAGACTCTACCGCCAGGAACACGTCGGACGCTTTTACGCTGACTTTGAACTGGTCAAAGTTAAGACGATCCAGATGATCCACATGGCGCATCGCAGATTCGAGCAGCGCCTGTGGCGTAGGCTCGCCGTATTTTTCCTGCAGGTCTTTTTCCAGGGAACCGGCGTTAACGCCGATACGGATAGGAATATTTTTATCGCGGGCGCAGTCCACGACCATGCGGATACGCTCTTCGTTACCGATGTTGCCCGGGTTAATGCGCAGGCAATCGACGCCGTATTCGGCCACTTTCAGTGCGATGCGGTAATCGAAGTGGATATCAGCCACCAGCGGAACGCTGACCTGCTGTTTGATCAGTTTGAACGCCTCAGCGGCATCCATGGTTGGGACGGAGACGCGAACAATGTCCGCGCCTACACGCTCTAATGCTTTGATTTGATTGACCGTAGCTTCTACATCGGTAGTGCGCGTGTTGGTCATCGACTGAACGGCGATAGGTGCCCCATCGCCGATTGGCACATTCCCAACGTAAATCCGTTTCGATTTTCTACGTTGAATCGGAGCCTGGTTATGCATGAAAAATCTCCCGCGTTGCCCGTCTGTTACTGTGCTGCTGATTGTTCGGCATTAACGGTAAGACGTGCAACCTGGTTAGTTCTGATAAAGCGGCTCAGGTCGACAGGTTTTCCTTGATACTGGATCTGTACCGCTGCCGGAGCGCCGATTTTAAGTTTATAGGGAGCCTGGCCGGTTAGGTTTAACGTGCCATCTTTACGCTGCAGGCCGCTGAACAGTTTTTTACCTGTCGCGTCAGTCACTTCCAGCCAGCAGTCGGCGCTGAAGTTCATCACCAGCGCGTTGGGATCGGCTGCTGTCGCCGTACCCGCCGGGCTGGTTGGCAGAGTCGCTGCGCTATTGTCTGCAGGCTGAGTAGCCGCAGGCGCGTTCGCCGCAGTATCAACATTCGCCTGAGAAGGGGCAACAACCGCGTTTTGATCCTGAGCCTGCGGCGCAGCGGTGTTAGCCGTTGCTGCCGGAGCCTGTGCTGCATCGGTCGCCGACGCGTCTGGCGCTGCGGTCTGTGGCTCGCTGGAGGAAGCTGCGCCGTCGGTATTCAGCGGCACGCTCTGACCGTTCTCACTTCCGGCCTGGTTGAGTTCGGCGGAGGATTGATCGGCCATAGTGGTAATCTCTTCCTGCTGGGCCTTGTGGTTTTGCCACCACCATGCGCCGGTCAGACCGATCACCACAAACAGCACCAGCCAGGTAAAGCTCATCAGCCAGCCATCGCGTTTTTTACGACGTTTCCCCAGGGAGAAGGTCTGCATCGGCGCAACTTTTGCTGCACGGACCGGTGCCTGCTTCTCCATCATTGGCAGTAATTCGTTTTCGGGGATATGCACCAGTTTTGCGTAAGAGCGGATATAACCGCGCAAGAACGTTGAAGCCAGATCGGCAGGTGCCTTATCTTCTTCAATATCGCGAACCGTGGAAACCTTCAGGCACAAGCGTTCCGCAACGGCTTGCTGGCTGAGTCCGAGTTGTTCACGGGCGTTGCGAAGACGAACGCCAGTGGAAAGTGCTTCATGTTGGTCGTGAGTGGCTTCAGTATTCATTCGCTACAACTACTGGTACGTGAAAAATAAGGGTTCAGGTGCCGGTGAGTCACAATGCCACCCGCACCGCGAAACTTCTGGTCAGTTAACCTTGAACAGAGAGTATAAGACTGTCAGCCCGGAGATGACAGTACAGCCCTGCCCGTACGGCTAAACTGTTGTTACGTCGTTACATACTGCCCGAAAGTCGGATGAAACGCACCGTAATTATTATTCAGTCATCACGAATCTGACTGATTATTCAGTAAGAGTATGCTTCACGGCGCAGATAATGCGCCGTGAGTGCATAATAATCAAACAGCTTTAACCGCGATCGTCTCGCCCTGCATGCGTTTACGCAGGGTACGTTTGGTACGGTCAATGACATCACCAGCCAGCTGTCCACATGCTGCATCAATGTCATCACCACGGGTTTTACGCACGATGGTGGTGAAACCATACTCCATCAGCACCTTGGAGAAACGGTCGATACGGCTGTTCGAGCTACGGCCATACGGCGCGCCCGGGAACGGGTTCCATGGGATCAGGTTGATTTTGCACGGCGTATCCTTCAGCAGTTCAGCCAGCTGATGCGCATGCTCGGTGCCGTCGTTGACGTGGTCCAGCATTACGTACTCGATGGTCACGCGGCCCTGGTTGGCGTTGGATTTCTCCAGATAGCGACGCACCGCAGCGAGGAAGGTTTCGATATTGTACTTTTTGTTGATCGGCACAATTTCGTCACGAATTTCGTCGTTTGGCGCGTGCAGGGAGATCGCCAGCGCGACGTCAATCATGTCGCCAAGCTTGTCCAGCGCAGGCACAACGCCAGAGGTAGACAGCGTGACGCGACGCTTGGACAGACCAAAGCCGAAGTCATCCAGCATGATTTCCATCGCCGGAACGACGTTGGTCAGGTTCAGCAGCGGCTCACCCATCCCCATCATCACCACGTTAGTGATAGGACGCGTGCCGGTTACTTTTGCCGCGCCCACGATTTTCGCGGCACGCCAGACCTGGCCGATAATTTCTGACACCCGCAGGTTACGGTTAAAGCCTTGCTGCGCGGTAGAGCAGAATTTGCACTCCAGCGCACAGCCTACCTGAGAGGAGACACACAACGTGGCGCGGTCTTCTTCCGGGATGTAGACGGTCTCAACGCGCTGATCGCCGACCGCAATCGCCCATTTGATGGTGCCATCCGCTGAGCGCTGCTCTTCCACCACTTCCGGTGCGCGGATTTCAGCCACTTCTTTGAGCTTGTTGCGCAGGACCTTGTTGATGTCAGTCATGTCATCAAAATTGTCGCTGCAGTAATGGTACATCCACTTCATGACCTGATCGGCACGAAACGGCTTTTCGCCCATCTCTTTAAAGAACTCGCGCATCTGCTGACGGTTCAGATCCAGCAGGTTGATTTTTCCATTTTTATTGGGAACCGCAGGAATGGCGACTTCGGAGGTATTCACTAATTCAGACATAATATTATCCGGCCTCGTTGTTACACGTTATGGCCCATGGAGGGTTGAATAGAAACGCCCCGGAAAGCGGTCTGCTCGTCCGGGGCGTTGCATTGTACAAAGTCTGGCGCAGGGATGCCACGTCTGGACGCGGCATTTACGAAAATAATGTGTAAACGAAACCGTTAACTTAACGGGTACGAGGACACACTTCGCCTTCTGCGAAGAAGAAAGCGATTTCGCGTGCAGCAGATTCAACAGAGTCAGAACCGTGGGTGCCGTTCTCGGTGAAGCTGTCAGCGTAGTCAGCGCGCAGAGTACCAGCCAGCGCGTTGTCCGGGTTGGTTGCGCCCAGCAGGTCACGGTGACGCTGTACTGCGTTTTCGCCTTCCAGCACAGATACCACGATTGGACCGGAAGTCATGAACTCAACCAGGCCGTCAAAGAATGGGCGACCTTCGTGCTCAGCGTAGAAACCGCGAGCCTGCTCAACGGTCAGGTGCAGCATTTTGGTGCCAACAATTTTGAACCCTGCAGATTCAAAGCGAGCGAAGATGCTGCCAATAACGTTTTTTGCCACCGCGTTTGGTTTGATGATGGAAAAAGTACGTTCAATAGCCATGATAACCTCTGTCAATGTTCTGTTGTTTTGCATACCTGAGTATGGTGTGGCGCGGATTATAATGAGCAATAGCGCCATTGCCTATGGATTCAGGTAACATTTTTTTAAAATAAGACGAGTTTTAGCAACAGCTCACATCTGAAAGCTATTTTCAGGTCACTGCAGCGTAAAATTCACCGTCGCGACCTGACCGGTCTCATCCATAACGAGTAACTGATAATCGCCCGATTTATCAAGCTGTAATGTGTAAACTCTTCCCTTCACATTCAGCGGTTCACCGTTCAAAAACCACCAGCGCTCACCGCTATTGCCGGTCGCCTGAAGCGGCAGCGAAACGCGGGATTCCCCCGGCAGACGTTTGATGACGGCCCCTTCACGCACGCCGGTCAGAATGAGGGGCGCAGATGCGTCCTGCGACAGCGGAGGACAGGTGGTTGATGAAGGAGGGACCCTTACCGCGCGACGCTCGGTCGCTGGCAGCCACGGCTCCAGCGGCAGCGGCCAGACATCCAGGAATTTTTCAGTTGCATCAGGGCAATCTGCCGCCATGCGTTTACCCGTTTTATCCAGCCAGACCGGAAAACGAATGCCGCGTATCCCTTCCTGTTCGGGCAATAGCAGCGTGGGCGGTTCACTCCCTTCCAGCAGCCAGGTCGACAGGCGACGTCGACAGTTTTCACTGCCTTCCGGCAGCGACTGGCCGCCCGGCCAGCAGATCACGCCCCGCCCGACGCTTGCCGGACGCGGATCGCGCGGCAGACGGGCTTCGTCTACCGTTGAGCGCGACTGAAGCAGGTTATTGACCTGGTTTAACAGCGGAACCGCACTGGCAAACCCAAACTGACCAGCCACGGGCGTGCCGTCCGGTCGTCCGGTCCAGATGCCAATCACATAACGGGCATTCAGACCGATGGCCCAAGCATCACGGTAGCCGTAGCTGGTACCGGTTTTCCACGCCAGCGGCGCAACCTGCGGTAGCGCATTATCCGGCAGCGGCTGCGCTTCATTAGCCAGAATACGGCGAATAATCCACGCCGAGCCGGGTGATAACAGCGGACGTTCAGTCAGCGGATCGCCCGGCTGCAGGCGTAGCCTACCCGCCTTACCGTGTCGGGCAAAAGCACTGTAGGCCGCAGCGATATCTGCCAGCCGGGCGCCTGCCCCGCCGAGGATCAGGGACAGATTCGGCTGCGCCCCCGCGGGCAGGATCAGCGGCAAGCCTGCGTTGCTCAGCATCCCGGCAAAACGTTTTGGCCCGTAGGCTTCCAGTACCTGTACCGCGGGCAGGTTGAGGGAGCGCACCAGCGCTTCACTCATGCTGACCGGTCCGTGGAACCCGCTGTCAAAATTTCCGGGCCGATAGTCACCGGTTTTTCTGGGAACGTCCTGAAGCAGCGAGGCGGGATGGATCAGGCCATCGTCCAGCGCCATACCGTAAATAAAGGGCTTTAACACCGATCCCGGGGATCGGATCGCATTGACCATATCCACGTGGCTGAAACGCGTGTCATCGTTGATATCCACCGATCCCACCCAGCCGCGCACTTTCATATCGGTGTGATCGACCACGATCATCGCCAGCGAGCTGCGTGCCGGCAGGCGGGATTTCCAGTTTATCGCCAGCTCTTCCAGCTGCCGCTGCAGTCCGGCATCCAGCGTGGTGACAATTTTTGCGTTGCGACTTTTGCCGAGCATCATCCGCGCAAAGAGCGGCGCCAGCTGCGGCATCTGTCGGGGCGCCAGCCATACCGATTCTTCCCGCGATTCTTTGACCTGCTTTGCGGACCAGACCCCCTGCGTCGCCATGCGGTCGAGCACTTTATTGCGCGCCGCTTCGGCCCGTTCAGGCCAGCGATCCGGGCGTAAACGACTCGGTGCCTGCGGCAGCACCGCCAGCAGAGCCGCGTCGGAATAGCTGAGTTGCGACGGCGGCTTGCCGAGATAGGTCCAGCTTGCCGCCCCGACGCCCTGCAGCGTGCCGCCAAACGGCGCGCGGTTGAGATAAAGCGTGAGAATTTCGCGTTTGGAAAGATGCCACTCCAGCTGCATCGCCCGCCAGAGTTGACGAACTTTGCCGCCAAAGGTACGCGGATGCGGATCCAGCAGTCGCGCGACCTGCATGGTGAGCGTGCTTCCGCCAGAGACGACCTTGCCAGAACTGAGATCCTGCCAGGCGGCGCGCAGGACAGAAAGCGGGTTTACGCCGGGGTGATCCCAGAACCAGCGATCTTCGTACTGGATGAGCGCCTCAAGATAACGGGGAGAGACCTCTTCGATCGTCACCGGATAGCGCCAGATCCCGTCGCTATCGGCAAAACGCCAGAGCGGCGTGCCCTTCTCATCCACCACCACCCGGGCGGGGTTAACCTCTTTCAGAGGCAACGGCCACAGGCGGTCGGCAACGATAATCAGCCCCCATAAAACGAGAAGCGCTCCCGCCAGCCATAGCCAGCGGGAGCGTGTCAGACGTGCCATTCGCATTTTACGGAACAACAATCAGCGGGCCGCTGGCCGCCCCCGTTGCCCGCCACTGTGGAACGTACATAGACTCCACCATCGGAACTGGCACCTGGTAGGTTCCCGGCGTCACGGCGCGGGCCAGATAGACCAGCGTGACCGGCTGGCCTTCATTTACCGGTACGGCAGCCACAAAGCGGTCGTCGCGGAATTCCATATGCTGAATGTCCGCCTGCTGCATCTGGCTGAGCAGGTTCTGTACCTCACTGCCGCTGTCCTGCAGGCTGGCGCTGCTGCTCGCCAGATTCTGGTTTTCCAGCTCCAGACCCGCAGGGAGGAGATCCACCACCAGCGCGTCCGGCACGTTCTGGCTGGCTTTAACTTCCAGCCAGACCAGCACCAGTTCACCGCTCTTCAGCGAAGAGAGCGATTTACTGCTGCCATCGGTTGCCAGGATATGACGTTCCACCTGCAGCACATTCGAGCTCGGCTGTGGGGCATATTCCGGATAACCGGTGCTGTCCAGGCGTACCCACAGCGGTGTTGTCCCGGTATTGGTCACCTGTAGCGCGCCAAGCTGGTCGCCGCTCACGTTTTGTACCAGCGACTTATCGCCGCCTGATGCGGCCTCAGACAGAGACGTTTTTGCCTGCCACGCACCGGACAGGGTTTGCAGCGAACGTCCTGCCAGGAACAGCGCGTTGCTCTCCTGCGTTGACAGCCAGCGCTGGCTGAAGGCCTGTTCAGACAGGGCATTCAGCAGCGTATTTTGCGCATCCGGCAGCAGCTTGTACTCCTCCAGAAGAGAGAGCATCAGCGCGTTATCGCGAAGCTGGCTACCGTAATCGGCCATCCAGGTTTTGCTGTCGTTGCGCGGCGTTTTGAGCGCCAGATCCAGCGCCTGCTGGCTGCGCGGGGCATCGCCCATCAGTTTGAGCGCCATGCCCAGCTGCATCAGCGGCAGACCGG
Organism: Enterobacter dykesii; assembly: GCF_008364625.2. Taxonomy (NCBI): domain Bacteria; kingdom Pseudomonadati; phylum Pseudomonadota; class Gammaproteobacteria; order Enterobacterales; family Enterobacteriaceae; genus Enterobacter; species Enterobacter dykesii. The sequence goes on from NZ_CP126604.1 coordinate 3,371,524, forward strand.
ACGCCGCCTGAGCGTGACGATCCCAGATTTCACGCAGCGCGCCCAGCGGCGCTTTTTGCTGACGTGCCAGCACCAGCGCGGCATAGGCCTGCACGGCGAACTTGCTGGCCTGCGTATCGTCGCTGTAGCGAATAGACATCATGCCCGGGTCCTGCAGGTAGCGCAGCAACCGGCTATTGGCATTATTCACCGCATCGGCAGGCACGCTGTAGCCCTGCTCGCCCGCACGGATCAGGAAGTCGGTCACGTAGGCCGTCAGCCAGTACTCTTCCGGACCGTTTTTATCCCACAGCGCGAACCCGCCGTCTTCACGCTGCATCTGCAGCAGACGGGAAATACCGATATCAATGGCGGCACGGCGTTTATCGTCCGTATCACCTTTGATGCCAAGCGCCGTAAGCTGCGCCGCGTTGGTGTAGAGCGACGGGAACAGACCGCTGGTGGTCTGCTCCAGACAGCCATACGGATATGCCTGCAGTTCGCGAATATATCGCGCCAGGTTGAGCGGTGGTTTGCCGCTCAGCAGCAGTTGCCCCTGCAGGGTAGCAGGAGAGAAACCGTTACTGTGCTGCGCCGGTGCGGTCCAGGACTCGCCGGGGTTCAGCATGGCACCGGTATTCACCGTCTGCGCCGGGAACGCCGGACGCACGCCGATTTTCCAGCTCTTCTGCTGCGGTGCAAAGGTCTCGTCCGGGAGCTGCAGGCCGGTCACCTGAGCGGTCACCTCGCCATCACCATAACCCTCCAGCGCACGCACCGGAATAAACAGGGTGCTGCGTGCGCCAGGAGACAGCTGAATCGGCTGCGGCTGCCCGCCTTCCAGCGACAGTTTTCCTGTCGCGGTCAGGGCAACGTTCAGCGTTTGCGGCTGGTCGGTGAGGTTGGTGATATCCAGCGTCAGCCGCGAGGTATCCCCGCTTGCCAGGAAGCGCGGCGTATTAAGCTCGGCAATGACCGGCGCGGCCACCACAACCTTGCTTTCACTGCTGCCGAAATCGTCCTCCGTCCAGGCCTGCGCCATCAGACGCAGCTCACCGTTGAAGTCTCCTATGGGCAGCGTAACCGTGCCTTCTCCGTTGGCATCCAGCGTAACCGGCTGTGCCTGCTGGGCAATAATGGTGACGTGGTTTACCGGCGGTTTACCGCCGCGCTTCAGCTCATCACCGTCACCACCAAAACGCAGCGCGGCCAGGCGGCCCTGCCCTTCAATGACCTGGCCGTAAATATCGTAGATATCCGCGCCGTAGCGCTTCTGACCAAAGAAAGCCTGCCACGGATCCGGCGTAACGTAATCGGTAATATTCAACACGCCGCTGTCTACCGCCGAGACCAGGACGTTCACTTTCTGCGGCACCGCACCTTCTTTCACGCTGGCTTTCACCTTCACAGAAAGCGTCTGGTTTGGACGCATCTTCTGTGGGTTATCAAGCGCAATGTTCAGACGGCGATTTTCATCGCCCATCGGCAGATGCAGCAGGCCGACCGCGCGTTTCGGCGTGGCGGATTTGGATTTATCCCCAGGACGTACCACTAGCGTGCTGAGATAAAGATCGTGACGTTTCCAGGCTTTGTCGACCGGGATAGCGAGATCAAGCCCGTTTGCCGGTACGTCGATCTCTTTCCACCACAGCGGCCCTTCGCTGGACTCAATCATCGCATAGCCCTTGCCTGCTGCCGGCGCGGCAATGTGCAGGTTGATGGTATCGCCTGGCTGATAGGCTGGCTTATCCAGCTTCAGCGTCACGCGGTCAGGACGTGCAGCCCCGGTGCCGTCGCTGTTATCCTGCCAGCTGTAGCCTGCCCAGAAGCGCACGCTGCTGACCATCTCATCAGGTGCTTTAACTTCCAGACGATAAGAGCCCCACTCCACCGGGAAGGTGACTTTACCCGTCTCGTCGGCCTTGAGCGTCAGCTCCTGCTCGCCTTCAACCAGATCTTTTTGATCGAACTGAGACTGCCAGCCTTCGCTCTCAGACCAGTTCCAGAAGTAGTCACGGCGCTCGCGGATCAGGCGAACCTGTAAACCGGACACTGCCTTTTTCGCTCCGCTGGCATCGGCGTAAACGATATCGAAGCTGGCATTGCCGTTCTCGTCAACAATCGGCTGGTTGACGGTGGTATCGGTGCGGTAGTCGTAAACGGCTTTACTGGCGAACTGAGGGCGGATACCCGGCAGCTCAGCCGCCGGCCAGATTGCCTGCTCAGCGCGACGCGTCACCGGACGACCGCCGGATTCCAGCAGGCTGGCCTGCAGGATCAGCTGCAGCGGAGAATGCACCTCTTTCCACTGGCTTTCGGTAGAAACCTGCCCACGCCCCTGCTCATCAAGCGTAAGCTGCACTTCATCCAGACTGCGGCTCAGGTTCTCCTCGGCGATATCGCCAAACTGGAAGCCCGGCAGCGCAGCCACCGCGTCACGCAGCGGACGCAGGAAAAGCTGGCCCTGCAGAGAATTACCGTTGGCCGGTGCGCCATACAGGTAATAGCCCACCACGTTAAAGTCGACGTTATCCTGCGGTGAAACCGGCGTTTTTTGTCCGCTCAGGTTGAGCGCCATGCGCTCAGGCATGAAGTCTTCGACGTGGAAATCCCACAGGCGCTGCAGGTTATCGCCCGTGTTGGCGCGGATATGCCACATGCCGGTCTGCGCCCCGCTGTCCAGCGGATAGTTAAAACGATAGAGTCCGTTCTCTGGCTTGACGACAATCGTACGCGCGACCAGTCCATCCGGGCGCAGCACGTCAAGCTTCACGGGCTGATCCGGAAGTGGCTTACCGTCACTGTCGCGCAGTAAGCCGTTGAGGATCACCGTTTCACCCGGGCGGTAGAGATCGCGTGGGCCAAACATAAAGAATTGCTTACTGTAGCCAGGGCTACCGGCAATATCGAACTCTGCCAGATCCAGCGCAGGAAGCTTGAGGTCAAGCAGCGTAGTCTGGCCGTCTTTACTCGCCAGAATCAGCGCGGCCTCTTTGTCGGTCTCAAGCTTAGCGTGGCCATCGCCGTCGCTTTTCGCTTCGGCAAGGGTCTGCCCTTTATCGTTCAGCAGCGTGACGGTCACGCCGGACTGCGCCGCACCGTTTTCCAGACTCTGGGTGAAAATATCCAGGCGGTTATGGTAACGGTGAGCGGACAGGCCAATATCGCTTAAGGTAAAGAGCGTTGCGGCGTTGCTGTAGTTGTAGTGCCCGGCCTGGTTCATGACCGCGATATAAACGCCAGACTGCTGGAGCGGTTTAATATCCTTCAGGGGCAACAGCAATTTTTCGCGCGTATTGCGCGCCGGATTAAGGTCGAATCGACCGGTGTAAACCAGCTCCGCCATCTTCAGCAGGTTATCGGATTCCCAGTTGGTCAGCGAGTTACGGTACTCCCACTGGCTGACAAGGGAGGCCAGCGATTCCGGCTTCACGCGGTAAAAGTTGACATCAACATTGTTGACGTTGAGCGCCATCACCGGCAGACCTTCCACCACTTTGCCCGGCAGCAGCGAGCCGCGGCTGGCAAAACCAACGGTGGGTTCAATGTCCCGGGTGGTCAGGGCTTTTTCATAATCAATGCCAAACGTCGCCTTGTTCAGCGCCTGCAGGTCACGTTCAACGGTGACGACCAGGTTACGGTTAGGTTCCAAGTGGCGCAGTCGAAGCTCTTTCAGGTTAGGCGCAAGTTCCCACGCCCCGTCAACCTTGCCGCTTTTCTTATCCACGACATGCACCGTTTTGGCGAAATCCTGATCGGGATTCAGCGGAACAGAAAAGGTCAGCACCAGCGTGGCGGCACCGTCGAGCTGGACTTCTGAGGTATCCAGCAGGGTCAGCGCTTTTCCCTGACTCTGGGCGGCAAGCTTAGCCAACGTTTCAGCATTGGGCTTTTCTGCAGCTTTCGGTGTTGATGCTGTGGATGCCGCGGGAGCCGCAGCCTGAGATTTATCGTCGCTGTTATCACAGCCGACAAGCGTAAACGTGGTAAGCAGCGCGAGAGAGATCGCGGCTAAGCGAAACGGTTTCATCCTGTGTCCCTGGCCTGAGGGGGCCTGTTGGTCGTCGTCCGGATAAGTATTATCCGCAAGTTTCGTTAATTCAAAAAGGCCAATTTTAAAATGTGGAAAGCGCCTCGCAGAACGGCATCACGTCGCTACACCGTGATGGAACCGCGATCACAGCACATAACGTCACATGTTACCTTTCACGTCATTTGTTTTTAAAACAAGAAGATAGCTGGCTAAGCTCGCCCGAAGACTGCTAGTTTTATGACCATGACGCACCCCGAGTGCGCGGTTCAAAAAGAGAGAAAGCCATGAAACGAGCCGTGAACGCCCTACAAAATTTCGGAAAATCATTGTATGGACCGGTCCTTATCTTACCGATCGTCGGTCTGTTTATCGCCTTTGGTAACGTTCTGGGTAACGGTAATCTCGCTGAATACCTGCCGTTTCTGGGCCATCCGCTGATTCAGCATCTTGGTCAGCTTATCGCGAAATCTGCCGTGTCGGTGCTGGTCAACCTGGCGCTGGTGTTTGCCGTCGGGATCCCGATTGGTCTGGCGACGCGTGATAAAGGCTATGCCGCGCTGATTGGTCTGGTGACCTTTGTGGTGTTCATCAACGCCATGAACGTCACGCTACAGCTGCAGGGCGCGCTGGCGCCAGCGGCCCAGATGAAAGCGGCCGGGCAGACCATGGTACTGGGCGTACAGGTGCTGGAGATGGGCGTTTTTGCCGGGATCCTGACCGGGGCGCTCTCCGGCTATCTGTACAACAAATACTCCGGCGTACAGTTTAACGGCGCGATGGCGATTTACTCTGGCCACTGTTTTGTCGCCATCGTCATGCTTCCCGTCTCCATGCTGCTCGGCGTGGTGATGAGTGAAATATGGCCCTTTGCCCAGCACGGTATTAGCGCCCTGGCGCTGGCCATCAAAGGCTCCGGGCCGCTTGGCGTGGCAATCTACGGTTTCCTGGAACGTATTCTGGTCCCCACCGGCCTGCACCATCTGGTTTATACGCCATTCCTCTATACCGAGCTGGGCGGCACGCAGGAGGTATGCGGCACAACCTATCAGGGCGCGCGCAATATCTACTTCGCCGAAATGGCCTGCCCGGACGTGAAGGAGCTCAGCAGCACCGTGGTGTGGGACGCGCGCGGCATCAGCAAGATGTTCGGCCTGCCTGCCGCAGCCCTGGCGATGTATATGACCGCAAAGCCGGAGCGTAAAGCCATTGCGAAAGCCATTCTGATCCCGGCGGCGCTGACCTCTCTGCTGGTCGGCGTGACCGAGCCGATTGAGTTCTCCTTCCTGTTCGTCGCTCCGCTGCTGTTCGTGGTGCACGCGGTGCTGACCGGCATCGGCATGATGCTGTTCTCGCTGCTGGGCGTTCACGCCATCGGTGCCAACGGGATTATCGACTTCATCCTCTACAACCTGCCGCTCGGCACGGAGAAGTCCAACTGGCCGATGTACATCGTGGTTGGGCTGATCATGTTCGCTCTCTACTTCGTGGTGTTCCGCTTCCTGATCCTGCGCTTCAACATGAAAACGCCGGGCCGTGAGGATGAAGATCAAGAGACGCGCCTCTACAGCAAGCAGGAGTACCAGGCGAAGGGCAATAACGACGGGCTGGGTGAATCCATCGTGGTGGGACTCGGCGGTCGGGAAAACATTGAAGTGGTGGACAACTGCTACACCCGCTTACGCGTCACGGTGAAGGACGTCGCCATTATCGACGAGCCGCGGCTGAAGGCGACCGGCGCGAAAGGGATTATCAAACAAGGTAACAACGTTCAGGTGGTCTACGGGCTGCACGTCAAAAAAATGCGAGAAGCCGTTGAGACGTTTCTCTGAAAGGAGCTAAAGATGTTTACACCCCCATTCATTCTGTCGATTGCCGGCGGCGGCAGCACCTACACGCCGGGTATTGTGAAAAGCCTGATGGTGCGCCTGCAGGATTTCCCGCTGGCCGAAATCCGCCTTTATGACATCGACGAGGCGCGCCAGAACACCATTGCGCCGGTCGTCGAAAAGGTCATCCGCGACCACAGCCAGAGCATCAAGTTCACCGTCACCAGCGACCCGGAAGTGGCCTTCAGCGGCGCGCATTTCGTCTTCGCCCAGATGCGCGTCGGCCAGTATAAGATGCGCGAGCAGGATGAGAAGATCCCGCTGCGTCACGGGGTGGTCGGCCAGGAAACCTGCGGACCCGGCGGGCTGGCCTACGGCCTGCGCACGATCCTGCCGATGGTTGAGCTTATCGATCTGGTGGATCGCTACGCGCACGAAAAAGCCTGGATCGTGAACTACTCCAACCCGGCGGCGATCGTTGCGGAGGGCGTGCGCCGGCTGCGTCCGGATGCGCGGGTGCTGAACATCTGCGATATGCCTGTCGCCGCCATGCGCAATATGGGGGCGATTCTGGGGGTCGATCGCCGCAGGCTGGAGGTGGACTACTTCGGCCTGAACCACTTCGGCTGGTTTACCCGAGTACTGGTGGACGGCGAAGACAAGCTTCCCGAGCTGCGTAAGCATATCGCGACGTTTGGCCTGCTGACGGAAGATGCGGCCAAAACCGATCCGCAGCATTCCGATCCATCATGGGTAAAAACCTGGCGCAACATTAAGCCAATCATGGACCATTTCCCGGAGTATCTGCCGAACCCGTATCTGCAGTACTACCTGATGCCGAACCAGATTGTGGAACACCAGAACCCGGACTATACCCGCGCCAATGAAGTGATGGACGGGCGCGAGAAAAAGCTGTTCGCCGCTGCCGAAGAATATAAGCGCACCGGGATCCTGCCTGATGCCTTCCACGTGGGCGTCCACGGCGAGTTTATCGTTGACGTCGCCTGCTCGCTGGCCTTTAACCTGCACAGCCGCCATCTGGTGATGGTGGAAAACCGCGGGGCGATTACCAACCTGCCTTACGATGCGGTGGTGGAGGTTCCCGCTTATATCACCTCCGAAGGCCCGGAACCGATTCGCGTCGGTCAGGTGCCGCTGTTCCATCAGACCCTTTTGCAGCAGCAGCTCGCATCTGAACAGCTGCTGGTAGAGGCGACTATCGAGGGGAGCTATGAGAAAGCCCTGCAGGCGTTTACCCTCAACCGCACCGTGCCGACCATGGAACACGCGAAGGCGATTCTGGATGAAATGATTGAGGCCAACAGCGACTACTGGCCAGCGCTGCAAAAAGCCTGGCAAGACGGCGAACCGGTGAAAAAATAGGGGCTTGCTCGCGAGTTGAACGTGGTTTGCTTGTCGGTGTCAGAAAAAACACCGACAATCCTTTTTTACGGAAAAGAATGGAGGCAACCCATGTCCACCTCATATTTTGTCGCCGCCGACTGGCTGATTGAGCACGGCGACGATCCGGAAGTTCAGATTATCGACGCGCGTATGGCCCCTCCGGGACAAGAGCATCGTGACGTGCCCGGTGAATACCGTGCAGGGCACCTGCCTGGCGCGGTATTTTTTGATATTGAAGCCCTCTCCGATCACAACTCTCCCCTGCCGCACATGCTGCCGCGCCCGGAAGCGTTTTCCGTGGCGATGCGCGAGCTGGGCGTCAGCAAAGACAAACACCTCGTTGTCTATGATGAAGGTAACCTCTTCTCCGCGCCGCGCGCGTGGTGGATGCTGAAAAACTTCGGCGTGGAAAAAGTCTCGATTCTTGCCGGCGGGCTGGCGGGCTGGAAGCGCGACGAGCTGCCGCTTCAACAGGGTGACGTAACGCTGCCGGAAGGTGAATTCGACGCGACCTTTGACACCCACGTGGTAAAACGCCTGACCGACGTGCTGGTCGTGAGCCATGAAAAAACGGCGCAAATCGTCGATGCCCGTCCAGCGCCTCGCTTCAATGCCGAAGCGGACGAACCCCGTCCGGGGCTGAAGCGCGGACATATTCCGGGCGCGCTGAACGTGCCGTGGGGCGATCTGGTGTTTGAGGGCGAGCTGAAAACCACCGACGAGCTGCGCGCCATTTTTGACCGTGCCGGCGTTGATTTACACCGTCCAATTATTGCCAGCTGCGGCTCCGGCGTCACGGCCTGCGTGGTGATCCTGGCGCTCGCCACGCTCGGCGCGAACGACGTCACGCTATACGACGGCGCCTGGAGCGAATGGGGCGCGCGTGACGACCTGCCGGTTGAACCGGCGAAATAATGGATAATCGCCTGGCCACGCTGTTAACGCGCGGTGCGTCGCTGACCCGCGCGGAGTATCGCGTCCTCGCTCACCTCACGGAGCATCCGCTGCTGGTGGGCAACATCACGGTACGCGAGCTGGCGCAGGCGACGTTCGTTTCTACCGCCACCATCATGCGGCTGTGCCAGAAGCTGGGGTTCAGCGGCTTTAGCGAGTTTATCTGGCACTGCAAGCAGCTGCTCTCCGACACGCCGCATATTGCCGCTCAGGGGCAGTCGCTTCCTGAACTCCCGGCGCTGTTTAACCAGTTTATCGCCAACTATCAGCACACCTTCCAGTGGGTCACGCAGGAAAAACGCCAGCAGTTTGCCGACCTGCTGCGCCAGAAAGAGAGCTTCTTTCTCTACGGGGCCGGGTTTTCCTATCTGTTTGCGGAGTACCTGACCAAGAAGCTGCAGGTGCTGGGCAAAACGGCGTTTATCTCCGGGCCGGGAGACAGCCGGAATATTTTCCTCAGCAACGCCTCACGCTATCAGGTGTTTATTGCCGTCTCGCGCAGCGGCGAAACCGAGCAGGTGCTGGATAAAGCTCGGATTGCCAAAAACGTCGGTATGACGATCGTCGCGTTTACCCGCGCCTCGGCCAACACGCTGGCGGGGATGGCGGACGTGCATTTTGCCCTCTATGACGAAGCGGTACACTTCGCCGCCGAAGCCGCGGGGGTGACGTCGTTTGAGTCGAATCTGGTGCTGCTGATGGATTTACTGCTGCTGGAAGCAACGGGGTGATATTCACCCCGCCGTAATCAGATGATGCGGTTGGTTTTGAGATCGCGCAGGAAGCCGCCCCAGCGACGCTCGTAGAACGGGGTGATGTGCTCGGTAATAAAGTGGCTGATGCCCTTCTCGCCGTTCTTCACCTGGCAGATATCAATCGGCTCATCGCCCGGCAGCGTGTCGGTCGCCACGCTTCCCGCCGCCTGAATGATTTCGTCGATATCGCCGTCCGCCTCAATACCAATCAGCAGAACCGGATGCTCGTCCGCACGCTCTTTAATGGAGCAGAGAAACGCGCGTCTAACCGGTTTCAAGGTTTTGAACAGCGTCGTCAGGGAATCAATCATCTGCGCGGGCGGCTCGGCCACTTCAGACAGCAGCAGCGTTTCGCCCCCTTCCAGCACTTCCTGGGTGCTGAGCGGGTTGCCCTCTTCACCTATCAGATGGCTGATTTCACGCGGCGTAAACTCTTTCCCGGTCGGCAGCTTCGCGTTAAGGAACAGCGTCTGGCCCAGCGTCATTTCAAACAGGGTACGCACCGGCATCACTACGAACGCCTGTTCGTCTTCTACCGCTTCCTGCAGGGCTTCCAGCGAGGTAAAGAACGGGATCACCGAACTGCCGTCGTCTTTCTCCCAGTGCAGCAGATCCAGCGCGCTGTCTTCGACAACCTGCTCACCTTCCGCGGCAGTGCCAGGCACCCAGACGGTGGATTCCAGCAGCGTGCGGAAAAATGCCGGACGGTGGGCGGGCTCGGTCGCCGCCTGCTCCAGCAGGGTTTCTAATTCGTTTTTGGTTTCGGACATAACAATTCCAGATGATGCATTTCCCCCTCTCCCCCTGGGAGAGGGGGAGAGGGCAATAACGATTACTCAGCCGTCAGCAGGTTCGCCACGGTACGCACGCCCAGACCGGTCGCGCCCGCGGACCACTGCTCAACTGCCGCTTTACGGTACGTTGCGGAACAGTCGATGTGCAGCCAGCCTTCGTGGTAGTTCTCAACGAAGTGGGACAGGAAGCCTGCCGCCGTGCTTGCACCCGCCGGGTACGCCGCGCTCGCGGTGTTGTTCAGCTCGGCAAAGTTGGACGGCAGCTGGCTGCGGTGGAACTCGGCCAGCGGCAGACGCCAGAACGGCTCGTTTTCCGCAGCGGCGCTTGCCAGCAGGCGAGCGGCCAGCTTGTCGTCGAAGCTGAATAGCGCGTGGTAGTCGTTACCCAGGGCGGTTTTTGCCGCGCCGGTCAGGGTCGCCATGTCGATAATTAGCTCTGGCTTCTGGGCAGACGCGTCGATCAGGCCATCGGCCAGCACCAGACGGCCTTCGGCGTCGGTGTTCATCACTTCGACGTTTTTGCCGTTGCGATAGCGAATGATGTCGCCCAGCTTGAAGGCGTTACCGCTCACCATGTTGTCCGCGCAGCACAGATACAGCTTCACGCGCTTGTTCAGACCGCGAGTGATGGCAAACGCCAGCGCGCCGGTGATGGTTGCCGCGCCGCCCATGTCGGACTTCATGGAGTCCATGAACGCGCTCTGCTTCAGGCTGTAGCCGCCGGTGTCGAAGGTGATGCCTTTCCCGACCAGGCAGGCAAAGACCGGCGCCGCTTTATCGCCGGTTGGGTTGTAATCCAGAGCCAGCAGGACCGGAGGGCGCTCGGAACCACGGCCCACGGTGTGGATGCCCATGTAATTCTGCTCGCGCAGGTCTTCACCTTTGGTAATGCGATAGGACATCTTGTCGCCGGCCACGCCGCACAGCAGGTCAACCGCGCGCTGCGCCAGCTGCTCCGGACCAAGCTCTTCCGCCGGGGCGTTGATGGTGTCGCGCACCCAGTCGATGATTTGCAGGCGGCTTTCCAGCTCTTTCTGACCGGCTTCGTCGAGGTTCGCCCACTCAATTTTGCGGGTGCCTTTCGGCCCTTTGTAGCCTGCCCAGAATGCCCAGCTGCGGTCGGTGTCCCAGCCTTCGCCTTCCAGGGAGACATGCTTAATGCCCAGGCCGTCAATTTTACGCGCGGCGCGCTGGATCAGACCCAAATCGTCGTTGCCCGTCAGGTGCAGGGTTATGCCGTCATTGTTGATGCTGTAGCTGGCTTTCTCGCCCCAGCGCGCGTCGGCGGGCTGCGTCGAGAGCGTAATCTTCATCGCTTCGGTCATTTTATTTTTCCTTATTAGCAACTAGCAAACGGGCCGCCTGAAGGCAGCCCGTTATGTTTTTTATTCTGCTTCATCTAACCAGACTAACAGAATCGCCTCCAGAATTTTTTCATTGGATGCGTTTGGATCGTCGTCGAAATCCTCTAAATCGCAGATCCACTGATGCATGTCGGTGAATCGTACGGTCTTCGGATCAAGATCCGGGTTCGCGTCGTAGAGCGCTTCGCCGATTTCACGGCTGTCTGTCCACTTCAGTCCCATATCAATGCTCGCGTGCGTGGTTGATGGTGTAGCGTGGGAACTCCACGACCAGATCTTCATCGGTCACCGCCGCCTGGCAGCTCAGGCGGCTGTCAGGCTCCAGACCCCATGCTTTATCCAGCATGTCGTCTTCGTCTTCGGTGCTCTCAGCGAGAGAATCAAAACCTTCACGCACGATGCAGTGGCAGGTGGTGCAGGCACAGGATTTTTCACAGGCGTGTTCCACTTCGATACCTGCACGCAGGGCAACATCGAGAATGGTTTCACCGGTCTTCGCTTCCAGAACAGCGCCATCCGGACAGAGGTCCGCATGAGGCAAAATAACAATCTTTGGCATATTAAACCTCGTCCACGGACTGGCCTTTCAGCGCGACGCGGACAGATTTGTCCATGCGGCGAGCAGCAAAGTCCTGGGTTTGTTTATCAACGTTTTTAATGGCTTCTTCTATTGCGTCAGCGTCATTGCCTTCTGCTACTGCGCTTAAATGCGCGGCAGCGTCGTCAATCACCTGGCGCTCAGCGGCGCTTAACAGCGCGGCATCGGCAGCGAGCGCGCCGCTCAGGCTCTCCAGCACGCGGGCGGCTTCAACTTTTTGTTCAGCCAGCATACGCGCCTTCACATCCTGCTCGGCGTAGCTCATTGAATCCTGAATCATGGAGGCGATTTCGCCATCGGTCAGGCCGTAGGACGGCTTCACCTGGATGGACGATTCCACGCCGGTGGATTTTTCCATCGCCGTGACGCTCAGCAGACCGTCCGCATCCACCTGGAAGGTGACGCGAATATGCGCCCCACCCGCAGGCAGCGCCGGAATGCCGCGCAGCGCAAAGCGCGCCAGAGAGCGACAGTCCTGCACCAGCTCACGTTCGCCCTGCATTACGTGGATGGACATCGCGGTCTGGCCGTCTTTGAAGGTCGTGAACTCCTGCGCGCGCGCCACCGGAATGGTGGTGTTACGCGGGATCACTTTCTCCACCAGGCCGCCCATGGTTTCTAAACCCAGCGACAGCGGGATGACGTCCAGCAGCAGCATTTCGCTGTCCGGCTTGTTGCCGACCAGAATATCGGCCTGGATTGCGGCGCCCACGGCAACCACTTTGTCCGGGTCGATGGAGGTCAGCGGCGTGCGGCCAAAGAATTCGCCCACGCGCTCGCGCACCAGCGGCACGCGGGTCGAACCGCCCACCATGACCACTTCCAGCACCTCGTTCGCCTCAACGCCCGCATCTTTCAATGCGCGACGGCAGGCCAGCAGGGTGCGCTTCACCAGCGGGGCAATCAGATCGCTGAACTGGTCGCGGGTGATCTCACCCTGCCAGCCCGCAACGTTTACGGTAACCGTCTGCGCATCGCTCAGGGCGATTTTGGCGTCAATCGCCGCATCCAGCAGTTCACGCTGGACGCGCGCATCGCTGCGATCGCTGATGCCCGCCTGCTCGCGAATGTAGTCCGCCAGCAGATGGTCGAAGTCATCGCCACCCAGCGCGGAATCCCCGCCGGTCGCCAGCACTTCAAACACCCCACGGCTCAGGCGCAGGATCGAGATATCAAAGGTACCGCCGCCGAGGTCGTAAACCGCAATGACCCCTTCCTGACCGGAGTCGAGGCCGTAGGCAATCGCCGCCGCCGTCGGTTCGTTCAGCAGGCGCAGCACGTGCAGGCCCGCCAGACGCGCGGCGTCTTTGGTGCCCTGACGCTGTGCATCGTCAAAATAGGCCGGAACGGTGATGACTACGCCGTCCAGATCGCCGCCGAGCGTCGCCGTCGCGCGCGCCGCCAGCGCTTTGAGGATGTCGGAGGAAACGCGAATCGGGTTCAGCAGACCGGCCGCGGTCGCAATCATCGGCAGGCCGTTTTCACTGGCCTGCAGCTGATACGGCAGATGCGGATAGCGGGTCTGAATATCGGTCAGCGAGCGGCCCATCATGCGCTTCACGGAGCTGATGGTGTTGGCCGGATCGCGCGCGGCGTTGGCGCGGGCGTCATAGCCGACCGCGTGCCCCTGCTGCTGGTAGTGGACTACGGAAGGCAGCAGATGGCGGCCCTGCTCGTCAGCCAGCGTTTCCGCCTGGCCGCTGCGCACGGTCGCCACGAGGGAATTGGTGGTGCCCAGATCGATACCCACCGCCAGACGACGCTGGTGCGGTGCGGCACTTAAGCCAGGCTCACTAATTTGTAATAAGGCCATAATTGCTTCCGAAATTAAAAATCGAGCAGCTTTTCTTCGAGTTGTTCAGCACTGCTTCGCAGTTTATCGAGAAAACGGAGTTTGCGCACAGTGTCTGCCGCCACGTCCCAGGTCTCGTTGTTCAGTTGCTCCACCATCTGCTGATGGCGGGTATCGAACATGCCCTTCACGCGCGTGATGAAGCTTTCCAGACGCGCTTCGTCTTTGGCCTGTTCAATCTCATCCAGCTCTTCGCGAAGCTCCAGCTGCTCCATCAGAAACGCCGTGTCACGCACGGTGTGCTGTTCGCTCGCCAGATCGAATCCGTGGAGCGAGAGCAGGTACTCGGCACGACTCAGCGGATGACGCAGCGTCTGCCAGGCCTGGTTGATGGTCGCAGAGTGCGATACCGCAGCCAGCTGTTCTGCCTGAGTACCACTGGCGAATTTATCCGGGTGATACTGACGCTGAAGATCCTGAAAACGGATTGTCAGCGCCTGGAGATCAATCGGGTATTGAGCGGGTAGTCCGAAGAGAGTGAAGTAATCCATAACAATCTCAGGGGTAGCCTGTTAGAACAAACCCCACGCGCAGCAGGTAAGCCACGGTGGGGTTTCGGATAACGCGCGGTTAAACGTGGAAGCTTTCGCCGCAACCACACTCGTCTTTGACGTTCGGGTTCGTGAATTTGAACCCTTCGTTCAGGCCTTCTTTAACGAAGTCCAGCTGAGTGCCGTTGAGGAATTGCAGGCTTTTGCCATCGACCACCACCTTCACGCCCTTGTCTTCGAACACGGTATCATCAGACGCCGGTTCATCAACAAACTCCAGTACGTAAGCCATACCAGAACAGCCGGAGGTACGTACGCCCAGTCGCAGGCCAAAGCCTTTACCACGGTTCGCCAGAAAAGAGCTTACTCGCGCGGCAGCGCTGTCGCTAAGGGTAATCGACATACTCAAACCTCAATTATTTTGCTTCACGTTTGCTTTTATAGTCCGCAATAGCGGCTTTGATCGCGTCTTCTGCCAGAATTGAGCAGTGAATTTTCACCGGTGGCAGTTCGAGTTCTTCAGCAATATCCGTGTTCTTAATTGCCTGTGCTTCGTCCAGAGACTTGCCCTTCACCCATTCGGTCACCAGGGAGCTGGACGCGATAGCAGAACCGCAGCCGTAGGTCTTGAAGCGCGCGTCTTCAATGATACCTTCATTGTTGACTTTAATCTGCAACTTCATCACGTCGCCACACGCCGGTGCGCCGACCATGCCGCTACCAACAGATTCGTCGCTGTTGTCAAATGAGCCAACGTTGCGCGGGTTCTCGTAATGATCGATGACTTTTTCGCTGTATGCCATGATTGAATTCTCCTTATGTACCGATTAGTGATGTGACCATTCAATGCTGTTCAGATCCACGCCCTGCTTGAACATTTCCCACAGTGGAGAAAGGTCGCGCAGACGGCCGATGGAGTTGCGAACCAGCTTGATGGTGTAGTCAATCTCTTCTTCGGTAGTGAAACGACCTAAAGAGAAACGGATAGAGCTGTGCGCCAGCTCGTCGGTCATGCCCAGCGCGCGCAGCACGTAGGATGGCTCCAGGCTTGCAGACGTACAGGCAGAACCGGAAGAAACGGCCAGGTCTTTCAGCGCCATGATCAGCGATTCGCCTTCAACATAGTTGAAGCTGACGTTGAGGATGTTCGGCGCGCCCTGCTCGAGATCGCCGTTCAGATACACTTCTTCCATATCTTTCACGCCGTCCCACAGACGGTTACGCAGCGTGCGCAGGCGTGCCATCTCGGTTTCCATCTCTTCTTTCGCAATGCGGTACGCTTCGCCCATGCCCACGATCTGGTGAACAGGCAGCGTGCCGGAACGCATACCGCGCTCGTGACCGCCGCCGTGCATCTGTGCTTCGATGCGGATACGTGGCTTACGACGAACGTACAGCGCGCCGATCCCTTTCGGGCCATAAATTTTGTGGCCGGAGAAGGACATCAGGTCCACTTTCAGCTGGCTCAGGTCGATAGGCAGTTTGCCCACGCTCTGGGTCGCGTCCACGTGGTAGATGATACCGCGCGCGCGGCACATTTCGCCGATGGTCGCGATGTCCTGAACGACGCCGATTTCGTTGTTAACGTGCATGATAGAAACCAGAATGGTGTCGTCACGCATAGCCGCTTCGAGCTCTTTCAGGTCGATGATCCCGTTGCTCTGTGGCGCCAGGTAAGTCACTTCGTACCCTTCACGCTCCAGCTGGCGGCAGGTATCCAGCACGGCTTTGTGTTCGGTTTTGCTGGTGATGATGTGCTTGCCTTTTTTCTGATAAAAGTTGGCTGCACCTTTGATCGCCAGGTTGTCGGATTCGGTCGCACCGGAGGTGAATACAATCTCACGCGGGTCGGCCCCCACCAGGTCAGCAATCTGATTACGGGCGATATCAACCGCCTCTTCAGCATGCCAGCCAAAACGGTGTGAACGGGAAGCTGGGTTACCAAAGTTTCCGTCCAGGGTCAGACACTGCATCATTTTCTCGGCAACACGCGGGTCCACCGGCGTGGTTGCGGAGTAATCGAGATAAATCGGTAATTTCATTGCTCTTTAAACTCCGTACATCGCTTCAATGCAAGGAATCAGGCAACCGGCTGGATGTACGACCGAGTACACGGGGCGAGTCTTCGCCCCGGCCTGATTCTGAAATCTTTATCGTTTTATTACGCGCGCAATTTGACGTCGATAGCGTCCTGCGCTCGGGTGCTGCGTTGGGAATCCTGACCGTGCTGACGACCAGAGACATCCAGAACTTCCTGGTTATTCACCAGCTCACCGAGGGTGATGTTGTTCAGGAAGCCGGTCAAACGGTCGCTCAGATCGCGCCACAGCGCGTGGGTCAGGCACTTATCGCCGCCCTGGCAGCCTCCTTTCCCCTGGCAACGGGTCGCGTCAACGGATTCGTCAACTGCGCTAATCACTTCACCAACTGCAATACTGCCCGCGTCTTTACCCAGCAGATAACCGCCGCCTGGGCCACGAACGCTGGAAACCAGTCCATTTTTACGCAGTCTGGAGAACAGCTGTTCCAGGTAAGAGAGGGAGATCCCTTGTCGTTCAGAAATATCAGCCAACGGAACCGGGCCCGCTTCGGAGTTGAGCGCAACGTCCAGCATCGCGGTCACGGCATAACGCCCTTTAGATGTCAGTCTCATGTCTTACTTAACCTCAAACTCGCCCCTGCCCGGGGTTTTTTATTGTAAAATGGGGGTATTGCATAGCAGGGCCAAGTCTGACATTCCTGACTAAAATGGTCAACTATTTACTTGACTGTTTTAGTCAGGTATTTAACGTTCCGTGCCTTCATAACCCAGGTGCGGCCTGATGCCCTCACCCCAGCCCTCTCCCACGAGGAGAGGGGGAAATCGACACTACTCTTTATTCTTCTGCTCAATCGACGCCAGAATCCCGCGCAGGATGTTCAGCTCCTGGCTTTCCGGGCGCGCGCGGGTAAACATGCGGCGCAGTTTGTTCATCACCTGGCCCGGGTGACCTTCACGAATAAAGCCGGTTGAGAGCAGCGTCTGCTCCAGGTGACCGTAGAAGCGCTCAAGATCGTCCACCAGCGGGTAGGCCGTTTCTTCTTTAGGCTCTGCCTGTTTCTCCTGCGTCGCCAGCCACGCCATACGCACTTCATAGGCGATAACCTGCACCGCCATCGCCAGGTTCAGCGAGCTGTATTCCGGGTTCGCCGCTATGGCGACGTGATAGTGGCACTTCTGCAGCTCGTCGTTGGTCAGGCCAACGCGCTCGCGGCCAAACACCAGCGCAACCGGAGCCTGTTCTGCTTCTGAGACGCTTTTCAGGCCGCATTCGCGCGGATCCAGCATCGGCCACGGCAGCGTGCGTGAACGCGCGCTGGTGCCAACAACGAGGCTGCAACCGGCCAGCGCTTCGTCAAGGGTATCGACGATCTGGGCGTTGCCGATCACGTCGCTGGCACCGGCCGCCAGGGCGATAGCCTGCGAGTCAGGTTTCACCAGCGGGTTAACCAGCCACAGGTTCGTTAAGCCCATGGTTTTCATAGCGCGGGCAACGGAGCCCATGTTGCCGGTGTGCGATGTTTCGACCAGCACGATTCGAATGTTTTGCAGCATAATTTTTAATGTCTGAATTCAGCGTCTGAAGAATATTCCGGCATATTATCATAAACGGGAGACATAATCCGATCCCACTGCTATACTCTGCGCCGATTTTCCTGTTCTTTAACATCCAGTGAGAGAGACCGATGCATCCGATGCTGACCATCGCCGTGCGCGCAGCGCGCAAGGCGGGTAATGTAATTGCCAAACACTACGAAACGCCAGACTCCGTAGAAACCAGCCAGAAAGGCAGCAATGATTTCGTGACTAACGTCGATAAAGCCGCAGAAGCGATTATTATCGAAACGATCCGCAAATCTTACCCGCAGCACACCATCATCACCGAAGAAAGCGGTGAACATGAAGGTACCGATCAGGATGTTCAATGGGTTATCGATCCACTGGATGGCACCACCAACTTTGTTAAACGCCTGCCACACTTCTCTGTGTCTATCGCAGTACGCATTAAAGGCCGTACTGAAGTCGCCGTTGTTTACGATCCAATGCGTAACGAACTGTTCACCGCTACCCGCGGTCAGGGCGCACAGCTGAACGGCTACCGTCTGCGCTGCAGCAACGCACGCGATCTGGACGGCACCATTCTGGCGACCGGTTTCCCGTTCAAGGCGAAACAGCACGCGACCACCTATATGAATATCCTGGGCAAACTGTTCACCGAATGCGCGGACTTCCGCCGTACCGGCTCTGCCGCGCTGGATCTGGCCTACGTGGCGACCGGCCGCGTTGACGGTTACTTCGAGCTGTCGCTGAAGCCGTGGGACTTTGCTGCGGGCGAGTTGATCGCACGTGAAGCAGGTGCCATCGTTTGTGATTTCACCGGCGGCCACAACTACATGTCTACCGGCAACGTCGTTGCGGGTAACCCACGCGTTGTTAAAGCCATGCTGGCAAACATGCGTGATGAACTGAGCGATGCGCTGAAGCGTTAATCCCGGTCATTCCCTCTCCCTGTGGGAGAGGGGATCCCAACTAAAACGGCCGCAATCCTCTTCCCACCGGTACCGCGCTCATCCACATCGTCACCGCCGCCACCAGCAGAATCACCCCGCCCGCCAGCGCAAGCGTTGTCCACCCTACCTGTCGCCACAGCACCGGCGTTTTATTGCCGCTCAGTTTGACCGCTAGCTGACGGAAGCTGTGAACCAGCAGCGCTAAAGACGAAATGGTGAGAGACGTCCCTGCCGCCATCGCCAGCGCGGAGAGCATTCCCCAGCCAAACACGCCTATCACCTTGCTGAACAGCAGCACCATGATTGCCCCCGAACACGGGCGCATGCCCATCGAGAGAACAATCATCAGCCGCGCGCGCCAGTCGTCACCGCTCTGCAATTGTTCCTGCGTGGGCAAATGCTGATGCCCGCAGCCGCAGCTTTCATCATGAACGTGGTGCGGCGTAAAGGTTTTGAATTTGGGTTTTTGCAGCAGCACGCGCAGCTTTTTCAGCGCCCGCCAGCAGAGGATCAGCCCCAGCACGCCCACCAGCGCGTAGCTCCCCTTCTCCAGCCAGAAACTGCTCATGTGCAGCTGGCGCGCGGGAAGCTGCAACAGCGAAAGGACCACCACGACGAGCACAATCGCCACACCGCCCTGTAGCAGCGAGGAGGCCAGCGTCAGGCCGATGCTCGATTTCAGCTTCGACGGATGGGTGGCGAGCCAGGTCGTTATCACGATTTTGCCGTGCCCCGGCCCCAGCGCGTGCAGAACGCCATAGATAAAGCTGAATGCCAGCAGAGAACCACCCGCTTTGGTCGGGTTCTCCGCCACCGCCTTCAGCAGACCGCTCATCTGCTGGTTGACCTCACGCTGCCAGACGATGCTTTTCATCATGACCTGCGGCCAGGCCTGCCATAGCCAGAGCGAACCGCAAACGGCTAGCAGAAGAAAGAGCGCCAGCGGCCAGAGGTGCAGCCAGCGGCGCGGTTTCCGAACCGGAGAAGAGATCACTGACATTGTAACGTCACCTCCTGCGCGAACTGTTTACCCAACTCCATATCCTCAGGTGGGGCATCTTCCTTATCAAGCGAGACCGCAAAGTTTAGCGTCTCCTCGCTGGGTTTCGGGGTGTGAACGCCAATTTTGCAGTTTTTTTGCAGCGCGTCCGGCAGCCGTACGTCGCCGTCTTTGTCATAGCGCATGTCGACATAGTAAGTAGGGTCAAAAGTGGAAAACGTGTACGTTTGCCCGGCCAGCGGCTGCGGATGCGCCAGCGGAAGCACAAACGTCAGCACAGCCTGATGCCCGTCACGCGTCATACCGTATTCCGTTGGCCGGTTCAGAAATTTGACCTTTTGCCCGTTGTGCCAGAATTCCGTGAAGTAGTGCTGGCCGAGCACGTTGGCCATCACTTCCGCCGCCAGCTTTTTCCAGATTTCATCGCCGGGCTTCGCGTTTCCCGCATCGTAGAGCAGATCGGCCGAGGTGATTTCATCCATCGTCCAGCGCATCTTCAGGCCGCTCAGCTGCGTGCCGTCGGTAACCAGCTCGGTCTGGAGGTCAATAAAACTGTGAGGGTGCGCGCTGGTGGTGAAGCTGATAACCGCAAAAAATAACGCCATCGCACTTTGTTTAACTGTTTGCATCAATTCCTCACGTCAAAAATTCTGTGATGTTCCCCAGCAATCCTGAGTGAAAGGCCTGCCGGCGCGCTTTTCAGCGCTCATCCTTTAGCTATTCTTATCAAACATTCACACTGGATACCCGACAGATGATGACGACGCTTGAAATTCCATCTGTGCTTTCCAGTTCGCAGCGCCGCTGCCAGGTGCTTTTGATGCTTTACCTGCCCGATACTGCCGTCACCGCACAGAGCATTATCGCTGCCAACGGCGTGGACGACGCGATGGCACGGCAAGATATAGCCGAGACGCGCGATGAAATCCAGCGCTATCACCGGCTGGACATCGTTACGCACCACGACGGCAGCTACCGGATTGAAGGCACAGCCCTGAATCAGCGTTTATGCCTGCTGCACTGGCTGCGCCGGGCGCTGCGGCTTTGCCCGCAGTTTGTCTCGCACCAGTTTACCCCCGCATTAAAAACCGCGCTTAAACAACACGGCATTGCGCGGCCGCTTTACGATGATGCGAACCTGCGGGCGCTGATCGGCTTCTGCTCCCGCAAGCTGCAGCGCCAGTTTGAATGCCGCGACGTCCAGTTTTTACAGCTCTATTTGCAATACTGTCTCATTCAGCATCAGCTCGGAAATACGCCGCAGTTTTCTCACGTGCAGCGCAGCTGGACCCAGTCGAGAGGGGAGTATTTTACGGCCCAGGAGATCGTACGTCACTGGAAACGGCGCGTGCCGCAGGGTGCGCACGGGGATGAACAGCTGTTTCTGGCGCTGCTGTTTATGATGCTCCGCACGCCCGATCCGGTGCTTGATAAGCACCAGCAGGATCAGCGTCTGCGCCGGGCCATCGTGCGCATGGTCGCCCGTTTTCGCTCGCAGACCGGGATGAACTTCAGCGATGAGCAAGGGCTGACCGATCAGCTGTATATCCATCTGGCTCAGGCGCTGGACCGCTCGCTGTTTGAAATCGGCATCGACAATAGCCTGCCGGAGGAGATCCATCGTCTCTATCCCCGGCTGTTACGCACCACAAAGGAAGCGCTGTTTGAGCTGGAAGCGGAGTTTGGGCTGCGTTTTTCTGATGAAGAGATGAGCCTGGTGGCGGTGATTTTCGGCGCCTGGCTGATGCAGGAGACCGATCTGCACGAAAAACAGGTGATCCTGCTGACGGGAGACGATAAAGCCAGCGAGGATCTGATTGAACAGCAGCTTCGCGAGCTGACGCTGCTGCCGCTTAATATTCGCTATCTAACGCTGCAGGCTTTCCAGAAAGAGGGGGCACCGCGCGAGGCCGCGCTGGTTATCACCCCCTACCCTACCGTCCTGCCGCTGTTCTCGCCGCCGCTGATTCATGCCGTTGAGACACTGAACGCGCAGCAGCAAGAACATATACGCGCCATGCTGGAATCATAGCGACGCGCGGGCGGCCACTTTAGGGCGAACAACGATGGCGGGTAAGGCGACCAGCGCCATCACCCAGAAAACCCCATGCCCCAGGTGCTGATAGAGGAATCCGGCAAACACCGTCATGATCGCGATACTGCCTCCCATCGCCACTGCCGAATAGACGGCCTGCAGGCGAATAACGTCTCCGCCCTCGCGCGCTGCGATATAGCGCATCGCCGCCAGATGACCCACGGTAAAGGTGCCGCAGTGAAGAATTTGCGCCACGATCAGCCACGGCAGATCGGTCGTCCAGCCCATAATCCCCCAGCGCGCCACGCCGCACACGGCGGAAAGCAGCAGCAGGTCTCGTGCGCCAAATCGACGGAACAATTTCTTGCTCAGGGCGAAAATGATGACTTCGGCCACCACGCCCAGCGACCACAGATAGCCCACGGCGGAAGCAGAATATCCCGCCCCCTGCCAGTAGATGGCGCTGAAGCCATAGTACGCCGCATGCGCCCCCTGAAGCAGGCAGACACATGCCAGAAAACGCCAGCTCTGGGCCACCAGGCTCCGCCAGGCGGGCCAGCCTGCGCTCTCCTGATGGCGGCTCTCCCCTTGCGGCATCACCGACGGTCGCAGCAGCATGCCAAGCAGCATCGAGGCAATACCGATACTCAGCAGGGCGAGAATGGCGCGGTAATCGTAAAGGCTGACCAGTTTCCCCACCAGCGCCGAGCCAATCACAAAGGCAATTGAGCCCCACAGGCGCACGCGGCCATAGTCCATGGTGATCTGCTTTTGCCAGGTGTTCGCCAGGGCATCCGTCAGCGGTACCAGCGGTGAGAAGAAAAGGTTAAAGCCGACCATCACCACCATCAGCCAGGCAAACTGGTGGCTGACCCAGAAGCAGGCAACAAAGACTAGGGTCAGCAGCGCAAGAATGCGCACGGCCTTGATCAGTAAGGAGGGATCGCTGACGCGCGGAGCAATCAGCAGACTGCCAAGGAAACGCGCCACCAGCCCGGCCCCGAGCAGGACACCGATGGTCTCGGGCGTCAGGCCGATACCCTTAAGCCAGACGCTCCAGAAAGGCAGAAAAATGCCGTAGCTAAAGAAATAGGTGAAATAACTGAGCGCCAGCCAGCGCGTGGAATGCAAGACCATGAATCCCTCCCGAAATCGAGGCCATAGTCTGGCGAGAATATAAAAATTAAGCAAGTCGATAGCCTGCTATAAATTAACGAGATTTTAACATTTCGTGCAGTCGTCTGGCTTATGGCGGGGAATGAAAATATGTATTACGTTTAAATTACTCCACTTGCAGAGGTTTTTCTGCCATGAACTCATTACGTTATTTCGATTTCGGTCAGTCACGTCACCTTTTGCTGTTGATTGCGCGCATCGCGCTTGTCGTGCTGTTTATCATCTTTGGCTATCCAAAACTGACGGGGTTTAGCGGAACCGTACAATATATGACCTCGCTGGGTGCGCCGATGCCCATGCTGGCGGCCATTATTGCGGTGGTGATGGAAGTGCCTGCCGCTATCCTGATCGTGCTGGGCTTTTTCACCCGTCCTCTCGCCGTATTGTTTGTATTCTATACGCTGGGCACGGCGATTATTGGTCACCATTACTGGGATATGACCGGTGATGCGGTCGTACCTAATATGATTAATTTCTACAAGAACATCAGTATTGCTGGCGCCTTTATTTTGCTGGCGATTGTTGGTCCGGGGGCTATTTCCCTCGACCGGCGATAAGCCATAAAAAAGGCCGCAAGTGCGGCCTTTTTTGTTTCTGCAAAGCAGAGGAATTATGCGTATACCGGGAAGCGTGCGCAGATATCCAGAACTTTACCTTTGACGCGCTCGATAACCGCTTCGTCATTGATGTTGTCCAGAACGTCACACATCCAGCCAGCCAGCTCTTTCACTTCCGTTTCTTTAAAGCCGCGGCGAGTTACGGCCGGAGAACCGATACGGATACCGGAGGTCACGAACGGGCTCTTCGGATCGTTTGGCACGCTGTTTTTGTTCACGGTGATGTTGGCGCGGCCCAGGGCAGCGTCAGCTTCTTTACCGGTCAGGTTCTTATCAACCAGATCCAGCAGGAACAGATGGTTTTCAGTACCGCCGGATACCACTTTGTAGCCACGGTTCAGGAACACTTCCACCATCGCTTTGGCGTTCTTAGCAACCTGCTGCTGATAAACCTTGAACTCTGGCTCCATCGCTTCTTTCAGCGCAACGGCTTTAGCCGCGATAACGTGCATCAGCGGGCCGCCCTGCGCGCTTGGGAATACAGCGGAGTTCAGTTTTTTGTACAGCTCTTCGTCACCGCCTTTCGCCAGGATCAGGCCACCGCGTGGACCCGCCAGGGTTTTGTGGGTGGTGGTGGTCACAACGTGAGCGTGTGGAACCGGGTTCGGGTAAACGCCAGCGGCAATCAGGCCCGCAACGTGCGCCATGTCGACGAACAGGTAAGCACCGATGCTGTCCGCGATTTCACGCATTTTTGCCCAGTCAACGATGCCGGAGTAAGCAGAGAAGCCACCGATGATCATCTTCGGTTTGTGCTCTTTAGCCTGCTTCGCCATGTCTTCGTAGTCAATTTTGCCGGACTCATCAATACCGTAAGGGATGATGTTGTACAGTTTGCCGGAGAAGTTAACCGGGGAGCCGTGAGTCAGGTGGCCGCCCTGCGCCAGGTTCATACCCAGAACGGTATCGCCCGGCTGCAGGAGCGCGGTGTAGACCGCGAAGTTAGCCTGAGAGCCAGAGTGCGGCTGCACGTTTGCGTAGTCAGCGCCAAAAAGTTCTTTCGCACGGTCGATAGCCAGCTGCTCAACGATATCAACGTACTCGCAACCGCCGTAATAGCGCTTGCCCGGGTAACCTTCAGCGTATTTGTTGGTCAGCTGAGAACCCTGCGCCTGCATAACGCGAGGGCTGGTGTAGTTTTCGGAGGCGATCAGTTCGATGTGCTCTTCCTGACGTACTTTTTCCTGCTCCATAGCCTGCCACAGTTCGGCATCATAATCGGCAATGTTCATTTCACGCTTTAACATCCGCATCTCCTGACTCAGCTAACAAGTAAATTTTGGCCTGAAAAGGCAGTCCTGTTGGACAACGGGCAACAGTATAACTGATTAGTTCTGTGATAACAGGTCTTGACAAACGATTTTACGCAAACGTTTTCCTGCGCGCCACGCAAGGGTTTGAGGAATAAAGCTCTCCCCCTTTCCAGCGGATTTCTTTTCAGGTTTGTGATGCATATTTTTCATCTTGCAAAGAACCATTTACAACGCAGGGGTATTTTTTATAAGATGTATTTAAAATACATCATTAAAGTCACATCAGAAGGATGCGCTCATGCTCGACGCTCAAACCATCGCTACCGTTAAAGCCACCATCCCCCTGCTGGTGGAAACCGGCCCTAAACTCACCGCCCATTTTTACGATCGCATGTTCACGCATAACCCGGAGCTCAAAGAAATTTTCAACATGAGCAACCAGCGCAACGGCGATCAGCGCGAAGCGCTGTTCAACGCCATCGCGGCCTACGCCAGCAATATTGAAAACCTGGCGGCACTGCTGCCCGCGGTGGAAAAAATCGCGCAGAAGCACACCAGCTTCCAGATCCAGCCCGAGCAGTACAACATTGTGGGTGGCCACCTGCTGGCAACGCTGGACGAGATGTTCAGCCCGGGCCAGGAGGTGCTGGACGCGTGGGGGAAAGCCTACGGCGTGCTGGCAAACGTGTTTATCAACCGCGAAGCGCAGATCTACAGCGAAAACGCCAGCAAGAACGGCGGCTGGGAAGGCACGCGCGCCTTCCGCATCGTTGAGAAAACGCCGCGCAGCGCGCTGATTACCAGCTTTGAATTTGAGCCGGTGGACGGACAGCCGGTTGCCGATTACCAGCCGGGCCAGTATCTGGGCGTGTGGCTGAAGCCTGAAGGTTTCCCGCATCAGGAGATCCGCCAGTATTCTCTTACCCGCAAGCCAAACGGTAAAGGCTACCGCATTGCGGTGAAGCGCGAGGACGGCGGTCAGGTATCCAACTGGCTGCACAACGAAGCTAACGTGGGCGACGTGGTCCATCTGGCCGCGCCGGCGGGCGATTTCTTCATGGCCGTTGAAGCGAATACCCCGGTTACGCTGATCTCTGCGGGCGTCGGCCAAACGCCAATGCTGGCGATGCTCGATACGCTGGCGAAAGCCAACCACGGTGCGCAGGTCAACTGGTTCCACGCTGCGGAAAACGGTGACGTGCACGCTTTTGCCGATGAAGTGAAAACGCTCGGGGCTTCCCTGTCGCGCTTCACCGCGCACACCTGGTATCGCCTGCCGACGGAAGCAGACCGCACAGCTGCCCGCTTTGACAGTGAGGGTCTGATGAATCTGAGCCAGCGTGAAGGCCTGTTCAGCGCACCGGATATGCAGTTCTACGTCTGCGGGCCGGTGGCGTTTATGCAGTACGCCGCGAAGCAGCTGGTGGAGCTGGGCGTGAACAAAGACAACATTCACTACGAATGTTTCGGGCCGCATAAGGTGCTGTAATGCAAAAAGCCCCTCGTTCGAGGGGCTTTTTTTTCGCCGGGTGGCGGCTGCGCCTTTCCCGGCTACAAAACTTTTGGGAATGTTAAATCGCGGCGTCGTCTTCTTCGCCGGTACGGATACGGATCACGTGCGCCACGTCAAAGACGAAGATTTTACCGTCGCCGATTTTGCCCGTCTGCGCGGTGCGGATAATGGTATCCACGCAGGTATCGACGATATCGTCGCTGACCACGATTTCAATTTTCACTTTCGGCAGAAAGTCGACCATGTACTCTGCGCCACGATAAAGCTCGGTGTGGCCTTTCTGACGACCAAAACCTTTCACTTCCGTCACGGTCATCCCGGTGATGCCGACTTCCGCCAGCGCTTCACGCACGTCATCCAGTTTGAAAGGTTTAATAATCGCATCAATCTTTTTCATGGTGGGTCCTTAAACTCTTGCCTGTAAGCTGCCTCGTAATCGATTGCTCACAGTATCATACGGCATTACTCTTTAAAATCGTTTGCTTCCAGCTCGTGGCGCGACAGCAGCTTGTAGAACTCGGTGCGGTTGCGTCCGGCCATGCGCGCCGCGTGGGTCACGTTGCCTTTGGTGATCTGCAATAGCTTGCGCAGATAGTTGAGCTCAAACTGATTCCGCGCTTCCGCAAACGTCGGCAGGGCCGTGTTTTCCCCTTCCAGCGCCTGCTCTACAAGCGCATCGCTGATTACCGGTGAGGAGGTCAGCGCCACGCACTGCTCAATCACGTTCACCAGCTGGCGCACGTTACCCGGCCAGCCTGCGGCCATCAGCCGCTTCATCGCGTCGGTGGAGAACGCGCGCACAAACGGTTTATGACGATCGGCCGCCTGGCGCAGAAGATGATTCGCCAGCAGCGGAATGTCTTCCGCGCGCTCCGCCAGCGCCGGGATCTTCAGATTCACCACGTTCAGACGGTAGTAGAGATCTTCGCGAAACTCGTTGCGGGCCATCACTTTTGGCAAGTCGCGGTGGGTGGCGGAAATAATGCGCACGTTAATATCAATGTCGCGGTTGCTGCCCAGCGGGCGAACTTTTCGCTCCTGCAGCACGCGCAGCAGTTTGACCTGCAGCGGCGCGGGCATGTCGCCAATCTCGTCCAGGAACAGCGTGCCACCTTCCGCGGCCTGGAACAGCCCTTCCCGGCTGCTCACCGCGCCGGTGAATGCGCCGCGGGCATGACCAAACAGTTCAGATTCGAGAAGCTGTTCCGGAAGCGCGCCGCAGTTAATGGCGATAAAGGCGTTTTTACTGCGCGGGCTGGCGTTATGGATCGCCTGCGCCAGGATCTCTTTCCCGGTTCCGCTCTGGCCGTTGATGAGCACGCTGACGTCGGACTGCGCCACCATCCGGGCCTGTTCAAGCAGACGCAGCATAATGGGGCTGCGGGTGACGATGGACTCCCGCCACGCTTCATCCCCCGCCGGGGCGGCATGTTCCAGCGCGCTGTCGATAGCCTTATACAGCGCGTCTTTGTCCACCGGCTTGGTCAGGAAGCTGAAGACCCCCTGCTGCGTCGCGGCAACCGCATCCGGGATCGACCCGTGCGCCGTCAGGATGATCACGGGCATACCCGGCTGCTGCTTCTGGATCTCCGCGAACAGCTGCAGGCCATCCATTTCGTCCATCCGCAGGTCGCTTATCACCAGATCGATTTTCTCGCGGCTAAGGATCTTCAGCCCCTCCAGCCCGCTTTCGGCGGTCACGACGCTGTAGCCTTCACTCACCAGACGCATCCCCAGCAGCTTTAACAGCCCGGGATCGTCATCCACCAGTAAAAGATGGGCAGGTTTACGGCTCGTCATGCTTCACGTCCTCTTGTTTCGGCGTATCGCTGTCCGGTGACGCGGATGAACTCCCCGGCTGATATTTACGCGACGAGAGCTGCCTTTCGATATCGGTCAGGTTCTCCAGCTTACGCGTCGTGGTATCCAGCTGCGTACGTAAATGTTGCTGCTGTTGGCGCAGCGTATCAAGCTCGCTGTCGGTTGACTGCTGCAGCTTGCTGTAGCGGGAACGCTCTTCAGACAGCTGAAGTTGTAATGTCTGCCCATCGCGCCAGAGCTGGTATACCGGGCGTACCTGCACGGGAAGATTGACCACAAACGTGTCCAGCCGGGTGACATTGACGCGGCGTTCAACGGGGGTGATTTTCGCATCTGCAAGTAAAATCCCACGCTTGAACGCGTCCTGCCAGGTGTCGTCATCCAGCATCGCGGCCTTCGAGCGGGCGTCTACCGGCGCCAGACGCTGGGCGCAGTCTATTCCACGCAGCCAGAACAGCGGGTTGCTTTCAACGTCATGTCCTGACAGGTTCCAGATGTCGTCACAGCGGGTTGAGAGGAAGTCTGCCAGCTGGTTATCGGGCCATTTATCTTCCTGTTTATCGCTAATAGCACTTTGTGGCGCATGGGAAACACACCCTGCCAGAAATAAACAGGGCAGGCTCAGGCTAAGCGTTTTGCTGGAAAACACCGCGCGTACGGCGCGGAAAAAGACGTGTGACATACTCACCAGACATAGATTCATTTTATTGATTTTTCCGGCTCACGGGCAGTTCGATACGGAAGCAAACATCTGAACGTTCGTCCGCGGCAATGTTTAGCTCACCCTGCATGCGTCGTATGCAGTCCCGGGCGATGCTCAAGCCCAGACCGCTTCCTTTAACCGCGCCTTTCCGCTGATGACTCCCCTGGAAAAAGGGTTCGAAGATCATGGTTTTTTCGTCATCGGGGATCGGGGTGCCGGTGTTTGCGACGTCAATAAACACCCGTGAACCATTCGTATTACTTCGGATATAAATGTTACCGGATTCAGTACCATAGTGCACCGCATTGGAGTAAAGATTATCCAGAACGCTCATCAGCAGCATGGGTTCAGCCAGGCACGCAGGCGCATTCAGCTCGACGCCGGTATGCATCATTTTAGCTCTTGCTGGCAAGCTGTGGGCCGAGATCACCATATCCACCAGCGGCTCAATCTCTACGTTTTCCAGTACGACCGCCCCGTCAGCCAGCTTGCGGTTGTAATCCAGCAGTTGCTCAATCAGCTTTTGTAGATTGCGGCTGCTGTCATCCAGGATCTCGACAATTTCTTTCTGTTCTGGCGTAAGGGGTCCTGCCACTTCGTCCGCCAGCAGCTCCGTCCCTTCGCGCATGCTGGCCAGCGGCGTTTTAAGCTCATGAGAGATATGGCGCAGGAACTGATGGCGCTGAGATTCGAGCCACGCCAGGCGCTCGGACAGCCAGATAATGCGCTGGCCGACGGATCGCAGCTCGCGCGGACCTTTAAAAGCGACCGTATCCCCGAGCGATTTCCCCTCCCCCAGACGGTTGATCATACGCTGGATGCCCTTCACCGGGCCGATGATCATGCGGGTAAAGAGCAGAACCAGCCCGAGACTCACCAGGAACAGCACCAGCGCCTGCCAGCCGAAGAACTGGCCGCGCTCGGCAATCTCCTGCTGGAGCTGCTGGCCGCGAGAGAAAATCACCGCGCGCGTAGACTGCACCATCTCGGTGTTGGCGCTGGCAAAAGCTTCGAGGCGCGCGGCAGCAACGGCATCCGGGCCGCTGTTGCTGCACTGCAGCTGCGCGAGATCGTTTAAATCCTGACGTAACGCCTGATAGAGCTTGTCGTCAGGTAAGACCCCCGCGTGAGCGTCCAGCATTTCGCTGTAGCGTTTACGCTGACTCTGATAAACCTTTTCCAGCGTCCGATCGTCAAGCACGCAATACTGACGATAGCTGCGCTCCATCTCAAGCGCGGCGTTGGTCATCGCTTCACTGCGTCTGGCGTCGATGAGCGTCGTGCGGTTGGTCAAAGCCGCCTGCGCGCTCAGCGCGTTCAGGCTTTGCCACGCCTGCCAGGCAAGGATTAGCAGCGGCAGCAGGATCAGCAGGAAGGCCATCATGACGAGCTGCCGCAGGGAGCGGGGGAAAACGGGCCAGCGTTTCAACGCATTACTCTCTTAATGGGGGTTTACGCAGAGCGTAACTGAGTCTGCCCTTCAGATACAACAAAGCCGGGTAAAAACCCGGCTTTGTCATGGAATGAGGCGGTGCCTAACTCGACGTTTCGCCCTGGCCTGATAAAGCATCGCTATGATCAGTAGTTGGACGGCAGGCACCTTTTTGTGCGTCATTCGAAGTTTATGTAGCGCGTCCCTAAGGGGCTGACATAAGAAGGTGAATGAGCCACTGGTTAATATTATGCAACACCCGTGCCAGAATGCAAAATAAAATATTAAAATATTAAAATATTGAAATATATAGTTTTTACTCGTTTAACGCGTTAATTATCGGTTGAATGATTTTCAGGCTAAGTGTCGCTATTAAGCAACACCTTAACGGGAACCTTTACTGCCACATATAAATCAATGAGTTAAATGTCGCCTTTTGGAGACAGTCGTATTGCGGGTCTGTCGCGTAATTGCGACACAAATAAAAAAGCCCGGTGAAGCTTTCGCTTACCGGGCCTGGAAGGGTGTGGGGCTAAAACTTAACCCAGCTGCTTACGCGCGTTGCGGAAGATACGCATCCACGGGCTATCCTCGCCCCAGTTTTCCGGGTGCCAGGAGTTGCTCACGGTACGGAACACGCGTTCCGGGTGCGGCATCATGATGGTCGCGCGACCGCTTTCGCTGGTCACCGCCGTAATACCGTTGGCGGAGCCGTTCGGGTTAGCCGGGTAGGTTTCTGTAACCTTACCGAAGTTATCGACAAAGCGTAGCGCCACCAGGCCCTTGCTTTCCAACTGAGCCAGATGCGCAGCATCACGCACTTCTACCTGACCTTCGCCGTGGGAAACGGCGATTGGCATCTGTGAACCGACCATTCCCTGCAGCAGCAGAGACGGGCTTTGGGTCACTTCCACCAGGCTGAAGCGCGCCTCGAAGCGGTCTGACTGGTTACGCACAAAGCGCGGCCAGGCTTCGCTGCCCGGGATCAGCTCGCGCAGGTTAGACATCATCTGGCAGCCGTTACACACGCCCAGCGCCAGGGTCTGCGGACGGTGGAAGAAGGTTTCGAACTCATCACGCACGCGGCTGTTGAACAGGATGGACTTCGCCCAGCCTTCGCCCGCGCCCAGCACGTCGCCGTAGGAGAAGCCGCCGCACGCCACCAGCGCCTGGAAATCTTCCAGACCGGTACGCCCGGCCAGCAGGTCGCTCATGTGGACGTCGATAGCGTCAAAGCCCGCGCGGTGGAAGGCAGCCGCCATCTCAACGTGGGAGTTAACGCCCTGCTCGCGCAGCACGGCCACTTTTGGACGCGCGCCGGTCGCAATGTACGGCGCAGCGATGTCTTCGTTAATGTCGAAGGAGAGCTTCACGTTCAGGCCTGGATCCTGGTCATTCGCTTTCGCGTTATGCTCCTGATCGGCACATTCCGGGTTATCACGCAGGCGCTGCATCTGCCAGGTGGTTTCCGCCCACCACATGCGCAGCGTGGTGCGGCTTTCGCTGAAGACCGCGTGACCGTCAGCTTCAATCACGAAGCGGTCGCCCTGAACGGCTTTACCCAGATAGTGCACGCAGTCTGCCAGACCGTGCTTCGCCAGAATCGCTTCAACCGCGTCTCGATCCGCCGCGCGCACCTGAATCACGGCACCCAGCTCTTCGTTGAACAGCGCCGCCAGACGGTCTTCGCCAAGCGTTGCAATGTCGGCTTCCACACCACAGTGGCCGGTGAAGGCCATCTCTGCCAGGGTCACCAGCAGGCCGCCGTCGGAACGGTCGTGGTAGGCCAGCAGCTTACGCTGCGCCACCAGCGCCTGAATCGCGTCGTAGAAGCCTTTCAACTGGGCAACGTCGCGCACGTCGGCTGGCTTGTCGCCGAGCTGGCGGTAAACCTGCGCCAGCGCGGTGGCACCCAGCGCGTTGTGGCCTTTACCCAGGTCAATCAGCAGCAGGGCGTTGTCTTCGGTCGCAAGCTGCGGCGTAACGGTGTGGCGCACGTCTTCCACGCGGGCAAACGCGGTGATCACCAGCGACAGCGGAGAGGTCATCTCGCGCTGCTCGTTGCCTTCCTGCCAGCGGGTTTTCATCGACATGGAGTCTTTGCCCACCGGAATGGTCAGGCCGAGGGCAGGACACAGCTCCTCGCCCACCGCTTTTACGGCTTCATACAGGCCAGCATCTTCGCCAGGGTGGCCGGCAGCGGCCATCCAGTTGGCGGAAAGCTTGATACGTTTGATATCGCCAATCTGCGTCGCGGCGATGTTGGTCAGCGCTTCACCGACCGCCAGACGGGCAGAAGCAGCGAAGTCCAGCAGCGCTACCGGGGTGCGTTCGCCGAGAGCCATCGCTTCGCCGTAGTAGCTGTCGAGGCTCGCGGTGGTCACGGCGCAGTTAGCGACCGGGATTTGCCACGGGCCGACCATCTGGTCGCGTGAAACCATACCGGTCACGGTGCGGTCGCCGATGGTCACCAGGAAGGTTTTCTCTGCCACTGCAGGCAGGTGCAGCACGCGGTTGACCGCTTCTGCCACGGTGATGCCCTGACGATCCAGCGCTTTGCCCGCCGCTTTACGGGTGGTTACGTCGCGGGTCATCTTCGGCGTTTTACCGAGCAGCACGTCGAGCGGCAGATCGATCGGCTGGTTGTCAAAGTGGGTGTCGCTTAAGGAAAGGTGCTGCTCTTCGGTCGCTTCACCGATGACGGCATACGGCGCGCGCTCGCGGCGGCATAGCTCGTCAAACAGCGGCAGCTGATCGGCGGCAACCGCCAGCACGTAGCGCTCCTGGGATTCGTTACACCAGATTTCCAGCGGGCTCATGCCCGGCTCATCGCTCAGGATGTCGCGCAGGTTGAAGCGTCCGCCGCGGCCACCGTCGCTCACCAGCTCCGGCATGGCGTTGGACAGACCGCCCGCGCCCACGTCGTGGATGAAGAGGATCGGGTTGGCGTCACCCAGCTGCCAGCAGCGGTCGATCACTTCCTGGCAGCGGCGCTCCATCTCAGGGTTGTCACGCTGCACGGAGGCGAAATCGAGATCCGCATCAGACTGGCCGGAGGCCATAGAAGAGGCTGCGCCGCCGCCCAGACCGATGTTCATCGCCGGGCCGCCCAGTACGATCAGCTTCGCGCCGACGACGATCTCGCCTTTCTGCACGTGATCGGCACGGATGTTGCCGATCCCGCCCGCCAGCATGATCGGTTTGTGATAGCCACGCAGCTCTTCGCCGTTGTGGCTGTCCACTTTCTCTTCATAGGTACGGAAGTAACCGTTCAGCGCCGGACGACCAAATTCGTTGTTAAACGCCGCGCCGCCCAGCGGGCCTTCGGTCATGATATCCAGCGCGGTCACAATGCGCTCTGGCTTGCCGAAATCTTCTTCCCACGGCTGTTCAAAGCCCGGGATACGCAGGTTGGAGACGGAGAAACCGACCAGACCCGCTTTTGGTTTAGCGCCACGGCCGGTCGCCCCTTCGTCACGGATTTCACCGCCGGAGCCGGTCGCCGCACCCGGCCACGGGGAGATCGCGGTCGGGTGGTTGTGGGTTTCCACTTTCATCAGGATATGCGCGGGCTCCTGATGGAAGTCATAGCGCCCTGCTTCGCGATCGGCGAAGAAGCGGCCCACCTCGGAACCTTCCATTACCGCGGCGTTGTCTTTATAGGCAGACAGCACGTGGTCAGGGGTTTGCTCCATGGTGTTTTTGATCATTTTGAACAGCGACTTCGGCTGCTGTTCGCCGTTAATAATCCAGTCGGCGTTGAAAATCTTGTGGCGGCAGTGCTCAGAGTTAGCCTGCGCGAACATGTAAAGTTCGATGTCGTTCGGGTTACGGTTGAGCTTAACAAACGCATCCTGCAGGTAGTCGATTTCGTCTTCTGCCAGCGCCAGGCCGAGACGCAGGTTGGCGTCAATCAGCGCCTGACGGCCCTGCCCCAGCAGGTCTACGCTCTGTACCGGCGCAGGCTGATGGTGGGAGAACAGCTTCTGCGCGTCGTCGAGAGAGGCAAATACGCTCTCCATCATGCGGTCATGCAGTTCAGCCGCAACCGCCTGCCACTGCGCGTCGCTCAGGGTAGAGGCTTCCACGTAGTACGCCACGCCGCGTTCCAGACGGTTAATCTGGCTCAGGCCACAGTTGTGGGCGATGTCGGTGGCTTTGGAAGACCAGGGGGAGATGGTGCCCGGACGAGGCGTAGCAAGGATCAGTTTGCCGGTTGGCGTATGGCTGCTCAGGCTTGGGCCATACTTGAGCAGGCGTTCCAGCTGTACGCGCTCCTCTGCATTGAGGGGGGCATTCAGGTCAGCAAAATGGACATACTCAGCGTAAATATTGCTTACCGGAAGGTCGGCCGCCTGAAAACGTGCCAGCAGTTTGGTAATACGGAAGGCAGACAGTGCAGGCGAACCACGCAGAATTTCCATCATAAGTCTCTCGTCTTCGAAGCGCCGGGGCGCTTACAGTGTGCGCAAGGGGGGAAAACGGGCGTCATTATAGAGAATCCTGAGCGCCGACGAAACCGTTTGCGTCGAAATAAAATTTTAACAATAGATGTGACCTGTCTCTCTAATTGGTTGCCAAGTGGCGCAAGTTTACGCAAAATGCCGCTCATTCAATGGCAAACCTTATGATTAACATGGCTACAGCAGACTGAGGCAACCGGCGTCGCAGAGAATTAACTAATTGAAAAAATTAAAGATTAATTATCTGCTCATCGGCATTGTAACGTTGCTGCTGGCAGTGGCCCTCTGGCCTTCCATCCCCTGGTTCGGCAAAGCCGAAAACCGTATCGCCGCCATTCAGGAGCGGGGGGAACTGCGCGTCAGTACCCTCAACTCCCCGCTGATTTACAGCGACATCAACGGCAAAATCATTGGCCTGGATTATGAACTGGCACAACAGTTCGCCGATTATCTTGGCGTGAAGCTCAAAATCACCGTCCGCCAGAATATCAACCAGCTGTTTGACGATCTCGATAACGACGATGCCGATATGCTTGCTGCCGGGCTGGTGTATAACAGCGAGCGCAGCAAGAACTACCAGCCAGGCCCGACCTACTACTCCGTTTCGCAGCAGCTGGTCTACCGCGTCGGGAGCCTGCGCCCGCGCTCGCTGGCTTCAATTAACGATCGGCAGCTGACGATTGCGCCCGGCCACGTGGTGATTGACGATCTGCGGGAGCTTAAGGAAAAGAAATATCCCGACCTGAGCTGGACGGTGGATCCGAAACTCGGCACGACGGAGCTGCTGGAGCAGGTAAAAGATCAGAAGGTGCCCTACACCATCGCCGATTCGGTCGCGATCAGCCTGTTCCAGCGGGTGCATCCTGAAATCGCCGTGGCGCTGGACGTCACCGACGAGCAGCCCGTGACCTGGTTTAGCCAGCTTGATGACGATCAGACCTTCTCTGCCGCGATGCTTGATTTCTTCAACACCATCAATGAAGACGGTACCCTGGCACGTCTCGAGGAGAAGTACCTCGGGCACGGCGATGACTTTGACTACGTTGACACCCGCAGCTTCCTGCGCGCGGTAGACAGCGTCCTGCCGGACCTGCAGCCGCTGTTCGAAAAATACGCCCAGGAGATTGACTGGAAACTGCTGGCAGCTATTTCGTATCAGGAATCCCACTGGGATACCCAGGCCACGTCGCCCACGGGCGTACGTGGTTTGATGATGTTAACCAAAAATACCGCGCTGAGCCTGGGCGTGAACGATCGTACCGACGCCGAACAGAGCATCAGCGGCGGCGCGCGCTACCTGCAGGATATGATGGCTAAAGTACCGGAAACGGTGCCGGAAGAAGAGCGGATCTGGTTTGCGCTGGCGGCCTACAATATGGGCTACGCGCATATGCTTGATGCGCGAGCGTTGACGGCCAAAACGAAAGGCAATCCGGACAGCTGGTCAGACGTTAAGCAGCGCCTGCCGCTGCTGAGCCAGAAGCCATGGTATAACAAGCTGACATACGGCTACGCGCGCGGACATGAAGCCTACGCCTACGTGGAAAATATCCGTAAATATCAGATTAGCCTGGTCGGGTATCTGCTGGAGAAAGAGAAAGAGGCGACGGAGGCCAAACGGCTGGCTCAAAGCTACCCGGTCGTGGCGCCGGACGAGCTTAATCGTCCGAAAGCTTCAGTTCTGCCTTTTGCTGCTTTTTCTGCTGACGGCGCATTCGAAAGAAATCGCTTAATAGCCCCGAACACTCTGGTGCAAGCACCCCACCGATAGTCTTCACCTGGTGGTTCATACCCGGGTGACCCAGCACGTCCATCAGCGAACCGGCCGCACCGGTTTTTTCATCCCGCGCCCCGAAAACCAGAGTCCCGATCCGGCTGTGGACCATCGCCCCGGAGCACATCACGCACGGCTCCAGCGTCACATACAGCGTGGTATCAAGCAGACGATAGTTTTGCAGCACCAGCCCTCCCTGACGAAGCGCCATGATTTCGGCATGCGCAGTAGGATCGTGGCGACCAATAGGACGGTTCCACCCTTCGCCAATCACCTGGTTGTTATGAACCAGCACCGCGCCCACGGGCACTTCGCCCTCGTCCCATGCGCGTTGAGCCAGCGTCAGCGCATGGCGCATCCAGTATTCATGATTGTGTTCAGGGTTGGACAAAGGCTGATACTCCAGTCGAAAAGCGGGCGGCATTATACACGCCCGTTTTAGAGAAGACTATTCGAGTTGCTGAAGTTCGCCTGATGGCGTGACGCGCCAGCGGTGCTGGCAAAAATAGAGCAGCGGGTTGTCCTGCTTGCTGTCGCTGTAGCCGCTGTACAGGCGCAGCGGCGTACCGATGCGTTTCTCCAGCTGGACCACTTTTTCATGCCCCAGGCAGCGCAGGGTCAGCACCCAGCCGCCGTAACCGCGGGCAATTTGCGTGGCGATAAGATTCACGCGCGGAAGCCAGGGGGTATCAAAGTAGACCTGCTCCACAAGCGTCTGCGGGGAGCCTGTAATCAGCCAGATGTCGGCATCGTTCGCGTCGAGGTAGCTGGTCAGGCGCGCCTGTACAACAGGAAAGGCGGCAACGTGACCGCGAAACCAGTGCGCAAAATCCTTTTCGAGCTGCTTGAGCCGCGCTTCGCTGTGCCCAAACGTACATCCCCACAGCAGCAGACTCATCGGCCATCTCGCCGCCCGGCCTTTCACCAGCAGCGCGATCCCGATAACCGGTAAGAGCGGCAGCACGAGCAGCGCATTCAAAGGCTGACGCCGTAGCAGGTAACGCATAAACGTTCCAAACATATCCTGCTGATGCAGCGTTCCATCCAGATCGAAAAAGACAACGCGACGCGCGTGATTTGCCAAACCTTACTCCTCTGGGTCGTTGAATCCTAATAGCCAGGTAAAAAGGAACCCGGCGATCACCGCTACTAAATAGCCTAACAGATAGAGCATGACTTTTCCGGTCACGATGGTTAATGCCAGCGGTAAACCGGAAAGCCCAAAGGTGATAACGGTAGCGACTTTCCAGTAGCTGATCAGCGCCCCGCCTACCGCACCGCCCAGACACGCGGCGAGGAACGGTTTACCCAGCGGCAGCGTAACGCCGAAAATCAGCGGCTCGCCAATGCCGAGCAGGCCAACCGGCAGTGCGCCTTTTATCATTTTTTTCAGACGCGTGTTGCGGGTTTTCATCAGTACGGCAATCGCCGCGCCGACCTGCCCCACGCCCGCCATCGACAGGATAGGCAGTAGCGCGTTGTAGCCGTGCGCCTGTACAAGCTCTACGTGGATCGGCACCAGCCCCTGGTGCAGACCGGTCAGCACCAGCGGCAGGAAGGTACCGGAAAGCACAGCGCCCACTAACAGGCCGCCGCGGTCAATAGCCAGAGACGCACCGTGAGCGATGGCTTCAGAGATCCACCCGCCTAACGGCTGGAGGGCCACAATCGCTACGCTACCGGTAATCAGCGTGGTCAGCAGCGGGTTGAGAATCAGCTCGATCGACCCGGGCAAAACCGCGCGCAGCCTTTTCTCGATCCAGCACATCAGGATGACCACCAGCAGCACGGCGATCACCCCACCGCGCCCGGGCTGGAGCGCCTCACCAAACAGCGTGATCTGCGCCAGCTGCGGGCTGGACAAAATGCCCGCCATGACCCCGCCCATCGCCAGCGATCCACCAAACACCTTCGCGGTATTCACCCCGACGAGAATGTTCATGATGGCGAACACAGCGCTGCCGAAGATCCCCAGAATCCCCAGCAGGTTCGGATACTGCGTGGCAAAATCCCCGACGATATCCGGCCGCTTGAGGATATTGATAATCCCGGTGATCAGTCCCGAAGCAATAAACGCCGGGATCAGCGGAATAAAGACGTTTGCCAGCTGACGCAGCGCATCGCTCATGGGGGCTTTGTATTTGGCCTTCGCCTGCGCCCTGGTGCGTTCCGCATCGTCCATCGACGCGCTCGCGCTAACGCCCATCAGCGCGCGCATGGCATCGACAACCTGCGCCGCTTTCCCTGGCCCGACGATCAGCTGATGCTGCTGCCCCTGCTTCACGTAGCCGCTGACGCCGGACAGTTGCTTCAGGCGCGGCACGTCAAGCTGGTCGTCGTTATGCACCTCGACGCGCACGCGCGTCATGCAGTTTTCGAGACGCTGAATATTTTTTTCCCCACCGATCCCCTGCAGGATATCGCTGGCGAGCGCTGCTGTTTTGTCCATAGACGCCTCTGTTAGTTTTCTAATGCTGCCCGTAAGAAGCCGCTATGCGCATCGAGTTTGGCTCTCGCGGCCGCCGCATCCAGCCCGCTCAGGATCATCAAAATGGCCGGTTTAACATCGTGATCGGTCTGCTTGAGTACCGCTTCAGCCTCTTCACGGCCTGTGCCCGTCGCCTCCATCACCATGCGGCAGGCTCTGTCCACCAGCTTGACGTTGGTGGCCTGCATATCCACCATCAGGTTCTGATACACCTTGCCGAACTTCACCATCGCGCCGGTGGAGATCATATTGAGCACCAGCTTTTGCGCGGTCCCGGATTTAAGGCGCGTGGAGCCGGTGAGCGCTTCCGGCCCGACAACCGGAGAGATAGCGATAGCGGCCACCTGCGCAATCGGGGAGCCCGGATTACAGGAGATGGCCACCGTCGTGCAGCCCGTCCGGTTGGCGTATTCCAGCCCGCCAATGACGTACGGGGTGCGCCCGGATGCCGCCAGCCCAACCACCAGATCCTTCGCGGTCAGATTCAGACCTTTCAGGTCATCCTCGCCCAGCTGTTTGTTATCTTCCGCCCCTTCAACGGCTTTCAGCAGCGCGCCGGGTCCACCGGCAATCAGTCCAACGACCAGACCGTGCGGAACCCCAAAGGTTGGCGGGCATTCTGACGCATCCAGCACCCCAAGACGCCCGCTGGTGCCCGCCCCCATGTAGATAATACGGCCGCCGGCCTTGAGGGCTTCCGCCGCCGCATCGACCGCTTTCGCCACCTCGGGTAATGTCTCTTTCACTGCCTGCGCGACCAGCGTATCCTGTTGATTAAAGCGGTTAACCAGCTCCAGGGTGGATAGCGCATCCAGATCCATGGTTTGCGGGTTACGCGTTTCAGAAACAAGTGAGCCAAGATTCATTTTTTGTACCTCAAGAATTTTTAATTCATAATAATCACACTATAATGGAATATAAAATTCATTCAGGCGAGCAAAATTCGTATTTGCGCAGATAATCACATTTTCGCCAGGAGACCCTATGAACTGTTTAATTCGCATTCGCCAGCGCTACGCAGGCTTTGCCCAAAGCGACAAGAAGCTGGCGGATTTTCTGCTTTCTCAACCCGATCGCGCGCGCCATCTCAGCTCGCAGCAGCTGGCGAGTGAAGCCGGCGTGAGCCAGTCCAGCGTGGTGAAGTTTGCCCAGAAGATTGGCTTTAAGGGGTTCCCCGCCCTCAAGCTGGCGATCAGCGAAGCGCTGGTGAGCAACCCCAACCCGCAGTCTATGCCGGTGCATAATCAGATCCGCGGCGATGACCCGATGCGGCTGGTTGGCGAAAAGCTGATCAAAGAGAACGTGGCGGCCATGCACGCGACGCTCGATGTGAATACCGAAGAGAAGCTGCTGGAGAGCGTGGCGATGCTGCGCGGCGCGCGCAGGATCATTCTGACCGGTATCGGTGCGTCCGGACTTGTGGCGCGTAACTTTGGCTGGAAGCTGACGAAAATTGGGCTTAACGCCATCGTCGAGCAGGATATGCACGCCCTGCTGGCGACCGTACAGGCGATGGATCCTGACGATCTGCTGCTGGCTATCTCCTACTCCGGCGAGCGCCGTGAAATCAACATGGCAACCGATGAAGCGCTGCGCGTCGGCGGTAAAATTCTGGCGATCACCGGTTTTACCCCGAATGCCCTGCAGCAGCGGGCAACGCGCTGTTTATATACCATTGCCGAAGAGCAGGCCACGCGCAGCGCGGCTATCTCGTCCACCAGCGCGCAAATGATGCTGACGGACCTGCTGTTTATGGCGCTGGTGCAGCAGGATCTGGAGCGCGCGCCCGAGCGCATTCGTCACAGCGAAGAACTGGTAAAGAAACTGGTTTGACGCGTATAATGCCCGCCCAGTTTGTGTTGTTTCTGAGAATTTCCTGATGGCGCTGTTAATTACCAAAAAATGCATTAATTGCGATATGTGCGAGCCCGAATGCCCGAACCAGGCGATTTCGATGGGGGACAGCATCTATGAGATTAACAGCGACCGCTGCACGGAATGCATCGGCCACTATGAAACGCCGACCTGTCAGAAAGTGTGCCCGATCCCGAATACCATCCTCA
Organism: Enterobacter dykesii; assembly: GCF_008364625.2. Classification (NCBI taxonomy): domain Bacteria; kingdom Pseudomonadati; phylum Pseudomonadota; class Gammaproteobacteria; order Enterobacterales; family Enterobacteriaceae; genus Enterobacter; species Enterobacter dykesii. Next base: position 3,412,463 of record NZ_CP126604.1, read on the forward strand.
AGGATCCGGCCCACGTCGAGAGCGAAGAGCAGCTCTGGGATAAGTTTGTCCTGATGCACCACGCGGACAAACTTTAACTTTCGATAATCACCGTTGCGCTGGCATAGTGGCGTTCATCTGCGATCGTCACGTGCATGTGCTTCACCCCCAGCTTTTCCGCCAGCTTTTGCGCTTCTCCCCACAGACGCAGGCTCGGTTTGCCCAGCTCATCGTTAAACACTTCGAACTGATTAAACGCCAGGCCGTTACGAATGCCGGTCCCGAAGGCTTTGGCTGCCGCCTCTTTTACCGCAAAGCGCTTTGCCAGAAAGCGCACCGGCTGCTGATGCGCTTCCCAGATGGCCCACTCGTTATCGCTCAGCACGCGTCTTGCGAGGCGATCGCCGCTACGGGCGATCACCGCTTCAATACGGGCTATTTCAACGATATCGGTGCCTAAGCCCAGAATGGCCATTACTGACGCGCTTCCTGCATCAGGCGTTTCATTTCTGAAACCGCCTCTTTCAGGCCGCTCATCACCGCACGGCCAATGATGGCGTGGCCGATGTTCAGCTCGTGCATTTCCGGCAGGGCGGCAATGGCCTTCACGTTGTGGTAGGTCAGGCCGTGACCGGCGTTAACCTTAAGTCCCAGGCTTGAGGCATACGTGGCCGCTTTGGCAATGCGATCCAGCTCTTTCGCCTGTTCGGCGTCATTTTTGGCATCGGCATAGCAGCCGGTGTGGATTTCGATATACGGCGCGCCCACGTCGGCCGCCGCTTTAATCTGGGCGAAATCGGCGTCGATAAACAGAGAAACCAGGATACCGGCATCCGCCAGGCGCTTGCAGGCATCGCGCATTTTGTCGAGCTGACCGGCCACATCCAGACCGCCTTCGGTCGTGACCTCCTGGCGTTTTTCCGGCACCAGGCAGCAGAAATGCGGCTGGGTCTCGCAGGCAATGGCCAGCATCTCTTCGGTGACCGCCATCTCCAGATTCATACGGGTGTCCAGCGTCTGACGCAGAATGCGCACGTCGCGATCGGTGATATGGCGACGGTCTTCGCGCAGGTGAACGGTAATGCCGTCGGCGCCAGCCTGTTCAGCGATAAACGCTGCCTGAACCGGATCGGGATACGCCGTGCCGCGCGCATTACGCAGCGTGGCGATGTGGTCGATGTTGACGCCTAACAGTAATTCAGCCATGACAATCCTCGGTTTTCTTTTCGATTCTGTGGTCTAACGTTTCGGCACAAACTGCCTGAATAATTCGCGGCTCTTTAAGGGCTTGCCGCCAAGATACGGCTTGAGGGCAATCCGGGTAAAGCGTTTTGCTGCGCGCAGGGTATCTTGATCGGGAAACTCGCGCTCATACAGCGCCCGGAGCTGGCGCCCGGTAAAGGTGCTGTTGTCGATCACGATACTGGCAATGAAGCCTTTTTCTTCACGGTAGCGGTAGGTCATGGTGTCTTCTACCTCATCCCCGCTGCCCGCGCAGTGCAGAAAATCTACGCCGTATCCGAGGTGGCCCAGCAGCGCCAGTTCAAAACGACGCAAGGCGGGTTCGGGCGTGCCGGATGCGCCAGCCAGCGCCTGGATACAGTGCAGATAATCGAAGAAAAGTTCAGAGAAGCGGGTCTCATGCTCAAGAACCCGTGAGATGAGTTCGTTGACATACAGACCGCTGTAGAGCGTGATGCCGGAAAGAGGAAGCGCCAGAGAGACGGCTTCGGCACTGCGCAAGGTTTTCACTTCCCCTCGCCCACCGAAGCGTACCAGCAGCGGCGTGAAAGGCTGTAGGGCACCTTTCAGGTTAGAACGTTTGGAACGTGCGCCTTTCGCAACGAGGCGCACGCGGCCCGACTCTTCCGTGAAGACGTCCAGCATGAGGCTGGTTTCGCTCCAGGGACGACTATGCAGGACAAAGGCGCGCTGCCATCCATCCATATGCTCGTCGTCTTAAGTTACTGGTCTTCGCCGTAACCGAGGCTGCGCAGAGCACGCTCATCATCGGCCCAGCCAGATTTCACTTTCACCCACAGTTCAAGGTGAACCGGCGCTTCGAACATCTCCATCATGTCCTTACGGGCTTCAATGCCGATGGTTTTGATCTTGGCCCCTTTGTTGCCGATCACCATCTTCTTCTGCCCTTCGCGCTCAACGAGGATCAGGCCGTTAATGTCGTAGCCACCGCGCTCGTTGCTCTGGAAACGCTCGATCTCCACCGTCACAGAGTACGGCAGTTCAGCACCCAGGAAACGCATCAGCTTTTCACGGATGATTTCAGACGCCATAAAGCGCTGAGAGCGATCGGTGATGTAGTCTTCCGGGAAGTGGTGAATCGCTTCCGGCAGATGCTTACGCACGATGCCCGCGATGGTGTCCACGTTCAGGCCGGTCTCAGCGGACAGCGGAACGATGTCGAGGAAGTTCATCTGGCTACCAAGCCACTGCAGATGCGGCAGCAGGTCGGCCTTTTCCTGCACGTTATCAACTTTGTTGACCGCGAGGATGACCGGCGTTTTGCCGTCACGCAGCTTGTTCAGCACCATCTCGTCGTCCGGCGTCCAGCGGGTGCCTTCCACAACGAAAATCACCAGCTCTACGTCGCCAATCGAGCTGCTCGCCGCCTTGTTCATCAGGCGGTTGATGGCACGCTTCTCTTCCATGTGCAGGCCCGGGGTATCGACGTAGATCGCCTGATACGCGCCTTCAGTATGGATGCCGACGATGCGGTGACGCGTGGTTTGCGCCTTACGCGAGGTGATGGAAATCTTCTGCCCAAGCAGATTATTCAGCAGGGTGGATTTGCCAACGTTCGGACGTCCGACGATGGCAATAAATCCGCAATAGGTTTTATCTTCGCTCATTCCAGCTCCAGCATTTTTAACGCCTGTTCGGCGGCAGCCTGTTCAGCCTTACGACGGCTTGAACCTGTGCCTACCACCGGTTCACTCAGGCCACTGACCTGGCAATGGATGGTAAATTCCTGATCGTGCGCTTCGCCACGCACCTGCACCACCAGATAAGACGGCAGCGGCAGATGACGACCCTGCAAATATTCCTGCAGACGCGTTTTCGGATCTTTTTGTTTATCGCCCGGGCTGATTTCGTCCAGACGGGTCTGATACCAGTTCAGGATCAGCTTTTCTACGGTCTGGATATCGCTGTCCAGGAACACACCACCAATTAATGCTTCGACCGTATCGGCAAGAATAGATTCACGACGGAAGCCGCCGCTTTTCAGTTCACCCGGCCCAAGACGCAGACATTCGCCCAGCTCAAACTCGCGCGCGATTTCCGCAAGGGTATTACCCCGAACCAGCGTGGCACGCATGCGGCTCATATCCCCTTCATCCACACGCGGGAAACGGTGATAAAGCGCATTCGCAATCACGAAACTTAAAATAGAGTCGCCTAAAAACTCGAGACGCTCATTATGTTTGCTGCTGGCACTGCGGTGGGTTAATGCCTGTTGCAACAACTCCTGATGATGAAAAGTGTAGCCCAGCTTCCGTTGAAGCCGATTAATTACGATGGGGTTCATGCGATACCAATAAATGAATGCGTCAAAAATGCAGCACACGAAACCGACCTGAGAAAACCAACGCGGTTTCGTGTGCCGTGGCACCCTTGCAGGGCCAACCTTAAACTTCGGGGGAATATTCTATACACAACGACAGGGGATGTCGTTAGTTCGAAGAGATTTATCGTGGAAATAATTCACGTAGCCGCTAATTAAAGCGGCTACGCGTTCATTTATTGAGAATTAATGGATTCCGCCAATACGATTCAGGCGTACACCGGTCGGCCATTCGCCTTCCTGCTTCTCAAAACTCATCCAGATGGCGGTGGCTTTGCCGACCAGATTCGCTTCCGGCACAAAGCCCCAGTAACGGCTGTCCGCAGAGTTATCGCGGTTGTCACCCATCATGAAGTAATGTCCTGGCGGTACAATCCAGCTCGCCAGCTGCTGGCCCGGCTGGCGATAGTACATACCCAGCTGATCCTGCGCGATTGGCACGGTGAGAATTCGGTGCGTCACATCGCCCAGCGTCTCTTTGCGCTCAACCAGACGGATGCCGTCCTCTTTGGTTTCACCTTTCGGTACCTGGAAGAACCCGCTGGTCGCTTCGCCACCGTTACGACGGGCAAAGGTCTGCACAAAATCACTTGGCTCAACGTTTGAGTAAGTGATTGGCAGCGCGTTTTCACATGCGGTACCGGAGCTGCAACCCGGCTGAACGGTAACTTCTTTCGCAACCGGATCGTAAGTGACTTTATCACCCGGCAGACCTACCGCACGCTTGATGTAGTCCAGGCGCGGATCTTCCGGATATTTGAACACCACGATGTCGCCACGTTTCGGATGACCGGTTTCGATCAGCGTTTTCTGGTAGATAGGATCTTTAATGCCGTAGGCAAACTTCTCAACCAGAATAAAATCACCAATCAGCAGCGTTGGCATCATTGAACCTGATGGAATTTGGAACGGCTCGTAAATAAACGAACGTACCACCAGCACAATCGCCAGCACCGGAAATACCGAAGCGCCCGTTTCCAGCCAGCCCGGTTTCGGGCCGACTTTCTTCAGGGTTTTCGCGTCAATCCCATCACCAGTGGCTGCCTGAGCGGCAGCCTGACGTTCACGACGTTTTGGGGCGAAGATAAACTTATCCAGACACCACAACAGACCTGTCACCAGGGTAGCAATGACCAGGATCAGGGCAAACATGTTCGCCATGCCAACTCCTTAGGGTTATTTGCCGTCTTTACCAACATGAAGGATGGCAAGGAATGCTTCCTGCGGCAGCTCGACGTTACCGACCTGCTTCATACGCTTCTTACCTTCTTTCTGCTTCTGGAGCAGCTTTTTCTTACGGCTGACGTCACCGCCATAGCACTTCGCCAGAACGTTTTTACGCAGCTGTTTCACGGTTGAACGCGCGATAATGTGGTTGCCAATCGCCGCCTGAATCGCGATATCGAACTGCTGACGTGGGATCAGATCTTTCATTTTCTCAACCAGCTCGCGGCCACGGTACGGCGCATTGTCGTTGTGGGTGATCAGCGCCAGCGCATCCACACGCTCGCCGTTGATCAGCACGTCCACACGCACCATGTTGGAGGCCTGGAAGCGTTTGAAGTTGTAATCCAGTGACGCATAGCCACGGGAGGTCGACTTCAGACGGTCGAAGAAGTCGAGTACCACTTCCGCCATCGGGATCTCATAGGTCAGCGCCACCTGGTTACCGTGGTAAACCATGTTGGTCTGCACGCCACGCTTCTCAATACACAGCGTAATTACGTTACCCAGGAATTCCTGCGGCAGCAGCATGTGACACTCTGCGATAGGCTCACGCAGCTCCTGAATGTTGTTCAGCGGCGGCAGCTTGGACGGGCTATCGACGTAGATCACTTCTTTCGAGGTGGTTTCAACTTCATAAACTACGGTCGGCGCCGTGGTGATCAGATCCAGATCGTATTCACGCTCCAGACGCTCCTGAATGATCTCCATGTGCAGCAGACCGAGGAAACCACAGCGGAAGCCGAAGCCCAGCGCCGTTGAGCTTTCTGGCTCATAGAACAGGGAGGCATCGTTCAGGCTCAGTTTACCGAGCGCGTCACGGAAGTTTTCGTAGTCGTCAGAGCTGACCGGGAACAGACCGGCGTAAACCTGCGGTTTCACCTTTTTAAAGCCTGGCAGCGCTTTATCTGCCGGGTTACGGGCGCCGGTCAGGGTATCGCCCACCGGCGCGCCGAGGATGTCTTTAATGGCGCAGACCAGCCAGCCTACCTCGCCGCATCTCAGCTCGGTACGGTCAACCTGTTTTGGCGTGAAGATGCCCAGACGGTCGGCGTTGTAGACCTGTCCGGTACTCATTACCTTAATTTTTTCGCCTTTACGCATGGTGCCGTTTTTAATACGCACCAGAGAGACAACGCCCAGATAGTTATCGAACCACGAGTCGATAATAAGCGCCTGCAGCGGGCCATCCGGATCGCCTTCCGGGGCTGGAATGTCACGTACCAGGCGTTCCAGCACGTCGGTCACGCCCACACCGGTTTTCGCGGAGCAGCGCACGGCATCGGTCGCGTCAATGCCGACAATATCTTCAATCTCTTCCGCTACGCGTTCAGGATCGGCGGCTGGCAGGTCGATCTTGTTCAGAACCGGCACAACTTCGAGATCCATTTCCATCGCGGTGTAGCAGTTTGCCAGGGTTTGGGCTTCAACGCCCTGCCCGGCATCCACCACCAGCAGCGCACCTTCACAGGCCGCGAGCGAGCGTGAAACCTCATAGGAGAAGTCAACGTGGCCTGGGGTGTCGATAAAGTTCAGTTGATAGGTTTCACCATCAGCCGCTTTGTAATCAAGCGTAACGCTCTGCGCCTTGATGGTGATACCGCGTTCGCGTTCCAGGTCCATGGAGTCCAGAACCTGGGCTTCCATTTCACGATCAGACAGGCCACCGCAAATCTGGATAATACGGTCAGACAGCGTCGACTTACCGTGGTCAATGTGAGCAATGATCGAAAAGTTACGTATGTTCTTCATATAGTTAAATAATTATGCCTTACGAATTCCTGGAGGCCGCTGTTCTTAGCCTGACGTTTTTCAGTGCGAAAACGCAGCATTCTACACTACATCCTCGCTACCTGGAAATGCACTTAGAAGCACGTATAACGTGAAGAAAGGCCGTTTTCTGTTTTAGGGTGTAAAAAATGATAAAGCCCGATGGATCACCGGGCCTCTGAAGAGAGCGTTTCAACACGAAGCTGGTCTGGTGCCAGCCCAACGCTGAGAATGACAGGCTGCCACTCCTCCCGCGCGGCAAGCGTCGGAGATAGCCCTTTGGCAAGCCAGAATCCCCCCACGCCACCCAATGCGGCACCGCACATAGCGGCCACATCGGTACCAAACAGCATCTGAAACAGGCCACCCATGATAAACAGGCCGACCAGCGGAGAGAGATACACCAGCATAGCGGAGCTGAGCAGGCTGCCTTCCGCGATGCCCAGTTCCACCTTCTGCCCCGCCATCAGCGGCTGTTCGCTTGGCACAGAAATCGTGTGCGATGTTTGTGGCCCGAGCTTATTCAGCACGCGGCTGCCACAGCCGGCACGGGATGCGCAGCTATTACACGAGGCTTTAACATCGCAGCTCACCAGCGCAATGCCGTTCTGCCAGGAAACAACCGTCGCCCACTCTTTGATCATTGTGCAGCCCTGAATTTAATGCTGTCGGAGATGCGCTTCGCCGTCTGCGGAGGGAGTTCTCCCACAATGGTGATCTCTGCGTTATCGCGTACCGTTGTACTCACCGTACGGCGCCCGGTACGCAGCATTTGTTCGGCGCTGTTTGCCGTTGCGCGATTGATATTCACCGAGAAGCTGAACAAACCATCCGAATAGAGACGCGATTCCACCGGCGTTTCAATGGTTGGCAGCTGACGACGGCTGCTGGACACTTCGCTAAACCCTTGCGGGATCCAGGCAGGTACCCAGTTGAAATTAACGGAATCCCCGGCAGGAACAGAAAGCAGCGGCGGCAGGCTGGCCTTAGCCAGATTCTGCATGCTGTTGCCAACCTGATTATTCACGCTGAAGGAGATAACCCGGAACTGTTCCAGCGTTTCACCGTCACGATCGAGCAGGTCTACACGCATCGGGAGTTTGGTTTCGGCATCAATCCAGACGATATAGCTGTAGCGCGTTCCGTCCCGGGCAACAACGCGAATGACCTCACACAGTCTGTCCGCGATGCGTGTGCGCCCCACCGAAATAAAATCATAGTAAGGGGCAAGCCGTTTGAAGTCGGTATAAATGAGTGACGGCAGAGAATCAACGATATAATCGCCATTCAGCGTGAAAGGCTCCAGACCCGGCTCGAAATAGCTGATTTCGTTGCCACGCTGAACCACTTCCCGACGCGGGCCATCCATCTGTAAAAGCTGGGCGAGCGGCTGGTTATCAAGACGGGCATGACGATAGCGTAACGACTCGACGCCCTGCTTATTGATGCTGATAAATGCCAACTCATAATTGAGTGACTGGCTGGCCAGATTCATTTGCTGCAACAACGCCCCGGATGAAACATCAGCCGAGGCGTTGGCAGAGAAGAACAGGCTACCCGCCATCAGAGACATGGCGAACCAAAGTTGCTTCATTACTGCGATTGCGTTCCTAAAGTTTGGTTTCCGGGCACCTGCACAGCAGCTTGCTGTGTCTGCGCCTGCTCAAACTGAAGCTGTTCAGAGTGCAGACGACGCTGCAACTCGTAATCCTGCAACATCGCATTAATGCGACGGCGCTGCTCCTGAACCTGCTGTTGCTGGCCGCCGCTGGCGGATGCATCAGCCGGTACACCCAGACTTACCGGGCTGGCTTTGCCCATCATCGGCAGTGTGTTAAACACTGGCGCTTCTGGCTGCTGATTAGTTTCAGACTGAGTATTATAGTGCTGGACGCCAACAATAACTGCAAGCGATACGCATGCAGCCACACCCATTTGGGTAAGCTGGCTGGCCCACGGGCGCACCTTTTGCCAGAATGGCATTTTCTGCCACTGGTGAGGCGCGGGTTGAGCTTCAGGAATCAGCGGAGTGGTCTGATGAACAGGCTCATTCTCAATCGCCGCCATGACGCGGGCTGAGATATCGAAATGGAGAACCTCGCTGGTGTCACCGCGAAGGGTGTCACGGATGAGATGGTAACTCTCCCAGGTCTCTTGCATTTCGGGTGAATGAGACAGCTCGTTGAGCATCTCATTATCTACCGTTTCACCATCCATTAAAGCGGAAAGTTTTTCTTTCTGCATGCCTAATACCTTTTCCAGTATCCCGCTATCGTCAACGCCTGATAAGCGGTTGAACTTTATTATCAATAGCTTCTCGCGCACGGAAAATTCGTGAACGTACCGTGCCGACCGGACAATCCATGATAGCGGCTATCTCTTCATAGCTCAGACCATCCAGCTCCCGTAACGTAATTGCCATGCGTAAATCTTCCGGGAGCGACTCGATCGTGCGAAAAACGATTTGTCTCAGTTCTTCTGACAACATTAAGTTCTCAGGGTTCGAAATTTCTTTCAATGCGCCGCCACTTTCGAAGTTTTCGGCGTCTATTGCGTCCACATCACTTGAAGGCGGACGACGACCCTGAGCGACCAGATAATTCTTTGCCGTATTGACCGCAATACGGTACAGCCAGGTATAAAAAGCACTATCTCCCCGGAAAGAATCCAGCGCGCGATAGGCCTTAATAAAAGACTCTTGCACCACATCAGGCACATCGCCTGACGGTACATAGCGGGAAACCAGGCTCGCCACCTTATGCTGGTAGCGGACCACCAGTAGGTTAAAGGCTTTCTGATCTCCCTTCTGGACCCGTTCAACCAGGACCTGGTCCGTTAACTGCTCGCTCATCCGAGGTAATGTCTCCCCAAACCTAAATTCCACGCGTTATCGAAACGCCACTCTAAAAATACCGCACTTTGAGCAAGCACCGAATTAGAGTGTCTGATCTTCAATAAGTTCCGTAACGCCTTTGTTTTTGTTCATCGCGCCGCAGACTGTTCATTTTCTCTCATTATAAGTCTGTTCACGATACGCACCACTTTCTGACAAGAAACATCTTTTTCCCGCCAGAAGAGTAACGCAACACAGGCTTTATTTCACCACAAAATCTGACGCTAACGATCTGCTTCGCAAAATAATTTCACTCATTTACCCTCCGTTTACCTCCGCTTACGCGTTTAGCCATTGCGACAGCCTCTAAAAAAATACGTGCGATAAATCGCATTCAGGTGCTATTCTGACCCAACACTGTTTAGTAAATTAAACAACAATCATGAACACAACATCTGAACTCCATTGTGATGTACTGATCATCGGCAGCGGCGCTGCCGGTCTCTCTCTGGCGCTGCGCCTGGCCGAGCATCAAAACGTTATCGTTCTGAGTAAAGGACCGATAAGTGAAGGTTCCACGTTTTATGCCCAGGGCGGCATTGCCGCCGTGTTTGATGAGACAGACAGCATTGCTTCCCACGTCGAAGATACGCTCATTGCCGGGGCCGGGATCGTGGATGCACACGCCGCAGAGTTTGTCGCCAGCAATGCCCGTCACTGCGTTCAGTGGCTCATCGACCAGGGCGTCTTATTCGATACTCAGGTTCAACCGAACGGTGAAGAGAGCTACCACCTGACTCGCGAAGGTGGCCATAGCCACCGCCGCATCCTGCACGCAGCGGATGCCACCGGAAAAGAAGTGGAAACCACGCTGGTCAGCAAAGCGCTGAACCATCCTAATATTCGGGTTCTCGAGCGAAGCAATGCCGTTGACCTGATTATCTCTGACAAGATTGGCCTGCCCGGGACGCGTCGCGTGGTGGGCGCCTGGGTCTGGAACCGAAATAAAGAGAAGGTGGAAACCTGTCAGGCAAAGGCTGTAGTCCTGGCGACGGGCGGCGCCTCTAAAGTGTATCAGTACACCACGAACCCGGACATTGCCTCCGGAGACGGTATCGCTATGGCCTGGCGCGCAGGCTGCCGGGTGGCGAATCTCGAGTTTAATCAGTTTCACCCCACCGCCCTGTTCCACCCTCAGGCGCGCAACTTCCTGCTGACGGAAGCCCTGCGCGGTGAAGGCGCTTATCTGAAACGCCCTGATGGCTCCCGCTTTATGCCCGACTTTGACGCCCGGGGCGAACTGGCCCCGCGCGATATCGTTGCTCGCGCCATCGACCATGAAATGAAGCGTCTTGGCGTGGACTGCATGTATCTCGATATCAGCCATAAGCCAGCAGAGTTCATTCGCCAGCATTTCCCGATGATTTATGAAAAGCTGCTCAATCTTGGCATTGATTTAACGCGCGATCCGGTGCCCATTGTGCCAGCGGCACACTATACCTGCGGTGGTGTGATGGTTGACGATCATGGACGTACTGACGTAGACGGTCTGTATGCTATCGGTGAGGTCAGCTATACCGGACTTCACGGCGCGAACCGTATGGCCTCTAACTCGCTGCTTGAGTGTCTGGTGTACGGCTGGTCGGCGGCGGAAGACATCACCAGGCGCATGCCTTACGCCCGCGAGACAGAGCAGCTGCCTGCCTGGGATGAAAGCCGCGTGGATAACCCGGACGAGCTGGTTGTGATCCAGCACAACTGGCATGAGCTACGGCTGTTTATGTGGGACTACGTGGGGATTGTGCGCACCACGAAACGCCTGGAACGCGCCTTGCGCCGCATCACCATGCTGCAGCAGGAAATTGATGAGTATTATGCCAATTTCCGCGTATCCAATAACCTGCTGGAGCTGCGCAATCTGGTGCAGGTTGCCGAGCTGATTGTTCGCTGCGCGATGATGCGTAAAGAGAGCCGCGGGCTGCACTATACCCTGGACTACCCGGATCAGCTTGCTGAGTCCGGCCCGTCGATACTCGCCCCGCAGGTTTACATAAACAGATAAAACGCCTGGGTCAGGGCAGTGTAATCTTCGGAATAACGCTGGTCTGGCCCACGGATCACCATCCGGTCATTAAAGCATTCACCCTCTTTTGGCGAGAGCGCCAACAGCACGCGGTGCGGCAGTCGTCCTTCCGTATCCGAAATATCGGTACGCAGACGTAACGTCCAGCCGATCTCCTGCGCGATGCCGATAAATGTGTTGCCGGTACTCTCGGGCAGGACCACGCAGAAAAAACCTTCTTCGGAGATGAGTTCTGCCGCGCTGGTGAGCAGCGCTTTATGATCGAGGGAGCCGGTATAACGCGCCTGTTCACGCTCGGGCGTCCCGCACTCAACGCCGGGCTCGTAGTAGGGAGGGTTGCTGACGATCAAATCGTAACGTGCGGTTTGTTCAGGCGCCCAGGCGAGCACATCTGCGCAGTCCACTTTCATGCGGGCAGCCCAGGGGGATTCGGCCATATTGTCACTCGCCTGCTCTGCGGCCTGCGCGTCCAGTTCGACGGCATCAATGATGACATGTTCTTCCGTACGCTGCGCCAGCATCAACGCCACCAGCCCGCTGCCGGTACCGATATCAAGAATACGCTTAACACCTGCGACAGGCGCCCACGCTCCCAGTAAAATACCGTCTGTACCGACCTTCATGGCACAGCGATCGTGGGCGACAAAAAATTGTTTAAAGGTAAAACCATCGCGGCGCAGCTGCGCTTTGAGTTGAGACATGTCAGGACAACCTTCTAAGTGAAACTGGAGTAGCATAGGGGAAAGCGAAGTGGCCGAAAAGCGATATCCATACAAACAGATGAAGATTACAGCCGTAACGTCTATAATCAGCGCCCCACACAGAGGTAGAACATGACTGTAACGACTTTTTCCGAACTTGAACTCGATGAAAGCCTGCTCAATGCACTTGAGAGCAAAGGCTTTACACGCCCGACCGCCATTCAGGCAGCGGCCATTCCGCCTGCGCTTGAGGGCCGCGATGTGCTCGGTTCTGCGCCAACCGGCACGGGGAAGACAGCAGCCTATTTGCTGCCTGTGTTGCAGCATCTGCTCGACTTTCCGCGTAAAAAATCTGGCCCGCCGCGTATTTTGATCCTGACGCCTACGCGCGAACTGGCAATGCAGGTTGCCGATCACGCGCGTGAACTCGCGGCAAATACTCATCTGGATATCGCCACCATCACCGGCGGCGTTGCGTATATGAACCACGCCGAAGTGTTCAGCGAAAACCAGGACATCGTCGTTGCAACGACGGGCCGCCTGCTGCAGTACATTAAAGAAGAGAACTTCGACTGCCGCGCGGTTGAAACGCTGATCCTCGACGAGGCCGACCGCATGCTGGACATGGGCTTCGCACAGGATATCGAGCACATTGCAGGAGAAACGCGCTGGCGTAACCAGACGATGCTGTTCTCTGCCACCCTCGAAGGGGAAGCGATCAAAGACTTCGCAGAGCGTCTGCTGGAAGATCCGGTGGAAGTGTCGGCGACGCCGTCCACCCGTGAGCGTAAGAAGATCCACCAGTGGTACTACCGCGCGGACAACCTCGAGCACAAGGTCGAATTGCTGAAACACCTGCTGAAGCAGGAAGATGCGCTGCGCACAATCGTATTTGTGCGCAAGCGCGAGCGCGTGCACGAGCTGGCTGAAATGCTGCGTAACGCCGGGATCAACAACTGCTATCTTGAAGGCGAGATGGCGCAGATCAAGCGTACCGAAGGCATCAAGCGCCTGACCGATGGCCGCGTTAACGTACTGGTTGCGACAGACGTAGCCGCTCGCGGAATCGACATCCCGGACGTCAGCCACGTCATTAACTTCGATATGCCGCGCAGCGGAGATACATACCTGCACCGTATTGGCCGTACCGGCCGCGCGGGCCGCAAAGGGATTGCGATTTCACTGGTCGAAGCGCATGACTACCTGCTGCTGCAGAGGATTGGCCGCTATGTTGATGAGCCGCTGAAAGCGCGCGTTATTGACGAACTCCGCCCGACCACGCGTGCGCCGAGTGAAAAGATGACGGGTAAACCGTCCAAGAAAGCGCTCGCAAAACGTGCGGAGAGAAAAGAGAAAGAAAAAGAGAAACCGCGCGTGAAGCAGCGCCACCGCGATACCAAAAACATTGGTAAGCGCCGTAAGCCAAGCTCTGCCGCACCAGAGACGAAAACTGAAGAGTAAAAAAAGCCGGGGAAATCCCCGGCTTTTTTATTCCCCCCTGCTGAAGCCGTTACAGGCTTTCAGTAAAGGTACGAGCGATAACGTCGCGCTGCTGTTCTGGAGTCAGTGAGTTAAAGCGAACCGCATAGCCGGACACGCGGATAGTCAGCTGTGGGTATTTTTCTGGGTGCTCAACGGCATCCATCAGCGTTTCGCGGCGCAGCACGTTAACGTTCAGGTGCTGACCCCCTTCCACGCGCACTTCCGGTTTCACTTCCATTGGAATTTCACGGTATTCGATTTCGCCCAGTTTGTTCACCGGCACGATTTCATCTTCAGCAAAACCCGCTTTCGCAACGACGCAGCGCGCTTCGTTCTTCTCGCTGTCCAGCAGCCAGAAAGAATTGAGCAGATCGTCATTTGCAGCTTTAGTAATCTGGATACCTGTAATCATGTGTTGCCTCCCTAGGCTACATTAACTGATGCTGGCCTTTCGCGGCCAATTGGTAAAACCATTGTTTCTTGTGTGTATATATAACATTCACACCTCGGTGATTTATTGATTTAAATCAACAAAAACACCAACCACATAAAGAGTGTGGTTTGAATTTATTGTTTCAGATCAATTTCACAGTCTTACCAATTAAACTCACTCTGTATCTTTTCAAAATAAATTTAGCCACTTAGCACGTATTTCAGCACGTAATTTTGCTCACCGGGGCTAAACAGGTAAGCTAGTCACAGATTGAGATTCGCAGGAGAGCGAGATGACGACACCTTTAACCTGGCATGACGTGCTGGCAGAAGAAAAGCAGCAGCCTTATTTTATCAATACGCTCAGCACCGTTGCCGCTGAGCGTCAGTCCGGACAAACGATTTACCCGCCGCAGAAAGACGTGTTCAACGCCTTTCGCTACACCGAACTGAGCGATGTGAAAGTGGTCATTCTGGGTCAGGATCCCTATCACGGCCCCGGGCAGGCGCATGGGCTGGCGTTTTCCGTTCGTCCGGGTGTGGCTATCCCCCCTTCTCTGCTCAACATGTATAAAGAGCTTGAAGCAACCGTGCCCGGTTTTACCCGGCCAAACCACGGTTACCTGGAAAGCTGGGCGCGCCAGGGCGTGCTGTTACTGAATACGGTGCTTACCGTACGGGCGGGTCAGGCGCACTCGCACGCCAGTCTGGGCTGGGAGACGTTTACCGATAAAGTCATCAGCCTTATCAACGAGCATCGTGAAGGGGTGGTGTTTTTACTTTGGGGTTCTCACGCGCAGAAGAAAGGGGCGATTATCGATCGTCAGCGTCATCACGTGCTCAAGGCACCGCACCCGTCACCGCTGTCTGCGCATCGCGGTTTCTTTGGCAGTAATCATTTTGTTCTGGCGAATGAATGGCTGGAAAAAAGTGGCGAAAAGCCGATTGACTGGATGCCTGTATTACCGGCAGAGAGCGAGTAGTTTGAGTTTGTATGCCCGGCTCACCGGGCATACAAAAAGCAAAATGGCTTATGCCTTATTCTGACGCCACCATTCGGCCAGCAGTACGCCGGTCGCAACGGATACGTTCAGACTTTCCACATTGCCTGTTCCGTCGATAGAGACGCTCAGATCCGCACTGGAGAGCGCCGCGTCAGACAGACCATCACGTTCCTGACCTAATACCAGCACCATTTTGCGCGGCAGCGTCGCTTTAAACAGCGGCGTACCGGCATGGCTCGAGGTGGTCACGATGGAATAACCCGCTTTACGGAACTGCTCGAGGGCGTCCAGAACGCTGTCGCCGGTGATCGGCTGTACGTGCTCGGCTCCGCCTTCCGCAGTACGGATCGCTGCGCCGGATTCCAGCAGCGCGGCATCCTGCAACAGCACGCCTTTCACGCCAAAGTGCGCGCAGCTGCGCATCATTGCGCCCAGATTGTGCGGGTTGCCCACATCTTCCAGCGCCAGCACGCAGTCATCGGCATCCGCCTGGCTGACCCACTGCTGCACGGTGGTGCCGTTACGCTTTTTGATCAGGAAGCAGACGCCGCCGTGGTGTTCAGTACCGGACGCTTTGGTCAGCTCCGCATCATCCACCACGTGGTAGGCTTTACGGTTCGCGGCCATCCAGCGCAGCGCTTCTTTAAAGCGCGGGGTCACGCTCTGGATAAACCAGGCGCGGACGATACATTCAGGACGGCTCTGGAACAGCGCCTGGCAGGCGTTCTCGCCATACACGCGGGTCTCTTCCGCACGCTGACGGCGCAGTACTTCCGGGTCGATAAAGCTTTTACCGCTGATACCGCCGTGATCGGCCTTTTCTGGCGTTTCGTCGCCAGGGGCACGAGAAACGGTGCGCCACGGGGAGGCGTTATCACGTGAGAAATCATCACGCGGACGATCGTCGCGTGGACGGTCACTGCGTGGGCGGTCGGAACGCGGACGATCATCGCGTTTGCGATCGTCACGTTTGCGGTCATCACCGCGGTTATTTCTGTCATCGCGGGCGGGGCGACGGCCACCGTCTGCACGAGAAGACGCCGGACGCCCGCCACCTTTTCCGGTACGCGGATTTTGGGTGCGTTTATCAGAGTCATCATCACTGCGGACATACATCACTTTGACCTTGCCGCTTTTGTTTTTCATTTCGTCGTTCATGCTTTTCTCCACCAGCGCTGCGCGAAGCGCGCAGATTACCCGATGTGCCAGCGCATAGCCATAATTTCGTACAAAAGCCTGTGACTATTGTTCTCATTGAATAAAACGCATTGTTGTTTCAAACAGGCTCATTGATAATATGTAACATATTAGAAACATTATCGGCGTTGTGCCGCTGTCCCACGGCTCTATCAGAGGTTAGTTATGAATACCGTATGTGCCAACTGTCAGGCTCTTAACCGCATTCCGGACGATCGGATTGAAGATGGTGCGAAATGCGGACGCTGCGGCCATGAATTGTTTGATGGCGAGGTCATTAACGCGACGGGTGCTACGCTGGACAAACTCCTTAAGGACGATCTTCCTGTCGTGATCGATTTCTGGGCGCCATGGTGCGGCCCATGCCGTAGCTTCGCGCCGATCTTCGAAGATGTGGCCGAAGAGCGTAGCGGAAAAATGCGGTTCGTTAAGGTCAATACCGAAGCCGAACCCGAACTGAGCGCACGTTTTCGTATTCGCAGCATCCCGACCATTATGATTTTCAAAAATGGCGAAGCGATCGATATGCTCAACGGTGCGGTTCCAAAAGCGCCTTTTGAAAGCTGGTTAAACGAGTCGCTGTAACATTCACGGGGCACGTCTTGTGCCCCGCTCCCGCCTCTGCGAAAATAGCGTTTTTCCTGCATTTCGCTCATGACTGATAACGCTGTCCTTAAATTACGCGCCGAACGCCTTGCGCGCGCCACACGACCGTTCCTCGCCCGAGGCAACCGTATTCGCCGCTGTCAGCGCTGCCTGCTGCCGCTGAAGGTTTGTCTGTGCGAGACGCTCGCTCCGAGTACGGCGGAAAGCCGTTTTTGTCTGGTCATGTTCGATACCGAGCCGATGAAACCCAGCAATACGGGGCGTCTTATCGCTGATATTCTGCCGGATACCTCCGCGTTTCAATGGTCCCGTACGGAGCCGCCTCAGGCCCTGCTCGATTTAGTGGCCAGCCCCGACTATCAGCCTATGGTCGTTTTCCCCGCGTCTTATGCAGGCGCGGAGCGCCAGGTTCTTTCAGCGCCGCCATCCGGTAAACCCCCTCTGTTTATCATGCTGGACGGCACCTGGACCGAAGCGCGAAAAATGTTTCGCAAAAGCCCCTATCTCGACGCGCTGCCGGTCATTTCGGTCGATCTTTCCCGCGTCTCCGCCTACCGCCTGCGTGAAGCGCATGCTGACGGGCAATACTGCACCGCCGAAGTGGCGATTGCGCTTCTGGATTTAGCGGGAGATACCGTTGCGGCTGGCGCCCTGGGCAACCATTTCTCATGCTTCCGGGAGCGCTATCTGGCGGGAAAAACCGTTCATAAGGGCAGCGTCACAGCGCCCGAGCCAGAAAGCGTTTAAAATCATCAGGTCGCTTGCATTCACAGGAGGCCTCCATGAGCCAGCGAGGGTTAGAAGCGCTACTTCGTCCTAAATCCATTGCCGTCATCGGCGCATCAATGAAACCGGATCGTGCTGGCTATCTGATGATGCGCAATCTGCTGGCCGGGGGATTTAATGGTCCCGTCATGCCCGTCACGCCGTCTTATAAAGCCGTTCAGGGAGTGCTTGCATGGCCTGATGTACAAAGCCTGCCTTTCGTGCCGGATCTTGCCGTACTTTGTACAAACGCGAAGCGTAACCTGGAACTGCTGGAATCACTCGGCAAGAAAGGGTGTAAAACCTGCATTATTCTCTCGTCTCCGCCTGAACAGAAAGCCGAGCTTCTGGCCTGCGCCAGCCGCTATCAAATGCGCATTCTTGGGCCAAACAGTCTGGGCCTTCTCGCCCCCTGGCAGGGGCTGAATGCCAGTTTCTCTCCGGTTCCGATCCGCAAAGGCAAACTGGCGTTTATCTCGCAGTCGGCTGCGGTATCGAACACCATCCTCGACTGGGCGCAGCAGCGTGAAATGGGATTCTCCTACTTCATTGCCCTGGGCGACAGTCTGGATATCGACGTTGATGAGCTACTGGATTTTCTGGCACGTGACGGCAAAACCAGCGCGATCCTGCTTTATCTTGAGCACCTCAGCGACGCGCGTCGTTTTGTCTCGGCTTCGCGAAGCGCGTCGCGCAATAAGCCGATCCTGGTGATCAAAAGCGGACGAAGCCCTGCGGCACAGCGTCTACTCCATTCGCATTCCGGTATGGATCCCGCCTGGGACGCCGCCATTCAGCGCGCGGGGTTGCTGCGGGTACAGGATACGCACGAGCTTTTTTCCGCCGTTGAGACGTTAAGCCATATGCGCCCGTTGCGCGGTGAGAAGCTAATGATTGTCAGTAACGGTGCGGCCCCTGCAGCGCTCGCGCTGGACGAGCTGTGGCGGCGCTTCGGCAAGCTGGCAACGCTGAGTGAAGAGACGCTGCAGCGCCTGAGAGAAGCGCTTCCGACCAGCGTGACGCCCGGCAATCCGCTTGATTTGCGCGATGACGCCAGCAGCGACCACTATATCAGGGCTATCTCCATTTTGCTGGATAGCCAGGATTTCGATGCGCTGATGATTATCCACTCCCCCAGCGCGGTCGCGCCGGGTAGTGAAAGCGCGCGCGCGCTTATTGACGCCGTGCGCAACCATCCACGCGGTAAATACGTTACCCTGCTCACCAACTGGTGCGGTGAGTTTTCGTCTCAGGAGGCGCGGCGCTTGTTCAGCGAGGCCGGGCTGCCAACCTACCGCACGCCGGAAGGCACCATCACCGCGTTTATGCATATGGTGGAATATCGCCGCAACCAGAAACAGCTGCGTGAGACGCCGGCTTTGCCGGGGAATCTGACGGCGAACACCGTCGACGTTCACCGGCTGTTGCAGCAGGCCATTGAAGAAGGCGCAACCTCGCTTGATACGCATGAGGTCCAGCCCATTCTGGGCAGCTACGGGATGCAAACCCTGCCGACCTGGATCGCCAGCGACAGCGCAGAGGCCGTTCATATAGCCGAACAGATTGGCTATCCGGTTGCCCTGAAGCTACGTTCCCCGGATATCCCGCATAAGTCTGATGTTCAGGGGGTTATGTTATACCTGCGTACGGCAACAGAGGTGCAGCAGGCAACTGATGCTATTTTCGACCGGGTCAAAATGGCCTGGCCGCAGGCAAGGATCCACGGATTGCTGGTGCAAAGCATGGCCAACCGCGCAGGGGCTCAGGAATTACGGGTGGTGGTCGAACACGATCCCGTCTTCGGCCCGCTCATCATGCTGGGGGAAGGTGGCGTTGAGTGGCGCCCGGAGGAGCAGGCTGTGGTCGCTTTACCGCCGCTGAACATGAACCTGGCGCGCTATCTGATCATCCAGGCGATTAAAAGTAAAAAGATCCGTGGCCGGAGTGCGCTGCGCCCGCTTGATATTGCCGGGTTAAGTCAGTTCCTGGTGCAGGTGTCTAACCTGATTGTGGATTGTGCCGAAATCCAGCGGCTGGACATTCATCCGCTGCTCGCCTCGGGCAATGAGTTTACGGCGCTGGACGTGACCCTGGATATCGCGCCATTCGAAGGAGACCCAGAGAGCCGTCTGGCGATCCGCCCGTATCCCCTGCAGCTGGAGGAGTGGGTTGAGATGAAGAATGGAGAACGCGCCTTGTTCCGCCCTATTCTGCCGGAAGATGAGCCTCAGCTGCGGGCCTTTATCTCTCTGGTCACGAAAGAGGATCTTTATTATCGCTATTTTAGCGAAATCAACGAATTTACCCACGATGATTTAGCCAATATGACCCAGATCGACTACGATCGAGAAATGGCGTTTGTTGCCGTTCGTCGCGCCGCTAAGGGTGATGAGATCCTCGGCGTCACGCGTGCGATTTCTGACCCGGATAACGTTGATGCGGAGTTTGCGGTGCTGGTGCGCTCCGATCTTAAAGGCCTGGGTCTGGGAAGACGGCTGCTGGAAAAACTCATCAGCTATACGCGAGATCACGGATTGTTACGCCTCAATGGCATTACTATGCCTAACAATCGCGGTATGGTGACCCTGGCGCGAAAACTTGGGTTTGACGTTGATATTCAGCTGGACGAAGGTATTGTGGCCTTGTCCCTCAGTCTGACATCAGCAGATAAACGCGAGTAAGCTACTGGAAATGTTACCCACTTTGGACGGGACTGGTGGTATCATTGTCCGCTTATGTTGTTTGCATGGTACAGACAACCCTTCAATGAACAGAGAAGAAACGCACTGTGATGTTGTCAAAATTTAAGCGTAATAAACATCAACAACACCTTGCTCAACTACCGAAGATTTCTCAGTCAGTTGATGATGTAGAGTTCTTTTACGCTCCCGCTCATTTTCGGGAGACGCTTCTGGAAAAGATTGCCAGCGCCACGCGACGCATTTGCATTGTAGCGCTCTATCTTGAACAGGATGAAGGCGGGCGCGCGATCCTAAACGCGCTCTATGAAGCCAAACGTCAGCGTCCGGAACTTGATGTTCGCGTACTGGTAGACTGGCATCGCGCTCAGCGTGGCCGTATCGGCGCTGCCGCCTCAAACACCAATGCTGACTGGTATTGCCGTGCGGCGCAGGAAAATCCTGGCGTTGATGTGCCTGTTTATGGCGTCCCGGTAAATACCCGTGAAGCGCTCGGCGTCCTTCATTTCAAGGGATTCATCATTGATGACAGCGTGCTGTACAGCGGCGCAAGTCTGAACGATGTTTACCTTCATCAGCTCGATAAATATCGCTACGACCGCTACCATCTGATCCGTAATCCGCAGATGGCCGATATCATGTTTAACTGGGTTGATAAAAATCTGGTCTATGGCCGCGGTGTTAATCGCCTTGACGATCCCGAACGTCCGAAAAGCCCGGAAATCAAAAACGATGTTCGCGCCTTCCGCCAGGAGCTGCGTGATGCGGTCTATCATTTCCAGGGCAATGCGAATAACGAAGAGCTATCCGTTACCCCGCTGGTAGGGCTCGGCAAATCAAGCCAGCTGAACAAAACGATCTTCCATCTGATGCCGTGCGCGGAGCAGAAACTCACCATCTGTACGCCGTACTTCAACCTTCCTGCCGTGCTGGTGCGTAATATTATTCAGCTGCTGCGCGACGGTAAAAAAGTGGAAATCATCGTTGGTGATAAAACCGCAAACGACTTCTTCATTCCTGAAGATCAGCCGTTCAAAATCATCGGTGCGCTGCCTTATCTGTATGAGATTAACCTGCGCCGTTTCCTGAGCCGTTTACAGTATTACGTCAACACTGACCAGCTGGTAGTACGCCTCTGGAAAGACGAAGACAATAGTTACCATCTTAAAGGCATGTGGGTCGACGATGAGTGGATGCTGCTGACCGGTAACAACCTCAACCCACGCGCGTGGCGACTGGATCTGGAAAACGCTATCCTGATCCATGACCCGCAGCATGAGTTAGCCGCACAGCGTGAACGTGAGCTGGAGCTGATTCGCACGCATACTACTGTGGTGAATCATTACCGCGAATTGCAGAGCATTGCCGATTACCCGGTGAAAGTCCGCAAGCTTATCCGCCGCTTACGTCGTATCCGTATCGACCGACTTATCAGCCGTATTCTGTAATGTCCAGGCCCTGCCACCCGCAGGGCTTTTTTATGGAGCCGTTGATGCGTATTCCTCTGTTACTTAGCGTCCTCTTTCTCAGTGGCTGTAGCCATATGGCTAACGATAACTGGTCCGGACAGGATAAAGCCCAGCATTTCCTCGCTTCCGCGATGTTGTCCGCAGCCGGTAATGAATATGCGCAGCATCAGGGATACAGCCGGGATCGTAGCGCGGCGATAGGGTTGATGTTCTCAGTCAGTCTTGGAGCATCAAAAGAACTGTGGGATAGCCGCCCCGCAGGGAGCGGCTGGAGCTGGAAAGATTTCGCCTGGGATGTCGCCGGCGCAACGACCGGCTATGCCGTGTGGCAGATGGCGCGCTATTAAAGTCGAATGCCTTTCCCTTTGCGATGCAGCATCAGGGAAACAACAAAAGCCAGTGCGCCCATTATCGTTACGTACCAGAAGAATGTCGTTTCACTTCCCCATGATTTAAGCGACAACGCAACGTACTCCGCCGATCCGCCAAACAACGCATTAGCTACCGCATAAGAGAGCCCGACCCCTAAAGCGCGTACCTGCGCCGGGAACATTTCAGCTTTCAGTATTCCGCTAATAGAGGTATAGAAACTGACAATCACCATCGCCAGCATCAGCAGCGCAAACGCCGCATACGGCGAAGTCACATGCTGAAGGGCCGACAGAATAGGTACGGTACATAACGCCGACAGGCCGCCAAAAATCAGCATCGACGTACGTCGACCGATTTTATCCGAGAGCGCACCGATAATAGGTTGTATGAGCATAAAGACAAACAGCGCCACGGTCATGACTACGCTGGCAACGTTTGCGTGCATGCCGGTGGTGTTCACCAGGTACTTCTGCATATAGGTCGTGAACGTGTAGAAACTGAGAGAGCCACCCGCAGTAAAGCCCAGCACCATAAGGAAAGCTTTGCGGTTACGCCATAACCCTTTGAATGTTCCAGCCTCCTTCAGCGTTCTGACTTCCTTCTGAGAGGTTTCATCTAACTGACGGCGTAGCCAAAGTGCGACAACCGCCAGTACTGCGCCCATCGCGAAAGGAATTCGCCATCCCCAGGCATGAAGTTGTTCGTCCGTCAGAATTTGCTGCAGGATCACCACCACAAGAATGGCCAGCAGTTGACCACCAATCAGCGTGACGTACTGGAATGAGGCGTAAAAACCTTTACGGCCTTCCAGTGCAATCTCACTCATGTAGGTCGCACTGGTACCGTATTCACCCCCCACCGATAATCCCTGAAATAAGCGGGCCAGTAACAGTAGCGCCGGTGCCCAGGTGCCAATCGATTCATATCCCGGTAAGCAAGCGATCACCAGAGAACCAAAGCACATCATGCACACCGAGATCAGCATAGAAGCCTTACGGCCGCGACGATCCGCAATGCGGCCGAACAGCCAGCCCCCAATGGGTCGCATTAAAAACCCTGCAGCAAAAACCCCCGCTGTTTGTAGCAGCTGCGTTGTGGTGTTGCCGGATGGGAAAAAAATATGTGCGAAGTAGAGTGAACAGAATGAGTAGACGTAAAAGTCGAACCATTCAACCAGATTCCCTGAAGAGGCGCTGACGATTGCCCATACCCTTCTTCGGGTATCACTGTTAGCCAGCGTCCCGTTTGATGTAATGCTTTCTGTCATTGTGATTATGCTCCTGCCATAAACAGCGGCGTATTGAGCCAGGAGACTCAATTACCTCGTAAATGAAATGTTATAATTTTGTTATAAATGACATTGCGACAGGGATCACACATTCCATTAGCAGGATAAGGGATTAAGAGAAAGGCCAGAGAGGTTAAGCGCAAAGCAAAAAACCCCGCACCTTACGGTACGGGGTTCTTCTAATTGATGCCTGGCAGTTCCCTACTCTCACATGGGGAGACCCCACACTACCATCGGCGCTACGGCGTTTCACTTCTGAGTTCGGCATGGGGTCAGGTGGGACCACCGCGCTAAAGCCGCCAGGCAAATTCTGTTAATCTGTATCAGGCTGAAAATCGTGTCTCTCTTCGCCAAAACACCTTCGGCGTTGTAAGGTTAAGCCTCACGGTTCATTAGTATCGGTTAGCTCAACGCATCGCTGCGCTTACACACCCGACCTATCAACGTCGTAGTCTTCAACGTTCCTTCAGGACCCTTAAAGGGTCAGGGAGAACTCATCTCGGGGCAAGTTTCGTGCTTAGATGCTTTCAGCACTTATCTTTTCCGCATTTAGCTACCGGGCAGTGCCATTGGCATGACAACCCGAACACCAGTGATGCGTCCACTCCGGTCCTCTCGTACTAGGAGCAGCCCCCCTCAATTCTCCAGCGCCCACGGCAGATAGGGACCGAACTGTCTCACGACGTTCTAAACCCAGCTCGCGTACCACTTTAAATGGCGAACAGCCATACCCTTGGGACCTACTTCAGCCCCAGGATGTGATGAGCCGACATCGAGGTGCCAAACACCGCCGTCGATATGAACTCTTGGGCGGTATCAGCCTGTTATCCCCGGAGTACCTTTTATCCGTTGAGCGATGGCCCTTCCATTCAGAACCACCGGATCACTATGACCTGCTTTCGCACCTGCTCGAGCCGTCACTCTCGCAGTCAAGCTAGCTTATGCCATTGCACTAACCTCCTGATGTCCGACCAGGATTAGCTAACCTTCGTGCTCCTCCGTTACTCTTTGGGAGGAGACCGCCCCAGTCAAACTACCCACCAGACACTGTCCGCAACCCGGATTACGGGTCTACGTTAGAACACCAGCCATTAAAGGGTGGTATTTCAAGGGCGGCTCCACGCAGACTGGCGTCCACGCTTCAAAGCCTCCCACCTATCCTACACATCAAGGACCAGTGTTCAGTGTCAAGCTATAGTAAAGGTTCACGGGGTCTTTCCGTCTTGCCGCGGGTACACTGCATCTTCACAGCGAGTTCAATTTCACTGAGTCTCGGGTGGAGACAGCCTGGCCATCATTACGCCATTCGTGCAGGTCGGAACTTACCCGACAAGGAATTTCGCTACCTTAGGACCGTTATAGTTACGGCCGCCGTTTACCGGGGCTTCGATCAAGAGCTTCGCGTTACCGCTAACCCCATCAATTAACCTTCCGGCACCGGGCAGGCGTCACACCGTATACGTCCACTTTCGTGTTTGCACAGTGCTGTGTTTTTAATAAACAGTTGCAGCCAGCTGGTATCTTCGACTGATTTCAGCTCCACCCGCAGGGGCTTCACCTACATATCAGCGTGCCTTCTCCCGAAGTTACGGCACCATTTTGCCTAGTTCCTTCACCCGAGTTCTCTCAAGCGCCTTGGTATTCTCTACCTGACCACCTGTGTCGGTTTGGGGTACGATTTCGTGTTACCTGATGCTTAGAGGCTTTTCCTGGAAGCAGGGCATTTGTTACTTCAGCACCGTAGTGCCTCGTCATCACACCTCAGCGTTAAAAAGGTACCGGATTTACCTGGAACCTCCGCCTACATGCTTAAACCGGGACAACCGTCGCCCGGCTAACATAGCCTTCTCCGTCCCCCCTTCGCAGTAACACCAAGTACAGGAATATTAACCTGTTTCCCATCGACTACGCCTTTCGGCCTCGCCTTAGGGGTCGACTCACCCTGCCCCGATTAACGTTGGACAGGAACCCTTGGTCTTCCGGCGAGCGGGCTTTTCACCCGCTTTATCGTTACTTATGTCAGCATTCGCACTTCTGATACCTCCAGCAACCCTCACAGGCCACCTTCAACGGCTTACAGAACGCTCCCCTACCCAACAACGCATAAGCGTCGCTGCCGCAGCTTCGGTGCATGGTTTAGCCCCGTTACATCTTCCGCGCAGGCCGACTCGACCAGTGAGCTATTACGCTTTCTTTAAATGATGGCTGCTTCTAAGCCAACATCCTGGCTGTCTGTGCCTTCCCACATCGTTTCCCACTTAACCATGACTTTGGGACCTTAGCTGGCGGTCTGGGTTGTTTCCCTCTTCACGACGGACGTTAGCACCCGCCGTGTGTCTCCCGTGATAACATTCTTCGGTATTCGTAGTTTGCATCGGGTTGGTAAGCCGGGATGGCCCCCTAGCCGAAACAGTGCTCTACCCCCGAAGATGAGTTCACGAGGCGCTACCTAAATAGCTTTCGGGGAGAACCAGCTATCTCCCGGTTTGATTGGCCTTTCACCCCCAGCCACAAGTCATCCGCTAATTTTTCAACATTAGTCGGTTCGGTCCTCCAGTTAGTGTTACCCAACCTTCAACCTGCCCATGGCTAGATCACCGGGTTTCGGGTCTATACCCTGCAACTTAACGCCCAGTTAAGACTCGGTTTCCCTTCGGCTCCCCTATACGGTTAACCTTGCTACAGAATATAAGTCGCTGACCCATTATACAAAAGGTACGCAGTCACACCACGAAGGTGCTCCCACTGCTTGTACGTACACGGTTTCAGGTTCTTTTTCACTCCCCTCGCCGGGGTTCTTTTCGCCTTTCCCTCACGGTACTGGTTCACTATCGGTCAGTCAGGAGTATTTAGCCTTGGAGGATGGTCCCCCCATATTCAGACAGGATACCACGTGTCCCGCCCTACTCTTCGAGTTCACAGCCTGTGTGCTTTCGTGTACGGGACTGTCACCCTGTACCGTGCGACTTTCCAGACGCTTCCACTAACACACAAGCTGATTCAGACTCTGGGCTGCTCCCCGTTCGCTCGCCGCTACTGGGGGAATCTCGGTTGATTTCTTTTCCTCGGGGTACTTAGATGTTTCAGTTCCCCCGGTTCGCCTCGTTAACCTATGTATTCAGTTAACGATAGTGCAACGAATTGCACTGGGTTTCCCCATTCGGACATCGCCGGGTCAAAGGTTCATATCACCTCGCCGGCGCTTTTCGCAGATTAGCACGTCCTTCATCGCCTCTGACTGCCAGGGCATCCACCGTGTACGCTTAGTCGCTTAACCTCACAACCCGAAGATGTTTCACTTCTGATTGCGAAAATTTGAGAGACTCGAACACACCATTAAGATGTGTCGTTTCAATTTTCAGCTTGATCCAGATTTTTAAAGAGCAAATATCTCAAACGTCACCCGAAGATGAGTTTTGAGATATGACGGCAGGTGACTTTCACTCACGAACCAGCAAGTGGCGTCCCCTAGGGGATTCGAACCCCTGTTACCGCCGTGAAAGGGCGGTGTCCTGGGCCTCTAGACGAAGGGGACGTAAAGTCTCAATCGCAAGACGCCTTGCTATTTACTTTTCATCAGACAATCTGTGTGAGCACTACAAAGGCAGGTTCTTTAAGGTAAGGAGGTGATCCAACCGCAGGTTCCCCTACGGTTACCTTGTTACGACTTCACCCCAGTCATGAATCACAAAGTGGTAAGCGCCCTCCCGAAGGTTAAGCTACCTACTTCTTTTGCAACCCACTCCCATGGTGTGACGGGCGGTGTGTACAAGGCCCGGGAACGTATTCACCGTAGCATTCTGATCTACGATTACTAGCGATTCCGACTTCATGGAGTCGAGTTGCAGACTCCAATCCGGACTACGACGCACTTTATGAGGTCCGCTTGCTCTCGCGAGGTCGCTTCTCTTTGTATGCGCCATTGTAGCACGTGTGTAGCCCTACTCGTAAGGGCCATGATGACTTGACGTCATCCCCACCTTCCTCCAGTTTATCACTGGCAGTCTCCTTTGAGTTCCCGGCCGGACCGCTGGCAACAAAGGATAAGGGTTGCGCTCGTTGCGGGACTTAACCCAACATTTCACAACACGAGCTGACGACAGCCATGCAGCACCTGTCTCAGAGTTCCCGAAGGCACCAAAGCATCTCTGCTAAGTTCTCTGGATGTCAAGAGTAGGTAAGGTTCTTCGCGTTGCATCGAATTAAACCACATGCTCCACCGCTTGTGCGGGCCCCCGTCAATTCATTTGAGTTTTAACCTTGCGGCCGTACTCCCCAGGCGGTCGACTTAACGCGTTAGCTCCGGAAGCCACGCCTCAAGGGCACAACCTCCAAGTCGACATCGTTTACGGCGTGGACTACCAGGGTATCTAATCCTGTTTGCTCCCCACGCTTTCGCACCTGAGCGTCAGTCTTTGTCCAGGGGGCCGCCTTCGCCACCGGTATTCCTCCAGATCTCTACGCATTTCACCGCTACACCTGGAATTCTACCCCCCTCTACAAGACTCTAGCCTGCCAGTTTCGAATGCAGTTCCCAGGTTGAGCCCGGGGATTTCACATCCGACTTGACAGACCGCCTGCGTGCGCTTTACGCCCAGTAATTCCGATTAACGCTTGCACCCTCCGTATTACCGCGGCTGCTGGCACGGAGTTAGCCGGTGCTTCTTCTGCGGGTAACGTCAATCGACAAGGTTATTAACCTTATCGCCTTCCTCCCCGCTGAAAGTACTTTACAACCCGAAGGCCTTCTTCATACACGCGGCATGGCTGCATCAGGCTTGCGCCCATTGTGCAATATTCCCCACTGCTGCCTCCCGTAGGAGTCTGGACCGTGTCTCAGTTCCAGTGTGGCTGGTCATCCTCTCAGACCAGCTAGGGATCGTCGCCTAGGTGAGCCGTTACCCCACCTACTAGCTAATCCCATCTGGGCACATCTGATGGCAAGAGGCCCGAAGGTCCCCCTCTTTGGTCTTGCGACGTTATGCGGTATTAGCTACCGTTTCCAGTAGTTATCCCCCTCCATCAGGCAGTTTCCCAGACATTACTCACCCGTCCGCCGCTCGTCACCCGGAGAGCAAGCTCTCCTGTGCTACCGCTCGACTTGCATGTGTTAGGCCTGCCGCCAGCGTTCAATCTGAGCCATGATCAAACTCTTCAATTTAAGTTTGATGCTCGTGAATTAAACTTCGTAATGAATTACGTATGTTCACTCAGAGACTTGGTATTCATTTTTCGTCCGAGGACGTTAAGAATCCATGTCACTTTGAGTGCCCACACAGATTGTCTGATAAATTGTTAAAGAGCAGTGCCGCTTCGCTTTTCGCTGCGGCGCGGGGTGTGCATATTACGCTTTCCCGCTTCAGAGTCAAGCGTTTATTTTCGCTTTTCTCTGCTGACCCGGCGGCGTGTGTGCCGTTGTTCCGTGTCAGTGGAGGCGCATTATAGGGAGTTATTCCGAAGCCGCAAGGGTAAAGTGAAAATTATTTACTGACCGCTCACTTTCCAGGCAACATTTACTCCAGACCTCAATTTTCGCCTGGTTTTTAAACAAAAACGAGCCGCTTGCGGCTCGTTTTTGCGTTTTGTGACTTACTGCACTGCCACAATCCGATCGTCGTGGGCTTCCAGACGGATAACTTTGCCCGGAATCAACTCTCCGGAGAGGATCTGCTGCGCCAGCGGGTTTTCGATCTGCTGCTGGATAGCACGTTTTAATGGACGCGCACCGTACACCGGATCGTAACCATTCTCGCTCAGCAGCTTCAGCGCCTCGTCGGAGATATGAATTTCATACCCACGCTCTTCCAGACGTTTGTAAAGACGCTGCAGCTGGATCTGCGCAATCGACGCAATGTGTTTCTCACCCAGAGGATGGAACACCACCACTTCATCAATACGGTTGATGAACTCCGGACGGAAGTTATGGCTGACGACACCGAGCACCAGATCCTTCATATGGCTATAGTCCAGTTCACCGAAACGTTCCTGAATCAGATCGGAACCCAGGTTCGAGGTCATGATGACAACCGTATTACGGAAGTCGACCGTTCTCCCCTGCCCGTCTGTCAGACGACCATCGTCCAGCACCTGAAGCAGGATGTTGAACACATCCGGGTGCGCTTTTTCCACTTCATCCAGCAGGATGACGGAATAAGGGCGACGGCGAACCGCTTCCGTCAGATAACCACCTTCTTCATAACCTACGTATCCCGGAGGCGCACCGACCAGACGCGAAACGGAGTGTTTCTCCATAAACTCGGACATATCGATACGCACCATCGCATCGTCGCTGTCGAACATAAAGTTAGCCAGCGCTTTACAAAGCTCGGTCTTACCGACGCCGGTTGGCCCCAGGAACAGGAACGAACCAATCGGGCGGTTTGGATCGGACAGCCCTGCACGGCTACGACGAATGGCGTTGGAAACCGCCTCAACCGCTTCGTTCTGGCCAATCACCCGATTATGGAGATCTTGCTCCATGCGCAGCAGTTTTTCACGCTCGCCTTCCAGCATGCGCGCCACCGGAATACCGGTCCAGCGAGCAAGCACTTCCGCGATTTCTGCATCCGTCACTTTATTACGTAACAGACGCATCGTTTTCCCTTCTGACTGCGTCGCTATCTCAAGCTGTTTTTCCAGCTCAGGAATTTTGCCGTACTGCAGTTCAGACATCCGCGCCAGATCGCCGACACGGCGAGCCTGCTCAATGGCAATTTTTGCCTGTTCGAGTTCAGCTTTGATGGTCTGCGTACCTGAAAGGGATGCTTTCTCGGCTTTCCACTCTTCTTCCAGCTCAGAGTACTGGCGCTCTTTATCGTCCAGTTCTTCATTGAGCATATCCAGGCGTTTCTTACTGGCTTCATCAGACTCTTTCTTCAGCGCCTGCTGTTCCAGCTTGAGCTGAATGATGCGTCGGTCGAGTCTGTCCAGCTCTTCCGGCTTCGAGTCAATCTGCATACGAATGCTCGACGCCGCTTCATCAATCAGGTCGATCGCCTTATCCGGCAGCTGACGGTCAGCAATATAACGATGCGAAAGCGTCGCCGCCGCAACGATGGCTGGGTCCGTAATCTGCACGTGGTGGTGCAGCTCATAGCGCTCTTTCAGACCACGCAAAATCGCGATGGTATCTTCAACGCTTGGCTCAGCAACAAACACTTTCTGGAAACGACGTTCCAGCGCAGCATCTTTCTCAATGTACTGACGGTACTCGTCGAGCGTGGTGGCACCGACGCAGTGAAGTTCACCGCGCGCCAGAGCAGGTTTCAGCATGTTCCCGGCATCCATAGCGCCGTCGGCTTTACCTGCACCAACCATGGTGTGCAGCTCATCGATAAACAGGATAACGTTGCCTTCCTGCTTCGCCAGATCGTTAAGCACGCCTTTGAGGCGCTCTTCAAACTCGCCGCGGTATTTCGCACCGGCCACCAGCGCGCCCATATCCAGCGCCAGTACGCGGCGACCTTTCAGACCTTCCGGCACTTCCCCGTTGACGATACGCTGCGCCAGCCCTTCAACAATAGCGGTTTTACCGACACCCGGTTCACCAATCAACACCGGGTTGTTCTTGGTACGACGCTGCAGTACCTGAATCGTACGCCGGATTTCTTCGTCACGGCCGATAACCGGGTCAAGTTTGCCCTGTTCAGCACGCTCGGTCAGATCGACCGTAAATTTCTTCAAAGCCTGACGTTGGTCTTCGGCTCCCTGATCGTTCACGCTTTCACCTCCGCGCATTTTCTCAATCGCCTGAGTCACATTGGCGGTGGTCGCACCGGCAGATTTCAGCAGGTCGGTCAAGGTGCCGCGTGATTCAAGCGCCGCCAGAACAAACAGCTCTGACGAAATAAAGTTGTCCCCACGTTTTTGCGCCAGCTTGTCGCAAAGGTTCAGCACGCGCACCAGATCCTGCGACGGCTGAACGTCGCCGCCGGTCCCTTCGACCTGCGGTAAACGGCTCAGCGCCTGATCGATAGCGGTGCGTAACTGGCCAGCATTAATGCCAGCGGACGTTAATAAAGGACGTACCGATCCCCCTTCCTGATTCAGCAAGGCGCTCATTAAATGAAGAGGTTCGATAAATTGGTTGTCGTGCCCCAGTGCGAGGGACTGGGCATCGGCGAGAGCAAGCTGGAATTTATTGGTAAGACGATCCAGACGCATAACTCCTCCCATAACAGGTCAAATTTGCTACTGGAGATTAAATGAGGTCATCCCTCAATTATTCAAGGTTAATGACCTGAATTATGTGAAAAGAAAACGGCACGTACCGGATCGTCTTGATTCTTTAGGTTATATCAGCCAAATGAAACTTGCCATACGCCCCGTGGTCTTGTCGCGACGATAGGAGAAAAAATCACCCTTTTCGGTGAATGTGCAGCGATCGCCGCCGAAGATCTGCGTCACGCCGACGTTATTCAGGCGCTGACGGGCAAGCTGATAAATATTGGCCAGATATTTTTCTCCAACGGGTTTGAAGGCATTAACGGCTTGCGGATCTTTCTCCATAAACGCTTCACGAACCTCCGGGCCCACCTCAAATGCCTGAGGACCAATTGCCGGGCCAAGCCAGGCAATTATATTGTCAGGGGAATCTTTGAAACAGGCGACGGTCTCTTCGAGCACGCCTTCACACAGACCACGCCAGCCCGCGTGTGCTGCTGCCACCTCGGTACCTGCACGGTTACAGAACAGAACCGGCAGACAATCGGCGGTCATCACGGCACAAACGGTTCCCGGATTATTACTGTAAGAGGCATCAGCGCGTTTAGAAGCATAGGGTTCCACCGTCAACTTCAGTACCGCGTTACCATGAACCTGTTCCAGCCAGACCGGTTTCGACGGCAAGTTCCCCGCAGCAAACAAACGTCTGCGGTTCTCTTCAACGTGTTCCAGGTTGTCGCCACAGTGCGCACCGAGGTTCAAAGACTCCCACGCGCCCTGGCTAACACCGCCAATACGGGTTGAACTGCAGGCAGCCACGCCTTCAGGCAATGGCCACTCCGGGACAATCAGTTTGGTCATAACCAGTCCACTTGATCCTTATGTTCTTCGAAATCAGCACGCATGGCGTCGATAAGATCCACCATATCCTGCGGGATAGGCGCATGCCACTCCATCTGAATACCGGTGATAGGGTGGTAAAGACGCAGCATGGTCGCGTGCAGCGCCTGACGATCGAATTTACGCAATACGCTGATGAACTCATCCGATGCGCCTTTAGGCGGACGCGGGCGGCCACCGTAGACCTGATCCCCCACCAGCGGATGGGTAATGTGGGCCATATGCACACGGATCTGGTGAGTACGTCCGGTTTCCAGACGCAGACGCAGGCGCGTATGAATACGGAAGTGCTCCATAATGCGATAGTGCGTCACCGCCGGTTTACCCATCGGATGCACCGACATATGGGTACGTTTGGTTGGGTGACGGCTGATTGGCTCTTCCACCGTTCCGCCAGAGGTCATATGCCCAATGGCTACCGCTTCATACTCGCGGGTGATTTCGCGCAGCTGCAGCGATTCCACCAGACGGGTTTGAGCAGGAACGGTCTTCGCCACTACCATCAAACCGGTGGTATCTTTATCCAGACGGTGCACGATGCCCGCGCGCGGGACATCCGCGATCGGCGGATAATAATGGAGAAGTGCGTTAAGCACCGTACCGTCAGGGTTCCCCGCGCCCGGATGTACAACCAGGTCGCGCGGCTTGTTGATCACCAGAATGTCATCATCTTCATAGACGATGTCCAGTGGGATATCCTGCGGCTCGAAGCGGATTTCCTCTTCAATTTCAGCATTGATGGCGACAGCTTCCCCACCTAACACTTTCTCTTTTGGTTTGTCCCAGATCTTGCCGTTTACCAGCACGCGCTGGTCAAGGATCCATTCTTTTATGCGTGAACGCGAATAATCAGGGAACAATTCGGCCAAAGCCTGATCTAAGCGTTGACCGAGCTGATTTTCGGAGACTGTTGCGGTGAGTTCTACTCGTTGTGCCATAAACTGCTTCTTCGTTTAACGTTGGGTTTTACGGCTTTGCCGTTTAATATAGTGTGCTATTGTAGCTGGTCTTAATCGGGAGCAGGAACAGAGTTTCTCCCGGACAAACATTTGAGGAAAGTCAAAACGTCATGACGCGCATGAAATATCTGGTGGCAGCGGCCACGTTGAGCCTGGCTTTGGTGGGCTGCTCCGGTTCAAATGAACAGGTCCCTGACAATCCGCCGAATGAAATCTATGCGACTGCACAACAAAAGTTGCAGGACGGTAACTGGAAACAGGCGATAACGCAACTGGAAGCGTTGGATAATCGCTATCCATTTGGTCCGTATTCGCAGCAGGTACAGTTAGATCTCATCTACGCATACTATAAAAATGCCGATCTGCCTCTGGCTCAGGCAACCATCGATCGTTTCATGCGTCTGAACCCGACTCATCCTAACATCGACTACGTGATGTACATGCGCGGCCTCACCAATATGGCGCTGGACGACAGTGCGCTGCAGGGCTTCTTCGGCGTGGATCGTTCCGACCGTGACCCGCAGCATGCGCGTGATGCCTTCAATGACTTCTCCAAGCTTGTGCGCGGCTATCCGAACAGTCAGTACGTGACCGACGCGACCAAACGTCTGGTATTCCTGAAAGATCGTCTGGCAAAATATGAATACTCCGTAGCGGAATACTATACCCGCCGTGGTGCATGGGTTGCTGTGGTTAACCGCGTAGAAGGTATGCTGCGTGATTACCCGGATACTCAGGCAACGCGCGACGGCCTGAAGCTGATGGAAAATGCCTATCGTCAGATGCAGATGACCGCTCAGGCTGAAAAAGTGGCGAAAATCATCGCCGCGAACAGCAGCAACACCTGATCTTGCCTCAATACAAAACGGCAGCCCAAAGGCTGCCGTTTTTTTATTCATTTTAGCGCGTCGCTGAAGCGCTTAAGCCCCAACACATCCAGTCAACTATGGCCCCAATTTTTTCCTTCGACAAGGTAAATCTCACCTCTTCCTGCCCTGCCTCACAAAAAAGATTCCCTGACAAAAACCGACAAAATAACGTGATCTAAATCACACATTTTGACATTAGGTCGGGTATGCTGGAATCACCAAGACGGAAAGACAAGAGGTAAAATTTATGACAATGAACATTACCAGTAAACAAATGGAAATTACTCCGGCAATCCGCCAACACGTCGCAGACCGTCTCGCCAAACTGGATAAATGGCAAACTCATTTGATTAATCCACATATCATCCTGTCCAAGGAGCCTCAGGGTTTCATCGCTGACGCAACTATCAATACTCCAAACGGCCATCTGGTCGCCAGCGCAAAACACGAGGATATGTACACCGCTATTAACGATTTGATCAACAAGCTGGAACGGCAGCTCAATAAAGTGCAACACAAAGGTGAAGCCCGTCGCGCCGCAACATCGGTGAAAGACGCCAGCTTCGCGGAAGAAGTTGAAGAAGAGTAATCCTTTAAATTGAGTGTACCGCCAACGCGCCTTCGGGCGCGTTTTTTGTTTTTTATTGACAGGGTGAAAACAGTGCGGGTACTTTAACGGTATCAATCACAGGATGACTTTATGAAACTTACGCCGTTCTTCTTCGCATTCTTTTTTACCTTCCCCTGAACGGGAGGCGTTTCGTCGTGTGATAAAGAATGCGAAGACGAACAACAAGGCCTCCCACACCGGGGGGCCTTTTTTATTGATAACGATAAAATGAGACCGACAACACTATGACACCGGAAAACCCGTTACTGGATCTGCGAGTAAAAATCAGCGCGCTGGATGAGAAACTGCTGGCGCTGCTGGCCGAACGCCGCGCGCTTGCCGTTGAAGTGGGCAAAGCCAAGCTGGACTCCCATCGTCCGGTCCGTGATATTGACCGCGAGCGGGATCTGCTGGAACGTCTTATTCAGCTCGGCAAAGCGCATCACCTCGATGCCCACTACATTACCCGGTTATTCCAGCTCATCATTGAAGACTCCGTTCTCACCCAGCAAGCGCTGCTCCAGCAGCATCTGAACAAAACCAATCCACACTCTGCGCGTATCGCCTTCCTCGGTCCGAAAGGATCTTATTCTCACCTGGCCGCACGTCAGTATGCCGCACGCCATTTCGAAGAATTTATTGAGAGCGGCTGCGCGAAGTTTGCCGACATATTTAATCAGGTTGAGACCGGCCAGGCGGATTACGCCGTCGTACCTATTGAAAACACCAGCTCCGGCGCCATCAACGACGTTTACGATTTGCTGCAGCACACCAGCCTGTCGCTGGTTGGCGAGCTGACGATCCCAATCGATCACTGCGTGCTGGTCTCCGGATCAACCGACCTGAGCAAGATCGAAACGGTTTACAGTCATCCACAGCCGTTCCAGCAGTGCAGCCAGTTCCTGAACCGCTATCCGAGCTGGAAAATTGAGTACACCGAAAGCACCTCGGCGGCGATGGAAAAAGTGGCGCAGGCTAACTCCCCAACCGTAGCTGCTCTCGGCAGCGAAGCGGGCGGCGCACTGTATGGTTTACAGGTGCTGGAACGCAACCTGGCGAACCAGACGCAAAATATCACCCGCTTCGTGGTGCTGGCCCGCAAGGCAATCAATGTATCAGACCAGGTGCCGGCCAAAACCACGCTGCTGATGGCGACCGGCCAACAGGCTGGGGCGCTGGTTGAAGCCCTGCTGGTGCTGCGTAACCACAACCTGATCATGACCAGGCTGGAATCACGCCCAATCCACGGTAACCCGTGGGAAGAGATGTTCTACCTCGATATCCAGGCCAACCTGGAGTCTGCTTCCATGCAGAAGGCCCTGCGCGAACTGGGCGAGATCACACGTTCCATGAAGGTGCTGGGCTGCTATCCGAGCGAAAACGTCGTCCCGGTCGATCCGACCTAACGTTCGATAAAGCGGCTTTTCTTCATCCCTGCCACGTTCACCGGCAGGGTGAAGATGGCGCCGGAGAGCGGATACTTCGCCACCTCGTCCGCATCCATATTTTCCCGCGTGGTGGTAATAAACAGCGTTTTCATGTCATCGCCGCCAAAGCAGACCATCGTCGGGCAACGAACCGGCATGCGATATTCTTCCAGCTGTTCCCCTTGCGGAGAAAAACGCGCAATACGCCAGCCGTCAAACAGCGCGCTCCAGTAGCAGCCTTCCACATCCATCGCCGCGCCGTCCGGTATCCCTGCGCCTTCTTTAAACTGACGAAACACCTCACGCCTGCCGGGTTCGCCCTGCTCATCAAGCGGCGTTCGGTAAATAACGCCATTTGGCGTATCTGAAGTAAACATCCATTGATTATCCGGGCTAAACGCTAAGCCGTTGTGGCCGTGAATATCGCACTGGATCACTTTCGGCGTCAGGTCGTTGTCGATGCGCATCAGCAGGGCACCGTTGTAATCTCCCGGCCCCCAAAACGTGCCCGCGTAGAATCGTCCCAGAGAATCGGTGCCGCCGTCGTTAAAGCGTGCGAGCTGCGGGTTAGAGGGGTTATCGCACACCTTGCGCTGCAGGAGGCCATGCTTATCGGCAAGCCAGATGCCATTACGCATGGCGACGATAAACCCGCCGCGCTCCCGCAGCGCGAAACAGCCCACCTCCTCGTGGAAAGAAAGCACGGTGTGTTCTTCCGTTGGCAGATGGTAGCGGTGGATCTCCCCTTCCAGAATATCGGCCCAGTAGAGCGCGTGCTCTTCTGCGCTCCACGTCGGGCATTCAGGCAAATGCCCGGTGTAATTCAACAGCAGCTGCGGTTCAGCCATGACAGTTCCCCAAAATAAAAAAAGCCAGCATTGCTGGCTTTCAGTATATACATCATCGCATTACTGGCGACTGTCATTTGCCTGGCGCAACAGCGTCCGGCTCTCACTCTGGAAACGCTGCGCGTAATCGCCAAACCAGTGCTCGACCTTGCGGAAGCTGTCGATAAACGCCTGCTTGTCTCCGTGCTCCAGCAGCGTAATGGCTTCGCCAAAACGCTGATAGTAGCGCTTGATGAGCGCCAGGTTGTTCTCGGAGGACATAATAATGTCCGCATAAAGCTGCGGATCCTGAGCAAACAGGCGCCCGACCATCGCCAGCTCCAGACGATAGATAGGTGAAGAGAGCGCCAGAAGCTGTTCAAGCTGCACATTCTCTTCTGCCAGATGCAGACCGTAGGCAAACGTCGCAAAGTGGCGCAACGCCTGAATAAACGCCATGTTCTGATCGTGCTCAACCGCGCTAATGCGGTGCAGTCGCGCGCCCCATACCTGAATCTGTTCCAGGAACCACTGATAGGCTTCCGGCTGACGACCGTCGCAGTAAACCACCACCTGCTTAGCCAGGCTGCCGCTGTCCGGGCCAAACATCGGGTGCAGACCCAGCACCGGGCCCGTATGCGCAGCCAGCATCGCCTGCAGCGGACCATTTTTGACGGAGGCCAGATCCACCAGAATGCAATCTTTCGGTAAAGGAGGAAGCTTCCCGATGCTCTGCTCCGTCACGTGGATCGGTACGCTGACGATAACCATCCCGGCATCTTTCATGAGTTCCGGAGCATGCGCCCAGTCCTCTTTTTCCAGAATGCGCACCTGATATCCAGAAAGCGTCAGCATTTTTTCAAACAGACGCCCCATTTGACCAGCCCCGCCGACAATCACCACCGGCCGCAGGGACGGGCAGAGGGTTTTAAAGCCCTTGTCGTTTTCGCTGGAATAGGATTCCCGCATCACGCGACGCAGAACATCTTCAATTAAATCAGGCGAAACGCCCAGCGTCTGGGCCTCTTTGCGACGAGAGGCCAGCATTGAGGCTTCGCGCTCCGGGACGTAAATCGGCAGGCCGTATTTGCTTTTCACCTCACCGACTTCGGCTACCAGCGCCATGCGGCGCGCCAGCAGTTCCAGCAGCGCCTTATCCACTTCATCAATTTGATCGCGCAGTGCGGTCAATTCAGCAACCATAACTAACCTCTTAAGCCAGACGCGTCGCCAGCTGGCCGTTCAAATCTTTGTGGATCTCACGCAGCAGCGCATCGGTGGTTTCCCAGTTGATGCAAGCATCCGTCACGGAGACGCCGTGCTTCATTGCGCTACGCGGTTGTTCAGATGACTGATTGCCTTCATGAATATTGCTCTCAATCATCAGACCAATAATCGAACGGTTGCCATCTTTGATCTGTGCGACCACGGATTCCGCAACCGCAGGCTGGCGACGGTAATCTTTATTCGAATTACCATGACTGCAATCTACCATCAGTGCCGGGCGCAGTCCCGCCTGCTCCATCTCTTTTTCACACTGCGCCACGTCCGCCGGGCTGTAGTTCGGTGCTTTCCCGCCGCGCAGGATAACATGGCCGTCCGGGTTACCCTGCGTTTGCAGGAGGCAGACCTGGCCCGCCTGGTTGATACCGACGAAACGGTGCGGCATCGCAGCAGCGCGCATGGCGTTGATCGCCGTCGCCAGGCTGCCATCGGTACCGTTTTTAAAGCCAACCGGCATTGACAGGCCAGACGCCATCTCGCGGTGGGTTTGCGATTCCGTGGTTCGCGCGCCAATCGCCGACCAGCTGAACAGATCGCCCAGGTACTGCGGGCTGTTAGGGTCCAGCGCTTCGGTTGCCAGCGGCAGCCCCATGCTGACCAGCTCCACCAGCAGGCGACGCGCAATCTTCAGGCCTGCTTCCACGTCAAACGAGCCATCCATGTGCGGATCGTTAATCAACCCTTTCCAGCCGACGGTCGTACGTGGCTTCTCAAAATAGACGCGCATCACCAGATAGAGGCTATCGCTGACCTCCTCCGCTAACGCTTTAAATCGACGAGCATATTCAATGGCGGTTTCAGGATCGTGAATGGAGCAAGGACCGCATACCACCAGCAGGCGCGGATCGCGGCCGGCGATAATGTCAGAAATGGTCTGGCGAGAGTGCTCGATCTGAGCCTCCTGCGCGACGCTCAGCGGAAATTCCGCTTTCAGTTGATCCGGAGTGATTAACACCTGTTCGTCAGTGATATGTACGTTGTTCAGCGCGTCTTTTTGCATGATGGCGATCCTGTAAAGCTCGTTTGCGATAGTTGTATTCCTCAATGAGGTGAAACCACGATACCATAAAAAGTAAACATTTCAATCCAAAATACGTACACATTACTTTACAAGCGCCAATTTAATGCAAAAATCAGCCGATAAAAACGTAAACTTTAAATTACACACAGATTTTCTTTAGCCAGGCTATGCTGAAGAAAAAAGGAGAATGGCTATGCGTTCAATTGCTCTCGCGCTGTTGTCGCTGTTTTTAACGGGCTGTCAGATCAATCCTTACACCTTCCAGCCCGACTGGACCAGCCCATCCTGGTTTGATGCAGGTAAAGAAGACGCCATGAATGGCCTGCCGGTTAAAGATAACCAGGCCCTGGCCGATAGTTTTAACGACACACAGGTTGATCGTAGCGAATATCTTCGCGGCTATGCTGACGGTCAGAAGAAAGTCTGCGAAGAAGGGTTTATTCACGCCTGGGGATTAGCCGGCAAATCTTTCCCTGCCAGTTGCGATACAGCCGAAAACGCGGCAAAACTGCGTGCGTCATGGCAGCAAGGGATGGATGAAAGTATGCGCTCCAGCAGACTGAATTAATCTATTTTCATCCACCGGAAAATAAACAACAGTAGGATTTAGCTTAGGTCGGCCTCATGCTATTTCTGACATAATGACGGCCCTGATAAACAATGGTATTCTGCCCGCAACTCTTAAAGACATCTATTTCCGGAGCGATGTGGCGGATTCTGGTGAGAAATTTATTCTTGATCTCTTTTTTCCGACTCTCTCTGGTGTTAATGCTGTTCCTTATGGTGGGCCCTGCTGCGGCAGGCACGCTTTCGGAGACGGATAAATCGGTGCGCTCGATTGTCTCAGGTATTGTGAGCTATACGCGATGGCCGTCACTTTCCGGGCAGCCTAAACTCTGCATCTACGCCACTTCTCACTATACGCACGCCCTCAGCGGCGATGAGGGGCATAACGAGTTACCTTATACGCCAGTTATTGTACGTAACGATCGGGAAGCCCTGGCCGCGACGTGCGATGCGATCTATTTCGGGTCTGAATCACCGGCAAAACAACTTGAATTAATAAGCCAATATCAGGGCAGAGCGTTGCTATTAATCTCAGAGCAAAATCCGGAATGTGTAATTGGCAGTGCCTTTTGCCTGATAATCGATCGCGGCCAGGTACGGTTTGCTGTCAACCTGGATGCATTAACTCGCAGTGGCGTAAGAGTCAATCCGGATGTATTAATGCTGGCACGGAATAAGCAGCATGGATAAAGATTTCACTTCAACGCCACGTCCGACGTTTAAAAGAACGTTGAGGCGAAACAGCATGATAAGCGTCATCATCACGAT
This sequence comes from Enterobacter dykesii, assembly GCF_008364625.2. Lineage (NCBI taxonomy): Bacteria > Pseudomonadati > Pseudomonadota > Gammaproteobacteria > Enterobacterales > Enterobacteriaceae > Enterobacter > Enterobacter dykesii. The sequence continues at coordinate 3,453,345 of NZ_CP126604.1, forward strand.
GACGTTAATATGGCTGCTGCTCTGTTTTGCTTCCGTCGTGACGTTAAAACAATACGCGCAAAAGAATCTCGAATTAACCGGCGCAACAATGAGCCACAGCCTGGAAGCCTCGCTGGTGTTCAACGACTCGCTGGCGGCCAACGAAACGCTGGCTGCGCTGGGCAAACAGGGGCAGTTTGCCGTGGCCGAGGTCATTAACGCGCATAAAAAGCGGTTTGCCTACTGGTCCTGGAACCCGGAGGACAACAACGACACGCTGGGTGCACTGGTCAGCCGCTGGCTTTTCCCCGTACCGGTTGCGCAGCCCATCATGCATAACGGCGCAACGATCGGCGAAATTCGCCTTACCGCGCGTGACAGCCTGATCGGCCATTTCATCTGGATGTCGTTTGCCGTACTGACCGGCTGCATTCTCTTTGCCGCCGTGGTCGTGCTCATCATTACCCAGTCTTTGCATCACGGGATGGTCACGGCCCTGCAGAACATTACCGACGTCGTGCATGACGTACGCACGAACCGCAACTTCTCCCGGCGGGTGAAAGACGGCCGTATCGAAGAGTTTCACCAGTTTGGCGAGGACTTCAACAGCCTTCTGGATGAAATGGAAGAGTGGCAACTGAAACTTCAGGCCAAAAATGCCCAGCTGTTGCGTACCGCCATGCACGACCCGCTTACCGGTCTTGCCAACCGCGCGGCGTTTCGTAACAGCATTTCGGCCTTAATGAATGACCATTCTGCCAAAACAAACTCGGCCCTGCTCTTCCTCGACGGTGATAATTTTAAGTTTATTAACGACACCTGGGGACACGCGGCAGGAGACTGCGTGCTGATAGAAGTCGCCAGCAGAATGATGGAGTTTGGCGATAAACGTCATCAGGCATACCGCCTTGGCGGTGATGAATTTGCCATGGTGCTCTACGGCGTTCACTCTGAGCTTGAGGTTCAACACATTTGTGCTGCGCTTTCGCAGCAGTTTATCCGTCCGTTTGATCTTCATAACGGACAAAAAGCATCGATGTCACTCAGCATTGGCTTTGCTCTGGCGTGGGAAAATGCTTCTGTGGAAGCATTACTGGAGAGGGCTGACCGCAACATGTACCAGGTGAAAAACCAGCGTACGAAAACAATAAGTTAGAAAGGATACACTATGTTAAAACGTTACTTCGCGCCGATAGTACTGGCCTCACTGGTTCTGGCAGGCTGCCAGTCGCCGCCGGAAGGCAAATTCACTCCTGAGCAAATTACGGCGATGAAGTCTTACGGTTTTAACGAACTGAACGGTGACTGGTCACTTGGCATGTCGGACACCATCCTGTTTGATAAAAATGACGCCAGGCTGCGCCCGGAAAGTGAAAAGCAAATCCAGTCCATGGCCTCTCGTCTGGCGGAAACCGGCCTGAACCACGCGCGGATGGACGGTCACACGGATAATTACGGTGAAGAACGCTACAACGAAGCGCTGTCGTTAAAACGCGCCAACGCCGTAGCCGATGCCTGGGCGAAGGGAGCCAATATCCCGCGCAGCAATCTCACCACGCGGGGGTTAGGTCAAAAATACCCGGTTGCGAGCAACAGCACTCCGCAAGGGCGCGCTGAAAACCGCCGCGTTGCAGTGGTGATCAGCACGCCATAGGGTTATTTAGCGGATGATTCGGCGAGCGTCACCCTGGTTGCCGCTCGCCAGCGCAGCCAGTCCACCAGAACAAACAGCGCCAGACTCATGCCCATGACCGGCAAGGCCAGCCCCAGCAGTATGCTGATTACCACCGTAACCCCTCTTCCCCATCCTGACAGCGCCAGCCAGCTCTGACAAAGCGTCTGTACCGGACTCACTGCCGACCGTGCCGGACGACGCATCCACCACATCCGGTAACCCCAAATGATGAGCACGCACAGGGCGAGGCCGAACGCCACCAGCAGCAGCTGATTCACCAGCCCGAATAAGATCCCCATATGGAAATCCACGCCCCAGCGGGTCAGTTTTGCCATTAACGGGAAATCCTCGAAACGGGTTCTGTCCAGGACCTGCATCGTCGAAGGATCAACCGCAACGGCGTCCACCTGAGTCGGCCAGCTGCGATCGATTTCCGTCACGGTCCAGGCGCTATCCGCCGTTTTTGCCGGGCGGATCTCCAGCCTGTTGGCATCAATTCCTGCGTTACGGGCCGCGCTTAATACTCCGTCAAACTGCGTCAGATCCATCGCCATTTCCGGCATCATCATGCCGCCGTGATGGCCACGGTGTTCGGCGTACTCATCCACGATCTCCTGTTGGCCGGAAAGCGTCGTGTTCACCTGCGGGGTAAGCCAGTTCATCTCTGCCCGCAGCTTATCAACGTTCCCGCCTGCCCATTGAGACCAGGTCAGGCCGGTTGCTGAGAACAACAGCATTCCGCCCAGCAGACTCCAGCCCAGCGTCACGTGCATGCGACGACGATTCTGGAAGCGATTATTGATCCGCCGTTTGGGCCGGGTATAAAACCACAGGGCAATACCGCCCAGCGCGGCGACCCACATCCACGAGGCCGCAAGCTCGCTGTAAAGGCGCCCAATGTTGCCCAGCATCAGGGACGTATGCAGGTAATCAATGGTCTGACGCAGGGGTAAAATCCCGCTGGTGCCGTATACCGTCAGATCTCCCAGCACCGCCAGGCTCACCGGATCGATAAAGATAGCCCGGTTCTCCGATGGCCCAAGTTTCGGGTCAGCAAACATCACGCGGGTGGTTTCACCCTCAACCAGCCCCGGACGCACGGCGTGCAAACGTAAATCTGATCCAACGGTTTTTTCCGCCACGGCGATTTGTTCCGCCAGAAGCTGCGGCTCGCCCACGGAATCCGTGTGGAGCGCGTGCCGGTAGAGTGCGTTTTCCAGCTGCGGAGTCGCCACATACAGCGTACCGGTCAGCGCGGCAAAGAAGATAAACGGGCCGACAAAAAGCCCGACGTAGAAATGGAGGCGACGCAGCAGGTTTCCCCATGCCGCGCGCGGAGTGCAGGTAGTCATACTTTTCCTTTTTAAGGCAAAAAGTTATCGATTAATTTTTAAAGGGAAAAAGCAGACTGCCGCGGCGGCGCGCGGGTATCAGGATAAAGCCAGGGGAAAAAGTGCCAGTGGTTGACCGCCCGGCGCGGCGGCTTAACGCGAAGCCTCTGAAGCATCACGCAGAGCAGGACGATCAGCGCCAGCATCACGCCAGGGACATGCGCTAACAGCACGCAGTAGCCGCACGCTTCCGCATGGTCGACAGGCATCGTATGCGGCATATCGCCCTGATGCTCGTCCATCGACATCATGCTCATATCATGATGCATACCCGGCATCGCGCTCATGGGATCTTTCTGCAATGAGACGGAGATCAGCGGCGCCACCACGATCAGCAGGATCGCAAACAGCGCGGTCAAGGCCGCTGCGCGTTTCCGGTCAGGCTGATGCAGTACGTTATCCACTTCACCTCCATTCAAGAGGCAAGCATTGTAAATGATTTATGACAAAAGGGTTAACGCGAGAGGTGCGCAGGGATAAAAAAAGGGCCAGCCTTTCGGCCAGCCCTTTCTAACAGGATGTCGCTTAAGCGAATCTTAGTTCAGACGCTCTTTAATACGAGCAGACTTACCAGTACGCTCACGCAGGTAGTACAGTTTAGCTTTACGTACAGCACCACGACGTTTAACAGCAATGCTGTCAACTACCGGAGAGTGAGTCTGGAAGACACGCTCAACGCCTTCGCCGTTGGAAATTTTACGAACAGTGAATGCAGAGTGCAGACCGCGGTTACGAATAGCGATAACCACGCCCTCGAATGCCTGCAGACGTTTTTTGGAACCTTCAACAACCCATACTTTCACTTCCACGGTGTCACCTGGACGGAAGGAAGGTACGTCCTGCTTCATCTGCTCTTGTTCAAGTTGCTTAATAATGTTGCTCATAATTTAATCTCTTATCCTGGGTAAACTGATATTCGGGAGCGTATTACGCATTCCCATCATGTTCATGCTGCTGGTGCGCGTGTTCTGTTTTGAACTCGGCCAGCAACTTTGCTTGCTCTTCAGTCAGAGCCAGGTTTTCCAGAAGTTCAGGTCTTCTAAGCCAGGTTCGGCCCAGCGACTGCTTCAAACGCCAGCGACGTATCTCGGCATGGTTTCCAGACAGTAACACCGCCGGTACTTCCATCCCTTCTAACACTTCAGGACGAGTATAGTGTGGACAGTCCAGCAACCCATCGGCAAAGGAATCTTCCGTTGCCGAAGCTTCATGGCCCAGAACCCCCGGAATGAACCGGGCGACGGAGTCAATCAGCGTCATTGCCGGTAACTCACCACCGCTGAGAACGTAATCGCCGATAGACCATTCTTCGTCAATCTCGGTTTGAATTACGCGCTCATCTATCCCTTCGTAGCGACCACAGACCAGAATCAGCTTTTGATTCGTCGCCAGTTCGCTCACGCCCGCTTGATCAAGCTTGCGTCCCTGAGGTGACAGATAAATCACCTTTGCGCCTTCACCTGCCGCGGCTTTTGCTGTGTGAATGGCGTCCCGTAAGGGTTGCACCATCATTAGCATCCCCGGTCCGCCGCCGTAAGGACGATCGTCCACGGTACGGTGCCGGTCATGAGTAAAGTCACGAGGACTCCAGCTCTGGATGCTCAGCAGGCCATTCTTTACTGCCCGGCCAGTTACCCCGTAATCGGTAATCGCGCGGAACATTTCAGGAAACAGGCTAATTATGCCAATCCACATAGCGCCGTCTTTTACCGTTTATCCGGAGAATTTAAAAACCAGGATCCCAATCTACTTCAATGGTTTGAGTAGTGAGATCGACTTTCTTGATAACCTGTCCATCGAGGAACGGAACCAACCGCTCCTTGATGCCAAATGCATCTTTCAGGTTTGCCTTAATGACGAGAACGTCATTTGACCCGGTTTCCATCATATCGATGACTTTCCCCAGGCTGTAGCCTTCAGTGGTCACTACCTGGCAACCCATAAGGTCTTTCCAGTAATAGTCGCCCTCTTCCAGCTGTGGCAACTGCGACGAATCCACGACAATTTCACAATTAGTCAGCGCATTCGCGGCATCACGATCGTCAACGCCTTTCAGCTTGATGATGATGTCCTGATTGTGGTGACGCCAGCTTTCCAGCTCGACCTCTTCCCACTTACCGCCTTTCTGGATAAACCAGGGCTGGTAATCAAAAATGCTATCAGCGTCTTCAGTGGAGGAAAACACTCTGAGCCAACCACGGATACCGTAGCAAGAACCCATTTTTCCCAATACGATCGGTTCAACAGGTGCTTTATTGCTCATCATGACCACCGTGACAGATTAAGCTGCTTTGTTTGCTGCTTTGATCAGCGTAGCAACGCGATCGGAAACAGTAGCGCCCTGGCCAACCCAGTGAGCGATACGATCCAGATCCAGACGAGTTTCTTCTTCTGCGCCAGCGGCCAGTGGGTTGAAGAAACCAACGCGCTCGATGAAGCGACCGTTGCGTGCATTACGGCTGTCAGTCACAACAACCTGGTAGAACGGACGCTTTTTAGCGCCGTGACGAGCTAAACGAATAGTTACCATAACATCCTCTTGTGTGAATAAAACAACCGGGCCCCATCGAGGAACGGAGCCCGGGTGTCATATTAAAAGCCCGAAAATTTTACTCATTTTCGGGCAAAAAGCAATCTCAAAAGCGATTAACGCCCTGGAAAACCGGGTGGCATCATGCCTTTCATGCCGCGCATCATCTTCGCCATGCCGCCTTTCTTCATTTTCTTCATCATGCGCTGCATGTCGTCGAACTGTTTCAGAAGGCGGTTAACGTCCTGCACCTGCATGCCGCAACCGGCCGCGATGCGGCGTTTACGGGAACCTTTGATGATGTCCGGGTTAGCGCGCTCTTTAAGGGTCATCGAGTTGATGATCGCCTCCATACGCACCAGCACCTTGTCATCCATCTGCGCTTTTACGTTGTCAGGGATCTGGCCCATGCCAGGCAGTTTGCCCATCAGGCTGGCCATGCCGCCCATGTTTTTCATCTGGCGCAGCTGCTCAAGGAAATCGGTGAGATCGAAACCGTCACCTTTTTTCAGCTTGCTGGCCAGCTTCTCGGCCTGCGCGCGGTCAACCTTGCTCTCGATATCTTCGATCAGCGACAGCACGTCGCCCATGCCGAGGATACGGGAGGCAATACGATCCGGGTGGAACGGCTCGAGCGCTTCAGTTTTCTCGCCCACCCCGAGGAACTTAATCGGCTTACCGGTGATGTGACGAATGGAGAGCGCCGCACCGCCGCGGGCGTCACCGTCCACTTTGGTCAGCACCACGCCGGTTAACGGCAGCGCTTCGTTAAACGCTTTTGCGGTATTCGCCGCATCCTGACCGGTCATGGCATCGACAACGAACAGGGTCTCTACCGGGTTGATAGAGGCATGCACCTGCTTGATCTCGTCCATCATCGCTTCGTCAACGTGCAGACGACCGGCGGTATCCACCAGCAGCACGTCGTAGAATTTCAGCTTCGCTTCTTTCAGCGCCGCGTTAACGATGTCGACAGGCTTCTGCGCCACGTCGGACGGGAAGAAATCTACCCCGACCTGCTCGGCCAGAGTTTCCAGCTGTTTGATCGCCGCCGGGCGATAGACGTCCGCAGAGACCACCAGCACTTTTTTCTTGTGCTTTTCACGCAGGAATTTACCCAGCTTACCGACGCTGGTCGTTTTACCCGCACCCTGCAGGCCCGCCATCAGCACCACGGCCGGCGGCTGAGCCGCCAGGTTAAGCACCTGGTTCTCTTCGCCCATCGCCGAAACCAGTTCATTACGAACGATTTTGACGAACTCCTGACCCGGAGTCAGGCTCTTGTTAACTTCATGACCAACCGCTTTCTCTTTTACGCGGTTGATAAAATCACGAACAACCGGCAACGCGACGTCTGCTTCCAGCAGTGCCATGCGCACTTCGCGCAGCGTTTCCTTGATGTTCTCTTCAGTAAGGCGTCCGCGGCCGCTGATGTTGCGCAGCGTGCGCGACAAACGATCGGTTAAATTATCAAACATTGTCTCTCGCCTGAGTAGAAACGTTGGGCCGCCATGGGCGACACATACACAGAATTTTGCCGGAGTATAACATGAAGGCGCCTTTGTTGTTATGCAACGGTTGGAGCAGGCGTCACGTAACGTTATACTGCTTCTCTTTCTTATTAAGACAACTGTCGATGCCTATATGCCTGTTTTCGCACTGATCGCCCTTGTTGCCTACTCTGTCAGCCTCGCGCTGATCGTTCCCGGCCTGCTGCAAAAAAACAGCGGCTGGCGGCGCATGGCTATTCTTTCCGCGGTAATCGCACTGATTAGCCACGCGTTTGCGCTGGAATCACGCATCATTCCCGGCGACGGCAGCGTGCAAAACCTGAGCGTCCTCAACGTCGGCTCGCTGGTCAGCCTGATGATCTGTACGGTAATGACCATCGTCGCGTCTAAAAATCGCGGCTGGCTGCTGCTGCCGATTGTCTATACCTTCGCGCTGATCAATCTGGCCCTCGCCACCTTTATGCCTAATGAATTCATTACGCATCTGGAGGCGACGCCGGGGATGCTGGTGCATATCGGCCTGTCGCTCTTTGCCTACGCGACGCTGATCATCGCCGCGCTTTACGCCATGCAGCTCGCCTGGATTGACTACCAGCTGAAAAACAAAAAGCTGGCGTTTAACCATGAAATGCCGCCGCTGATGGTCATTGAGCGTAAGATGTTCCACATCACCCAGGTGGGCGTGGTGCTGCTGACGCTGACGCTCTGCACGGGCCTGTTTTACATGAAGAACCTGTTCAGCGTGGAGAATATCGATAAAGCGGTGCTCTCCATCATCGCGTGGTTTGTCTATATTGTCCTGTTATGGGGCCATTATCATGAAGGCTGGCGCGGTCGTCGCGTGGTCTGGTTCAACGTCGCGGGTGCGGGCATTCTCACGCTTGCCTATTTTGGCAGCCGCTTCATACAGCAATTTGCTGGCTAAGTAACAAAAGGAGTTCCCCCTGGAACACATCTCTACCACCACGCTGATCGTTATCCTGATCGTCATGGTGGTCATCTCCGCCTATTTCTCCGGCTCGGAAACCGGCATGATGACCTTAAACCGCTACCGGTTACGTCATCGTGCTAAACAGGGTAACCGTGCCGCCCGTCGCGTTGAAAAACTGCTCCGCAAGCCGGATCGCCTGATAAGCCTGGTGCTCATCGGCAACAACCTTGTCAACATTCTTGCCTCCGCCCTCGGCACTATTGTCGGGATGCGCCTGTACGGCAACGCCGGGGTGGCGATTGCTACCGGCGTGCTGACGTTCGTGGTGCTGGTGTTTGCCGAAGTGCTGCCGAAAACCATCGCCGCGCTTTACCCTGAGAAAGTCGCCTACCCGAGCAGCTTCCTGCTGGCACCGCTGCAGATCCTGATGATGCCCCTGGTCTGGCTGCTGAACATGGTGACGCGCGTCCTGATGCGGATGGTGGGAATCAAAGCCGATGTCACCATCAGCAGCGCGCTCAGCAAAGAGGAGCTGCGCACCATCGTGAATGAATCCCGCTCGCAGATCTCCCGACGCAATCAGGACATGCTCCTGTCGGTGCTGGATCTGGAAAAGGTGAGCGTGAACGATATCATGGTGCCGCGTAACGAAATCGTCGGTATCGACATCAATGACGACTGGAAAGCCATCGTCCGCCAGCTGACGCACTCCCCACACGGACGCATTGTGCTCTATCGCGACTCGCTTGATGACGCCATCAGCATGCTGCGCGTGCGCGAAGCCTACCGTCTGATGACCGAGAAAAAAGAGTTCACCAAAGAGGTGATGCTGCGCGCCGCCGACGAGATTTACTACGTGCCGGAAGGAACCCCGCTCAGCACGCAGCTGGTGAAATTCCAGCGAAACAAGAAGAAGGTCGGCCTGGTGGTGAATGAGTACGGCGACATTCAGGGGCTGGTGACGGTCGAAGATATTCTGGAAGAGATTGTCGGAGACTTTACCACGTCAATGTCGCCTTCCCTCGCGGAAGAGGTCACCCCGCAAAACGACGGCTCGGTGCTGATTGACGGTAGCGCGAACATTCGTGAACTCAACAAAGCCTTTAACTGGCATTTGCCGGAAGATGAGGCTCGGACCATTAACGGGATGATTCTGGAAGCGCTGGAAGAGATCCCGGCGGCGGGCACGCGGGTGCGCATTGAGCAGTACGATATTGATATCCTGGACGTGCAGGACAACATGATTAAGCAGGTGAAAGTCCTGCCCGTTAAACCCCTGCGCGAAAGCATCGCGGAGTAAGGCTGTAGGCCGGGTGAGGCGAACGCCGCCACCCGGCACTACGGATAGCGAATTACGCTTTCGCTTTCGCCACGGTCACCATCGCCGCGCGAATGGTACGCCCGTTCAGAGTGTAACCTTTCTGCATCACGCCCAGCACCTTACCGGCTTCCACCTCTTCGGACTCCACCATTGCAATCGCCTGGTGAACGTTTGGATCCAGCGGAACGTCGGTATCGGCAATCACTTCCACGCCAAACTTACGCACCACGTCGAGCATGGACTTCAGCGTCAGTTCGATACCTTCGATCATCGCCGCGTTGTCCGGATTCGCTTTGTCAGCCACTTCCAGCGCGCGGTCGAGGCTATCGATTACCGGCAGCAGTTCGTTGACGAATTTCTCCAGCGCAAATTTATGCGCCTTCTCAACGTCCTGCTCGGTACGGCGACGCAGGTTTTCCATTTCCGCCTTGATGCGCAGAACACCATCGCGTTCGCGATTCTGCGCTTCTACCAGCTGGGCTTCCAGATTCGCAATTTTTTCATCGCGCGGGTCCACCTGCTCAGCAGACGCGTCTGGCTCTACAGCCTCAACTTCATCGTGCTGTTCCGTGATAATTTCTTCAGGGGCTTGCCCCTCAGGCGTTTTCTGTTCTTTACTACTCATGAATTTCTCCGCGTTTTTCTGCATTCATCTCGCTAACTTCGCTTATTATGGGGATCAGTTTCCGGGATTCAAGGGAACAAGACAGATTGTCATCATTCATCAGGCACAAGGACCTCCAGAAAATGAATAATCATTTCAGGTGTATTGGGATCGTCGGGCATCCGCGTCACCCTACCGCACTAACGACACATGAAATGTTGTATCGCTGGTTGTGTAGCAAAGGCTATGAAGTGATGGTCGAGCAGCAGATTGCGCAGGAGCTGCAGCTGAAAAGCGTCAAAACCGGCACGCTGGCGGAAATTGGCCAACAGGCCGATCTCGCCGTGGTGGTGGGCGGCGACGGCAACATGCTCGGCGCGGCCCGCACGCTGGCGCGTTATGACATCAAGGTCATCGGCATTAACCGTGGCAATCTCGGTTTTTTAACCGATCTCGACCCGGACAATGCCCAGCAGCAGCTGGCTGACGTGCTGGAAGGCCACTATATCAGCGAAAAACGCTTTTTACTGGAAGCGCAGGTGTGCCAGCAGGACTGCCAGAAGCGCATCAGCACCGCGATTAACGAGGTCGTGCTTCATCCCGGAAAAGTGGCGCACATGATCGAGTTCGAAGTTTATATCGACGAAATTTTTGCCTTCTCCCAGCGTTCTGACGGGCTGATTATCTCCACCCCAACCGGCTCAACCGCCTACTCGCTTTCTGCCGGCGGCCCGATACTGACGCCTTCGCTGGATGCCATTACCCTGGTGCCAATGTTCCCGCACACGCTCTCCGCCCGCCCGCTGGTCATCAACGGCGACAGCACGATACGCCTGCGCTTCTCTCACCGCCGTAACGACCTGGAGATCAGCTGCGACAGCCAGATAGCGCTGCCGATCCAGGAAGGTGAAGATGTCCTTATTCGTCGGTGTGATTACCACCTTAATCTGATTCACCCGAAAGATTACAGCTATTTCAACACATTAAGCTCGAAGCTTGGCTGGTCAAAAAAATTGTTCTGATTTTGCATCCAGTACTTTACTGTATAAAAAACCAGTTTATACTGTATGAAAACACAGTTATGGTTTTTCATACAGGAAAACAATTATGCTGGCACAACTGACCATCAGCAACTTTGCCATTGTTCGTGAGCTTGAGATCGATTTCCACAGCGGCATGACGGCGATCACCGGGGAAACCGGTGCAGGTAAATCCATTGCCATTGATGCCCTCGGCTTGTGCCTAGGCGGCCGCGCAGAGGGCGACATGGTGCGCATGGGCGCAAACCGTGCCGACCTGTGCGCCCGCTTCTCCCTGAAAGACACCCCTGCCGCCCAGCGCTGGCTGGAACAGAACCAGCTTGAGGATGGACGTGAGTGTTTACTTCGCCGCGTGATCAGCAGCGACGGTCGTTCACGTGGCTTTATCAACGGCACGGCAGTTCCGCTCTCCCAGCTTCGCGAACTCGGCCAGCTGCTTATCCAGATCCACGGCCAGCACGCGCATCAGCAACTCGTCAAACCAGAACAGCAGAAAGCGCTGCTCGATGGCTATGCGGGTGAGTACGCGCTTACTCAGCTTATGGCGGAGCACTATCGCCAGTGGCATCAGAGCTGCCGTGAACTTGCCCAGCACCAGCAGCAAAGCCAGGAGCGCGCTGCACGTGCGGAGCTGCTGGCGTACCAGCTTAAAGAGCTGAACGAATTCAACCCGCAGCCGGGTGAGTTTGAGCAAATCGACGAAGAGTACAAACGTCTGGCGAACAGCGGTCACCTGCTCTCAACCAGCCAGAATGCGCTCAACCTGCTTGCGGATGGCGAAGACGTGAACCTGCAGAGCCAGCTGTATAACGTCCGCCAGCTGATTACCGAACTGGTCGGCATGGACAGCAAGCTTTCTGGCGTCCTGGATATGCTGGAAGAAGCGGCCATTCAGATCTCCGAAGCCAGTGACGAACTGCGCCACTACTGTGAACGTCTGGATCTCGACCCGAACCGTCTGTTTGAGCTGGAGCAGCGTATCTCCCGTCAGATTTCACTGGCGCGCAAGCACCACGTCGCTCCGGAAGAGCTGCCGGGCTACTATCAGTCTCTGCTGGAAGAACAGCAGCAGCTTGACGATCAGGCCGACTCGCAGGAAACCCTCTCTCTGGCGGTGAATCTGCACCATGAACAGGCGCTGGCGACAGCGCAAAAGCTGCATGAAATCCGTCAGCATTACGCCCAGGAGCTAAGCCAGCACATCACCGACAGCATGCACACGCTGGCGATGCCGCACGGCGTCTTCACCATTGATGTTCGCTTTGAAGAGAACCACCTGACGGCAGAAGGGGCGGACCGCATCGAGTTCCGCGTCACAACCAACCCGGGGCAGCCGCTGCAGGCTATCTCCAAAGTGGCCTCCGGCGGTGAACTTTCGCGTATTGCGCTGGCGATTCAGGTGATCACCGCGCGTAAAATGGAAACCCCGGCGCTGATTTTCGATGAAGTGGATGTCGGCATCAGCGGCCCAACGGCGGCAGTAGTGGGCAAACTGCTGCGCCAGCTAGGTGAATCAACGCAGGTAATGTGTGTCACCCACCTGCCGCAGGTCGCGGGCTGTGGTCATCATCACTTTATCGTCAGCAAAGAAACCGACGGAGAAATGACCGAAACGCATATGAAGCCATTGGATAAACGCGCGCGTCTGCAGGAGCTGGCACGCCTGCTCGGCGGCAGCGAAGTCACGCGTAACACGCTCGCGAACGCGAAAGAACTGCTGGCGGCATAAACTTTTTCGGGATCTCAGGGTCATACAGAACAACAAAAACGCCGCCAGACCGGTTTCAAAGTGGGGCAAGGTCTATTATCATCGGCATATTACATATGAGCCGCGTTCTGCTCGGGCCCGAAAAGGAATCAAATCACTATGCGTTGTAAAATGCTGACCGCTGCCGCAGCGGTTCTTCTGATGTTGACCGCAGGCTGTTCCACTCTGGAGAAAGTGGTTTACCGTCCTGACATCAACCAGGGGAACTACCTTACCCCTAACGATGTGTCCAAAATCCGTGTGGGGATGACACAACAGCAGGTCGCTTATGCACTGGGAACCCCGATGATGTCCGATCCGTTCGGCACTAACACCTGGTTCTATGTATTCCGTCAGAAGCCGGGCCACGAAGATGCGACCCAGCAGACCCTGACGCTGACCTTTAGCAGCGCCGGTGTGTTGACCAACATCGACAACAAGCCTGCCCTGACCAAATAATCAGAAGTCAGAAATGCAAAAAGGTGCTCATTGAGCACCTTTTTTGTATCTGAACTCTTGCGCAGAATCGTAGCCCCGGTAAGCGCAGCGCCACCGGTGGAGGAAGAGCTACTTAGCCGATTTCTCCGCACGCTGACGTCGCAGCTCTTTCGGGTCGGCAATCAGCGGACGATAAATCTCCACCCGGTCGCCCTCTTTCAGCACATCACCCAGCTTCACCGGACGGCTATAAATCCCGACCTTATTTTTTGCCAGGTCTATATCGCTGCGAAGTTCGAGGATGCCGGAAGCGCGGATAGCCGCCTCAACGGTTGCCCCCTCTTCCAGCATTACGCGCTGCAGATACTGCTTCTCCGGCAGCGCGTACACCACTTCTACAGCAATCTTATGCGACACTGTAAACCTCTTTGGCGCGGGTGGTGAACGCCTGAACCATATTCGAAGCCAGCTCTTTAAAGATGCGGCCAAACGCCAGCTCAATCAGCTTATTGGTAAATTCAAAGTCCAACTGGAACTCGATGCGACAGGCGTCAGCGCTCAGCGGCGTAAACTTCCAGCCCCCCATCAGGGTTTTAAACGGACCATCCACCAGATGCATCAAAATACTCTGATTGCTGGTCAGCGTATTGCGGGTGGTGAACGTCTTGCTGATCCCCGCTTTGGAGACATCCACCGCCGCGGTCATCTGCGTCGGGCCGGACTCCAGAACGCGGCTCCCGGTGCATCCCGGAATAAATTCTGGATAAGACTGAACGTCGTTCACTAACTGATACATTTGTTCCGCGCTGTAAGGCACAAGCGCAGTACGGCTAATCTGAGGCATAGCATTTCCCATGGTCACACAACGGACAAATAATAACATTTATCACCTGTTAAAAAAACGCTAAGCCTCATCTCGTGCTAAGATAGCGCGTTAGACCTCACAGGACGCAATGAGGTGACTTTTTGAAATCAGATTACCGACGGCTTTACGACACTTATGACGAAGAAAAAAGCACATAAACCAGGCTCGGCGACCATTGCGCTCAACAAGCGTGCTCGCCACGAGTATTTCATTGAAGAAGAATTCGAAGCTGGCCTTGCATTGCAGGGCTGGGAAGTAAAATCGCTGCGCGCCGGGAAAGCCAACATTGGCGATAGCTACGTGATCCTGAAAGATGGCGAAGCCTTCCTGTTCGGCGCGAACTTTACGCCGCTGACCGTCGCCTCCTCACACTACGTGTGTGACCCAACGCGCACCCGCAAGCTGCTGCTGAACAAGCGTGAGCTGGAATCCCTCTACGGACGCATCAACCGTGAAGGTTTCACCGTGGTCGCTCTGTCGCTGTACTGGAAAAACGCCTGGTGCAAAGTGAAAGTTGGCGTTGCGAAGGGTAAAAAACAGCACGACAAACGAACCGATCTGAAAGAGCGCGAGTGGCAGTTGGACAAAGCACGCATTATGAAAAACGCAGGACGTTGATTCTGCACACTTATTGTACTATTCAATAAGTTAGCGTTCCGGGCTGGTATCCAGGAAGTGAAATCTGGTATACTTACCTCACACTATTGGGGCTGATTCTGGATTCGACGGGATTTGCGAAACCCAAGGTGCATGCCGAGGGGCGGTTTGCCTCGTTAAAAGCCGCAAAAAAATAGTCGCAAACGACGAAAACTACGCTTTAGCAGCTTAATAACCTGCTCTGAGCCCTCTCTCCCTAGCTTCCGCTCTTAAGACGGGGATCAAAGAGAGGTCAAACCCAAAAGAGATCGCGTGGAAGCCCTGCCTGGGGTTGAAGCGTTAAAACTAATCAGGCTAGTTCGTTAGTGGCGTGTCTGTCCGCAGCTGGCGTGCGAATGTAAAGACAAACTAAGCATGTAGTACCGAGGATGTAGAAATTTCGGACGCGGGTTCAACTCCCGCCAGCTCCACCAAAATTCTCCATCGGTGATTACCAGAGTCATCCGATGAAGTCCTAAGAGCCCGCACGGCGCAAGCCCTGCGGGCTTTTTTGTGCCTTGAATTTGTCCCGCGAAGTCCGAAGAGAACTAATTAAATCCGAACCTTTTAGGCACCTTGTTAGGCACCTCATAAAGCTTTATTGTTTTTGAGGTGCCTAAAACTATGGAAACTCGGCAATGGCAAGACAAACTAAACCTCTCTCCGTTAAGGAAATCGAATCTGCCAAACCCAAGGAAGCGGACTATGTGCTCTATGATGGCGATGGCCTTGAGCTACTGATCAAATCCAGCGGAAGTAAAATCTGGCAATTTCGCTACATTCGCCCTGTCACCAAGAAGCGTGCGAAGAAGAGCATAGGCCCCTACCCGGCAGTTACGCTTGCAGATGCTCGAAGCTATCGAGCAGAATCCCGCTCTCTCCTGGCAAAACAAATCGATCCTCAGGAGCATCAGCAAGAACAACTTCGCAGTTCGCTGGAAGCCAAAACCAATACTTTCCAGCTCGTAGCTGAACGATGGTGGAATGTGAAGAAAGCCAGCGTAACCGAGGACTATGCCGACGATATCTGGCGCTCTCTTGAAAGAGATGTCTTTCCTGCAATTGGCGACATTAGCGTTACAGATATTAAAGCTCACACACTGGTTCAGGCCGTCCAACCGGTTCAGGCCAGAGGAGCACTGGAAACCGTTCGTCGCCTGTGCCAACGCATTAATGAGGTCATGATCTATGCCCAAAACACAGGGCTAATTGATGCGGTTCCTAGTGTCAATATTGGAAAGGCATTCGAGAAGCCGCAGAAGAAAAACATGCCCAGCATTCGTCCCGATCAGTTGCCTCAGCTGATGCAGACAATGCGAACAGCTAGCATTAGCCTTTCAACACGATGCCTGTTCATGTGGCAACTTCTTACCATTACCCGCCCTGCCGAAGCGGCTGAAGCCCGTTGGGAAGAGGTAGACATGGAAGCACGAGAATGGAAGATCCCTGCATCACGTATGAAAATGAACCGTGACCATACCGTCCCATTGTCAGATGAAGCAGTGGCTATTCTGGAAATTATGAAGCCGTTGAGCGGCAATCGGGAATTCATTTTTCCCAGCCGTATCAAACCAAAGCAACCAATGAATAGTCAGACGGTTAACGCATCACTAAAGCGTGCGGGCTTCGCCGGAGTGCTGGTTTCGCATGGCCTGCGATCTATCGCCAGTACGGCCCTTAACGAGCAAGGCTTCCCACCAGATGTGATTGAAGCAGCACTTGCTCATGTGGACAAGAATGAGGTGCGTCGTGCTTACAACCGTAGCGATTATCTTGAGCAGAGACGACCACTGATGCAATGGTGGGCTGATTTTGTGAATAAGGCCGACAGAGGGGGCATTGTTGAAAACGAAATAAGGGAGTTCAAACTGGTGGTCTGAGTTGCTAGCGAACTACAGCGGAAGAATGGAGTGGGGCGAGCAGAAATTGCATAATGACTCGAGAACAATCTGAAGAACAATTCAACTAGCAGACCTGGCGATTTTTGTCTAGCACAAAATTGCCAAGTGAAGAGCCAACCAACGTCGCAAAACCTGCAATTAGTTTAGCGAAGAACCCAGTGCGAGTCTGTTTAGAGATAGTAAACATTTCCTGCAGGCTTTAGTGCTATAATTGATATCTTAATTTGGGATCTGGAATGTCATGTCAAATAATAAAAAGCATCCTTCTGAAAAACAAGGTTCGACAAGAAAGAACAAAACAAACGAGTTGTGTATATCCTATCTTCAAACTAAGTGGCGGAATATCTTAACCACAAGATTCGCCTATTTTTTTGAAAAGTCCACCCAAAGTAGTCAGCGCATGGAGTTGATAATAGACTGTATGATAAAAGGTCTAGAGTCACGCTTCTGGAAGTTTTCGGACTTGAAGGATACTCAGTTCAATACGCAAGTCATGCTTCCTGATATAGGTGTATATTCCCAGCGAATTGCAGAGATGCTGTTTTACTGCCGGCTTTTGGAGATGGGCTTCGTCGATATTAAAAGCAAAGATGCTGGGCCTGACTTTACCGCAGAGAAAAATGGTGAGACTTTTTGTTTTGAAGTGGTCACGCCAACACCGCAAGATTCTATCAGAGAGCTTATTGGACGAAGCAATCTAGTGCCTGAAGAACGAGACTTAGTGTTTCGTGAGCGTTTGTTGTCAGTCACATCAGCTATAAAGGCGAAATTAAAGCAGTTCGAAACTCATAAATCGGCAGGACACGTACCAGAAGGTGCCCACTATATAGTCGTTGTTAATGATTCACTGCTGCTACCCTATGACCAACCCTGGTATGGGGCGAAGGCTGAACTCTGCTTTGGTGACAGTACTTTACCGATAGCAGTGGATGCGACGTTAGGTTCTGGAGACATCGATTTCACTGATTTTCTGGGTGAAGCACCTTCGAAGAATGATAGTGACGAGTTTCAAAACCTCGTAATGAGGAGCAACTTTAGCATTTCAATCAATGGGGGGAAGCCGGTTGCTCCGGAGAACTCTTTCTTGCGTATGAGAATCAGGGAGAAAATCCTAAGCCGAAAGAGCACCGGCACCGTCATGGTCGATATAGCAGAGTCTATAGGTGTTGCGGGAATTTATCAGATAACATTGCGGGAGGACCTGATGTTCTACCGTTGCTTTAAATCTTGTCAGACTATAATGCCAGCTTCCGCACTGATTAGCTCGGTGAAGAATAAACATCTGGTCAGAAACTCGATAATTTCCACATCAACATATGCCAAGGATGAAGATCTAATTCAACCACTCATGTCACCTGCACGTATGTTTGGTTTCGAGCCACACGATTTTAATAACCAAGCTGCTTACAACAGTTTTTTCAAACCTTTTTTGGAGGATGGTGAGTTTTACAGGCAACCTGACCCTCAAGATTAGTCGATAATTGAAGCTGTCAGCAGCGTTTATTGTTGGAGTAACAGGGGGATAATTTTAGCTATAAGATTCGCAAGCTAATTAATAACATACACATATGGAGTACATCATGCAGATGCATATCGCCCGGCGCCTTTCCGAGGCCATTGGTAGTTGGCTACACATGGAGTTTTGCTGTTATAGAGCAGGATTGTTTTCTGAAAGTTCATTAAAGGCCGCAGTGGGTCAGGTTCTTAGCTCATTCCCAATCCTAACGAAAGGTGAGCGCGTCCACGCGGATTTCCCTCACGAACTCTTAAATCCTAATGCTAAACCTGGCCGTAAGAAAGAACTAGACTTTGCACTAGTTCTTGCTGGGCGCGGAGTACCAAAACGAAATGCCCAAATTGCCGTAGAAGCAAAGTGGGCAGGTTCATCACATTGCACTCCATCGAAAATCTTTCAGGATTTTTTGCGACTGTCGGAAATTAAACGAGGAGATCCCAATACTGTTTGTATTTTCGTGCTAGCAGGATCGCATCGACAGGTAACTAAACTCTTGAGTGGGATGCCCTTTACGTCCTCTGGCAAAAGAAATACTGGGGTAGGCTCATCCGGTAATGAGAGAAGACTAAGACCCAATCATTCAAACATGGATCATCGGTGTTACTTTTCTAAACCAATTAAGGAGTTATCCTCTGCAGGCTTTACTCTTCCTGAGTCGTTTGTTTGCCAATCACACGGCATACACCCACGTCAAACAGTTGGCGGTACCGTGGATTTTCAAGCGATAGCATGGGAAATTAAGTCTGTTTCCACAGACAGTCTCAACACAAAAGTTTGGTAGGCCATGGCAATTATTCATTCCCTTAGTCCCCTAGAGGGGTGCCTTAATGATAAGGTCAGGAAATAAAGCGATAAACAGCATTTATCCGCAGACGGAAGTCCAAATGTGCATTATTCACCAGATTCGCAACTCGATTAAATACGCTGCCTCAAAACATCACAAAGCGTTTATGGCTGACCTGAAGCCGGTCTACCGCGCGGTATCAAAAGAGGCGGTGGAAACGGCGCTGGATGAGTTGGAGAAAAATGGGCGAGCAGTATCCGGTGGTGCTTCAGTCATGGCGGTGAAAATGAGAAAACGTGTCAGGCTATTTCCGTTATCCGGCAAATATTCGCAAGGTGATTTACACGACAAATTCCATCGAATCGGTGCATCATCAGTTCAGGAAGCTGACAAAAACCAAAGGCGCCTTCCCGCATGAAAAAATCCTGCTGAAGCTACTTTATCTGTAACTGATGAATGCGCAAAAAAAATAGACAATTCCTATCCAAAGCTGGAATTTGACATTGTCGCAGTTAGCCATTTATTTTGATTGGCGACTGAATAACGTGATGACGTTGTAGAGCTTTTAACGTAACAAAGAATTCTAAACGCTCTATTTTTTTCTGTGTACATTAGAATCAAATGCTAGTCTTACACTCTCAACGTTTCGTGACCAATATTTTAGAATAGTTTCCGCTAAAGCATCTTGGCTTGCATTTGCTAATCGGTATTTTTTACTTTGATTGTTAATCACAAAATCTGATGCTTCAACATATTCCCATAAAGGGTCAATAAGGTCATTCACTGCCGCAGCTTTACTTTTCCAACCACCTTGTGGTGCAAGTTCATTTATAAGGTCTACTAATTTCCTCTGAATAACAATGTATACCTCTGTTTTCTTCTCTCCCCCCTTCTTTCCAGCCTTAACTCTAACGCCTGATAGTTCTGATTGTTTATCAATGTAAACCTTGAACCAAACCATTCCGATACACTTATCAAATAGACTAAAAGAGGTATTTAATGCCCTTAGCGCGATGCATTCATTTTCCGATGCTACCGACTGCCCCCATTGATACAACATTGAAGCATTAAAAAGATGCGCAAAAAATATGTCATCAATTCTGATGGGCTCGATAATTAATGGAAAAAAAGTCTCCCGATAAATACGACTCTGTAAGTCTCGCCAGCACTCCTGTACAGGATCATATAATTCTGTGTACTCCTCTTTGAGCTGTAACATCCCATTAACAGTGTGACTTTGATAATCCCGAAGATGAGGTTCTGAGTACAACCTTACACGCGTACCCACTTTTGCAGATTTCCAGTACTGTTCTCTCATTCTGGCTAGTTCTTCTTGCATTACCGAGTAGCTTTCATCAAGTATTTCAGCATATCTCTCCCACTTGCAGTGTGACATCTCCTCAGAGACTTCCTTTCTTTTCTGGCTAATTTCTTCACAAATTTCAGATATAGAAAACATTAATTCACCATATATCAACAAGTTAACTCTTGTAAAAAATGTCTTTTTGCTACCCGGATTTTTTGCAAAATCCTTTGATCATACTCTTACACAACCAAACTGAACTAATGCAAGGTAACTTAACATGAACACATCCAACGTCAGAATCCTTCGTTTAACCGACGTCGTCAGCAAAATGGGCATAAGCCGCTCCACCATCTATGATTGGCTCAATCCAAAATCTTCGCGCTACGATGCATCTTTTCCCAAACAGCGTCGACTGGGTAAGCAATCTATCGGCTGGCTGGAAGCTGAGTTAGACGAGTGGCTTTTACTCCGTAGTCAAGTGGGTTATTGAGTCTTAATGAATTGCAAGTAAAGGCCATTAACTCAGCCATAAAAACAGAATAAGTCATTGAAATTTCGATACGAGATTGCGGAGGCATCATTCGATTGAGACGATTAAACCTTAATAAAATCAACTTGCAAACCAATTGAATAGAGGTCCAAAAATACATTATTGACACTTTTTACAAGTATCAAATCAAGAAGAAAAGGACAATTGGCAGAAACATCAAGATCAAACATTTTTTTTGTCTTAGACAGATAACACTGTGAGGATGCCAATTGTCATCAAATGCTTTTTTACGCCCTCAAAGTCAGAGGCGTCTGACGTGTCAAAAAATAATTAATGATACCGGATTCTAATCAATGAAATTTTTTGCTTACTTCGCTTGTGTTGACTCTGCTGGAGCAAAAGGAGTTAGAGAGCATACTGTTTTTCAAGAAATATGCGATTTTTTCCATGTAGACTCAGAGAATATTGTTATTGAAATTGTTGACATTAAACGACCATTTTCAGAACAACGGCTATTAAAGGAGCTCATTAATACAAAAATGAACCGTGGTGACACCATTATAATTACTGATTTAAGCTGTCTGGGAAGAAATGTTGAGGACATAGAGGAGGCTTTATTTTTATTTTTTCGAAAGGAGATAAATGTCTACTGTTACCATCCTCGCACTAGAATTGAGCCAGCAATTGAATGCTGCATGTCATTTCTGATAACAGTCCAAAAAAAAGTCGACATTCATAATCTTAAGTCAACAAGGAGCCGGTATCAGACAATGAAAAAAGCGTTAGGAAGAAAAAAAGGAAGTAAACATGAGTTGGGAATATTAAAACTTAAGCTGAAAGGACATACACAGATACAAACGGCTAAAATTCTAGGTATCAGTATTTCAACAGTCAAACGCCACTGGAAAAACACATTTATTACTTAGCAAAAACAAGCTAATTAGAGAGTAACTTTAATATAGCCATCACAGGCTAGGACTGTCTTTTTCTAAAATTTAGATGTTGGAAAGGTATTATAATGGCAATCTACTCTTAGCCCTGACTAATAGTCATCTAAGAGCAGTATTATTAATCAAGTAATTATCAGATCACAACAGTATGGGGATACGATGCTCTGATGCCTGAATATACCTGAATCAAAGACAATGTACAGTCTTGTCTGTGTGGCAATCATCAATACGGTCTTTAAAGACCGTAGGACCAACCACATAGGAATACTTATATGAGTTATGTTGAACTTTACCGATCAATAATCAATCGTTCATTGAGTTTGATTACGAACAGGCACCAAAGAGTTGCTGCGTTCAGGGTTGATACTCATTTTCCGGGGATAGTTGACAACGGTGATAATATTTGCTGCTTTCATAGCCTGGAACCTGGTGAAATTAGCCGTATGTGCAAATCAATGGAGGCTAAGCTCATAGCCGATATTCAGAGAAAAGAGCGAGAAGGGAAACGTGTATACCGAGGAACAGTAATTATTATATGGGCGAGAGCATTTTCATTATCGGGTAAATGCCATTACCACCTTTGCCTCCTGTTTAACAAAGATGCCTACTATCATCTCGGGGATTATGAGCAAGAAAATACGCTAAGAGCAATGATCACTGGAGCTTGGTATAGCGCGATGGGATTGCAACTGGACGATCACCCAGGTTTGGTGCATTTTCCAGAGAACTGTCGATATGTGTTGAATTCCAGCCATCTTGATTTCCAGGAAAACTACCAGGAATTACTGAACCGCTTGGATTATCTCGCTAAAATAGAGACCAAAATCTTTGGTGAAGGATATCGTAATTTCGGTTCTTACCAAATCGACCTTTAATTTCAATGTGGCCTTCCTGTTTAGGGAAGGCCTTTTTCACATCAGGGATAAGTGATGTGCCCTACAATCGCGCAGATGAGTCGATAATCGCTAACGTAGAAGATCTCCGGATTTTCAGTATCTTGCTCGCCGATAAAGAATACCCATGCTTTATCTTTCAGCCCCTTGCCTTTGGCTTCTATTGCCTCGGTACGGGCAGCCTCCAGCTCTTTACGAACCACGGTACGCTTGGCTTTTGACCAGCTAGCCCAATCGATGTAGATCTGGTAGCTTCGGGTAGGTTTAGGTTTACCTGACTCATCTTCCCCCCATTCACCAGACAAGGGAATGATGAGGTTTTCATCATTTTCAGTAAATTTGTTCCAAAGCAGTGGTGCATAAAAGATCTTCGGCTCCGGGTAAGGTTGAACCTCATTCCGGAGCTTTTTAAACGCCGTCATGTAGATTTGACCACTGATACCGGGAACGTTAAGCGACATTCCCCGGTCATGCGGGAAACGGATGAAGGCACGGCAAATATTGCGAATAGCATTCACTTGACGCCGGGATTGTCGTTCGGGTGAATTACCTTCACCAGATTGTGAGGATGCTGAACGTGTCGAACTGGATTTACTTTCATCACCAGCGATATCTGGTTCAACAACCGGGCGCTGTTCAATCAACTTTAATCCTGAGGGCATTAAACCCGGAGCACTATCCAGTATGTTGCGGACACTCGCCTTCTGGCCTTGGCGAATTACTGTGCTTTCAGCATCAGCATCACATTCATGATGATGTTGAATATGTCGTTTCTTTTTAAAATAGGCTCTGACTTTTTTATCTTTTTCCCATGCAGCAGGATGCATGGTTATACCACACCCCCAGCACACATAGCCTTCAGTATCAACGCTATCAAGCAACCACAGGTCCTCTGCTTCTACAATCTCACGGGTATGTTTATCACGTGCAGACTCCATTACTTTCTCCTTGTTAGGCTTTTAACCGTCATTCAAACCTCTGTTCCCTCTCACAATCTTCCCGTAACTCGCGTTCTTTTTGACGTTCCACCCACTTCTTCATTTTTTCGCAAACTACTTTCGCAGCCTCGGCGATATCTGGACGCTCATGTTGGCTCAGTGTACTGATAGTCCTTGATCTAGCTTGCATTATGTTCGCAAGGCTACCAGTCCAGGATGATGGAGTAATGCGCTCAGCAAAAGACTCCAGTACAGCTAGTGGCTCAGGTGACGCCTCTAGAAGTTCTATAGCCGTTTCGTGTATGGTCAGTGCACTCTGCTCACCATTTTTTGACCAAAGATTTATTCCACCAGCTACAACGGGCCAAACAAAGGGATCATTTCTGGCGCGGCACCATGCAATTAGAACGCTTGTATTTATTTTTGCTAGGGGATAAGTGCGTAAGCCACCACGATTAATAAAGAATTGTCTTCTTTGCCGCTGTTCCTCAGTACCTTCAAAAATGCGATTGAGAAATGCTTCTGGCATCGATGCAGCAGTTGTAGCTATAGTTTTATGAAATCCAGACACATATCCATAATGTTCATCAATGACGCTGAATATTGTGTCCAACCACTCTATTTTTCTTGAGTCATTACCATCGAAACGCAATGCAGCATGGATAACTTGTTCCATGCGATAATCGATTGCCCCCCCTTGGTCTCTGTCGCTGTTTTGAATCCTCTGGATAGCTGCTGCGAGACCGATTAATCGAAAGTCTGCACCGAGCGTATCTGCAGATTCATCTTTACCATGAAGCTTCATGGATAGTGCATCCAAAATAACATCGTCGCCGCTAACTTTATTTAGGAGGCGCTTAGCAAGATCAAGTAAACGGACTCTCGGTAAATTGGCGTATTGGTCTCGCCAGAGAATTGGCTCATACATAAAAGGGCTAATGTCTGGATCATCCAAATGCTTCATGCAGCGATCCAAATCATTTACTGTAAATTTCCCCCAAGGATGCAAGCCAACCAATACCTGTCGCAGTTCAGGATGCTGCGCACATTGGTCGAGAAACTTCTGTGCTAATGATGGATCGACAGAGTCAACTTCTTCGATGAATCCCCCAATAACTCCAAAGTCTTTGTTAGCATCTGGCTGTTTTTCAATTTGTTCAACAAGTCGCTGCCAGCCAATACGTAGATCATGTGCCCCTCGAGCAAGTCCTCGACCAAAGCCAGCACGATAAGGCATTCCACCGATGGAGAACAGATCTGCTCCTAACTCCTCAATTACATGATTTGATGAGGCAAAGTTTTGTCCCAATTGAAGTGCTTTAGCTTCAAGTCGTTTTCCAGCTGCGGTATATTTATCGGAGTCCTCATGATCAAAATCCGCATCCAGTGCCCAATAATCATGATTTTTACTCAACACGTATGTCTTTATTGTTGGAATTAACGCAATGGGCTCCAACTCCTTCTCTAAGGCAGCAAGATTATCCGGCAACTGCTCAACATCATCTCCATCGCTACGCTTGGTATAGTCAAAATAAACCGTTGAACGAACGGCTTTCCAACCTTCCCCCCAAGGACTTAAAACATTTAATGTACGGGCAGCATCGATGAGTTTGTCTCGCATTGCTTCTTGAAACCAAATTCCCCTGAATTTGTCAGCCAGGATTGATCTTGCAGGCTTTTCAAGCTCAGGATCTCCGGATACCGCTAATTGGATAATGACGTCAATAAAGGCGCTGCGCCATTCAACAAGTTCATCATAGTTGGGTTCGTATCCATAGTCTCTTGGTCGAGCTCCAAACTCACTAACTCCAAACCCTGACCACGGAGGGCCATCCAAGGCGGTTGACAGCATCTTGAAGCCCAAAGATCTACGCGTAAGAGTGCTTGATGCAATGCATTCGTTCATTAAAGCAATACGCTGGCTCAGGGATGCATGAGTACCAGACAGATACGCCTGGAAAAACCTTGGGACCATGTTTAGAGCAGAATCCAGATTATTATTATCGGCTTCGTCCTCTGCCATTTGGATAAGAAGCCTGGCGCATCGCTCAAAGGCATTCGGTTCGTATGCCATCAATTGTAAAAGACGCAGAATACTACGTCGCTGCGGATTGTAGCCCGGCTCCATACCTTTGAAATCAGATGATGAGAGTACGGCAGCCTCAATTCTGTTGAGCAATGCTTCAGGTGCAACCGGTCCGATATACCCAAGTATTCGTAACGAAATATCATTTAACTCGGCTATTCTTCCTAACATCCCTTCAGGCTGAAGCCAGGCTTCTACAATTTCTTTCGCAACAGGATGGTCATGCAACAACCCCAAGCGATGCGAAAAAGACATTAATAAACGCTCACAATCCGGAGCTTCAAAAGTCGCCCTAAGTTGATCAACAGGAATACTGTCGAGTGCGGATGCTGCCAATCTGTTAGCAATGGCATGAGGTAAGATAGCTCTCCAGTGAGATCTTTTCTGAACGATATGACGTTCCATCAACTTCGTAACGGCTTTAAATAACTGGGTTCTGGAATACTCAAAGAGCGCCCCTAATATTTCCAGTTCATCGGTAGCAGCATCTTGACTAGATACCGAGAATGAATACACCAGTGACAATATTTCAGCTTGCTCCCGTAAATTACCGTCGGGATGATTACGCTGTTCAAACAAACGATTAAACAACTGCGCATCAGAAAGTAGAGCCAAACTCTCGCCTTCCTCCCCTCTCTCCGCTATAGCCAAAGCAACTCTTGCATTCCCATCTGCGAACTCAGCAATACGACGGGCATTATTCTGACCAATAGATGGGAAGCGACGGATAAGAAGTTGCTCAGCCACCTCTGGACCATCTGTCTCAATATGGATGACCTCAGTTGTCTGTGGTTTGTCATCCCTAATGTCGTACTCGATCGTGATGAGACTTACTTCTTTTCCTGCAGCTGATACCTTGCTAGCAAGTGAAGCATGGAGTTCTGATGGGCAATTATCAAGGATCATAATTGCTCGTCGGTCCTCAGCGATCAGCTTATCAAGCATTGCTGTCGCCGACGGTACTGGCTCAGAGCCAGTATCAACATAAATAGCTACTGTCCGGTCAAGCGCATCTGTTCCAATAGATTCATCAAAGAGTGCCTGAACGATTCGAGTCTTCCCAACCCCAGACAATCCTGTAATACGAACCGCCTTATTCGTCGAACGGATAAGTGCTCGCATTGGGCTAATTGCTTCATCAATTTTGAGTTTTTGTCCCCTTCCCGACGGTAAAGTAATGGTTACGCCTGGGGCTGAGATTAGAGTGTCTGTAACACCTTGTGGCGGATTGCTCCAAGCTCCGTAGGGTTGCCAGCCGGAATACCCTTGCCCAAGCTTCCCTTTTACCCACAGCATGACTGATGGATATTGGCGCAACCATTGAATGAGTTTGGAACGGTCGTAGAAATCAAGATGAAGAGTGCTTTTATTAGGATCATCTTTTACTGCATCCCTCATCGCTTTGAGACGATCCGCCTTTCCTGACGGCGAGCAATCATCACCTAGGCTGACAATTATGTAGCTGCCTTGTTTTCTGGCTTGTTCAGATATGATGGGTGAAAGCGCTTCGCCGATGCCCATTTCCTTCTCAATTGTAGCCTTTGGCATTTTATGTTTCTTTGCCTGAAAGACCGTATTAGGCCTTATAAGAAAGCTAGGTTTCAGTTGATCAACTGGAACCTGAACATGGATATCAATTCCTCCGTCAGGGGCTGTAATTGAACCAGACCAATTTACACATGCTGGGCTATGGCCATGCATTGCTACTTCAGCTTCCGCTAGCCTGGCAATCAGCTCTTCTAGCTGAGTATCGGAGAGCCGAAGTAATTCGTCCTTTTCAATGTCAAAGATTGCCACGCCTTCACCTTAGTAAAAAATTTTTGCCATTATTCATACTTTGAGTTCACTGAAAGCCGAGTAACTTCCATCCATTCTCCAAATGTTCAGCTTTCGGACATCGTTCGTTTGGGTTGACATCATGTGAATAAGATTAAAATACAACCCGCGTCATCTTCGTTTCCCTGATTTTATTCAAAACTATCAGCTTTACCTTTCTTCATCAGGGCATCGGATGCGGCGACAACTTCTTCTTTCAACTTCTCATGCCACAACCAGAGCACGGAGCTATATAGCAGACGTTGATCGTCAGGTGAAACTGAAATTATCGCCTGAGTGGCCTGTATTAAAGACAAGCTGGTGCACTGAATCGGCTCTAACAGCCCTTCATTAGATGGTCCGCATAGCAAGAGATCTTTATTTGAAAGCGATGTACCGAGCTTGAAACCAATGCTGTCAATTCCTGCATGAATATATTGGTTGGAAAAGCCGTAGTGCGGCCGTAAAAAGTCCAGCTCGACAAATTCCTCAATATCACTAAAGCGAACCTTAGTTCTGGCACTGGGTTCTTTTCCTAAAGCTTTTGCGGCCCAACCTAATTCATTGCCGAAACCCGCTTCATACTTACCAACGATGTCATTTCTCTCGAGATCAAACCGACTTAAATCTTGTGGGGAGAAAGAACTAAAACCCAACTCTTCACTATATTTATTATAGCGATTAGCAGCTTTTCGCCTCTGTATGCTCTGAAAATCCGTGAATCTTTTCGCCAGGTCTTCGTCGCCTTCTGCGATAAATATCAATATGGCCGTGGTTTCATGGAGCGTTCTCCAACGGGCCATTGCACCGTCTGCAAAGCCACCCTTTAGAAGATGAGATATCTCGCAGGAAACCTGGACAGCACGTGCGTGCAGTCGGGTGGTTATGTTCAGTTTTGCGGACCTTTCTCCAGAACCGGTGCGATACTCACTGTTTACCTCATTACCGATTTCAGTACAGCCATAAATTAATGCATCCAGCCGCTTTAAAGGGAACTCCCATGTTGTAAATAGTCTTCCTCTAAATGCATCTAAATCTTCGTAATGGTCCTTTAATACCTCCCCTTTAGCCTCATCCAAATACTCGAACATTTTCAACGCAACCAAATGCTCTATGTCTTCAGAATGAGTATCTAACCACTCAGCAATCTCTGCGGGAGACATATTGCCGCTACCAGCCACATCCTGTATCTGAGAAAGTACTTTTTTGTTTAACAAGTTCAGTTCCTTAGAGAGGGTCAGCACTCCGTCGACGTAGTAAGGGGGCTTTACGTCGACACTAGCGGGGCATCAACACGGGAGTAAACGAGCAGACAACCAGCTTCTTCGATCCGCGAGTGAAGGCTACGTAGAGATGTCGGGCATCCATCTCCTCAGGGGCGGTTATAACGGCCACTTCCGCCTCTAGTCCCTTCAGCAACAGAGTACTACCAATGGCACGTTGCGCAAGGGGGCGACTCTCGTGTCGGTTTCTTTCGCGCTCGCGCACCGTGGCCTCGGCAAAGCTGCAACTCCCCTCCGCAGCTGTTTGCATCGCGCGCAGACAGCAATACAACACATCCGGACGATAGACTCGGGCATTGTTTTGCCTGGTCAATGCGCGTAGTGCCTCGATGGCCAAGGGAAAACTTGGGGCATTAGTGAACGCGAGCAGTGCGGCTTCTGCCTCAGTCGCTGGATTGTGTGCAGTCCCCCTGCGTAAGCTCTCCAGTCGGCGTTGCAAGACAGCTACTCCGACCTGCGTCATAACCTCCGCGGCAAACTCCACTAAACAAATCAGTGCGTCGGCAGACTGCAGGTTGAATGTCGTTCCAAACAACGTGAGGTCGGCGAGGTCGACAGGCTCTACTGCAGTAGCTCCCGGTGTCTGACTGGCCATTTGCCGGCGGCCACGAGGGTTACGACTATCGCCTATCACCAGAACGTCTCCTTCCCGCGTAACAGCCTGTGTTAACGCAGCGGTGAGCCGCTGCTGAATGGCAGTAGCCGGTTGCAACTCGACCCAGACAACTTCCGGCGGGGTTTGGCGTAAATCAATGCCACCTCCTGCCAGGAGTATTCGCCGACACTCCAGAAGCCATTGGCCAAATTCGGGCTTGCCTGCGTTAGTCCAGCGCCAGGGCTGGTTAAGCTCGCCGATAGCAGGAAAATGCGGAAGCACGTGGGTATTCCAGTCCACCAGCTGATTACCGCGAAAGCCGAAGATAGCCTGCATCGGGTCGCCAAGAACACATGTGGGAAGTACCACGGAAAGTGCTGTAACCAGATCGTGTTGCACTAAATTGCAGTCCTGGTACTCATCGACAATCAGATGGGCATAGCTTGCTGCGAGGACCTCATTGAGGTGCCCACTTTGGAGTAAATGCCTAGCAGCCATGCGTATTGCTGGGTAGTCGGCTCCGGGATTCTGGAGCAGGAGGACTGCAGAGGCAACAGCACTTCGTTGCGGAAACATAGCCACTAGCCGCATGGAAAAACCATCAATTGTGGCAATGTGGTAAGCCGAAGCAGCAACTCCGGCTTTTTGCATGCGCAGACGCAGCGTTGTGACACCCGCGTTGGTATGGGTTAGGATGAGTACTGGCGTTGTTCCGGTATGCCGGGTCAGCGCATCGGCGATAAGTTGTGTCTTGCCACACCCCGCAGGGGCAGTGATCGCGCCGCGGCGAAAAGCAAATAAATCGTACTCAGACGGCATGAGCCCACCTGTAAAGCCGATCAA
The DNA here is from genome assembly GCF_008364625.2 of Enterobacter dykesii. Taxonomy (NCBI): domain Bacteria; kingdom Pseudomonadati; phylum Pseudomonadota; class Gammaproteobacteria; order Enterobacterales; family Enterobacteriaceae; genus Enterobacter; species Enterobacter dykesii. Next base: position 3,483,413 of record NZ_CP126604.1, read on the forward strand.
TAAGTGCGTAAAACACAGCGTCTGTCGCTGGCATGTGCGGCCCCAGAATATCGCGTGCTATATCTTCATATTTGGTGACTGATTTAAACCAGCCGTTTCGACGATTACGTGCGGCCATCCCCAGCAACTGCCGCGTCTCAATAGGATACGGAATGCCGATCAATTCTCGCTGTTGCCGAATGTGGGCGAGTGTCAGTTGACCGTTCGACTGTGCCTGAATATGCGCAGCCACCAGCTCTTCGTCCATAAGATCGATTGCCCGTTGAAGTAGGGCATCGACGCCGATATCCGGCAGGCTCAGAAACAGCTCGTCCTCCAGAGCACGTCCGTTTCGCCAGGTGATGTACTCTCCACCTGCATCCATGTATGCCTGTACTGTCGCCGCAGTGGGCGGCTTATCCGCATCAACCATGACCAGTACCCGGTAGCCAAGCCGACGCAATGCGAGCCCACGAACAAAACACCGGTCCGGCTCCCCGCCGCCTACATTCACATATGCAGTTCCTGCGGCCAGCATTGATTGTCCGTTTATATTCGTCCAGAAATGGTCCAGGCCACGGATTAGGCCGACTTCACTGGCACCCTCGCAGACTATGACGCTACGAGCGAGAAAAGCTTCTGGATCAGCCCTAACGGTGCTTTGAATATCATCAGCGACACCTACCTGGAGAACTCGATGTGCGCCATCCGGAGACTTGCGTACCACGAAGAGCTGATTGCCGTTAAGTTCGCGGACAGCAACCGGGGAGTGGGTGGACAGGAATACCTGAAGGGGAGGAGGATTTTCCTTCGCACCAAGGGAATTCAACAATCGGGTAAGGCGATGCGGCTCCAACCCATACTCAACTTCATCGACCAGAACGATAGACGCCTGCTGCGCTGCCACACGCTGCATACCTGCGACCAGTAGACGGGATGAGCCTGTTCCCAGTGAGCGCAAGGGCACCCCTGTAGCATCGTGTAGCGCAATGGCTCCGTCTCCGATCGATACGGCGTGCGCGTCCAGCAATGCCTGGGTTCCACCACCTAAAGGAACGCCAAGTTCATTGGCTTTCTGGGTCACAATTTGCAGTGTTGCTGCCAGCTGTACACCAGCCTGATCTCCGAAACCATTCCGGGCCTGGCGTGCCGCATTGGCCAATTCAGCACCAAGATTTGGCCGCTCTGCTGTCAGGCGATTGAGCACCGAACCGCGTGTCCATGACAGGTTGGAACTAGCATAAGCCCCGAGCCGGGCTGGGGCTAACAGCAACCGATCTTTCCAGGCAATATTGCGCTCCAACCCTTGTGCCTGAGCGCGCTGTGATACCAACGACCAGACAGGCTCCAACTCGCTATCCACTGTCAAACGTAAGCAAAGAACCGTTTCCAGCCCTTGTTCAGGTTCTTCGGTGACCAACCCGTTTGCGCGGTTGAAGGCCTGTAAATAATTTCCGTACGAATCTAAGCGCATCAGTGCATCGGGCAACGAGCCAAGCGTCACTGTGATGCTGATGGGTTGGGTGACATCCAGCCCATAAAAATCAGTATCGGCGAAACTGATATTGCGGCGGGCACCAAGGCAAAAGTCAATCGCATCGATAATAGTGCTCTTGCCGCTGTCTCCAGGGCCAATCAGGCAGTTGAGGCCTGGTGAAGGTTGCCAGTTCAGTAAGCGGATAGTTCGGAAATTCTGGATCTCGACTTTGCAAATTCTGACCAAGGACCTGCTCCTTAATTATTATTTTCTCACCTGCAGCGTGATCTCAAAAGACAGCCACGAAGAGGAGATGCCGCGCCGAAATATTTTACACTCTCAACAAGCAAGGATCTAAATACCGACACCTAACCCCATGTTTATAATTGATTTTACCACACCCAAACTGGAGACATATGCGGGGAACACGTTGTCAGTCTTTTGCTCGTTAAATATACCAATATTATCCACAGTGCATTATTCATTTCACGGTTAAATGATTGTTTCTGATCAACTGTGATGTAAGCTAACTGTGGTAGCTGTGCTGGAATTTTTTCACAACCCTGCATGGTATAGTCCTCGCAGAATTCAATTTTGGAGTCAAGGAATGATCAATTCGTTGCCGTCTTCCATAGCCACTGAGATCGCACGAGTCGAGCGTGCGGTGAGTGGTTGGCCTGTGCCCATCGCCATCGACCACGTCATTCGCTGGGTACTGCAATTTGACCGAGATGATTATGGCTTGGCCATCCGCATTCTCGAAAACATTGATGTGTTGGCGCAACGAGATGTCCGAGCCGCATTTCAGGTTGCTCAGGCAAAGTTAGAACGGGCTGCTATCGAAAAAGGCACTCCGATCAAAAAAACGAACACGCTTTATGCAGGCGTCGGCCAAGCATCAAAAAGTGGTGCCGTAATGGCATACCACTACAGATTAGCATCTCAGATTTCTGAGGCTGATTTCTTCACACAGGATGAAGAAGATGACATTGATTTCAGTAAAATTGATAACATCGTTTTATTGGATGATGTCATTGGCACTGGACAGTCGGTAGCAACTGACATTGCGCATGTAATCGAGGAAATACATAGTCTATCCCGGTCACGAAACGTCTACGTGCTAACGGTCGCCGGTTATGTAGAAGGGATTTCTAGAGTGGTCGAGGAAACGGGGGCTTCAGTCATTTCAGCCCTTGAATATTCAGTAAAAGACACTGTCACCGATCTTGATAGCGCGTTTTACACGGGACTTCCCATGTCTGAACGTACCAGAACTTTGGATCGCATCAAGCGCTACTGTCGAATTGCTGCGCACTCTGACTTAGGCTACGGCAATATTGGCGGCATGCTGGTGTTTGATCACAACACACCAAATACTTCTTTGCCTGTTATTTGGGCTAGAGGCAATGGTTGGATGCCGCTTTTCGCGCGCGCTGGCCGAGTCCAAGGTACAGCAAAGGTTCTAAAGGAAGCTAAGGCTGAACGTGAGGCAGAATCGGCGCTAGAGTCTCATGTAGCGGAGCATCCGCCTAAGAAAAAGGCAATGGACCTCACTCTTTTTGTTGAAGGAAAATCCGACGAACGCTTCGTAGACGTAATGCGTGGAAGTTTTGGTCTCGTCGAACGTTTAGGAGTTTCAGATGTGAGTGCCGTAGCGTTGGGCGGGCTTGCTCAATCTGTACGCCTTTTCGAACTTCTTCGCGATTCACGTAAATACGCGGTATTCGTCCTAGACGGCGACTCACATTCAAAGCGTTTGGCGAATCGGATCGAACTAAGCAGTACTACTCAAGTCATGTACCTCGAACCGTCTTTCATCGCGATTCTTGATTTAGACAAGATTTATGCTGATGCAGAGAGATTTCCCGGTCTCCCGGAGCCAAGTCGAAATCCAAACGATGAGAAATGGTTATTTGAAGTTGAGCGAGCGGTCCTCAAAAAAGGGTCACTTACGGCATCAGGTGAGCGTTTTGCCCAAATCGTGGAGGAGTATCTGCATCCAGAAAAGTACGACACCTTCATCCAAAATTTAGCTAAGCATGTGGATCAACTTCTCTCACCAAGTGACACTTCATCCTAGGCATTGAATAAAAGACTGGACGGGTATTGTGGCTTCCAAGTGAAGCCACCAAGCCTTGTGAATTGACCACTAACTGCGGTTTTGAAAAGCAGATAACGGTCAGGAACGATCCGAGATTGAAGACTGGCGAGGATTGGTGCATGTGCTCACCGGCGTCAGTCTTAAATAGTCAAATTTTACTGCCCATCAGCAAGCTGAATATCCAAAAATCATTAAAAGGAAGTAGCTACGAACCATGGTCCTGTTCAGTAAACTAAATAATTGACTTGCAATAATCATTTAACAGCCCATAAAAGCGACTCTGATATAGCTCCATGCAATTACTGCTTTTGGCTCAGAGCAGCCTTTCAACCCGACACCCTAAAATCGTTACAACCAAAGCCACTAGTTTTGACTAATGCTCAAAATAATTTCAGACAGATATTATCTCTGTGAATCACCCCTAAGCCTTCCTGGCTCGGGGGTTTTGTTTTTCTGTCTGAGGTTGTTTAATGAAAAAATCAGAAGGTCTGCAAGCCATCGAAAAGCCGCTGGCATCGCTTCCCTATGCCATTGGCAAACATATTCTTGACCATATTCAGAAACTCACTCACTACGAACCAGTCATCGGGATCATGGGCAAAACAGGTGCGGGAAAATCATCGCTCTGTAATGCGCTTTTCCAGGGTGAAGTTACGCCCGTCAGTGATGTTGACGCCTGCACCCGTGACATACTGCGATTCCGACTGAGTAGAGGTGAACAGAGCCTGTTACTGTTAGATCTGCCCGGTGTCGGTGAGAGTGAGCAACGGGATAAAGAATATGAATCTTTATATCGACGAATCCTCCCTAGGCTGGATTTAATCCTGTGGGTAATCAAATCCGATGATCGTGCTTTCTCCGTCGATGAACGCTTCTACAAGCGAGTGATGACTGACCACCAGCAGCGGACACTTTTTATCGTTAATCAGGCTGACAAAATAGAGCCCTGCCATGAGTGGTATGTCACCGGCAATGCACCATCACCGAACCAGTCGGTTAATATAGAGGCCAAGCTGGAGTCCATTCGCCAGCTATTTTCACCATACCATCCGGTGTGCGCTGTCTCAGCGAGAACAGAATGGAATCTGCCATCAATGGTAGAAACGATGATGCGTTGCCTGCCGGATCGTGCCACCAGCCCATTGGCGGCGCAACTGCATGGGAGGTTATGCAGTGAACCGGTAAAAAAGCAGGCTCGTGAGGGCTTTGGTAATGCGGTCGGAGAAGTATTTGATTCTGCGGAAGCGGCATCATTTGTACCCTCGCCACTAAAAGCGGTTATCGGAAGGACAAAACACAGTGAAAATCGGTCTGAACCTTAACGCTGACAGCATCAATGTGCTGGCGCTGAACATGGGGAAAAGCGCGGTCGAAGTTGACGGTATCGAGCTCGCTGAGCTGATAGCTGCCGATAATGCTCAAGGGCTTACGCTGCGTATCGCGGAGGAACCCGGCGAGGTGATTGTCGAAACCAGCTCTCGCCTTCTCCTAAGTAGCCTTGTAAGATAAGGCCAAGCGGACCGATAAAATGAAAATTAGTTTTAGGCACCTTCTTAGGCACTAAAGAATAATTGAATTGAATAATTAGCATTTTAATTCAGGTGGTTAGCGGACCAATTCAGACTCCGCCAGCCCACCAAAATTCTCCATCGGTGATTACCAGAGTCATCCGATGAAGTCCTGAAAGCCCGCACGGCGCAAGCCCTGCGGGCTTTTTTGTGCCTTTTATCGCTCCAGAACATCGGCTAAATCCGGTGAGTATTGTTATACGCTTTTAGGTATACATCCTGCCGTATACCTAAAAGCGTATACCGATTCAAGAAGACGCGGCCACAGTGGCACGGACAACACGCCCCCTGACCACCACCGAAGTCCTACGCGCTAAAGCGTTAGAGAAGGATTTAACGCTGCATGATGGCGATGGGCTTTTTCTGATAGTGAAAACCAACGGGAAAAAGCTCTGGCGTTTCCGTTATCAACGTCCGGCGACAAAACAGCGGACAATAATGGGGCTGGGTGCTTTCCCCGCCCTTTCACTTGCCGACGCCCGAGGGTTAAAAGCGGATTACCTTGCCTTGTTAGCCAACGGAATTGACCCACAAATTCAGGCCGAAGTTGCAGAGGAACAGCAGCAAATCGCTCTGGACAGTATTTTTTCAACGGTCGCCGCTAACTGGTTCCAGCTCAAAAGCAAAAGCGTTACCCCGGATTACGCAAAAGACATTTGGCGTTCACTGGAAAAAGATGTATTTCCTGCCATCGGAGAGGTCCCCGTTCAGCAAATCAAAGCCCGAATACTTGTTGAAGCCCTCGAGCCAATTAAAGCACGTGGGGCTTTGGAGACTGTTCGTAGGCTGGTACAGCGTATCAACGAGATAATGATTTACGCAGTTAACATCGGTTTGATAGATGCTAACCCGGCATCAGGCATCGGTATGGCTTTTGCTAAGCCTAAAAAGCAAAACATGCCGACGCTACGGCCTGAAGAATTGCCGAAGCTGATGCGTGCTTTAGTCATGTCGAATCTGTCTGTTCCGACTCGCTGTCTTATTGAATGGCAACTCCTAACCCTCGTGCGTCCTTCGGAGGCCTCCGGCGCTCGGTGGGAGGAGATCGATCTCGATGCAAAACTCTGGACGATTCCAGCCGAACGAATGAAGGCCAAGCGTGAACACATTGTTCCTCTATCTCCTCAGGCATTAGAGATACTTGCAGTAATGACGCCAATCAGTGCTCATCGAGAACATATTTTTCCTAGCAGGAATGATCCAAAGCAATCGATGAATAGCCAGACTGCTAATGCTGCGTTAAAAAGAATCGGATATGGGGGTAAACTAGTAGCACATGGTTTGCGCTCAATAGCGAGTACTGCGATGAACGAACAAGCTTTTAATTCTGATGTTATTGAGGCAGCTCTAGCTCATTGTGATAAAAATGAACTTAGGCGAGCTTATAATAGATCTATTTATTTAGATAAACGTAAAGAACTAATGAACTGGTGGGGCAATAAAGTCCGAAGCTAAAAAACAGTGGCCGTAAAAAACGGCCACATAAATAAGTCAAACCTTTTGATTTGCACGACTTTCATCAAACCCAACAATTTTCCCTGTTAAATCATATAAAACGCCGTCTTTTTGTCTATAAACTCTCCCTGCCTGAATTAATAATTCCACAGCAATTGTGTACTGTGCAGTGCTACAATCCAAAGCTCTTATAATATCGCGATGCATACCAATCTGCCATGGTTGTGGTGGCAGTCGAGAAAACACAGTCTCTACAAACTCTTCGGTAACTTTAGTATTTCTATATGGACGTGATAGTCCAGTTATAGAATCATAAACACTACTGTATTTTTCAACACACTCTATGTTATCCAAATTAAATACCGTCTGCATATAAAGCATTAAATACAGGACGTTATTTCTACTTAATTTTTTACTGTTAACGACGACAAAATCATCAGATAATTTCGCGATTTGCTGCCAAGCATCAGGAATGTTTTTGTTGAAAAGTTTATCTATATCAATCGATAAGAGTTCTTTAAGCGTAAAGTCGAATTTCAAGAAATACAAAGAAACTGAACAGAATGCCAATATTTGACGCCATTTTTTCAGGAACCCTTCACCTCCTGAATGGCCTCTTATAGAATATAAGTATTCATCTGTTTTTTTAAGAATCAAGGCTATCTTAGGCCAAATGTTTATATCAAGACGCTCTGAGAAAATTGTATTATACGCGCCTTCGTTCCTTAAAACTCTGGTTTTCATTCTGCTCGCATTGTATGGCATTTTCAAAACCAGAGTTGTTAAACCCGAGGCTATGTATAGAGGTGTTACAATAGCATCTCGTGTAACACCTTGATTTTTATAAAAATTCCTCCTTCTATCATAAAAGAATCCGTTTCGTAAAAGAATTTCTTCTACATCTTTTTGAATTCGTTCTGTAGCATGAAGTGAATATTGCTCTACTGCAGTTTGGTTATTAGTTGCCCGAATAATCTGATCACGCACACTTTCATCATTCGAAACAATAACTTTAACCATTACCGCACGTTCATGCTGGTCAGAACCTCCATTGTCAAAATGCCTAAATATCGACTCAGATGTCTGTAGACCATTTACAATTTGTATATCCTCCATGTAAATGGATTGCCCTATCATTTGAGCAGATGTAGATAATATTGTAACCCCATTATTTAACAGCCAGAAATCAGGTGAACCCTGGTCTGAAAGTGTTAATTTAATATCTTCATTAACGGCATTCAAGCCCATAAAATCTCTTACATTTGATTCAAACAAATATCTACGCAAAGTATGATCTGTTTCATTAGTTAAAAACTTATAATAGTCACTAAGCTTAACAATTAAAATGTAACGTTCGCCTCTAGATAATGAATCCAAATATGGCAACTCCAAAGAAAAGTTAGGAGTCTGCCTATAAAGACTGATAATTTCTCTTGCACCTAAAAATGAAAAATCAACATCACAGTGGCCGAATGATTCTTCTGTGATTTTCTTTATCTGCTCAGCCCGACTATAAATAGATTCACCAACCTCTGTTGATTCACCTCTAGAGCCATAAATAAAGTGAATATTAAAACTATTCATTCTAGCAGAGACTTTTTTATAAGAAAATATTAAATCATCTCTTTTCTTTTTAACTTCATCGTTGTACTGGCCATTTAATTCTGATGTAGGCACTCTAAAATCAAATAATTCATTGACAGTAGAAATTAAACTTTCAAGACTGCTTGTTTATATGTGTCATGATGTTTACATGTCACTATATAGATTGCCAAGTCAGTACCTTTCTTTGGCCACACAAAGTCATTCACATCCTGTAATAAATGCCCATTAATTATGATATATAGCCCATCAATCCCGCCATCATGTCCACCATCTACCCATCCGCTCTCAATCTCTTCAAAAGAAAAATCATATTCTTTTAACACCTGTTCTAATACTAAATATTCAAAAACCTCGCCCTTATTTGATGACGGGTTGTTTTCCTGCATACGATCTTCAATGATTCCATCAAGTAAAACCGTGTCATTTCTTGCCATGTTTATTACCAAAATTAATAGATTTACGGTTAAAGCACATACTAACCCACTAACAAATGAGTATGTATCGGTTGCCTCAAGATTTGTGGTCTCAATCGAAGTTGCAGTATATCGAATGTTATTACCTTTGAGCGCAATGCTCTCCCCGCCCCGCCTGCCCGCTTAAGGGGGCGCTTTTAATGCAGGTGCATGACCGGCCTCAGAGCGCGCCAGTGCTGGCGCTGGCGGGGAATTCGGTGTCGTTAAAACGCATTCAAAACTATGCGCCTATGCATGCATGGCTTTTATACGTAAAAATGGCGGGATTTTCGGGGATTTTTAAGCGGACTACTGCACGGCCAGTTCTGCACGACGGCGGGTATAATTCAGGTTCTGTGCAGGTGTGAATTTTTCACGACTATACATCTACATCGCGCGAAGCCGCGTCAGGCCTGAATCCGATGGCCGCTAAAATGTCATTATCCTGCTCCGAATAATTAATTTTTTCACCGGCGACCAGCCAGAGCTGTAGCGCCTCCCTCAGATAGTCGAGTGAGTGCTGCATGGCGCAGCGCTGAACGGCGGGATGTTGCCCGGAATAATTCATCAGTCCAGGGGCAAGTGCGGCGGCCAGCTCCGCACCGTGCACCTGCATAAAATCATTTAAACGGTCGCGGATGCTGATTCGCTGTACTTTCTCATACAATCAGATATAACAGTCCGCAACCTGATGAATTTCCCACTTATTTACCTCAATCTCACGCAGCGTTTACAGTCTTCGTCCGTTGTTTCCGTCACTCACGTGTAATAAACTACCAGCATTATTATCAGCCCCAAAAGGGCTGATAATAATGCAACTAATTTTGACTTACCGTTAAAAAAGCCAGCGACCAGCATTTGCCGATTCAATAAGCATACTTACTGTCAAAGGCTCGGGCGCGTGATGATCGGTTCTAAGATAGCGGGGCAATATCGCATTTGGGAGGAATCGAATCCCCTCATTAGGGAAATATCGATTAAAGACAAAATCAGACATATTAACATTCAGGCTTTCTGAATATTCCTCCAGAAAATCAGTCATATCTTCCGGCAGTACACTTTGTTTTCCTGTGCTTACAGAAGTATCGTCAGACATTTCCCAGAAGTGTTTTTTAATGAGTTCCCTGACGAGTGCTGCTTTGTCTGTCATTACCTTTCTCCTTGCCCAACGATAAGCTGATAACGGTGGATAACGTTATGGGTGATCATGGCAAGGTCATAGGCCGTCAGTACGGCACCAACCCAAGGGAGCCATCTCCCGATGTATGCTCCTATACTGGTTGTGTATGCCCATTCGCCACGCAAGAGTTTTGCCCATGTGATGGTTCTACGACCCTGCTTAAAACGCTGTCGAATAAGCGCACGAAGTCCAAGAGAAAGCGGGCTTGTTCCCCTGGTTGCAGCGCCAGCCCCCAGCTTCCCACTGACAGGGATTACCGGCAAGCTGACTAACATGGAAGCAATTGCCATCAAATCAATCACATCACTAAACTGCTTTTTAAATTCATCCAGAATAAGCCAGTAAAGTAGCTCCTCTTTGTCGACGCTCATTCCCTCAAAGAAGTATGTTCCGTTTAACTGTTCGGTCGTATCCATAGACTTTCCCTGTTTAAGCTGACGAACTAAATGCTAATACTGGCCTTTGGTGTCGTCCAGAACATACTCCACAACATTATCCTAAATTTGGATTTAGGCGTTGCCGCTACAAGGAATGTAGGGAAAGAATGCAAACCAAGTCAACTTTGCATATCTTCAAGCTTCAATGGATACCAGAAATTGCCAGACGGCATTATCATTCAATGGGGGAAGTCGACTTCTGGCACAGTTGGCACCATTATCGGCGGCTTCGTCGGCGGCGCTCTTGCTGCATGGGAAATGGGACGTTTGTGGAATTGATTATGCAACAGGTTAATTCAATAACATTGGTTAAGGTTAGTGAAGCTACCGATGTATCCCAGGCTCAATCTGACGTTGTGCTCAATGGTAAAAGCACCGGCATTATTGTACCGGGGCAAGTGCTGGAAGCAGCGGTCCAGGTTAATGAGCAGCGTTACATCCTGTTTCTGACGGATGACATTATTTTTGAAGAATCCCTGACAATTGTCCTTATTGACGTTCATGACGGGCTTAAAGAAATTGTTCATTTGGGCAATGAGTACTCCACAGGAACTTTTGCGGATCTCCAGGTCACTGACGATAGCGTGGACTTCAGGTTTATTGGGGATTATATCTGGACACTGAAAGTATCAGATTCACCCCGCCTGCGGCTTCCTTTTGTTTCCGATCCAAAAGGTGTTAAACGGGAGTCTGGTCTGAAAAAGTACATAACGATTTCTGCAACACCAGCGTCGGAAAACGTAAGCTGAAGTCATTATTTAACAGAATGAAAAGGCTTTCTGGTGAGCTGGATAAATGCACCTGAGAATTATGCAGCCCCGGATAGCCAACCAGAATCTCCATCAGTAATAACCCTATTCACCTGATGAAATCCTGAAAGCCCGCACGGTACAACCCCTGCGGGCTTTTTAGTACCTCACCCCACCGTTCCCCATCCCTTTGACAAACATCAACACCCTCTCCCCCTTCCTGCGCAAAATTACCCACGCCACCCAGCGCTACGGATTAGCCGCCCCAACCCGGAAGCCCCCCACCATGTACAGACCCATAACCGTCATTATCTTTATTCTCCTGACCCTCGCCGCCCTCGCGGAAATAGGCGTTTTATCCTTTGGATAATCCTCAGGCGAAATATCCCTCATCAGGGCACGCTGATCTCATTACAGTTTTTTCCTAAAGCCATCCCGCTTCGCCTGTGCCATGCTAAATCACGCTCATAACCGATAACGTTAAATGAGGATATTATGAAAAAAACAATTATCGCATTATCTGCCGTTCTGCTGGCTTCCCCAGTATTTGCTGCGACCACACATGCAACTGACGATACCGTCGCGGCGGCGAACGCAAACGCCAACGAGGCGAAGCAAAAACTGCACGAAGAGCAGAACAAAGGTGAAGAGCTGAAGCTGAAACAGAAGCATGCTGCAGAAGGCAAGAGCGAGAGCCTGGGCAGCAAGGTCAGCGAAGATTCCCAGAAAGCCTGGCATAAAACCAAAGAAGGCACCGAGAAAGGGTGGGATGCCACCAAAGAAGGCGCTGAGAAAGGCTGGAACAAAACCAAAGAAGGTGCCAGCGAGCTGGAAAAGAAAGTCACTGAGTAAGTATTTATACTCACAAAAAGGTCGCGCTTGCGGCCTTTTTTATTTCTTCGAATACAATTAGCACCTCGGGCGTTTACGCAGTGCGCACTTATCGGAGAAACCACGATGTATCGCCTTTTGGCCTTTCTGACCGTTCTGCTGTTATGTCCTTCCCTGCATGCTGCCCCGAAGAGCTACATTATCGACACCAATAACACCGCCATTCGGTTGTCGTGGCATGCCTTCGGCGGCATACTCTCCTGGGCGACGTTCAGGGGCGTGATGGGCGCCGTGACGCTCAACCCGGAAAATGACGTCGACGACCATATTCACGTCACCATTCCCGTAGCGACTCTCGTAGCCTCAAACAAGCTGCTCACCTGGCAGCTGAAAAACGACATGTTTTTTGAATCCGAGCGCTACCCGACTATCGAGTTCATCAGCTCTCGTGTGGTTTCCCAGGGCGACGGGCGGTTCAGGGTGTTCGGCACGCTGACCGTACGAAACATTGCCCGCCCGTTGATCCTTGAGGCCGTCGTGAGAGACCCGCACGCGCAGGCCCTCACGCTGGATGCCACGACGGCGATCTCGCGCGCGGCCTACGGGATGGATAAGTTTGCCCTGGTCGTGGACGATCGTATTGCCATCGCTATTGCGATTAAGACGAACGACGTGCCGTCATCCTGAGATGAGCCGCTGTAGCTGCTCCGCATTTCCCCGCAGATGAGACGGCGGGTTGCGGCCAATGAGGACAAACTGGTAGCCCGCCTCCTGCCACCACGCCAGGTTCATGCCGTGCCGCTGCTCCTGGCGCAGAGAGGCCGTCGCCTTTTCATCAACAGGAGAGATACAGAGCGCCATCGGGCCGTAGTCGGCGTTGATCCAGGCAATCTGCGCGATCGAGGTGGTTTCATAGCGCAGCATTCGCACCATTTTCAGCTCTGCCCCCTGCAGGACAAGCTGCGACATATTCAGCTTCATGCCGATATCCTGCGCGGCTCGTTCCAGCCCGCGCTGCAGGACCGGCGTTGCGCTGTCCATATCCAGTAGCGTCTCGACGCTGTACAGGGACATATATTGCGCTTCGAGGTCGCGAATATGGGCGTTCTCATCCGCTGGCGAGGAAGCGGGCCTCAGCAGGTAGCCCAGCCCGGATCCGACCATCAAAAAGCTGACCGACGCGGCAATCAGCGCCCGCCTGCTGACGCCAGCCGGCGTGGAGGATTGTGGATCGGAAAGGGCCGCCAGACGCGCCTGCATTGCCTCAAGTGGCGCCTCATCCAGCAGGGGGGCAAACGCCCCGGCGAAATCCTGGGTGCTTTTCATCAGCTCGGCGGTTCGCCCGGAGAGGCGTTCATCACTTTTCAACTGTTCTTCAAATTGCTGCGCGTCGGCGCGGCACATCTCGCCATCTATCCATGCCACGATAGCGTCGTCGTTATAGGGCGGTGCAAAACGGTGCGCGTTCAAGAGCGTTTCTCCTTTACCGGAGGCAGTGCGTCAGCGAACCTGGCAAGCCGAGCTCGTGCCGTCGCCAGCCGGCTCATCACGGTACCGATCGGCACCGCCAGAGTGTCCGCCGCCTCCTGGTAGGTAAAGCCTTCGACATAAACCAAAAATACCGCGTTGCGCTGGGCTTCAGGCAGCGCGTTGACGCGCTGCATCACCTTAAGGTAATGCAGGCGCGTCTCATCCTGTTCACGGGTGTCCGGCGCCAGAAGCTCGTCGCTGGCGACAAATCCCTGCCCCTGACGCACGTGTCGTGCCCGAAGTTCAGAGATCCAGATGGAGTGCAGTATCGCGAACAGCCACCTGTCGATGCGCGTGCCCGGCGTATACTGGCTGCTCCTTTCAAGCGCACGCACGCAGGTGGACTGAACCAGCTCTTCGGCGATATCCCTGTTTCGCGACAGCACCAGCCCATAGCGCCAGAGACGCGGCAGGTGTGCGGCTAACTGTTGACGAACCTCACGGGTAGCGATGTGTTTTCCCTCCACGAGAAAATCAGGACTCCGGATGTCCGTTGATAGCGGCCTGCAGGTCACGATACTCCTCGCAGGACTGGCCACAAATACCGGCAATCACCTTCAGCTGTTCTTTCGCGAGGTCAGGACGCCCTTTTACCATCCACGCTTCACCGAGATATTCCCGGGCTTTGGCATAATCCGGTGCGATAGCCAGCGCGCGCTGGTAGTAACCAATCCCTTCGTCCGTGCGGCCAAGTTTGCGCGTGGCGAACCCGCGATAGTTCCACGCTTCAGGAGTATTGCCATTTTTCAGCGAATCAAGCAGGTTCAGCGCCGCCTGGTACTCGCCTTTCTTCGCGAGATGGTACGCATAGTTGGTTTTGTCCTGGTCGCTGAGGCTGCTGCTCTTGTCCGGCACGCATTTCTGGGTGGCGCTGTCATACACCTGTCCGGAAGGACAATCGGGCGTTTTGCTCTCGGAACTATTATTGCCCATGGCTAGCGCCAGGGGGGACAGCAGGGAAAAAATCAGCACCGGGATCAAACGAAACGAGGTCGTGTTCATACAAAGCTCCAGGGTAAGAAGGAAGTGACGTCAGTTAACGCCCGACTGACGATTTTTATTCATTCTCACCGTGAATATTTTGCTGTCGCAAAATCATGCTGACGTCGTAGCCCCAATGGCTATGAATCAGATTATTTCACCCTTGCCTTAACGTTATTATTTTCGCGTAATAGCAGAGTTTTAAGCCTACATGATAATATATTTCATTATACAAGTAACATAATATATCTTATATCAAAAACGTTAATCTAACTTAAATGCATATTAAGCGCGCTTAAACAATAACGTTAAATGTTATGTTTTAAATGTCCCCTACCAATTATCATACTGCGTTAATCATATTTAGAAGCAGCCTCAAAAGGCAAAGACAAAACAATATAAAACAGAAAGTTATGCAATATGAGCTATTAACACCCCCTATGTATTAATGCCATCTTTATTGTTTTGGCACTTATTTACGAAAGCTTAAGTTGCACAACTATCGTTTTCTGTCTATATCATTTTTATATTTTGAAAAATAATTCCTCTATTAAACACAGGGTTTTATAAGACGCAAAACACCCATAAAAACTGTTCTCTTTTATAAGTCATTAGATTCGCTCTGATGTTGCCACTCTGAATTCTGGCGGGCATCGTGCGCGCTAAAAACGACGGTGAGTGCTGCGTTATAACAGCAACTGCGCCGGGGGCGCCCTTTACCTTCTGCAGAGATGGCTCGTCTTGCTTGCCGTTCATGATACATCTGCTGGAGTAATGCCTAAATGAGCCAAATCTCTGTTATATCGAAACTTACTGGCGTGGAAACGACCACGGAAGGCACACAGATTACGCTGAGCCATTCCTCTATCGTTGAGCTTCATGTCGAGCGAGCGAGCGTCTCCCACTTCGCGCGAAACGGTAACGATCTGCTGGTTACGCTGCACTCCGGCGAGGTGATCACCCTTAAAAATTTCTACGTCACGGACGCGCAGGGCGTGAGCCAGCTGGTACTGCAGGACAGCAACGGCGCATTATGGTGGATTGAAGATCCGACCGGAGCCGCCACGTACGAATCTATCGCGTCCACGGACGTGCTGCTTGCGGCCTCCGGGAGCGACGCCGGTGGTGCCGCCATCTGGCCATGGGCCCTGGGCGGTATTGCCGCTGCGGGCGGCATCGCGGCGGCGGCAAGCTCCGGCGGCGGGGGTGATAGTGGCAGCAGTAACAATTCGGCCGATCCGGATACGACAGCGCCGAACGCGCCTTCCGGCCTTAAGTTCTCTTCAGATGGCAAAACCGTCACCGGTACCGCTGAACCCGGCAGCACCATCACGCTGAAAGACGCGAACGGCAACGTCATTGGCACAGGAAAAACGGGCAGCGATGGCAATTTTACCGTCTCTCTCGACACACCGTTGACCAACGGCGAGCAGGTGACCGCCACAGCGACGGATAACGCCGGGAATACCAGCCCGGGCACAACGCTCAACGCGCCGGACACCACCGCGCCCGATGCGCCAGCCATCACCAGCGTAACGGATGATATCGCCCCGCAGACGGGGGCAGTCAGCAACGGCGGCAGCACCAACGATCAGCGTCCGCAGCTTACCGGCACCGGCGAAGCGGGCTCGACAGTGACGATTTATGACGGCGGAGTCGCTATTGGTACGGCGGTCGTCGCCAGCAACGGCACCTGGACTTTTACCCCGTCAGTTGTTCTGAGCGAAAGCACCCACCAGATTACCGTGCGGGCAACCGACACCGCCGGCAACACCGGGCCTGCCTCGCCGGTGTTTACCCTGACGGTGGATCTTACTCCGCCGGACGCGCCGACCGCGATTGTGTTGACCGACGATACGGGCGTTATCAAGGGAACCATCACGTCGGGCGCTTCTACCGATGCTTCACTGCCGATCCTGGCGGGAACGGGCGAGCCCGGTGGGACCATCACCATCTACGATAACGGCGTGGTTGTTGGCACAACAACGGTGCTGCCCAACGGCACCTGGAGCGTCACGCCGAACGGTCCGCTTCCGGACGGGACACACTCCATAACCGTCACTGAAACTGATGCCGCAGGAAACCTGAGCGCGACCTCAGAGCCCGTCATCTTCACCGTGGACACCACGCCGCCGTCTGCCCCGGGTAATCTCGTGGTGTCGAATGATGGCGGCACCATCAGCGGCATCGCGGAAGCTGGCAGCACGGTGACCATCCGTGAAGGCGACGTCACCCTTGGCACAGCTGTTGCCGACAGCCAGGGTAACTTCAGCCTGACGCTGACCCCGCCAAAAGTTAACGGCGAAATCCTGACAGCTGACGCCACCGACACGGCAGGTAACACGGGGCCCGCAACCTCCGCGGCGTCACCGGATATTACCCCACCGCAGACGCCAGTTATCGTGTCGGTGATTGATGACGTGCAGGCCACCACCGGCCCCGTGGGCCAGAACGGCCTCACCAACGACCGGGCCCCGACCGTGAACGGAACGGGCGAAGCGGGCTCGACCATCACGATTTATAACGGCAGCGATGTCCTCGGTACGGTGGTTGTTCCCTCCTCCGGCCTGTGGAGCTTTACGCCGCCCGCACCGCTGACCGATGGCACGTACGAGCTGACGGCGAAGGCGACGGATCCCGCCGGTAACCCGAGCGGGTTGTCAGCCCCGTGGACAATTAACGTCGACGGCACGGCACCTGGCGCCCCGGTGATTTCACAAGTCGTGGACGATGTTCCCGGGCGCACCGGCTCGCTCGACATTAATGAGACCACTAACGACGCCACCCTGACGCTCAGCGGTACCGCCGAACCAAACGCGACGGTCACCCTCCGCGTGGACGGTGTTGCTATTGGTACGACCGTCGCCAATGGTCTTGGCGTATGGATCTTTACCCCAGACACCCCGATCGCTGAAGGTCCACATACCCTGACCGCCGTCGCGACCGATGCGGCAGGTAACACCAGCGGCGTCTCCAACACCTGGACTCTGACGATTGACAGCGTCGCGCCTGCCGCCCCGGTCATTACCCAGGTGCTGGATGATGTGCCGGAACGCCTCGGCGCGCTCAACCCTAACGACAGCACCAACGACACCACGCCGACGCTCTACGGCACGGCTGAACCCGGCTCAACCGTCACCATCCGCCTCGATGGCACCGATCTTGTCACGGTTCCGGTCGACAACAATGGCGCGTGGACCTATACCCTCACGACGCCTCTTGTCAGCGGGCCTCATACCTTTACCGTTGTCGCCACAGATACCGCGGGTAACACCAGCCAGCCGTCAGGCGGCTTCACCCTGACCGTCGATACCACACCGCCAGCGGCAGCAACCATCGCCACCGTGACAGATGACGTCGGTGGCGTTCAGGGCACGCTCAGCAGCGGCGATACCACGGATGACACCCAACCCCTGCTGCAGGGCACCGCCCCGGCTGATGCGACGATCACCGTCTATGACGGTGCCACCCTGCTCGGTACCGCCACCCTCGACGGCAGCGGAGGCTGGAGCTTTACGCCCGTTACCCCGCTCACTGACGGCCCGCATTCCCTGACGGTTCACGCCACGGATGCCGCCGGCAATACCACTATCTCCAGCCCGTTTGTGTTGACGGTAGATACCGTCGCTCCTGCAACGCCGGGTATCCCGGTCATCACCGTCAATCCTGACGGAGCAGACACAACGCTGAACCCGGGCGAAACCACCCGCGACACCACGCCAACCCTGAGCGGTACCGGCACGGCGGGCGATACCGTGACGATCTATAACAACGGCACCAAACTTGATGATGTCATCGTGGACGGTACCGGCAACTGGTCCTGGACGCCATCACCCCCACTGTCCGGCGGTACCTATGACATCACCCTGACCGTCACCAACGTGGACGGCACGGGCAACGAAAGCGCCCCGTCGCAGCCGATAACTTTCACCATTGATACCGAAGCGCCGGCTACGCCTGCGGCACCGACCGTCACCGACAGCGTCACCCAGATCACCGGCCCCGTACCCAATGGCGGAACCACCAACGATCCGCGCCCGGTTCTGAGCGGTACCGGCACGCCGAACGACGTCATCAACATCACTGACACCGTCAACGGCATATCGACCGTCGTGGGCACCGTAACGGTAGACAGCAGCGGTAACTGGAGCTGGCGCCCTGGCAGCGACATTGCCGAGGGCAGCCACGCCTGGACCGCCACCGCCACCGATGAAGCGGGCAACGTCTCTGACCCGTCGCCAGCGATTACGATCGTCGTGGACACCCTGGCGCCGGATACGCCGGTGATTGGCGCCGTGGGCGGCGCACCTGATGGTGGCTTTATCACGGATACCACACCGACAGTGGGTGGAACCGGGGTTAACGGTGAGACGGTGATCGTCTACAACAACGGCGTCGAAGTGGGCCGTGTTGTGGTGGTTAATGGAGAATGGAGTCTGACGCTTCCCACGCAAACGGACGGTCCGCTCAACATTACCGTGGCGGGCGTGGACGCAGCGGGTAACGTCAGCGCGCCGAGTTCGGTCTTTACCGTCACCCTCGATACCGTTGCGCCTGGGATACCGCAGATTAATGCCGTCTCAGACAGCCAGCTCACCAACAACGTGCTCTACACCCGCGACGGCGCGCCGACCCTTACCGGGACAAGCGAACCCGGCACCACCGTTATCGTCTCCGTCGACGGTATCCCGTCGGGCGTGCCGGTCACGATACAGCCGGACGGCAGCTGGAGCTGGACCGCAGGCACAACGCTCTCAGACGGCCCGCATACCTTCACTGTCTCCGCTACCGATGCGGCGGGTAACGCTTCAGGAACTTCAGCCCCGCTGAGCGTGACTGTTGATACCCAGGATCCAACCGCCCCGGGCAATCTTAGCCTTGCTCCAGAAGGTACACCGCTGACCGGAACCGCCGAGGCTGGAGCACTCATTACCGTTAAGGATAGTGGCGGAAACGTCATTGGTACCGGGGTTGCGACCGGAGGCAACTTCTCCATCGCGGTCAGCCCGGCCCCGCAGGATGGCGCGACCCTGACCGTGACCGCAACCGATGCGTCCGGACGTACCAGCCCTGATGCGACTTACAACGTCACCGGTACGCTTCCGAATCTTCCTGACGTGCCCATCATCACGGCGATCGTCGATGACGCGGATCCGGTCACTGGCGATGTGAAAGGCAAAACAACCAATGACACCACGCCAACGCTTACCGGCACGGCCGAAGCGGGCAGCCTGATCACCATTTATCAGGACGGCAGCGCGACGCCATTGACAACGGTGACCGCCGACGGCAGCGGCAACTGGAGCTATACGCCAGCCGCGCTTGGCGAGGGGCTGCACACCTTTGAGGTGACCGCGACCCTCAACGGCCAGACCAGCGGCCGCTCTCCGGCGGCCAGCGTCACCGTCGACCTCACCGCACCGGGCACGCCAGCTATCGGCGCGGTGATTGACGACGTCGGCCCGGGAACCGGTCCGCTGACCAGCGGCCAGACCACCAACGACAACCAGCCGACCCTCACCGGCACCGGCGCGGTCGGCGATACCATCTCCATCTACAACAACGGCGTGCTGCTGGGGACCGCGGAGGTCGGCAATACCGGCACCTGGAGCTACACCACGCCCGTTCTGGCTGAAGGCAATAACGTCCTGACCATCCGCGAGACCGATCCGGCGGGGAACCAGAGCGGTCCTTCGGCGGGCTTCACCGTTGTGGTGGACTCCGTTTCCGCCACGCCGGTCATCACCAACGTCACGGATAACGTCGGTAACGCTGCCACCACGGTGGTCAGCGGCAGTGAAACGAACGACGCCACGCCAACCCTTTCGGGGACAGCGGACGCAAACAGCGTGGTGACCATTTTCGACGGCGGCACCCAGATTGCCGTGGTAACGGCTGACGGCACCGGCGCGTGGACGTTTACCCCTGACACCGCGCTCGGCGAAGGCTCACACAGCTTCACCGTTCGGGCAACCGATCCGCTGGGCAACGTCAGCGCGGTCTCAGCCCCCTGGAGCATAGAGGTTGACCTGACGGCACCGACGGTTCCGACGCTGGATAATGTGAACGACAACGCCCCTGGCGGCGCCCAGGGCAACCTCACCAGCGGCCAGGTGACCAACGATAGCACCCCAACCATCAGCGGTACCGGCCAGGCGGGCAGCACGATTCACATCATGAACAACGGCACGCAGATTGGTACGGCGCTCGTTGACGGCAGCGGGAACTGGTCCTTTACGCCGACCGCGCCGCTGGGCGACGGCAGCTACTCCCTGCGCGCTTATGCAACGGATACCGCAGGCAACGCCTCGGCGAACTCGTCGGTCTTCGCCTTTACCATTGATACTGCAGCTCCCGGCGTACCGGTGGTGACCAGCGTGATTGACGACGTCGGTCCGGTCACCGGGACGCTAACGTCGGGTAACAGCACCAACGACGCGCGTCCAACCTTCAGCGGCACGGGTGACGTAGGTTCTACCGTGCACGTGATCGTTGATGGCAGCGAAATTGGCACTGCGGTGGTCAATGCCCAGGGCAGTTGGACCTTCACCCCGGGTACCGATCTGCCCGATGGGCCGCACGCCATCACCTTCAACGCCACCGACGTGGCTGGCAATACCGGTAGCACGACGGCACCGTTTAACCTGACGGTGGATACGGGCGTGCCGTCGGCGCCGGTCATTTCGACCGCGGGTGACAACGCGGGCAGCATTCAAACCCCGCTCTCTTCGGGGCAGAGCACTGACGACACCACGCCGACGCTGAACGGCACCGCGACCGCCAACGCCACGGTCACCGTGTACGAGAATGGCCAGCCGGTCGGCACCGTTCAGGCGGACGGTACCGGCGCATGGAGCTTTACGCCGTCAACGCCGCTCACCAGCGGCAGCCATACCTGGACCGCCACGGTCACCGATGCAGCGGGCAACGTCAGCCTGAACTCGCCGGACTTTACCCTGATTGTGGATACCACCGCACCGAACGCGCCGGTTATCAGCCAGGCGATAGACGACGTGGGCACCATCACCGGCCCGCTCACGTCCGGCCAGACAACCGACGATACGGTACCGCGCCTGGTCGGAACCAGCGAACCGTTTGCTACAGTGAAGATCTATGAGGGAACTACGCTGGTTGGCACGGGCACCGCGGATGGCAACGGAAGCTGGAGTATCTTACTCAACACTACGCTGACGGCGGGCGCGCACAGCTTCACCGCGCAGGCGACGGATGCGGCAGGCAACACCAGCGTGTCGTCCACCAGCTTCAGCCTCACCGTCGACACCACGCCGCCTGCGCTGCCGGTGCTGACCAGCATTCTGGATGACGTGGGCAATGCGGCAACGCCGGTGGCGAACGGCGGATTCACCAACGACGCGCAGCCAACCCTCAGCGGCACGGCGGAAGCCGGGTCGACGGTGAAAATCTTTGATAACGGCGTACAAATCGGCAGCGTGACGGCGACCGGCGGAGCGTGGAGCTTTACGCCATCCCCGGCGCTGGCCAACGGTCCGCACAATTTGACCTTTACCGCCACCGATGCGGTGGGCAACGCCAGCGCGCCGACCGCCGGGTATGTGATTAACGTCGATACCCTCGCGCCGGGCGCGCCGGTTATCAGTTCGGTGATTGATGATGTCGGCAGCGTCACCGGTCCGGTGACCGGTACGAATCCGACCAACGACACGCGCCCTACGCTGAGCGGAACCGCCGAAGCGAATGCCACGGTGCGTATCTACGACGGCATTACGCTGGTGGGCACGGTGACCGCAGACGGCAGCGGCAACTGGACCCTGCCGCAAACCACCACGTTGACGCAAGGAACGCATAACTTCACCGCCACGGCCACCGATGCGGCGGGCAACACCAGCGTGGCGTCAGCCGTGACGACGATTATCGTCGATACGACCGCCCCAACGGCGCCAACCGGAACCTTCAACGCCGACGGTAGCGTCCTGACCGGAACTGCGGAAGCAGGCAGCACCGTCGCGATCCGCCTTGCGGACGGCTCAACGGTGACCGCCATTGCGGGCAGCAACGGCACCTACAGCTACACCTTCATCAACAAACAGATCGAAGGCCAGACGCTGCAGATCACCGCTACCGACGCCGCGGGCAACACCTCCCTGCCGGGCTCCGCCCTTGCGCCGGTGGTGCCGCTCTCTGCCAGCAATAACGTCGAAGAGCTGGACCTCAGCACCACGGCCACCGTGACCAACAGCCAGTACAGCGATTACGGCTTCCTGCTGGTCGGCGCCGTGGGCAACGTCCTGACGCTGCTGGGCAATGATACGGCCCAGGTCAACTTCACGGTGGGCAGCGGCGGCAGCGCGGATATCGTGGTGAACGCCAACGCCACGGGAGCAGTGCTCTCTCTGCTCAACACCCTTGAGCTGGTGGTTCAGCATTACGTCAACGGCGCCTGGACCACCGTGGTGGACACCGGCCAACCGCAGTTTGCCGATCTCCTGACCCTCGGCGCAACCGGCGTTTCGCTGAACCTGACCGGGCTGGCCGACGGCAACTATCGCGTGCTCAGCTACAACACCAACCTGCTGGCGACCGGCTCCTACACCAGCCTCGACGTGGCAGTGAAAGAGACCGGTCCGGGTACGGTTACCGGCGACACCAGCCTCAACGGCAACGTGATCCTCGATACGGATCCGACAGCCGGCAGCGACAACGCGCCGGCCGGAACCACTATCTCCACGGTTACTAACGCGCAGGGCGTCACCACTAGCGTGAACGCCGACGGCACGGTGATTCAGGGCCAGTACGGTACGCTGACCATTAACCGCGACGGCAGCTACACCTACAACCTGACCGACACCAGCGCCGCAGTCATTGGCCGCACAGAGAGCTTCAGCTACACCATTACCCACAACGGCGTCAGCGCCTCGGCGAACCTGGTTCTCTCTCTGGGTGCCGGTACGGTAATCAACGGCATTGTGGCGGTGGACGACACGGCCTCGCTGACCTTTGACACCACCGTGAGCGAGATTAACAACGGCACATCGTCTCAGGGCGGCGTTACTCTGGTAGGCATTAATCTCGGCAGCACGCTGGGGCTTAACCTGCTGGACGACATGACCAACCCGATTATCTACAACGTGGAGGAAGGCACGACCCGCACCATGACCATCCAGGCCTCCGTGGGCGGCGTGGCGCTGGCGTCGGTGTTCGACCTGTACGTCTATAAGTTCAACAATGCGACCCAGACCTTCGAGCAGGTTCGCGTTGAGTCGGGCTGGCTGCGCGCCCCGGTGCTGGGGGGAACGTCACCTCAACTGACGCTGAACCTGCCTGCCGGGGAGTACCTGTTCCTGCTGAATACCGCGTCCGGGATCGCTGTACTGACGGCCTACACGCTGAGCGTCCTGCAGGATCATGTCTACAGCGTGGCGAGTATCAGCGAAACCACCACGGGCGACGTGCTGGCGAATGACCCGGTTCCAGCGGGCACGCTGGTTACCGAAGTGAACGGCGTTGCGGTCAACAGCAGTGGAACCACCACCATTCAGGGAGAATACGGCACGCTGACCATTAATTCGTCCGGCCAGTACACCTATACCCTGAGGAGCGGCGTGGGGGCGGATCATATCAGCACGCCGGACACCTTCGTCTACACCGTTACCGCGCCTGACGGCTCGAAGGATACGGCATCGCTCAACATCACCCCAACCGCGCAGGCGATGAATGCGGTCAACGACGTCAGCACCGCAATGGACGTCACCTCGGTGCACCACACGTCGGTCTACTCCGATACCACCGTGGGCGTCGCCAGTTGGACGACCGCGCTGCTTTCATCAACCCAGGGCAGCGGCAGCGGAACCTTCGTGGTCGACGCGAACACCGCGCTGCACAACGCGTCGCTGCACTTTAGCGTGGCCTCGCTGCTGTCGCTGGGCGGACTGACGGTGAACTGGTCTATTAGCGACGGTTCGGGAGTTATCCGCAGCGGCTCCTTCAGCGGCGCCTCGCTGCTGGGCGGCAGTATCGACGTTCCGCTCACCGGGCTGGATCTGAACGCCGGGACCTATACGCTGAGCTTTACCGGTAGCGTACCGGGGCTGAGCGTGGGGAACATCACCATCACGCCAAGCGTGAACGGCACCACCTACTCGCTGAGTGATTTTGACGTCACCGGCAGCCACACCGTCAACGGCAATATCTTTGACGGCACCGATTCTGGCGGCGTCCTGGATCAGCTCCACTCGGTGGATACCCGTCTGAGCGTGACCGGTTACAACGGCGTGACCACCACGCTGGATCCGTATACCGGCAGCGCAACGGTGAACATTGTCGGTCATTACGGCACGCTGGCGATCGGCGCGGACGGTCACTACACCTATACCCTCAACAGCGGGGTATCGCTCTCAACCATGACCTCGAAGGAGACCTTCAACTACACCCTGACCGACTCAACCGGTAGAACGGACAGCGCCACGCTGACCATCAATATGGCGCCACAGTTCATCAGCTCTGAGCATAACGACGCTATCACCGGTACGGCCTACGGCGATACGCTGATTTACCAGGTGCTGAACAGTACGGTGGGGAATGGCACGGCGGGTAACGTCAGCAGCACCGCGGGCGATCACTGGACCGGCTTCTCGCTGGCGCAGGGGGACAAAATCGACATCGGCGATCTGCTGGTCGGCTGGAACGGTAGCTCCGCGACGCTGGGGAATTATCTCCATGTCACTAATAGTAATGGCAATACCGTGATCTCCATCGACCGTGACGGTGCGGGAGGCACCTACACTAATACCACGCTCGTTACGCTTGATGGCGTTCAGACCACCTACGACGAGCTTGTTAACCAGCAACACATCATTACCTGATAGCACCTGCAGGAGATGACCCGGGCGCACAGCGCCCGGGCATAAATAATAAAGCCGTACTCTTTTTATTAGGGACATGACATGGGAATGAAGATGCCTCACTGGTGGCTCTCGTGCTGCCTGATATCTGTGCCCGCTCTTTGCGCGAACCCGGCGGCAATCATCAATACCGGCCAGCTTCGCGAAACGCAGGAACTCCCCTCGCTCAATGGCCGCGTCGCACCTGCGGCGGGCAAAGCCGCACCCGGTTCATTGCAGCTTGGCGATGCCGTCAACCGCGCCGTCACCTGGCACCCGGCCATCAGCGAAGCCGTGGGGAAACTCTACCAGCAGAGCGAAGAGGTGGACGTCGCTAAATCAAAATACTATCCGCAGATTAATGCCGGCGTGGACAACGGTTATTCCCATGACGGCGACCAGAACGGCTTTACGCCGTCGCTGGTGCTCTCTCTTTCACAAATGCTCTACGACTTTGGCAAAGTGGACAGCCAGGTGCGGGCCGAGAGCGCGGGCGTTGCCCAGCAGCAGGCCAACGTGCTGGTAAGTATCGACACTATCGCCCACGATACCGCTATCGCCATGGTGCAGGTGCAAACCTGGCAGCAGATGGTCGAGACCGCTAAAGAGCAGTTCGACGCCCTCTCCTCCATTGGCAAACTGACCCGTCTGCGTAATGACGAAGGAGCCACGTCGCTCTCTGACGTAGTACAGACCGATGCCCGTATCGAAGGCGCGCGCGCCCAGCTAATGCAGTACCAGGCAAGCCTGGACAGCGCCCGCGCCACGCTGATGAGCTTTCTCGGCTGGAACAGCCTGAACGCCATCAGCAATGACTTTCCGCAAAAGCTGGGCCGGAGCTGCGACATTGCCGAGCCGGATGACCGTCTGGTGCCCGCGGTACTTGCCGCCTGGGCGCAGGCTAACGTCGCCCAGGCGAACCTCGACTACGCCGACGCGCAGATGACGCCCACCGTCTCGCTGGAGCCGGAGGTGCGTCACTACATGAACGATCGCTACGCGGGGAGCGAAACCCGGGATCGCACCCAGTATTCCGCATGGGTGAAAGTGCAGATGCCGCTCTACCAGGGCGGCGGCCTCACCGCCCGGCGTAACGCTGCCGGACACGCGGTGGAGGCGGCGCAGTCCACCGTTCAGCGTACGCGTCTGGACGTTCGCCAGAAACTGCTGGAAGCCCGCAGCCAGGTGATGAGCCTGCAAAGCACGCTGCAAATTCAGGGCCGCCAGGAAGCCCTCAGCGCCCGCACCCGTGAACTGTACCAGCAGCAGTATCTCGATCTCGGCTCGCGCCCGCTGCTCGACGTGCTTAACGCCGAGCAGGAGGTCTATCAGGCGCGCTTCACCCAGCAGCAGACCCTCGGTCAGCTGCACCAGCTGCAGCTCAACTGCCTGTATAACACCGGGCAGCTGCGTCATGCGTTCGATCTTGATAACCGCACCATCCAGACCGTGGAGATCCAGCCATGAAGCAACGCGAAATCCCGCAGGGTGAAATGATGACGGATGAGGCGCTGGCGCAGTGGGCGCAGGCCTTTGGTTTTGTCGCCACGCGCTACCGCGTCGCCTGCTCGCCCGGCGCGTTGATCGCAGGCGCACCGTGGCTGAAAGGCAAACCGATGGTGCCCGCCCTCACCCAGCTGGCCCGCGAAGCGGGGCTGTCGTTTCAGCTCCTTACCGACGATCGGCAGGCGATCAACAGCTGGCGTCTGCCGGTGGTGGTGGCGATGAATGACGGCAGGATCGGCGTGATCGAGCATTTCGACGGGGACGATACGCTGGAGGTCAGCTTTTTCGACGATGAGGCCTACACCAACCGGCTGTCGATGACGGCGATGCTGCCCGCTATCCGCCACGTCATTGCCCTGCGTCCACTCGCCGCGCTGAAGGACAGCCGCGTGGACGCCTATATCTCAAAATACCGCCCGGACTGGCTCTACCGGCTGGTGATGCGCGACCTGCGCCCCTACAGCTGGGTCATGCTGGCCGCCCTCTTTATCAACGTGCTGTCGCTCTCCGGGATCGTCTTTTCCATGCAGGTGTACGACCGGGTGATCCCCGCCCAGTCCTACCCGACGCTTTACGTCCTGACTATCGGGGTGCTGATCGCCACGCTGTTTGGCTTTGTGCTTCGCGTGGCGCGCGGGCACATCATGGATCTGCTCGGCAAGCGCTCGGACATGCGCGTTTCGGATCGCGTCTTCGGCCACGCGCTGCGGCTGCGCAACAGCGCGATCCCCCGCTCCACCGGCAGCTTTATTTCTCAGCTGCGCGAGCTGGAGCAGATCCGCGAGATGGTCACCTCGTCCACCATCTCGACGATTGTTGATCTGCCCTTCTTTCTCCTGTTCGTGGTGGTGCTGGCGATCATCGCCCCGCAGCTGGCGTGGATCGCCCCGGTCGCGGCGGTGATCATGGTCCTGCCCGGCCTGCTGCTGCAGAAGAAGCTGGCGGAGCTGGCAAAGCAGTCGGCCCATGAATCAACCCTGCGCAACGCGGTGCTGGTGGAGAGCGTGCAGGGGCTGGAGGACATCAAGCTGATGCAGGCGGAAAACCGCTTTTTGCAGCAGTGGAACAGCTATATCCAGATCACCGCCGAATCCGGCCTGCGCACCCGCGAGCTGACGCAGAACCTCATCAGCTGGGGGATGACCATTCAGAGCCTGGTTTACGCCGCCGTGATTGTGGTCGGCGCCCCGATGGTGATCGACGGCACCCTGACCACCGGCTCGGTGGTCGCCGCGTCGATGCTGGCCTCCCGCATGATCGCCCCAATGGCGACGCTGTGCGGCGTGCTGGCGCGCTGGCAGCAGGTCAAAGCGGCAAAAGAGGGGCTGGACAGCATCATGCAGCTTCCCACCGAAAACCAGCGCGAGGAGACACCGATCCGCCAGGACGTGCTGCGCGGTCATTACCTCTTCGAGCAGGCGCAGTTCCGCTATCAGCCGGACGATCCGCGCATGGCGCTGCGCATTAACCGGCTGGAGATCCGGCCGGGAGAAAAAGTGGCGATCCTCGGGCGCAACGGCGCGGGCAAATCGACCCTGCTGCAGGCCATGGCGGGCGGGATGGATCTGGCGGCCGGCGAGCTGCGGCTTGATAACTTCAGCCTGCCGCATCTCGACGTCGCCGACGTGCGGCGCAACGTCGGCTTTATGACCCAGAACGCCCGGCTGTTTTACGGCACTCTGCGCGAAAACATCATCCTCGGCATGCCGCGCGCTACCGACGAAGAGATTTTCGAGGCGCTGGAGCTAACCGGCGCGGCAGGCTTCGTGCAGAAGCTGCCCAAGGGGCTGGACTACCCGATCATGGAAAACGGCGTGGGATTATCCGGCGGGCAACGCCAGTCGATTCTGCTGGCGCGAATGCTCCTGCGCGATCCGAATATTGTGCTGATGGATGAACCCACCGCGTCGCTGGACGAGCACACCGAGCGGGAATTTATCCAGCGTCTGGGCGACTGGCTCGGGCATCGCACCCTGATTGTCGCCACGCATCGCGTACCGGTGCTGGAACTGGTGGAGCGCGTCGTGGTGTTGAAAGAGGGAATGCTGGTGATGGACGCGCCAAAGGCCCAGGCGCTGAACAACAGCCGTATGCAGCAGCAACAGCAGCAGGCAGCAACTGGACGGGAGTGGAAAAATGAAAATCAGTCAGCGTGACGTGGCGGCAATGGACGATCTGGATAACGCCCTCGACTCCGAAAGCGGCTACACCGGCGCGCGTCGGATCGTGATCTTCTCGCTGCTGATGTTTGTGGTGCTGGGCGTCTGGGCATGGTTTGGCGTGCTGGATGAGGTATCAACCGGCTCGGGTAAAGTGATCCCCAGCTCGCGCGAGCAGGTCTTACAGTCTCTCGACGGCGGGATCCTCACCGAGCTGAACGTCCACGAGGGCGATCTGGTGCAGGCCGGACAGGTGCTGGCGCGGCTCGATCCGACGCGTTCCGAATCGAACGTAGGCGAAAGCGCGGCGCGCTATCGGGCCTCACTGGCCTCCAGCGCCCGCCTGTACGCCGAGGTGAACGATCTGCCGCTGAAGTTCCCCCCTTCGCTGGCGAAATGGCCGGATCTGATTGCTGACGAAACGCGCCTCTACAACTCCCGCCGCGCGCAGCTGGAGGATACCCAGCGAGAGCTGCGCGCCGCGTTAGATCTCGCCAACAAGGAGCTGGCCATCACCCAGCGGCTGGTCAAAACCGGCGCCGCCAGCCACGTGGAGGTGCTGCGCCTGCAGCGGCAGAAAAGCGATCTGGAGCTGAAGCTCACCGACGTACGCTCGCAGTATTACGTTCAGGCGCGCGAGGCGTTATCCAAAGCTAACGCGGAGGTGGATATGGTTTCGGCTATCCTCAAAGGCCGCCAGGATTCCGTCACCCGTCTGACGGTAAAATCCCCGGTGCGCGGGATCGTGAAAAACATCAAGGTGACCACCATCGGCGGCGTGATCCCGCCCAACGGCGAGCTGATGGAGATTGTGCCGGTGGACGATCACCTGCTGATTGAAACCCGCCTGTCGCCGCGCGATATCGCCTTTATCCACCCGAACCAGGAGGCGCTGGTCAAAATCACCGCCTACGACTACGCCATTTACGGCGGCCTGCACGGCGTGGTGGAGACGATATCCCCGGATACCATCCAGGACGAAGCCAAGCCGGAGGTGTTCTATTACCGGGTATTCATCCGCACCAGCCAGGATTACCTGGTCAATAAGGCGGGCAGGCACTTCTCGATTGTGCCGGGGATGATTGCGACGGTGGACATTAAGACCGGAGAGAAAACGGTGCTGGATTATCTGATCAAGCCGTTTAACCGGGCGAAAGAGGCGCTGAGAGAGCGGTAGTCAATCGCCGGGTAGCGGCGCCGCCTTACCCGGCCTACATACCCGGAGGCCCTTGCAAGCCCAGCGCCGCAGGGTATTAAACCGTACGCCAGAACTGGAACCTACCTCGGAGTATTAATCTTTAGCCATGCATCCCACTTCCCTTCAGCCATTGCCCAGGTAATATTAACCGCAGACAAAAACGCACTTGCGCACAGTGCAGGAGTGCATTACTATTCAATCAGCTTCAAGGACTGGAGCTCAGCACCATTATGATAAGTTATTTTCGGGATCAATGGCTTGAGGATTTTTTTCTTTACGGCAGATCGAGCAATGTTATTCCTGCAAATCTGGAAACAGCGCTTGCGAGAAAGCTCGATATCATCAGGGCAGCAACATCGCACAGAGATTTGCGATCGCCACCGGGCAATATGTATGAAGCATTGAATCCTCCGCTGAAGGGATATTCCTCAATCCGGGTAAACAGGCAATACAGGCTCGTATTTCGCTGGACAGAGGGTAAAGCAGAAGATCTCTACCTCTCTCCACACAAGTACACGCAACACAAGTGAGGCATCACCCATGACACTTCAACAGGCACTCCGCAAACCTACCACGCCGGGCGACGTGTTGCAGTATGAGTATCTTGAACCGCTCAATCTGAAAATCAGCGATCTGGCGGAGATGCTCAATGTTCACCGCAACACCATCAGCGCGCTGGTCAATAACAATCGCAAGCTGACTGCCGATATGGCGATCAAACTGGCAAAAGCCTTTGATACCACGATTGAATTTTGGCTGAACTTACAGCTGAACGTCGATATCTGGGAAGCGCAATCTAACTCCAGGACTCAGGAGGAGCTAAGCCGTGTAAAGACCGTTGCGGACGTCATGGCTAAGCGAAAATCTGGCCAGCCGGATGTTGCCTGATTCGGTAAACACTTCACCTATCAATACTTTTAATCGTTAAAAGAGCTGGATCTCAACGCAGCCACGCGTATTACCTTCGCCCAAAAGGGCCTTCTTTAATCGCCCACTGCCCCGGCGTTTTACCGGTCCATGCTCTGAAAACCTCAATAAATGCGCTGAAGCTGCTGTAGCCGCAGGACAGCGCAATCCACCCTACCGGCTTCCCCGCCGCCAGCCACTCCATTGCCCGCATGACGCGTGCCAGCTGCCGCCAGTTAACAAAGTTCATTCCGGTCTGGGCGCTAAACCGACGGTTGAACGTACGCACGCTCATCCCAGCATGAGTAGCATGGCTCTCGACCGTCTGGTTATCATCGACAAACTGCAGCAAATGGCTAACCACTTTCTTCAGACGCGGATCCGTCGGCACGGGCAGAGAAAAGCGAGCCTCGGGCGTCAGGACAAGCTCATCCAGCAGCAAAGTAAGCTTTCGCGGATCGTACTCGCTCTCTGCATCGCATAAACGGGAAAACAGTGCATGGGTGAGATCGTCGGGCTCGAACAGCGCGGGCGCATCGGGAAGCATTGCGCACCCGGCGGGGTCAAGATAGATAGCGCAGCCTTCTATTGCACTTTCGGAAAAAGCGGCGTGCTGCTGATCCGGAGGGATCCAGCCAATGTGTTTTGCCGGTACGACCGAACGCGCCTGCTGCGTCTCAATGACCAGCAGCCCCGTTGCAATGCGCCACAGCTGGCCGGTGCGATGACTGTGCCAGGGCGTTCGATACCCGCCGGAATGAAGGAGCGCTTCAATACTGACCATATCATTTTGACCGAAAATCGTTATTCTTCGGCATATTAGAGAAACTGCGACTTCGGCTGTCAAGGATAATGGTGATTCAACCACACAAGGAGCCCGCATGAGCATTATCACGTCCCTGATAGCCCACACCGACAACGCCGCGCAGCGCGAAAAGATGGCCTGCCTGTTAACCCGCTTATTCAACGGCGATATCGATCCGGCAGAGGTATTTACGCCCGATTACCAGCAGTTTACGGACGGTCACGCGCTTGACTACCGGGGTTTTATCCAGCATCTGAGCCACGTCAGCTCGCAGATCCGCGCGATCGCCTTTACCGTGGTGGAGATAGCCTGTCATGACGAACTTCTGGCTGATCGGCATATCGTGACGGTCACGTATCCCGATGGTCGTCAGGCAGAGATCGAGGTTTACCTGTTTGCCGCGCTGCGTGAAGGGAAAATCTGGCGGATCAATGAAGTCACGCGAGCACTCAGCGGCGATGCTGCAGATCGCACGCTGGCACACGCGACAAAATAACCTTACTCCGCCGGGCGCGGTGCGGCGCTGTTATACACGCCAATATAACGCGCAAATTTCCCGATAAACACACCGGCAAACACGCCGCCGGAGACGATCGCCAGCGCGCTCATGGCGGGCTGCTGCATCGTCTGGGGAGAGACAGCGCTCATCACGCCCAGGACGTACTTCACGCCGAACGCCAGCATCATAAACGGCAGCGCGGTGTAGTCTGCCTGACGGTAAAGGCTGCGCGGCGCCTCTGCGCGGGTGATAACCGCCTGCTTAATCAGGAAATACCCCAGCGCGGCACCGGCGAGGATCCCCGCCGTCCACAATGCCACAGTCTCGGGCGTCAGCGTGCGGTAGACCACCAGGTCGTAGATATCCCAGATTAGAAATATTGCCGGAATGATGGCAAGCCTCTCCAGCGTAACGGTGGCAGGCCTGCGGGCTTTAATGCCGCGAGAGATAAGGAAGATAAAAAGCACCCACACCCAGGCGGGCGTGTGCGTAACGACACCGAACAAAAATTCAAACATGGAGATCTCCATGGACGATCGCGGCCCGTGCCGCCCTGAACGCGTATTGCGCATAACGGCAGGAAAGCCATTATGCGCAGGTCTTTTACAGCGATTTTTTCAGGCGTTGAACCGCTTCCTTCAGCTCTTCATCCGTTGGCGTGACAAACGACATACGCAGCGTTGAATGGTCTGGCTCATTGCAGTAGAAAAATTCGCCCGGCACAAATACTACGCCGTTACTTAACGTTTTTTCCAGCCAGCGGGTGGTATTACTCCCATTTTTCATAGTCGCCCACAGGAACATGCCGCCCTTCGGCTTGTGGAACGACATCACATCGCCCAGCTCGGCCTCCAGCTCGGTTGCGAACGTCTGGTATTTCTGGCGATAGGCTTCGCGGATCGTTTTAATCTGAGCGGGCAGACGACCAGTTTTTAGGTATTCATACGTCATCAGCTGCGACAGCGTGCTGGTGTGCAGATCGGTGGTTTGCTTAAGGTTCACCACCGCGCGCTTCAGCCATTCGGGCACCAGCACCCAGCCCACGCGGGTCCCCGGCGCGAGAATTTTGGAGAAGGTCGAGGTATACACCACGTTCTCTTCGTTGCCGATATCTTTAGCATGGGCAATTAACGGGCGGAAAACTTCATCGGTATAATTAATTTCGCTGTACGGATCGTCTTCAATAATGACGAAATCATAGCGCTTCGATAATTCCACCAGCTGTTTGCGACGCGCCTCAGAAAGGGTTACCCCGCCAGGGTTGCCAAACGTCGGAACAATATAGACCGCTTTGATGGTTTTATTTGCCGCCAGCGCTTCAAGCTCGTCGACCTTCATGCCGTCGCCATCGGTGCCAACGGATTCAAAATTCGCCTGCGCCAGGCCAAATACCTGCAGCGCAGCAAGATAGGTTGGACGCTCAACCACAACAGTGTCGCCCGGGTTAATTAATGCACGCGCCAGCACGTCGAGGGACTGCTGCGAACCGGAGGTCACGACCACATCATCCGCCTTGCAGCTGATCCCACGCCCTTCACAGATGCGCTGAATTTCTTCACGCAGCCCCGGTACACCTTCGGTCAGACCGTACTGAAAGGCCTCACCAAAATGCTGTGATAATACGGCATCAGCGGCAATTTTCAGCCCTTCGTGATCGAACAGGGCCGGATTAGGAATCCCCCCACCCAGCGAAATGACGCCGGCCATTTTGCTATGTTTTAATAATTCACGGATGGCAGATGATTGCAGGCCCTGTGCGCTGCTGGCGAGTTTATTCACAGACATTCTTTGCATACCTTCTTTTTTTATAGTGTGCCCAATCTTAGCAGAATATGGGCGATAAATTCCGTTAGCTTAGGGAGAGGTCGTAAATCCTGACGCCACAGCAAATGCACGGGTCTCGGCGCCGGAATGTACTTCTCCAGCACCCGCACCAGCCTGCCGCTTTCCAGATCTTCCGCCACCAGCACCTCCGGCTGCAGCAGCAGTCCCGCCCCGGCACTCGCGGCCATCCGCAGCCCGTAGCCGTCATTACATCTTAAGACCGCATCACGCTTCCAGCGCACCTCGCCTTCGACGCCCGGCAGCCGCCACTCGTTGCGCGCGGTCCACACGCTGTGGGATAAGCAGAGATGATCCACCAGATCGGCAGGGGTTTGCGGCGTACCGTAGCGCGCCAGATAGTCCGGCGCGGCGCAGATCACCATCCGGTAAGGGCAGAGGTATTTCGCCACCAGATCGTCGTTGCGGATGTCGCCAATACGAATGGCCAGATCGATACCCTCCTCCACCAGATCCACCATCCGATTGGTGAGATCAAGCTCGATGCGCACTTCCGGGTAGCGTTGTAAAAAAGAGGCCGTAAGCGGCGCGATCGCGCTACCGCCAAACGAGGTGGGCGCCGTCACGCGCAGGGTGCCGGACGGCGCGGCACGCAGGCGTTCCACCGCGCTTTCGGCAATCGCCACCTGCTCCAGTACCCGCTTCGCCTCGTCGTAATAGACCCGTCCGGCATCGGTCAGGCTCTGGCGCCGCGTGTTACGCTCCAGCAGGCGGGTGCCAAGCTGGGATTCCAGCAGCGCAACGTATTTCCCCACCATCACCGCCGACATCTCCAGACGTGACGCAGCGCCGGTAAAGCTGCCGCTTTCCACCACCGCAATAAAGGTCTCCATGCTGCGAAGCTTATCCATATTCCAAACCCCTGGTTAGCAATCCTCTAACTTTAGCCCAGTTTATCTCCATTTTTATTTATTAAAGAATGGAGGCTCAC
The DNA here is from genome assembly GCF_008364625.2 of Enterobacter dykesii. Lineage (NCBI taxonomy): Bacteria > Pseudomonadati > Pseudomonadota > Gammaproteobacteria > Enterobacterales > Enterobacteriaceae > Enterobacter > Enterobacter dykesii. The sequence continues at coordinate 3,518,463 of NZ_CP126604.1, forward strand.
AACATAAGGAGTCGGCTATGAAAATCGTCATTATTGGTGCCAGCGGTACGGTCGGTCGTGCGGTAACGGAAGAGCTGAGTCGTCGCCACGAGGTCATCCGCGTCGGCCGCACGCAGGGCGACGAGCTGGTGGATATCACCTCGCAGGCGAGCGTCCAGGCGCTGTTTGAGAAAATCGGCCCGGTGGATGCGATTGTCTCCGCCAGCGGCGGCCTTTACTTTGGCCCGCTCGCGACCATGAAGGACAGCGACTTTAACCAGGGGCTGCAGGATAAGCTGTTGGGGCAGGTGCGCCTGGCGCTGACCGGCCAGCATTATCTGAACGAAGGCGGCTCGATTACGCTGATAAGCGGCATCGTGGCGCACGAGCCGATAGCGCAGGGCGTGAATGCCACCACGGTGAACGCGGCGCTGGAAGGGTTTGTCCGCGCTGCAGCCTGCGAACTGCCGCGCGGGATCCGCATCAACCTGATTAGCCCGACGGTACTCACCGAATCCGTCGAAACCTACGACGGCTTCTTCCCGGGCTTTGAGAGCGTTCCCGCCGCGACCGTGGCGCAAGCCTATCGCCGCAGCGTGGAGGGCGTGCAGAGCGGGCGCGTATACAAGGTCGGCTACTGAGCCTTGCGGGCGGCGATCAGCACCAGCATCGGGCGCTGTGCCTCTTCGGCCAGCGCGGGCCAGGCGTCAATCTGCGCCTGCGCTGGCCCCCACTCGTTGACGTCGCTTATCGTTAATCCTGCCCCGATCAGCGCGTTAAGCGTGGTGCCGAGCGTGCGGTGGTATTTCACCACCCCGTCCGCCAGCCAGTTGCTGACGCGTTTGCCTTCATCCTGATAATGGTTTACGCCCCAGAACCGCTCGCCGCTATCGTCGGTCAGCCAGCCCTGACGGGTGGCGCAGGTGTATATCGGGTGCTCCATGGAAAAGACCAGGCTGCCGCCGGGCCTGAGCGCGCGCTGAACCCTGGCGAATAGCGTGTCCAGTTCCGGCAGGTAGTGCAGCGCCAGCGAGCTATAGACCAGATCGAGGCTGTTCTCGTTGAGCTTAAGAGATTCCAGATCGCTACGCTGATAGTGAATCTGTGGGTCAGCGGTAAGCTCCGCTGCGCGGGCGAGCATCTTTTCTGAGATATCGACCCCCGTGACGTCAGCAGCGCCCAGCTCGCGGGCTGCGCGGCAGAACCAGCCGTAGCCGCAGCCGAGATCGACAACCGATTTGCCGGTTAAATCCGGCAGCATGGCCTTAAGCGCGGGCCACTCCGGCGCGCCGTCCAGCCCCTGCACCGAGCGTGGAAGCTGGGCGTAGCCTTCAAAAAACGCCGGATTGTCGTAGATGTTTTGTGCCATGGCAGATCCCTCTTTAAGAATGTGACTTCCAGTATAAAGCATTGCCTGCGGCCTGATGCCTTCATCCCCCTCTCCCACAGGGAGAGGGAGAAATGCACGTCAACCCACCGAGCCCCAGACAAGATTGCCCTTATGGAACGTCGCGGTGCGCGGTGAAATGCGCGCCACTGCCTCGGCGGAGCAGGAGGCATCCACCAGCACAAAGCTGGCGTCGTCCTGCGCTTTCGGCCACACGCGTTCGCCTTTGTCGTTCAGCGGCAGCACGTCGCCGGTGGCGATACCGAGCGCGCGGGAGAGCGTCTGCTCGTTCGGGCGGATATAGAGCTGGGCGTAGAGATTCGCTTTTTCCAGCATGTCCCCCAGACCGTACGGCGACCAGTGGTCGATGACGCTGTCGGTTCCCGTCATCACGAACACGCCCTTCTCGCGCAGCTGCTTCAGCGGCATATGCAGGGTGCCAATCGGCACGGTGGAAGCGATGGTCACCTGCTGCGCCGCCATGCGGGTGGCGATCTCATCCACCTGCTGCTCGTTGAGCGTCGCCAGCGCAAAGGCGTGGCTGATGGTCAGCTTGCCCTTCAGCTCCGGCGTTTTCTCCACGGTCTCGACCATGTAATTCACCGCCGCCACGCCCGCCGGGCTGGTTTCGTGCAGGTGAATGTCCACCCCTTTGTCGTAGTCCAGCGCAATCTGGAACATGGTGTCGAGGGATTTCTCCATCGCGCCGTCGACGTTGGTTGGATCCAGCCCGCCCACGTAGTGCGCCCCGGCCTGCATCGCCTCGCGCATCAGCTTTTCGGAGTTTGACAGCAGCAGCCCGTGCTGCGGAAAAGCGACGATTTCGCAGTCAAATCCGGGCTTACGGCGCGATAAAACCGCCTGCAGGTTTTCCAGATTCTTCAGACCGGAAACCGGCTCGATATTGCAGTGGCTGCGGGCGATGGTGGAGCCTTTCGACTGGATCAGATCGATCAGCTTTTCCGCACGCTCCTGGGTGTAGGGCTGCAGCTCCGGCAGCAGCTTCTGCTCGAGGCGGATCATATCCTGAATCGTCGTGCCCGCCGGGCGGTTCAGGGAGCGCCACGGACCGCCATAAAAGGTTTTATCCAGATGAATGTGCATGTCGCGCATCGCCGGGAGCATCAGCTTGCCGCCCGCATCGTAGTGCGGCAGCGTGGCGTCGGCGTGGCGCTTGTTGTCGCGCAGGGCGACGATCTTCCCGTCGTTAATCTCCAGCGTTTTCAGCTCGGTGCGGGTGCTCGTCGCCACGCCGCCGTCGACGTTGAACCCGGCCTCCAGCAGCACGTTGTCCAGATAGTAATGTTTCGCGGTGATGCTCATCGGTTTGCCCGTCTCGCAGGTTGGCTTCGCGGAGTCAGCAGCATACGCGACGGATCCGGTGGCGCCAAACAGCGCGCAGGCGGTGACCATTTTGCCGCTCTGGCTAATAAATTCGCGGCGGCTTTTGTTTTCACTCATCTTATCTTCCTTCATTAACAATATGGGTGCCGGTTTCCCCGCGCAGCGCCGCGGGCAGGCAGTCCGGCGAGGTGATGATCACGCGCCTGCCGCCGTGGTGTAAAAATTCCAGCGAGGCGACGATTTTGGGCAGCATGCTGCCCGCCGGGAAGTGGCCCTCTTCCCTGTAGCGCGTCATCTGCGCCACGCTGACGGTGTCCAGCGCCTGCTGGTTCGGCTTGCCGAAGTTGATGCAAACCTTCTCCACGCCGGTGGTGATCACCAGCACGTCGGCGCCGATCTCCTGCGCCAGCAGCGCGGTGGAGAGATCTTTATCAATCACCGCATCGACGCTCTGGTAGTCGCCCTGCTCGCTGCGAATCACGGGTATTCCGCCGCCGCCCGCGCCGATCACCACAAAGCCTTTTTGCGTCAGAGCCTTGATGGCATCCGCCTCGACGATCCGCAGCGGCTGGGGTGAAGCCACCACGCGACGGTAGCCACGGCCTGAATCCTCGACAAAATGCCAGTCCGGGTATGCGCGCTGCAGCTCGTCGCGCTGCGCCTCGCTGAAGAACGCGCCGATCGGTTTCGTCGGATGCGCAAAACCGGGATCGTTTTTATCCACTTCTACCTGGGTAACGACCGTGACCGCCTTTTGCTCCCCGCGCGCGGCAAGGCGATTGTTGAGCGCCTGCTGGATCAGGTAGCCAATCCCGCCCTGCGTGTCCGCCACGCAGTTTGCCAGCGGCGTCAGCGGCAGCCCTTCCCGCTCGTGGGCGATTTCGGCGCGGCGCAGATCCAGCCCCACCTGGGGGCCGTTACCGTGGGTGAGCACGATGTCATAGTCGGAGGCCAGCATTTCGAGCACCGACTCTGCCACCGCTTTCACCGCCTGCGCCTGATGTTCAACCGACTGGCTGGCGTTGTCTTTGATAATGCTGTTACCGCCGATGGCGACGACCATAAGCTCTTTCATAGGTTTTCCTTCGCAACGGCACCAGTCGCAGCACTCGCCGCTTCGCGGCTATCAAGCACATGCTTCACCACAAACATGCCGCCCATCATCAGATACGCGGTGACGAACATCAGCGAACTGCCCTCGGCAAATCCCACCACCGGAGCGTGGATCACGCCAAACAGCGCCAGCAGTGCACCACCCGCAGCGGCGACAGCCCCGCGCAGCGGCTTGTTGATGATGGCGAAGATGGCGATACAGCCCCACAGCATGCTGGCGAGCGGCGCGCCGCTGCCGAGATGCACCAGGCCTTCGTAGTAAATTCCTTTGCTGTGCAGCACGTAGGTGCCGATCTTCGCCGCGCTGGTGCCCGCCGCCCCCATCACGCTGTTCATCATCGTCAGCGCCCAGTTGGCGATCCACGGGAACAGGCAGATGAAGATCACCGGTACCTCCACTTTGGGCGTTTCCCTTACCACCTGGTTGGCGGTGACCACGCCGATAAACACCAGAATCGGCACGATGGCGGTCATTGGAATGATGGCGAGCATAAACGCCCCCAGTCCGAACAGCGGCACGATGAACATGGTCACGCCGGAGGCCAGCGTGTAGCCGATGCTCGCCCCCATCGCTTTCCAGCCAGGGTGGCCGACGTAGACCGTCACCGGGAAGGGGTTCCCCATCAGGCAGCCGAGCATCGACGCCAGGCCGTTCGCCAGCATGACTTTACGCGTCGGGTATTCATCCCCCGCCGCGTGGGCGCTTTCGATGTTCTCCAGGTCAAAGATGTAGTTCGCCAGCCCCAGCGGCACGGCAGAGGCAAGATACGGCAGCGCGTGCGGCAGGCCCTGCATGAAGCTGTCCACGTGCACTTCCGGCGGGTTAAAGCCGAAGGATGACATGGACGCTTTAATCGCTTCCGGGCTTTGCAGACCGGAGATCCACGCCAGTGCCGTACCGGCAATCAGCAGCAGCAGGCCGGTCGGGATACGGGCGAAAATCGGCTTTTTACCGAACCAGTTGATGAAGATCAGCAGCAATACGATGAAGGACACGGTCGGCGCTTCGAACGCCTGAAGCATCGGGTTCATCGCCAGCAGCAGCAGGCCCAAACCGGAGAGGCACGACAGCAGCACGGTACGCGGGATCATCTTGCGGATGGTTTCACCGAGGAACGAACCGCCCGCGAGGATCATCGCCTCCACGAAGCACCACACCAGGCCAATCTGGATCGCGAAGTCCGCATCGCCGGTCTGCTGATAAACCGGCATCAGGACCAGGAAGGTCACGGTAAAAATCGACGGCGCGCTCGGGCCGGACGGCAGCGCGGTCACGTCCGTACGCCCGGTGGCGCGCGCCATCTGCATTCCGAACCAGGCGTAGCAAATACTCGCGACCAGCACCGCCAGCCCGAAGGCTGGCGCGATGCGTCCATAAACAATCTCCTTCGGGATGCCGACGACAAAAATGAGCAGCCCCATCATGGTCAGCAAATTGGTCAGGTTGTTGGTCATCAACCCGAAATATGCCGCCCAGTCACCTCTTTTCCACTCCAGCTTCATGTTTTTCATGGATGCTTGCCTTATAAAAAGTAGCGATCGCGGAAGGTCAACAGCGCCTTTTCAAAACAGCTAAACGGCGGGTGAACGATGCCCGCCCCAATCATGCCGATGCCCGCGTCTTTATGGGCAATGGCGGTGTTAATCACCGGCAGAATGCCGCTGCCGGCGACTTTGGTGATATCGATAGCGGTCGGAATGCCCATAAACGAGAGCAGCGGAATGGTGACGTTCGGGTTTTCGCCGAGGGTGATTTCGCGCATCTGACGGGAGAAGTCGATGGCTTCCTCCACCGTTCCGCCCACCAGAGCAACGATTGCCGGAGCCGTCGCCATCGCAAAGCCGCCGATGCCGTAGGTTTCGGTGATGGCGCTATCGCCTATGTCCAGCCCTGAATCTTCCGGCTTATAGCCCGCGAACATCGGGCCAATCACCTGCTGCGCCGGGCCGGTGAACCACTGCCCCGGCAGGCCGGAAACGCGCAGGCCGAACTCGTAGCCGTTACGCGCCATGGTGGTGACGACGGTGCTGTACTCAATGCCGTGAGCGGCGTCCAGCGCGGCTTTACACATCGCCATCCACGTCGGGCCGGAGAAGTAGTCGCTGCTGGCGACAAATTCGAACACCTCGCGCTGTTGCTCCACCGGATAACCCGCCTGGATCAGCCCCGGCGTCAGCGCCTGAATAAGAAGCGTGGTGCCCGCGTTGTTGCGGTTATGGCACTCGTCGCCCATATGCAGCGCCTGGGCCAGCATCAGGCGCAGGTCAATTTCGCCGACGATCTTCATCGCCTCGCGCAGCATCGGGCCGAGCACGTCGCGCATCCAGTTCAGGCGGTCGATCACGCTCTGGTCGTTGGCGCCCATGCGCAGGATCTTCGCCATCTGCTCGCTGAGGTTGGTGAACGCGCGGTTGCCGTAGGTTTTGTTCTCCACGATGTGCATAAACATCGACGCGGAGGTAACGCCCGCCATCGAGCCCACGCAGTCGTGCTCGTGGCACGGCGAGAAGGTAATGTCTCCGGAGGCAGCGAGCCGTGCCGCGTCGTCCAGATCGTTCGCCAGCCCTTCAAACACCAGCGCCCCGGTGACCGCCCCCTTCATCGCCCCGCACATGTTATCCCAGGCGACAGGCGGACCGGCGTGCAGAATGGTGGTGCGGGTCATGCCCGGCACCACGTTAATGGCCTGGTCATAGCCCACCAGCACCGGATGAGACTGAATAATGCGCTCAAGGGCGATGCGGTTAGCAGCGGCGATTTTCTCCGCCAGCGGTTTTTCCGCCAGCCGATCGAGCGCTTCAACGACCTGCATATTGCCCCGTCCCGGCGGCGTCCAGTCGAGCTGGGTCACGGGAACGTGCTGTTTTTTGAGATCGTCACTGAACATCACAATGCCGACGTTAATCACGTTCAGCGGCTGGTTGAATAAGGTCGTCATTATGCTTTCTCCCCTTTGCAGACAAATTCGCGTGCCAGTAATCCGGTGTTGGTGCTGCTGCTGGCCCAGATAACGCCTGCGTCGGTCAGCAGCTGGCACTGCTGCGCCAGCGACTGCGGATCCTGGTCGGTGCCGAGCACGTAGCCGAGGATCTCCAGCGGACGGTTATCGGCCTTCGCGATGGCCTGCGCCTCTTTGATAGCGTCGATCATCACCCCGACCGGATCCTCGTGCGCGCCAAAGCCCAGCACGAAGTCCATCACAATTACCCCGACTTCCGGGTCGCGGGCTTCCTGCAGCAGGCGGCTGATGCGGTTGGTCGGGTCGATCATCGGGTGCGGCTTGCCGTTGGTGAAGTCGTCGTCGCCAAAATCGAGGAAGGTGTGGGCTTTACTGACGCTGATGTCGCTCAGGCGCTTAGCCGGATCCGGCTGGATGTTGCTGTAGACGTCGTCGAATTTCGCAAGCGACGCGAACATCGCCTCGTCGCACAGGGTACCGCCGCAGAACAGGCCGCGAATGTACTTCTGCTGCGGGGTCAGGCGAGCGCGCACCTCTTCAATCAACGGCCAGTTGAGAGGATGCAGATCGAGGGACTCTTTTTTGATGCCGGTGAGCAGGACCGCCTTCAGGGCCGCCTCTTTCGTGCCGCGCGCAAACTGCAGGCCGTCTTCATCGGCGGGCGGTTCGCTGCGGCCGAGGAAGCAGACAACCACCGGCTTGCGGCAGGCGCGCGCGCGCGCCAGCACTTTCTCCGCCACCGCAGGGGCCGGCGGCTTGGAGATCAGCGCAATCACCTGGGTCGCGTCGTCCGCTTCCAGCATGTCGATGGCGTCGAGCATCATCAGGCCGCCGATTTTCTCGCTAAGATCGCGACCGCCGGTGCCGATCAGCTGCGACACGCCGCCACCGAATTCGTGAATGCGCACGCTCAGCTCCTGGCTGCCGGTGCCGGAGGCGCCGACGATGCCAATCGCTCCGCGGCGCACCGCGTTGGCAAAGCACAATCCCGCGCCGTTGATAATGGCGGTGCCGCAGTCCGGCCCCATCATCAGTAGCCCTTTCTGGTGCGCCAGCTGCTTCAGCGCCAGCTCGTCATCGAGCGAAACGTTGTCAGAGAAGAGCATCACGTTAAGGCCGTTTTCCAGCGCCTGGCGCGCTTCGCGGGCAGCGAAGGTGCCGTTGACGGAAATCACCGCGAGGTTGCTCTCCGGGCGATGAGTTTTGGCGCTGGCAATCGTGGCGTATCGCGCTTCATGGGTGCCGCCGCTCTCTTTACGCGTGAACAGCGCTTCGATGGCCGCCAGCGTTTCATCATTCGCCGCGTCGCCTTTAATCACGATCATCAGGTCGCCGTTTTTGGCTTCCGCTAATTCCGGCGTTAATAGCCCGAGGTTTTTTAATACGCCTTTGTTCATTTCCGTCGCCATCGCGACAAACGCCTGCTCGACGCCCGGTAATTTATTGGCTTTGGTGGAAACGGACATTAATGAGACGGAGTCAAAATATGTGTTCTTTTTTATGACGATTTTTGTGGGCATTATTTTCTCCTGAATGCGGATAAAAGGGGGGCCGCCGTCGTGCAAAATGCACGTCGGTAAAAATGCTTTTTAAATTAACGGCCAGCCGGTCGCGGCTGACCGAATGCGTTATGCGCCCGCCGCCAGCAGCAGGTCAGCTATTGCATCGAAGCCTTTTTCCCGCGCCAGCTCGAGCGGGGTTTTGCCGTATTTATCGGTCATGTGCGGGTTCGCGCCGTGATCCAACAGCAGCTTCACGATCTCCTGCTGCTTAGCGCCGCCGTCGTTGAGCACGATCGCTTCCAGCAGCGGCGTCCAGCCGACAAAATTGGTGTGGTTAACGTTGATATCGGTTTTTTCCAGCAGCTCGCGGACGATCTCCACGTGCCCTTTTTCACTGGCTGGCGTAATGCCCACGCCGCCAAAGCGCGTCAGGCGGTCGAGATCGGGATTTGCCGGAAGGACAAGGCGCAGCAGGGTGATATCGTTGGTCAGGCAGCTAATCAGGAAGGGGTTAAAGCAGGTCTGATCCTGTTTATCAATATCCGCCCCGGCGGCAATTAATAACGCCACGCAGTCATAATGCTTTTTCAGGCTGGCAATAATAACGGCGGTTCTTTTCTGGCGGTTGGTGGCGTTAATATCCACACCTTTCTCCAGACAGGCTTTTAGCGCATCGCTATTGCCCTCTTCTGCCGCCAGCAGAAATTCAGTAACGAGTTCGTTCGCAGACATATTCAGACTCCCGATGTTTTTATTTCTGTTGACCTGAGAATAGCAACAGCCTGGTGATAAAAGAATCCGCTTAAAAATGATTCATCGACAGTCAATTCATTGTTGAGGTAAATTCAATAAACCGGTCAAAACGTGCGTCTGTGCAACCTTTTTCTTATGTTTCTCCGCTTTTTAGCGCTTCTGCCTGCATTATGCTTATGCCTGACGAAGCCTTACTGCATGCGGCTTTCGACAAAGAGTCAGAACTGTGATCGGCTTCAAATGCGTTGTAACGACGCTGTTAAAATATGTTCAAAACTGATGGCTGAAGGGAGTGAGATATGAATTCCATCTTTACCGAGGAGAACCTGCTGGCCTTTACTACCGCCGCACGCTTCGGCAGCTTCAGCAAAGCCGCAGCCGAACTGGGGGTAACAACCTCCGCCATCAGCTACACCATTAAGCGCATGGAGACCGGACTGGACGTGGTGCTGTTCGTCCGCAGCACGCGCAGCATCGAGCTGACCGAGTCCGGCTTTTACTTTTACCGTAAGGCCACCGACCTGCTTAACGACTTTCACGCCATCAAGCGCGGGATTGACACCATTTCTCAGGGCATTGAGGCGCGGGTGCGCATCTGTATCAACCAGCTTTTGTATACCCCACGCCACACGGCGCGGCTGCTGCAGGTGCTGAAAAAGCAGTTTCCCACCTGTCAGATCACCGTGACCACCGAGGTCTACAACGGCGTCTGGGACTCCATCATCAACAACCAGGCCAACATCGCGATTGGCGCGCCGGACACGCTGCTGGACGGCGGCGGGATTGATTACACCGAGATCGGCGCCATTCGCTGGGTGTTTGCCATCGCGCCGGAACACCCGCTGGCGTTCACCCCGGAGCCAATAGCGGAAAGCCAGCTGCGCCTGTATCCCAACATCATGGTGGAAGATACCGCGCACACCATTAACAAAAAGGTTGGCTGGCTGCTGCACGGACAGGAGGCGATTCTGGTGCCGGACTTTAACACCAAATGTCAGTGTCAGATCCTGGGCGAAGGGATTGGCTTTTTGCCGGAATACATGGCCCGCGAGGCGGTAGAAGCGGGGCTGCTGGTCACCCGACGGATTAATAACCCGCGTCAGGATTCGCGCATGCTGCTCGCCACGCAGCATGCCGCAACCGGCCAGGTCACGCGGTGGATCAAGCAGCAGTTTGGTCCTGCGGGGGTGCTGACCGATATCTATAGCGATTTACTGTGGCGCGCCTAGCTTTTGCTCTGTACCCAAAACGCGTGAATGAGGCCGGGGAAGTAGCCCAGCAGCGTCAGAAGAATGTTGATAATAAACGCCCAGCCAAACCCTTTGCCCAACAGCACGCCCAGCGGCGGTATGAGGATCGTAAAAACAATACGCCAAAATCCCATATAAACACTCCGTTCAGTCTAATCCATTGAAAATAATGAAGAGAACGCTGTAAGCATAGCCAGTTTTTTCGTCTGTACCAGTTCCGGGCCTCGCGTTTACCCTCTTTTACGCTTTTGACGGTGGTTAAATGGACTGGATTAGTTTAGCATTCACTTAATTAAGTAAATACTAAACTATTATGACAGAACTCGAACAGCTTCAGGACAGCGCCGGGCAGGCCGCCACACTCTTAAAAGCGATGAGCAACCCCCGTCGGCTGCTGATCCTCTGCACCCTGTGCGGAGCGCCCGGCACCAGCGCGGGGGAGCTTGCTCGAGCCACGGGGCTAAGCGCGTCCGCCACGTCGCAGCATCTGGCGCGCATGCGTGAGGAAGGTCTGATCGACAGCACCCGCGACGCGCAGCGCATTCTTTATTCCATAAAAAACGATGCGGTACATCAGCTTATCAGCACCCTGAAAACCCTTTATTGCCCGTAAGGAGCCGCCATGTCACTTCCTCTTCTTTCACCTCGCCAGGCCAATGCCCGGGTCGCTGAAGGCGCAAAACTGATTGATATTCGTGATGCCGATGAGTACGCCCGCGAGCATATTCCTGCCGCGCGGTCCGTGCCGCTGGATACCTTACCCGGCGCACTTAACGCGCAGGCGGGCGATACGGTGATTTTTCACTGTCAGTCCGGCGCCCGGACGTCGGGGAATGCCGAACGCCTGGCTCAGGCCGCCGCACCCGCAGAGGCATTTGTGGTCGAGGGGGGGATTCAGGGTTGGAAGCAGGCCGGACTGCCGACCGTCGAAGACAAGTCCCAGCCGCTGCCGCTGATGCGTCAGGTGCAAATTGCCGCCGGGCTGTTGATACTCTGCGGCGTGGTGCTGGGCTATAGCGTCTCCAGCGGCTTTTTCCTGCTCAGCGGTTTTGTCGGAGCCGGGCTGCTGTTCGCCGGTGTGACGGGCTTTTGCGGCATGGCGCGACTGCTCAAGGTGATGCCCTGGAACCGGCGTACCTCATAAGCAGTAATCGGTGAAATACGCTGTACCCGGCGTCATGCGTGGGCTAAGGTGAAGATCGCTAAAACGATGAGGAGGTAATATGGTTTCTGTCGGTGATTATGTGCAACCGCGTAAAGGCGGCCCGAAACTGAAAGTGCTCGAAGTGAACGGTGACAGCATTGTGGCGGTCCAGGCCAGCAATGAGCAAGGCGAGAAATATACGCTGAAAGCCGCCGATGTGGCGCCTTATACCGAAGAAGGCGATTTCGGCGTCTGCTGAACAATAAGCCGGGCGGCGTGTTCCGCCCGGCTCATCCGTTAGATCAGAAAATCATCCAGTGATTTACCGTCTGCCAGCGCGCTGGCGATAGGCTTCGGCGTGCGGCCCTGGCCGGTCCACGTTTTCTCTTCGCCGTTCTGGTCAATAAAGCGATATTTTGCCTCACGCGGCTTACGCTTTTTCGCTGGCTTACCCGCCTGCGCCAGTTCAGAACCCAGCAGGTCAGTCGGGGAAATACCATCGGCTTTCATCCGCTCCAGCAGAGCATTAATTTTTTCCTGCTGCTCAGCACGCTGCTGCTCTAATTCCGTCAGCTCGCTGCGTTTCTCTTCAGTAACGACCCTGACCTTTTCCAGCATTTCCTCAAGAACGTCCAGGGATAATTCACGCGCCATGGCGCGCAGGGTTCGGATATTATTAAGATTCTGTAACGTCAAAGACATATTATTTGGAAACCTTTTCTTTGGGGGATAAATAGATAAATCGCCGACAGAATAATTCATTTGAGTTGAAATATCTACCCAAGGGTCCGTACGGGCGTCGGTGTAAATATATTTAGAGCTCATTGTTAATAATAGCGCAAGGTGCTGGCAGGACACCGGTGAATCCAATCATCCCTATTAATATAAATGGCTAAGCTTAATCCAAATCACAGCATACTCACCCGCCATCAGGTGTAAATGCCTGCTTCTCGCCACCTATAAAATCAAGTTATTGATTTTAATATAAAAATTATCAAGCGAGACAGATTATAACGATCGGAACAAAAAACGAACAACTTTAGAGAATTTTGTGGACAAAAGGCGATTAAATAAAAATTAATCACTAGTTGTTAGTTCAAACTCAGAGATATACGCTATACACGTCAAACAAACCAACCTAAAGCACTAACCGCTGAAGGAAAATCGTTTCTTTTGTGTTCTTCTCAAGGAGTTCAGACATGTTCTCGCCGCAATCTCGCCTGCGCCACGCGGTGGCGGATACTTTCGCGATGGTTGTTTACTGTTCCGTCGTGAACATGCTGATCGAAATATTCCTCTCCGGAATGTCCTTCGAGCAGTCGCTTTCTTCTCGTCTGGTGGCGATCCCGGTCAATATTATTATTGCATGGCCTTACGGTTTATACCGCGATGCGGTAATGCGTTTCGCGCGTCGTATCAGTCCTGCAGGCTGGGTGAAAAACCTCGCAGACGTTCTGGCGTATGTGACGTTCCAGTCACCGGTTTACGTGGCCATTCTCCTGACTGTCGGTGCAGACTGGCACCAGATCGCTGCGGCGGTGAGTTCGAATATTGTCATTTCGATGTTGATGGGAGCCGTTTACGGCTATTTCCTCGACTACTGCCGCCGCCTGTTTAAGGTCAGCCAGTACAGCCAGGCAAAAGCGTGATGTGAAGCGACTGGCGCACGCCAGTCGCGGATTTACTGTACGTCGCCAAACAGTCCCTTCAAAAATCGCTCCAGCGCCATACGCGAACTGAAACCGTGCGGAATACCATAATGCTCGTGCCGTTCACCGCCTAAATAGAGCGGAAATTGCTGATAATGATCGCAGGTTTTAATATCCGAGGCAGGCTCAGCAAATGACAGACTTCTGTCTTTCAGCGTCGGATGAATAATGAGAGCAGTGCGTCCCATTCTTGCTTCGCGATTAACATAAACATAATTCTCGCCGCGGCGATATCCATACGCTTTTGGCGTCACCTCATCCATGGTGAATCCCTCTTTTTCAAGAACGCGTGCCACCTCGTCAGGTCGTAAATACATATCTTTTCCTCGTTATCTTTTCCTGCCCGGCAACCTTACAGTATTCAGCAATAGCAGGGCTTTCAGAATAGTCCATAAACTGCCGGATAACGCGTGATACGCTTCAGATATTAAATTTCTGAACTAAACTGAACGGGAACACAAAATTACGGAGGATCGTATGTTTAACAGACCGAACCGAAACGATATTAATGACGACGCTCAGGATATTCGTAATGATGTCAGCCAATTAGCGGACACGCTGGAAGAGGTGCTGAAGTCTTGGGGAAGTGACGCGAAGGACGAAGCGGATGCCGCAAAGCGTAAGGCTCAGTCTCTGCTCCGTGAAACTCGCGCCCGCATGAACGGACGTTCACGCGCCACGCAGGCAGCCTGCGATATGGCAAGCTGTGCTACGACCTTCGTGCGTGAAAAACCGCTATGTACTCTGGGAACCGTCGCGGCGGTCGGCATCTTCGTCGGTGCCCTGCTTAGCCTGCGTAAATAAGCCCGCGTTTTCTGCCCCGGCAGCCTCAGGCGCCGGGGCTTTTTTATACCCGTTAGCCTGAAAAACCCGTACAGCCTGCCCTGCCCCGCTGTGCTCATCACAGGGGCGATATCAATCTAAATTTCCCATATCTTGTATGGTTGAAACTTAAGACAACTACATCTAGTATTACTTTTAGCAAGATACACACAACTGACGCGATGTTTCGCGCCGCTCCCTCATTTTAAATGGAAATACGAATCATGAGCATTATTATTTACACTCGTAATGATTGTGTTCAGTGCCACGCGACCAAACGGGCGATGGAAAGCCGCGGCGTGGCGTTTGAGACGGTGAATATTGACCAGCAGCCCGAGGCCGCCGATACCCTTCGCGCGCAGGGTTTCCGTCAGCTTCCGGTGGTGGTGGCCGGGGAGACCAGCTGGTCCGGCTTCCGCCCGGACATGATCAACCGCATCGCCGCGCAGGCCGTACGGGCATGAGCAGACTGGTGTTCTTCTCCAGCAGCTCGGAAAACACGCTCCGTTTTATTGAGCGCGTCGGGCTGCCTGCGGTGCGCATTCCGCTGAACGAGCGGGAGCGGATCCGGGTAGAGGAGCCTTACATTCTGGTGGTGCCCAGCTATGGCGGAGGCGGTACAGCAGGAGCCGTGCCTCGTCAGGTGATCCGCTTTCTGAACGATCCTCATAACCGCGGGCTCATCCGCGGCGTTATCGCAGCGGGGAATCGCAATTTCGGCGATGCCTTTGGCCGCGCCGGGGATGTCATTTCTCAAAAATGCGGCGTGCCGTATCTCTATCGTTTTGAGCTGATGGGGACACAGCAGGACGTCGAAAACGTGCGTAAAGGAGTGAACGAATTTTGGCAACGACAACCGCAGAACGGGTGATTCAGGCGACACCGGATTACCACGCATTAAACGCGATGCTTAACCTCTACGATCGGGAGGGGCGGATTCAGTTCGAGAAAGATCGTGAGGCGGTGGACGCCTTTTTTGCCGCCCACGTGCGGCCCAACAGCGTGACCTTTGCGAGCCAGAATGAACGTCTCGACTATCTGGTTAACGAGGGCTACTACGACGCGCGCACGCTCACCCGCTACGACCGCGCCTTTGTGGTGAAGCTGTTTGAGCGCGCCCACGCCAGCGGCTTTCGTTTCCAGACCTTCCTCGGCGCGTGGAAGTATTACACCAGCTACACCCTGAAGACCTTTGACGGTAAACGCTACTTAGAAAGCTTTGAAGATCGCGTGGCAATGGTGGCGCTGACCCTGGCGCAGGGTGATGAAGCGCTGGCGGAGCGGCTCACCGACGAGATCCTCTCCGGTCGCTTCCAGCCCGCCACGCCAACCTTTCTCAACTGCGGCAAAGCCCAGCGGGGCGAGCTGGTTTCCTGCTTCCTGCTGCGCATTGAAGACAACATGGAGTCGATTGGCCGCGCGGTGAACTCGGCGCTGCAGCTTTCCAAACGCGGCGGCGGCGTGGCGTTTCTGCTCTCGAACCTGCGTGAAGCGGGCGCGCCGATCAAGCGCATCGAAAACCAGTCCTCCGGCGTGATCCCGGTGATGAAGATGCTGGAAGATGCCTTCTCCTATGCCAACCAGCTTGGCGCACGCCAGGGCGCCGGGGCGGTTTACCTGCACGCACACCACCCGGACATCCTGCGTTTTCTCGATACCAAACGCGAAAACGCCGACGAAAAAATTCGCATCAAAACCCTGTCGCTCGGCGTGGTGATCCCGGATATCACCTTTAAGCTCGCCAAAGAGAATGCCGAGATGGCGCTTTTCTCGCCGTATGACGTTGAGCGAATCTACGGCAAAGCCTTTGGCGACGTGGCCATCAGCGAGCTGTACGACGAGCTGCTGGCCGACGATCGCATCCGCAAAAAAACTATCAACGCCCGCGATTTCTTCCAGACGCTTGCGGAGATCCAGTTTGAGTCCGGCTATCCGTACATCATGTACGAGGACACGGTGAACCGCGCAAACCCGATTGCCGGGCGCATCAACATGAGCAACCTGTGCTCGGAGATTTTGCAGGTCAACAGCGCGTCAACCTACGATGAGAACCTGGACTACGCGGACATCGGCAAGGATATCTCCTGCAACCTCGGGTCGCTGAATATTGCCCACACCATGGATTCCCCCGACTTTGGCCGCACGGTGGAGACCGCCATTCGCGGGCTGACGGCGGTGTCGGACATGAGCCACATCCGCAGCGTGCCGTCTATTGAAGCGGGCAACGCCGCGTCGCACGCCATCGGTCTGGGGCAGATGAACCTGCACGGCTATCTGGCGCGGGAAGGCATCGCCTACGGCAGTCCGGAAGGGCTGGATTTCACCAACCTCTATTTTTACACCATTACCTGGCACGCGCTGCACACCTCGATGATGCTGGCGCGCGAGCGCAGCCAGCGGTTCGCGGGCTTTGAGCAATCGCGTTACGCCAGCGGGGAATATTTTAGCCAGTATCTGGAAGGCGACTGGCAGCCGAAAACCGAAAAAGTGCGCGAACTGTTTGCCCGCGCGGGGATTACCCTGCCGACGCGCGAGATGTGGCAGCAATTGCGTGATGACGTGATGCGCTACGGCATTTATAACCAGAACCTGCAGGCGGTACCGCCGACCGGATCGATTTCCTACATCAACCACGCCACGTCGAGCATTCACCCGATCGTGTCGAAAATTGAAATTCGTAAGGAAGGCAAAACCGGGCGCGTTTACTACCCTGCCCCGTTTATGACCAATGAGAACCTGGCGCTGTATCAGGACGCGTATGAGATCGGCCCGGAGAAAATCATCGATACCTACGCGGAGGCGACAAAACATGTGGATCAGGGGCTGTCGCTGACGCTGTTTTTCCCGGACACCGCCACCACGCGGGATATCAACAGGGCGCAGATCTACGCCTGGAAGAAAGGCATCAAAACGCTCTACTACATTCGCCTGCGCCAGCTTGCGCTGGAAGGCACCGAAATTGAAGGCTGCGTGTCCTGCGCGCTGTAAGGAGAAAGGATGAAACTGTCACGCGTGAGTGCCGTTAACTGGAACAAAATCCAGGACGATAAAGACCTGGAGGTATGGAACCGCCTGACCAGCAACTTCTGGCTGCCGGAAAAGGTTCCGCTCTCCAACGATATTCCGGCCTGGCAAACGCTGAGCCACGCCGAACAGCAGCTGACGATCCGCGTCTTTACCGGCCTGACGCTGCTGGACACCATTCAGAATACCGTGGGAGCGCCCGCGCTGATGAGCGATGCGCTGACGCCGCACGAAGAGGCGGTGATGTCAAACATCAGCTTTATGGAGGCGGTGCACGCCCGCTCCTACAGTTCGATTTTTTCGACGCTCTGCCAGACCAAAGACGTGGACGCAGCCTACGCCTGGAGTGAAGAGAGTGAGTCATTACAGAGAAAGGCGGAGCTTGTTCTGGAATATTACCGGGCCGACGAGCTGCTGAAGAAAAAGATCGCCAGCGTATTCCTGGAATCCTTCCTCTTCTATTCCGGCTTCTGGCTGCCCATGTACTGGTCGAGCCGGGGCAAGCTCACCAACACCGCCGATTTGATTCGGCTCATCATTCGTGATGAAGCGGTGCACGGGTATTATATCGGCTATAAGTATCAGAAAGGGCTGGAGAAAGTCAGCGAGGCAAAGCGCGAGGAGCTTAAAGGCTTTGCGCTCGATTTGCTGATGGATCTGTACGACAACGAGCTGAGCTATACGGAGGAACTCTACGCCGGCACCGGCTGGGAGGAGGACGTGAAGGCCTTCCTCTGCTACAACGCCAACAAGGCGCTGATGAACCTGGGTTACGACGCGCTGTTCCCGCCGGAGATGGCGGAGGTGAACCCGGCTATTCTGGCTGCGCTGTCGCCCAATGCCGACGAAAACCACGATTTCTTCTCGGGATCTGGCTCATCGTACGTGATGGGCAAAGCGGTGGAAACCGAGGATGAAGACTGGGATTTTTAATGAACGCTAACGTTCGTTAATTTAATATAAACCCAACAACTCCCTCTCTAATATTTACAAAACAACTACACTGTAATTTCCACGTCATATTCGCCTGAATCATTCCGATTCAGGTGAAATTTCCCGATGCAGCAGCAAAAAATTGAGAAAAATTCAAACCGCCCTCAGCCCTTTATTCATGGGAAATTCAGCCGTTTCGCTTGCATGAAAATTCCGCCCTTAGCCCGACACAGGGTTGTCTCAGATTCTCAGTATGTTAGGGTTATGCCCGTTAACAATTTACCATGGTAATCATATCGGCATAAACAAATAACAGGACACTCTCTATTGCATGGCAATTAAATTAGAAGTGAAAAATCTTTATAAAGTATTTGGCGAGCACCCGCAGCGCGCATTCAAATATATTGAGAAAGGCCTTACGAAAGAGCAAATTCTGGAAAAAACCGGGCTATCACTTGGCGTTAAAGACGCCAGTCTGGCCATTGAAGAAGGCGAGATTTTTGTCATCATGGGGTTATCCGGTTCGGGTAAATCCACTATGGTTCGCCTTCTCAATCGCCTGATTGAACCCACCCGCGGACAGGTGCTGATTGACGGCGTGGATATCGCCAGAATATCAGACGCAGAGCTTCGCGAGGTGCGCAGAAAGAAGATTGCAATGGTGTTCCAGTCATTCGCGCTGATGCCGCACATGACGGTGCTGGATAATACTGCTTTCGGCATGGAATTAGCCGGCACGTCGGCTCAGGAACGTCAGGAAAAAGCCCTTGATGCACTGCGTCAGGTCGGGCTGGAAAATTATGCGCATGCGTACCCGGATGAACTTTCCGGCGGTATGCGTCAGCGCGTAGGATTAGCCCGTGCATTAGCCATTAATCCAGACATATTATTAATGGATGAAGCCTTCTCCGCCCTCGATCCTTTAATTCGCACCGAGATGCAGGATGAGCTGGTAAAATTACAGGCTAAACATCAGCGAACGATTGTCTTTATTTCCCACGATCTGGATGAAGCCATGCGTATTGGTGACCGTATTGCCATTATGCAAAACGGTGAAGTGGTGCAGGTCGGCACGCCGGATGAAATTCTCAATAACCCGGCGAACGATTATGTGCGCACCTTCTTCCGCGGCGTGGATATTAGCCAGGTCTTTAGCGCCAAAGATATTGCCCGTCGAACGCCAAACGGCATTATCCGTAAAACGCCAGGCTTCGGCCCGCGCTCCGCGCTGAAGCTGCTGCAGGACGAAGACCGTGAATACGGCTATCTGGTTGAACGCGGCAATAAATTTGTTGGCGTTGTCTCCATCGACTCCCTGAAAACGGCTCTGACTGAGAACCAGGGAATCGATGCGGCGTTAATTGACGCTCCGCTTGCCGTGGACGCCGAAACACCGCTCAGCGAGTTGCTCTCTCACGTGGGCCAGGCGCCTTGCGCCGTGCCGGTCGTGGGTGAGGAACAACAGTACGTCGGCATCATCTCAAAACGGATGCTGCTGCAGGCTTTAGATCGCGAGGGGGCAAACAATGACCGATCAATCTAACCCGTGGGGCACCACTGAAGCAGCGGACAGCGCTGCGCAATCTGCCGACGCCTGGGGTTCCACACCAGCGCCGACCGATGGCGGCGGCGCGGCAGACTGGCTGAACAGCGCACCCGCGCCTGCGCCAGAACACTTCAACATCATGGATCCGTTCCACAAAACGCTGATCCCGCTGGACAGCTGGGTTACGGAAGGGATCGACTGGGTGGTCACGCACTTCCGTCCGGTCTTCCAGGGGATCCGCGTTCCGGTGGATTACATCCTGAACGGCTTCCAGCAGCTGATGCTGGGCATGCCGGCGCCGGTGGCGATTATCCTGTTCTCCCTGATCGCCTGGCAGTTCGGTAGCGCGGGCATGGGGGTCGCCACGCTGATTTCGCTGATAGCCATCGGCGCGATTGGCGCGTGGTCGCAGGCGATGATCACCCTGGCGCTGGTGCTGACCGCTCTACTCTTCTGCATTGTCATCGGCCTGCCGATGGGGATCTGGCTGGCGCGCAGCCCGCGGGCAGCGAAGATTATTCGTCCGCTGCTGGATGCGATGCAGACCACCCCGGCATTCGTCTATCTGGTGCCTATCGTGATGCTGTTCGGCATCGGCAACGTGCCGGGCGTGGTGGTCACCATTATCTTTGCCCTGCCGCCGATTATTCGTCTGACCATTCTCGGGATTAACCAGGTGCCTGCGGACCTGATCGAAGCGTCACGCTCGTTCGGTGCCAGCCCGCGCCAGATGCTGTTTAAGGTTCAGCTTCCTCTGGCGATGCCGACCATCATGGCGGGCGTTAACCAGACGCTGATGCTGGCCCTGTCGATGGTGGTGATTGCCTCGATGATCGCCGTTGGCGGTCTGGGCCAGATGGTGCTGCGCGGCATTGGCCGTCTCGACATGGGGCTGGCCACCGTCGGCGGCGTCGGCATTGTGATCCTCGCCATTATTCTTGACCGCCTGACCCAGGCCGTCGGTCGTGATTCACGCAGTCGCGGCAACCGTCGCTGGTATACCACCGGCCCTGTCGGGTTACTCACCCGCCCTTTCACGAAGTCAAAATAAGGAACAACGATGCGACATAACGTACTTTTTGCCACAGCGTTTGCCACCCTTGTCTCCACCAGCGCGTTTGCGGCTGACCTGCCTGGCAAAGGCATTACCGTACAGCCGGTGCAGAGCACCATTTCGGAAGAGAGCTTCCAGACGCTGATCGTCAGCCGCGCGCTGGAGAAGCTGGGCTATACGGTTAACACCCCGAGCGAAGTGGATTACAACGTGGGCTACACCTCGATTGCCTCCGGCGACGCCACCTTTACCGCCGTCAACTGGCAGCCGCTGCACGACGACATGTATGCCGCCGCCGGTGGCGACAAGAAATTCTATCGCGAAGGCACCTTCGTGACGGGTGCGGCGCAGGGGTATCTGATCGACAAAAAAACTGCCGATAAGTACCACATAACCAACATTGAACAGCTGAAAGATCCGAAGATCGCCAAACTGTTCGACACCAACGGTGACGGCAAGGCCGACATGATGGGCTGCTCGCCGGGCTGGGGCTGTGAAGCGGTGATTAACCACCAGAACAAAGCGTTCGATCTGGCGAAAACGGTCGACGTGAGTCACGGCAACTATTCAGCGATGATGGCCGACACCATTGCCCGCTTCAAAGAGGGTAAACCGGTGATCTACTACACCTGGACGCCGTACTGGGTGAGCGACGTGCTAAAGCCGGGAAAAGACGTGGTGTGGCTGCAGGTGCCGTTCTCCTCCCTTCCGGGCGAGCAGAAGGATATCGACACCAAACTGCCGAACGGCATGAACTACGGCTTCCCGGTGAACACCATGCATATCGTGGCCAACAAAGCCTGGGCGGAGAAAAACCCGGCGGCGGCGAAGCTGTTCTCGGTAATGAAGCTGCCGCTGGCGGACATCAATGCCCAGAACGCGATGATGCATGCGGGCAAATCGTCTGAAGCGGATGTGAAAGGCCACGTGGACGGCTGGATCAAAGCCCACCAGCAGCAGTTCGACGGCTGGGTGAAAGAGGCGCTTGAAGCGCAGAAGTAAAGGACTTAGCCCTCTCCCCGTGGGAGAGGGCTAGGATGAGGGGATCAACCGCACCCAACCTAAACCGCACAATACATCACCCAACAATCCCCCAACTTTCACAATCATTAGCTATTATGGTTTCCGGAAAAATAATCACTCAACTAACGATTCCTGAAACTAATGACAAAAACAACTCAAGGGCTTAGCCCCGCACTCATCCTTTTAATGTCCGTGGCAACGGGTCTGGCAGTCGCCAGCAACTATTACGCGCAGCCTCTTCTCGACACCATCGCCCGCGCGTTCAATCTCTCCGCCAGCTCCGCAGGCTTTATCGTCACCGCTGCCCAGCTAGGCTATGCCGCCGGGCTGCTGTTCCTGGTGCCGCTCGGCGATATGTTTGAACGCCGAATGCTGATTGTCTCCATGACCCTGCTGGCCGCCGGTGGGATGCTGATCACCGCCAGCAGCCAGTCGCTGACGATGATGATTATCGGTACCGCGCTAACGGGGCTGTTCTCCGTGGTGGCGCAAATCCTGGTCCCGCTCGCCGCGACCCTCGCCTCTCCGGAAAAACGCGGCAAGGTGGTGGGCACCATCATGAGCGGCCTGCTGCTGGGGATTTTGCTGGCGCGTACCGTTGCAGGGCTGCTGGCAAGCCTCGGCGGCTGGCGCACCGTATACTGGGTGGCGAGCGTGCTGATGGTCGTCATGGCGCTGGCGCTGTGGCGCGGGCTGCCAAAAGTGAAGCAGGAAAACCACCTGAACTATCCTCAGCTGCTGGCCTCCGTTTTCAGCCTGTTCACCGAAGACAAGCTTCTGCGCACCCGCGCCCTGCTGGGCTGTTTCACCTTCGCTAACTTCAGCATCCTGTGGACGTCGATGGCGTTTCTGCTGGCCGCGCCGCCGTTCAATTATTCCGAAGGGGTGATTGGCCTGTTCGGCCTGGCCGGCGCCGCAGGCGCGCTGGGCGCACGTCCCGCAGGCGGGCTGGCCGACAAGGGCAAATCCCACCTGACCACCTCCGCAGGGCTGGTTTTACTTCTGCTCTCCTGGGCGGCGATCTGGTACGGACACATCTCGGTGCTGGCGCTGATTGTCGGTATCCTGGTACTCGATCTCACCGTTCAGGGCGTTCACATCACCAATCAGACCGTCATCTATCGCGTGAAGCCAGAGGCGCGTAACCGCCTGACAGCCGGATACATGACCAGCTACTTCATCGGCGGCGCAGCGGGTTCGCTCATTTCAGCGTCGGCGTGGCAGCATGCGGGCTGGTCGGGGGTATGCGCGATAGGGGCCATCGTCGCAACCCTCAACTTGCTAGTATGGTGGCGCGGTTATCACCGTCAGGATGCAATTAACTAACATTTACATTGAGTTGGCCTCTTAGGGTGTTAAGAGGCCCATCACTCTGTTAATGTAAACGTAATCATTTATCCCAGAAATTTTAATGTGGGTGACATATTTACAATCGGCATGAATAGTTCAGACCCCCGTCCTCACATCCTCTCTCTAGCGGGTTCACACCCAACGCTTTCTGTGCTCACCGGGTCACGGACTTACCCGGCGCTTTCTGACGGTGACATAAATTTGGCGGATATAACCGCACAAATAATTCATTTACATTATTTGTCACTATCGTTACTATATCGGCTGTAATTAATGAGGTTATGCCCAAATGGATAGTTCGTTTACGCCCATTGAACAAATGCTTAAATTCCGCGCCAGTCGCCATGAGGACTTCCCGTATCAGGAAATCCTGCTGACTCGCCTGTGCATGCACATGCAGGGTAAGCTACTGGAAAACCGTAATAAAATGCTGAAAGCTCAAGGGATTAACGAGACGTTGTTTATGGCGTTGATTACGCTGGAGTCTCAGGAAAATCACAGCATTCAGCCTTCCGAACTGAGCTGCGCGCTGGGCTCCTCCCGTACCAATGCGACCCGTATTGCCGATGAACTCGAAAAGCGCGGCTGGATTGAGCGCCGTGAAAGCGACAACGATCGCCGCTGCCTGCATCTGCAACTGACCGATAAAGGTCATCAGTTCCTGCGCGAGGTGCTACCACCTCAGCACAATTGCCTGCACAAACTCTGGTCTGCCCTCAGCACCGCCGAGCGCGACCAGCTTGAGCACATCACTCGCAAGCTGCTCACCCGTCTGGACCAGATGGATGAAGACGGCGCCGTTCTTGAGGCGCTGCGCTAACGCGACGACACGCTCACCATTCCAGATTCATAAGAAAACCGACAGGCCAGCACGTCACAGTGCTGGCCTTTCTGACAACAGGTCGGCTCAGCCGATGTGAAAATAAGAAGATCGTGGAGAACAACAATGAGCGCAAATGCGGAGAGCACTACCCCGCAGCAACCGGCCAACAAGAAAGGCAAACGTAAGAGCGCCCTTCTTCTGTTGACCTTGCTCTTTATCATTATTGCCGTGGCATATGGGATCTATTGGTTTTTAGTACTGCGTCATGCTGAAGAGACTGACGATGCGTACGTGGCAGGGAACCAGGTACAAATTATGGCGCAGGTGTCGGGCAGCGTGACGAAAGTCTGGGCTGACAATACCGACTTTGTGCAAAAAGGCGATGTGTTGGTGACCCTCGATCCAACCGACGCCCAGCAGGCGTTTGAAAAAGCACAGACCGCGCTGGCCTCCAGCGTCCGTCAGACCCGCCAGCTGATGATCAACAGCAAACAGCTGCAGGCCAACATCGACGTGCAGAAAACGGCGCTGGCGCAGGCGCAGAGCGACCTGAACCGCCGTGTTCCGCTCGGCACCGCCAACCTGATTGGCCGTGAAGAGCTGCAGCACGCCCGCGATGCCGTTGCCAGCGCTCAGGCACAGCTGGACGTGGCCATTCAACAGTACAACGCCAACCAGGCGATGGTGCTGGGCACCAGTCTGGAAAATCAGCCTGCCGTACAGCAGGCGGCGACCGAAGTGCGCAACGCGTGGCTTGCCCTGCAGCGTACCAAAATCGTCAGCCCGATGACCGGCTATGTCTCCCGTCGTTCCGTCCAGCCAGGGGCGCAGATTAGCCCAACCACGCCGCTGATGGCGGTCGTGCCGGCGGACAACCTGTGGGTAGACGCCAACTTTAAAGAGACGCAGCTTGCCCATATGCGTATCGGCCAGAGCGCGACGGTTGTCAGCGACATCTATGGCGATGAGGTGAAGTACACCGGTAAAGTGGTCGGTCTGGACATGGGGACCGGCAGCGCCTTCTCCCTGCTGCCAGCGCAAAACGCCACCGGTAACTGGATCAAAGTGGTTCAGCGTCTGCCCGTGCGTATTGAGCTGGATGCCAAACAGCTGGCGGATCACCCGCTGCGTATCGGCCTCTCAACGCTTGTGACGGTCGACACCGCCAACCGCGACGGTCAGATCCTGGCAAGCCAGGTGCGAAGCAGCCCGGCTTATGAAAGTAACGCCCGTGAAATTAGCCTCGATCCGGTCAACAAGCTGATCGATGACATCGTGAAGGCAAACGCCGGTTAATCCGAAGGTGAGCGTTATGCAACAGCAAAAGCCGCAAAAACCGCTCGAAGGCGCGCAGCTGGTCATTATGACCATCGCGCTGTCGCTGGCGACATTCATGCAGGTGCTGGACTCCACCATCGCAAACGTGGCGATCCCGACCATCGCCGGTAACCTTGGCTCGTCGCTGAGCCAGGGAACCTGGGTCATTACCTCGTTTGGGGTGGCAAACGCCATCTCCATTCCGATTACCGGCTGGCTGGCAAAGCGCGTCGGTGAAGTGAAGCTGTTCCTCTGGTCGACGGTATTGTTCGTTCTTGCCTCCTGGGCGTGCGGCATGTCCAGTAGCCTGACGATGCTGATTTTCTTCCGCGTCATTCAGGGGATTGTCGCCGGGCCGCTGATCCCGCTGTCGCAGAGCTTACTGCTGAACAACTACCCGCCCGCCAAGCGCTCGATTGCGCTGGCGCTGTGGTCAATGACCGTAATTGTCGCGCCGATTTGCGGGCCTATCTTAGGCGGCTATATCAGCGACAACTATCACTGGGGCTGGATCTTCTTCATCAACGTACCGATTGGCGCCATCGTGGTAATGCTGACGCTCCAGTCGCTGCGCGGCAGAGAAACCCGGACGGAACAGCGGCGTATCGACGCCATTGGTCTGGCACTGCTGGTTGTCGGCATCGGTAGCCTGCAGGTCATGCTCGACCAGGGCAAAGAGCTGGACTGGTTCAACTCCCGGGAGATCATCATCCTGACGATTGTCGCGGTGGTGTCGCTGAGCTTCCTGATTGTCTGGGAGCTAACGGACGATAACCCGATAGTCGACCTGTCGCTGTTTAAGTCGCGAAACTTTACCATAGGCTGTCTGTGTATCAGCCTCGCCTACATGCTCTACTTCGGCGCGATTGTACTGCTGCCGCAGCTGTTGCAGGAGGTATACGGCTACACCGCAACCTGGGCAGGTTTAGCCTCGGCGCCGGTTGGATTGATTCCGGTTCTGCTGTCGCCGATTATTGGCCGCTTCGCCCACAAGCTCGACATGCGCAGGCTGGTGACGTTCAGCTTTATCATGTATGCCGTTTGCTTTTACTGGCGCGCGTATACGTTCGAACCGGGAATGGACTTTGGCGCGTCCGCGTGGCCGCAGTTTATTCAGGGCTTTGCCGTGGCGTGTTTCTTTATGCCACTGACCACCATCACGCTTTCCGGTTTACCGCCTGAGCGCATGGCGGCCGCATCAAGCCTGTCGAACTTTACGCGAACGCTGGCGGGCTCGATTGGTACGTCGATCACCACCACCCTGTGGACAAACCGTGAATCGATGCACCATGCCCAGCTGACCGAAGCGGTGAACCCGTTCAACCCGAACTCCCGGGAGATGTACAACCAGCTTCAGGGAATGGGTATGACGGAACAGCAGGCGTCAGGGTGGATAGCCCAGCAGATCACCAACCAGGGGCTGATTATCTCGGCCAACGAGATTTTCTGGATATCAGCGGGGATCTTTATCGTCCTGCTGGGGCTGGTGTGGTTTGCTAAACCACCGTTTGGTGCCGGTAGCGGCGGCGGTGGCGCGCACTAATTCGCGTTGTCCAGAACGCGACAGCGATTGTCAGTTTCGATAAAGCAGCGCTCCTGAAATCCATTCACGATGGTGAAAAGACAACAGGAGCGCATCATGCTGAACACACCCGCCGACAAGTACCAACCCTATCCAACCCTTTCCCTGCCCGACCGCCGCTGGCCGGAGCAACGCATTACCCGCGCGCCGCGCTGGCTATCAACCGACTTACGCGACGGCAACCAGGCCCTTGCCGAGCCGATGGACAGCACCCGCAAGCTGCAGTTCTGGGATCTGCTGCTGGGCTGCGGATTCAAAGAAATTGAGGTGGCTTTCCCATCCGCCTCGCAGACGGACTTCAACTTTGTTCGCCAGCTGATTGAAGAGAACCGCATCCCGGATGACGTGACGATTCAGGTGTTAACCCAGGCGCGGGAAGATCTCATCCATCGCACTTTCCAATCCCTGCGCGGCGCGAAACAGGCCACCGTCCATCTGTATAACGCCACCGCCCCGCTGTTCCGCCGCCTGGTATTCGGCATGGAAAAAGCGCAAATCGTCGAGCTGGCGACGCGATCCACGCGGCTTATTCGTCAGCTGTGTGAAGAGAACCCGGACACCCGCTGGCAGTATGAGTATTCCCCGGAGACCTTCTGCTTTACCGAGCCGGAGTTTGCGCTGGAGATCTGTGAAGCCGTGGCGGAGATCTGGCAGCCGTGCGACGAACGGCCCATGGTGATCAACTTACCGGCCACCGTCGAAGTGAGCACGCCGAACGTCTATGCCGACCAGATCGAGTATTTCTGTCGTCACTTCAGCCGCCGCCGGGATGTCTGCATCAGCGTGCATCCGCATAATGACCGCGGTACCGGCGTCGCCAGCGCCGAGCTGGCCGTGATGGCGGGGGCTGACCGCGTGGAAGGCTGTCTGTTTGGTAACGGGGAGCGCACGGGCAACGTCTGCCTGGTGACGCTGGCGATGAACCTCTACAGCCAGGGCATCAGCCCGAATCTCGACTTTAGCGATATGAACCGGATCGTGGAAGTGGTGGAAGCCTGCAACCAGCTGCCGGTGCATCCGCGCCACCCGTGGGCCGGACGACTGGCCTATACCGCCTTCTCAGGCTCGCATCAGGACGCGATCAAAAAAGGCTTTGATGCCCACAGGCCTGGCGATCGCTGGGAGATGCCGTATCTGCCCGTCGATCCACAGGATATCGGCTGCACCTACGAAGCGGTGATCCGCGTCAACAGCCAGTCAGGGAAAAGCGGCAGCGCGTGGCTGATTGAGCAAAACCATGGGCTAAAACTGCCCCGCGCCCTGCAGCAGGATTTCAGCCAGCACGTGCAGCAGGAAACCGATCGCCACGGAAAAGAGATGACGCAAAACGCGCTGTGGCAGCTGTTCCGCACCCGCTACGGCCTGGTAGCCACGCCGCAGTTTGCGCTGCAATCCTACCGCAGCGACAGCCAGCAGGACGGCCAGCTGCGTTTGACGGCAAGCGTCGCTACGCAGGGGGGAACGCGTCAGCTGGAAGGTCAGGGTAACGGTCTGCTCTCCGCCGCCGCTCAGGGCTTAAGCCGCTGGGTCAACGCCCCGTTCGTGATTAAGGATTATCACGAGCATACGTTAGGCGAGCGCAGCGACAGCCGCTCGGTGGCCTACATCCGCTGCCTGTTCCAGGACGGCAGCAGCCGCTGGGGCGTAGGCATTGACAGCGACGTGGCGCGCGCGTCGCTTCAGGCGCTTTTAAACGCCGTCAGTCGTTCTTAAAATAATCGCTGGGGGAGACGCCCATCACCCGGCGGAACATCGCCGTAAAGGCGCTGTGGCTGCCGTAACCCAGATCCAGCGCCACGCGCAGTACCGGCTGGCCCTGCGCCAGCCGCACTAAGGCTTCCAGCAGGCGCGCCCGTCTCAGCCACTCGCCGTAGCTTAATCCCGTCTGCTGCTGAAAATGGCGGTTCAGGGTGCGCTCGCTCATGTTCATCATGCTCGCGGCCTGCGCGCCGCTCCAGCTCTCCCCCGCGTTTTGCCGGATTTGCAGACACAGGTGACGTAACGCCTCGCTTTCCGGCTCCGGCAGATGAAACGGCAGCACCGGCATAGTGCGGATTTCATCGAGAATGAGTTCATAGACGCGTTCATCCCGGCTGCCGGGCGAGTACGATTCAGGTAAAGCAAGAGAGACGAGGATCAGCTCGCGCAACAGCGGCGCGATCTGCACGATCTGGCAGGTGGCCGGGAGATCGGCTCGCGCCAGCGGATCGATGAACAGCGTTCGCGCCGCCACGTTGCCGGTGATGCGAAGCGAGTGGCGAGTACCCGCCGGCAGCCAGACGCCGCGGCCAGGCGGTACCACCCAGCAGCCCGAGACGGTATCAACCCGTACCACGCCGCTCAGGATGTGCAACAGCTGCGCGCAGTCGTGCTCATGCCACGGCTCGCTGTCACCATGAACGTAATCATGGGCGAACGGAACGAGGGGACGATGGGTAAAGGAGAACGTTGCGGTTGTGGTCATGGGGTTAAACAACCCTCACCCTACCCTCTCCCGGTGGGAGAGGGAAAAGGTGCACTAGATGTGCAGTTCCTGCAGTTTTTCTTTTGGCAGGGCCAGCTCTTCGTTGCTGTTCACGCGAACATCACGCTCGATGATGTGACGCGCGATGTCCTGCGCTTCTTCCAGAGAGTGCATCTGGTAAGTACCGCACTGGTAAACGTTCAGCTCAGGGATCTGGTTCTGCTCTTTCACCTTCAGCACGTCTTCCATCGCCGCTTTCCACGCATCAGCGACGCGTTTCTCTTCCGGCTGGCCAATCAGGCTCATGTAGAAACCGGTACGGCAGCCCATCGGAGAGATGTCGATGATCTCAACGCCGTTGCCGTTCAGATGGTCACGCATGAAACCGGCGAACAGGTGTTCCAGGGTATGAATGCCTTTCTCTGGCATCACTTCTTTATTTGGCACGCAGAAACGCAGATCGAAAACGGTGATCGTGTCGCCGTGCGGGGTGTGCATGGTCTTCGCCACGCGTACTGCAGGTGCTTCCATACGGGTATGGTCGACAGTAAAGCTATCTAATAACGGCATACGTCACCTCCGACAGTGATTTTTTTTAAAATAAACTGAACTCTTCTACAGAATGCACGTCTGAGTATATGAAAGACGCGCATTTGTTATCATCATCCCTGAATTCAGAGATGTATATTTTGGCCACAGCGATGTGGCCTTTTTCTTTTCTGCTTAAGACTGCTTCGCCAGAAACGCCTCAAACGACTCGGTATCCGCCGCTTCAACCTCTTTCTGACGCACCACGGACGCATCGCGTTCCGCGGCAAAATCCGCTTCGCTCAGCACTTCTAACGGCTCCTGCATCAGCATCTCACGGTACTCCGCTGAGAGTGAACGCCCCGTGCCGCCAATGCCCTGATCGATCATAGAACGCAGAATACGCGCTGAGAACGTCAGTTCCGGATTATCAAAACATTCCACCAGCTGGTCGCAGATCTGTTGATACGCGTCGCCGCCGTCAATGCTGTCCATTGTGCGGGCAACGCGCTTCAGGTCGCGGAACAGATCTTTGCCGACTTTGGTCAGCGGGAACTGTGCCGTTTCGCAGCCGATACCCAGCGTCAGGCCCGGTTTACGCCCTTCCAGAATCACACGATTCCAGTTTGTACGGGTACAGAGCAGTTCGTCTGAACTCATTTCCGGCGCATCCGCCAGCACGCACCAGACCATAAACAGATCCAGGAAGCGAACCTGCTGTTCATCAACGCCAATCGGTGAGAATGGGTTGATATCCAGCGAACGCACTTCGATGTATTCGATCCCGCCGCGCTGCAGCGCATCCGACGGGGTTTCACCGCTGCGCGTCACGCGTTTAGGACGAATAGGCGCATACAGCTCGTTTTCAATCTGCAGCACATTGCTGTTGATTTGCAGGCGCTTGCCGTCTTTTTCGAGGCCGATTTTCTCGTACTCTTCCGACGGGGTTTTGATCGCCCGCTTCAATCCTGCCACATATTCGTGCAATTCGTTAAACGTAATACCGAGATTGCTTTGCGATTTATTGGTATAACCGAGATCGCTCAGGCGCAGAGAGGTGGCGTACGGGAGATAGTACATTCCGCACTCGGTCTTCTCGAACGGCAGCGTGGTCGGTTTCCCCTGCAGGAACGAAGAACAGATCGCAGGAGACGCACCAAACAGATACGGGATCACCCAGCCGAAACGGTAATAGTTGCGGATCAGGCGGAAGTAGCCTTCAGAGATCGCGTCTTTATCCGTTTCACCGCATTTCGCCTGCCAGAAGGCCATTGGCAGCGAGAAGTTGTAATGCACGCCCGAGATCGTCTGCATCAACGCGCCGTAGCGGTTTTTCAGCCCTTCGCGATAGAGCGTTTTCAGCCGGCCGATATTTGACGTGCCGTACTGCGCCAGCTCAATCTCCTGGCCCTGCTCGATATAGCACGGCATGCTGAGGGGCCACATACGTTCGTCGCCCATGTTGCGCGCGGTGTAGCGATGGATATCGCGCATGATCGTCAGCATATGATCAATATCACCCTCTACTGGGGTGATGAACTCCAGCAGCGCTTCAGCGAAATCGGTTGTGATCCATTTATGTGTCAGCGCCGAGCCTAACGCCTTCGGGTGACCCGTCGTCGCTAAGCTACCGTCCGCGTTAACGCGCAGCGTTTCACGCTCAAGACCACGCTGAATACCCTTCAATGCCTGAGGGTGGTTTTCCAGCCAGGCCAGCGCCTGAGATACGTCCGGGATCAAATTGACCTCCCGCCTGTCAAAGTAATGTTACTCAGCATAATTGTAATGGTTGACGATTGAAGGTCGCGTTTTCATTCCACCAATTAGTGCCACCACGTCATACCCTGTAGTGTTGCCCACGCCACAAGAACATAGCGCAACGCCTTGCCAAGGCACAAAAAAAAGAGCACCGGTCCCCAGGAGATGCGCATCCATCCCGCCAGCAGACACAGTAAATCGCCTATTACAGGCATCCAGCTTAATAACAGCGTGGCAGCGCCATAGCGTTTTAGCCAGCCGACTGCCTTTTCCTGCCAGCGCGATTTTTCGCGCAGCGGAAAGAAACGCCCAAGAATAACGTTAGTCAGCCCTCCAAGGCTATTACCCATTGTTGCTATTAATACAAGCAGCCAGGGCTGACTCACGCCGGACAACAGCATCGCCACCAGCACCACTTCCGAATTTCCCGGTAACAGCGTGGCGCTTAAAAAACTGCTGGCGAATAATGAAGCAAGTGACAGCGCGTCACTCACAGTAAGCGCACATCCACCGCATCCATTCCGGCATCTCGCGCGGCCTGGATACCGAAATCGGCGTCTTCAAACACGACACATTTTGCCGCCGGGACGCCCATTAATTCTGCGCAAAGCAGGAAGGTGTCCGGTGCGGGCTTGTGATGTTTAACATGATCGGCGGCCACCACGGCAGAAAAATAGTGGCGCAGGCCAAGATGGTTGAGCAAAGCTTCTGCAATCGCGCTTTCGCTCCCGGTTCCTACCGACATCGGGCGGCGCCCGTGCCACTCTTTTACCACATCAATCAGCGGCAGAGGGCGTACGGTATCTAAAAGCATGGCTTTTACCGCATCGGTTTTTTCGCGCGCGAGCAGGTGCGGGTCGAGATCGGCCTGATTCAGTTCAATCACGGCCTGCGCAATACGCCAGGTGGGGGATCCGTTGAGGGCAATCATCGCCTGAAGATCGAAACGCATGCCGTAGCGGCCCAGGACGTCAGTCCAGGCTTGACGATGCGTGGGTTCGGTATCCAGGAGAGTGCCGTCCATATCGAAGATCAAACCGTCATACTGTGCGTACATCGTGCTCTCGCTAAACGATTAACAAAGCATTACTTTATCGTAAATGGTGATTTTTGTCGCTGATTGCGAAATGATAACAACGAGAGTGATTAAGAACTAAACATCGAAGGGAAAGCAGAAGAGATGGTGCATCCGGGAGGATTCGAACCTCCGACCGCTCGGTTCGTAGCCGAGTACTCTATCCAGCTGAGCTACGGATGCATCGGGAAATGCTTTTAGAAACAGTAAAGGGTGCATCCGGGAGGATTACTCGGCTGCGCCTCGCCCTGCGGGCCGTTGCTGAAGCAACGTTATCCTCCCAGGTGCTCGCGATTAACTCGCAGACCTTGAAACAACAGCGTGGCTATTATCTCGGAGAATATGGTGCATCCGGGAGGATTCGAACCTCCGACCGCTCGGTTCGTAGCCGAGTACTCTATCCAGCTGAGCTACGGATGCATCAGGGTACTGCTTTCAGAAATAGTAAATGGTGCATCCGGGAGGATTCGAACCTCCGACCGCTCGGTTCGTAGCCGAGTACTCTATCCAGCTGAGCTACGGATGCATCGGGATTTACTACTGTACTGCTCGATATTCATATCACTTCTAAAGCAATATGAAGTAATAGATGGTGCATCCGGGAGGATTCGAACCTCCGACCGCTCGGTTCGTAGCCGAGTACTCTATCCAGCTGAGCTACGGATGCAAAATGGCGGTGAGGCGGGGATTCGAACCCCGGATGCAGCTTTTGACCGCATACTCCCTTAGCAGGGGAGCGCCTTCAGCCTCTCGGCCACCTCACCACACAACGCCTCTTTCGAGTGCTTCGAGTTACTCGTTAAGAGCTTCTCGTCGCTGCGTGGCGCATATATTACTTTCTGGGACTTATAAGTCAAACAATTTTCCAAAAGCTTTTATCGTTTGCACAAATCACACGCAATTCGCATGTAAAAGCCGCAAAGAGGGTGTTTTATAAGCGGATTTTGCAGGCATCTTCACAGAAAACCTCTGCAGAAATGGCGGCGTAGGGGCGAGTTTAGGGTAACAGAGTGGTTAAAAAGAGAGCGTTTGAAATTAAACGGTAACGTTGAGCAGGAAAAATGACAGGAGGGTTGCGTCTCGCCCGACAGCGAGACGCGACAATATCAGTAACTGGACTGCTGGGATTTTTCAGCCTGGATACGCTGGTAGATCTCTTCACGGTGGACAGATACTTCTTTAGGAGCGTTAACACCAATACGTACCTGGTTACCCTTTACCCCTAAAACTGTCACGGTGACCTCATCCCCAATCATGAGGGTCTCACCAACTCGACGAGTCAGAATCAGCATTCTTTGCTCCTTGAAAGATTAAAAGAGTCGGGTCTCTTGTATCCCGGCATTATCCATCATATAACGCCAAAAAGTAAGCGATGACAAACACGTAAGTGTAAGCAGTCACGGCATCACATTCTGTTAAACGTAAGTTTAGCCGATATACACAAACTCAACCTGACTTTATCGTTATCGATAGCACAGTGAACAAGACGCCATAACGTTACCGCTATGGCGTCTGCTTGTGCTTTGTAGTTATTACAGTTTCGCGCTTACCCAGCTTTCAACGCTGGCCAAAGCTTGCGGAAGTGCCGCCGCATCCGTACCACCGGCTTGCGCCATGTCCGGACGACCGCCACCCTTGCCGCCCACCTGCTGAGCGACCATACCAATCAGTTCCCCTGCTTTTACGCGGTCGGTCACATCCTTAGAGACGCCCGCAATCAGAGAAACCTTACCTTCTGCCACTGTCGCCAGCACGATAACGGTAGAACCAAGCTGGTTCTTGAGATCGTCGACCATAGTACGCAGCATCTTAGGCTCAACGCCCGCCAGATCGCTGACCAGCAGTTTGACGCCCTTAATGTTTACAGCCTTGCTGGAGAGGTTTGCACTCTCCTGCGCCGCAGCCTGCTCTTTCAGCTGCTGCAGCTCTTTTTCCAGCTGACGCGTGCGATCCAGCGCAACGCGCACTTTCTCGCCCAGGTTCTGGCTATCGCCTTTCAGCAGCTGCGCGATGTCGTGCAGCTGATCGCTCTGCGCATGCAGGCTGGCAATCGCACCTTCACCGGTCACCGCTTCAATACGACGCACACCTGCCGCCGTTCCCGACTCGGAAACAATGCGGAACAGGCCGATGTCACCAGTGCGCGATGCGTGCGTACCGCCGCACAGCTCGGTAGAGAAGTCGCCCATGCTCAGCACGCGAACGCGCTCGTCGTATTTCTCACCAAACAGCGCCATCGCACCTTTTTTCTTCGCGTCCTCGAGCTCCATGATGTGGGTCTCGATTGGCAGGTTACGACGGATCTGCGCGTTCACCAGATCTTCCACCGCGCGGATTTCAGACGGTTTCATCGCTTCAAAATGCGAGAAGTCGAAGCGCAGCACTTTATCGTTAACCAGAGAACCTTTCTGTGCAACGTGGGTACCGAGCACGTCGCGCAGGGCAGCGTGCATCAGGTGGGTCGCAGAGTGGTTCAGACGAATGCGCGCGCGGCGAGCTTCATCCACGTTAGCCTGTACGCCCTCGCCCACTTTCAGAGAACCGGAAACCAGTTTGCCCTGGTGACCAATCGCCTGACCGTATTTCTGGGTGTCGCTGACGCTGAAGCTGAAACCGTTGCCTTTCAGTTCGCCTTTATCGCCAACCTGACCGCCGGATTCCGCGTAGAACGGCGTTTTGTCCAGAATGACAACCGCATCCTGGCCCGCGCTGATGCTGTCCACGGCTTTACCGTCAACAAACAGAGCGGTCACTTTGCCGGTCAGTTCCAGCGCGTCATAACCTTTGAATTCAGACGCGCTATCAACGCGGATCATCGCGTTGTAGTCTGCACCGAAACCGCTGGATTCACGCGCACGACGACGCTGCTCTTCCATCGCGGCTTCGAAGCCCGCTTCGTCAACTTTGATGTTGCGCTCGCGGCAAACGTCTGCCGTCAGGTCAACCGGGAAGCCGTAGGTGTCGTACAGGCGGAAAGCGGTTTCGCCATCCAGCGTGTCGCCCTTAAGTTTCGCCAGCTCTTCGTCCAGCAGCGCCAGACCGCGCTCCAGCGTACGCGCAAACTGCTCTTCTTCGGTTTTCAGAACCTGCTCTACCTGTGCCTGCTGGCGTTTCAGCTCATCACCGGCAGCACCCATCACGCCAATCAGTGGCCCAACGAGTTTATAGAAGAAGGTGTCCTTCGCGCCCAGCATGTTGCCGTGACGGATGGCACGACGAATGATACGACGCAGCACGTAGCCACGGTTTTCATTCGACGGGATAACGCCGTCGGCAATCAGGAACGCACAGGAACGAATGTGGTCCGCGATGACGCGCAGCGATTTGTTGTTCAGATCGGTCGCGCCGGTAACGTCCGCAACGGCTTTGATCAGGGTGCTGAACAGATCAATCTCGTAGTTGGAGTTAACGTGCTGCAGAACCGCGGCAATACGCTCCAGGCCCATACCGGTATCGACGGAAGGCTTCGGCAGCGGCTCCATCGTACCGTCAGCCTGACGGTTGAACTGCATGAAGACGATGTTCCAGATCTCAATGTAGCGATCGCCGTCTTCTTCCGGGCTGCCTGGAGGGCCGCCCCAGATATGGTCGCCGTGATCGTAGAAGATCTCGGTGCACGGACCGCAAGGGCCGGTATCACCCATCTGCCAGAAGTTGTCAGATGCGTATGGCGCGCCTTTGTTATCACCGATGCGAATAATACGCTCGCGCGGGATCCCGACATCTTTTTCCCAGATTTCGTAGGCTTCGTCATCGGTTTCATAGACGGTAACCCATAGACGCTCTTTCGGGAGGTTGAACCAGTTTTCACCGGTCAGCAGTTCCCACGCATATTGAATGGCATCGTGTTTGAAGTAGTCGCCGAAGCTGAAGTTACCCAGCATTTCGAAGAACGTATGGTGACGCGCGGTGTAACCGACGTTTTCCAGGTCGTTGTGTTTACCGCCCGCACGCACGCAACGCTGTGAGGTTGTGGCGCGGGAATAATTACGCTTGTCGAGACCAAGGAACACATCCTTGAACTGGTTCATCCCGGCGTTGGTAAACAGCAGAGTTGGATCGTTGTTCGGTACCAGGGAGCTGCTGGCAACAACCTGGTGTCCCTTACTATGGAAAAAATCGAGAAACGCCTGACGGATCTCAGCGGTGCTCTTGCTCATAATTATCCTGAAATCAAGCTAACGAAATGTCGTAGCCAGCCTGTATCGGTAAACCGTTGGACAGGCCAGCTACTGGAAAAAGTGGGAATAAGATAAGTTTTCTTGGGTGGGAAGTAAAATCCCGCATGCGTTCAATCGGCAAAATTACGCCAGATATCCTGAATATCTTCCATCAGAAAGCCGCGGTAGAGCAAAAAGCGCTGGATTTTGACTTTTTCTGAAAATTCACGCGGCAGCGGTTCGCCGTATTTACGAATCGCCTGTTCTCTGGCCAGCTCGCACCAGTCAGTATCGCATTCGCGCATCGCTTTTTCGATGGACTCCCGGGCCACCCCTTTCTGGTTCAGCTCCTGCCGGATGCGCGCGGGCCCATATCCTTTACGGCCGCGGCTGGCGAGAAACCGTGAGGCAAAACGCTCGTCATCAAGATAACGATGCTCGTAGCACCAGGCAATCACGCGGTCATAATCCTCTGCGGTGGCATCAATCTCTTCCGGCCCGTTTTTACTCATTACCGGCGCCGACAGTTTTCGCCGCAGCTCCTGTTCACTGTGGTCACGAACGGCCAGGATGCGCACCGCACGGTCCAGTAAGCGTGCATACGCGGGTCGACGTGTTGTCGGTTCACTCATAAAAAAACCTGCTGGTTCAGAAATGCAAAAAGGGCCGCATCAGCAGCCCTTCATTTTTAAACGAAAGAATTAAAAGTCTTCGTTAGTTTCTTCAGCATCCGCGGCATCCACCACGAAATCAGGTTTGGAGTCCTGGTTGTTCAGCAGAAGCTCACGCACCTTCTTCTCAATCTCTTTCGCCGCAGCCGGGTTCTCTTTCAGCCAGGAGATCGCGTTCGCTTTACCCTGACCAATCTTGTCACCGTTGTAGCTGTACCAAGCGCCTGCTTTTTCAATCAGCTTCTCTTTCACGCCCAGGTCAACCAGCTCGCCGAGGAAGTTGATCCCTTCGCCGTAGAGGATCTGGAATTCAGCCTGTTTGAACGGCGCGGCGATTTTGTTCTTCACAACCTTCACGCGGGTTTCGCTACCGACCACATTCTCGCCCTCTTTCACCGCGCCGATACGGCGGATATCCAGACGGACAGAGGCGTAGAATTTCAGTGCGTTACCACCGGTAGTGGTTTCCGGGTTACCGAACATCACACCAATTTTCATACGGATCTGGTTGATGAAGATCAGCAGCGTGTTGGACTGCTTCAGGTTACCCGCCAGCTTACGCATCGCCTGGCTCATCATACGTGCCGCGAGGCCCATGTGAGAGTCACCGATTTCACCTTCGATTTCGGCTTTTGGCGTCAGTGCGGCAACGGAGTCGACCACGATAACGTCAACGGCACCAGAACGCGCCAGCGCATCACAAATTTCCAGCGCCTGCTCACCGGTGTCCGGCTGAGAACACAGCAGGTTGTCGATATCCACGCCCAGCTTGCGGGCATAAACAGGATCCAGCGCGTGCTCGGCATCGATAAACGCACAGGTTTTACCTTCGCGCTGTGCCGCGGCAATCACCTGCAG
The DNA here is from genome assembly GCF_008364625.2 of Enterobacter dykesii. Classification (NCBI taxonomy): domain Bacteria; kingdom Pseudomonadati; phylum Pseudomonadota; class Gammaproteobacteria; order Enterobacterales; family Enterobacteriaceae; genus Enterobacter; species Enterobacter dykesii. The sequence goes on from NZ_CP126604.1 coordinate 3,556,592, forward strand.
CGTCAGGGTGGTTTTACCGGAGGACTCTGGCCCGTAGATTTCTACGATACGGCCCATAGGCAGACCGCCAGCGCCCAGCGCGATATCCAGAGAAAGCGAACCGGTGGAGATGGTTTCCACATCCATGGAACGGTCTTCACCCAGGCGCATGATGGAGCCTTTACCGAATTGCTTTTCGATCTGGCCCAGTGCTGCCGCCAACGCTTTCTGTTTGTTTTCGTCGATAGCCATTATTACTCCTGTCATGCCGGGAGAAGCGACTGTGCTTCACCGTGGATTTCTGTTCTGTTGGTGCAATTATACTGTATGGTCATACAGTATCAAGTGTTTTGTAGAAATTGTTGCCAGAGCGTTTTTAACGCATAAACGGTTGCCTGACGACGCACGCTTTCGCGATCGCCGCTGAAGCACTCCCGGCGGGTGATCCCTTCCCCTTTGGAGGTGGCGAACCCAAACCAGACGGTGCCGACAGGCTTCACGTCGCTACCGCCGTCCGGGCCTGCAATGCCGCTAATGGAAATGGCGTAATCTGCCCGCGCCTCTTTGAGCGCGCCAATGGCCATCTCGATCACCACCGGTTCGCTGACCGCGCCATGCTGTTCAAGCGTGGATTCACGCACGCCAATCATCTGAGCTTTAGCTTCGTTACTGTAGGTCACAAAACCGCGTTCAAACCAGGCGGAACTGCCGGCAATATCGGTAATCGCTTTCGCCACCCAGCCGCCGGTGCAGGATTCCGCGGTGGTGATTGTCGCGCCACGCTGCTTCAGTGCGAGGCCAACGATCTCGCTAAGCTGCATCAATTCATGGTCAGTCATTCTCGCTCCAGGCATCAGAAAAACGTGCTGCACAAGATAGCACTTTCTCGTCAGATGTGGAGATGGACTTCAGGTTTTACGAGGGGGCTTCAGAAAAAAGCCGGTACGGACGCACCGGCGGTGGAAAGGCTATTTCATGCTCTCAGCGAGGGTGTTCACATTGTGGCGAAACGCCTTAACGTAGGTATCTGCCACCCCACCTTTTGCCGACAGCGCTTCGGGGTAAAGCTCCCCCCCGGGCTGTGCGCCCGTCGCCGACGCAATCTGTTTCACCAGACGCGGATCGAGCTGATTCTCCATAAACCAGGTTTTCACGCCGTCGGCTTTAATCTGATTGATAATCTCGGCGACCTGCGCCGCGCTGGCTTCGCTCTCAGACGACAGCCCCTGCGGCGCCATAAACGTCACGCCGTAAGCGCGGCTGAAATAGCCGAACGCGTCATGGCTGGTCAGCACTTTACGCTTCGCCAGTGGAATCTGGCTAAAGCGCGTTTTGGCCCAGTTATCCAGCTGGTTAAGCTGCGCGATATACGGTTTACCGGAGGCTTCCAGCGCGGCTTTGTCCTGCGGGTCAGCTTTCACCAGCCCGTTCAGAATATTTTGTGCATACAGCGCTCCGTTCGCCGCGCTGTTCCACGCATGGGGATCGGTCACAGTCTTTCCATCTTCCTCAAGCGTGTGGGTTTTCACCCCAGTTGAGGCGACAACCAGTTGCCCTTTGAACCCGGAGGCTTTTACCAGACGATCAAGCCAGCCCTCCAGCCCAAGGCCGTTTACCACTACCACATCAGCCTTGCTCAGGGCCGCGCTGTCTTTCGGCGACGGTTCGAAGGTATGCGGATCGCCGTCCGGCCCGACCAGCGTCGTCACGTTCACATGGTCGCCGCCCACCTCCTGCGTGATATCCCCCAGTATCGAAAAGCTGGTCACCACATTCAGCGTTTTCGCCATCACGCCGTGCGACATCATCCCCAGCGCGAGCGCCACTACAAATCCTGTACCTTTCATCGTTTCCCCTTGCGTTAAAAATACGCCCGCAGGCTGCCAGCGAGCCTGCTTCGCGTACCCAGTAAAATGGAAATAAAGAACAGCGCGCTGGCGGTGAGCACGATGGATGGCCCGGCCGGCAGACTCATCGCCCAGGAGAGGCTTAGCCCGAGCCACGCACAGAAGATACCGCTGATACCCGCCATCAGGAGTAATGCCGGTAACGTGCGCACCCAGCAGCGGGCTGCCACGGCCGGAAGCATCATCAGCCCGACGGCCATCAGCGTGCCGAGCACCTGAAAACCGGCCACCAGGTTAAGCACCAGCAGCGCCAGAAACAGGCCGTGCAGCAGGCCAGGCAGCCAGCGGGCGTTCACCTGCAGCCAGGCGGTATCAAACGCTTCTGTCACCAGTCCGCGATAAAACAGCGCCAGCGTGATAAGGGTGAACATGCACACGCCCGTGACGAACAGCGCGGCGTCGTTGTCCACGGCGAGGATAGATCCGAACAGCAGATGCAGCAGATCGACATTCGACCCGCGCAACGATACCAGCGTGACCCCCAGCGCCAGCGAGCCGAGATAAAACCCGGCAAAGCTGGCATCTTCTTTCAGCGGCGTGCGTCGACTAACCAGACCGGCCAGCAGCGCCACGGTAATTCCCGCGATAAAACCGCCAATACTCATCGCCAGCAGCGACATACCGCTGAGCAAATACCCCACGGCGACACCCGGCAAAATAGCGTGAGAAAGGGCATCGCCCATCAGGCTCATCCGACGCAGCTGAAGAAACACGCCGAGCGCGGTGGTGCTGACGGAGAGCGCCAGGCAAACCACCAGCGCGCGACGCATAAAGCCATACTCAATGAACGGCTGAAAAAAGAGATGCCAGATCATGCCACCCTCACCCGCTCGGTTTTCCACTGGGGAACGTCAGCATCCAGCCGCAGCGTTTGCGGAAAATGGCGCGACACGCGCTCGCTGTCGTGCAGTACCGCGAGCAGCGTTTGCCCCTGCATATACATCTCCAGCATCAGATCCATCAGCACGTTGCAGGTGGCTTCATCGACCCCGGTAAAGGGTTCATCCAGCATCACCAACGGCGCCTGCTGCACCAGGACGCGGGCAAACAGCATGCGCTGAAACTGACCGCCGGAGAGTTCATCGATGGTGGATAACGCCATGGACTCAAGCCCGACGCGCTCAAGCGCGCTGGCAATGCGCAGCCGCGTTTCGCGACGAAACCCGGAAAAAAGCGAAATGCCCGGCCAGCAGCCCATGCTTACCACGTCCTGTACGGTCAGCGGAAACTGCGCCTCCAGCGCGTGTCGCTGTGCCAGCCAGCCGATTACCGGTCGCTTCCCCTGCCAGCGGAAGCCGCCGCTGACGGGAGGAATAAATCCCGCCAGCGTTTTCAGCAGCGTCGATTTCCCGCAGCCGTTAGCGCCGATAATGGCGGTCATGCTTCCCCGGTCGATTACACCCGAAAGAGGACGCGTAACGGGCTGGCGTTCATATCCCGCGACAAGTTCATTCATCACAATCATGGCAATGCCACCGCCCAGCGCACGGCCAGCCCGATAAAGGCAACAAGCACCAGCGCCAGCAAAAGCCGAACCAGAGCAGACAGAGAAAAAAGGGACGTTGACATGTCGACACCGTATTAAATGTTATAACATAACAATAATGAAAGACGGTTAAGATGTAAATGGCGGGTTTGAAAAGGGAGTGTGGCGAAATGTTTCTGAGAAAAACCAGGATGGGCGCGGGGTACCCTCTCCCAAAGGGAGAGGGCGGAATAAGATGACTTACTGACTAAACGGCGACGCCGCCGGAACGCGCGCCTGGGACACTGCCAGCCCCAACTGCCACACCGCCATTGCATAATGGGTGCTGTGGTTATAGCGGGTGATGGTGTAGAAGTTCGGCATGCCGTACCAGTACTGGTAGCCCGTCCCGACATCCAGACGCAGCAGGCTCACCTGATCGACATTGCCCAGCGGCTGGGTTGGCGTTAAGCCCGCCGCCGTCAGCTGTGCGACGCTGTATTTAGTTTTGAAGCCGTTTTCCAGGCCAAACGCCTCGCCGTTTGCCTGTACGGCAACCTGGCCGCCCGGCGTCCAGCCGTGCGCTTTGAAGTAGTTCGCCACGCTGCCGATGGCATCCACCGGATCCCACAGGTTGATATGACCGTCCCCGTTAAAGTCGACGGCATATTGTTTATAGGAGGACGGCATAAACTGGCCGTAGCCCATCGCGCCGGCAAACGACCCTTTCAGATCGAGCGGATCGTCCTGCTCGCTGCGCGCCATCAGCAGGAAGGTTTCCAGCTCGGAAGAGAAATACTCCGCGCGGCGCGGGTAGTTAAAGGAGAGCGTCGCCAGCGCGTCGAGGATGCGGGTTTTACCCATCACGCGGCCCCAGCGGGTTTCCACGCCGATAATCCCGACGATGATTTCAGGCGGTACGCCGTACACCTGCCACGCGCGGTTGAGCGCATCTTCATACTGATTCCAGAACACCACGCCGTTTTGCACGTTGTCCGGGGTAATAAACTGTTTGCGATAGCGCAGCCACGCGCCGTTTGGCCCGCTCGGCACCTGGGCGGTCGGCGCCTGCCTGTCCATCAGGCGCAGCACGTAGTCCAGGCGCTTGGCCTGAGACAAAATTTCGTGCAGCTGCTGTCTGTCAAAGCCGTGCTTGCTCACCATTTTATCGATGAACTGCTCGGCCGCCGGGTTATTCGCGAAGTCGCCGCCCATCTGCATCATATTGTGCTGCGGCTCCAGCAGGAATCCTCCGGAAGGCGCGCCCGCCGTTTGCTGAACGGCTTCGGTCTTAGGTTTGCTACTACAGGCAGACAGCAGAATAAGCGCAGGCAACAGCGCTGCATAACGACGCTTGAACATGAGACATCCATTTAACGGGTTCGATAAGAACCCAGTATGGTAAAGCATCCGCAACACCTCAAGGAAGCGGTACGCACCTCCCCCACGCAAATCCGCGCTTTTTTCCACCGAAAATCATTCGCCCCACCAATAAACTTTCAAAATAACCCTTTTTTCTTTCATTGTGAGATCTAATTAACACTTTAAAACCTTTCAAAGTGATTATTATTAGCCCAGTCAGACAAAAACAAAAAAGCCCCACAGGAGAGAAGAATGATAGAAACCATCACCCACGGCGCCGAGTGGTTCATCGGGCTGTTTCAGAAAGGCGGAGAAGTGTTCACCGGCATGGTGACCGGGATCCTGCCCCTGCTGATCAGCCTGCTGGTGATCATGAACGCGCTGATCAACTTTATCGGCCAGCAGCGCATCGAACGCTTCGCCCAGCGCTGCGCCGGGAATCCGCTGTCCCGCTACCTGGTACTGCCGTTCATCGGCACCTTCGTGTTCTGCAACCCGATGACCTTAAGCCTCGGCCGCTTCATGCCGGAAAAGTACAAGCCGAGCTACTACGCCGCCGCCTCCTACAGCTGCCATTCGATGAACGGCCTCTTCCCGCACATTAATCCCGGCGAGCTGTTTGTTTATCTCGGGATCGCCAGCGGTCTCACCACCCTTGGCCTGCCGCTCGGCCCGCTGGCGGTGAGCTACCTGCTGGTTGGCCTGGTCACCAACTTCTTCCGCGGCTGGGTGACCGACCTCACCACCGCCATTTTTGAGAAAAAAATGGGCATCCAGCTTGAACAGAAAGTCCATCTTTCAGGAGCCACAGCATGAACCGGATCCGCATTGAGAAAGGCACGGGCGGCTGGGGCGGCCCGCTGGAGTTCGACGCCACCGAAGGCAAAAAGATCGTCTACATCACCGCAGGCACGCGCCCGGCGATCGTCGACAGGCTGCGCGAGCTGACCGGTTGGGAAGCGGTCGACGGCTTCAAAGAAGGGGAACCACCGGAGGCGGAAATTGGCGTGGCGGTAATCGACTGCGGCGGCACTCTGCGCTGCGGCATCTATCCGAAGCGCCGCATTCCGACGGTAAATATTCACTCCACCGGAAAATCCGGCCCGCTGGCACAGTACATCCTTGAAGACATTTATGTCTCAGGCGTGAAGGAGGACAACATCACGCTGGTGAACGGCACTCCGGCGCCGCAAAAAGCGGCCCCGCGCGAGTATGACACCACTAAGAAAATCACCGAGCAGAGCGACGGCCTGCTGGCGAAGGTCGGGATGGGCATGGGTTCCGCCGTGGCGGTGCTGTTCCAGTCCGGGCGCGACACCATCGACACGGTACTGAAAACCATTTTGCCGTTTATGGCATTCGTCTCGGCGCTGATCGGCATCATCATGGCGTCCGGCCTGGGCGACTGGATTGCCCACGGCCTCGCCCCGCTCGCCAGCCACCCGCTCGGGCTGGTGACGCTGGCGCTGATCTGCTCCTTCCCGCTGCTGTCGCCGTTCCTCGGACCGGGCGCGGTGATTGCCCAGGTCATCGGCGTACTGATTGGCGTGCAGATTGGTCTGGGGAACATTCCCCCGCATCTCGCCCTGCCCGCCCTGTTTGCCATTAACGCCCAGGCGGCGTGCGACTTCATCCCCGTTGGGCTGTCGCTGGCCGAAGCACGCCAGGACACCGTGCGCGTGGGCGTGCCGTCCGTGCTGGTGAGCCGCTTCCTGACGGGCGCGCCGACGGTGCTGATTGCCTGGTTTGTCTCCGGCTTTATTTATCAATAAGAGGTTCCTGCGATGACCGTGATTTACCAGACCACCATTACCCGCATCGGCCAGAGCGCGGCCGACGCGCTGAGCGACCAGATGCTGATCACCTTCCGCGAAGGGGCGCCTGCGGATATCGAAGAGTTTTGTTTTATCCACTGCCACGGCGAGCTGAAGGGCGAGCTGAAGGCAGGAAGCCAGCTGGAGCTGGGCGAGGCGCGGTATGCCGTCACCGCCGTCGGCGACGTCGCCGAGCAAAACCTGCGCGAGCTGGGCCACATCACCCTGCGTTTCGACGGCCAGCCGCAGGCGGAATATCCCGGCACGGTTCACGTCGCGGGCCCGGTTCCGCAGGCTGTCACCCCAGGCTGCACGTTAAAATTTGTTGCGTAATTAAGGAGAAACACATGAGTCAGGTTGCCGTTGTCATTGGTGGAGGACAAACCTTAGGCGAGTTCCTCTGCCGTGGGCTTGCCGCAGAGGGCTACCGCGTGGCGGTAGTGGACATTCAGAGTGAAAAAGCCGCCCGCGTGGCGGACACCATTAACACCGAGTTTGGTGAAGGAATGGCGTACGGGTTTGGCGCCGACGCCACCAGCGAACAGAGCGTGATGGCGCTCGCCCGCGGCGTGGACGAGATTTTTGGCCGTACCGACCTGCTGGTTTATAGCGCCGGTATTGCGAAAGCGGCCTTTATCAGCGACTTCGAGCTGGGAGATTTTGACCGCTCGCTGCAGGTCAATCTGGTGGGCTATTTCCTCTGCGCCCGCGAGTTTTCCCGTCTGATGATCCGCGACGGCATTCAGGGGCGCATCATTCAGATCAACTCCAAATCGGGGAAAGTGGGCAGCAAGCACAACTCCGGCTACAGCGCGGCGAAGTTTGGCGGCGTGGGGCTGACGCAGTCTCTGGCGCTGGATCTGGCCGAATACGGCATTACCGTGCATTCGCTGATGCTGGGCAACCTGCTGAAATCGCCGATGTTCCAGTCCCTGCTGCCGCAGTATGCCACCAAGCTCGGCATCAAGGCTGAGGAAGTGGAGCAGTACTACATCGATAAAGTGCCGCTGAAGCGCGGGTGCGATTATCAGGACGTGCTGAACATGCTGCTGTTTTACGCCAGCCCGAAAGCCTCGTACTGCACCGGGCAGTCGATTAACGTCACCGGCGGGCAGGTGATGTTCTGATCGAGCGGGCCGATGCCCTCACCCTAACCCTCTCCCATGGGGAGAGGGAACAAAACAAGGAGCCGATATGGTCACCGCACTCATCACCGTCGCCGCCCTCGCCTGGATCTGCCAGATGGCGTTTGGCGGCTGGCAGATCCACCAGTTTAACCGCGCGTTTGACGCGCTGTGTCAGAAAGGTCGCGTCGGGGTCGGGCGTTCCGGTGGACGCTTCAAACCGCGCGTGGTCGTCGCCGTTGCGCTGGATGAAAACAATAACGTCTGCGATTCCCTCATCATGCGCGGCATGACCGTCTTCGCCCGACCGGTGAAAATCCAGGCAATCAACGGCATTTCGCTGCAGGAATTACGGCCTGATGTGATCTTTCCCCATGATCCACTCTGTCAGAATGCACTATCATTAGCGCTTAATCTGAAACATGGATAATTTCGTTGTGAAAGCTATAGACTTGCGAAATTATCATTTCGCAACCTAAGGAACGAAGCGCCTATGAAACCTCGTCAGCGGCAGGCGGCCATTCTCGAGCATCTGCAAAAGCAGGGAAAATGCTCGGTAGAGGATCTGGCCCACTACTTTGACACCACCGGCACGACAATACGCAAGGATCTGGTATTGCTCGAAAACTCTGGCGCCGTCATTCGAACCTACGGCGGCGTGGTGCTCAACAAGGACGAAGCGGACCCGCCTATCGATCACAAAACGCTGATCAATACCCACCAGAAAGCGCTAATTGCCGAAGCCGCCGTCAAATTTATCCACGATGGCGATTCCATCATTCTGGATGCAGGCAGCACCGTCCTGCAGATGATCCCGCTGCTCAGCCGCTTTAACAACATCACGGTGATGACCAACAGCCTGCACATCGTCAATGCCCTGTCGGAGTTTGACAGCGAGCAGACCATCCTGATGCCCGGCGGCACCTTCCGCAAAAAATCGGCGTCGTTTCACGGCCAGCTTGCGGAGAATGCCTTCGACCACTTCAGCTTTGATAAACTGTTTATGGGCACAGACGGCATCGACCTGAACGCCGGCGTTACGACGTTCAACGAAGTGTTCAGCGTCAGTAAAGCCATGTGCAACGCCGCGCGGGAAGTGATTTTGATGGCCGACTCGTCGAAGTTTGGCCGCAAAAGCCCCAACATTGTCTGTAGCCTTGAAAGCGTTGATAAGCTGATTACCGACGCAGGTATCGACCCGGCGTTCAAGAAAGCGCTGGAAGAGAAAGGAATCGACGTGATCGTAACCGGAGAGAGAGATGAGTGATTTTCTGTTAGAAACGGGCCGCCAGACGCTGATGCTGGAACTGCAGGAAGCCAGCCGCCTGCCGGAACGTCTGGGCGAGGATTTTGTCCGTGCCGCCAACACCATTATCCACTGCGAAGGCAAAGTGATCGTGGCGGGCATCGGTAAATCCGGCCATATCGGCAAAAAGATTGCAGCGACGCTCGCCAGCACCGGCACCCCGGCGTTCTTCGTGCACCCTGCTGAGGCGCTGCACGGCGATCTGGGGATGATTGAAAGCCGCGACGTGATGCTGTTTATCTCCTACTCCGGTTCGGCTAAAGAGCTGGATCTGATTATTCCGCGCCTGCAGGAAAAATCGGTCGCCTTGCTGGCGATGACTGGGAAATCCCGCTCGCCGCTGGCGCTGGCCGCCAAGGCGACGCTGGATATTTCCGTTGAGCGTGAAGCCTGTCCGATGCACCTCGCCCCGACCTCCAGCACCGTTAACACCCTGATGATGGGCGACGCGCTGGCAATGGCGGTGATGCAGGCGCGCGGCTTTAACGAAGAAGATTTCGCCCGTTCGCATCCTGCGGGCGCGCTCGGCGCACGCCTGCTCAACAAGGTTCACCACCTGATGCGCACCGACGACGCCATTCCGCAGGTTAAACTCGATACCAGCGTCATGGACGCGATGCTGGAGCTCAGCCGCACCGGTCTGGGGCTGGTTGCGGTGTGCGATGACGGCGGGAGCGTCAAGGGCGTGTTCACCGACGGCGACCTGCGCCGCTGGCTGGTGGGCGGCGGCAGGCTGGAAACCAAAGTGTCGGACGCCATGACCAAAGGCGGGCTGACGCTGAACGCCGAGAGCCGCGCCATTGAAGCCAAAGAGGTGCTGATGAAGCGCAAAATCACCGCCGCACCGGTGGTGGATGACGCTGGCAGGCTGTGCGGCGCCATCAACCTGCAGGATTTCTATCAGGCCGGCATTATCTAACCCTTCAGTCCCAGACGCTTCGCCAGCCTGTGCAGGTTGGCGACGTCCATCTCCAGCGCCCGCGCGCACGCCGCCCAGCTGCGGTTATTCTGCTCCAGCGCGCGGGTAATCATCTGACGCTGAAACGCCTCCGTGGCTTCACGCAGATTTTCATTCGCTATCTCGGGTGCCGCCTGGGCGACAGCCGGTGCGGTTTCATCCTGCAGCGCAAAATGCCGCGCGTGGAGCACCACTTCATCACCCGAACGCGTCGCCCGCGCCAGCACCACCGCGCGGTGGATCGCATGCTCCAGCTCGCGCACGTTGCCCGGCCAGCCGTAGCTCAGCAGATGCGACCTCGCACCCGGGCTCAGCACCACGCGGGAAAGCCCTATCCTGAGACGGCACTGCTCGCAGAAAAAGCCCGCCAGCAGCACCACGTCGTCCCCGCGCTCGCGCAGCGGCGGCACGGTAAGCGGGAACACGCTCAGGCGATGGAACAGGTCGGCGCGGAACTGCCCTGACAGCACCGCTTCGCGCAGGTCACGGTTGGTGGCCGCCAGCACGCGAACGTCCACTCTGTGGCTGCGGTCATCCCCCACGCGCTGGATGTCGCCGTACTGCAGCACGCGCAGCAGCTTGGCCTGCAGCGACAGGGAGAGCTCGCCGATTTCATCCAGAAACAGCGTGCCGTTATCGGCCATTTCGAATTTGCCGCTGCGGTTGCTGATGGCCCCGGTAAACGCCCCTTTAACGTGACCAAAAAGCTCGCTTTCCGCCACGCTTTCCGGCAGCGCGGCGCAGTTGAGGTACACCAGCGGATTGACCGCGCGCGGCGACGCTTCGTGAATGGACTTCGCCACCAGCTCCTTACCGGTGCCGGTTTCCCCGAAGATCAGCACGTTCAAATCGGAGGCGGCAACAATCTCAATCTCTTTTTTGAGCTGCGCCATACCCGGAGAAAGGCCGATCATCTCCGTGTGCGTTACCTGCTCAAACGCCGCCGGGCTGCCGGGAAGAATGTTCTGGCTCTCCAGCTGTTCAATCAGCAGGGCATTGTTCAGCGCCCCGGCGGCCAGGGCGGCAATCAGGCGCAGCTCTTCGTCGCTAAAGGTGTCGAACTGGTCCGGCGACAGGCCGTCAAGGGTCAGCGCGCCGATCAGGTTTTGTCCGGCAAATAAAGGCAGGCCGATACAGGCGTGCACCTTCAGGCTCTCCTGTCCGGGAATAAGACCGTCGTACGGGTCGGGCAGATCGCTGTCCGCCGGAAAGCGCACCACGTCACCCGCGCGGGCGATGGTTTCCAGACGCGGATGGCCCTCAAGGGTAAAACGCCGCCCGAGCACGTCCTTCGCCAGCCCGTCGATAGCCAGCGGAATAAACTGCCGCCCCTCGTAGCGCAGCAGCGCGGACGCATCGCACTCAAGCACGCGGCGCAGCGTGGAGATCAGCCGCTGAAAGCGGTCCTGATGGCCGATACCGGTCTGCAGCTCAATGGCGATCTTCGCCAGCACGTCTACGGAAAAGCTCATAGTGACCTCGCTGTCATTTTGACAATGCATGTTGTCATATTGACACTGCTTTTGATAGTCATAATGACTACCCACTACGGATCATAAAAGTATTAATTAAGTAAAATCAACAAATTAAAAACTGGCACGCAACTTGATATAGGCAAACCATCTTATTTGAAAATGCTGTATTACGTAGAGGTTGCTATGTCTATTCTGGTTAAAAATAACATTCATTGGGTGGGTCAACGTGACTGGGAAGTGCGCGATTTCCACGGGACGGAATACAAAACGCTGCGCGGCAGCAGCTACAACAGCTATCTCATCCGCGAAGAAAAAAACGTGCTGATCGATACGGTCGATCACAAGTTCAGCCGCGAGTTCGTGCAGAACCTGCGCAGCGAAATCGACCTGGACGCCATCGACTACATCATCATCAACCACGCTGAAGAAGATCACGCCGGCGCGCTGACCGAGCTGATGTCCTACATTCCGAACACGCCGATCTACTGCACCACCAACGCCATCGACTCAATCAACGGCCACCACCACCATCCGGAGTGGAATTTCCACACCGTGAAAACCGGAGACGCGCTGGATATCGGCAACGGCAAGCAGCTGATCTTCGTGGAAACCCCGATGCTGCACTGGCCGGACAGCATGATGACCTACATGACCGGCGACGCGGTGCTGTTCAGCAACGACGCCTTCGGCCAGCACTACTGCGACGAACGCCTGTTCAACGACGAAGTGGACCAGACCGAGCTGTTCGAGCAGTGCCAGCGCTACTACGCCAACATCCTGACGCCGTTCAGCCGCCTGGTGACGCCAAAAATCACCGAGATCCTCGGCTTCAACCTGCCGGTGGACATGATTGCCACCTCCCACGGCGTGGTATGGCGTGAAAATCCAACCCAGATTGTGGAGCTCTACCTGAAATGGGCGGCGGACTATCAGGAAGACCGCATCACTATTTTCTACGACACCATGTCCAACAACACCCGCATGATGGCGGACGCCATTGCTCAGGGCATCAACGAAGTGGACCCCAACGTGGCGGTGAAAATCTTCAACGTGGCGCGCAGCGATAAGAACGAGGTATTGACCAACGTCTTCCGTTCTAAGGGCGTGCTGGTGGGCACCTCCACCATGAACAACGTGATGATGCCGAAAATTGCCGGTCTGGTAGAAGAGATGACCGGCCTGCGTTTTCGCAACAAGCGCGCCAGCGCCTTTGGCTCCCATGGCTGGAGCGGCGGCGCGGTAGACCGTCTGTCTACGCGTCTGCAGGATGCCGGTTTTGAGATGTCCCTCAGCCTGAAGGCGAAATGGCGTCCGGATATCGACGCCCTGGAGATCTGCCGCCAGCACGGCCGCGACATTGCCCGTCAGTGGGCGCTCGCTCCGTTGCCGGAAGCGGCGGCAAAACCAAGCGGAAAGCAGGACGCCTGCCCTGCCGCGGAAGCCGCCGATCCCGGACCGCGCATGCAGTGCAGCGTCTGCCAGTGGATCTACGACCCGGCGCTGGGCGAGCCGCTGCAGGATGTCGCGCCGGGCACGCCGTGGAGTGACGTGCCGGACAATTTCCTCTGCCCGGAATGCTCCCTCGGAAAAGACGTTTTTGACGAACTGGGTACGGAGGCAAAATGAGCAACGGAATCGTCATCATCGGCTCGGGCTTTGCCGCCCGCCAGCTGGTGAAAAACATCCGCAAGCAGGATGCCAGCGTGCCGCTGACGGTGATTGCCGCCGACAGCATGGACGAGTACAACAAGCCTGACTTAAGCCACGTGATTAGTCAGAATCAGCGTGCCGAAGACCTCACCCGCCAGACGGCGGGGGAGTTCGCCGAACAGTTTAACCTGCGTCTTTTTCCCTACACCTGGGTCACCGACATCGACGCAGAGGCTCGCGTGGTAAAAGCTAAAGAGAAAACCTGGCAGTACGACAGGCTGGTGCTGGCCACGGGTGCCTCTGCGTTTGTGCCGCCGGTTGAGGGCCGCGAGCTGACGATCACCCTCAACAGCCAGCAGGAGTATCAGGCCAGCGAAACGGCGCTTCGCGACGCACAGCGCGTGATGATTGTCGGCGGCGGGCTGATAGGCACCGAGCTGGCGATGGATTTCTGCCGGGCGGGTAAATCCGTGACTCTGGTCGACCACGCGGCAAGCATTCTGTCGTCGCTGATGCCCGCAGAAGTAAGCAGTCGCTTACAGCATCGCCTGACCGACATGGGGGTGCATCTGCTGTTGAAATCGCAGCTGCAAAGCCTGAGTAAAACCGAAGGCGGCATTCTTGCCACGCTCGACCGCAGCCGTAGCGTTGAAGTGGATGTCGTGGTTGCCGCAACGGGCCTGCGCCCGGAAACCGCGCTGGCGCATCGCGCAGGCGCCGAAATACAGCGTGGCGTGAAGGTAAATAGCTACCTGCAAACCACGCAACCTGATATTTACGCGTTAGGCGACTGCGCTGAAATTAACGGTCAGGCACTGCCCTTTTTACAGCCAATTCAATTAAGCGCGATGTATCTGGCGAAAAACCTGCTCGGCGAAAACGCGCCACTGAAATTACCCGCCATGCTGATTAAAGTCAAAACGCCGGAATTACCGCTGCATCTTGCCGGTGAAACGCAACGTCAGGATCTGAACTGGCAAATTACCCTCGAACCGCAGGGAATGGTCGCGCGCGGCGCGGATAACGAGGGTCAGCTTCGCGCTTTTGTGGTTAGTGAAGACCGGATGAAGGAGGCTTTCGCTCTGCTGAAACAGTTACCTGCTTAACCCTCGCTTTGCCGGGCGGCGCTTCGTTTACCCGGCCAACAACAAGTCTACGCAGAGTTAACCTTTGAATTTTATTATTCACCGCCCCGATATTCCGGGGCTTTTTCTTACGCATTCTATTCATCAAATAAATGCAAAGCAGATATATCATCGCCATCAATCCCTTATTTATTATTTTCGTAAATGCTTTACTATGAAACAGCTTAAAAACATCATCCAGTTTTATTATTGGCAGCCAACTCAGTCTGAATAGATATCATCAGCAGGAGGCAAATCATGGCGAATTTTTATAAATAACTCAATTATATTTATCGCTATATCACACAAGCGAAGAATGCGGAATATATTTTATTCCGCAAAAGTTCTCCATTTTCAGCATCTTTTTATCGGTATGCCGCTATGCGCCAGCCATCGAGGAAGTCGCGGAGGTTGCGCCGTGCAGGAGCCGGTTCAGGAACGTACCACCAGCGCGTCGTAGCCGCGCCAGCGGTAGTTGACCATGGAGATCAGCCAGCAGGCGACAAACAGCCCAACCACCACAAACCCGGCGTTGCCCAGATTGTCGTTTACCGTGCCAATCAGATCCCACACGCCGCCGCTGAGGGCAAATTTGTCCATCAGCAGACCCAGCGCTTCCAGCCCGCCGATAAACAGCGCCACCACCACGGAGGTGCCGGTGATGGTTATGTTGTAGTAAAGCTTGCGCTGCGGCTTGTTGAACGCCCAGCCGTAGGCGCCGACCATCAACAGGTTATCGAGGGTATCCACCAGCGCCATGCCGCTGGCGAAGAGCGCCGGGAAGACCATGATTGACCACACCGACATTCCGCTTGACGCGCTGGCGGCAGAGATCCCCAGCACGCCAATCTCGGTAGCCGTGTCAAAGCCGAGGCCAAACAGGAAACCGACCAGGTACATTTGCCAGCTTTTATTCACCAGGCGGAAGGTTTTTCCAAACAGCCAGTTCATGACGCCGCCCTGGGCAGGGAGCGTGATGTCACCCTGCACGGGCCTGCCCTGCTTCAGCGCCTGAAAACTGCGCCAGACGCCGCGCAGGATCACCATGTTCACCAGCGCCATCGCCAGCAGGAAGGTGGCGGACACGGCGGTGCCGATCAGGCTGCCGGTTTCGTGGAACCATTCCATGTTTTTCTGGAACGCCGTCGCGGTAGCGGCGATAGCAATGGAGGCCAGCACTACGATGGTGGAGTGCCCCAGCGAGAACCACGCCCCCACGCCGGACGGACGTTTGCCCTGCTGCATCATCTTACGCGTCACGGTATCAATGGCCGCAATGTGGTCAGCGTCCACCGCGTGACGTAGCCCGTAGCACCACGCCAGCAGGCTGGCGGCCATCAGCGCCGTGCTGCCGCTAAAAGCGTGCCATGCCCATCCCCAGGCCAGCAGGTTTGCCATTACCAGAGCCAGCAGCAGAAGCGCGGCGCGAGGTTCATTGCGTAAGAGTCGTAACATTTTAAGTCCTTTGTGAACATGACCGGGCAGCGGCAACCACCGCCTGCCCGAAGGAGATCGCTCCGTCACCTGCGGGCAGGCGCGAAGGAAAAAGAAGCGTAAAGTCAGAAAGATAATGACGCAGGCGCGCGCGCAGCAGACGATTGTGCAGCACGCCTCCGCTGAGACAGATTGTCGACAGCGACAGTCGTCGGGCATGGCGCGCGGCGAGTTCCGCCAGCCCTTTTGCCAGCGCGTCGTGAAACGCCCACGCGCGCTCGCAGGGCTCAGCCTGCCAGGCAAGCCACTGCTGCCAGAACTGCGCGAGGTTATCCACGTTCAGCGTCACCGGATGGTCGACGCCCGCACACTGCGAAGCCAGCGCTTCCAGCCGGCAGGCCGCTTCACCTTCCCAGGATTGAGTTTCAATACCCAGCGCGCAGGCGACCGCATCAAACAGGCGACCACAGGACGAGGCCTGCGGCGCGTTGATGCCGCGCCGGATCGCCGTTGCCAGCAGCGGCCAGTTTTCACGCTGAACCGCGCGCGTTTCCGGGTACTGCTGCCAGTCAGGGACAAACGCCAGGCAGTGGGCGAGCAGATTGCGCCACGGCTGCCGCGCCGCCAGATCGCCCCCCGGCAGCGCAACGGCAGGCAGCCCGCCCAGACGCTCGCACGCGAGATAGCTCACCCGCAGGCACTCCCCGCCCCACAGCGCGCCGTTCTCGCCCATGCCGATCCCGTCCAGCGTCAGGGCAATCGCGTCTCCGCCGTCCAGCGGCCAGCCGTTCTCCGCCAGGCACGCCGCCGCATGGGCGTGATGGTGCAGTACGGTTTCGACCGGCAGCCCCTGCGCCTGCGCCCACCGTTGTGTGCGATAGCCCGGATGGGCGTCGCACACCACGCGCCTCGGCTGGAAGGCGTAAATTTTCTGCATCAGCGAGAGCGCGCCTCGCCACTGCGCTTCGACGCCCTCGTCACCGAGATCGCCAAAATGCTGGCTCAGCACCGCCTGGCTGCCACGCACCAGGCAGAAGGTGTTTTTCATCTCCGCGCCGGTGCATAGCATGGCGGGGATATTCTCAAAACCCGCAGGCAACGTGACGGCATCGGGCACAAAACCGCGCGCGCGGCGAAGCATCGTGCCGTCGCGATCCATTACCGAATCGTCCATCCGCTGCAGGATATCGCGGTTGTGCAGCAGGAAGCCGTCCGCGACGTCGCCGAGCTCATTCAGCGCCTGCTGGTTGGTCATGGCAGGCGGCCTGCCGCTGAGGTTGCCGGAAGTCATCACCAGCGGTCGCCGGCAGTCCATCATCAGCAAATGTTGCAGCGGGTTAGCGGGAAGCATGATGCCAATACAATCGAGTCCCGGTGCAATCCCTTCGGGAAACCCGGGAAGCGAGGCTTTTGGGGTCAGCACAATCGGCGCTGCGGAGGAGCGTAACAGCGTCTGGATCGCCTCCGGCACGCCGTCCGCATTCGGGATCATCACCGCCAGCGGCTTAGACGGTCGCTGCTTGCGGGCCCGGAGCGTCGCGACCGCCTGCGGATTACGCGCATCGCAGACGAGATGAAAACCGCCCAGCCCTTTGACCGCGACTATGCCGCCGCTTTTCAGCATCGCCACCGCCGCGCTCAGCGCAGCCTCACGGGCAGATGTGATGTTGCCCGCACGCCATTCCAGCGCGGGCCCGCAGTCCGGGCAGGCTACCGGCTGGGCGTGAAAACGTCGATCGGCGGGATTGCGGTATTCCGCTTCGCACGGCACGCAGAGGGGAAATGCGGCCATTGACGTGGCCGGACGGTCATAGGGCATCGCGCGGATAATGGTAAACCGCGGCCCACAGTGCGTGCAGTTGATGAACGGATAGCGATAGCGGCGCTCGCCGGGGTCGCGCATTTCAGCCAGGCACGCCGGACAGGTCGCGGCGTCGGGGACGATCTGCGTGTCCATTGTCCCGCCCGCGCTGTGGCGGATGGTAAAGTCCTCCGGCACCTGCGCCCAGGTAAACGGCTGCGTTTCCACGTGGTCAATGCGTGCCAGCGGCGGGCAGTCCTGATGCAGCCTCGCGGTAAAGGCCCCCCCATTACCCGCGAGGCGCACCAGCACGCCCTCTCCATCATTGCAGACGTCACCGGTCAACTGAAGCGCCTGCGCCAGCTGCCAGACGAAGGGACGAAACCCTACGCCCTGCACTTTACCGCGCACGCGCAGCTGTACGCCGTTGCTGCACATACGGTTCAGAACAGCAGCGATGACGACGTGTCGAATGCCGCACGACGGCGCTTTTCGGCGCTCATCTGCTCAAGCTTGTCGCGATCCACGCAGACCAGCGCGTGCGTCGGGCAGGCTTCCATGCAGGCCGGACCGGCGTCGCGGTGGTAGCACAGGTCGCATTTGTTGGCTTCGGCTTTGTCCGCGCGCACGCTCAGCCCCATGCCGCTGTTGCGCACCACCGGACGGACAACCACCTCCATCGCGCCGTACGGGCAGGCGACCACGCAGGTTTTGCAGCCAATGCAGCGCTCCTGCATGACGTGCACAAAGCCTTTCTCGCGTTGAATCGCCCCGTTAGGGCAGACGTTCGCACACGGTGCATCTTCGCACTGGCGACAGATGGCGGCGGTGGAAATATTCACGCCTTTGATGACGTGGATACGCGGCAGGAAGGTGTCAGGGGTAAGCGACGCGCAGTCCTGCTCCGCCTGATGGGAAACCACGCACGCCACTTCACAGGTACGGCAACCAATACACTTACTGGCATCGGCCATAATAAAACGGTTCATCTGCTTCTCCAGCATTACAGTTATGCGCGGAGATATTCATAAACCGTGCCAATAATTAACCCATTGATTTCATATGAATTTAAAAAATACGGAGGCGCTGTCATCGTCACTTATGACGATGACAGCTGTCGACATCAGCGGTGCGGGCCGTCAATAACGGAGTCGCGCAGGACAAGCTCGCCGGAGAAGGTTTGCTGATACTTAAACTCACCGCCGTCGAGCATGAAGATCAGGCGGCTGATGGTCTCTTTGATCATCTCCGTTACCGGGATGCGGACGCTGGAAAGCGACGGCACGATGTAGGGCGCGATGGCCACGTCGTCAAAACCGATCACCGACACCGCGTCCGGTGCGGCCACGCCGCTGTCGTGCAGCTGCTTCATGGCGCCGATCGCCATGTCGTCATTACTCGCCACCAGCGCCGTAAACCGTTCACCGCGCGCAAGCAGTTCGGAAACCGCCGCCGCGCCGCTGGCGGGGTTCCACTTCCCGCGCGCAATAAGGCCCTCGCGCAGCGGAATACCGTGCTGCGCCAGCGCGTCCTTGTAGCCGGAGAGACGCTCAACCCCGGTGGGAGAATCCAGCGAGCCGGTGATAAACGCGATCTCCCGGTGCCCTTTCGCAATCAGCTGCGACACCGCCTCCTGGCTGGAGGCTTTATGATCTGACCAGACGCTGTGGCTGCTGTTTTTCCGCAGGCGGCGGTTGAGCACCATAATGGGCTGCTCGCACTTCTCGACGATCTCATCCATCTCTTCCACGCTCAGAAAACGCGGATAGATAATCACCGCGTCGCAGCGCATATCGAGCAGGTACTGGATCGCCTCGCGCTCTTCATCCGCGCTGTGCTTGCCGTCCGCGAGGATCAGCTGCCGCCCCTTTTCTTCCGTCATGCGCGCGGCGTGAAACAGCAGTTCGCTAAAGTAGACGCCGTGATAGAGGGTGTTCGTCACCACCAGTCCCAGCGTCTGGGTACGTTTGGTTGCCAGGTTTCGCGCCAGCAAATTCGGGCGATAGCCGCTCTCTTCAATGGCCTGAAAAACCCGGTCTTTGGTCTCCTGGCTGACGTAGCCATTTCCCGACAGCACCCGGGACACCGTGGCTTTCGAAACGCCTGCCCGCTTCGCCACTTCAAGCATCGTGGTCATGTTGTTATTCCATCTGAATCTGATGAAGCGCAGTGTACTGCACTGCAAAAAAATTGTCGCAGCGGTGAAATCACGCTTTCGATACCCCATTGAGATCTGCATCACGAAACGAAAAAATGGTCAAAAAGCGATCTTGTTTCATTCATAGAAACTCATGATGATTATGTGGAACCGGTTTCCTACATGTCTCACAACAATAACAGGATCACATCCGATGGCCAAAAACTACGCTGCGCTGGCGAACGACGTTATCAGCGCGCTGGGCGGCAAAGAGAACATCGTCGCCGTCACCCACTGCATGACGCGTCTGCGATTCGTACTGAAAGACGAAAGCCTGACCGACGCTGCGCGCCTGAAAAGCATCAGCGGCGTGCTCGGCGTGGTGCGCAACGACAACCAGTGCCAGGTGATTATTGGCAACACGGTTTCACAGGCGTACCGCGAAGTGGTGAGCCTGCTGCCCGCTGACCTGCAGCCCGCAGTGCCGGAAGGTCCGCAGAAGATGACCTTACGCCGAATTGGCGCCGGGATCCTCGACGCGCTGATCGGCACCATGTCCCCGCTGATCCCGGCGATCATCGGCGGCTCGATGGTCAAGCTGCTGGCGATGATCCTTGAGATGACCGGCGTGCTGCCAAAAGGCGCGCCGACGCTCACTATTCTGACCGTCATCGGCGACGGCGCCTTCTTTTTCCTGCCGCTGATGGTGGCGGCCTCGGCGGCGGTGAAATTCAAAACCAACATGTCGCTGGCCATCGCCATTGCCGGCGTACTGGTGCACCCGAGCTTTATCGAGCTGATGGCGAAAGCCGCGCAGGGCGAGCACGTTGAGTTCGCCTTCATTCCGGTGACGGCGGTGAAATACACCTACACCGTCATCCCGGCGCTGGTGATGACCTGGTGCCTGTCATACATCGAACGCTGGGTGGATCGCATTACCCCGGCGGTGACGAAAAACTTCCTCAAGCCGATGCTGATCGTGCTGATTGCCGCCCCGCTCGCCATCGTGCTGATTGGCCCGCTGGGGATCTGGATCGGTAGCGCCATCTCCGCGCTGGTCTACACCATTCATGGCTACCTGGGCTGGCTCTCCGTCGCCATCATGGGCGCGCTCTGGCCGCTGCTGGTGATGACCGGGATGCATCGCGTGTTTACGCCAACCATCATTCAGACCATTGCCGAAACGGGCAAGGAAGGGATGGTAATGCCGTCGGAAATCGGCGCCAACCTGTCGCTCGGCGGCTCGTCGCTGGCGGTGGCGTGGAAAACTAAAAACCCGGAGCTGCGCCAGACGGCGCTGGCGGCGGCAGCCTCCGCCATTATGGCGGGGATCTCTGAACCGGCCCTGTACGGCGTGGCGGTGCGTCTGAAACGTCCGCTGATTGCGAGCCTGATCAGCGGCTTTATCTGCGGCGCGGTCGCCGGCATGGCCGGTCTTGCCAGTCACTCGATGGCGGCACCGGGGCTGTTCACCAGCGTGCAGTTCTTCGACCCGGCGAACCCGATGACCATCGTCTGGGTGTTCGGCGTGATGGGGCTGGCAGTCGTGCTGTCGTTTGTTCTGACCCTGCTTTTAGGGTTTGAGGATATCCCGGTCGAAGACGAAGCTGAAAAAGCGCGCACCCTGCAGACCTCACCGGTACAGAACAACGCAGCAAAAGCATAAATTGAAAGCGAGGTAAGAATGTCTGTTTTTCCACAAGGATTTTTATGGGGCGGCGCGCTTGCCGCCAACCAGAGTGAAGGTGCTTACCGTGAAGGCGGCAAAGGACTGACGACGGTCGATATGATCCCCCACGGCGCGAATCGCCTGGCGGTGAAGATCGGTAAGGAAAAGCGTTTTTCGCTGCGTGACGACGAGTTCTACCCAAGCCACGAAGCGATTGATTTTTACCATCGCTATAAAGAAGACATCGCCCTGATGGCGGAGATGGGCTTTACGGTGTTCCGCACCTCAATTGCCTGGAGCCGCCTCTACCCGAACGGCGACGAACCGCTGCCGAACAAGGAGGGCATTGCCTTCTATCGCGCGGTATTCGAGGAGTGCAAAAAGTACAACATCGAGCCGCTGGTGACGCTCTGCCACTTCGACGTGCCTATGCACCTGGTGACGGAATACGGCTCCTGGCGCAACCGTAAGATGGTCGATTTCTTCGCACGTTACGCCCGCACCTGCTTCGAGGAGTTTAACGGGCTGGTGAAATACTGGCTGACCTTCAACGAAATCAACATCATGCTGCACAGCCCATTCTCCGGCGCGGGGCTGGTGTTTGAGGAAGGTGAAAACGAAGACCAGGTGAAATACCAGGCCGCGCACCACGAGCTGGTGGCAAGCGCGCTGGCGACCAAAATCGCCCACGAGGTGAACCCGGAAAACCAGGTCGGCTGCATGCTGGCGGGCGGAAATTTCTACCCGTACTCCTGCAAGCCGGAAGACGTGTGGATGGCGCTGGAGAAAGACCGCGAGAACCTGTTCTTTATCGACGTGCAGGCGCGCGGCAGCTACCCGGCCTACTCCGCCCGCGTGTTCCGCGAGAAAGGCGTGGTGATTGTGAAAGATCCGGGCGACGACGACCTGTTAAAGAACACCGTCGACTTTGTCTCGTTCAGCTATTACGCCTCGCGCTGCGCGTCGGCGGACATGAACGCGGGCAACACCAGCGCGGCGAACATTGTGAAGTCCCTGCGTAACCCGCATATTCAGGTGAGCGAATGGGGCTGGGGCATCGACCCGCTCGGCCTGCGCATCACCATGAACATGATGTACGACCGCTACCAGAAGCCGCTGTTCCTGGTGGAAAACGGCCTCGGGGCGAAAGACGAGATTGACGTCAACGGCGAGATCAACGATGACTACCGCATCAGCTACCTGCGCGAGCACATCCGCGCGATGGGCGACGCGATCGAGGACGGCGTGCCGCTGATGGGCTACACCACCTGGGGCTGTATCGACCTGGTGTCGGCCTCAACGGGCGAAATGAGCAAGCGCTACGGGTTTGTGTACGTTGACCGCGACGACGCAGGTAACGGCACGCTGGACAGAAAACGCAAGAAATCGTTCTGGTGGTATAAGAAGGTGATTGCGAGTAACGGGGCGGATCTCGAGTAGCCTGTTGCCCTCTCCCACAGGGAGAGGGGTTTGGCGCCGCTCAGAGCTGAGAAAAACCGCTGTCCCCAACCCACTCCGCAAGCCGTGAATACACCACTTCCACCGCCTCCTTCACCGGCGGCGTCATCGGGTAATAAAACCCCACGATATCCGGCTGAATCCCCAAAAACAGCACCTCGCCCACGTCGTCTTTAATCTGATCGACCAGGTAGTTCAGCGGCATATTGTGGGTGGTCATCATAAACATCTCGGCGATGTCGTCCGGGTCAATCAGGCGGATCTCACCGGGGTTGAGCCCCATATCGGTGGCATCGACGATTAACAGCCTCTCCGGGCGCTGCTCGCGGATGGCGACCACGTCGTTTTCCGGCGCGCTTCCGCCGTCAATCACCACCCAACTGCCCTGCGGATTCGCGGCGCACATCCCTGCCAGCAGCGGGCCCGCGCCGTCGTCGCCCATCATGCTGTTGCCGACACACAGTAAAACGTCAGTCACGTAATCTCCTCACCATCAGGTAGATGGCGCTCTCCTGATGAATATCGTGCAGCATGCTAAGCAGCGTTTTGCTCCACGCCTGCTGCTCGGGGGTTTGCCTGGCGAGCGCCGCGTCAAAGGCGTTGGCAAGCATCGCAATGTGGTTGGCGTCGATGACGATCTCGCCGTACTTCGGCACGCCCTCCATTTTGCGCCGCGCCGTGCTGCCCTCCTCCAGCGTGGCGATCCACGCCAGGTACTCCGGCCACGGGCAGCTCAGCGCGGCCTCCAGGCAGTCAATCACCCCGAGATGGTGCCCAATCGCCAGGCTGTAATAGACCACCTGCTGCGCCGCATCCGGCGTGGCATCGTTCTCATCAATAAACTTACGGCTCAGTTGGCTGAACACCACCGTTTCACTCATCGGATACGCGCCTCATCCACGATGCTGTTCAGGTTCGCCACGATCTCACTGAGACGGGGATCGTTCTCGGCCTCCAGCCAGCGCGCCACCTGATGGTCGCCCTGACTCAGCAGGCGCAGATAATCATCGGCAATCTGACGCCCGTAACGATAGCCCGCCAGCCTGCGCGCCGTGCGGTCAATCTTCACCCGCAGCGGCTGCACCATGTCCGGGTGCAGGATGGCCGCCGGCCGGCTGTCCAGCTCGCCCGGCTCGCGCGCGTGGATTTTCTGCTCCAGCAGGCCAAGCGCCATCGCGAAGCCGTACAGCGTCGCGGCAGGCGTCGGCGGGCAGCCCGGAATGTAGACGTCCACCGGCACGATTTTGTCGGTGCCGCCCCAGACGCAGTAGAGGTCGTGGAAGATGCCGCCGCTATTGCCGCAGGCGCCGTAGGAGATGCAGATTTTCGGGTCCGGCGCGGACTGCCAGGCGCGCAGCGCGGGCGAACGCATGGCGCGGGTGACGGCCCCGGTGAACAGCAGGATGTCCGCATGACGCGGGGATGGCACCACTTTGATGCCGAAGCGCTCGGCGTCAAACAGCGGCGACAGCGTAGCGAAGATCTCAATCTCGCAGCCGTTGCAGCCCCCGCAGTCCACGCGGTAGACGTAGGCCGAGCGTTTGATTTTTTTCAGCAGCGACGCCTTCATGCTGGCGATCGACTCCTCCACCGTCATCGGCACCGGAATGCCGTTAGCGTCGCGCGGGCCGAGTAAGTTTTCCATCAGCTGGCCTCTCTCATATGGCGGGTGATATCAATGCGGTCGGACGGCAGCAGGCACTTCTGACGCTTGCACTCCGGGCAGGTTTCAAAGCTTTCGCGGTGGTGCTCCGCGCGAGCGTCGCCGTTGTGCTGCAGCAGCGCGATGGCGTAGTCGATCTCTTTTTGCACGGCGAACGGGCGCCTGCAGACGCGGCAGCTGCACAGGTCAAAGCGCGACTGCTGCAGAAAATCCTCTTTCTTCCACACCGCCAGCTCGTACTCCTGCGACAGGCGAATGGCGACCGTCGGGCAGACCTCCTCGCAGCGGCCGCAGAAGATGCAGCGCCCGAGGTTAAACTGCCAGGCCAGCTCGCCGGTTTTGAGATCCGTTTCCACCGTTAAGGCGTTCGACGGACAGGCATTCACGCAGGCCGCGCAGCCGATGCACTGCTGCGGGTTGTGCTCCGGCTTGCCGCGAAAGTTTTTATCCACCGGCATCGGCTCCAGCGGATAGCTGCTGGTCTGCGTGCCGGTTTTGATTACTTTTTTGATAAAGGTAAACATGGCGAGTCCTTATTTCAGCGGCGAGTTTTTACGCTCGATGCTGTAGCGCTCAAGCTCTTTGTAAGGCACCACCTGGCTTTTCTTCTTGCGCACGTCGACCACGGTCATGCGGTCGGTGCACGAGTAGCACGGGTCGAGGCTGCCGATGATCAGCGGCGCATCGGAAACCGTGTTGCCGCGCAGCATATAGCGCAGGGTTGGCCAGTTGGCGTAGGTGGCCGCACGGCAGCGCCAGCGGTAGAGCTTCTGGTTGTCGCCGGTCATGCTCCAGTGGATGTCGTCCCCGCGCGGCGCTTCGGCAAAGCCGAGGGCGAAGCGGTTCGGAATGTAGGTGAAGCCCTCCACCATCAGCGGACCGCCCGGCAGGTTATCGAGGCCGTAGTCGATCATGTTCAGGGCGGTGAACACCTCGTTGATGCGCACCTTGAGGCGCGAGATGACGTCGCAGCCCTGCTCGCTGTGCACGGTCATCGGCAGCAGGCCGTAGCCGACGAACGGGTGATCGGCACGGGTGTCGCGGGCGTGGCCGCTGGCGCGCACCATCGGGCCGACGTTGCTGAAGTCGCGGGCAATTTCCGGGTCAAGACGGCCGATGCCGACGGTGCGCTGCTCGATGTTTGGCGTGCTGAGCAGCATGTCTACCAGCTCCTGCACGTCGCGGCGCATCTGCTGCGCCAGCTGGCGGGTCTGGATCATGTCGTCCTTCAGCAGGTCGCGGCGGATCCCGCCGATCAGGTTCAGGCCGTAGGTTTTACGCGCCCCGGTGAGGATCTCCGCCATCTTCATTGACGCTTCACGCACGCGGAAGAACTGCATAAACCCGGAGTCAAAGCCGACGAAGTGGCAGGCCAGGCCGAGGTTCAGCAGGTGCGAGTGCAGACGCTCCACCTCCAGCAGAATGGCGCGGATCATCTGCGCGCGCTCCGGCACCACGATCCCCATGCCGTTCTCCACCGAGGTGGTATAGGCGGTGCTGTGGGCGAAGCCGCAGATACCGCACACGCGGTCAGAGAGGAATGTCACCTCGTTGTAGCCCATGCGGGTTTCCGCCAGCTTTTCCATGCCGCGGTGGACGTAGAACAGGCGGTAGTCGGCGTCGATGATGTTTTCGCCGTCGACGAACAGACGGAAGTGGCCCGGTTCGTCTGAGGTGACGTGCAGCGGGCCGATCGGCACCACGTTGTTCTTCTTGCTGCCCAGCTCGTTGATAAACTCGTAGGTTTCGCTGTCGGTGGTCGGCGCCGGGCGCTGGCGGTAGTCCATGCTGTCTTTGCGCAGCGGATAGAGTTCGTCCGGCCAGTCGTCCGGCAGCACCAGGCGGCGCTCGTCCGGCAGGCCGACCGGCACCAGGCCGTACATGTCGCGCACTTCGCGCTCGCCCCAGACGGCGGCGGGCACGCGCGGCGTGACGGACGGGTATTCCGGCTTATTCGGGTCGACTTCGACGCGCACGGTGAGCCAGCACTTCTCGCCCTGCTCCATCGACATCACGTAGTACACGGCGTAATTGCCGCACAGCTGGCGCTCGTCGTTGCCGAACAGCACCGACAGCCAGCCGCCCTGCTGGTAGTACAGAAACTCGACCACTTCCGGCAGATAGTTCACCTTAATGGTGACGGTTACCTGGTCTTTGGTTTGCCAGGACTCCTCCAGCACCACGCCGGGGAAAGCCTGATGCAACGCGGCGAGATACTGCTGACCTTTCTTTTCTTCAGACATAAATACTCTCTTTAATCACGCCACCAGCAAGGAGACGAACGCTAAAAATGCAAAACCAAAACCGGCCCAGGTGATGCGCGACGTTTCCACAAAACGCAGGCGCGCCATGCTGTTTTCAAACAGGGCAATCACCAGCACGCCGATCAGCAGCTTGAGGGCGGCAACCACGACGGCCAGCACCAGACCGCCTGCGGAGAAGTGCGTCATCTGCCCCCACGGGAAGAAGACGCCGACAAACATCTGCAGCACCACCAGCTGTTTGAGGCTGATGCCCCACTTCAGCACCGCGAAGCCGTAGCCGCTGTACTCGGTAAGCGGCCCTTCCTGCAGCTCCTGCTCGGCTTCCGCGAGGTCGAACGGCAGTTTGCCCATCTCAATAAACGTGGCGAACGCGCAGGCGCACAGCGCCAGCACCAGCGGGATCGAGCGCGCCACCGGCCAGTGGTAAACGGTGTGGGTGATAAAGCTGATGTGGGTAGAGCCCGCGACCTGCGCGGCGACCCACAGCCCCAGCAGCAGGATCGGCTCCACCAGTACGCCGAGCATTGCCTCGCGGCTGGCACCGATGCCGGTAAACGGGCTCCCGGTGTCCAGGCCCGCAATCGCAAAGAAGAAGCGGGCGATGGCAAAGAGGTAGATAAGCGTGATCAGATCGCCAAGCACGGGCAGCGGCGACGCCACCGTCACCACCGGCAGCGCGGTGGCGATGGTCAGCATCACGCCCACCATCACAAACGGCGTCAGGCGGAAGACCCAGCCTGCGGCATCCGGCGCGACGCTCTGACGAGAAAGCAGCTTGAAGAGATCGCGGTATTCCTGAAGCACCCCAGGCCCGCGACGGTTGTGCATCCGGGCGCGCGCCACGCGCGTGATGCCCGACAGCAGCGGCGCAGCGGCGAACAGCACCAGCGCCTGAAGAATTGCCAGTAACAGACTCATGTCAGGCTCCTCGTGAAATCACAATGACCACCAGCACCGCCAGCTCGATGACCGCCAGACGGCGGAACAGCACGGGCGCGGCGGCACTCTGCCAGCCGGGTACCCAGCCCACCGGGTTCAGCCAGTGGCGCAGCTTCAGCACGGCGGCGAAGTTCTCCTTCACCGGCATGGCGAAACCGTGGGCGGTGATGACCATCGACTGTTCGTGTTCGTAGCCGCAGGCCCACGCCGCACCGCGCGAGCGGGAGGCGAGCCGGTCGCGTTTGAAGAACAGCATCAGGACGAGCGGCAGCAGCGGTGCGCCAATCAGCAGCAGCGCGATCATGGGCTGAGAGACGGTGGTATTCGCCACGGTCAGCGGCAGCGGAATGGCGTTGCCCAGCAGCGGCAGCAGCCACGGCGCGGCGACGCCGCCCGCGATACAGCACAGCGCCAGCGCGACCACGCTGATGCCCATCAACAACGGTGCGCAGCAGGCGTTTTCCGCTTCGCGGGTGCGCGGCGCGCCGAGGAAGGTCACGCCGTAGACTTTCGCCATGCACATCACCGCCAGCGCCCCGGTAATCGCCAGACCGACCGCCAGCAGCGGGCCGAGCAGACGCGCGATAAAGAGATCGGTCTGGCCGAGCGCGAAGAAGGACTGATAGATCACCCACTCCCCGGCAAAGCCATTCAGCGGCGGCAGCGCGGCCATCGCCATCAGCCCGACCAGCATCGCCAGTGAAATCACCGGCATCTTTTTGCCAATCCCGCCGAGCTTTTCAATATCCCGATGGCCGGTGCGGAACCAGACGCTGCCCGCCCCGAGGAACAGGGTGCTTTTAAACAGGCTGTGGTTGACGAGGTGATACAGACCGCCGATAAAACCGGCGGCAATCAGCGCCGGATGATTGAGCGCCAGCCCGGTCACGCCCGCGCCAATGCCGAGCAGGATAATGCCGATATTTTCCAGGGTGTGGTACGCCAGCAGGCGCTGGATATTGTGCTCCATCAGCGCGTACAGGCCGCCGACGAACGCGGTAATCATTCCGGCGACCAGCAGCACGACGCCCCACCACAGCGGCGGTTGTCCGCCGGTCAGCGTTATCGCCAAAATCCCGAACAGACCCACTTTCATCACCACCACCGAAAACAGCGCGGCGGCAGGCGCGGAGGCATTGGCGTGCGCCTGCGGCACCCAGCCGTGCAGCGGGATGATGCCGGCGAGCAGGCCAAAGCCGAGCACGCCCAGCAGCCAGACGTCGTTCCCCAGCGGATGCCCGTTGAGCGCAGCGAAGTCCAGCGTGCCAAAGCGGTGCCATACCAGCCAGCAGGCCAGCGCCAGCAGCAGCGTCCCGAGGCGTCCCAGCGCAAACCACAGCTTGCCGGAGGCGCTGCAGCCGGTCAGGAACACGCCGCAGAGCGCCATGATTTCCGCCATCACCACCAGCGCCCCGAGGTTGCTGGCGCTAACGGTACAGACCGCCGTCGCCATCAGCAGGTTAACCAGCAGGCCGTTGGCTTTAGCGTGCGGGTGGCGATGCCAGTCGATATTGAACAGGCTGATAAACAGCCCGCTCAGGCCAAACGTCACCAGCCAGATGGCGTTCAGGGGCGTGATCTCAACCGTGTGGCGAATCAGCGGCATCACGGTCTCTGCGGACTGGCCGCCGAGCAGGACGACACCGCCTGCCGCCAGCGTCATCAGGCTAGCGGCCGCCCCGCCGATCCCAGCGATCGCGCCGCTGAGCATTTTATGGAATGAGAAGATCAGCGCCAGAACAGCGGCGGCAGCAAAACAGGCTACCGCGCTGGTAATCATCATCGCCGCGTTCATTTCGCCCCCTCGTTAAGCGCCTGTAGCAGAGAAAGGTCGCCAAAATCACTGTTGATGGTCAGCTCGCGTTTACGCTTGCTGGTACGGGCGATGTCGCGAATGTTAACCAGAATCAACGCCTTAGTCGGGCAGGTGCGTACGCATGCCGGGCCCTGCTCATCGAAGCTGCACAGGTCGCATTTCACCGCAACGGCACGAATGCCGGGCACCCAATCCAGCAGCGTGCTTACGCGTGCAGGTGCCGGGGGCGCGGGCGGGGCTTTTGGCGAGTTGGCGTTCGCCGGAATATGCAGCGGACGGCTGCCGGAAAATTCAATCGCGCCGAACGGGCAGGCAATGCCGCACAGCTTGCAGCTTACGCACAGGCTTTCGTTCAGCTGGACAGCGCCATCCACGCGGGTGATGGCATTCACAGGGCAGACGCCCGCGCAGGGGGCGTCTTCACAGTGATGGCAGAGCTGCGGGGCAGACTCTTTTTCATTACGCATGACGTGCAGGCGCGGCATGAACTGCAGCCCATGCTGGCGATGCGTTTCCGAACACGCCGCCTCACAGGTTCGACAGCCAATACAGACCGTCGAGTCGGCAATTACAAAACGGTTCACCGGGTTATCCTCTGGTGATAGTCATTTTTGACGAAAAACTGTCTTGTCGACACTTCTCGACACGCATGGGTCAGGCCACGTTCGCTGAGGTATTTCCATCCATCAGCTGCTTCAGGTTGACCGGAAGATCGTGCTCAACGGCGGCATACAGGCCGTTATAGACCGGCGCGATTTTTTCCAGATAGTGCTCCAGCACCTGCTGGCGATCGCGGTTGCTGACGTGGCCGTCCACCATGCCGTCGGCCATCAGCTGCGCCTTTGCAATGCACTGTTTTTCGCCGTCTTTTGTCTCGAGGTGATACTCAATGGTGTGGCTGTTGAAGTTGTCCGCCAAAGTAACGTTGATGATGAAATGGCCGAAGAGGACAAAGCGCATGTCGCCCTGCGCCGCGCAGCTCATCGCGTGGTGAAGACGCGCTTTCGAGAGGGTTATGCCCTGAACCAGAGAGTTGCAGTAGAGGTGCCACTGGTCCTGCAGCTGCTGATGACGCTGCGCGATGTAATCCGCTTTTTCGCTGATTTCCCAAATAGTCATAGAAGGTATCCGGTTAATGGAGATAGCGGCTGTTAAGCAGATTCCATGCCAGTTTTTATCTTACTGATTTTAAATAGATTTAATTATAAAACCGCTGTCAACGCCGCGGTGTCGACGTGTCATTTCGACAGCGTTGACATCGTCACGCCTTAACAAAAATTAAGCTGGCACCGTTATTGCATTCAATGGCGCAATTCATTGAGGAGGCGCCATGCACGAAATCACCCTCTGCCAGCGGGCTCTGGAACTTATCGAACAGCAGGCAGTGCAAAACCACGCGAAGCGCGTCACCGGCGTCTGGCTGAAGGTCGGGGCGTTTTCCTGCGTCGAGCCCAGCGCCCTGCATTTCTGTTTTGAGCTGGTGTGTCGCGGCACGCTGGCGGAAGGCTGCGAACTTCATATTGAAGAGCAGCAGGCGGAGTGCTGGTGCGAGCAGTGCCAGCAGTACGTCACCCTGCTGTCATCAAAGGTTCAGCGCTGTCCGCAGTGTCAGAGCACCGGTCTTCGCATCGTGGCGGACGACGGCATGCAGATCCAACGCCTCGAAATCGAGAAGGAGTAAAGTATGTGTAGCACCTGCGGTTGCGCCGAAGGCAACCTGTATATAGAAGGGGATGAACACCGTCCCCATTCCGCGTTTCGCTCCGCGCCCTTTTCCCCTGCCCCGCGTCCTTCTGCGGCACTGACCGGTATCACTTTCTCTCCGCAACGGTCCGCTGCGGGCGATCTCCACTACGGCCACGGCGAAGCGGGTACCCACGCGCCGGGCATCAGCCAGCGCCAGATGCTGGAGGTGGAAATCAACGTACTGGACAAAAATAACCAGATCGCCGACCGCAACCGCGCGCGCTTTGCCGCCCGCGAACAGCTGGTGCTGAACCTGGTCTCCAGCCCCGGTTCCGGCAAGACCACGCTGTTAACGGAAACGCTCAAACGCCTGAACGGGCGCGTCTCCTGCGCGGTGATTGAAGGCGACCAGCAAACCGTTAACGACGCGGCGCGCATTCGCGAAACCGGCACCCCGGCGATTCAGGTCAATACCGGCAAAGGCTGCCACCTGGATGCGCAGATGATTGCCGACGCCGCCCCGCGTCTGCCGCTGGCGGATAACGGCATTCTGTTTATTGAAAACGTCGGCAACCTGGTCTGCCCGGCGAGCTTCGATCTGGGCGAACGCCACAAGATAGCGGTGCTTTCGGTGACCGAAGGCGAAGACAAGCCGCTGAAGTACCCGCATATGTTTGCCGCCGCGTCCATCATGCTGCTGAACAAAGTCGACCTGCTGCCGTACCTGAATTTCGACGTGGATAAATGCCTGGCGTATGCCCGTGAGGTGAATCCGGAGATTGAGATCCTGCTTGTCTCCGCCACGCGCGGCGACGGGATGGATGCCTGGCTGAACTGGCTGGAGAGCGAACGATGTGCATAGGCGTACCGGGACAAATCCATTCCATTGACGGGAACCAAGCCAAAGTGGAGGTCTGCGGCATCCTGCGCGACGTCGACCTGACGCTGGTGGGCAGCAGCGATGAAACGGGCGCATCGCGTCTCGGCCAGTGGGTGCTGGTCCACGTGGGGTTTGCCATGAGCGTGATTAACGAAGCGGAAGCCCGCGACACGCTGGATGCCCTGCAAAACATGTTCGACGTGGAGCCTGACGTGGGCGCGCTGCTGTACGGTGAGGAGCGTTAGCCATGCGTTACGTTGATGAATACCGCGCGCCGGAGCAGGTGCTGCAGCTTATCGGGCACCTGAAAACGCGCGCAGCGCTGTTGGACTACACAAAAGAAAGACCGCTGCGGATCATGGAGGTGTGCGGCGGACACACGCACGCCATCTTCAAATTTGGCCTCGATCAGCTGCTGCCGGAGAACATCGAGTTTATCCACGGCCCCGGCTGCCCGGTGTGCGTGCTGCCGATGGGGCGCATCGACAGCTGCATCGAAATTGCCAGCCAGCCCGACGTCATTTTCTGCACCTTTGGCGACGCGATGCGCGTGCCGGGGAAAAACGGCTCGCTGCTGCAGGCGAAAGCGCGCGGAGCCGACATCCGGATCGTCTATTCGCCGATGGATGCCCTGACGCTGGCGGAGGACACCCCCGCGCGCAAGGTGGTGTTTTTTGGCCTGGGGTTTGAAACCACCATGCCCGCCACCGCCATCACGCTGCAGCAGGCGAAAGCACGCGGCGTCGATAACTTTTTCTTCTTCTGCCAGCACATTACGCTCATTCCCACACTGCGCAGCCTGCTGGAAGAGCCTGGCAACGGTATTGACGCCTTTCTGGCACCGGGCCACGTCAGCATGGTGATTGGCACAGACGCCTACGATTTTATCGCTGAACAGTACAATCGTCCGTTAGTGATCGCTGGTTTCGAACCACTTGATCTACTGCAAGGTGTCACCATGCTGGTTGAGCAGAAAATAGCGGCCCTGAGTACCGTGCAAAACCAGTACCGCCGCGTGGTGCCGGATGCGGGAAATGAACGGGCGCAGCAGGCGATAGCCGACGTGTTCAGCGTTGAGGGCGACAGCGAATGGCGTGGTCTGGGGCTGATTGCCGAATCCGGCGTGCGCCTGACGCTGGCCTATCGCGCGTTCGACGCCGAAGCGCATTTCCGCCCGCAGCCGCAGCAGGTTTGCGACGATCCCCGGGCACGCTGCGGCGACGTGCTCACCGGTAAATGCAAACCGCATCAATGCCCGTTATTTGGCAATACCTGTAACCCGCAAACGGCGTTTGGCGCGCTGATGGTCTCCTCCGAAGGGGCGTGTGCCGCGTGGTATCAGTATCGCAACCAGGAGAGTGAAGCATGAATACGGTTGAAATGGCGCACGGCAGCGGCGGACAGGCAATGCAGCAGCTGATTAACCGGCTGTTTATGGAAGCCTTCAACAATCCCTGGCTCGCCGAACAGGAAGACCAGGCGCGCATTGACCTCGTCACCCTCACCGCGCAGGGCGACAGGCTGGCGTTCTCCACCGACAGCTACGTGATCGATCCGCTGTTCTTCCCCGGCGGCGATATCGGCAAGCTCGCCGTCTGCGGCACGGCCAACGACGTGGCGGTCAGCGGCGCTATTCCGCGCTACCTCTCCTGCGGGTTTATCCTCGAAGAGGGGTTACCGATGGAGACGCTCACGGCAGTGGTCAACAGCATGGCGCAGACCGCGCGCGAGGCGGGGATAGCTATCGTCACCGGCGATACCAAAGTGGTGCAGCGCGGCGCGGCCGACAAGCTGTTTATCAACACCGCCGGCATGGGGGCGATCCCCGCCGATATTCACTGGGCGGCGCAACAGCTTAGCGTGGGCGACGTACTGATCGTCACCGGAACGCTGGGCTGCCACGGGGCGACCATCCTTAACCTGCGCGAAGGTCTGGGGCTGGACGGGGAACTGCGCAGCGACTGCGCGGTGCTCACCCCGCTGATTCAGACGCTGCGGGGTATTCCCGGCGTGAAAGCCCTGCGGGACGCGACGCGAGGCGGCGTGAACGCCGTGGTCCACGAATTTGCAGCAAGCTGCGGGTACGGGATTGAACTCACCGAGCGCAGCCTGCCCGTTAAGCCTGCCGTTCGCGGGCTTTGCGAACTGCTGGGGCTGGACCCGCTCAACTTTGCCAACGAAGGCAAACTGGTGATTGGCGTTGAACGCGCGGCCGCGGAAGCCGTTCTTGAACAGCTGCGGGCTCATCCGTCAGGAAAAGAGGCGGCGATGATTGGTGAAGTGGTTGAGCGCAAAGGGGTGCGCCTGGCCGGGCTGTATGGCGTTAAACGCACGCTGGATCTGCCGCACGCGGAACCCTTACCCCGTATTTGCTAGAACCGCGCCAAAAGCGGTCAGCACTGAATCTTTTTTTTGCCAGTTTCTATTGGAAAGCAATATGCCGTATACACCGATGAGCGATCTTGGACAGCAGGGCCTGTTTGACATCACGCGCACACTTTTACAGCAGCCCGACCTCGGTGCGCTGAGCGATGCCCTGACGCGGCTGGTCAGGCAATCGGCGCTGGCGGACAGCGCCGCGATTGTGCTCTGGCATAGCGGAACGCAGCGCGCGAGCTACTACTCGACGCGTGATAATGGCAAAACGTTTGAATACGAAGACGAAACGTATCTGGCGCATGGCCCGGTGCGCCGCATACTCTCCCGGCCTGAAGTGCTGCACTGCAATTTTGTGGAGTTCCGCCAGGCGTGGCCGCGGCTCGCGGATAGCGATCTCTATCAGCCTTTCGGGCATTACTGCATGCTGCCGCTGGCGGCAGAGGGCCAGATTTTTGGCGGCTGCGAGTTTATCCGCACGACCGACCATCCCTGGAGCGAGGCGGAATACGAGCGCCTGCACACCTTTACCCAGATTGTGGCCGTCGTCGCGGAGCAGATCCAAAGCCGCGTCACCAATAACGTCGATTACGACCTGCTGAGCCGCGAGCGCGACAACTTCCGCATTCTGGTCGCCATCACCAACGCCGTGCTCTCCCGCCTGGACATGGACGAGCTGGTCAGCGAAGTCTCGAAAGAGATCCACCACTATTTCAAAATCGACGCCATCAGCATTGCGCTGCGCGGGCATCGCAAGGGCAAGCTGAACATCTACTCCACGCACTATCTCGATGAAGCCAACCCGGCGCACGAGCAGAGCGAGGTGGACGAAGCGGGCACCCTTTCCGAGCGGGTCTTCAAGAGCAAAGAGATCCTCCTGCTCAACCTGAACGAGCAGGACCCGGTCGCGCCGTACGAGCGGATGCTGTTCAACACCTGGGGCAATAAAATTCAGACCCTGTGCCTGCTGCCGCTGATGTCCGGCAACACCATGCTGGGCGTGCTGAAGCTGGCGCAGTGCGAGGAAGGCGTGTTCACCACCGCCAACCTGAAGCTGCTGCGCCAGATTGCCGAGCGTATTTCCATCGCGCTCGATAACGCCCTCGCCTATCAGGAAATTCATCGTCTGAAAGAGCGGCTGGTGGATGAGAACCTGGCCCTGACCGAACAGCTCAACAACGTGGACAGCGAGTTTGGTGAAATCATCGGGCGCAGCGACGCCATGTACAGCGTGCTTAAGCAGGTTGAGATGGTGGCGCAAAGCGACAGCACGGTGCTGATCCTGGGCGAAACCGGCACGGGCAAAGAGCTGATAGCCCGCGCAATCCACAATCTGAGCAACCGCAACAGCCGACGGATGGTGAAGATGAACTGCGCCGCGATGCCTGCGGGGCTGCTGGAAAGCGATCTGTTCGGCCACGAGCGTGGTGCATTCACCGGGGCCAGCAGCCAGCGACTGGGCCGGTTTGAGCTGGCGGACAAAAGCTCGCTGTTCCTCGACGAAGTGGGCGATATGCCGCTGGAGCTACAGCCGAAACTGCTGCGCGTCCTTCAGGAGCAGGAGTTTGAACGTCTTGGCAGCAACAAGCTTATCCAGACCGACGTGCGGCTGATTGCGGCCACCAACCGTGACCTGAAAAAAATGGTCGCCGACCGCGAGTTTCGCAGCGACCTTTACTATCGTCTGAACGTCTTCCCGATTTTCCTGCCGCCGCTGCGCGAGCGCCCGGAAGATATCCCCCTGCTGGTCAAAGCCTTTACCGCGAAGATCGCGCGCCGGATGGGGCGCAACATCGACAGTATTCCTGCCGAGACGTTGCGCACCCTTTCATCGATGGAATGGCCCGGCAACGTGCGCGAGCTGGAAAACGTCATCGAACGCGCGGTGCTGCTGACGCGCGGTAACGTGCTGCAACTCTCTCTGCCTGAGGTTACGCTTCCTGACGTAACCGCGCCCGCCGCCGAGACAGCGAAAGAAGGAGAAGATGAATATCAGCTCATTATGCGCGTGCTGAAAGAGACCAACGGCGTGGTCGCCGGACCAAAAGGTGCCGCCCAGCGACTGGGGTTAAAACGCACCACCCTGCTGTCACGCATGAAGCGTCTCGGGATTGATAAAGAGAGCCTCATTTAAGGCCTTATTCTGGCGGTGTTTTTCTGACACCGCCTTTTGTTACCCTGCGCAATTGTCCCTCATTGACACAAAATCGTTTCCTCTGTATAAAAT
The DNA here is from genome assembly GCF_008364625.2 of Enterobacter dykesii. Classification (NCBI taxonomy): domain Bacteria; kingdom Pseudomonadati; phylum Pseudomonadota; class Gammaproteobacteria; order Enterobacterales; family Enterobacteriaceae; genus Enterobacter; species Enterobacter dykesii. The sequence goes on from NZ_CP126604.1 coordinate 3,593,106, forward strand.
TCCGCCTTAATAATGAGTTTCATTTGCATCAAAAATAATTTTAATGAAGGGTAGCGTTTCATGAAAAAGGTCATCTGCGCGTTAGGCCTGGCGATTGCGTCGGTCGGTTCTGCTCTGGCAACCACCTATCCCCTGACGATTGAAAACTGTGGCTATAAAGAGACATTCACCAAAGCGCCGGAACGCGTCGTGGCCCTGGGCCAGAACACCGTCGAAATTTTGCTCCTGCTGGGTCTGGAAGATAAGGTGAAGGCCAGCGCCTTCTGGCCGACCAAAGTGCTGCCGCAGCTGGCGGAACAGAATGCAAAAATCAAAACCCTGACGGTCGAAATCCCTACCCTTGAATCCGTGCTGGCGCAAAACCCCGACTTTGTTCCCGCCCAGACGCCACTGCTGCTGGGGCCTGAAAGCAAGGTCGCAAAACGCGACGATCTGATGACCCTGGGCGTGAACAGCTACGTGTCGCCGGGCATGTGCGCGACCAAAAAAGCCACCGGCGATATGTACGGCAGCCGCCAGAAACTGTGGGATATGACGTATCTCTATAAAGAGATTGAGGACTTCGCCAAAATCTTTAACGTTGAAGAGCGCGGTCAGGCCGTCATTGCCGATTTCAAAAAACGCGAGGCCGACCTGCGTAAGGAATTCGGCAAGAGTAAAAAAGACCTTTCGTTTGTCTTCTGGTTCTCCAGTTCATCCCCTTCTGCGGACGCTTACGTCGGCGGTAAAAATAGCCCCTCCGGGTTTATCGCCAGCCTGATGGGCGGTCATAACGCCATTACGTCCGAGACCGAATGGCCAACCGTGGGCTGGGAGAGCATTATTGCCGCCAATCCGGATGTGATTGTGGTCTCCAGCCTCGATCGCAACCGCTGGGCGCTGGATAACGCGGAAGAGAAAATCAAATTCCTGAAGAGCGATCCGGCGGTCAGCCAGCTGGACGCGGTGAAAAAAGGCCATATCGTGGTGATGGACGGCCAGGCGATGAATCCGACGATCCGTACGATTTACGGGGCTGAGCAGGTCGGCGAACAGCTCAGAAAGCTGGGGCTGAACTGATGACAACCGCCGTTCTTCAGGCCCGGCAGAGCCTGGTTCTGACGACCTCGGCTTTGCTCGCCCTGGTACTGTTATTTCTGACGATCGCGCTGAGCGTCAGCGTCGGCGAGCTGTCCATCCCGCTGCAGAACGTGTTTTACGCCATCAGCAATAAAATGGGGCTCACCGAGGTTCCGCTCACCCGCATCTATGAGAGCGTGATCTGGGACTTTCGCCTGAGCCGCGCGCTGGTTGCGGCCTGCTGCGGCGCGGGGCTGGCCATCTGCGGTGCCGTATTGCAGAGCCTGCTGAAGAACGCGCTGGCGGAACCCTACGTGCTCGGCGTGTCCGCGGGCGCGTCGACCGGGGCGGTTTCTGTCGTCGTATTGGGGATCGGCACCGGTGCGGTCTCCCTCTCTGCCGGTGCCTTCGCCGGGGCATTCGCCGCCTTTGCGTTTGTCGCGTTTCTGACGAACGGCGCGCGCGGCGGGAATGAACGTACTATTCTGGCAGGCGTCGCCGCCTCGCAGCTTTTCAACGCCATTACGGCCTACACCATCAGCACCTCCGCCAGCGCCCAGCAGGCGCGCGACGTGATGTTCTGGCTGCTGGGCAGCTTCAGCGGCGTACGCTGGCCTGAATTCCAGCTGGCACTGGTCGTGGTGCTGACTGGATTAGCCGTTTGCCTCTACTATTCCCGGGCGCTGGATGCCTTTACGTTCGGCGATGACGCCGCCGCCTCTTTAGGTATTGCCGTCCCGTGGGTTCGCCTGACCCTCTTTACCACTACCGCGCTGATTACCGCGACGATTGTCAGCATGGCGGGCTCAATCGGCTTTGTCGGGCTGGTAGTGCCGCACGTGATGCGCTTCCTGTTCGGGCCGCTGCACCGCACGCTGCTGATTGCCAGCGCGCTGGCAGGGGCTATCCTGATGGTGCTGGCTGATATTGCCTCGCGCATGCTGATTGCGCCGCAAAGCCTGCCCGTCGGCGTGGTCACCGCGCTGGTTGGCGTGCCTTTCTTTGCCGTGATTATCTACCGCTCAAGGAATAAGTGATGAGTATTTGCGCTGAAAATATTACCTGGAAGGTCGGCAAAAAGGTCATCGTTAACAACGTCTCGCTGAAGGTTTCTCGGGGCGAAACGGTAGGGCTGCTTGGTCCTAACGGCTGCGGTAAATCGTCTCTTTTACGTATCCTGGCGGGGCTGCGTCGCCCGGATGCGGGCTGTGTGACGCTGGACGGGCAGGACATCTCTCGTATTGCCAAAAAGCAGCTTGCCCGCCGGGTCGCCTTCGTCGAACAGCACGGCATGACTGACGCCAACATGCGCGTTCGTGACGTGGTGAAACTCGGGCGTATTCCGCACCACTCCGCTTTTTCCAACTGGAGCAACCACGATGACGAAACCGTCACCGCCGCCCTGCAGCGCGTGGATATGCTGGATAAAAGCGACCAGGGCTGGCTGAGCCTCTCTGGCGGCGAGCGCCAGCGGGTGCATATTGCCCGCGCCCTGGCTCAGACCCCAACGGAAATCCTGCTGGACGAACCGACCAACCACCTGGACATTCATCATCAGATGCAGCTGATGCAGTTAATCAGCGAATTACCGGTCACCAGCATTGTCGCTATCCACGATCTCAACCACGCCTCGATGTTCTGCGACTCGCTGATTGTGATGCAGAAAGGGCAAATTGTGGCGACGGGGACACCGCAGGACATCTTATCCGAGTCTTTGCTCTGGGATGTCTTCCGGGTCAAAACCAAAATCGAGATCTCGCCGTTCCATGGCAAAAAGCACATCCACTTTATCGTTTAGGGGCGAGTGAACGACGATGCCCCTTCGCCCTGCCGCCACCCTGTGGCCGCCCGTCTTACTGGGTAGCCAGTTTGTTTTCAACATTGGCTTTTACGCCGTCGTTCCCTTCCTGGCGATATTTCTGCGCGACGACATGCTGCTCTCCGGTGGGCTGATCGGGCTGATCCTGGGCCTGCGTACCTTCTCGCAACAGGGGATGTTTATCGTTGGCGGTGCGCTCTCGGACCGGTTTGGCGCGAAAGTGATTATCCTGAGCGGCTGTATTGTTCGTGTTTCAGGCTATCTGCTGCTGGCCTTCGGGGAATCCCTGTGGCCGATTATTCTGGGCGCGTGTCTGACGGGCGTTGGCGGCGCGTTATTTTCTCCCTCAATTGAGGCACTGCTGGCAAAAGCGGGCACCCACAGCGAGGCGAAAGGCAAACGAAGCCGCGCGGAGTGGTTTGCGCTCTTTGCCGTCTGCGGAGAGCTCGGCGCGGTACTGGGCCCGGTTGCTGGCGCCCTGCTCACCGGCCTCGGTTTTCGTCAGGTGGCGCTGGCGGGGGCAGGTGTCTTTGTCATTGCGCTAGTGGTGCTCTTCTTTTGCCTGCCTGCTGCTGGCCACCGTTCACAGACGCTGAAAATACAGCCCTGGTGGACAACGTTCCGTCAGCCGCGCTTTGTCGCCTTTATCATTGCCTATAGTTCATGGCTGTTAAGTTATAACCAGCTTTATCTGGCGCTACCGGTAGAGATCCAGCGCTCTGGCGGTAACGAGAAAGATCTCGGCCCGCTTTTTATGCTGGCCTCCGTTCTGATCATCGCCTTACAGCTGCCGCTGGCGCGTTTCGCCCGTCGCGTGGGTGCGGTGAGAATTCTGCCGGTGGGATTTTTGCTCCTTTCAGCCGCCTTTGCGAGCGTGGCGACGTTCGCCCCGATGACGCCGCCGGAAGGCTGGCTGCGCTTACTGCCTTCTGTCTGTTTTGTGACGCTGTTGACGCTGGGGCAAATGCTGCTGGTACCATCTGCTAAAGATCTGATCCCTCGGTTTGCGGAGGAATCCACGCTTGGCGCGCACTACGGCGCACTCGCTACCGCCGGAGGCATAGCGGTACTGGCGGGAAACTTGTTGTTTGGCAGCCTGCTGGACCGCGCGCTGGTGCCCTCAAAGCAGGCGATGTATCCCTGGCTGCTGCTGGCCCTCTTCCCGCTTTGCAGCGCGCTGGCCCTGAAGGTGATTTGCGGCCCGATGAGACGCTGAACCAATCACTTTTTCGGACGGTATTTCTCCGGCAGTTCCGGCACGGGACGACGGTCATCCATCAGATGACGAACGGTCAGAATGGGATGACGCCATAACATACGCGGACCAGCCCAGCGCATAACCTGCTTCATCTCTTCGCGTCTGGCAGGCTGATAGCAGTGGACCGGACACTGTTTACAGGCGGGCTTTTCCTCACCGAAAACGCACTTATCCAGGCGCTTATCGGCATACGCGTTGAGTGCCTGATAGTGCCCTTCCTCCTGAGATGCCTGCGGACACTGCTTTTCATACAACGCGATCATTTTCGCGATGGTCTCTTTTTCTCGTGAGATGCGTTTACCGGACATAGCGGATTACCGAATAATAAAGTGCATCGATAATACACCTTTCAACGCTGGATTTCAGCGGTTGCATTTCGTTTCCTGAAGGCTGATTCCAGTTTTAGCCCTGCACCGGCCAACAATCACTGGTATTTTATACAGGTATCAGAAATGACCTTTGTCCGTGTTGTCTGGAGACCCTATGCAAGAGCTCACGATCGGCAAACCCTATCGCCATTTGAAAGTGGGATATTTTAGAAAGCGCCATGAAGACCGCAATACCAAGATACCGAAGCGCTACAGCGTCCATGCAGCGCTGAGCTTAAAAGGTGACTGGCTTGAAAAGGCCGGGTTTACGACCCACTCAAGGGTCAGAGTGGGCGTGGAGCATGGAAAAATTGTCATCGAATTAATGTCGGAAGATGCCTCGTAAAGCCACGACATTTTTCTGCGCCGGACCTTTTTTTCATGCGACAATAGAAGGAACAAACGGCCACTGAGCCCATCAAAACAGTTAATTTTCAAAGAAATGGACATCATAACTCCATGAGCACAATCGACAATTTCGACGCACATACGCCGATGATGCAGCAGTATCTGAAGCTGAAAGCACAGCATCCAGAAATCCTGCTGTTTTACCGTATGGGCGATTTTTACGAGCTGTTTTATGACGATGCTAAGCGTGCATCGCAGCTACTCGACATCTCGCTGACCAAACGTGGCGCATCGGCAGGCGAGCCCATTCCTATGGCAGGTATCCCGCACCACGCGGTAGAAAACTACCTGGCGAAGCTGGTGAATCAGGGCGAGTCCGTTGCCATCTGCGAACAGATCGGCGATCCAGCGACCTCAAAAGGCCCGGTGGAACGCAAAGTCGTGCGCATCGTCACGCCTGGCACCATCAGTGATGAAGCCCTGTTACAGGAGCGCCAGGATAACCTGCTGGCAGCGCTGTGGCAGGACGGTAAAGGGTTTGGCTACGCGACACTGGATATTAGCTCCGGACGTTTTCGTCTGAGTGAACCGGCTGACCGTGAAACGATGGCAGCCGAACTGCAGCGAACCAACCCGGCAGAATTGCTCTATGCCGAAGATTTCGCCGAAATGGCGCTGATTGAAGGTCGTCGCGGGTTACGCCGTCGTCCGCTGTGGGAATTCGAAATTGATACCGCGCGCCAGCAGCTGAATCTGCAGTTTGGCACCCGCGATCTGATTGGCTTTGGCGTGGAAAACGCACCGCGCGGGCTGTGTGCGGCCGGTTGTCTCCTGCAGTACGTGAAAGATACCCAGCGCACCGCACTGCCGCATATCCGCTCTATCACCATGGAGCGCCAGCAGGACAGCATCATCATGGATGCCGCCACGCGCCGTAACCTGGAGATCACGCAGAACCTGGCGGGCGGCGTAGAAAATACGCTCGCGTCGGTCCTCGACAGTACGGTAACGCCAATGGGCAGCCGCATGCTGAAACGCTGGCTGCATATGCCGATCCGTAATACCGAGACGTTGGTTTGCCGTCAGCAGACGATTGCCGCCTTGCAGGATCGCTATACCGAGCTGCAGCCGGTTCTGCGCCAGGTGGGCGATCTGGAGCGTATCCTTGCTCGTCTGGCACTGCGAACAGCTCGACCACGCGATCTCGCGCGGATGCGTCATGCTTTCCAGCAGCTGCCGGAACTGCGTGCGCAGTTGAGTGACGTTGACAGCGCGCCGGTACAGAAACTCCGCGAAACCATGGGCGAATTTACCGAGCTACGCGAACTGCTGGAGCGCGCCATTATCGATGCGCCTCCGGTTCTGGTGCGTGATGGTGGCGTGATTGCCCCTGGCTACAACGAGGAGCTGGACGAATGGCGCGCGCTGGCCGACGGTGCGACGGACTACCTCGATAAGCTGGAAATCCGCGAGCGCGAGCGTCTTGGGCTCGACACCCTAAAAGTGGGGTATAACGCGGTACACGGTTACTACATTCAGATTAGCCGCGGGCAGAGCCACCTGGCGCCGATTCACTACGTGCGTCGCCAGACGTTGAAAAACGCCGAACGCTACATCATTCCTGAACTGAAAGAGTACGAAGACAAAGTTCTCACTTCGAAAGGTAAGGCGCTGGCGCTGGAAAAACAGCTGTATGACGAGCTGTTCGACATGCTGATGCCGCACCTGGGCGACCTGCAGCAGAGCGCCAGCGCGCTGGCGGAGCTGGACGTGCTGGTGAATCTGACAGAACGCGCTGAAACGCTGAACTACACCTGCCCAACCTTTACCGACAAGCCCGGCATTCGCATCACTGAAGGCCGTCACCCTGTGGTAGAGCAGGTGCTGAACGAACCGTTCATCGCCAACCCGCTGAGCCTGTCACCGCAGAGAAGAATGTTGATCATTACCGGTCCGAACATGGGCGGTAAGAGTACCTATATGCGTCAGACGGCGCTGATTGCGCTGCTTGCGTATATCGGCAGCTACGTCCCGGCGCAAAAC